>NZ_BAGL01000123.1 GCF_000308875.1 Nocardia transvalensis NBRC 15921
GAACTGGTGTCGCTTCGGTCGTGATCAGCTGCGCGCCTTGACCTTTCGCCAGCCGCCCGCGCGGTTGTTCGCGATGATGGCGCGGAACATGTCCACCAGGGCACTCGTGTTGATCTCGTCGTTCTCGTAGAGCGAGATCATGCGGGCGGTCTTGTTGTCGTGGCCGCCGGTGATGATGCCCGCCGGGTCGGGGACGATGCCGCCGTCGTAGAGGAAGATGTTCACGTGGTCCTTCGTGGCCAGAAGCGCGCAGATATTGCCCTGGAGCACGAAGTACGGCTGGACCGTGCGCTTGACGGTCTCGGTGACCTCCGGGTCCGCGGCGTGGACCAGGTCGCGGACGCGGCGGCAGATCTCCTGCTGCCAGTCCGGTAGCGGGTCGATGTAGGCGTCGACGCGGGGGTCCTTCTCGTAGGTCATCTCAGTCCTCGTTTCGCAGCGTGGCGGCTCGCAGGGTCAGGTAGTCGCGCTCCGGGGCGCTGGTGGTGCGGCGGGCCGCCGCGGTGTAGGCGGCGACGGCGGCAGGGCGGTCGCCCGCCATTTCGTACAGGTGGCCGCGGACCGCGTCGAGGCGATGATTGCCCGCGAGCGGGTCCTCCAGCGTGGCCGCGAGTGCCAGGCCCGCGGCGGGGCCGTGCACCATCGCGGTCGCCACGGCGCGGTTGAGGGTCACCATCGGGTTGGGGGCCAGGTCGTCGAACAGGGTGTACAGCACCAGGATTCGTTCCCAGTCGGTGTCCTCGGCGCGGCGCGCCTGGCCGTGCAGGGCGGCGATCGCGGCCTGGATGCGGTACGGGCCCCGCAGGCCGTGCCGGACGGCGGCCGTCGCCAGCCGTACGCCCTCGGTCAGGCGCGTCCGGTCCCACCGGGAACGGTCCTGTTCGATCAGCGGGACGAGTTCCCCGGCGGGCCCGGTGCGAGCCTCGCGGCGGGCGTCGGTGAGCAGCATCAGCGCCAGCAGGCCCGTCACCTCCGGATCGTCGGGGCGCAGGCGGTGGACCAGGCGCGTCAGCCGAATCGCCTCGGCCGCCAGGTCGACGCGGTACAGGTCCGCGCCGCCGGTCGCGGTGTGGCCCTCGGTGAACATGACATAGAGCACGTGCAGCATCGCGCCGAGACGGGTCTCGTCGGCGAGTCCGGCCGGTGTAGCGAACGGTCGCTCCAGGCCCGCCAGGCGCTTTTTCGCTCGCGAGATCCGTTGCGCCATGGTCGGTTCCGGGAGGAGGAAGGCGCGGGCGATCTCCTCGGTGGTGAGACCGCCCACCGCCCGCAGCGTCAGGGCGACGGCGCTCGCCGGGGACAGCGCCGGATGGCAGCACAGCAGGAACAGCGTGAGGGTGTCGTCGTGCGAGGACGGTGCGTCGGCGGGCGGCACATCGCGCACCGCCACCGCGACCTCCCGGTTGCGCCGGGAGATCTCCGCGCGCACGGCATCCGTCAGCCGCCGCTGCGCCACCTGGACGAGCCACGCGCGGGGATTGTCCGGCAGGCCGTCCCGCGGCCACTGCGTCGCCGCGGCCAGCATTGCCTCCTGCACCGCGTCCTCGGCCAGGTCGAAATCCCCGGAGCGCCGCACCACGATGCCCAGCACGCTCGGCGCGATCTCGCGCAGGAGGTAGGCCACCTCGTCCGCGCGAGAATCGCGAGAGCGTGGCAGGTCGAAGGACATGCCGCCGACCGGCGTCGTGCCGGAGTCGGGATGCCGTAGCGGGCCGGCAAGCATGTGATCGGTCCGTGTGATGCCGGAGCCGGGTCGCCCAGCGGAGGCCGAGTCGGATTTCGGCTCGGTGGGGGACGGCATATCGGGCACGGTGCGGTCCGGGCTCAGAACTCGGTCGGCGGGGCGTCCATGACCGCCCGCACCTCGATGTATTCCCCGACCGGCTTACCGCCGGGGCCGGGGCCCGCCGAGGCGCGGGCGGCGATCTCGATGGCCCGGTCCTCGCTGTCGACGTCGACGATCCAGTAGCCGGCCAGGAACTCCTTGGTCTCCGGGAACGGGCCGTCGGTCACCACCGGCGCCGAGCGGCCGTCGGAGCAGACGATGCGCGCCTGATCGGGGAAGGCCAGGCCGCGGGCGTCGACCAGCTCCCCGGACTTGCGCAGTTCGTCGCCCAGCGTGCGCTGGAACTCCATGTGCGCGGCGATCTCCTCCGGGGCCCACTCGTCGATCGGGATGTCGCAGTGCGCGGTCGGGGTGTAGGTCTTCAGCAGCATGTATTTCACGGCCGGTTCCTCGCTGTTCGGTGCGCCCGGTGTGGCGCTCTCACGGACATGTCGGAACCGGCCGCGATCTCTCTACACTCTCGCGCTGTGACGCCGGTCACAACTTTGTCGCCGTGTCGGCCAACCGCTGCGGATCGACTGGCTCACCCGACAGGATCAGTTCCTTGATCCGGTCGGTGACATCCCAGACGTTCACGTTCATCCCGGCCAGCACCCGATTTCCGGGGTCCAGCCAGAAGGCGACGAACTCGCGGGCCTCCAGATCGCCGCGGACCACGACGGACGCGTCCTGATCCGGCCCGACGAATCCGGTGTATTCCATGCCCAGGTCGTACTGGTCGGTGAAGAAATACGGCAGCCGATCGTAGACGGCCGGTTTGCCGAGCATGGTCAGCGCGGCCACGGCCGGTTGGTTGAGCGCGGTCGCCCAGTGCTCCACCCGGATGCGGCGGTCGAGGACGGGATGCTGCTGTTCGGCGATGTCGCCGACCGCGACGATATCCGGGTCGCCGGTCGCCAGGCTCTCGTCGACCAGGACGCCGTGCTCCACCGGGAGGCCGGCATCGGCGGCCAGTTCGATATTCGGCCGCGCGCCCACGGCCTGCAGGACGGCGTCGGTCTCGACTACGGTGCCGTCGTCGAGCCGCACACCGGTCGCGCGGCCGTCCGCGGTGGTGATCTCGGCGACCGTGACGCCGCAGCGCAGGTCGACGTCGTGCGCGCGATGCAGGGCGGCGAAGACCTCGCCCATCCGGGTTCCGAGCGCGGCCTGCAGCGGCACCTGCCCGGTCTCCAGCACCGTCACCTCGACCCCGGCGGCGCGGGCGGCCGCGGTGACCTCGAGCCCGATCCAGCCCGCGCCTATCACCGCCAGCTTGCGGGCCGACCGGAACAGCTCGATCAGGGCATCGGACTGTTCGATGGTGCGCAGTTCGTACACACCGTCGGCGTCGGCGCCCGGAATCGGCAGCCGCCTCGGTCGCGAGCCGGTCGCCAGGGCCAGCTTGTCGTAGTGCAGGGTCGAACCATCCGGCAGCGCAACGGTTTTCGCGGCGCGGTCGAGCGCGGTGACGGTGGTGCCCAGCATGACCTCGACATGGTGGTCGCGGTACCACTGGGCCGGTTGCGGGGTGAAATCGGGGAGTTGCTGCTTGCCCAGCAGATGCTCCTTCGACAGCGGCGGCCGCTCGTAGGGGAGCCGTTCCTCCCCGCCGACGAGGGTCACCGTGCCGTCGAAGTCGTTGTCGCGCAACGCCTCCGCGAGTTTGACGGCGGCCAGCCCGCCGCCGACGATGACGAACCTGGAATCTGTAGACATGGGAAACCTCCGTGCGACGGCAACCAGGTCGAATCCGACCCTACTGCGCCCGCGCGGCCGGATCGGGAAATATCCGGAAGTTTCCGTCGTTGATCAGTGACGACGGCGTCTGTGTGATCGGGCGCCGGCCGATACTTCGAGAGGACACGATGTGACCGATACGACGACTACCCCGACCGGCGCCAAGGACCGCGTGGACTTCTGGTTCGATCCGCTCTGTCCCTGGTGCTGGATCACCTCCCGCTGGATTCTGGAGGTCGAGAAGGTTCGCGATATCGAGGTCGGCTTCCACGTGATGAGCCTCGCCGTGCTGAACGAGGACCGCGACGACCTGCCCGAGATCTACCAGGAGATGATGAAGACGGCCTGGGCCCCGGTCCGGGTCGCGATCGCGGCCGCGCAGCAGCACGGCGACAAGGTGCTGGCCCCGCTGTACACCGCGATGGGCACCCGCATCCACAACCGCCGCGCCGAATACGAGCGCGAGGACCGGGCCGCGACGCTGGCCGTCGTGATCGACGAGGCCCTCGCCGAGGCCGGCCTGCCCGCCGAGCTGGCCGAGGCCGCCGGCAGCACCGATTACGACGAGGCCCTGCGCGCCAGCCACCACGCCGGGATGGACAAGGTCGGCAAGGATGTCGGCACCCCGACCATCCACATCAACGACGTCGCCTTCTTCGGCCCTGTGCTGTCGCGCATCCCCCGCGGCGAGGACGCGGGCAAGGTCTGGGACGGCGCCGTCGCCCTGGCCTCCTACCCCCACTTCTTCGAACTCAAGCGCACCCGCACGGAGGATCCCCAGTTCGACTGAGGGTTTCCGGCCGAAAGCGTGCCGGAAACAGTGGGAACTCGGGCCGTACCGGGATGGCGGCCAATGGAGCCCGGCGCTATTGCGGCGGGTTGGGTGGCAGGCCGGGGATCTCGCCGTATCGCGTGGTGTCGGTCGGGCCGGAGTCCTTCGGGGGCGGATATCCCGGTCCGCCCGCCGACCCTGGCCCGCCCGTCGGATAGCCGGGTCCGTACGACGGGTGGCCGGGGCCGGTATGCGGGTACCCCGACCCGGTCGTCGGTTGCCCTGGTCCTGTGAGTTGCCCCGAGCTAGGTGGTTGCCCCGGGCCTACCGGGGGATAGCCGGGGCCGCCCGGCGAGTATCCGCCGGGTGAGGGGAAGCCTTGTGGCGGGAGCGAGTTGGGTGGGGCGGTCGGGCGGAGGAAGAGTTTGCCGTGGCGGCTGCGGTCGCGGAGGGCCCACATGCGCCAGGTCAGGACCGGGTGTGAGGCCATGGCGTTGGCAACCCAGACGAAGAAGCCCTTCTCCTGTGCCGCGCGGTCGGCCATCTCGTCGAAGCCGACCAGCGGGTTCAGCCACTTGCCGCCGGCCAGGACGCGCATCGCGCCGGGAGCGCCGACCGGGCGATTGCAGAAGCCGTGATTGTCGGCGGTGTACTCCTGGCTGCGGATGAGCGAATTGCCGAGGATCGGCAGGAACGGCACCAGGAACATGCCCAGCTGCCGCCAATAGGACACGTGGCCCGCGGCGATGTGCCCGACCTCGTGGCCGATGATGAACGACAGCGCGTCGGGGTCGCGAGCCTGGCCGCCGACCTCGAACAGATCGCTGTACACCACGACGTAGCGCCGGAATCCGTGGCCGGACGCGAAGGCGTTGATCTGGCCGTTGCCGGTCGTCACGTAGGCGTCGGGGACGGTCGCCATGCCGAAGCGCTGGGCCGCCTCGACCACCATCCGGTAGCCCTCGGGGAACTGCGTCGGCGACATCTTCACGGCGTTGACCCGCTGCGTCGCGTAGTTCAGGCCGCGACCGAACCACAGCAGGATCGGCGCGCCCAGCAACAGCAGCAGATAGTCGTTGATCACGCCGGCGAACAACAGCAGCAGGCTCAGCAGGTAGCCGACGACGGTGACCACGATGACGATCACCAGCATCGGGATCTCCCAGCTGTGCCGGGCCGGCATGCCGTACGGCGACAGGCCGCGCGTCTGCTGCACCACCGGGGGCGACGGCGGCGAGTACGGGATCTGCGGGGCCCAGCCGGGCGGGCCCGTTGTGGGGTCCCAACCCGCCAGCGCGTCAGTGGGATTCGGGGCGGCGGGCCGCTGTCCCGAATGTGCCGTCGGGGGCGACGTGTTGTCGTCGAACTGCATGTGCTGAACCTTAGGCAGTAACCGGCCGGCGTGCCGCCGGCACACCGCGTCGGCCCCGGGCACACCGGCCCTCGAGCGCCTGACACAATCGCTGCCATGCGCGTATACCTGGGTGCCGATCACGCCGGCTTCGAACTGAAGAACCTCGTCAAGGACCACCTGCAGCGGGCCGGTCACGAGGTCTTCGACTGCGGGGCCCGCGAATACGACGCCGTCGACGACTACCCGGCGTTCTGCATCGATGCGGCGCGGCGCGTGGTGGCCGACGCGGGCAGTCTCGGTATCGTGTTCGGCGGCAGCGGCAACGGCGAGCAGATCGCCGCGAACAAGGTCCCCGGCGCCCGCTGCGCGCTGGCGTGGAGCGTCGAGACCGCGCGGCTGGCCCGCGAGCACAACAACGCTCAGCTGATGGGCATCGGCGGCCGCATGCACAGCACCGAGGACGCGCTGGCGATCATCGACGCCTTCCTCGCCACCCCCTGGTCGGGCGAGGACCGCCACCAGCGCCGCATCGACATCATCGCCGAGTACGAGAAGACCGGCGAGGCCCCCGCGGTCGCGAACTGAGGTTCGCGCGCGATCACGGCCGGTTCGGGCACCGCGCGGCGAGTGTCCGGACCGGCTGGCGTGCGTGGATTCGATTCGTCCGGATGAGGTGAAGGGCATCGATGCCTGAGGGACATACTCTGCACCGCTTGGCGAAAGTGCATCACCAGCGATTCGCCGGGGGCGTGGTGCGGGTGTCGAGCCCGCAGGGGCGCTTCGCCGACGGGGCGGCGCTGGTGGACGGGCGGGTGCTGGTCAAATCCGAGGCGTGGGGCAAACATCTGCTGCACCACTACGATTCGGGCCTCGTCGTCCACGTCCACCTCGGGCTCTACGGCACGTTCTCCGAACCGGCCGAATCGCTGGGGGTTCCGGTCGGGCAGGTGCGCATGCGGATCTTCGGCGCCGGGCGCGCCGACGGGCCGGTGTACGGCACCGATCTGCGCGGGCCCACCGCCTGCGAGGTCCTGCACGAACCCGAGGTGGCGGCGCTGACGGCGCGGCTGGGTCCGGACCCGTTGCGCCGCAATGCCGATCCCGACCGCGCGTGGCAGCGCATCCGCCGCTCGTCGCGACCGCTCGGCGCGCTGCTGATGGATCAGTCCGTGGTCGCCGGGGTCGGGAACGTCTATCGCGCGGAACTGCTGTTCCGGCACGGTATCTCGCCGCAGCGGCCGGGCCGCGATCTGACGGCGGACGAGTGGGACGCGCTGTGGACCGACCTGGTCGAACTCATGAAGGTGGGTGTGCGGCGCGGCAAGATCGTGGTGGTGCGGCGCGAACACGACCGCGGCGCACCGGCTTACGCCGACGGCAAGCCGCGCACCTACGTCTACCGGCGGGCAGGGGAGCCGTGCCGGATCTGCGGTTCCACCGTGCTACACGCAATCCTGGACGGCCGCAACCTCTTCTGGTGCCCTACCTGCCAGCCGGGGTGAATCCCGGCGTCGGAGAGGCGAACTCGGTGATGCGCTGACGGGAGTGGTGCTGCACCGGGCCGAGATGATGCCGCGCTGGGCGCAGGGTGGTGCCGTGCCGGGCGAGAGTGCTATGCCGGGTAAGAGTGGTGCGCGGGCGAGAGTAGTGGGTGTACGGGGCGGGGATAGCGCCGGGCGAGCTCAGAACCCGCCGTCGAAGCCGCCGCCATCGAACCCTCCACCATCGAAGCCGCCGCCCCAGCCGCCGCCGTCGAAACCACCACCACCGCCGCCCTCGAAGCCGCCGCTGTCGTAGCCGCCGCCCTGGTCCGCGAATCCCTGGTCGCCGCCTTGGTCGCCGCCGATCACGCCCTGGTCCGCGCCCGCGTCCTGGCCGGCCTCGAAGCCGGCGTCGTAGCCCTCGCCGTAGCCGTTCTCGAATCCGGAGGCGCCGTACGCGACGCCGGACATGCCGCTGAACAGGGCGTCGAACAGGAGGACCGAGCCGATGCCCCAGGCGCCCGCGACCAGCGCGGTCTTCCACCAGGGCTCGGAGTACCAGCCCGCGGGGACCGGGCGCCCGGCGACGCGGCCGCCGGGGTAGTAGTTGGGCGTCTGCGGTGAGGGTGTCGGCGATGCCTCGACGCGACGGCCCTCGAAGTCGACCGTGCGGTCCTCGGTGACCTTGCCGGCCGAGCGCTGACCGTCGAGTTCCGGAACGGGCGGGCCCGCGTCCAGGTTCATCGCGGTGCGGGCCGCGCGCACGTAGTACAGGCCCTCCACCGCGGTCTCCTTGGCCAGGCGGGCCTGCGTGACAGTATTCGCCTGGTCTATCTGGGATCCGGCGGCGTTGAGCCGCTCGCCGGCGTCGGCCAGGGCCTGTTTGGAGGCCTCGTCGTTGCCGACCAGGTTGTAGACCTGTCCGCCCAGCCGCTCGATGAGGCGGCGGGCGTCGGCCTTGGCGTCGGCCAGTTCGGTGGCCTGGCGATTGCGCTGCGCGGAACGTCCGAAGAATGACACGGCCAGGAACACCACCAAGACTAGGACCAGCAGAACCAGAAGCGTTGCCACATCGACCAGCGTACGCGGGCGCGCCGGTGGGGACCGGCCGCCGATCAGCCGGCGACGGCCGTGTCGTAGCCGAGCCGGGCGGGGACGAATCCCCCGGGCTCCGGCTCCTCGTCGTCCATCTCCGACAGGGCGAAGCGGCGCTTGCCGGCCGTCTTCGCCGAATACATGGCCCGGTCGGCGCTCCGCAGCAGATCGGAGAAGTCGCACGACCGGCCGGGCGGGCAGTAGGCGGTGCCGACGCTGGCCGAGACCGGCACCGGACCGCCCGCGGTGGGCACGGGATCCTGGAGCGCGGCGAGGATGCGCATGGCCAGGTCGCCCAGGGTGTTGCGGCGGGCGGGCAGCGCGAGGACGAACTCGTCGCCGCCGTACCGGCACACCACCGTGTCCTCGGGGCAGGTGGCCCGCAACCTGCGGGAGATCTCCACCAGCACCTCGTCGCCGACCGAATGGCCGTAGCCGTCGTTGATCTGCTTGAAGTCGTCCAGGTCGATCAGCAGCAGGCCGACGCCCTTGGAGCGGTCGGTCGCCATCAGCCGCACCCGCTCCTGCAGCAGCGACCGGTTGGCCAGGTCGGTGAGCGCGTCGTGGGTGGCCTCGTGGCGCAGCCGGTGCTGCAGGGCGGCGATCTCCTGCACCCGCACCGAGACCGCGGCGGTCAGGTTGCGCTCCTGCTGTGCCAGGGCGCGCTTCTGCAGTTCCTCCGCGTATGCGTCGATGGCGTGGCTGGCGACGAACGGCCAGCGCGTCGCCACCAACGCACCCGGTTCGCCCGGCGCGAAGCCCAGCAGCGCGCGAGTGGCGGGCGCCAGCATGCGGGTGCGGTCGAACGGCGGCTCGGCGAGCCGCTGGCCGATGGCGCGCGCGGCCGACACCGGAAACGGTTCGGACGCCGCCAGATACATCAGTTCATCGATGATTCCGGCGAATACCTGCTCCAGGTGCTCGGGCGAGACGGTGAGACCGCTGCCACTGTAGACAGCGCGGACCCAGTCCCGCGTGGTGGCCGCGATGGCCTGCGTGTCGAGTTCGGCGGGCATCACGCTCACCCCACACGGACGCCGTCAGTGCCGGCGCCCTCGCCGGTCACGCCCTCCGGATCGTGCTCACTACCTTGCGGTCGGCTACATCGTGCGTGATGCATGCTCACCGCCCCCTTTCCAGATACCCCCGTCCGGCAAAAAGGATCCTAGCAAGCCACCCGACACCGAAAAATGGTGTTTTACAACCTGTTCCGATATCTCGCGAATGGCGATCGCTCGTGTCATCGCTGCCGAGACCTCCGTGTTACACCTCTGTCCTGCGTGTCGCGCTGGCGTGTTCAGCATGTCATCGACGCCACGCCGATGCAGAGGCGCCCGGGCGCTCGCTTCCCGCGCTCGTCCGACCAGCCGGTTCGTATCAGGAGTGGGAAGAATTTTTTGACGAGCCGACCGGTCCGTTCGGGTGCGGGATGTGTCCGCACCGGGCGATTGGCATTTCCGAAGTGAGGTTCGGTACAGTCCTAGGCGCAGACGACATCGTGGCGATCCCATCGATGTCGTGTGCCTGCGGGCGTAGTTCAATGGTAGAACCTCAGCCTTCCAAGCTGATGGTGCGGGTTCGATTCCCGTCGCCCGCTCTGGCAGGGGCCGACTGCCGGTTCCCGTCTGTCGGGGGATCCAGCGCAGCCACCCCCGTGCACGGGATGTAGCGCAGCTTGGTAGCGCATCCGCTTTGGGAGCGGAGGGTCGCAGGTTCAAATCCTGTCATCCCGACCATCGGCGCAGGTCACAGCGGTACGAAAGCCCTTGTGGTAGGCGGGGATTCGAGTTGTTCACGGCCCGGCGACGTCGCGGGAAGTTCCGCGGACGCGAGACCGAACGGGAGATTCCCGTCGTTGTGCTGCGCCCCCGCGCCGACTGACCTACTCGGCTGACCTATTCGGCTGCGGCCTGGCCCGTCCGGTTCGCGGCCCGGAAGAACGGGATCGTGCCGTCGGCCATCGGCGTGGTCGCGGGCCAGGCCGAGGCGTCGGCGTGCCGGGCGAAGGCCTGGTCGATGAGTTCGGCCGCGGCGCGCGTGGCGATCAGATGCGCGAACGCGAGTTCGGACTCCAGCTTGGCGCGGTCCTTCGGGCCGTGATCGGCCTGCTGGCCGTACTTCTGCCCGGCCAGCAGATAGAGGATCTCCGCCGCGCAGCGGTCGGCGATGTGGTTGCAGTCCTGGCGCAGCCGCTCGACGAGCTGGATGGCGTCGATCTCGGACAGGCCGGAGTCGACGAGCCGGGTGGCGAGGTCCCAGCATCGCGGATTGGTGATCTGGTAGGCGTCCAGCGGGTCCTTACCGGAGTCCAGCGCCTCGCGCACGTAACCGGGCAACTCCGAATGGGGGAGGAGATCGGTCGAGATTTCCTGGTGGTGGGAAGCCGGTGCGGCGGGCTGATCGGTGACACCGAGGACCTCGGCGAGACCGTCGCCGCGGTCCCACGCGTCCAGCAGCTCGCGAATCCCGTTGAGTTTCATCCCCCGGCTCAGCAGCCGGCTGATGGTCTGCAGGCGACTCAGATGGTCGGTGTCGTAATACCCGATTCTGCCTCTGACCTCGGGTGACGGCAGCAGTCCCCGCTCGTGATACACCCGCACGCTACGCACCGTCGTATCGGCTGCTCGCGCCAGTTCATCGATCGTGTACTCCACTGCAGCCATACCTCACAGGAAACCACAACCTACGCCACATCAGAACGGTCCGTGATTAAACGAGCCATCAAACGATGATAATCGGGAGTCACGTCTTGGTCAACGTGCCGTTAAGTAGCGGTGAAACTATTGCCCGCTCTCGATTGGTGGGTTAACGTGCGATGCACGGTAGTTCGCTGCCGATTTCCGGGGACTGTTGAGCAGCCCTGATGCCCGCCCGACCACGGGTCACGCCCAGTTAGGCGTGCCCTCGGCATCCTCGGAGACGGCCATGAGTACAACCCAGCCTCGTCAGCTGCTGACAAATTCTTTTGCGCCGGTGCAGATCCCGGCCGCGTCCACCGCTTCCACAGCGCGTCCCCTTCCCAAGTCCAGCCACCGTCCGCCGTGCGCGGACGGGCCCGACGACTGGGATCTCGATGTCGGAACGCCGGAGTCCTGGCAGTCCGCCGTCCGGACGTGCCACAGCTGCCCGCTGTTCGACAACTGCAGCCAACTAGCGCAATCTTTGATCACCCGCGGTGACGGACCCCGCGCGATGATCTGGGCCGGAGTGGCCTACGACAGCGCCGGGCGCGTCGTGGAGAATCTGGAACGCCATCGCGCGACGCCGATCGATCACAAACGGCCGCTTCGCATCATCCGCACCGGGCCGCGCCCGGTCTGCGTCGAGCCCTCGCCTCCGACGCCGCATCGCCACATCGTTCTCGGCCGGCGACGGGTCGTCGGCGCGGTCGGCGGACACTGAGTTATGGTTTCGGACCTCGACGTCCGGAATCTTTGCGATGGTGGGTAACCGATGACAATCTTGGCGCTGGAGATCGGTCCGACGCGGTTCGCCGCTGTCCAAGCATCCGACGAAGTGGGTGAGGACCAGATCCGGCGGATCTCGGTCCCCCCGCGCGGAGCGTGGAACGCCTGCCGCGAGATGCTGCTGGACGCCGCGACCGGCGCCGAGATCTCCTCGGTCGGCATCGCGGCGGCCGGGCCGATCGACATGGTCGCGGGAGTCGTTGCGCCGGCGGGGATCTCGGAATGGCGGAGCGGATTCGCCATTGTCGAGGAGGTGCGCAAGCTGTTCCCCTCGGCGACGGTCCGACTCGCCCTCGACGGTGTGTGCCTGGCGCTCGCCGAGCGAAATTTCGGCGGCATCGCCGACACGCCGGACGCGCTGTCGGTGATGGTGGCCGATCGCATCGTGGCCGGCGTGTCGGTCGGCGGTTTCACCGTCGTGGGTCGCACGGGCAATGCCGGGCACATCGGCCACATGCTGGTCCCGGGCGCCGACGACCGCTGTCACTGCGGTGGCCGAGGCTGCCTGGAGGCGGTGGCGAGCAGTGGCGCCACCCTGCGCTGGGCGCGGGGGCAGGGCTGGCAGGGTGAGTCGGTGGAGGACCTGCTCGACGCCGCGGTCGCGGGGGACGAGATCGCGACCGCGGCCGTGCGGCGTTCTGGAACGGCGATCGGTCAGATAATCGCGTCCGTCGCACCGCTTCTCGATTTCGACCTGGTCGTCGTGGGTGGACCGCTGGCGCGGCCCGGCTCGCCGCTGTGGAAGCCGCTCGGTGCGGCGGTCGCGACCCACGCCCGGCTCGGATTCCTGACGGGCCTGCGGGTGATCCCGTCGCCGCTCGGGGACATCAGCCTGCTCGCGGGCGCCGGTGTGCTCGGCGTTACCGAGGAGTAACCTCGGCGATCCGGGTATCCGGCCGCGTGGATCAGTTTGCGCGCCGGTAACTTTCGACGTCGGGGGCGGTTCCGGCGGGACGGTCCGCGGGACCGGGTGGCCGGCGATCCGCGCTGGATGACGGCCAATTTCCGGTGTGCGAACCGCACATTCGGCTGCGGTCCCGCCTTAACGGACTGTAAGTTTGCTTTGTCCCCGGGTTAAGACTCTGTTCTCCTGTTGTGATGGAGACAGTCACCGTCGAGTCTGGTGGTGTGTACGTAGTTTGGCGAACCCCATTGAATGTGCCGCTGGATAACGGTACATTGCTCAGGTAGCTAATCGTCTCATCCGGATCACCCCGATCCGGAGGAATGGCTGGTACGGACAAGCGCAATGCGAAGCGACGCAGTGATCCCTTGGGTGACAGTGGAGACCTTGGCTCCCGACGCCATGTCGGTGGCCTCGGTAGGGGATTCGGCACGCGATTTCGCCGGCTGGCAGCGTGTGATTCAGCGGCTACTGGCCAGGCAACCCGCGATCTACGACAGTCTGAACACCGCCCGGATCGCCGACCTGGTGCAGGCGGCGCGCGGGCGAGCCGAGGAAGCGGACCTGCGGATACCGACTCGGTCCGGCCCGTACGACGTGAAGGTGCGTCCGATTTTCGGACCCGCCGGAGACGTCCACGCGGTCCGGATGTGGTTCGGCCCCGCGACCGCGACCGCACCGCCGGAACGCGCTGCGGCCGGGGTGATCTGGGACCTGGAGTCGCAGACCATCCAGCAACCGAGCGGCATCACCAGGCTTCCGGGGATGCCCGCCGAAGAGTACGTGCCGAGGATGTCCATCGCGGAGCTGTTCCACCGGGTGTCGGCGTTCGATCGTCATGCCGAGGTACTGGATCTGCTCTACGAGCCGAAACCCGGTGGGCGACTACAGTTCGACGTCACCGTGAACGACGCGGTCGGCCGGCCCGGGCAGTGGCGGATCACCGTCCGGGCGCGCGACGACGACCGGACGCGCGGCGCGTGGTGGCTGATCGAGGACATCACCTCGGATGAGCAGCCCGCCACCTGGCCGACCCTGGAGCGGGTCGGATTGCGGGAGGCGCACCGCCGGGCCGGGACCCATCTCGCGGTGGTCCAGCTCGAGCACGCCACCATCTCGCACTGGCTCACCGATCCGGCGCCGTGGGTGCGCTGGGACTACCTGTTCCGGCCCACCGACGTATTCCATGCCGACGATCGGGCTCGGCTGGTCGATCTCGCCGGCCGACTGAGATCCGGTGACACGGCCGGAGCCACCGTGCGGACGCTGAACTACGGTGGCGGCTACACGCCGACATCGTTACTGCTGTATCCCTATCCGGGATATTCGAGCCAGCCGCTGGCCATCGCACAGCTGGTCCGGGCGGCCGACTATCTGCCGGTGGTCGAGCCGCACCGCAGCATGCTCGACCAGCAGCAGCAACACGCGCCGATCGGGTACGACGATCAACTGCAACATTGGCTGGCCGGTCGTGTGAAGCGTAGCCCCGCCTGCTGATTCGCGTCTTTCCCACCGTTGGGAACGCTGTGGCGAATGGAGGTGATTTCGCTGCCTACCATTCCGAGGGTGAGGACTTTGGGGCGCGGATCGACCGACTCCGGCGAGGCATTGCTTCGCCGGATGGAGTCACGCCGACGCCGTGAGAACATCCTCGTGGCGATCCTCGCCGTGCTCGCCGTGCTCGGCGGTGGCGGCACGATCCTGGGCTGGTTCCGCACGCCGCCGCCCGGCCCGTCAGACCAGAACACCGTTACCCTGCTGGGACAAGCGCAATTGGTCGAGTCGTTCGCGCGTGAGTTCGTGGTGACCTATCTGAGCGCCACCAACGACCAGCAGGAACGCATCGCACAGTACGTCAGCGCCGGACAGCAGATCACCCTGCCGTCGACGCATCGGCAGGTATCCGATCCGATGGTCGTCTTCTCCTCGCGCAAGCAGGCGAACGGCACGGTCGAGGTCTGGACGGTGACGGTGTCTGTGCGGCCGGGTAACCCCGCGGCCGGCGCGGCGTCGAATGCGAAGGGGGACAACGCCCCCCGTCAGTACTACCGGGTAGGGATCGCGCTCACCGACGGGCTCCGGGCGCTGTCGGTGCCGGCCGCGGTCGAGCCGCCCGCCCGCGGGGCCGATATGGCCCTGGCGTACGAGACGCCGTGCGCCGCCGATACTCAGTTCGCGCAGGTCGCCTCCGGTTTCGTGAAGGCGTACCTGACCGGTTCCGGTGATCTGAACCGCTACGTCGCGCTGAATTCGGGAATCGTTGCGCCACAGCCGCCCCCGTTCACCTCGGTCGAGACCGCGTCCGTCTCCGCGGACGAGCCGGGATGCGGGACCAGCGGCAGTACGGCGGAGGTCTTGGCCATGGTCAATCCCAAGGCTGCCGACGGCGTCGCACCGACGCTGGCCTATCCCCTGACATTGACTCGCACCGCGGGGCAGTGGCAGGTGCGATCGGTGAATCCGGTTCCCGCACTGCGGAATCCGATGACCTTGGTAACCGGCCAGGACTCGTCCGGCGGCGGCCAGGCGCAGTCGAACACGACCACGACCGCACCCTCGTCAGCGGCGGCGGTTCCACCGGCAAAACAGAACTGATCCGGAAGGGACAGTCTCATGGGCACTCAACTCGGCATCATCCTCGAGTACATCCTGGAATCGGTGCGCTGGCTCGGCATGATCATCATCGCCATCGTCGGCATCGGCCTGCTGATCTCCGAAGGCGCGAAATCCAAGCTGTCGCCCAGCCGGATCCTGATGGTCGCGGGGTCGGCGCTGCTGGCGGCCGTCCTGCTCTGGATCCTGCCGACGCTGATCAACTACGCCCGCGTCGACGCGAACAACGTGGTTCCCGACCACCCGATCGGTAGCTATCGGTGACGCAGCTGATCAAGGTATACACGCCGGTCAAGCGCGTGCCGACGATGATCGGCAAAGCGCAGAACGGGCAGAAACTGCCGTTCGGGCCGTATACCTTGCCGCAGGTGGTGGGCGGCGTGGTGCTCATGTTGATCACCTCGGTACTGGCGATGTCGTTGCCGTCCAATCCCGCGATCACCTTCATCGTCGGCCTGATCCTGACCATCGTCGTCGTCTTCACCATCGGGCTGGTGCCCTATACCGGGGTGCGGGCGACCTCGCGGATGTTGTGGCTCGGCCGAATACTCGTCGTCCGTAAGCCGGTCTCGGCGTCCGGAATACCGGTCACCGCGGAGTCGGCGGGGCAGACCCTGTTCATCGAGGAAAGCGTCGTGGTGATACTTCCCGACCACCGGGACACCGCCGAGGAGGTCGCGGCGGTCGCCGCACCGGGCATGGGACAACCACAGAGCATTCTCGACAAGTGGAGCGTCGTCGCGGTCCGGGAACTTCCCGGCCGTGACGAACTATCGATCGAAGGGTAGGTCTGATGGCATTCGAGCGGGATCTGCAGCCCACGGCCGCCATTCGAGGGAATCTGCAATTCACTCACGGCGGTCTGGTCACTGCGACCTATTTCGTCAATCCGCTCGGCTATGGCCTGCGTAAGAAAAGTGACAAATTCGATGTCAAGGCCGCCCACCACAACCTGATCAACAACCTGCCCAGCGGATCGTTGCTGCTCGGCATCCAGGCGCGGCTCAACATCCTGGATGTGCTGAGCAAGATGGTCGAGGGTGTGGACCTCGACGAATGCGAGGACTATGCGCTCGAGGTGGTCGCCTCGTACGAGCGGGTGCGGCAGATCATGCCACAGACGCGGATTCACCTGCTGTCGATTCCGGTGGGGACTGTCGGTTCCACCATCTCGGGGTTGTCCCGTGTGCTGCGCGGTTCCGCGACCATCGATACCTCGGCGATCTCCCGGAACGATCTGGAGCCCTACACCAAGAAGGCCAAAGAGATCCTGTCGCGCATCGGGGGGGATTTCGAACCGGCCCCGGTCCCCGCCTCGCTGTTCCAGTGGCTGTGGGAGCACTACCTGTCGCGGGGGGCCGGCGGTGATCCGGTGACCCCCACTCAGGCCGGCGTGCTGGACGACGCGACCGCGGCAGTGTTCCGGTCCGCGGCGCTGGACGAGGGCGCACAGAGCGACAGCAATCGGCGGGTACGACCGTCGTTCGTACCGGTCATCAAGGTGGTGCAGCCGGAATACGATTACTGGCCGTCCTATCAGGCGATGATGACGCCCCACTCCTTTCCCTACAGCGGTATGACCTTTCCGGGCGGGAGCGAATTCCTCACGGTGCTGGACGGATTCGACGATGTCGTCGTCGACTGGGGGATCCGTGTCTCGACCCGGCCCGCCGAGCAGGTTCTCAAGAGTAACGAGCAGAACCTGCGCAGACTGGGTGAACAGATGGATCAGCGCGACCAGGAGGTCTCCTTCGCGCAGAACACTCTGATGTCGAAGGCGCAGGCGCTCGGCGAGTACAACCACCACTTCGAGGTCAACGGTGGTGAATCCGAGGTGTCGTTCACCACGGTCATCGCGGTCGGCGGGCCCTCGCAGGAATTGACCATGGACGCGGTCAACAAGATCAAGCGTCGGTACAAGCGCTTTCAGGTCGAAATGACCGCGCCGCTGGGCGCACAGGTCGATCTCTGGTCGATGATGATTCCCGGCAGCCCCGCCCGGCGCGCGTACGACGATTTCGCCCATATCATCCCCTCGGATATGTGGGCCGGATTCGTGCCGTTCACCACCAATCAGATCGGTGACGACAGCGGGCCGGTGATCGGCGTCAATCTGCTGTCGGGGAATTTCGAGCCGATCCATTTCGGGATCATGGAAGCCGCGCTGCACGACCTGTCGGCATCGTTCGCGGTGACCGGTGAACTCGGTTCGGGCAAGTCGTACTTTCTGAAGCTGATGGCGGTGCTGGTCAACGATATGGGCGGGCAGTTCCTCGCCATCGACCGCAGTCAAGTGGGGGAGTGGGAGCACTTCGCCAGATCGATCGACGACGCCGTCGTCATCGACCTGAGCAATCCGACCGTGTCGCTCGATCCGCTGCGCCTGTTCCCGCCGCGTGTGGCGGGGGAGCGCGCGCTGGACTCGATCCTGCCGCTGCTGGATCTGTCGCCGACCAGTGGCGCCGGCGCCGTGATGGGAAGTTTGCTGAGCCAGAAGGGGATTGCCGAACACGGTATCCGCAGCATGCTCGACCTGTTCAACACCGTCCGGAGGCTACGTGACGAGGGCAGGCACGGGGAGGAGTACGCCGACCTGGCCGCGCGGCTGAGCACCATCGTCGACCGTATGCCGGTGCTGTTCGATCCGAAGCTGCGCACGCTGCGCCTGGATGCCGCGGCGACCGTCGTCCGCAGCCACAACCTGGCCCTGCCGTCGGCGGAGGAGCTGACCACACCGCATCTCTACAACCGCCTGCCCTTGACCAAACGGCTCGGCACGGCCCTCTACGAGCTGGTCGGCGTCGCGGCGCGCGACGCCTTCCTGACCGACAACGGCCGGTTCGGCCTGCTGGTCGGCGATGAGGCCCACCACTTCACCCAGACACAGGTGGGCGGCGCGGTCACCTCCGATTTCAGCCGTGACGGTCGAAAGCACTTGGCTGCCATCGGCCTCGCGTCGCACGACCCGGCGACCGACTTCCAGGGCGCGGCGCACAATCTGATCCCGAACCGCTTCGTCTTCCGCCAGCGCGATGAGACCCTGGCGCGCAACAGCTTGGAATGGCTCGGAGTGGATCTGCAGGAGGCGCCGTTCCTGTTGCAGATTCTGCGTGAGGAGACCTCGCCGCCGGTCGGCACCGGCCGCCAGGTTCCCGAGGAGCGTCGTGGCGAGATGTTCATGCGGGATGCGTTGAACCGCATCGGTCGCGGGAAGATCCTGGGTCCCGCGCGCCCGGATCGCGCCGAGGCCATCAGCAGCACGCCCGGTTCGGCGCGAAGAGCCCTCGAACGAGAGGCCGTGTCGTGAGCACCCTCGCCGACGCCGTCGGCAAACTTCGCGGTGACGAGGCGTTCCACGCGTGGCAACTGCGGTTCTTCGATCCGAGCCGGTGGTATCCGGGGGAGGTGTGGCGCCGCTTCGTGCGCTGGTCGGCGGTGAGCCGCCGGCGGTGGTGGGCCGTTTGGTCCGCGGTGGTTTTCGTCGTTCTGTTCGTCGTGCCGATCGCCGTCGGGGCGGTGGCCACCGCGCAAACCGGCAGCGGTACCGGCGCCGCCACCGACACAACGGCGGGCGGCAACGCCGGGCTCAGCTGGATGAATGTTCGTGATTCCTCCGGGGTTCAGGTCTCGAATTACTTTCTTGTGCTCGATTACGGCAGTCTGTTCCGGCCGGGCACCACTGCCATCTCGCTCGTGCTCAATCTGGAGTTCGCCGGTTGGACCGTGATCGTGACGACGGCCATCTGGTTGATCGGCTGGGCACTGAGCTTCAAATGGCTCAACGTCGTCGCCGCGCCGCTGCGTGGTACCGCCGAGGCCCTGACCGGACAGATCGCGACTCCGCTGATGCTGGTGGCCGCGGCGACCATCGGCGCGTTCTTCGTCGCCTATTTCGTCGTTCGTGGGTTCTACACGAGGGCGACCATGCAGGTGGTCACCATGCTGCTGGTGGCCATCATCGGCACCCTGTTCCTGGCGGAACCGCTGGGAGAGGTCCTCGGCCCCGAGGGGTGGCTGGCGCAGGGCCGCAATGTGGGACTCTCGGTGGCGGCGGGGCTCAACGGGAAGTCGGATACCGATCCGACGATGCTGGTGGAGACGATGCAGACCGGTCTGGCCGACAACTACGCTCGAAAACCGTTGCAGATCTGGAATTTCGGTCACGCCGTGGACGGCAACCCGACGTGCCGCTCGATGTGGTCGGCGGGCATCAACTCCGGTAACGAAGATCGGCTCCGGAACGGGATGAAAGCCTGCGGTGACGGTGCGGCGTACGAAGCGGCCGGTCATGCCACCGCGGGGC
This sequence comes from Nocardia transvalensis NBRC 15921, assembly GCF_000308875.1. Lineage (GTDB taxonomy): Bacteria > Actinomycetota > Actinomycetes > Mycobacteriales > Mycobacteriaceae > Nocardia > Nocardia transvalensis. Next base: position 19,555 of record NZ_BAGL01000123.1, read on the forward strand.
AGATCGGCGCCGGGCTCATGCTGCTGATCTCCGGTGTGGTCGTGTTGATATTCGCCCTCTACATGGGGCTCAGGATCATCACGGCCGGATTCCAGGCGGTCTACCACGGCTTCATGGCGATCTTCGGATTCGCCGCGGGCGGTTTCATCTACGGGCCGACGCAGACCTTTTTGATCCGTAATGTCGTCGACGCATTCATAGCCGCGGGGCGAATGACGATATTTACGGTGTTCCTGGGAGTTTATCAGCTTTTCATGAGCGATCTGTTTCAGCAGTTCGGAGGTTAGCCATGGAAATACTTTTCCTCGCGACCATTGTGAACATAGTCGTCATCGTCCTGATCTCGAAACTGAGCAATTCCCTCGACGATGGAAGTGACAATATCGCGAATCGGATCGCGCTCGCGTCACAGGGCACGGGAGGTGGCGGTGGCGGTGGTGGTGGCGGCCACGCGCTGGGTATGGGCCAGATCGGCGCCAACCGCGGTATGTCGCCCCTGTCGGTCTTCGCCGACGCCAGCACCATCGCCGGCTCGCCGCTGACGGAATGGGCGATGCTGGGCATCCCGGGATCGTTCCACCCGCAGGCGAAGCTGAAGCGGGATCTGCAGCGGATGCAGGCCCAGCCGTGGCTGAACGAGCCGAGAATGCCCACGATTCAACACTCACAAGGCCTCAAATGGGCGCAGATCGGTCGCAACTACGCGCGGGACGCGAACAACTACGGCGGCATAGATACCGTCCGTGGCGCGGCGGCAGGCGTCACGGGCACGCTCGACGCGGGCGGATTCATCAGTGACGTGGTCGGTGCCCATCGCATGGCGGGCGGTCGCAACGAAAAGCAGGCGGCGATCGCCGGCCGGTCGTTCGAGATCGTCCAGAAGATGGCGAAGAACCAGCCGTTCAAGGACGACGACCTATCATTTATCGCGGCGGCCGTAGGGCGTGCGCACGATCAGACTATTTCGTTTCTCAACAGAGACACTTTTCAAGGCGGATACGGTGGCATCGATGAGGACGAGCTGGCGGCCGACTACGCGACGATGCGTCAGGGTGCTCGTCTTTTTCGCAGATTCCGACCCGGCGGAATTCCGCTCGATGGCGGTACGGGGCACGGCGCGCAAACCGATTTCGTGACGAGATATATGGATCGCAGCGTGAGCGATCAGGAAAAAGATCGTATGATCCATGTTTTGAACCACATGGCTAATGGTGGTAGTGCGGGCGGGCTCGAAGTCGAAGGTGATGCGCGAGAGACGGCTCGACGACGGGCGTTGTACGGTCGAATGCGAATCAATAATATCGGTGCCGACGAGGCGAGCGATATGCGTCTGTGGATCAGGAACGAGCACGCCAAGCAGATGCTGGAAAAAATCGACGGCCGCAATGGATTCTTGAGAGACGTCTCCGATGAACACCGACTGCTGGCGGTGCGTGAAGAGCTCAACGAGAGCATCAAGACACAGAACCGGTTCGAAGGAGAAGAAGGCGCTTCGGCACCTCGTATGTCGGTGACCTTGCAGGACGTCCATCATCCGAATTGGGCTACCGGTCTCGGCGACATCCAAAGAATGCTCGACGCCTAGCGCGAGTGGACCGTAGGTCCGTGAACCAGAGAGAATGCGATGCTCAACCGTCTGACCACAATATCGCTGCTGATAGCATTGATACCTTTCTGGGGCTGGGCCGGTGTCGCGGTGTTCGCGGTCATTATTCTCCTCCTGACGATGGTGGTCATGATCACCGGCAGCACGACCTCGGCGCTGTCGTCGGATTTTCACTACCAGTGCGACAGCGCGATCGGCCCGGACGCGTCGATCGTCGGCACCGCGAATCCGGGAACGGAGGCCGGCGGTGACGAAGCGCGGTACTCGTCGACCGAGACGCCATCGGCAGCCCCCACCACCAACCCGTACGCCAGCCTGACCGTCGCTCCGGAGGATCGCAACGTCTCCGACTGGCAGCGCAGCTGTCTGACGGCCATGCGGCAGGCTCCCTACCAGTTGCCGCCGTTGCGGACGGCCAACGTGGGTGGTGTCGCTCAGTGCGCCGGTCAGCTCGCGCTGAGTAAGGGACAGAGCGGAGGTGGTGCCTCGGCCGGCAGCGACGACTCGGCGGCACTGGCGAGGGACGTGATCGCGGAGGCATCGCTGGCCGCGCTGACCGGGCGCTGCGGGGGGTCGGGTTCGTCCGCTGCCGAGCCCGTGCCGGCACCGGCCGCCACCGATCAGGCGACCGAGTCGTGTGCCCGGATAACCCGCGACGCGGGCGCGGCGCCGACCACGGTGACGCTTCCCGGCACCGTCGCGGCGCAGGCCGCCTGCGGGCAGCGGGTCGCGAAATCCGCGATGTCCGCGGGTGATCTGGTGTTCTGGGACTTCCGGAACAACGCCCCCACCCGGGTCGGCGTCGCGGTGGGCGGCACCCAGCTGGTCACGGTCGATCCGTCGACCGGCCGCGTCGTGGAACTGGCCGTGCCGGGTGACGCGGACGTGCGGGTGAAGCGAGTGTTGCGGGGCGACTCGTGACCGGCATTCCGGGAACCGGGCGAAGACGGCGACCCGGCAGAGCGTTCGCGAGGCGGTAATGGCAGGCGAGAGCGAGGGGCGGGAGGCCGGAGTCGACGGCGTCCGGGGACCTCGCTCGGATATCGCGGTCGCCGAACCGCGCGATGCCCCGGCATCGTCCCGGTCGCGTGCTCGCCCGCGTGCGTCAGCGGCCCCGGGGACGGCCACGCCCGCGACGTCCTCGACCGCCTCGAGCCCGCCGCGGACCGGCGAATCCCGGGCTCCGGCAGCTGCCACCCCATCGCCCACGCAGGCGGGCGGGGATGCCTCGGCGGTGGCCGCGACGATTCCGATGGCCGCCGTCGCGATGGGCGCGCTCGCCGCCATGGCCGCCGGTTACGGGTCCGGCATTCCGGGTGAATCCGGGCAACCCTATGCGCCGCCGGTATTGCCCTCCGACGCTCCCACCGGGCCGGTCGCGTGGGACGGCGCAATGAGCGCGGGATACGGGGCCGGCAACCAGGAAAGAGCCGGAAAAGGCAGCGCGATGGGCCACCTCGACGAGGAACTGGGCCGGTTGCTCGGCGCCGCCGCGGACGATACGACCGCCGGGCGGGCGGCCGTCGCTGCCGTTATCGCGGAGACGAACGCCGCGCTGACCGCACTCGGGCCGGTGGCGCACACCGCGGCGGGACAGCGTCAGGTCATGCAGACGCTCGGCGCCGCGTTACAGCGCGCCGGATCGGTGCTCGGAACGGGCCGGGCCGCATCCGCTGTCACCGCCGAACAGGTGTCAGCGCTGGCCGACCGGTACGTGTCGGAGTCTTCGGGGCCTCGCGGACAGCCGGGCGTCCACGGTGCGGGCAGCGGCGGGGGTCCGCCATCGGCTCTGCCGCCGGGCAACACGGGCCGATGGATCGGTGAGGCACTGCAGATCCTGCGGCAGCAGGGCTATGACACGGATCAGATCGATCCGTCGGCCATCGCCGCGATCATTCAGCACGAATCCAGCGGAAATCCGCACGCGATCAACAACTGGGACAGCAATGCCGCCGCGGGGACACCGTCGAAGGGCCTCATGCAGACCATCGACCCGACCTTCAACGCCTATGCGCTGCCCGGCCATCGCGATATCTGGAATCCGGTGGACAACATCATCGCCGGGGTGCGATATGCCATCGATCGGTACGGATCGGTCGGCAATGTGCCGGGGGTGGCGCAGATGCGGGCCGGCGGTTCGTACGTCGGTTACTGAGATCCGGTCCAGCGGCTCGCGTAATAGCTACTCGGCAGCGAGGTCACCTTCACGCTGGAGCCCGGACGAGGAGCCTCGACACACTTTCCGTTTCCGACGTACATCATGACGTGGCCAGGATTCCCGCCGTTGTACTGCGCGGCCGGAAAAATCAGGTCACCCGGCTGGATATCGCCCGGGCGAACCTTGGGGAGCTGGCGGTACTGATCCTTGGCGACGCGAGGGATATTGACCCCGGCGGCCTTCGCTGAGTACTGCATGAGGCCGGAACAATCGAAGGAATTCGGGCCCTCGGCTCCCCAGACGTAAGGGTCGCCGACCTGGGCGAGGGCCACGGCAACCGCTCGCTGCGCCGCCGGCGACCCGCCCGATGCGGTAGGGGCTGCGGCAGTGTAGTTCCGGCCGGCCAGGTTGTAGATGTATTGCTTGGTCAGCTCGTTGATCTCTTTGGCGGTCTGCGACGCGGTGACATTGTCGGCGGAGACGATCTTCTCCGCTTTCTGGACCGCGGCGGTGAGGATCTGGTGCACACGCTGCTGCCCGGCCTTGGTGTAGGCGGCGGGGCCCAGCTCCGCCAGGGCGACGTCCACCTCGCGCAGCAGCTGGTTGACGGCCTTCTTGTTCATCTTGTTGTTTCCGGCGATGCTGCGCATGTAGCGCACGAGCTGGTTGTCGAGATTGTTGAAGGCCTTCGCCACGGTGCGCTGATACAGCCGCTTGAACTTCACGGCCTTCGCGGTCGATCCGGAACCACCCGTGGATCCCGAGGTTTCGGGCAGTCCGCCGTTTTCCGGACTGGTGGGATTATCGACCCCGTAGACCGACTGAAGCTTCTTGAGCACGTTGATCGCGTTTTCCGCCTCCGGCGTCAGCGCTGTCGCCGTACCGCTGGTTGGGGTTGTGGCGGGCGCCGCCGATCCGCCGCCACCGCCGCCGCCGAGACCTGAGAGCGCCGAGGCGAGCATCGGCAGCATGGTCACGGCCATCGCACCGGCGGACAGGGCGGCCGGTGCCAGCGCGGCGACGGTGTCGAGATCCACCCCGGGTCCGGGAGGGGGGCCGTCGCCCCAGGCGGGGGGCATGGGCAGCTGCGTAGTCGAGCCCTGCGGCCCTGCCGTCCCCGAAGGGACCGCGTCGGGAGCGATGGTCGGCGGGGCGCCGACCGCGGTCGCCCCGTTAGGCGGAGGTGCCCCATTTGCCGAGGGAGCCGCCGTATTCGTCCCGGACCCCGTCGTATCCGAGCCGTTCTGGCCCGGCTGGCTTTGCGGTTTCGCGGAACGATTCGGATCGGTGGCGACGGGCGGGCTCGGTGCGGGCGTGCCTTCGGGGCGGGAGCGTTGGGGCGCCGGCCTGTCCGTCCACGGTGTCGCGGTTCCGGAATCGTTCCCTTCGACTTCGGCGTCGGGATCTTCCGGTGTGGTATCGGGCGCGATGTCCGCGGGGGTGTTCATCGGTTACCACCTCGAGTGTTCGTTCCACCGGTCGAGCGTGCGCCGAGAGAGCCGTGTTTACCGGCGGCGAGATGCTCGCGGTGTCGCTCGGGCGGGTAGGAGGGGCTCATCGCGGTCGGCTGCTCCATCGACTCCGGTGTATGGAAGGTGATGGTGGTCATGGCATTACGGGCACGATCGTGTCGGTGGCCCGAGGTTCATTTTGGCCGGGACCGTCCGGCCACCGGTCCCCACCATTGGGAATCCTCGACAATGAAGGGGTCTCATAGGAGCGCTCGAGTGGCACGCCGACGCGGGCATGTCTCGAGCTGGATTCTGCTGGATAGCGGAGCGGTGATCGTATGTGGGGTTGGCTCAAATCCGGACTGGACTTCGACATCGTCGGTGGTCTCCGGGTCAAGGATGTCCTGGTCGGCGCGGCGGCTGTCGGCATCACGGCGGCAACCGGCGGTGTGGGTGGGTTGGTGCTCGCCGGCGCCGGCGCCGGGCTTCTCGGCGGCGGGATCGAAGCCCTCGAAGGTAAGAGTGCCCACGAAGCGATACAGACCGGACTCATGGACGGAGTGTTCAGCATGGTGGGGGGCGGGGTGGCCGGCAGGCTCGCGGGGCGTGGCGCGCTCGGTTTCCTCGGCAACAACTTCGGCAGAGCAGCGACCAATTCGACCCTTGGCCAAGCCATCGGCCGAGGTGTCGGCGGCGCGCTCGGCAACGCATTTCAAAATCGTGACGGGTCGGCGGATTCACCGGCAGTGCAGGAACTACCGGTGAAGCCGATAGGCCCGGGCGCGACGGCGGCTGCGTGACGGAACTCGACTCCGGACGGCGGACCTCGGTTCCCAATATTGGGAATCCTCGACAATAAGTGGGTCCCATGAGCGTTCCCGAGTGGCATGCCGCGCGCGTAGAACGCTTGACCGGAAGGGTGGATCGATGCAGGTAGGACGCGGGCTCCGGCGTCGCGATCGCGCGTGCCTATCCGGATCCGCGATGGTGTCGCGTGTGCCGCGGACCGGGACCTGCTGGATAGCGGAGCGGTGATCGTATGAGTTTTTCGAGTTTTATGAACTTCGACATCGTCGGCGGTCTCCGGGTCCAGGATGTCCTCGTCGGTGCGGCGGCTACGGCATTCACGGTCGGGACCGGTGGTCTCGGCGGGCTGGCGCTCGGCGCCGGCGCGGCTGCCCTGACCGGCGGGACGATCGAAGGTTTCAAGACCGGGAGTGTTCACGACGGGATACAGACCGGGCTTGTCGATGGGGCGCTCAGCCTGGTGGGTGGCGGGGTAGCCAATCGCTTTGCCGCGCGTGCCGGCACCCGTGCGCTCGCCGGCTTCCCCCGCGGTGCCACGCTGAACGCTCGGATGCTTACCAGGCAGAACCTCGTCCGCAGAGCCGGTGAGGGCCTCGGCGGAACATTGGCCAGTGCTTTTCAGAACCGTGACGGGTCGGGGAACCCGGCGGCGGTGGCGGAGCTGCCGGTGAAGCCGATCGGCCCCGGCTCGACGGCGGCGGCGTAAGGATCGTCTATGCCGACTGAGACGATGAGCGTCTTCCTGATGCCGGATATGCATCCGAAGGTAGGCCCTCCCTATCCGGATCAGTACAGGTTCAGTTCGACTGTCGAGAAGATTTACGAAGACTTTCCTGGTTCTTTCAAGCAGATGTTCGACAGCTGTGGCAAAGGGGATGTCAAACCTCCGGATAAAGCCCCGACCATATCGGATACGTACTCTCCGCCGTCCGGTTCGGATTCGAGCAATGTTTTCTCGAATTATTCCGCCGCGGCGGCGAGCATGCGTCAGGTATTCGCCAGCCTCGTGGAGCTGGATAAACAGATCGCTCCGAAGGCCAAGAAGTCCGCAGCCATCTCGGAGGCTGCGCGGAGTGGTATCAACTCGGTCATCGACAATAATATTCGGGCCAATGCGCCGGTGCCGGCGACGCAAGGCATGTCTCAGGACCAGTTCATCATGACTTACCTGAATCAGGCCGCGACCGAGGCGCACAAGAAATTGGATGCGGCGAAGGACGCTCAAAAAGGTGTGGCCGACGAGACCGACGGTACGACCAGTCAGATGCAGCAGATCTTGGACCGATTGAAGGCGCTCGAGAACAAGACCGGTACCGGCACCGGCTCGGGTTACGATCCGACCGGGCTGAACCCGACCAGTCCCAACGGCGCCGGCAACGATCCCGGCTACAGTCCCATCGATCTGGGCGCCGATGATTCCGGCCTGGACCCGTCCGGGACGAACGGATCGAACGGCAGCCTGGACCCGTCCAAGGGCCTCGACGGATCGAACGGTCTGGACGGATCGAACGGCGGCTCGGGCGGGCTCGATCCCAGCGCGGGCGTGACGACCCCGGCCGGAGCGTCGGGCGGCGGCATGGGCGACATGATGGGAATGATGCTGCCCATGCTGATGTCCCAGATGATGCAGCGGGGCATGCAGGACAAGGATCTCAACGATCGCCGGGATCGCCTCGAGGAGCCCGGTCTCGGCCAGCGTGGTATGCCCCAGCAGATCGCGGCGCAACCCGCGCAGCCGCCCGCGGCCGCATCCGCGACGCAGGCCGGGAACTCCACGTCGTCGAATGCGGCGACGGCGCCGCCGAAGAACGACGGTCCGCCGCCGGGCCAGCCGGCCGGCCGCGTCCCGGACGAGGACGGCAAGGTGCTCTACACCTTCCCCGACGGGCGCACCCAGCGGGTGTGGCCGGCTGTCGCGCAGGCCCTGGACGTCGCCTTCGGCAACCACGCCGGCACCGACGCCAAGAAGGCCTACGAGGGCACGCCGGCGAAGTGGACCGACGACAAGCAGATCGGTGCGCGGATCGATCCATACCAGCTGATCACCGGCGACGTCGCGACCTGGGAGGGCCGTACCGCCCTGGCCGTGGTGTGGAAGGCCGATGGTGGCGGCATGACCGATATGGCGGGTATGGACGGCTCCGGCGCGCTGGTCGGCGCGGGTGACTCCGGGTCGGGCTCGGCCGACTTCCTGACCGGCACGAGCGGTCCGGGCGGCCCCGGCGACGGTGGGAACGGCTCCGGCGGGCTGAACGGCCCCGCGGGACCCGGTCAGCTGAACGGCTCCGGCGGATCGGGCGGGCCGGGTGCCAGCGGTCCCGGCGGACCCAACGGCCCGGGCGGTTCGAGTAGCTCCGGTGGATCCAACGGCTCCGGTAGCGGTTCGAGTAGTTCCGACAGCTCTGCCGGTTCCGGTGGCGAAGGAACGCTGGAGGTCGTCATCGACGGCGAGCTGCGGCAGTTCTCGCCCCAGATGACCGGGAAGAACGGCGAATTCGGCGAGTTCACCGGCTTCGCCCATCCGAACGGAATCGAGGGACAGGGCTCCGCCGCCGGTCAGGGCGATCACGCGCAGGGCATGCCGGTGGCAGGCGATCCGGCGGCCGGGGCGGCCGTCGCCGCGCCGGCATGAGCCGAGGCGTCGAGTGTCCGAAGGTGAGAGGAGGTAGTCATGCCGATGAATGTCGATCCCGCGCAATTGGCCGCGGCGGCATCGAAACTCGCCGAAATCGCGCACGGAACAGGCGGCGCGCTGCCGACGTCGTGGGTGGCGCCCGCGGGTTCGGATCCGATCTCCGCGGGCTCGGTCCCGTATCTCAACCACAAGGCCGCCGCCGCGTTCAACGGAATGAGCGGCGTGCTCAACGACATTCACAAACTCGCCCACGAGATCGGCGCCTCCGCCTCGGATTACACCAAGGGTGACGACGAGGGTGCTCGTTCGGTGAACGGAGCCGGTGGCGAACTCATCGACAATCCCGTCGCTCCGCCGTCAGCGCCGGGTGAACGGATACCACCGACCTTCACCATGCCCGCGGCGGGAGCGGCCGGGGACCCGCTGATCCATGCGCAGCAACTGCGCGCGGGACCGGGGACGGGCCCGGCCAACGGCTTCTCCTCCGACGTCCGCAAATACCTCACGGGCTCGCATCCCAAGATGCTCGACGGACTCGACGAGGCCGTACAGGCGATTCAACATTGGACCCCGGTCGGCAGCGCCGCGGCCGGACACCTGCACCGCCATCGCAACCAGCTCGACGAATACCGCAACGACATGGAGAAGCTGGTCGACATGGTCGACACCTACTCCGGCGCCTTCGATACGGCGAAGGCCAAGCATCCGACGCCCGAGGAGATCATCGCGGCCCGGAAGGAGCTGCTGCGCAACATCCGCTCGAAGAACCAGCTGGGCATCCAGGCCGCGCTGGCGAAGTTCGAGGAGCAGAACGCCCGTTCGACCGAGGCGATGACCGGCTACTCCAGTACGGTCAACGGCAAGAACGCGACGAACGGGTCATCGTCCGGACAGCAGGGTTCCTCCTCCAGCGGCAGCGATCCCATGATGCAGATGCTGCCGAGCCTGATCAGTTCGATGATGAGCGGCGCGTCCGGTCTGGCCGAGTCCCAGGGTGCGGGCGAGGATTCCCTGGGGGGCTACGAAGACTACGGCTACGAGGACCTCGGCTCCCCGATCGGCAGCTTCGGCGGCGGAGGCGCGGGTGGCGGCGGCGGAATGTCGTCGGTCCCATCGATAAGCGACGTCTCCTCCGCCATGACCCCCACCTCCGGTGCCATATCGGGCGCCATGGCAGCGCCGGCGGCGGCGGCCGGCGGATCGGCGTCGGTATCGGAACCGTTGCGCGGCGCGGGCTCACCGGTCGGCGGAGCGGCCCGTGCCGCAGGCGCCGCCGGCTCGCCGATGATGCCTTATATGCCGATGTCACCGGGCATGGGCGGGGCGAACGGCGGCGGGGCCGGCGAACGCAACCGTGTGGTGGCCTGGCATCCCGACCGCCTGATGTACGTCGACGACACACCGCATACCGAGCAGGTGATCGGCGAGAAGCCCACGATCGCGCCGACGGTGACACCGCCGACACCCGGGCCCGCCGGACAGGACCAGACTCGAGCTGGAGGTTCCACATGAACGATATTCATCCCGATGTGCAGGCGGCCCTCGACGCCGCCCGCGACCTGCGTCATCGCATCGCCGACCTGCGTGAACGTATCGACGGGATCCGGGCTCGACGTCCGTCGCGGAGCGGGGCGATCATCCCCGAGGTCGACGCCATGGGGCGGCTCACCGACCTGTATTTCGCCCCGGGCACCGTGGACCGGTTCACCTGTGAGGAGCTGGCAGCCGAGATCATCGGCGCCATCCAGGACAGCACCGGCGACGCCGCGCGGCAGTACCGGATCCTCATGGACGCCGAGCCGTCGCCCGAGCAGGACGATGCGGCGGAGCAGGAGCCGGCTTCCTCCGGGGCGGGACGGTCAGCATGACCGAGGCCGTCCAGGTCACTGTCGCCGACACCATCCGGTGGCTGCACGAGGAGGGGCTCACCCGGCTGGTCGGTGTCGCCGGACGGACGGCACACCCGGTCTCCGCGTACACGGTCGACATCGCGACGGGAACGGTCACCGTCTATCCCGCGGCGGGCGGCGGCGTCGGCTCTGACGTCACGACCCTGGCCGCCGATGATCTCCCGCACCCGGCCAGTACGTCCAAACGACTCGTGATCGTCGGCGTGACCACGGCGGAATCGGTTCTGGTCGTGGATCTTTCGGCCTGCCTGGATATCGGGATCAACGCGAAGCGCCCGGAGGCGGCTGCTCGGTCGTGGGCACTGCAACTGCTGCTGAATCCCGAGATCACGATCGTTACCAACAGCGACGACCTGGCGCTAGGGGACAGTCCCCGTCTGCGGCAGAGCTTCATCCCGGGTGGCGGCGCCACGATCGTGAGCATCGACGACGAGCAGCCGCCGGTCACGACCGTCACCTTCAACCCGACCGTGGAGATGCCGGACCGGCTCGACGTGATGTCCGACGGAGCCGGCGAGGTGTACCTCGGAGCGCGTTTCTGGCGGCTGCGTCAGGTATTGACGATCGCTGACGCGCAGTGGCAGGTGCTCGCCGCGGAGGTGGCGCCCGACGACGATGCGGCGCAACAGGATTCGTTCGCCCCGCCCGGTCGGGCGTCGGTGAGCGCCCCCGATACTTCCTTCGACAGGAGCATCCGATGAGTGTCGACCCCGATTCCGCCGAATTCGACGACGACTCCGACGTCGCGCCCGCGCCACCCGACCGGCAGCACGCGATCTACGAGGTGTTCAACCCGGACAGCACCGCCGGGGTCGCCGTCAACGGCGATGGCGAGATCGTCGGTCTGCACATCACCGACGAGGCGCGCGAGAACGGTGACGCCTGGCTGTCGCGCGAGATCGTGCGGCTCGCCCGGCTCGCGCACGCCAAATCCCGGGTCGGCCTCCGGGAGGAGATGATTCGCAACGGCGTCCGGCCGTACACGATCGACGCGTTCGATCTGCCCACCGAAGCCTCCTACCGGGCCATGGAGAACGCCGAGTTCGGTCACTCCTCCTGAGCGTCACCGCACCAGAAAGGACTCGCGCCATGCTGGATATGGACGAGCCGGACGAAGTAGCCGCGACCGCAGGCACATTCAGCCGGGCCATCACATCGGTCACCAGTCACGTCGGGACGGTGGTCGGCGATCTGGTGCTGCCGCGGAGCCCGGCGTCCCCGCTGGACCGAGGTCTCGCCGCCGTGCACCGGGACAAGATCGCGCAACCTCTGAAGAGCGCGGTGCGCAAGCACTCGGGACGGGCGCCCGTCCCGCATCAGGCGGCCACCGAGGTTTCGACCGCACTGTCGACCGCCGACGTCGACGGCGGTAGGCAGGTGCGCGGGTCCGAGCCGGTCTGACCGCCGGATGCCCCCGGAGCAGGAGAGCCCGTACTGGGACGCGATCGTCGGAAACAACTGGCCGGTGATCTCCCCGGGCGATTGGCACGCACTGTCGACGACCGCGAGTGACGGCGCCGCCGCGATCGACCCGGAGGAGGCCGAGCGTGCCCGGCGCGCGTTCGACGATCGGGTCCGGGACAGCCGCGGCCTGCAACCGGTCAAGGACGAGATGCTCGTCCAGCGCGGCACTCCGCGGGCGTTCGTCGATGCGCTGGTCGCCGCGGCCGGCATCTACGACCGCATGTCCGGACTGGTTTATCGCACCCGAAACAAGATTCTCGACATCGTCGACGACGCCACCCGGCGGATCAGTCGCGGGGAGGCCGAGGACACCGACGGCGACGGTGACAACTCGGACGAGGAGCACGCCCGGATCGCGGGGATCGTCGCCGACGCCCGTCGTGCCGTCGAGGAGTGCACGGCGAAGGCGCTGCAGGAGATCGATCCGACCGTCGGGTACGACCCGATCATGCCTGACCATCCCGGCGGACCTGGGCCCGGACATCACGATGTGCCCGGTCATCCCGGGCATCATCCCGGTCGACCCGGCGCTCCGGGCCATCCGGGCGATCCGGCCGCACCGCCCGGCGGGCCGCCCGGCCGGCTGCCCTACGGCCCGTGGTCGAACAACCCCGATCTGCGGATGCCGATCGGGCTGGGCCCGGGCGGGCCCACGTGGCCGGAGGGGGAGACCCCCGGCTCGCCGGGACATCCGAACGAGCAGGGCCCCGTCGGTAGCCCGGTCGTGCCGGGCCCGCCCGGTACGGGTACGGCGCCGTCCTGGTCCGGTGGCGGCGGTGGCCCCGCCGGCGGGACGGCGGCAGGACACGATCCGGCATCGGACGACACCGGATCCGATCACGGTGCGGAGTCGTCCCACGATCTCGCCGGACCGGACGGTGCGGCCGGTGGCCGGTCGTCGGATACCGCGAGCGATGCGGGCGATACGAGCGAAGAGCATTCCGGCGCAACGGATTCCGATCCTCGTTCCGTGACGACCGGGTCGCCGGACACCGTTCCCGCGGCGACGATGGGTGCGGGGGCGCCGCTCGGCGCCCCGCTCGGAATCCTGCCGCCGGCGGTGACCGCGCCGGGCTCGGTATCGACGTCCGCATCGGCCGCGGGAGCGAATGCCGCGCAGCAGGGAGCGACGTCCCCCGGCGCCACGCCGGACCGCGCTCGAACCGTATCCGCTCCGAGCGCGTCGGCGCCGCCTGCGGCCGATGCGAGGACCGCCGGAGCCGGGCCGAGGATCACCGCGGGACCGCAGCCGTCCGGCGTCTCGGCCACGACGGGAAAGACGCCGCCGATGCGCCCGCACGGACCGGGCGGTCCCGGCTCCGAGGACCGCGACGACAAGGCCGTCGACGCCACCGCGAACGCCGCGGACGGCGACACCATGCGGGATGCGGTCGGCACCGCGATGCTCGCGGCCGCGGGTCCCGCGTTCGTAGTCGGCCAGCGGGTGAGCGGCGACCTCGTCTTGGCGCGGTCGCTGCTGAGCAGCCTGCTCGCCGCGACCGGAGATACGGCGGTGGGCGTCGCCTGGGCGGTGTCGCTGATGCGGCATTCCGGTGGGGTGAGTGCGTTCGTGACCTCCAACGAGGGCCGCGGGTGGCTGCCGGCCGGTGTCTTCCTGCCGCGCGAGTTGTCGACACCCTGGGTGTGGTCGGTCTCCGAACAGGCGCCCTGGGAGGGGATCGCCGACCCCGCCCGGATCCTGGTCGAATTCGCGGCGGCGTGGGGCGTCAAATCGGGGGCCGCGCTGTCCGCGCTGGCGTCCTCCGTACCGCTGGACTCGGCCATGATGCGGCAGATCGGCGACGTTCCGTCGGCGGGTTCCGTGGAAGCCGAGCCGACCATGGACTTCACGTCCTCGGCCGGTGGACGGGAAGACCGTCTGGGACTGGTGGGGGCGCCGCGGTTGCTGGACCAGGTCGCCAAGGTGCGGCCGGAACGGATCCGCGGGCGCTGTCTGGAACTGGCCGTCGATGCCCACATGCGGCTCGGGAAACTGGATACCGGCGGCGCCCGGGGGCTGGGGGCGCCGGAGCTGCGGCAGCGGATCCTGGCGGCGCTGCAGCGCGCGCGAGCGGTGCCCGACGAGTGGTGGGCGGAACTGCGCGATGCCGACGATCTACTGGCCGCGACGGCACTGTCGCTGCGAGCCGACGTATCACGAATCACAGTGGGGCAGTTGCGGTCCGACGACTCCGACTATCATTCCGTGACGGGCACCGCGGCGGTGCGGTCGCTGGCCTTCGAGCGGCGGTGTGACGAACTGGTCCTGCTGCTGGCGGCCGAGCCGACCCGTCAGACCCTGCGTGACACGGTGTTCGCGCACGGGCAGATCATCGACCATCCGTTGTTCGGGGGCATGGCGGCGGCCGCCGCGGCGGCGACGAATGCCGCTCCACGGCGGCAATCCGCCGTCAGTGCCCGGCAGGACCCGCGCAGGTAGGGGCGCACAGGTCTTGCCAGTGGCGGGAAGGCCTGACAATGAGCACGTCAGCGGTGGGAAAGGATCTGAGACGGCATGCCGGAGAAGTTCAACATCGATCCCGACTGGCTGCGCCAGAAGGCATTGGAACACGAGGGCATTGCCGCCGACACCCGGAAATGGGCGGCGCCGCCGTCGGAGTGGCTCAATTCTTTCCCCGACACCTACGGAAAGATCGCGCACCCGGTGCATCAGGCGCTGCTGCGCTATTACACGGCACGCGAGCGGGCGGGCAACGCCCTGGCCGATGAGCATCAATACACCGCGGATTCGCTGCGGGAGGCCGCGCTGGCCTACGAAAGGGCGGATGGCGACGGTGTCCGCGACATCCGGATGTGGGACGGCGGTGGCCACGACCCCAATCAGCAGCTGGTCCCCACGGGTCCCGGCGGACCGGGCGCCGGTCCGACCGACGGCGGTCCCGCGGGTGGCGGCCCGGCGGGCGGTCCTCCCGGCCGCCCGTCCGTCGGCTCCGGCCCGAACGGCGCCGCGCCTTCGGGACCGTCCGGTCCGCAGGATCCGACCGCTACGGGTCCGGACGCGGGACGTCAGACCCCGCTGGTGACCGGTCCGAATACCGGCGGTCCCGGTGCTGTTCCCGCCGCAGCCTCGGCGGGCGGACCCGGTACCACCGGTATGGATTCGACGAGTTCGGTTGTGCCTCCGGCAGGTTCGATCCCGCCGGGCGGCCCGGGCGGTGGCCCCGGTGGCCCCGGCGCCGGCCCCTTCGACGACCGGTCCGGCGCGCAGTCGGGTTCGCGGTTCGATGTCCCGCCGGTGCCCTTCGTCTCGCCGTTCGCGGCGGCCGTGGCCAAGGCGAAGGACGAGGCGGCCGAGCCGGCGTACGTCGTGGGCGATCAGGTGGACGACGATCTGGTGCTCGCCAAGACGTTGCTCGGCGGCCTGCTGGCCGCCACCGACAGCTCGGCGGTCGGCCTGCACTGGGCGGTCGCGGTGCTGCGCGGGCCGGGCGGCGCCGGGGTGTTCGTCACGTCCAACGAGGGCCGTGGCTGGCTTCCCCCGAGTGTCTTCCTGCCGCGGGAGGTGTCCACGCCGTGGCTGTGGGACGAGGTGCTGTCCGAGGCGGACGAGGCGGGATCGCCGTGGGAAGGGGTCTCGGATCCCGCGCGCATCCTGGTCGAATTCGGATTGGCCTGGGGCCCCAAGGCCGCCGCGCAGCTGAGCGCACTGGTGTCGTCGGGTCCGTTGGATCCGGGGCTGCGGGCTCGGTTCAGCGATGTCCCGATGGAGGGCCTGGTCGGTCCGTCTCACGATCTCGATCTGCGCGCGTTCACCCCCGATACGGCCGACCGACTCGGCCTGACGGGTTCGGCGGCGGCACTCAACGACGTCGCGTCGGTGCCGGACAACCGCGTTCACGCACGCTGCGTGGAACTGGCCGTCGACGCGCATTCCCAGGTGGGTGCGGGCGGTACGCCGCCGGAGGCCGCGGGCGCCCGCGGATTGCGCCAGCGCATACTCACCGCGTTGCAGGCCGGGCGACCGGTCCCCGAGGCGCTGTGGCAGGAGTTGCGCGACGCCGACGACCTGCTGGCGGCGGCCATGATGTCGCGCCGGGTCGACGTGGGCCGGGTCGATCCCGGCCAGCTGCGAGTCGACGACAATCCAGCCCTGCGCGCCATGGTGTTCGAGCGCCGCTGCAACGAGCTGGCGTTGCTCCTGGCCGACGAGGAGCAGACGCGCCAGCATCTGCGCGACGCGGTATACGCCCACGAGCAGATCGTCGAGCATCCGCAGTTCGTGGCCGCCCCGGCGGCGGTCTCGGCGGGCGAGCCGCAGCGCGTGGATCGTCCGGCCGCATCGTCGGCGCAGGTCACCGCGCCGCCCTCGGGCGCGGTGTCGGCTCCCGCGGTCAGCGTGACACCGCCCGCGACGCCGCCGCCCGCGACGGACAATCGGTCCTGAGTATGTCTCGTCTGGCTGAGGCCTCGGCCGAGCCGATACTCGTCGAGGCTCCGGTCGTCGGTGCCTACCTGCTCGAACTGGCCGAACGATTGGGTGTCACAGTCGACCCGGCAACCATTCACGCCGTCTTCGACCGTGCTTGCGGCGGGCAGTTGAACCCGCGCGGGCCGGACGGTCGTCGTGCCAGCACATTGAACGGCAGCGGCCTACCGCTCGATGTCAACGTGACCGGCGGGCTGGGCGAGGTCATGCCGGTTATCCGCTATGTCACGCAATCCGGCACGGAGCACAGGGAATTCGGCCCGCGTGTCGCTGCTCAGCTCGCGGTGATCCGCGACCTGGCCGGGTGGTTGCCGCATGGTAGCCGCGCAAGCGCCGACCTTCTACAGAACTTCGTCGAGACGCTGTTTCCGGACCCGGACAAGGTGGCGGTGGGGGAGCGATTTGCCACATGGACCGGAGTAGTCCACCACGCCGCCATGCCACATCACCTGGCTCGTCTCAAGGTTTACGGCAATCTGAGCGCGGTGCCGGGGGCACTGCGGCGCCTGTGTGATGCGTGGCCCGGATTCGCGGGGCTGATACCGGAATTCGACAGCCGGAGGTTGATCAAACCCGTCTTCGCCGCGCTCGAGGTGGACGCGTCCGGGGATCTGAACCACAAGATCTATCTCGATACCCGGACCGGCGATGCCGCTGTACCGACGACATTGGTCCGATACTTCGGTGAGCCGGTACGGGAAGCGCTGGCCGAGTTCGCTCGCTGCGGCGTTGATCCGGACGAGATCCACAAGACCAAAATCATCGTCTGCTGCGCGAGCAGTGTGCAAACCTCGTCGGTCACGACATATATCGGGCATGCGCGGCACCTTGGCACGATCGAAATGGCGCGGGAACTCTCGATCCGACACCACGGCACGACCCGTGCGGTCGATGCGCTCACTCGAGCCGCCGAGTCGTGCGGCGCGATGTGGCGACGCTCGTACGTAGCGCTCGGCTTCTCCGCCGAGCGTGGCCTCGACAAGCTGAATGTCTACGGTCCGCCTGTATGGACGCAATGTGTCCAGCCGTCCGCCACGGGGGTATCGGAAATTGTGCGCCCTGTTCGAGCGGGTCCCCATCGTTGAGAAGACGGACGAATGACGGCGAGGTCGCGGGCGGGAAGAATTCGGGGTATGCGGGACTACGAGGATGCCGAGTCGTCGGCCGTTGGTGCGCCGCGGACGAACGGCCGCCCCGCCATTCCGCCGAAAGGGCCGTTCGCGGCCGCGGCGTACGCCGTCGAGGGGACATCGCAGCCGCCGCCGTTCGTTGTCGGGGAATCGAGTGACGACGACCTCGTACTCGCTCGCGCCCTGCTCGCGGCGATCCTCGCGGACGTGCCCGATTCCGGGCGTGAGCTGGATTGGGCGGTGGCGGTGCTCCGAGTCCCCGCAGGACCTCTTGTTCTCGCGACCTCCACGGAGGGGCGCGGCTGGCTGCCTCCCGGACTGTATTTGCCCACGGAAGTCACGGTTCCGTGGCGGTGGCTGTCGGCCATACCGAAGCGGGTCCGGGAATCAGTGGTACCCGTCGAGAATTCTGCGGATCCTGCTCGTGTTCTGACCGAATTCGATCTCGGCAGGAGCCGGGGACGTGGCGGTTCGATCAGCGCGCTGGTTTCGTCCACGGAGATTCCCACGACGCTGCGCACGGTTCTCGGTCACGACGTCCTCATCCAGGATCGGATCGCGGCGGAGAGGTCCGCTGTCGACCTCACCTCGCGCGGTCCCGGGCTTGTCGATCGGCTCGCGCTGGCCGGTTCCACCGAATCGCAGCAGCGCGCGCTCGCCGTCGCCGGGCCGGATGTCCAGGCGCTGTGTCTGGAGCTCGCGCGAAACGCTGACGTTCTGGTCAGTGCCGCGGTTCCCGAGGACACCGACCAGATCGCCGCGTATCGCCGCCTACGGCAGTGGATCCTCGACGAGTTGTCTGCCGGGCGGCCCGTATTGGCGAGCTGGTGGCGCCAGTTGCGTGATGCCGACGACATGCTGGCGGCGGCGCTTCGGTCACATCGGATAGACGTATCCGATATGCCGGTCGGCGCCCGCGTGGACCTGCCCGATGGAAATGTGTCGCGCAGCATGGTGTTCGAGCGTCGCGTCGGCGAACTGTTGTCTTTGCTCGCCGTCGGTGAATCGGGCGAGCAGACCCTGCGCGACATGTGCTACGCATACGGCCAAATCGTGGAGCATCCACTGTTCCAGGAGGCGGTCGGAACCGATACTCAACGTGCCGGCTCCATCAGTGCCGCGCCGATCAATTATGGTCCGCCTCGCCCGTACGGACCGGGTCCGTCGGACTCACTGGTGACAGGAGCGCCTGATGGCCAAGTCTAAAGATGACGTCGTCAAAGAGGTCAAAGATTACTGGGACGAACAGGACGATGGCATATGGGACTGGATGAGCTCCAACGACGTCGGCGACGACGGCAAACGGGGCGAATTCCTGGAAGATCTGAATTCTCTGCCCCCGGACCAGCAAGCCGATGCGATCAAACAGCTCGGCGGCGGGATCAGGGATCAGTTCGTCGACGACATGACGGACGATCAGAAGAAAAAATACCCCGACCTCTACAGCCTGCTCCAAAAAAGCGACGATACCGATCGTAATAATGCTGCTATCGAGCAGATGAAGAAGAGTTTCGTCGGGAAGAAGAGTGATCCGGTAGCCGGGGATAAATTCACGGATTTCGATCTGCATATCCCGAATCCTCCCGGGAAACCGTCGGAGGAGCTCAAAGCCTTTATCAAGTCTGCCAACAATCAGCTGCACGATCTGATGTATCAAATGGGGAAGGATCCCAAAGACAAAGACAAGAAGCCGTCATTGCTGGATCCCCCGGATAAGGACAAGAAGAAGGAAGACAACGAGTGGGACGATAATCTGGGCGATACTGCGAAGACGCTCGGAACAGGCGCTGCCGCTGACGGGTACGATAAAGCGCGGCTGAAAATTTTCAAGCTGGCTGATAAGTGGAAAACGCACGATTCCGATTTCATGCTGGCGGAGCAGCAGCTCGGCTACGTGCAAAATATGTTCTATTCGAAGATGTGGGACACGATTCAGACTCTTCGTGAGAATATGTGGAGCACGATGATCGATACGTCCGGATCCGATTGGGCGGTTATCGGGGAAGGCGGCAAGGTGCCGACGGGTGAGGGGGGGAAACCGGTCATAAATCCGGCGACGGGCAAAGAGACGACGAAGGACGATGTGGTCTCGAGGGCGAAGCTGGAGGAGCCCGGAATTCAGAGTGTCGTCGAGGAGCTTCCGCTGTACGAGATGATCGGGAACGCGGTCACCGCATGCCGGAAGGATGTCAAGGATTATGCGGCGGAGGCCGGGGATTTGTATATCCCTCACGGTGATGGTGACGGCAAGGGTGACGGGGACGGTAAGGGTGACGGGGACGGTAAAGGAGACGGGGACGGCAAGGGTGACGGGGACGGTAAAGGAGACGGGGACGGTAAGGGGGATGGTGACGGTAAAGGCGATGGCGACGGCAAGGGCACCGGGACCGGGACCGGCACCGGCACCGGGACTGGGACTGGGACTGGGACCGGCACGGGGACCGGGGACGGCACCGGCACCACACCGACCGACGACACGGGCAGCCAGGACCAGGATTACGTCAAGGATATTTTCGGTGGTGAGGTCCCCGGTGCCGATTCCGGGCTGACCGACGACGGCACCGGCACCGGGACCGACGACGGCACCGGCTCTCTCGGCACCGGCTCCGGGACGGACACGGGCGGTACCAACGCGACCCCCGTGAGCAACCAGACCGCACCCGCTGCGGCTCCCGCCGCTGCCGACAGCGGGGCGAACGCCATGTCCAGCTTGTGGCCCCTGCTCAGCATGATGGGCGGCGGTGGCCTGGGCGGCCTGACCGGCAAGAACTCCGACGGCTCGGACGACGCGTCGAAGAGCGAGATCGAAGAAGAAAAGAAGAAGGCCTACGAGGCCGGTATGCGCGACGCCGGCGGCCAGACCCAGGCCGGGCAGGCGCAGCAGGTCGTCAACGCCGGCGAGCAGGCAGGCGGCGCCCAGGTGGCGCCGGCGGGCGTCACCGCGCCTGCCGGTGCGGGAAATCCGCCACCCGTCTCGACACCCGGCACCATGGTGGATTTTCCGATCCGGGACGGCGTCACCCAGCAGGTGCCCTCGACCGTGGCCGAGGCTCTCAATCGACAGTGGCACGGCGGTGCCGCGGATGCTGCTGCCGCGTATCAGGGCACGCCCGGTGAATCGACCGGTGATCACCGCTGGACGGTCGTCAACGATATGAATCCGCGGGGGCCCGAGCATCCGAACGGGCTGGCCACGGGCGATATCGTGCAGTGGTCGAACCACAGTGCCCTGCTCATAGTCGAAAACGGAAGCCTCAGCTATATCGACAACGGGCAGCTCGTTCCCCTCGACCCGCAGCACCCGCAGAACGACGCTTACGGAGCATTCCAAGGTTTCCGCCACCCGTCCGGAATTCCCGGCAACGACGGTGCCGTCGGCGGCGATCCCAACGGCGCGGCTCCCGGCGCCGATCCGAAGAACCCGTCACAAGGAACCGGTGACGGGACGGTTATGGCGGCCGCCGCACCTCCGCCGGTCGCTCCGACGCACGACCCCAGCTCCACCCAGCCACCGAAGATCTGACGGCCGGGGCATCGTCATGCCCCGGCTCCACCGTTCCGCCGCGGCTCCGTCGGTTCCACGGACCACGTGGCGGGGTCGGGGTCGGGGCTGCCGGACCGCTCGTCGGGATTCGGGGAGCCGTCTTCCCGATCGTCTCCGATATTGATCGTGTATCCGACGTGGCGCTCTCGACTGTGCATGAGATCGTCCCACGAGAAGTTGTACCGCCCGATGTGCTCCAGCCGTATGGTCGTGTCGGCGTAAATGCTGAAACCGCAGCGCCGCGCTCGCTCGCTGAAAGCGAAATCTTCCCCCAGATACCAGTGGTCGTCACTTGCGCCGAGAATCATCGGCATGAAGAAGGGAATTCGTGGACTGGTCTTCTCGCTGCATATCGGAAGGTTTTCCTGATCGAATATCTTCAAATACACTTCGTCTCTGGTGAAAAGAAATCCGCCGGCGGCGTGCCTGATCTCCATGAGCCCCCCGTGCTTACCGAATCGGATCTCTTCCGTACCGGGTAGGAAGCTGCAGGTCTGTGCGAATCCCGGGCGCTTCTGCCCGTATATCCCACAGACCATGGGAAGCTGGTGTGATCGCAATATGTCCACCGACTCCGGGTCGAACTGGACATCCGAATCGATCCACATCAACTCGGTGAATCCTTTGGACAATGCCGCTGTGGCGAGCCGATTGCGGGCCTGATCGATAGCGGAGGCGCCGAACGCGCGCCATACCTCGTAGCCGAGCTGTTCAAGCCTACGCAATCCGTATTCACATCCGGGCTCTATATGATCTCGCGTCGGCACCAGCACGACGCATCCGGAGCGATCGTTGTCCATGAAACCACCTCTGAACGGCCCTGTCTACCTGCGTGTAAGCTACCCGTTGGCGCGTCCGGTCCCTTGTGTTGGGAAGCTGTCGGCGCCTGTCGTCCCAGTGCTGGTAAGCCCGGCGGTGACGGGTGTGGATAATGAACAGGTTGCCGCCGGAGTGCCGTGTGGGCGGCGCGCGGTTGTCGGGTCGTGAAGAGCGAGGTCGCCATGGTCGAATTGCATCCCAAGACGGCGGCCGCATTGGCCGCGAGTAAGGAATTCGGGCACTCGGTCGACGAGATGCTGGAACGCGTCGACAAGATCCGGGCCAGGCGGCCGTCGATCAGCGCGAGAGTGATTCCGGAAGTAGACGCCCGGGGCCGGCTGACCGACTTGTACATCGCTCCGGGGACGATTGCGAACTCGACCAGGGATCAGCTGGTCTCCGAGATCGTGGACGCGATCCAGGACAGTACGGTCGATGCCCTCCGGCAGCATCGGCTGGAGGTCCGGGCGACCGAATGGCCTGGGGCGTCGTGAGGAGTGACATGGAGACGGCGGGTGGCGCCGGGACAGCATCTCGGGAGAACAATCGTCGGCTCGAGGTCTACGAAGTGTTCAACACCGACTATTCGGTCGGCGTCGCATGCAACCACAACGGTCTCGTGGTCGGCGTGCACCTGGGAGACGAGGTGTGGGAGAACTCCGATCATTGGCTCGCGTCCGAGATCATCCGGATCGCCCGGCTGGCCCACATGAAGGCAGGTGTCGGGCACCGTGCGGAAATACTGCAGCGGAACGGCAACGGCCGGCTCGCCGACGCTCTGGGTCTTCCGACGGAGGCGCAATACCGTCGCGCGGAAAAGGCCGAATTCGGCGGCGGCTTCTGAGCGGTACTTCCTTCCCAGAGCTGGCGACGTGGGACACTGCAGGAGTACCGGTACACAAGAAAGAGGGCTTCGGTATGGGCGGCGTAGTTGATCAAGACTCGGACAACCTGCGGGGCGAGGGCAACAAAGACCAAGGCCGGGCTCCCGTCTTCGACGCGCGCTCCGAGACCAACGAAGACTACGACAGTCAGTTCTACGGCGCTTACGGATATGCGGCGCATCAGTTCTACGCGCGGGCAGTGGGTGGGTTCAAACCCGCTCACAAGCAGGGCTGGACCGATACGCGCGACCTCAGCCAAGGTACCGGCGATACAGCCCACTCGACGGCCAACGCGTTCGATACCGTGGACGAGCACGGCCGTGTACAGGTGCGCGGAGCCACCCCGGAGTAAACAGCGCAGATCCGCGCGCCACCGGCTCCCTGTCCCGGAGCCGGTGGCGATTTTTTATGTGACCGTGCCGGTTTCGACCGTGAGCGTGCCGGGTTCGTGGCCGTCCTCGGCTTCCTTCTGCTCGTCCGTCGCCTGCCCGCCGGTCTGCTGGGTATTCGAGGCAGGCCGATCGCGCCGGGCCTGGAGCGGGGCCTTGACGTTGGGCAGAGCGGTTGCGCCCGCGGCGTTCTTGGCATCTGCGGGTTGCGCCTGAGCCGGGGCTCCGGTGTTCGCGACCGGCTGCCCGGGCGGCGCGGCAGCCGGTGCCGCGCCGGGGGCGCCGACGGCATTCGGATCGGCGGGCGGTGCTCCCGGCGTCCCGGGCGGGGCGCCGGCCTGGTCGGCCTTGCCCTGCTCCTCGTGCTTCTCCTGCTCCTTCTTCAACGCGTCCATGACCGGGGGCGCCAGCGAGGCCAGCCCCATCGGGATCATCGCCAGCATCGGGAGCAGGGATTCCAGACCGCCGCCACCGCCGCCCTGGGCGCCTCCGGCTTGGCCGCCGGAGCCTTGCGAGCCCTTCGAACCGCCGGCCACGGCATCGTTCACCGTGGCCTGCGCGTCGACCAGCTTGTACACCGCCTCGACCGCTTCGGAGATGTGCCACATCAGGGCTTCTTCCTGTGCGGCCTTGAGCTTTCCGCTGCCGACCGCCTTCAGCTTGCCCTTGAGTTCGTTGACGATGTGCTTGATCGCGGTCAGGGTGTCGGCCGCCCCGTTGGCGACGTCCAGCGACGCCTGCACCACTTCGTCGTCGACCTCGAGCAACGACTTCTGGCGTTTCTGCACCATGTCGACGGCCTTGCGATATTCCTTCGACGCCTCGCCCTCGCCGAGGCTCTCGAAGATCTGCGGTTGCAGGAGGTCGTCCACTTTGGGTGGCAGCTCCGGCGTGCCGCGGCCGAGCAGGTCGACCGCGGTCTGAATGGCGGTCTCCGCAAGCTTGACGAAGGATTTCAACGCGGCCGACGCGCCCGCGGGGGGAGTCAGTGTGACGGTCCAGTAGTGCTTTCCGACCCCCTTGCCGGAGGATTTCGCCGCGGTGGCGGTCGCCTCCGTCCCGGAGGAGAACAGCGACGTCGCCGCCGATTGGAGCGGGGTGCCCGCCAGTGGCGAATCGGTGCCGAGCGACAACGCGTTGCCGAGACCGCTTTCCGCCGTGCTCGCCGCCATAGCCCCTCGCCTCCTCGGAAATCCCACTCATTGTCACTTCTTCCCGAGATTGGGAAGGAGACGCGTTCCGATCGAGAGATGCTATAGCGGATAGTCGCTGGCAACTCCTGTATGCGCGATCCGCGTGATTCGCGCCGGCGCACCACGGTCGGCCCGGACTCGAAAGGCAGTCGGTGATGAACGATGGCGAGGTCGTATGCCGACGCTGAACGAGGATCTGGATTCGGTGCTGCATTCGCTGCTCGGCCTCTACGGCGCGGGCCAGCCCGAACAGGCCGGGATGGCCGCGAAGGTTCGTGAGATGGCCGAGGCCGCGGCCGATGGCTTCCGCGGCGCAGGCTCGACCGGATACGCCGACGCGCATGCCATGCGCACCTCGGTCGTCGCCTCGCACGCCGACAAGGACGGTGTCGTGGAGAAGGCCGTCGGGACCACGGGCGGCGAAACCCTCAACGGCCGCAACCACATCAGCAATCAGATCGCCGATCTGCAGACCCGGCTCCGCGCGATCGCGACGATCGGCGATTCCCGGTTCAGCGGTCCCGCGATGCTGGACGCCGCGCACGCGACGATCACCAGCGCCACCCGCCAGGTCGACACGGACGTCGCTGCGGCCCAGCGTCAGGCCGCGGCGATCTCGCCCCCCGCGGCGCCACAGCGCAAGGCGCGGCACGTGGCGGCCTCCCCGACCCGTCGCCGCCGTCGCCGCAGATCGCGGTCCCAAGCGCAGTCGGTATCCCACGCGACTGGGGCGACGCGGTCGCGCAGCAAGAGCAGGAGCAGGCCCTACACCTCCGACGGCACCGCGGGCGGGAATGCCGTCCGGGCCGCGAGCGCCTGGCTCGGCGCGCCGTACATCTGGGGCGGGGGCGGCGCCGGCGGGCCCAGCGGAGGCGGCTTCGACTGCTCCGGTCTGACGCAGTACGCCGTCGCGCAGGCGACGGATGGTCAAGTGGTGTTGCCGCGCACCACCTACGAGCAGATCTACAGCGGCGACCGGGTTCCGGTCCAGGACGTCCGGCCCGGCGATCTGGTGTTTCCCGCGAGTTCGTTCAGCGCGCGTGGTCCCGAACACGTACAACTCGCGGCGGGCGGCGGCATGGTGATCGAGGCCCCGTACTCGGGCTCGACCGTCAGATGGACGAAGATGCCCAGCGACGCGGTCGTGATCCGGGTGATGTGAGGGGCGAAGCGAGCCAGGTGCTGCGCCGCGGTCGACGGCCGCTGACCTCCTTCGGCCGCGGCGCAGCGAGTTGTCGGGATGAGGGAGGTCCGACAGCTCTGCACAGAGGGAACTACGTCCTTCGCGGCGGCCGGTGGCCGGATCGCGACCACCGGGCCGCCGGCCCGGAAAGGTTATCGGGATGAGGGACCGATAACCTCGGCACTGAATGTACCGCCATTCGACGGCTCATTCAATAGTGGGCCGTAATATTCGCGAAGCTTTTGTCGCCGGTGCAGGTGGTGACCCCTTTCGCCACCGGGCCGGATGTCGTCGCGTGTTCTCAACACTGGGAAGCTTTGGTGCGGCCCCCGGAGGGCCGGAGTGTCTACCCTTCGGGCAGGCGACAGTGGCGAAAGGGATGTCCAGGGTGTCAGCGGCCGAGGACGCGTTCTACACGGGTGTTCAATCTCTGGGATTGGTCGCCGGGGGTGGGCGCAATGAAGCACAGGCATTGGCGGCCTTCAGGGCGGCCACCGACCTCGATCCGGATATGTGCGACGCCTGGCTGGGCCGCGCGATGGCCGGTGAGGTCACCGCCGAGGTGATCTACGGGGCGTACCGTTCGGTACACAATCTGTATCGCGATCAGCAGCGGGCGGGGCTCGTCGACCGCTCGCTGTGGTGCCAGGTCGAGATCGGGATGTATGGGCTGCGGGTGGCCATGGCCGACCGCGACCAGATCTCGATCGCTCAGGCCTGCGCCTACGCGCAGGTGGGCGAGTGGGCCGAGGCCGACGCCATCCTCGACGAGGTGCCCGCCGACGACGTGGGCACCTTCGTCCGGATGTCGCTGTACTACCGCACCGCCCGATGGACCGATGTGCTGGCGGCGCGCAACGCGCGGCCGATGCTCGAGGACGGATTGCTCGACATCGCGGCCGAGTTGATGTCGACGCAGGCGCTGACGCACCTCGGCCGCTACGGGGAGGCCACGCCGCGCGCCCAGCGGATCGTCGAGGACAGTTCCTCCGGCAACCTCTCCTACATCTGGGCCGACGCGCACTTCCTGCTCGGCATGCTGATGCGGCACACCGGCGAGCACGAGTCCGCCGACCGCATCCTCAAAGGGTTGCAGGGTTCCTCGCTGTGGCCGGAGCGCGAGGACTGGCAACGCGCGGTGCGGGACAAGACCTTCCGGCTCGAGGTCACCACCCCCGACCTGATCGCCTCGCGCGGCAATATCTGGGACCCGAAGTCCGGCGACGATCCCACCGAGGCCGCCGCCACCGAGGCTCGCAAGGAGCGCGAGTCGCTGCTGTCGGAGGCATCGGAGATCCTGCAGTCCCAGATCGGCATGGATTCGGTCAAAGAGCAGGTCGAGCGGCTGAAGTCGGGCGTGCTGATGGATCAGGTCCGGGCCCGGCGCGGGCTGGCCGTGGAATCGCGCTCCCAGCACCTGATCTTCTCCGGCCCGCCCGGAACCGGTAAGACCACCATCGCCCGGGTGATCGCCAAGATCCTCGCGGGCCTGGGCGTCGTGGAGAATCCCGAGGTCGTGGAGGCCTCGCGTAACGATATGGTCGGCACACACCTGGGGCACACCGCGCCCAAGACGAACGCGCTGATCGACTCGGCGCTCGGCGGCGTGCTGTTCATCGACGAGGCCTACACCCTCATCCAGGAAGGCCTGTCCGGTGGCGACGCGTTCGGCAAGGAAGCCGTCGACACCCTGCTGGCGCGCATGGAGAACGACCGCAGCAAGCTGGTCGTGATCATCGCCGGATACGAGGACGAGATCGATCGCTTCATGTCCTCCAACGACGGTCTGGCCTCTCGCTTCACCAAGCGGATCCGCTTCTCCAGCTACGGTGCCGACGAACTGGTCCAGATTGCGGATCACATTGCGAAGAAGAAGGATTCGCTGCTGTCCGAACAGGCCCGGGGCGTCCTGCGCGACCGCTGCGAGCAGTTGTCGGAGCAGACCCGCAAGGGCCGCCGCCTGATCGACCTCGCCGGTAACGGCCGCTTCATCCGCAACGTGGTCGAGGCGGCCGAATCCGAACGCGACTACCGCTTCACGCGGGACAACATCGACGTCTCCGCCTTGACCGACGAGGAACTCATGACGATCGACGCCTTCGACGTCAGCGCCGCGCTGGCCGGGTTGGCGCCGACGACGACGGGCTGACCCGTGGCCCGTTTCCGGGTGGTGACCAAACACCAGATCTCGGGCTGGCGCTTCCTCCTGCGCCGGATCGAGCATGCTCTGGTGCGGCGTGACGCGTCGATGGTCGACGATCCGCAACGCGGCCGGTCCACGGCACTCTCGATCGGAATCGCGCTGGCGTGTGTCGCCGTGGCCGGGGCCGCGGTGCTCGCTTTCTTCAAGCCGGCCAAGCACGTCGGCAGCGCGAAGATCGTGGCGGACAAGGATTCCGGGGCACTGTTCGTCCATCTCGGGGACCGGTTGTTCCCCGCGCTCAACCTGACCTCCGCGCGACTCATCGTCGGCTCCGCGGAGAATCCCGTGCCGGTGTCGGGTGACGAGTTGAAGTCGTACCCACGGGGGCCGCTGGTCGGCATCCCGGGCGCGCCGGGGAGCATCGTCGACCGCGGCGGGCAGGACTCCTCGTGGGCGGTATGCGACGCGGTGCAGATCGGGGCGTCGGCGCCCATCAACCGCGAGACCGGATTGCCCACCCGCGCCCAGTCACCGGTGCGGACCACGGCCATCCACGCGCCGCTCACTGTCGACGGAGAAAGCACGCGGCAGCTGGGTGAGAACGAAGCGCGCCTGCTGCGCGACGACAATACGACCTGGCTGGTGTACCGCAGCGGTTCCGGTGTGGTGCGTGCGGCGATCGATCCCGGCGACTCCGCGGTAGGACTGGCCCTGGGTATCGATGCGACGGCGCCGGTGATACCCGCGTCCAAAGGTTTGATCGGGGCGATACCCGAGGTGGCGCCGCTGCGGGTGCCGCGGGTGCCGCAGGCCGGGTCGTCCGTCACCCTGGTGACGGGGCTGACCGTCCCGATCGGCGCGATTCTGACCGTCTCGGCGCCCGATCGCGGCGCGTCCTACTATGTCGTCTCGGAATCCGGTGTCGTGCAGCTCAGTTCGGTGGTGGCGGCGATGATCCGCAACGCCGACTCCCAGGGCATCGCGGGGACCCGGACGGTTGGGCCCGATGTGATCGCGTCGAATCTGCGTCCCGGCATCTGGCCGGGAACCCAGAATTTCCCGGATCGCCCGCTGACCATCGTCGATCCCGCGAAGTCCGCGGTGAGCTGCTATCACTGGTCGAAGACCGGAACCGACGCCAACGCGCTGACCGAGATGGTGGTCGGGCGCCGGCTCCCGCTGCGTGACGACGAGCAGACCCGGCCGGCCCCGCTCGTGACCGCGCCCACCTCCGGGGGCGCCACCGCCGATGCGGCGTACGTGCCCCGGGACAACGGCCGCTTCGTCCAGGTGACCGGAGCCGATCCGGTATCGCCGCGCCGGGAATCGCTGTTCTGGGTGTCGGACAGCGGAGTGCGCTACGGCATCATGACGACCGGCCAGGGCGGCACCGATCCGACCCTGCAGGCGCTGGCCCTGCAGACGCCGGTGCTGGCGCCGTGGAGCATCGTGTCGTTGTTCGCGGTCGGCCCGTCGCTGTCCCAGTCGGAGGCGAAGATCGCTCACGACGCGATCGCGCCCGACCAGGCGGCCGTCTCGCTGGACGGCGGCCGCCGATGAGCATCACCCGCCGTTTCGTCCGGCCGGCGCGCACGGTGCGCGGTCCGAAGGCGCCCGCGGTCACCGAACTTCGCCTGCAGCCCCCGACCGAGCTGCCCAAACCGGTGCCGCCCTCCCGGCTCAAGATGATCATGCCGGTGGTGATGGTCGCGGCCATGGCCGGGATGATGGTGATGATGTTCCGCAACGGCGGGCAGATGTCGCCGATGATGATGTTCTTCCCGCTGATGATGCTGGGCTCCATGTTCGGCATGATGGGCGGCTCGCTCGGGGGCGGGGGGTCCAACGCGGCGAGTCTGAACGAGGAGCGCAAGGACTATCTGCGCAGCCTCGCCGACAACCGGAAGTCCGTGCACACCGCCGAGACCGAGCTGCACGCGTATCTGCGCTACACCCATCCGGGCCCGAACGCGTTGTCCGCGTTGGTCGGAACCACGCGGATGTGGGAGGTCCAGGTCGCGGCGCCGCAGTTCCTGCGGGTGCGGGTGGGGCGTGGCCGGATCGCCAACCAGGTTCGCGTCATCGTCCCCGAGGCCGCGCCGACCTCCGATCTGGATCCGGTCGGTGTGGTCGAACTGACCCGGTTCGCGAAGGCCTATTCGACCGTGGGCGGCATGCCGGTGGCGATCAACCTGCTGTCGGCGCCACTCGTCGGACTCGACGGTGACGAGGACGAGGTGGGCGCGCTGATCCGGGCGATGCTGGCCGAGGTGATCGTCACGCACGGTCCCGATCAGGTCGCGATCGCCGCGGTGCTGTCGGATCCGGACGCGCCGAAATGGTCGTGGCTCAAGTGGCTTCCGCACACCCAGCACGCCACCGACACCGATGCGATCGGCTCCAGCCGGATGGTGTATCGCAGCGTGGCCGAGCTACGCGCAAAGGTGCTCGTCGGCCTCAACCGAGGACCGTTCTCGGCCAACAGCGAGCCCAGCGCCGACCGCAAGCATTTCCTGCTCATCGTCGATATGGGCAGCGCGATCAGCGAGCGCGACATCTCCGGTATCGACGGCTGCACCTGGCTGCGCCTGGGCCCGATGGAACAGGCCCTGCCGCGGTCGCTGCGGTTCACCGTGGATCCGGAGGGGACGCTGTTCGAGGTGAACAGCCGTGGTAGCCGGAAGGTCGGGATCGCCGACGGCATGTCCGTGCCCGCGGTGACGGCGCTGGCGCGGGCCGTCTCCCCGTACCGGCTCTCGACCGTGGTGGAGGCGGTGGTCGCCGAACAGGCCAGCGGCGGCACGTCCTGGGAGGAGATGGTCGACATCCCGGACCCGGGGGCGGTCCGGATCGAGCGGCAATGGGTCCGGCGGCGTGACACCGACCGCGCGCGGCTGAACATCCCGTTCGGCCACGATCCGGCCGGCGGGCTGGTCTACCTCGACATCAAGGAATCCGCCGAAGAGGGTATGGGCCCGCACGGCATGTGCATCGGCGCGACCGGTTCCGGAAAGTCGGAATTCCTTCGGACCCTTGTGCTTTCGGCGATCGCGACGCATTCGCCGGATGCGTTGAATCTGCTGCTGGTCGACTTCAAGGGTGGCGCTACCTTCCTGGGCTTCGACCGGTTGCACCACGTCACCGCCGTGGTCACCAACATGGAGGAAGAGGCCGACCTCGTCACCCGTATGGAGGACGTGCTCAACGGCGAGATGGCGCGACGGCAGCGCATTCTGCGTGATGCCGGGAACTTCGCCAGCGTGGCCGACTACGAGCGGGCCCGCGAGCAGGGCGCTCGGCTGCCCCCGCTGCCGACCCTGCTGGTCATCCTCGACGAGTTCGCCGAACTGCTGGAACAGTATCCGAGCTTCGCGAAGCTGTTCGTCGCGATCGGCCGGCTGGGACGCTCGCTGCGCATCCACCTGCTGCTGGCGTCGCAGAAGGTGCCGGCCAACCGGATGGGCGAGCTCGAGGCGCACCTGTCCTATCGAGTCGCGTTGCGTACCAACCAGACCGCCGATTCCCGCGACGCCATCGGCACCGCGGACGCCTACCACCTGCCGAAGAAACCGGGCTCGGGGTACCTGCGAGTCGGCGCCGGCGATCTGCAACGTTTCCAGGCCGCCTACGTCGGTTCGCCGTACATACCCCCCGCGCAGACGGCCGCGGCCTCGGTGCACCGCGCCCGGCGTGCCGGTGGCGGCTACCGGCCGCCCCAGCAGTTCACCGCGACTCACATCGTGGACGCCCGACCGGAGCCGGTCGAGCAGGAACCCCTTGTCGTCGAGGACGTCAAGGACGGCGAGCCGGTGACGCTCATGGAGACGGTCCTGCAGCAGTTCGCCGGGACCGGACGTCCGGCACACAAGATGTGGCTGCCGCCGCTGAACGTTCCCCCGGCGCTGGAACGCCTGGTTGCCGCGGTGCAGCCGGGCACCCTGGAGATCCCGCTGGCGATCGTGGACAAGCCCCGCCAGCAGGCGCAGGACGTGTGGTCGGTGGACCTGTCCGGCGCCGGCGGGCACATGGCCGTCGTCGGCGGGCCGCAGTCGGGCAAGTCCACGGTATTGCAGACGTTGATGATGTCGGCGGCGCTGACGCACACCCCGGAGCAGGTGCAGTTCTACTGCCTGGACTTCTCGGGTGGTCTGTCCAGCGTGCGCAAGCTGGCGCATGTCGGTTCCGTCGCGCAGTCACGGGAAGTCGATCGGCTGCGGCGTACCTTCGCGCTGATCACCAATCTGCTGGCGAGTCGCCAGATGTTGTTCACCGAGCTCGAGATCGACTCCATGCGCGAGTTCCGCCGCCGCCGCAGCGTGCCGGAGGAGTCGGCGCAGATCACCGCGCGGGGCGACATCCACGGCGATGTGTTCGTCGTCATCGACGGCTGGGACATCGGCTTCTCCGTCAACGGGCCGTACTACGACGAGTACATGCCCGCCATGGAATCGCTGGCCGTGCAGGGCCTGAACTACGGCATCCACCTCGTGATCAGCAGCTCGCGGTGGGCCGCCGTCCGTCCGGCCGTCAAGGATATGGTCCAGACCCGTGTGGAGATGCGGCTCGGCGACCTCAGTGACACCGTCTTCCCCGGTCATCGTTCCGTGGTCGCGTCCATTCCGCCGGACCGCCCCGGGCGGTGCATCTCGGGCGACGGGCTGCATATGCTCACCGCGTTGCCGCGTATCGACGGCGTCGGCGACGCGGGCTCCGCGGCGGCCGGCCTGGCGGCCGCGATCACCGATGTGAACGCCCGGTATCAGGGTCGCGAGGCGCCGCCGGTGCGGCTGCTGCCGGACCGCATCACCCTGGCCGAGGTCCGAGCGGGACGTCCCGAACCCGTGACGCTGGCGCAGCGGCTTGCCGTGCCCTTCGGCATCCGGGAGTCCGACCTGAGTCCGGCGACCGTCGACTTCGGCATCTCCACGCACTTCGCGGTGCTGGGTTCGTCCGGGTGCGGGAAGTCGACCGTGCTGGCGACGTTGCTGGAGTCGATACGCACTCGTTTCACCGCCGATCAGGCGCGCGTGCTGCTGATCGATTACCGCCGCCAGCATATGGAGGCGATCCCGACCGAGCAGCAGGTCGGCTACCTGACCAGCGAGCGCGATCTGGTCGAGGCCCTGCCGGTATTCGCCCGGAAGATGCGGGAACGCCGTCCTCCGGACAATGTCACACCGCAGCAGCTGAAGGAACGCTCGTGGTGGAGCGGACCGGAGATCTTCGTGGTCGTCGACGACTACCACATGGTGGTTCCGCGCGGCGCGAT
This sequence comes from Nocardia transvalensis NBRC 15921, assembly GCF_000308875.1. Taxonomy (GTDB): domain Bacteria; phylum Actinomycetota; class Actinomycetes; order Mycobacteriales; family Mycobacteriaceae; genus Nocardia; species Nocardia transvalensis. Next base: position 52,587 of record NZ_BAGL01000123.1, read on the forward strand.
GAATCCGCTGGACTCACTGAAGGATCTGATCGTCGACGGCCGCGACACCGGATTCCACTTCATCGCGGCGCGCAATATCGCCCAGGCGGATATGGCGTTGTACGACAGCGTGTTGGGACAGGTCAAGAACCTCAACTGTTCCGGGCTCATCATGGACGGCACGAAGATGGACGGAATGCTGATCGGCGATGTGAAACCGATGAAGCAGCCGGTAGGCCGGGGAATCCTCGTCGAGCCGTTGCAGTCGCGACGCGATCTGGTCCAGTCCGCGTGGTCCCCGGAGCAGACCTGATTCGCAGGTCATGCGCTAAATCTCACGTGTGCTCCCAGGATTGGGAATGGCTTAGCGTTCTTTCTGTACCGCTCGACAAGTGTCGGCGCCAGTTGTTAGGAGACTTCCATGATTCTCCAGGTAGATTCGGACCATTTGACGGCCATAGCCACCCGTATGGGCATGAGCTCGACGGAGCTGATGGCGGCGTTGTCAGGCGCCGTGCCCGGTATGTGCCCGCTGCCGGCCGCCTTCGACGACGTCAGCATGTTGGTGCCGCAGGTGATGGCCGAGTACGCGAGCTCGTTCGGCGGCGTGACGGCGCACGGAATCGAGGTCGGCGCTACCGGAGGTTCCGCACTGCCCGTGACCGGCCAGTGCTACTCCGGTGAGGACATCCTCAGCGGTGAAACGATTGCCGCCCAAGGGGTCTCGCTCACCGGATAGCCGCCCGGCGAGCCGTTGCATTCCTCGACGCGAGAGTAAGTGTCATGTTGCCAGTAACTTTCGGCGCGCAGATTCCGGAAGTGATCATCGCGCGATTACTCGCCGGGCCGGGCATCACCCCGACCCTGACCACCTCGGCCACCTACACCATGCTGTCGGAGCAGTTGAACGCCGCGGCGGCGGGCATGGACGGCTCGACCACCGAGATGTCCACGACCTGGCAAGGTCTTTCGTCGGGCAAGGCACAGGGAGCCTTTCGGAATTACGCGACCTGGCTGCGTGAACAGGCCGTCGTGGCCCAAGCGGTCGGAGTCCTCGTGGACGAGGTCGCCACCGCTTACGCCGTGGCGGCGAGCGAGATGGCCGGCGTGGCTGCCTGGCTGGCCTCGTTCCGGGCGCGCGAAGCGGTGATGATGGCGGCCTCGACCTCGGTTCCCGGAGCCGGTGCGGCGCTCGTGGTGATGGAGGCCGAGTACATCGCGATCTGGGGCGCCTCGGTCGCCGTCATGGCCGGGTACGCCGGGGCCGTGATTCCCGCGCTGGGCGCGCTGCCGCCGCCGCTGACGGCTCCGCCGATCATCACCGGCGATCCGGGCCTGCCGCCCGGTTCGTCCGGCTTCGATCCGCCGCCGGGTGGCGGCCCGCCGGGCGGTCCTCCGGGTGGATCGGTCGGTTCGTCCGATCCGGGGGGACCCTCGGGACCGACGGATACCCAGCCGACCGATCCGACCCAGCCGACGGGCGAGAACAACGTCGGGAACGACCCCATCCAGCCGGATCCGACGGATCCCGGGGTGAACGATCCCGGGCAGATGTCCGATATGGACCCCAGCGCCTCCGGTGGTGACTATGCCAACGGAAGTGGCGGAGCCGACGGATACGAGGGATACGGCGCCGACGGCCAGGGCGGCCTGTACGGAACCTCGCCGTACTCCACGACCCTTTCCGGCCTGAACGGCGGGGCCGGGAGCATGGTGGCCCTGGGGATGATGCGGGGCGGACTCGGCAGCATGCCGGGAACGTCGACCGGTTTCCGGATGCCGACCAGTTGGAATCCGGGCGCCGTGCGGGCCTTCGGCGCCGGCACGGGCCAGTCCGCAGCCCCGGGCGCGGGTCAGGCGCAGCAGCGGCGTGGCGTCTTCGCCCCCAAGGCGCAGCAGCGCCGTCGGCGGCGTGACGAGGAGCGGTCGAAGTCGAAGGTATTCGTGCCCGGCGAGTTCGAGGAGGTGCCGGTGCTGGAGAAACCTCCGGTTGTCGGCGTCATCGAATACGCCGACGGCGATCCTCACGAGGACATCGCCGTCGATCAGCCGGTGGCGGTGGGTGTTATCGAACAGTTCGAAGAGGACGACTCGACCACCGCCCTGTTAGAACGTCCCCGGTAAACGCCGAGGTCGATTATCCAGGTTCATAGAGAGGAACAACGATGGCCCTTACGGACGTCGATCCCGACCTTGTCCGGACAACCGCGGACAACACTTTTGTCGGAATGGGTGAGCTCGAAACCCATCTCAAGACCATGTCGAGCGCTCAGGACGAGCTCTTCGTCGCGGTCAAGGGGCACACCGGAGACGCGATCTTCAAGGCCATGGCCGATGCCCACGAAAAGGGCACGAAGCTGGCCAAGGACTTGCAGGCGATCGTGGACGTGATGCAGAAGGCCGGCATCTCGTTCAACGAGGGCGACCTCGACGCCGCCTCGCGGGTCTACGCGGAAATGGGTGCCGACGGCCACACGGACGGTGGCGACGGGTGGGTCAGCGACAGCGCCGCCACCAGTGCGGCCGGCAAGCTCAACCTCAATATCTGACCCCCGAATCTCGACCCGGACAGAAGGAGAACCACGATGACCAAGCCGATTCACGTCGACTACGGTGCCTCGGAACTGGCTACCGGCAAGGTGGGCATGCTCGTCAGCGCGATGGAGGAGAACACCGAACGCCTCCGCGGTCTGGCGAAAGGGCTCAAGGAAGTCCTGAACGGTGTCATGGGCGATGCCTACGAAGGCACCATGAACAGCTTCAACAACGATCTCAACCTCTATGACGCGGCAGTCAAGCGGTTGAACGGCAAGATCGATGAGAACACCCGTAGCGGCGGCAACATCAATCAGGTGGACATCCAGCAGGGCAACCGTTTCGCGGGCCTCGGCAGGGTGTAGCGCCGGTGTCGTCACCTGTTCACCCGGCGGTCCGGGTACTCGGCGAGCCGGGTCCGGACGCCGAGACGGTCGAGCCGGGAGCAGAAGACGATCCGGTGGCGATCGACCTGAACGTCGATGCCGCTCTGCTCCTGCAGGAGATGGTCGGCATCGACGCCTATCCGCTGGTGCTGGCGCTGATGCCGAACATCTACCGGCACGACGACCGGGACCGGGTGCATGCTGTGGTCGCCGAGCAGCTCGCGGAGGCGGGCATACTCGTCGATGGCGCGGTGCACCCGGTCGTGGAGCATTGGCTGCGGTGTCTCTACCGGCCGGACGTGGAACTGATCGTCCGGATCATCGACACCGGTCTGGACGGAGAGACGGAGGGCATGCTCCGGCTCTCGCTGGTGCGATCCGGACAGACGCACGTGCTGGCCGTGCGCCACGACGACCACGTCGTGATCCAGTCGGTCTTCCAGGAGGGAGAGGATCTCGAAACCCTCACCGCGGTCCTCGCGGCCGCGCTCGGGCCCTGCTCGCCGGTGCGGTTCGAACCGGTGACCGCGAGTTCGCAGCAGATCACCGAGATCCAGGAGGAGGTCCAGGCCGACCCGGAACGCCGTAAGCGGGCATTGATGGAGGTGGGCGCTTCGCCTGCTGCCGCCAGCGTGCTGGATCGGGCCTTCGGGGAGGTGGTCCGGCGGGCCGAGGTGGTGATGGCCGAGTATCGCGACGGCACCGATTCGAAACCGGATACTTGTGTGACCGTGCTGGATACGCTGTCGGGCCGGGTCGTGGTGACGCCGAGGGTCGCGGTCGACGGAGCGGTCTGGGTGACATACTCGCCGGGCGACGATGCGGCGCTCCGAAGCGCGATCGGCGCTTTGACGGAACTACTGCCGGGCCGGAAATGGTTCGGATCCAGCCGGACCGGGTGATATCCCACCGAGAACGAGGGATGAGGAAGTATGAACCGAGCACCGAATACCAACGGACATCCGGCCGAGTCCGTCCGGGCTCGGGGCGGATACGACGCGTATTTTTCCCCGCAGCCGGCCGGCGCCGATGCGGCCGCCGCGGAGGCCGCGCCGTCGGAGAAGCAGTCGGACGCGTTCCGCTACGTCTCCGGGCTGCCCACGCAGGCCGCGGCGCCTCCCACGGTCGGTGCTCCGGGACAATCGCAACCGGCCCAAGCGCAGCCGCAACCGGCGCAGGCCCAATCCGGCCACACGCAGGCCGCTCCGCCACAGACAACGCAGCCGCAGGCCGCGCAGACCCAATCCGGGCAAACGCAGGCCGCTCAGCCGCCATCCGCGCCGTCACAGCCGGCGCAATCGCAACCGGCGCAGTCGTATTCGACGCCGGAACAACACACACAGACACAGGCGGCACAGCCGCAGTGGTCGGCTGACCCGGTCGCGCCGCCCCCGGCGGCCACGCCGTCGCAGCCGACGAGCAGCCAGAGCCGCGGCCTCGAGCGCGTCGACCGGAGCTACAGCGACGTCTCCCGTCCGGAGGTGCTCCCCGCGTCGCTGACCTCGATGGACCTGTTGGCCGAGATCTCCGCGAGCAGGCGCGCCCAGCTGCGCTCGACCACCGGTATGCGCGGAGCCCTGAACAAGGTGGGCTTCAACATCGGCCTGTCTCCCGCCGAGCAGCGGACCGAGGATCGGCGCGCTCGCATCCGCCGCCAACTCACCTCGACCTACCAGATCGCGGTGGTCAGCGTGAAGGGCGGCGTCGGCCGGACCACCATCACCGCGGCACTGGGTTCGACATTCGCCCGGCTGCGGCCCGACCGCGTGATCGCCGTCGACGGCAACCCGGACTTCGGCGACCTGCCCGGCCGCACCAGTCCGCACCCGTACGGTCTCACCCTGCGCGACCTGGTCCGGGCACAGAATCTCGAGGCGTTCTCGGCCGTGCACTCGTTCACCTCGATCAACGAGGCGGACCTGTCCGTGCTCGCCTCGCCGTGGTCGACCGAGGCGGTCGAGGCGCTGTCGGGCCAGGAGTACGGCAACGCGATCTCGGTCCTGCGCAAGCACTACAACCTGGTGATGGTCGACTGCGGCACCGGCGTACTCGACTCGGTGACCGGCGCCGTCCTGCAGACCAGCGACGCGGTCGTGGTCGTGACCCCGCCCACCGTGGGCGGGGTGAAAGGCGCTGTCGCGACGCTGAACTGGTTCGCCGCGCACGGCCTGCAGCATCTGATCGCCACCTCGGTGGTCGCGATCGTGCACCAGCACGCCGCCAAGCCGATGGTGGAGGTCGAACAGATCGAGAAGCTGTTCGCGACCGCGCAGCGGCCGACCTTCCAGCTGCCCTACGACGAGCACCTCGCCGAGGGTGGCGAGATCGACCTGCGATTGCTCGACAAGGACACGGTGCTCGCGTTCGAGGAGGTGGCCGCGACGCTCGGCGACGGCTTCGGTAACCAGCCCACCGCGGATCGTGGAGGACGCCGGTGACCACAGCGGTGGCGGGCGCGGCGTCGGCGGCGCCTCAAACTTCGGCGGAGGTGTCGCGGGCGCGCATCGCGGTGATGGTGTCCACCTATCAGGTCGACGTCGTCGTGCCCACGAAGTTCACTGTCGAGACGTTCATCGACGATCTGCTGGCCGTGCTCGCGCACGCGATCAACGACGACAGCGTCGACTACACGCCGCCCAACGGGCAGTGGAGCCTGGCCCGGCCGGGAGAACAGCCGATCCCGCGCTGGCGCAGCCTCGCCGACCACGATGTCGTCGACGGCACCGTCCTGATGCTGGCGGCAGTGGAGTCGTCGGAGGTGTTCTCGCCGGTCGTCGAGGACATCACCGACGCGCTGGCCCTGATCAACGAGCGGGAGTTCGCCGAGTTCGACGCCCGCACCGCGGCGATCACCGGCGTGTCCGCGCTGGGCGTGGGCGCGGTCGCGGCGGCCGTGCTGCTGTCCTGGTCCTGGATGCGGTCCGGATCGATGGTGTGGTGCGCGCTGCCGGCACTGCTCCTCGGGTTGCTGTGCTGGGGCGCGGGCCTGGCGATGCGCCGGAACACCGACGAACCGGCGCTGTGCCTGGGGCTCGTGCTGTCCGCGCTGCCGCTGCTGTTCGCGGGCGGCGCGATGCTGGTGCCCGCGGCATATGACGAACCGGGCCCGTTCGCCGCGGCGAATATCGTGGCCGGCGCGACGCTGACCGCCGTCGCGGCGGCGACGACGCTGCGCCTGACCAGAGTCAGCACGACGGTTCTGACCGCGGTGCTGGTCCTCGGCATCACCGTCGCCGTGGCGGCGATTCCGATGGCGTACCTGGATGTGTCGCTGGCCCGGACCGCCGGGGGCGCGGTGTTCGTCGGCCTGATCCTGCTCACCGCGGCGCCGCGATTCTCGGTGGTGGCCGCGCGAATTCGTCCGCCCGATCTGCCCGACCCGGGGACCGAGGTGGCCGCGGCCACACTCACCGACATCTTCGACGCCGAAACCGCCACGGCCGACGATCCCGGACCGGACCGCACCGAAGACGACCGCCGCCATTCGCTGCGCATCGAGGATCGCGCTCGGCTCGCGGTCACCAGCCTGCGCGGCCTGATCGTGGCGTCGTCGGCGGTGCTGTCGGTCTCCGCCGTGCTGGCGGCGGCCGCCAGTCCCGGCGGGGTGCGCGAGATCGTGATGGGCGCCGCGGTCGCCGGAATTCTCGCGCTGCGGTCACGGTGGTATCCGGACCGGATCCAGGCGATCGCACTCGTCGCCGCGTCGGCCGTGACGGTCGCCGGGGTGGGCTGGGTGCTGATCGGCGCCTACGACACCGCGGTGGCCCGCCTGGTGGTCGCCGCCGTGGTCGCGGCCCTCGGCGTGGCGGCGTGTGTCGCGGCGCTGCGGCTGCCCGGCCGGCGGTTGTCGCCGGTGACCCGCCGAGTCATCGATCTCGTCGAATACGCCCTCATTCTCGTCGTCCCGGTTCTCGCCTTCTGGATCATGGGGATCTACACAGCAATGCGGGGGATTTGATGAAGCTCGCCGGCGTCCGGATCCGGGCAGCGGTGGTCGCCGGACTGATCCTGGCGGTTCCGGCCGCCCCCGCGGCCGCGCTCGCGCCGCCGGAGGTCGTGCTCGGCGCGACGCCTCCGGACGGCGCGCCCGGCCCGGAGATCCCGATGAAACAGGAGAACGGCTGCCTCGCCACCGGGCTGTTGCCCAACAGCGACGTGACGCAGGCGCCGCCGCCCGAGACCGCACTGGATCTGGGCCGCGCCCGCGCGCTCAGCCGCGGCGCCGGCATCACGGTAGGCGTCATCGATACCGGGGTGACGCCGAACCCGCGGCTGCCCAACGTGATCGGCGGCGGGGACTACGTTCAGGCCGGGGGCGACGGGCTGTCCGATTGCGACGCGCACGGCACTCTGGTGGCCGGAATCATCGGCGCCGCATCCGATCCCGCGGACAAGTTCGTCGGCGTGGCGCCGGAGGCCACGATCGCCTCCATCCGGTACCGCTCGGGCGCGTTCCGTCCGGACAACCCCAAGGACTCCGGCGGGACGAGCCAGGACGCCCTCGATATCCGGACGCTCGCGCGAGCGATCACGCATGCGGCGAATCTGGGCGCCCAGGTGATCACGGTCGGGCTTCCGATCTGCATGAAGGCCGATGCCGGGACGGATCAGTCCATGTTGTCGGCGGCCATCGGCTACGCCGTCCATGTCCGTGGCTCGCTGATCGTGGCAGGCGCGGGCAACACCAGCGGCAACGGTTGCGAGCAGAACCCCGACTTCGATCCGGGCCGACCGGGCGATCCGCGCAACTGGCGGGATGTGAAGACGATCTCCACACCGGGATGGTTCGCGCCCGATGTGCTCACCGTCGGATTCACCACCGCCTCGGGTACGCCGATGTCCGGTTCGCTGATGGGTCCGTGGGTCGGTGTCGGCGCTCCGGGCGCCGGAATCGAATCGCTCGGCCCCGGCGGCACCTCGCTCATCAACGGCGTGGCGTCCGACGGCAAGCTGGTACCGGTCGGTGGATCCTCGTTCGCGGCAGCCTATGTCAGTGGTGTGGCGGCTCTGCTGCGCTCCCGATTCCCCTCCGAGACCCCGTCCGAGATCATGGCCCGGTTGCAGGCGAGCGCGCATGCGCCGGCCCGCCGGATCGACAATATCGTCGGCGCCGGAGTCATCGATCCGCTGGCCGCGCTGAGTTACCGGACGCCGCCGGAGCCGCCGGACGATCTGTATCGCCGGGTCGCCTTGGTGGAACCGACGCCACCGCGGCCCCGGGACCTGAAGCCGCTCGTGGTGTCGGCGGCGATCGCGGTGGCGGCGGTGTTGCTGGGCGTGGGTGTGGACGGTGTGCTGCGGAGGCGTCGGTGAGTTTTCCGAGTGTTCGGATCGGCGGTGTCGAACGTGGTCCGTTCGCCGTGATGGTCGTCGCAGGAGGGCCGATGCTGGCAGGGGCGTCCACCGTGACCCCGTGGTGGGTGCTGGCGGTGGTGGTCGGCGTCCTCGTCGTCACGGTGACCGTCCGGTTCGGCCGCCGGACGGCGGTGCGCTGGCTGCTCGACTGGGTGGCCTTCCGGACCGGCCGCGACGCGCGGGCCCGCGAGCGGTCCCGGCCGTGGCACGTTCGCGACGTGCAGGTGGCCGCGGGGGTGTGCGGCGTGCACGAGGACGACGCGGTCCTGGTGGCGATGATCCAGCTGGCCCCCGACCTGGATCTGCCGACCGTCATCGCGGAGCGGACCGTCTACACCGAGGACACGATCGGCGTCGAGACCCTGTTGCCGCTGCTCGATCAGTACGGCATCGCCGTGGACATCGATATCGTGACCACCGGCCAGCGCGTCCGTCCCGGCGGCAGTTACAGCATGCTGTACGACCAGTTGCTCGGCGCGCACCCGGTGGTCGGCAATCGGATGTCCTGGCTGGTGGTCCGGTTGGATCAGGAGCGAAATCTGATCGCGCTGAGCCGCCGCGGACCACTGGATGTGGTGGCGCCCAAGGCTCTCGCCAGTGCGGCGCACCGGATCGCGGGCCGGCTGCGCGAACAGGGCATCAACGCGCAGCCGCTGCCGGCCGACGCGCTACGGCAGGCGTCGCGGTTGCTGCACGCCGGCGTGGAACTGTCGGACCTGCGGGAGAAGTGGGGCCACCTGGAATCGTCCGTGGCCAGCCGCAGCGTCAGCAGCTTCCTGATCGACTGGAACCGGCTGGGCGACACCGGTCTCGACGACTGCTGGTCCTGGAATCGGGGCCGCACCACCGTCGTGGTGAGCCTGGCGGGCGGCGCCGTCGGCGCCCGGGGCCTGGTGCGGTATGTCGGCCCGACGATTTCCGGGACCCCCGTGGACTACCTGTTGCCGCTGGGCGGCCGGCAGTCGGCGGCCCTGCTCGCGTCGTTGCCGACGGGCATCTCGGTGGGGGCGATCCCGGCCGACGAGGAAGGCAGCGATATCGCGCCCGCCGAAACCCTCGACGATCTCACCATGGCCATCGGGCCGAGCGGCCAGATCCTGGGTTCCATCAGCGGGCAGCCGCGTCACACCCTGGCGTTGCCGCTGTTCGATCCGTCCCTGTACAACCCGCAGCGGCGCACCATCGACGTGCGTGCGGATCTGCCGGTCGCCCAGCAGCTCGTGCTGCGCGCGATGGTGGTCGGCGCGGATGTCGAGGTGTACTCGTCGCGGCCGCAGCGCTGGGAACAACTGGTCTCCGCGGTCGGGGATCCGGCCTCGCTGCGCTTGGTGCACGACGAGCAGGCGGGCGGTCCGGACCCCGCCACCGAACCGGTGTCGCAGGCCATGGTCGCGGTCTTCGACCAAGTGCCGCCGCGGGTTTCGGCCGCGCCCACCACCGTGACCATCAGCGATCCGGGACGCCCACGCCAGCGTGCGGCCGATCTGGCGATCGATCAGGTCAGCGCGACGGCGGTCGACGTCGGTATCCCGATGCGGACGGTCCGGGTGGAACTGATCGAGCCGCGCGGTGAGATGCGGTATCTGGATTACCCGGATGCGGGTGGTCCGCCTCCGGATGCGCCACCGGTGGCCACGGCGGAGAACGGGCACTGGCCCGTGCCGCCGATCGTGCCACCGAGTGACCCGCCGGTAGGTGGAGGACAAATAGGTCAGGGAGAGATGGGTCGGTAATGTTGATCGGTGTGGTAGCGGACTCCCGGCCGGAAGGCGACACACGTCAAGAACATAATGAAGGGGACGCACTCACACCGCGGCAATCCGCCGCGGCGATCTTCTCGCGGCGGTTGTCGGATTTGATCTCGGAATCGGTGGTATCGACCGAGGACGGTTCGACACGGTCGCTGACTCTGTATTCCCTGGCGCAGCATTTGGAATTGGCCTATCCGGACGTGCCGGTCTCCCAGTCGGGCCTGTATCGCCTCATTCACGGTGAGGCCATCCCGCGTCTCGATCTGATCATCGCGCTGGCCAGGGTTTTCGACGTGCCGCCCGAGTATTTCGTGACCGCGGAAGACAATTCCTGATCCGATACGGGTCTTCTCATCACCGGGAAGAGCGGTCCCGCCGCACCGGGGACCGGTACCGATAACATCCGAATCATGCCCGCCGAGGATCCGGGAGACGTATTTCTTCGCCACCGAGGCGCGGTTTTGGACGCTCTGCTCGCCGACCCCGCGCTGGAACCCTCCGGGGTCTCGGCCGGTGACAGCTCGTCCGTAGCGACCGGCACGGCCGTACTCGCCGAACCGATTTCGGGCGACAGCGCCGATTCGGGCGATACGGCGACCGAGGTATTCGGCAGCGAACCGGATTCGATGCCGTCGGAAGGCCGGCGGCGCACGTCCACCGGACCGAAGGCCAGCGACCGGATCTTGGCCCTGCTGAACGGGCAATCGCAGGACTCCCCGGGCGGGCTCGATTTCGGCGCCGACCATTCCGAGGCGGCCGCGGCGCGCCTGCGTGGATCGAACGCCACCACCGAGAACGACGCCGAAGCCGGGCCGGCGCCGAAGCCGGAGTCGTCCGCGGCGTCGTCGCGCCCCACCAGCGTGGGCGAACTCGGCCACACCGCAGTGGTCTATCTGCGTCGGCCGAAGGTGGCGCTCGCCGTCGCCGCCGTGTTGATAGTGCTGCTGATCATCGCTCTGCTGTCCACCGGCGACGGCGACGAGCCGAGCAACAAGGTGATGGTCACCCAGGCTCCGGCGGCGACCGCACCGCCGTCGTCGGCTCCGGCGGCGCCGGGCCCGTCACCCATCCAGCCCAAATCCGTTCAGGCACACTGCCCGAAGGGCGCCACCGAGGGCATGGACGCGTTCTCCGGGGAGCCGGGCAAGGCCTGGCGGTGCCCGCGCGCGTACAAGGTCGACGGTCAGGTGCTGACCATCGACCTCGGCAAGACCTACGACATCGAATCGATCGGGATCGTGCCCGGCTTCGACTCCGTCGGTCCGGACGGCGTGGATCAGTGGAACAAGTACCGCACGGTCAGTCGCGTCTCCTACCGCTTCAACGACGCCACCGCCACCACCTACACCCAGCAGACCCTCGACCAGCGCAACGTCGTGAACACCGAGATCAAACCGGCGGTGAGCGCGTCGAAGATCACGCTGACGGTGCTCGAGTCGAAGGGTGACCCGTCGGTCAACATCACCGCCATCTCATCGATTGTGATCACCGGACATTGACTCTCCCGCATCTGATCTGCCAGTACTGCTCGCACCACAACAGTGGCGCGGAGGGCCGGTGCGCCCACTGCGGCGCACCCCTGTCCGCGGCCGCGAAGCCGGCCCACCATACGTTGCAGGGTGACGCGAACCGGGTGCTCACCGGCGCCGAGCACGCGGTGGGGGAGGTCGCCAAATCCGTCGAGGGCGCGGGGAAGGAAGTCTCCAAGGACGTCGCGAAGGTCGTCACCGAACGCCTCTCCAACATGTCGTGGCGCACGGCGCTCGCGATCCTGGTGGCGATGGTGATCCTCGCGCTCCTGGCGATACGGTCGTGCGGCGGATCGAGCCCGGATCTGCCGTCCATCGGCGAACTGGGCGCGGGTGGCGGCGGATCGTCGTCCTCGGCCGGATCGCTGCCGGGCCCCCTGCGCGCCGCGTCCAGTTGCCGCTCCGCCGACCCCTCGCACGCCACCGAGGACTGCACGATCGAGGCCGGCACGCCGCTCCTGGCGGGCATCACGAGCGGCCGCGCCCTGTCCTTCTCAGTGCACACCGAACAGCCGGATCGCTTGGCCTCCACCATCTCTCGCTGGCGCTCGGCAGGCGCATCGGTAGTCACCAGCGGCGACATCTTCGCCGCCATCGGCTCGTCGGCCAACGTCTACTACGCCGACACCCGCACGGGCACACGCATCGAAACCGGGGCGTTCTCGAGTCAGGCCGGTGCCAGGACGTTCCTGCAACGTTCCGGCCTCGCCGGGTAGCGGGTGCTCAGCCCCCCGCAGGGGCGCCGCAGGAGTTGCAGAACCGCGCCCCCGCGCTGAGTTCCGACCCGCAGCTGCCGCAGTGCCGCTGCTCGGAAAGCTTTGTGCCGCAGCTCATGCAGAAGCGTGCGCCCGCCGGATTGCCGGTCCCGCAGGAACCGCAATTCTGCTGGGCGGCAGGCAAACTGCGCTGACCCTCGTCGGCCGTGGCCCCGCCCGCCGTGGCCTGCGGGACCGCCGTGTGCGGCTGAATCGCGTTGAACCCCAGGGCCGCACCGAGGAGGCCGGATCCGCCCGCGTCGCCGGCGTGCGCCAGGCCGGCGCTCGCGCCCAGCGCCAGTTCACCGGCGGCGTACCGCTGGAAATCGCCGGTCATCCGGATGTAGGTGATGTCCTTGGCCAAGCGCTTGAGCCGGTCGGCGTCCTCGGGGGCGAGCGTGATGTCGAAATTGCCCAGCCGGGCGATCCGCAGCCCGTATTCGTACAGCGTGAGATTGGTCTGGCGCAGCACCGCGTCCTCGATCGACCGCAGGTGCGCCGGTAGTCCGAGGATGGGCCACTCGCCACCGGAAATACCCTGTGTGACAGCGACTCTCATGGCCTTCAGCAGCAGGTCCGAACTCCAGGTCTGCACCCCGGTGGGGCTGGCCAGATCGGCGGTGCCCACCAGCGAGGTGATCAGCTCCGCCGGATCCCGCACGGTCAGCGCGAATTCGCCGAACGCCCGCAGCGTCACGACCTGCTCGCTGACCGGATCCATGATGTCGGCCAGGCGTCCACCGAACTTGATGCCGGGGAACTCGCGGGTGGAGACGAAGTACAGCTCGGCACGGTAGAAGTTCCCGCCGCTGACCGCGTCGACCAGCGCGCCGAGGACGGGAAGTTCCTGGGCGTCGATCCGGTGACGGCCGGGGCCGAGCGCCGCCACGACCTTGCCGGTCTTGACGAACAGGGCGATCTCGTCGGCATTGACGATCGCGCGGGAGAAGCGCCGGATGTTGACATCCGGCCACTTGTAGACCATTCGGTTCTTGCCGTCCTCGGGGACGGCGATGAATTCCCGTTCGAACCACGCCATATCCACGCTCCATCCGGCGATCCCGCTGTCCAGTGTACCGCTCGGCGACCCTATTGTCGGTGCCATCGATTGGCGGTACATTAATCGATGGTATGACCGGCGCCACTCGAAGGGGTACGACCGATGATCGCTCCGGGTAGCCCGCCCCCGTATTCCCAACGGGGGGAATGGTCCACGTCACGAGTATCGAACGGCGGACCAGAATGAGGGCGCGATTCATCCGCGGCTTCGGGAGGCTGCTCATGTCGGAACGGTCCGGGACGTCCGAACACCCGTTGCCGCACCCGTGGGCCAACCGGCGCATGCGCGGCACGGAGATACCCGTCAAACCGCATCCCTGGTCCGCGCCCCGGCCGGTGGAGGCGCCGCAGCGATTCGGCGCGCACACCGGCAAACTGGTCGCGGAAACCGCTCCGGTACAACCGCTTCCGCGCACGCCCGCGCATCCGGTGCGGCGCGGTACGCCGCCCGCCCCCGAACAGCCACCGCTCGAGGAGCTGTCGGCCACCGAGGCCGAACTGCGCCTGCTGGCCGAGGCCGACGATATGGGCTCGGGCCGCAGCGCCCGGTCGCGCCCCAGCCCGCGCCGGCTCGGCGAGGGCATGGTGGAGATGCCCAAGGTGACGTCGGTCGATCCGCGCTCCGCCGTGCTGGACACGGCGGAGGTGGCCGAATCGAAGCGCTTCTGCTGGAAATGCGAATCGCCGGTCGGCCGGTCGAGCGACGGCGAGCCCGGCGAAGCGGTCGGCGTCTGCGCGAAGTGCAACTCGCCCTTCAACTTCCGGCCCCTGCTGGAGGCCGGTGAACTGGTCGCCGGCCAGTACGAGGTCCAGGGCTGCCTCGCCCACGGCGGACTCGGCTGGGTGTACCTCGCGGTCGACCGCAACGTCAGCGACCGCTGGGTGGTGCTGAAGGGCCTGCAGAACCCCCAGGATTTCGAGGCGCACGTAGTAGCGCTGGCGGAACGGCAGTTCCTGTCCGAGGTCGCGTACCCGGGCATCGTCAAGATCCACAACTTCGTCAAGCACCGCTCGCGGCGAGACGTCGAAGACGGCTACATCGTGATGGAGTTCGTCGGCGGGAAATCGCTGAAGAAGGTGCTCGACGAGCGGGCGCCGGAGCTCATCCCGATCGCCGAGGCCATCGCCTACATCATGGAAGTGCTTCCGGCCCTGGACTATCTGCATTCGTTCGGCCTGGCCTACAACGATCTGAAGCCCGACAACATCATGGTGAGCGACGACGAGGTCAAGCTCATCGATCTGGGCGCGGTCGCGGCGATGGAGTCCTACGGAAGCATCTACGGGACACCCGGATACCAGGCCCCCGAGATCACCGAGACGGGTCCGACGGTCGTCTCCGACATCTACAGCGTCGGCCGGACCCTGGCGATCCTGATCCTCGGGCCGCACCGGCCCGACGGCAAGTTCTCGACCGAGATCCCCACCCCGGACGAACATCCGCTGATGCGGCGGCATCCGTCGCTCTACCGGCTCCTGCGCCGCGCCACGCACTCCGATCCGCAACGCCGGTTCCCGTCCACCTATTCGATGTACTGCCAGCTCACCGGCGTACTGCGAATGGTCCTGGCCTGCGAGACCGGACGCGAATATCCGCAGGCATCGGTCGAATTCGGTTCGATGCGCGGCGATTTCGGGATCGACACCGTGATCGGGCAGACCGACGGCATGGTCGACGGGACCTATCACGTGCCCAGCCTCGAGGCCCGGGACGTGTGCCGGGTGCTGCCGGTGCCCCTCATCGACAGCGAGGACCCCAGCGCCGACCTGCTGTCGACGCTGCTGCACGGCGATCCCCACCACGCCCTCGACACGCTGCGGCGCACGCGCGAGCGCATCGCCGCCGGCACGGTCGCCGAGCCCGCGTCGTTCCGGCTGGAGGGCACGCTCGCCGCGGTCCGCGCGCATCTGGAACTCGACCAGATCGCGCCCGCGCTCCGCCTGCTGGCCGAACTGCGCCCGGAGTACGAGGCGGACTGGCGGCTGGAGTGGTACGCGGGCGTCGCGGCCCTGCTCGACGGCCGGTTCGAGCGGGCCTACCACAACTTCGACGTGGTGCATTCGACCCTGCCCGGCGAGATCGCCCCCGCCCTGGCCCTGGCCGCCACCGCCGAACTGGTCCTGCAGCACCTGGACGAGTCGGGTGAGGTCGAGTTCTGGCACGACGCGGCCGCCGACTTCTACCGCCGGGTGTGGCGCACCAACCACGGCATGGTCAGCGCGGCCTTCGGCCTGGCCCGCCGCCTGGCCGCCGACGGCGAGACCGCGCAGGCCGTCGCCGTACTCGACGAGGTGCCCGCGGAATCCCGCCATCACAGCGTCGCCCATCTGACCGGCTGCCTGCTGCTGGTGTCCCGGCCGGTCGGCGAGGTGACCGAGGCGGATCTCGTCCAGGCCGCGCAGCGCCTGGAGGCGCAGTCCGACGATCCGCGCGCGCTGCCGCTGCGCGTCGTCGTCGTGGGCGCGGCCCTGGAGTGGCTGCGCGCGGGCGGGCTGCCGCGCGAACGAGGCGCGGAACTGCTCGGATTCCGGCTCACCGTGGACGGATTGCGGGAGGGCGTCGAATCCTGCCTCCGGGCGCTGGCGCGCACGGCGTCGGATCGCATGCACCGCTATCGGCTGGTCGATCTCGCCAATCAGGTGCGGCCGCGCACCCGGTGGTGAGCGGCGTTCAGCGCAGCCGCAGGAACACCACCGGGATCGCCAGCAGCAGAAGCAGCCACCACCAGGTGCCGGTGGCGATCGCGCAGACGAGGGCGAATACCGCGATGGCCGCGGAGATGAGTTCGGCCCGGGTCAGGGGCCGGTACTCCGGGCGGTCGGGCGGCTGTGCCGCCGCCGGCAGGTCCACGAATACCCGTGCGAGTTCCGCCTTGGTGGTGGCCTTGGTCGCGGCGACGCTGAGTTCGTCGAACTCCGCGAGCGACAGCCGGCCGTTGCTCAGATGCTGCGAGAGTTCGCGCAACGCGCGTTCCCGGTCGGCCTCGCTCAGCCGCGATTCCGGAAGTTCCGTCATACCGTGCAGAGTAGAACGCCCAGGTGCCGGGCCCGGCTTCCGCCGATATCCAGGGCCGGGAAGTGTGTGAGACACCGGACAGCGTCCGTTTCAGTTGGGCGCATTCGCATCGGATTCGGTGTGGTTTCCTTGATATATGACAGCCGGTACCGAGTACACGATCGATGAGCTGGCTCATGCCGCCGGCACGACCGTGCGGAGTCTACGGGTGTACCACGAGCGGGGCGTGCTGCCGCCGCCGCGCGTGAAGGGCAGGACCGGCTTCTACGGGGAGGAACATCTCAATCGGGTCCGGGTGATCGGCAGGTTGCTGAATCGGGGGATCAAACTCAACGGCATCAAGGAACTGATCAACGCGTGGGACCGCGGCGACGATCTCGGCGACATCCTCGGCGTCGGCACGGGGGAGGAGCTGGCCGCCGCGACGCCGTCGGCCGACACGCTCACGGCTGCCGAACTCGCCCAGCGTTATCGCGATGTGCCGCAAGGGCTTTCCCGCGTGGTCGGGCTGGGACTGTACGAACCGGTCGACGCGGTCACGTACTCGGTGGCGGATCGCACACTGCTCGACATCGCCGAACAGTTCGCCGCGGCGGGTATGCCCGACGACGCGATCCTCGAGGAACTGGAGCGGTTGCGCGCGGATTGCGACCGCATCGCACGCCGCTTCGTCGACCTGTTCGAGCGGACGACGTGGAACGATTTCCGCCGCTCCGAACGAGGCCCGACGGATCTGGCACGACTCGTGACCGGATTGACGGCGACCCGCACCGGTCCCGAACGCGCGGCCCGGGAATTGATCGGCCGGTCGGTCGCGCACTATCTCGACCAGGACACCGAACTCGCCGAGGTGCTGCCCGGAACCTGAACACGCAGGTACCACGGGGTGACGCGCTACTTAAGTAGCTCCCGCAGCGGGTACCGATGCGCGCCGCGGTTGTCGCAGATCACAATCCAACCTGATCGGTTACTGGCAGATTGGTGTGAGTGATGGGCAGCGTGACACTGTGGATGCAGATGTCGCTCGATGGTTTCGCCGAAGGGCCCGACCAGCAGGTGCACTGGCCCGTGGTGGACGAGGAACTGTGCGGCAGCTACCTCGACGAACTGCGGACCTACGACCTGTTCCTGTACGGCCGCCGGACCTTCGAGATCATGGCGTCGTTCTGGCCCTACGCCGATGCCGATCCCGCGATCTCCCCGTTCTACGTCGACTTCGCCCGGTGCTGGAAGGCGACGCCTAAGGTGGTCTTCTCCAGCACTCTGCGGCACGCGGACTGGAACACCCGGGTGGTGCCCGGCATGCTGGACGAGATCGCCGCGCTGAAGGCGCAACCCGGCTGTGACATGGTGCTTTTCGGCGGTGCGCAGACCGCGTCGGTCTTCCTGGAGAACGACCTGATCGACGAGTACCGGCTGTTCGTGCACCCGGTGGTGCTGGGCGGCGGCGTCCCGCTGTTCCGTTCCCCGCTAGAGACCGCCGACCTGCAACTGATCGATGTGATGACCTTCGACAGCGCGGTGGTCCAGATGCACTACCAGCAGGCATCCGCAGCCTGAGCCGGCCCGCCAACTTACGTTTCCGGCGCCCCGTCTTACGTTTCCGGTACGCCCGCTCCTGTTTCCGGCATGCTTTCGGCCGGAAACCACCCAATCCGCTGGTGGCTTGCTGCCAACTGGATTAATTTTGTCTCGTATGACACTGGTCTCGGAACCCGGGGCTCCGCCGACGCCGCCCGTCAGCGAATTCCTGGGCAGAAAAGCGGAATTGGCCCGCCTGGAGTCACTCCTGGCCAAGGGGCCCCGCTTGGTCACACTCGTCGGGCCCGGCGGCATCGGGAAGACACGGCTGGCGGCCGAGGTGCTACGGCGGGTGCACCGGACGCGGCAGGTATCCGTGTTCTGGGTCGGCCTGGCCGAACTCGGCCCCGGATCGGTGACCGACGATCTGGTGCGCTCGGCGATCAGGGTCGGCCCGTCGGGGCGTCCGGGACGGGGCGCGCCGCCCGCCGACGGTTCCGGCGCCGAACTGCCCGAGCACCGTGTCCTGGTACTCGACAACTGCGAGCACGTCGTCGACAGCGTCGCGCCGATCGTGACCGGCCTGCTGGCCTCGGAGCCGGACCTGACCATCCTGATCACCAGCCGCAAGCCGATCGGCTGGGTCGACGAGTACATCCTGCGGGTGCCGCCGCTGTCCGCGCGCGACGCGCTCGAACTCTTCGTGCAGCGCGCCGAACTCACCGGCAGGCCGATTTCGGACGACTCGCTCCAGCGGGGTATCGCCGCGCGGATCTGCCGGCGGGTCGATCGCAATCCGCTGTTCATCCGGCTGGCGGCGGCCCGGCTGCGGCACCGCCCGCCCGCGACCGTGCTGCACGAACTCACCGGCGATACGGACGACAAACGGTTGCAGTGGCCCGCCGAGGCCCGCGTGGGCGTCGAGGCGCGGCACCGCGGCGTCCACGATGTCATCGCCTGGTCGTGCGCGATGTGCGGCCCCGAGGAACGCCTGCTGCTGGAACGGATGTCGGTCTTCGCGCCGGGGTGGGAGACCGACGACGAGCAGTCGCTGCGCAACGGCATCGATCTCGACGCGATCGTCGCGGTCTGCGCGGACGACGAGTTGCCGCCGGAGACGATCGAACCCCTGCTGGAGCGGTTGACGGAGCAGTCACTGGTCTCGGTGCGGATGACCACCACGACCGTGCACTGGTATCTCGTGGAGAGCGTGCGGGTCTTCGCGCGCGACTGCCTGGACCGCCGCGGCGGGCTGGAGGCGGCGCGCACCGCGGCCCGGCATCGCCGCTACTTCCGCGACCGAGTCGTTGCCGCACAGTCGATCTGGCACGATTCCGAGGCACAGTCCTGGCACGACCGGGTGTGGTCGGGCTGGGACAACATCCTGATCGCTATCGAGGGCGGCCTCACCGAGCCGGCCGAGGCGCTGGTCGGGCTCGAGACGGCCGCCGCCCTGCTGTCGATGTGGATCCCGTTCACCACCGCCCGCGGCCCCGCGCTCGCCCGGCTCACCGAGAACGCCATCGCCGCAACACAATCGGACCCGGACACCGCCGAGCTGCGCGTGCGCGCCCAGGCGCTGCTGGCCTGGATCGCTATGTGGCAGGGCCGAAGTGCGGATACCGCACTCCTGCTAGACGAATGCGCCGCCGTCTGCCTGGCCGATACCGGCGATGCCGCGTCGTGGCGCGACGACCCCGAGCGTGATCTCGGACTGCCGGCGCCGGTCGAGTGGATCCGCGGGCTGGAACTGCTTCTCGTGCACTCGGATCCGCGCGCCATCACCGTCCTCGAACGGGCGTGCCGCCGCTGTGTGCAAGACGACGACGTCGTCGGCGAGGAACTCAGCCGCATCTTCGTCGCCCTGGCATACGGCTTCGTCGGCGGCCCGGAGCAGGCACTGGAGAAGACGCGGGAGTTCCTCGAACGCTCGGACGCGCGTTCGGTGCTGTCGCAGGGATGGGCTCGGCTGGCGCGCGCGGTGGCCCTGGTTCAGCACGGCGGGTTGTCGGAGGCCGCCGTGATGACCGACAGCGTGCTCGACCGCTACCTCATCGAGGGCGACCTGTGGACCATGAGCTGGGCGATCGGCGCGCGAATCATGGTCGCGATGCGTGCCTCCTGGGAATACACCGCCGCGGGCGACGGCGCCGCCGCCGCGGAGGCGGCGGGTGCGATTGCGCGCCTGATCGCGATCCTGGGCGAATGCCATCGTGCCATGATCACCGAGATCGACACGGCCGCACACCTCACCTCGCTGATCGACGCGGCGGCCGCGGCGGCCGTCGGGATCCTCGGCGCGGACGGATACGCTGCGGCCGAATCGGCCGTCGCCCGGCTGCAACCGGACTTCGGCTCGATCCGGGACTACCTGCGGGCGCACCCGATGGCCGGCGACTCCGTCTGCGTGTCGAAACCCCCTGCGGTGGAACAGGATACGAACGTCGCGGAGCCGGTCGAGGCGCACTGGGACACCCTGTCCCGAGCGGAGCGCGACGTAGCGGTGCTGGCGGCGGCGGGCTGGTCCAACAGCGCCATCGCCCACCGGCGGTCCAGCTCGGTCCGCACGGTCGACGCCCAGATAGCGACGGTCCGTCAGAAGCTGATGATCTCCTCGCGCCGCGACATCGTCCGCCACGTCCCACGCGACCTGACCGACCGGGTCCGGCACGAGGCCGCCCATCGCCCCCGCCGCAAGGCGCGGGCGTAGCGGGGGACTAGTAACCCTTGGGCGACCGATTCGCGTCGGCCTGCTGGACGTTGGCCGTCAGGTTGGAGCCGTCCCGGGACACGTCGTATCTGCTCATCACATAGTTCATGCTGGACGCGATATTGGCCGTGGGATCGGTGATGACGTTGGACGTTCCCTTGACGTGATAGGCCTCGAAGGTCGAGGGAATGGTCTGGGTGAGCCCCTGGGAGGCGTGCCCGGCCGCGGCATTGGAATCCCAATTGTTGATGGATCCGGCATTTCCGCCGGATTCACGCTGGATCAGGGTGAGATACCCCTCGGTCCAGCGAGCGCGGGCCGCCGGATCGGTGATGCCGAGTGCGTCCAGCGCCTCGCCGATGTGCTTGATGAGTTCCTCTTTGCTGAGGACGTTCTTCGCGTTACTTCCGCTGGCGCTGCTGACTTTGTCGGTGTAGCCGCTGTTGTAGCCCCCGGAGCTGTTGTGCGGGATCGCACTCGAACTCGGAGCGCCGTAGCTGTGGCTGGGCACGTTGAAGGAGTTGCCGGAGAGCTGGTTGTGCGCGTTCGTCACGGTATGTTCCGTGTCGCCGACCGCCTTGTCGATGGCGCTGATGGCCTCCATCTGGCGACTCAGGGGCGGATCCTGGGGGACGGCCCCGATGATCCCCTGGATGTCGTCCTTCAGATCCATCACTTCGCGGTGGGCCGTATTCGAGACTCCGGCCGATTTCGCCGCGATATCCGCGACACCGACGTCCAGGCCGTTGAGGTGGGTCCGGTACTCCTTCGCCTTGCCCTCTTGCTTGCCGAATTGTTCGGCCAAATCGCCTTTGTTGGTCTCGTCGGCCTTGTCCAGGTCGTCGAGCTTCTCGACCGTGATCGAATCGGCGGTGCCGTCGCCGATCGCCTTCAGCACCTTGTTCAGCACCGTCTGGGTGTGCCCGACATAGGTATTGAGGACCGGCGCGTCCGGGCGCGCAGTCAGCTCTATCGCCTCTTTGGCCATGGCCCACCTTCCGCCGCGCGCCGCGCCATGCTCTCCGTCTCCGCTCACCTGGAGGAATCCCATACCGCCGGCACCCGTCCGAGCGGAGTTACCGGAGCATAACCGGATTTCACACGGCATTTCGGCGGTTGTCTTCCCGCGCTTGGGAACGACGAAACCCGCTCTCGCTTCCCCGAATTGGGAACAGCGTCACACTCCGCATCCCGTGCTATCACTACCATCCGGACATGTTCCGGCCGCGGATATCGGGTGCGGTTGTCTCCTACTCATCGCCAGGTCGTTGACCAGCGACAACCTTACTACATCCGTTAACGTGCCGCTATACAACGGCTCATTACTCATGTAACATAACTTTCTGTACAGTGCGGCGCAGATCTCGGGAAGGCGCGAGACCGATGGTGGCAACCACCCAGCAGACCATTTCGTTCAAACGATTCCGGGACGACCCGACCGATCTCGAGGCGGCGTACTTCCGCTGGATCCAACCGGGCGCCGAGGCCCCCACGATCACCGACCGCGCGCAGCGGATCTTCCGAAATCACCTGGAGCTGGCCGCGGTTCGCGCGCCGGGCACCGCCATCACCCGGGCGTACCGCCCGGACGACGGTAGCGGGCTGGGCGCCGCCATTCAGATCGTGAACGATGATATGCCGCTCCTCGTCGACTCGGTGACCGCCGCACTGCATCGGCTGGGCGTGACCGCCGTCGAGGTCGTCCACCCGGTGTTCGACGTGGTGCGCGACGGCCGGGGCCGGCTGCGCGCGATGGCGCCGATGCAGAGCCCCGGCGCGGCGCGCGATCAGCAGCAGCACCAGGGTGGCCGCCCGCGGCCCGAGTCGTGGATTCACGTGCAGCTCAACCCGTCCGTCGACACCGAGCTGCTGGATCGCATCGAGCGGGAGCTGCCCGCGTTGCTGCGCAGCCTCCGCCAGGTCGTCGACGACACCCCGACCATGCTGCAGGCGATGGGCGCGCTGGCCGATCAGCTCGACCGCGCCGTGACCGAGGACGGCGACGCCGAGATCCCCGAATCCGCCGCCATGCTGCGCTGGCTGGCCGACGGCCACTTCACCGTCGTGGGCTACGGCTACTACGGATTCCGGGAATCGGGCGTGCCCGGCGCGGGCGGGACCGAATCGTGGCAGCTTCCCGGAACGGCGCTCGGCGTGCTGCGCAACGGATCGGCTCTCGCCATCGAGGCCCCGGTGCCCGACGCCACGCGCCCGGTGCTGCGGCTGGCCGGCGGGTCGATGGATTCGCTGATCCCCGGATCGCGCGAGCTGTACGTCGTCAGCGTCGCCGACCACGGCGCGGAGTATCCGGCGCCGGCCGCGCTGGCGGGCGGTCCGGCGCAGCTGCGCGGCGAGCACGTCTTCGTCGGCACCTTCACCGTCACCGGCCTGCACGAGAACATCCTCGACATCCCGGTCATCTCCCGGCGGGTACGCCAGGTCATCGAGTGGGCGGGCTTCGAGCTGAATTCCTTCTCCGGCCAGGCGATGCTGGAGATGCTGCAGTCGTTCCCCCGGGCGGAGCTGTTCTCCACCGACGCGCGGCGGCTGTTCGAAACCGTCTCCGCCATCATGAATCTGGGCCTGCGTCGGCAGATCCGGCTGTTCATCCGGCGCGACAACCACAGCGGTTCGGTCTACTGCCTGGTCTATCTGCCCCGCGACCGCTACGACACCGAGGTCCGGCTGCGCATGGAGGAGATCCTGCGCACCGAATTCGACGGTGAGCATGTGGCCTACTCGGCGCGCGCGACCGAATCCGAGCTGGCCGTCGTGTATTTCACCGTCCATCGCGCGGCCGATGCGGCGGCGGCCGACATCTCCGAGTCCAACCGCGAGCGGATCCAGGAACTGCTCTTCGCGACCACCCGCACCTGGGGCGACCGGCTGATGGCCGAGGCCGGCGCGACACCGGCCGTTCCGGCGGCGGCGCTCAAGGATTACGCGGAGGCGTTCCCGGCCGGCTACCAGCAGGACTACGAACCCGACCGCGCGCTCATCGACCTGCAACGCCTGCACAAACTCGCCGACGGCGACATCGACACCCATCTGTACCGGCACGCGGACGCGCCGTCGGGGGAGTGGCGGTTCACGCTCTACGTCGCGGGCCAGGGTCTGTCGCTGAGCCAGGTGCTGCCCGTCCTGCACAGCCTGGGCGTGGAGGTCGTCGACGAGCGCCCGTACCCGATCACGCTGGCCGACGGGGCACGCAAGTGGATCTACGATTTCGGCCTGCGGGTGCCGGCCGCGCTGCTGCGCGACGCCGTCGACCCCCATATGGAGTCCGATCTCGGCATCGAGACCGAGAGCACGGCGGAAACGAGTGTGCGACAGCGCTTCTCGGAGGCCGTCGTCGCCATGTGGTCCGGCCGGGCCGAGGTCGACGGCCTCAACGAACTGGTGCTGCGCGCGGGCCTGCACTGGCGCCAGATCGCCATGCTGCGCGCCTACGCGAAGTACCTGCAGCAGGCCGGTTTCGCCTACACGCTGGGCAACATCTCGCGCGTCCTGTCCACGCATCCGGCGTTGGCACGCCTGTTCACCGAACTGTTCGACGCGTACTTCGATCCGGAGGGCGTCGGACCGGTGGCCTCGATGCGCGCCTCCGATATCGCCGAGCGGTTGCAGAGCGAGATCGACGCCGTGGTCAGCCTGGACACCGACCGCATCCTGCGCGCGATCCTGAGCCTGGTGCGGTCGACGTTGCGCACCAACTACTTCCGGCGCAACGCTGACGGCTCCGTGCCGGACCACCTGTCGTTCAAGTTCGATCCGCACGCGATCACCGAATTGCCCAGGCCGCGTCCGCGTTTCGAGATCTTCGTGTACTCGCCCCGCGTCGAGGGCGTGCACCTGCGGTTCGGCGCGGTGGCCCGCGGCGGGCTGCGGTGGTCCGACCGCCTGGAGGATTTCCGCACCGAGGTCCTGGGTCTGGTGAAGGCACAGGCCGTGAAGAACGCCGTGATCGTGCCCGTCGGCGCGAAAGGCGGGTTCGTGGTGAAGAATCCGCCCGCCGCCACCGGTGATCCGGCGGTCGACCGGCAGGCGATGCAGGCCGAAGGCGTCGCCTGCTACCGAACCTTCATCTCGGGGCTGCTCGACCTCACCGACAACGTCGATCACGTGTCGGGCGAGGTGGTTCCGCCGGCGCGGGTGGTGCGCCGCGACAGCGACGACACGTACCTCGTGGTGGCGGCCGACAAGGGCACGGCGACGTTCTCCGATATCGCCAACGACGTCGCGAAGAGCTACGGTTTCTGGCTGGGCGACGCCTTCGCGTCCGGTGGTTCGGTCGGTTACGACCACAAGGCCATGGGCATCACCGCCAAGGGCGCCTGGGAGTCGGTGAAGCGGCACTTCGCCGAGATGGACATCGACACGCAGACAGAGGACTTCACGGTCGTCGGCGTCGGCGACATGTCCGGCGACGTCTTCGGCAACGGCATGCTGCTGTCCGAGCACATCCGCCTCGTCGCGGCCTTCGACCACCGGCACATCTTCCTGGACCCCAACCCCGACGCCGCGCGGTCGTATGCCGAGCGCCGGCGCATGTTCGACCTGCCGCGGTCGTCGTGGCGGGACTACGACACGTCGCTGATCAGTGCGGGCGGCGGCGTCTACGACCGCACCGCCAAGGCGATTCCGATCGGCGACCAGGTGCGCACCGCCCTCGGGTTGCCCGCCGGCGTCACCACCCTGTCCCCGCCGGAACTGATGCGGGCCATCCTGCTGGCGCCCGTCGACCTGCTGTGGAACGGTGGCATCGGGACCTACATCAAGGCAAGCACCGAATCCAACGCCGACGTCGGCGACAAGTCGAACGACGCGGTGCGCGTCGACGCGAATCAGCTGCGGGTCAAGGTGATCGGCGAGGGCGGCAACCTGGGCGTGACGGCGCTCGGCCGCACCGAGTACTGCACCGCCGGCGGCCGGATGAACACCGACGCGCTGGACAACTCGGCGGGTGTGGACTGCTCCGATCACGAGGTCAACATCAAGATCCTGATCGATGCGGCGATCTCCGCAGGGGATCTTCAGGTCGCCGATCGCAACGAACTGCTCGCCACCATGACCGACGAGGTGTCGGAACTGGTTCTGGCGGACAACATCTCGCAGAACTTCCGGATGGGCCTCTCGCGGGCGCAGGCCAAGGGCATGGCCGCGGTCGACCGCCGGGTGCTCTCCGACCTCGAGGCGCGCCGCGGCCTGGATCGCGGTCTCGAGGCGCTGCCCTCGGATGCCGAGATGAAGCGGCGCTCCGCCGAGGGCCGCGGGCTGACCTCGCCCGAACTGGCCAATCTCATGGCGCACGTGAAGCTTTCGCTCAAGGACGACCTGCTGGCCGGTGACCTCACCGACAGCGCGGCGTTCACCTCGGTGCTCTCGGGCTACTTCCCGACCCCGCTGCGGGAGCGTTTCGCGGTGGCCATCCGGCGGCATCCGCTGCGCCGTCAGATCGTGGCCACCCGGGTCGTCAACGACATGATCGACTACGGCGGCATCAGCTACGCGTTCCGCCTGGCGGAGGAGACCGGGGCCAGCACCGACGACGCGGTGCGCGCGTTCACCGTCGCGGTAGAGATCTTCGACCTGCGCGCCCTGTGGCACCGGATTCGCACGACCCCGATGCCGACAGCGGCCCGTGACCTGCTCGAACTCGAGACCGAACGCACCCTCGACCGCGCCTCGCGCTGGCTGCTGACCAACCGCCCGCAGCCCATCGCGATCGGGGCCGATATCGCCCGCTACCGCGACGGCGTGCGCGCCGTGGTGTCGCAGGTGCCGGCCTGGCGTCCCGGGCACCGCGCCGACGACCTCATCAGCCGTTCGCAGCCGGCCATCGAGCGCGGCGCCCCGAACGAGCTGGCCGAGGAGGTCTACCTGCTCATCCAGCGGTTCCCGATGCTCGACGTGATCGATGTCGCCGACATCTGCGAGCGGGAGGCCGCCGAGGTCGCGGCGCTGTACTACGCCCTCGACGATCACTTCGAGATCCAGCGGCTGCTCACCATGGTCGGCAGCCTCGAGCGCGGCGATCGCTGGCACGCCATGGCCCGGCTGGCGCTGCGCGACGATCTCTACGGTTCGCTGCGCTCGCTCACGGTCGACGTGCTGATGGCGAGCGAGAGCGCCGAGACCGCCGCGGAGAAGATCGCGAACTGGGAGTCCACCAACCGGTCCCGGCTGTCGCGGGCCAGCGCGGCCCTCGGCGAGATCTTCACCGCGGGGGCGCACGACCTGGCCACGCTGTCGGTCGCCGCGCAGCAGGTGCGCGGGATGGTGAGCAGCGGGGAGTCGGTTTCGACCGTCTCGTCCTGATCCCACCGGATTCTCCAGCGGCGCGGGCCGCGACGGTAACCACCGTCGCGGCCCGCGCCGCGTTCGGGGCCGGTCCGGGCGCAACATCTGTTCCCAGCCCTGGCAGCAGCCAGTGTGTTATGCGCCATCATTTAGCGGTACATTGATTTGCGTAACACACTCCGCTACAGCCGGTGCCGTGTCGGCTGGCGGAGACGGACGAGTTTCGGAGCGAAGTCCATGATCAAGTACAGAGCCCTCGGTCTGCTCGCGGCCACCATCGCCTGTGCCGGCTTCGGCGCTATGCCGACGGCCGCCGCCGACCCCGGCGTCGCCTGCGTATGGGACGGCGGAATCCACCACAAGGGGTCGACCGTCGTCGCGGGTGGCCGGTCATACACGTGCGGTGCAGACCTTTTCGGTGGCCCGCGGTGGTACCCCGGTGAAGGGGTGGGACAGCGCAGCACCGTGTCCAACCCGGGCACCGAGGGCAACCCGGCGCACCGGTTCAGCCCCGGCGCCCGCCAGTACGGCACCGACTACATGGACTACTGCGTCGGCAACCAGCTCATCGAGGGCCGCGAGGCCGTCTACGAGGTCGCCTCGGACGCAACCGGTTTCGTGTTCTGGAAGGCCGCCGAGCCCGCCTCCGGCTGGTCCTTCGACAATGCCGCGCAGCCCGGCCCGAGCTGGCGCTCCTCCGGCCTCTGCCACGACGGTTCGCTGACCTGATCCGCCACCCGTTCCCGTATCGATAACGATGGGCCCGCACGAAACGTGCGGGCCCATAATCGTTGTCGCCGCACTTTCATTGTTCCCCGGATTGCCCCACTCGTTGTTCCCCCGGGTTGTCAGTCTTCGTTGTTCCCCCGGAACGTCAGTCCATAACTGTTCCCCGGAACGTCTTTTGTTCCGGGGGCACAAATGAGTCACCCCCGGAATCCATCGTGTGGAAGTGGATTCCGGGGGTGACGGGGTCACGGAGGGGGTGCCGGGCGGTGGCCGTAGCGCGGGCCCGATGAGGATGTGGGAAACGACCCGCGGGACGGCGTGCCGGGCAGCCGGTTCCGTGACGTCTGGGAGGGTCAGTGGTTGCCGTGCGGGCCGAAGTTGTTGGCCTCCTGGTACCGGCTCGAGTAGCGCGAGTCCGGATCCCGCTGCGCCGCAACGCTTCCGTCCTGGTCCTCGACGCGCCGGTTAGAGTTGTCCGGTGCGTTGTTCGAACCACGGTCGCGGTCGCGGAAACCGCCGTAGTTGCCGTAGCCGCCGCGCCCGTTGTCGTGGCTGCTGCTGTGGCCACGGCTGCCGCCGGAGCCGGCGAACGCGCCCTGGCTCGCGAGGGTGACGGGTCCTGCGACCAGCAAGCCCGCGAGGACGGTGCCGGCGACGATCTTCTTTGTCCTGTGGTTGCCGCTCATAACGCTCGATATCTCCGTTTCATGCTGTTTGCCACCACTCGACCTGTGCTGTGATCGGGGCCTCAGCCTGTACATCTCCTAGTGTACCGCCAAACGATGGCACATAAAACAGGGAGAGGGCATGAATTTTTCCGGACTTGCCGCGGAGGGGGTTCCCGGCCAAAAACGTGCCGGGAACATGAGATCGACGATTGCGCCGTAGATGTGAGTTCTCCGGCTGTGCCGGAGAGTCAGGGCGATCGGATCAGGAGAATGAGGAGGGGCGCGGGGCGGTCAGTCGCCCTGCTCGGATTCCTCGGAGCGCGGGGGCTTTTCGGCCTGCGGGGGCTCCGCAGGGGATTCGGCCTTCTCGGACCGCTCGGGCTCGGCAGGCTCGGATTTTTCGGCGACTCGAGCCTCGTCGGATTTGTCGGATTTGGTGGTCGTCACGAAGGGGGAGCGCAATTGCCATCCGATGGGGCTGGTCGTGCCGTGATCACGAACCCACTGGATCACCGCGGAGACCGCCGCGACGACGGCCGTCGCCCCGCAGAGCAGAGCGATCGAGGTCATTCCCCCGCTGGAGTACTGGGTTTTCGCGAGACCGGGTATGGCGAGGGTGCCGTTGCCGAAGGCCCAGGCCATCATCGAGCCCACCTGGCCGCCGAGGTCGTAGCTGCGTGCGGTCATGGCCTTCAGCTCGGCCGTCTTGGAGTTGACGTAGATGAGCGTCACGATGACGAGAAAAGCGTTGGCGACGGCGGTGACGGTGACGATCCGCGCCAGCCTGTCGCTGTGTATGCGCAGATTGGCGGCCGTCGTGAGGCAGATGACGATGATGGCGGCCGATGCCAGGATCGCCCAGAGGCCCATGATCTTGGGCGCGCCCCGCTGCTGATGTGACCACGCGGTGAGGAAGGCGGTGGTCGCCGTGATCCGGCCGAAAGGATTGACGCTGGCGGTCCCGTTCGGCCCGCGTGCCGACAACCACGGCTGGAACAGCAATATCAGGGTGATGAGGCTGCTGAGCGACGCGGCAATATAGCCCCAATGACCGCGCAGCGTGCCGAGGTACGGCTTCAGGTCGGGCCAGCTGTATGCGACACGCGTTCGTCGATCCGGGGGATCCGGTGGATCGGGAGGATCAGGAGGATCCGGTGGGTCGGGACTGTTTCCCGTCGCTTGCCAGGGCGTCGGCTGCACCATGGCCTGAGTGTATGCGCCGGTCAGGTCGGCGCTGCCGCCCGAAAGATCCCCGTGTGTGGGAAGGTTTTCCGGGGTGCCCGCGACGTAGGATCACTCGGCCGGTCCGCGCGGTGATACTCCCACAATCAGCCTCGCGACGATGGCGCCGTCGGCCTGTCTGTCCCCGTAGACCGCGATCGTGCCACCGGTCTGAATATCGGACACCCTGGTGCCCAGCAGAATCAGCACCCGGGTCCGCTTATCGGTACGGATCGTCACCGAACCGCCGAACATGCCACCCAGCTGGAGTATCTCGTTCTTGTTCGAGAGCACCCTGCCGACGGCGAATCCGGTGCCCTTGTTACCCGCAGGGTTCGTGGAGGAGCCGACCGACGCCTCGGACGCGGTGCTCGTGGTGGCGCCGCGCGCCGACGGCGGCGACGTGCGCGGCGGTCCGGAGGCGAACAGGCTGTGCACCGAGACGATGAGGACCGCGAGCACGATCCCGGTGGTGAGCACGATTCCGACCCGGAACAGCGGCGGCAGGTCGACCTCGCGCAGGTCGGATACGACGCGGCGGGCCTTGTCGCGGATCTGTTCCGATACGAGCCGCCGGTGTGGTCGTGGTTCGGAGCGCGTGGTCTGCTCCGCGACCTTCTGCTGTGCGGAGGAGTGGGAGAGCAACTGCTGTGTGGTGGGTTCGGCGAGGAATTGCCGCGTGGGTCCGGCGGCTGCCTGCCCCAGTAGCCGGGGTGTCCGAGCTTGGCTCGACCACGGCGTGCTCGGCTCCGTCATGTAGTAAGGGTAGGGCACCGGCGAGCACCCGATTTTTCACTGGCGGGAGTACTCGAACGATTGGGGCGCAACGACTTCCGGGCATTAGAACGTCAGCTGTTCAGCCACTGCTGGATCTGGTCCAGCGACGTCGCGGTGTGCAAGGGCTGCCCGTCCTCGGCGTCGAGCAGCAGCCACGGGTGCGGTGGTGCGTCGCCGCGGACCAGGCGATAGCCGGCTCTGGCGGCCCGGGCGGCCAGGAACCGGAAAGGCGTGGTGGGGGCGGATCCCGGCGGGGATGGTTTGTCGGACTCTGTCACTCGGGGCGCTCCACGGGTCGGTGTCGGCGTGACGAATCGGGCGTGATGTGCCCGGCGGCGACCAGCGCGGCGAAGGCGGCACGTTTGCGAGCGCAATCGTGCTCGCGGTGCAGTTGCATCCAGCGGTGAGCGTCGTCGAGCGAAACCTGTTGGGCGGGTGTGGTGCATGTCCACTCTCTGGGCCACCCCAGCGATTTTAGCTGAATATTTGCTGATGTCGACTGGTCGGTTTCGGCAGCCCGCCGCCGGGGCTCCGTGCCCGGCCAGGCGCACCCGGCGGCGGTCCCCGCTACCCCGCAGCCGCCGAGGGTGGTCACGATGCTCCACGCGATATCCCACGCACTCATGCTCGTCCGAAATTCATTGTTTTCACCCGGAATGTTGTCGTGGTCCGATTCTGGATATCGGAAATGGAAGATCCGAAATGGCCCGCGGCCCTTCGGAACTCGTTCGGCATGTCCGATGAAATGAGCACACCACGAGCGACTGTGGTTCACAATCGTGACATGAATCTTCGAAGCAGCTTTTCCGATGTCCCAGAGCGTTTTTCGCCCCGAAACACATCGGTCTTCGTGACGAAGATCGACAAGATTCATGGTGAATCCCATGGCCGCTGACCCGGGTTCGACGGTCCCTCGCCGCCAGCTGGGTCGCTACCTGCGCGAAGGGCGGCAGGCGTGCAACCTCACCCTGGCCGAGGCCGCGAGGCTG
The DNA here is from genome assembly GCF_000308875.1 of Nocardia transvalensis NBRC 15921. Taxonomy (GTDB): domain Bacteria; phylum Actinomycetota; class Actinomycetes; order Mycobacteriales; family Mycobacteriaceae; genus Nocardia; species Nocardia transvalensis. The sequence continues at coordinate 83,867 of NZ_BAGL01000123.1, forward strand.
ATGGAGTGGAGCGAGGCCATGCTGCAACGGCTGGAAACAGGCAAGCTCGAAAAGATCCGGACACACGATGTCCGGCAGCTGTGCCAGCTGTACAACCTGGACGAGGAATTCGCCGCGGCGCTGGCCGTATTGGCACAGCAAGCCGGTGCGAAATCGTGGTACCACGATTACGACGACCTGATACCCGTCGGCTTCAATCTCTATGTGGGCCTGGAGTCCTCGGTCCGGGCAATGACGACCGTGCAGCCGTTCCTGGTACCCGGTCTGTTACAGACGGAGGAATACGCGCGGACCCTGGCGTGCGCGGCCGATCCCGATGAGGACGAACAACAGGTCGAGCGGCGTGTGCAGCTCAAAGTGCGTCGGCAGTCGCTGATCACCCGGAAGTTGCATCCGGTGACGCTCGATGCGGTGATCTACGAAGCCGCCGTGCGGAATATCGTCGGCGGCCGGAGGGTGATGGGTGCCCAACTGCGACACCTCGCCGACATGAGCACGCTGCCCAATATCACTGTGCGTGTGCTGCCGCTCTCGGCAGGAATGCCACTCGGAGAGCTGGTCGGTCCGTGCGTGATCCTCGAGTTCGGAAAAGACAAGCGAGGCAACCCTATTGAACCCTCGGTGGTCTATGTGGAGAGCTACCTCGGTGACATATACCTGGAGAAGAAGCAGGCGGTGGAGCGCTACCATCGGGCCTGTGGGGCGATCGCAGACGCTGCGCTGGACGATGTAACCAGTAGGGGCCTGCTCAGACGGGTAGCGAGGGAGTACGACCGTGAGCGTTGATCTACCCACCGCGCAGTGGTTCAAGAGCAGCCGGAGTAGCGGTCAGCGGGAGTGCGTCGAGGTCGCGTTCCTCGACGGCGGCCGTGTGGGTGTCCGCGACGGCAAGAACCCTGCCGGTCCGGCTCTGGTGTTCACGCCCGGTGAGTGGGATGCGTTCGCGGCGGGCGTGCGCGACGGCCGACTCGATCGACCGCGCTGAGGTCCACAGCCGTACTCCCGGGTGGCCCAGGGCTTTTCAGCCCTGGGTTCCCTCGATCTCGATCGGAGCCTGCGCTTCGGTCTCGACCGAGCGACGACGCATCTTCTGCTGATACAACGTCTGCGCGATGGCCGCCGAGGCGGACAGCACCGCCATCGCGCCGGCCGTCATCGCGGTGCCCGTGAGCTTCGCGGTTTCGAATACGGCCTTCTGCCCGCCGGGCCACGGGTAATCCCCGCGGCCTGTCGCCCACCGGATGATGAACCCGGCCTGCACGCCCAGCTCGGTCGGCGGGCCGGAGCCGACCATATTGCGTAGCTCCGGGCCCGCTCCGCTGAGATATATCAGGGTGGAGATGATGAAGAGCGCCACCGCCACCGCCGCACCGGTGGTCAGGTAGGTCATCGAGGTGATGCGTGTCCAGACGTTGATCACGGCGGTGGGCACGGTAAGGAAGATCGCGATGGCCGCGAGAACCGCCCACTTGCCTTTGAGATTCGAGTGATTCGGCGGATGCTGTGACCAGAGCCCCACGAGGGTGGTGGAGATATGCGTTTGTCCGAACGCATTGCTCCACACAGTGCCATCGGGCCCTGAAGTGGACAGCCATGGCTCGAACATCAGGACGAACGTTATGGCGCACCCGACGGCGGCGGCCAGGTATCCCCAGTTCCCGCCGAGCCGGGGCAGCAACGGCCGCATATGCACGCCGGCCTTCGCCGTAACGGCATTGAAGTTCCGGTTTGCGGTGCGAAGGCCGCGAGTCGCGGCGCGAAGGGTCCGGGCAGCTCGGTCCCGGAGGGATTCCGAGGAGGGCTGCGGGTCGCGAGCCTCTACGGACTGCCAGGGGGTGGGCTGAGACATGGGTGTGGATCCTTCATTCACTGAGGGCCGCGCGGGGGTCGGGGGCGGGTTCCGGCTTCGCCGCGGACAACGGATCCGCGATGTCCTCCAAGGACTTTCCTTCGGCGTTCACGCCGAAGAACCAGGCGACCAGCCCGCCGCCGATCATGAAGCAGCTGCCTACGAGATAACCCACGGTCAGCGGGAAGCGGTCGGGATCCGGATTGTCCGCCCCGCCGACCAGGTGGCCGAAGAGGAACGGTGCGATGACGCCGCCGACACCCTGCGCGATCGCGAAGAAGAACGAGATGGCCTGACCGCGCAGTTCCAGCGGGAAGATCTCGCTCACCGTCAAATACGCCGCGGACGCTCCGGCCGAAGCGAAGAAGAAGATGACGCACCACAGCAGCGTCTGCGTGGTGGCGGTCAGTATGCCCGCGTTGAACGCCCACGCGGAGACGAAGAGCAGTGAACCGGAACCGACATAGGTCGCGCAGATCATCTTCCGGCGGCCGACGCTGTCGAACAGCGGGCCGAGTACCAGCGGGCCGATCAGATTGCCTATGGCGAAGGGGAAGAAATAGTAGCCCGTGTGGTCGGACGGCACGTGGTAGAAGTTCGTCAGCACCATGCCGACGGTGAAGAAGATGGCGTTGTACAGGAACGCCTGGGTGGCCATCATCGTGAAGCCGAGGAAAGACCGAGATGGGTACTTGCCGAAGAAGATTCGACCCATCTGCCAGTAGGAGAGCCGATCGGTGTCGGTGATGTCGAGGGCCTTGCTCTCGTCCACCGGCGGGAGTTCGACCCCCTGGCTGCGCACCCGCGCCTCGATCTCGTCGACGGTCCGCTCGGCCTCGTCCGCCCGGCCGTGGGTGAGCAGCCAGCGCGGGCTCTCCGGAATGTGCCGGCGCAGGAAGATGATGATGATCCCGAGGACCGGGCCGAGGAAGAATCCGATCCGCCAGCCCCACCCCACCGGGATGAGGTTCTCGTTGAACAGGACCAGGCTCGCGGCCGCACCCAAAGCCGCACCGCCCCAGTAGGTCCCGTTGATCGCGATATCGACCCGCCCCCGGTATTTGGCGGGCATGATCTCGTCGATCGCCGAATTGATCGCCGTGTACTCACCGCCGATCCCGGTTCCCGCGATGAACCGGAACAGATACAGCGACCATGGGCCCCAGGACAACCCGGCCAACCCGCTGCCGATCAGATAGATCGCCAGGGTCAGGATGAACAGCTTCTTCCGCCCGAGCCGGTCCGTCAGCCGGCCGAACACGAGCGCCCCCACGACCTGCCCCGCCAGATACCACGAGGCGACCGCGCCGACCTGCCCCGGCGTCAGATTCAACGCCCCGGCGTCCTGCAACGGCCCGCCCATGCTGCTGACGATCTGGATCTCGACGCCGTCCAACACCCAGGAGACGCCCAGCCCGACGACGATCAGCCAGTGGAATCTCGTCCACGGCAATCGATCCATCCGCGCGGGCACCAAACTTCGGATGATCTTGGTCTGCGTCGACATCGAAAGCTCACCTCGGTTTCCGGAAACGTCTATCCACTCGCGGGCACGCGTCACCGCGGCGCGACTCAGGACAGCGCGGTGCCGATCGTGTCTCGATCTCCGTGATCCGGCGCCGCTTCGCGGCATCCGATACGCGGCACGGTTACTTCGGTGCCACGGAGACGTAATACACCGTTCATTGAGACATAGTACGGCGTACCGTTAGAAAATGTAACAAGTTCGGAATACTTCCGGTAAGACGGGGTTGCCGAAACATTCTGTCCGGCAGGGGTTTTCAAACCGGTCGGTCCGCAGTTATGCCCGGCGGCGCGCCCGCCCACACGCCGCAGTCGGTTCACGGCGAAGGTAGTGGTCCCGGGTTCTCGGGCGTCATGCCCGACCGTAGGCGCGCGAGCACCTCGTCGGCGGCTCGGACTATATCGTTGTGGGTCGGCATCGACTCCATGGAGTCGTGCCAGCCCGGGTACGCGCGGCCGAGTGCCCACGTAATACTCTCCACCATCCTGTGCTTCCCGCTCGTGTCGGCATCCTGTGCGATCAGTAGGTCGACGAGGCGAATCGTGTCGATCAGGACTCGTCCGGTGTCGAGAAGGGCAAGCCAGGGTGTCAGATATTCCAGGGCGACCTCGTCGGGGCGGTCTCCCGGGCTTCGTTGGTAATGAACGGCCAGTTCGTGATCCGCCGGCGTCGGATGCGCCAGCCCGACGTCCAGTACCTCGTACTGCCCCGCGTCGGTCTCCATGACGTTCCCCGTAGTGATATCGGCGTGGTGCGACCGTAGCGGTTGGTGTCGAATCCTATCGGTGTACCGAGCCAGGCCGGCGGTCAGCGAACCGCGGATGCCGACCGCCTCGAACATGGTCCGATAAGGCTCGTGCGGGGCGTAGTGCCGATATACGTCTTCGAGGTGTTGCGCCTGCATGGAGAAGTAATCGACCGATGTTGTCGGATAATCCGCGGGGATTCGCATGTGTCCCCTGCGCCGTGGGCTCGAGTCACGTTGCAGACGTACGCGCTCCATCTGACTCTGTGCTGCCCTCAACACCGGAATCGCGCGGGGTTCGAAAATTGATTCCACGTGCCTTCCTCGGATCCGTGGTCGGATGTCCCACAAGACATTTCCATCGGCGTCCCGTTCCACATACAGCACCCGCGGGAGGAGTAGCTTCTCGTCGTCCGGAGTTGCCTCAGCGACGGCCTGCAGGGTCTCGGACTCGTCCGGCCACAGTACGAAGTCCAATGTATTGACCGACTTCCTGGGCTCCAGAACCGCGAATTCGTTGTTCTCCGCCAGATAGACCTTCTTCTGAGTTCCGGAGATGACCTCGCCGTGCCGCGTGTTGTGCGCGTAGATCGCGTGCGCTTCTTCTCGCGTCATAGCCGTGCCGACGGGCCCTCCGAGGTGTGGGTAGTCCTCCGGTGGGCGCAGGCTACGAAGCACGGGATTGGCGAGCATCGACGCTTCCGGGGTCACGATGAATGTCGGTTCGGACGTATCCGACTCGCCCTCGGGCTCGCCGCCGAATGCCGCCCGGCCGACCGCCCGGAGCCGCTCCCGAACGGATTCCCCACCGAGCGCTCCCGCGATACCGGCCTCGAAGGCGGCGGCGCCGCTCCCGCCCAGCCGTTCCAGCAGCACGTACTCGCCGCTGAGGTCGGTGCCGAACATGGGCGGGTCGTCGGTGCTGATGGTGCACTGGACACCGGCGGCGAGCAGACGCGACAGCGGATGCCGCTCGGCGTCGGCCACCACACGGGTGCGCAGGTTCGAGGTGAGGGCCACGTCGAGGACGATGCCGCGTTCGACGAGTTCCGCCATCAGGTCCGGATCGTCCGCGGCCGCGATGCCGTGCCGAATCCGCTTCGGGTTCCAGCGCAACACTTCTCGCACGGCGTCGATGCCCCCGGACTCCCCGGCATGCGGCGCGATACCCAGGCCGCCGTCGGTGGCGATGGCGACGGCGCGGTCGAACATCGATACGTCACCGCGGGCGAGTTCGTCCCCGCCGACGTCCAGGCCGACCACGCCGCGATCGCGGTACCGCGCGGCCCAGCGCGCGAGCTGCTCGGCGTACTCCGGGTCGCCACCCCAGATCAAGCTGGGCGTCAATCGGACTGTGACGCCGTATCTCTCGGCCGCTTCGGCGATGCCGTCGGTCGCTCCCGCGAAGATCTCCTGCCAGGTCTTGCCGTGCCATTGCACCCGCGCGATCGGGGACAGGCTGGCCTCCACGTACACCGCGCGATGGTTCGCGGCCTCCGCGGCGTAATCGAGGACCATCCGGCGGTAGTCGTCCGCCGTTTGAATCGCGTTGTTCGTCATGCGCCACACCGAGAGGAACTGGCTGAAATCGGTGTACTCGTACAGTTCCTCCAGCGCTTCGACGTTGTCGGCGGGCAGCCCGATCCCGTTGCGCCGCGCCATGTTCAGCAGCGCCTGCGGCCGGACCGTGCCCTCGAGATGGACGTGCAACTCGATCTTCGGGTAGGGAACCTGGTCGGCGACGTCCGCGGTGGGCGGGCCGGTGATGTCGCCGTCGCGCGGGCGAGGTTGTGGTTGTGCACTGTCCGGAGTGAGTGAGCTGGTGGGGGTGAGTTCTCCGGTGTTCTCGTCGGCGGTGAAGTAGGCGACCGAGGTCTCGGTGATGTGGGCGCCGGAGAACGATCGGAGCCATTCTTCTTCGGTTTGGGCGCGGGGAATGAGGTCCCGCTCGGTGTCGGTGAGCGTGGGATCGGTCTCGCCGTGGTCGATATTCGTGTCGAAGAAAAGCAGGGTGCCGGCGACGTTGGTGACGACGAAGGAGTGCATGGTGTCGTTCTCGGCGTCGTCGATGAGGATTACGGCGGTGTCGATGCCGTCGATGCCGTGACGGACCTTGTGCAGGATTTCGGCGACGGTCTCGGTGCCCGTGGTGAGGTAGGCCTTGGTGGCTTGTTCGAGGTCTCGGTATTTCTTGGGTCCGGCGGCGATATCCCGTTCGCCGGTTCCGCCGAGGGCGGACAGAACACGGACGGTCTGTTGTACGCAGCTGTCGATGCGCCGCCGGGTCGCGATCGCCGATTCCGGGTACCGTTCGGCCGGCGCGTCCTCCGCGGGAGCCGGGGTGATGCCGACGGACTCCAGGTACGGGCCGAGGTCGGCTTCGTGGACGGGGCAGCCCAGCAGGGACTCGAACGCTTCGGAAAGACCGAATTCCGAGAGCAGATAGCCGAATTCGTACAACAGCTCGCCATCTTCGGCCGTGATTTCCTGGCGATCGAGCCTGTTCACGGCGGCTTGGGCCGCGACTTCCATCACCTGATAGCAGGACAGCACACCCGCGTAATCCCAGCCCGGCCAATTCGTATGCCCCATCTGCTGGATCGGGAAGGCGGCGAGCAGACCGGGGAGGTCGAGCCCGACCTGGGCCAGTACCGATTCCTCGAACTCCGCGATTACGGCACGGGGGTCCGTCCCGGTGGGCACCTGGCCGGTGGTCAGCTGGTGCCACTTCAGATCGAGATAGCTGAAGGTCAGGTTGTTGGCGGCAGACGCGCCCTGCGGAGCTGTGGCGAGCCGCGCGATCTGATCGCGGAGTTCGGCCGGCATCGGCAGGCCTGTGTCGTGATGCTTGGCGTAATTGCCCAGTACCGCCGGATGCGCTGCGAATGCCTTGTCGACCAGTACCGCCACGAACTCGACCCAGTTGCGAGGGATCTGGGCACCGGTTCGTTCCAGCACGCCGGCCAGGGTGAAATTGACCGCGTGCCCGCCGAATTCGTGAAAGAGGGCGCCGACCTCCTCCCAGGTGAGGAGTACCGGATCGCCGTCGGTCGGCTCGACGTCCATCGAGACGACATTGACCGGCAACTGGCCCGCCCCGTCGAATTTGTCGACCAGCTGCTGGGTGCGCCCGCCGCCCAACTTCCCGGGTCGCGTGTGCGGGTCGAACAGGACACGACCGATCGTCCGTCCGGTTCGATCGGCGAGGTCGAACGTGCGGACGTCGGGGTGGTAGGCGGACAGGTCCTCGCGTTCGGTGATCGTGATACCGAACAATTTCTCGATCAACCAGAACACGCCGTCGGTCAGCACCGTGTTCAGCTCCAGGAACTGCCGTGCCGGTTCGAGGTCGATGCCGAGATCCCGCTTGCGCAGCTGCTCCAGCGCGAACGGCACGTCGTGCGCCTCGAGTTCCGGCAGGCCGAGCAACTCCGCTCCCCTGCGCAGCTGTGATTCGAATTCCCGGACCACCGCGGGAGCCAGCCTCCTCAGCAACTCCTCCGTCTGTTCCGGAGTTATCGGCTCACCGCGTCCGGCCAACGCCGCGTAATGGGGTTCGCCGAGAAGTGCGGCGATCTCGGCCCGTGACCGCACGATATCGAGCGCGAGGCGCGAGTTGTCGCGTTGTCCGGCACGGGCCAGTTCGGCGGTCGCTCCCAGCAACCGCTCCCGGAGTGCGCGTGACTTGATCGACTTGGCGAGCGGTTGCCAATTGCCGCTCATCTGGTTGTAGAACTTGATGAAGTGGTCCTCCGGGCGTCCTCGTTCGACGGCCGCCGCCTTCGCGGCCCTACGGGCATCGTCCGGCAGCCCCTCCAACTCGTCCTCGTCGGTGACCCATACGCCCGCGGTTTCCTCTCGGGCCTTGTTCTGATTCTCCTGGTACTTCTGGCGACAGGCCGCCAGCCGCGCCCTGACCGCGGCGAGTGCCTCGCGGTCGGCGGGGGACAGGTGCATACCGGCCGTCCGGAAGTCCTCGCGCTTGCGCGCCAGCAGGGCGGCGGACGCCGGATCCAACTCCGTCCCGGAAGTGTCGGCCTGCAACTTCGCGATCCGGTCGTAAAGCCCCCGGTTCGTATGAACCGCGGTCCGGTGAGCCTCGAACATCTTCCGGACCTCCGTCGCGGCCTCCTCGATGCCCGGATAGAGAGCGGATGCGTTGTCGGTCAATATGTTCAGGAGGTTCGAGAGCACGCCGATCCGCGCCCCGGACGCGGAAAGGGGCCGCAGGGTGTTCTCGACCGTCGCGGGTGCTGTGTTCGCGAGGATCGCCTCGATCTCGGAATTGTGCTCGGCGATGGCCTTTTCGGCCGCCGGGACGAAGTCCTCGGCCCGCAACTCATCCCACGGTAGCGACTTGAACTCATCGAGATCCCTACCCAGCAGCGGAGACTCGGATCGTCTCACTGTCGGATCACCGGCACCATCGGTGGGGGCGGAGGCCGCTGCGGCTGACGGGGCAGCGCGCTCCACCTCGGTACTTCCCGACTCCGGGAGTCGTTGGGCGAGTTCGTATTCCAGCGTCCGTAGTTCCTCGGACCAGAGTTCGACCGCGATCGGGTCGTCGCCCAATTGTTCGATGCGCTGGGCTATGTCGGTAATTTCGGCGCGTATCCGGCCGGGGGCAATTTCCTCATCTCCGATGAGTAGCCTGCCGCTCATCCGGCCGTGCCGGTATATGACAGGCTCGCCGTACTTCTCGTGCAGGAAGTATTTTTGCAGGGTGTAGTGGCTGTAGCCGTAACCGATGTATATGTCGGCGCCACGTGCGAACGATTGATCGATCGCGTCCATGATGGCGATTTCGCGGCAGTTCACCTCGTAGCGGGTGATGTCGCGTATCGGATTATCGCTGTCGGTGCGGTTGGGGTTGAATATGTCGACGGCCTTCGCGCCGGGATCGAACGGTTCGCCCATGACGTCGCGATACCATTCGAGCAGATTTTCCAAGGTATGTTCCTGCGGGCCTGTCGGGTGTGGCCACGCTCCGGTCCTGCGCAGACTCGCGTCCCTTGCGGCTGCGATCGTTCGCATCGCGGCGTAGAACTCCTCGTTGTCATCGCGGAGCCGGGCGAGAACCTCGTCTGGCGACGTCTCCTCGTCTGCCTCCAGGAGGGCATGTTGGAAATGTCGTACTTCACTGAGGAATGCCCGTAGGTGGTGGAGAATTTCCCCCTCCGGATTCAGGGTGGTCGGGAACGCCGTCAGCCAGTCGATGTCCGCCAGCGCACACGGCACGCCGTGCTGGAAGGCGAGCCATTTCGTCGCCCGGTTGTCACCCTTTCGGACAGCTTCGTCGAAGCTCCAGTGCCTGACCTTGTCGTCGGAAACGACGACCGTTTCGGCGTAGACTATGCCGTCGCGTCCGGCCAAGCCGCGGACGAACTCTTCGAACGCGCTGCGTATCAGCGGATACTGCCCGTTGTTCGGATGCTTGCTGTGTTCTCGGGCGTCGTACCAGATATGACCTCCGCCCGGCGCGTCGTATCGGGCGATTCTCGTTCCGTGCCCGAAGATTTCGATCATCTTGTCTTCTTTGGCCATGCACATGGGCCGCAGTTCGTTGAACGTCCGCGCGTCAGGAGTCGGCCCGCCCAGGGCACCGCCGACTTGCTCCGCTACGACGAAATCGCTGCTTTCGGGCTCGTCGTCGGCGAGATCGATCGCGACGGGGTCGATGCGATTGCCGGATGACCCGGATGCGATTGTGTTTCGGTCCCGGTCGGGCTTATGGAGTTCGAACCACACGGCTTGGTGCCAGCCGTCCTCGTGGCGTTTGAAGAGTTCGACGCCGGAACGCAGCGGCGTCGAGTTCCCCGCTGCCGTGGTGGGGCCGGGGAGAATTGCGAGACCGGAGCGGGTCGGAATGCCGCCTCGCGCGTTCCTCGGCATCGAGGCGGCGTGTGTATCGAGCAGTGTGACTCGCACCAGGTCGTCGGTCGTCTCCGCCACGAGGTGGACTGTGCCGCGGCGGTGTTCCGTGGCATCGATCACCATGGCCGTGAGTTCGGCACACGCGAGGTTCACCTTGTCGGTGGGCCAGCCGCTGAGCTGATCCGCCAGCCAGGACGCGGCTTCGGCGGGGGCGTGCGGACTGTACGGTCCCTCCGGCTCGGCGCGCACGACTCGCTCGGACCGTCGCGGGGCACCGGGGGTCGGGGCGGCCGGGGCGGAAAGGTCTGCGGTGGGGGGTGTTTCGCTGCCCGCTGCCCAGGACACACCCGATGCGGCGAACCAGGAGGTCAGTGTGTCGTGCACGACCGCCCACGCCGGCGCGGTGCGCGCTCGGTCCGGTCCGAGTCGGAGGCGGGTGTAGTGCGAGGTGCCGGAGCCGCCGTCGGTCCGCACGGTGAACGTGCCCTCGGCAGGTTCGCCGTGAGTCGCAGTGACCCGTACGGTGATCGACTCCCCGTCGGCGGCGGACTCCCAGGCGACAAGGTCGATCCAGAACACGATGCGGTGGCCGGCTCCGTCGACGGCGACGGAGTAGCCGGAGAGCAGTTTGTAGACGTCGCCCTTATGGTTCAACACCTGCGCGACAGGCATTTCGGCCGCCGTGTCCAGCCACAGCAGGCCCTGATGCTCGGCACCGAACCCGGTGTCGAATTCGCACACACCGAGATCGGCGCCGCTGTGCTCGAGCGCATCGAGGATCTGCGCGGGATTCATCGGATCCCCGTTCCATTCCTCGAAGCCTTGGCTGAACGCGTCGAGAGCTCGCAACCGGCCGCTGATCCGCCAGGTACCGAAGCCGCTGATCTCGTCCGGCGAGATACCCGCCTCCAGGAGCGCCGCGAGGAGGAACTCGTGTGTCGCGTCGACGGTGACGAGCCTGCCGTCGGTCAGCAGGAAGAACGGGTCGCCGTTGATGCCCACGGTGTGATGAGGCCGCCGGCCGGTTCCGAGGAACCGGCCGCGGGAATCCACCTCCGGCCACACGAGTTCGATGTCGAGGCCATCCACATCCTCGAGGTTCTCGAGCAGCGCCGCCGGCAGGGGCATCGCCTCGTATGTGGGGCGGGCCTCTGCGGTCGCGGTCGATCGTGCCCTCGGCGCGAGCATTCTCTTCTCGTGGGGTGCGCGGCCTTCGAAATTCTCCTCCAGTTCGATATCCCTGCCCTCGAAGTGATGCAGCAGGGCGGCATAGATCAGATTCTGAACGTGTCCGAACAGGGGGTGGTCGATCTGCGGTTCCTTGTGGCTCACCCACACCCGGACCCGTCCGTCATCCGGATCCCGGTACCGGATGCCGCAGCGGACTGTGAGGTCCTCGACTTCGATCGCGACGACGTCCGGACTCCCGGCTTTGTCGAACAGGTGGTCGTGTGACACTCCCCGAGCCTCGACCGCGTGCAGCACCAGGGAATCCGGGCCGCTGTCGGGATCGACATCCGTTACCGCTCCGGCCGTGCTGTTTCTGGCCGGACCGGTGATCGAATGAATCGTCTCGACGATCATGCGGCCGGACACGGGATAGTGATCCTCGGCGTCGTCGTCCTCGAGGCTGATCGCGACGGGGTCGATGCGATTGCCGCGGGTCTTTCCGGTATCGGTGGCGGGCGTGAGGATCTCGTCGGTGCCTTCTGCCCAGGTGAAGCCGGATGCGGCCAGCCACTCCGTCAGCACGCCGTGCGAGGTGCGGAGAGCCGGATGGGTCCGGCTGGGCTGCGGGCCGGGATCGAAGGCACGGTATCGAGCCATTGCCGTTGTACTGGCCGGGTCCACCTCGATCGTGGCTCGTGCGGGGACGCCCAGTACCGGATGGATGATCACATCGATCGACAGACCGCCGCCCGAGGGGAACCGGACCTGTTCGACCTCGAACCAGAAGTCGCCATCACCGCCGCGGAGATGTTCGGACACCTTTTTGGTGAGGGCGTAGCGGCTTCTGAGGCTTCCCGGTTCCGGAATCAATTCCGCGGCGGAATGTTCGCCGTCGTTTTCCGGAGGGCTCCGCCATGCCTTCCCGACATTTTGGTGTGCCAAATCGAAGTCGATCGTCGAGAGATCGAAGTTCAGGCCGAGTCGATGTCGCAGTTGTATCCAGAATTTCGACGTCCTCGTGGCGTGATCGTTGAACAGTCCGCCGAACGGTTTGACATGTTCCGGTACACCATCGACCAGGCGCCAGTATCCGAATCCGGCAAATATACTCGGTCCCGGATATCTTTCGCTCGCGCGCCGTTCGTCGGCATCGGCGTGCTTGGCCATATATGCCTTGACCAAGTGAGGATGCTCGCCGTCACGGCTGGTAATGAATGTGCCGTCACGGAGCATCAAGAATACGTCACCGTGTTTGCCCTTCGTGCTGTACGGCTTCCGGCCGGGTCCGAGGAAGCGACCACGGTGGTCCTGTTCGAGGATGACGACGGGGACGTCCCGACTCTCACTCAGCTCGGGACGGTAATTCATCTCCGCACCGTCGTACAGCGCCGTCCCGGCGGTATCGGACTCCTGTGCGTCGCGAGCGGGTCCGTTGACGGTGGGCATGCCGGGGATCGGTTGTGCGACACCGGGTGCGCCGCGGCGGAATCCGGTGTAGCGGCCGTCCGTCCGGAGGAAGTGGGCGTCGAGCCGGTTGGTCAGGGCGTGAATCCCCTTGGTGACGTCGCGGCCGGACTGGCCGTCGAGGTACCGGATGACGCCGTGGTGGTTGACCACGTTGACGGTGTGCCCCGGCCGGCTTCCGCTGTCCGTCCGGGTATACGCGATGATGCCGCGAGCGCCGTGACCCGCGTCGAGCAGCTCCTGTTCGACAGCCGTCCAGTCGTCCACGTGGTGGAAGGCCCCGTCGTAGTGGGCCTCGAGGAACGGGACGTGGAACTGTCCGCTGTCGTCGGTCCCACCCGTTCGCCCGGTGGGGGAGGGCATGGCGACCATGGTGGTCCGCCCGCCGAGGCGGAGGTCGGTGGCGATGCTGCATTCGGCGCAATTGTCTTTGTTACCGAGGGGATTGACGTCGCTGATCAGGTCGATCAGGGGGTCCTCCGCCACGACGGCTTCCGTGGCCTGCTCGGTGCTCGTCCCCAGGATGCGGTCGCGAAGGTGGTTCACCAGGTTGCGGGCCAGCTCGCGCCCTTCGACGCCGACCATGCTCAGCAGATACCGGTCGATCGTCTTGAGCATGTACTCGTCGACCGACCGGCTGCCGATCAGTGAATAGAGCCGGGCGGCAAGGTATCTGGTGCGCAGGTACTCCGGTGACTCGCGGTCGAGGCCGCGGCAGCCGGGGAAGTGCAGGGCCGACCAGAGATCGTTCTTGAGGTGACGATTCCAGAATTCGTACTCGTCCGGTGCGAGCAGTGCCCGCATCCGATCGCGATCGCCGTCGAGCATCGGGCGGCCCGACAGATACGACATGATTCCGGCGGCGATCGACAGCAGTTGCGGCAGCTCGTCCAGCGAAGTGCTGCGCAGCAGCTGCTGGACCGGGCTGGACCGGTCGGCGGCGTCGCCGCCGGTGGGTTCTTCCGGCGTGTCTTCGGGCATCGTCCGGAATTTCCAGACGGTGATCGTATCGTCGCCCTGGACCCGCTTCTCCTGCTTGAACAAGAGGGGCCCCGGGTCGGAAAGGCCCAGCAGCTGTTCGGCTTTCAGTCCGGCCGCGACGGCGAGCCCGAGTGTCAGGTAGAGGGGCGAGCGGCGCAGGAAGCGCTTCAGCTCGAAGAAGTCCTTCTCGGTGAGTTCGATATCCCGCAGCTTGGTGAGGTTTCCGTCGAACAGCGCGCGGAACCAGCCCTGCCGGTTGCCGATCCAGTCCGCCCCGCGCGGCTCGCCGGGCTTCGGTATCGGCAAGTTCTCGATGTAGTCGAAGGGGTGGCCACCGTCGGTGCCCTGGACGTCGCCCAATTCGATGATGAGATATTCGATCTCGGCGATCTCCTCGGGGGAGAATCCGGCGGCCAGGGCGCGGGCCCGGACGGCGCGCTGCCGCTCCGGATCCGCGGGCCGCCAACGGGTCCCGCGTCGTGCGTCCGCGGGCCGGTGCACGGCACGGGCCGCCTCGTCACCGCGGCCCGCGGTGACGAGGCCGATATTGTCCAGGGACTCCGTCGGTTCCAGGGTCTCGTTGTCGGCGAAAGAGTTGTAACCCTGATGAACCTGTATGCCATTGCGGAACCTCTTGGTAGCCGGGGGTTCCGCGGTGAGTCGGATCGCACCCCAGGACTCGTTGGCGGGGTCGGCGCCCAGTCCGCTGTTGAGATACCGGCCGTGGCGGTCCGGGTTGTCGGCACCGAGCTTGGCGACGGGATCGCCGCTCGCGGTCAGGACGTAGACGTTCTCCGCGCCGATGCCGAAGTCCGAGGCGTGTGTCAGCGGGCCCGCCCCGGGGGAGCCCGTCAGGATCACTCGGTCGATCTCGCCCGCCAGCCGGCGGCCCTGTCCGGCATAGCACACCGTCGTCGAGCCGTAGCTGTGCCCGAGAAGCGTGCGTGACCGGGGCGGCGCGATCCCCCGATGCCGGGCGAGCGCCTCGCGAGTAGCGTTGTAGGACACCGTTTCCCGCGCGACCACGTAACCGCCGACGGCGGCGAACCGGGTCTGCGCGGGTTCCAGCGGCAGGGTCTGCGCCGTGCCCTTCACCAGGTTGCGCGGATGGTGGTACCCGATATCGATGATGGCCGCCACCGTCTCGCCGGGTGCGTACCGTGAGGTCATCTGGTATTGCGGCCCGGCGAACCGGAATCGCTTCAGCAGCGTCCGCATCGAATTGCCGAAGCCGCCGATCTGGCGTGTCACATTCGTGGCCGTATCGGCATCTCCGATGGATACGGTGATCCGGCCGTTGCCCTCGTACTTCAGGGGATCGAAGGCGATGAGCTGCACCGGAGGAGATCCGAAATCCCGTGCCTGGCGCTCGATTTCGGCAAGCTGGTCCCGCGTCACCTCCAGGTTGCGCAGGTGTGCCCGCTCGGCGGCGGTGAGTTTCCGTCCCGATCGGATCTGCTCGAACCGCGCCAGCTGCCGGGTCATCGAGCGGCGGTTCGCGTCGTCGCGCACGGCGTACGGGACGCCGTCGGCATTGCCGATCAGCTCCGGATGTACCACCGCCAGTGCCCGCCGCTCGTCGTCGGTCAGCGAGAACCACCACTCCGCGTTGCGCAGGGCGCGAGTCCGGGCGGCCTCGGTCACCCGATCCGGGTCGACCCGCGTGAACAGCGACTTCAGGGTCGCTCCGGTCCCCAGCCGCCTGGTCAGCTTCTCGACAGCGGAGGCGACGTGCCGCTGCTCGTCCGCCGCGGGCTCGGGAGTACCGGTGTCCGGTTCGTCGTCGTCGGCCAGGTCGATGGCGACGGGGTCGATGCGGGGGCCGGATGCGGCGCTGTGGTTGTCGTGATCTCCGAGATCATGCGTAGGACCGGCGACTTCCAGTAGTTCGATAACCCACTGCCCCTTCTTCCGGGTCCGGCGCAGGACCTGGAAGTGGCAGCCGGGGGGGAACAGCACTTCGGCTTCGCTCGAACTCTCCGAGATCTTCGAGATATCGCGACCGGTCGACGAGTGGATGACGAACTTCACGTTTCCGGTGAAGGCGCCCGGCTCCGTGCTGGCACTGACGACCGTGGGCTCGGTGACGACCGTCGTGCGGCGATACCTCGCCAAGAGCTTGACGAGCGCGCCGGGCGACACGTTGATTTCCCGTTCCACCACGCCGGTGTGGAGCGGAAGTGTGTGCAGCGCGGCGGTGATGGCGTGGATCAGGTGGTGGTACTCGCTGATACGTGCGGGATCGCCGGACCGGAGAGCGGCGTTCATATCCCAGTAGTAGAGATTGCCGGTGTACGTGCGGATCGCGACGTATCCGGGAAGCAACCGCTCGTCGAGACCTGGATGGTTCCTTTTCACCGCCTCCGCGTGGACGTAGTAGTCGTCGCCGATCGCGTCGTACACGTTCCGGAACGCGGCGAGTGGACTCCAGGGCCGGCGAAGCGGCTGAGAACTCAGACGATCGAAGAGATCGGGAAGTTCCGCGGCGAGTGCCGAATGAACCTCCCCCCGGGCCGCCAGCGCCTCCAACTCGTCGCGGGTGAGCCATGCGGCGTGTTCGGTTTCTACGCCGTCGCAGACGACGTCGAACCGTTCCGGCGTATCGGCGAGCAGGGTGGTGTAGGCCCAGTTCTTGGGCCTTCCCCGAGCCGCGCGGCCAACCGACATATCGATGAGCCGCAGGTTCTGAGCCTCGATTTCGCGCACGCCGAGTTCTTCGATGAGTTCGCGGGTGGCGCCCTGGGCGGGAGTTTCCTTGGAATGCAACGCGCCGCCTGGAAGCTGCCATTTTCCTTGGGAATAGCCCACTGCCGACTTCGCGACCAGGTACCTGGCGGTTCCGGTGTCATCGACATGCCTGATCAATACGCCTGCCGCTCCGAATTCTCCCCAGACGCCGGAGGCGACTTCCTTATCACCCGCAACCCCGGGGTCGGCGGCGAGCCGGAACGGATGCTCGAGGTTGTAGGTGGCGTCGATCCAGTCCAGCAAGCGTGGCGGCACCGGTTCCCCGTTGCCGTCGAAGAAGAGGGCCCGGGCAGGCGGGCCCTGGTCGTCCGCGCGGAACGTAGTCACCCCGTCGTCGGCGCCGGGGTCGATCCGTACGACCTTGTTGTCGTAGCGGTGCAGGACGAACGGCCGCGCGTGCTCGCCTCCACTGTCGACGACCACCGAGGCATCGTCCCCGAGCTGCCTCAGTACGGCGTCGATGCGATGCTGGGTGACCGGTTCGGTGAACCTGCCTCCCGACATGGCTTCGAAGTCCGCCACGGTGATCTCGGCCGGGCTCCCGGGACGATCCGCGATCACATCCGCCCGATACAGATCGTTGACGATGCGGGCAGCCGCTGCGCGCCCGTCGTAGGGGACGGATCGGGCGGTGGCGAGCACGCCCCCGCTCTTGCGGGTCTCCCGGAGGATTCCCGTCACCCGGGCGGTCTCCCCGTGGGCGTTTCCGCCGTAGAGCGCCGCGGCGACCTGGGCGTGCAGCAGCTGGGTGGCGGCGCCCGCCAAGCGGCGGACCTGGTCCTCGGCGATCAGGTGCCGCTCGATGTCGCCGGTCAGTTCCCTGCCTCGTGGGCCGGTGCGGACCTGGTAGGCGTCGTCCAACGGATGAGTGGCCGCGATCTCGCGCAGCAATGCGCTGTCGCTCCTCTCGGGGTCCACTTTCAGCAGAAGGGCGGCGAGGTCTCGCTTTTCGCGCAGCCCGGCCAGCGCTGCTTCCGCCAGCCGTCTGGTATGCGCCAAGCCCGTTTCCTCCGTCCCGGCCCCGAAGCCGGTGCCGGACGTGCCCCGTTCTTCGTCGTCGGTCAGGTCGATGGCGACGGGATCGATGCGGGGGGATCCGCCGTCGCGAGTGCCTTGCTCCGGGGGCGTCTCCGACGACGCGGCGAGCTCGCGAAGCTTGCGCCGTGCGCTGCCGAGATAGTTCTCCACGGTTTGCGGGGAAACACTCAGCTGTGCGGCGATCTCCCGCTTCGACAGGCCCTGTTCCGACAGCGTGAGGATCTGGCTCTCGCGTTTGGTCAGGCCCGCACGGGGCGGTGTCTCCGGCTGTTGTGCCGAAGGCTCCGGCCGGCGTCGTGGCGTGGCGGCGGTCCGTCCGGAATCCGGTTGTGCGTCGTCGAGCAGGCCCCAGCCCCTGGCGATCTCGACGATCTCGGCTCGACCCTCGCCGGGGATCTCGCGCGTCAGAGCGGTCACCCGGGAGGTCACCGCATGTACCGAGACGCCCAGTTCGGCGGCGATTTCCCGGGTAGTCAGGTTCTGGGCGAGCAGACGCAGAAGTGCCCGTTGTTCCGGCGTCAGGCGCAGGCCCACCGGCGGCTGACGGGTGGCCGGTTTGCGCACCGGGTTGTCGAGTATGCGCCAGGGCAGGTGGCCGGTGGGCTCCGTCGGAAGCGTTGCGGTGACGCCTCGGCGCTCGACCCATGCGAGAGCCATGTCCCGCACGGTTGCCCACAGCTCCGGCGATTCGGCCCTGGGATCGGTGGGGATCTCCGCGGAATTCCGGGCGGGCCAGAATTGGGTGAGACGCACCTGCCGCCTGAGCGAGAGCGCGGCGAAATCGCGGCGCAGTTCTGCAGTGGAGACCCCGGCCAAGACTTGCGCGACGATGTCGCGGTCGGTGAGTCCCGCGCCACGCATCACGAAATTGCGGAACTGGCGCAGGAATTCGGCGGCCATGCGGTGTTCCGTGATCACGTTGCGGGCGATGACATCGACCTGCTCCGGAGTCGGCCAGGCGCGGCGCCCGGCGCCGGCCGCCCGCTCGCAGGTTTCCGAGACGATCGCCTGTGCCGACGCGTCTCCGATCTCGGCGGCCGCCAGCTCGAATATCTTGTCGCCGAAGTGTTCTCGCACAATGTCGGCGGTGGCGGGCGGCCAGCCGTTTCGGTCGGTGACGGTATGGGTGATGGCATGGCGGCTCGAGCGGACAACCAGGTACCCTTCGTCGCGCAGAGACCGGTACGCGCGCTCGGCGGCGTCCACCTGAGCTGGTTCGAACAGCCCCGTCAGCAATCGCGCCGAGGGAAGTGACCAGCCTTCTCGCAATCCGCCGGTCAGTATCGAATGGCGTAGCGCATGCACCAGCTCGTCGCGCCAGTTCGCGGGAGCTGTCTCCGGGCGGGAGGTAGTTTGCTCGATGATCGACAGAACATCGTCGCTCCCGGCGTCGTGCAACGCGGCAGCGAGTTCCGCCCTGCTATAGACCATCAGTACCGCGTCGTCACGCGAGTGCACACCCAGTATGGAGTAGATCTTCCCGAGATGAAGCCGGACGGTATCCGTCGATATACCCTGGTCGATCGCAATATGCTCATCCGTCCGCCCGATAGCCACCAGGTGGAGGATCCGAGATTGCTGTGCGGTGAGGAGAGCATGCGCCGCGTTGCGGATTTCGGCCCCGGGTGACCAGTCCTCACCATTGATGTCCAGGTAGCCTTCACGGATCCCTACGGCCACCATCCCGGCCCGTTCGCTGACACCGAAGATCAGGCCTGCGGCTGCTTCCAGGTGCCGCCGCACGTTGTCCTTCCCCCTGACCAGATTCCGGGTAGCCGGGTGCAATCGGGCGATCGTGCGGGACGACAAGCCCTTCGCGGCCAGTTTCAGCATTGTGTGTGTGACGGCGGGCAATTCGGATATGGCCGGTTCCGGCATCGCGGGAAGGTCCGAGATATCCAGCAGACCCCGGCGCACCGCCTCCGGTATTGCCGCAACCCGATTCGCGACGCCGAGCTTCCGCACGATCTGCCCGGTGTGTGCGTCCACCGTAGGCAGCGACCAGCCGGTCCGGGCACCGATGGCCGGCCTCGACAATCCCTGGGCCAACAATCGGAGGACCGTCAGCTCGTGATCGGTCAGGTTGTCGCGCGTTCCCGGCACAGCGTTCTCGTGCGCCAGCGACCTGGCCAGTCGGCGCAGCGCGCCTGCCGCCGAGGTCCGCACCGCCTGGGCATCGAGCGGTGCGATTGTCGGGTGCTGCGCGTTCAGGACGGCAGCGGCCTGCGCGGGCGACAGACTGCGCTGGTAGCGCAGCATCAGGGTGTGCCGCTGGATCGGGCTCAGCCGCAGGAAGTGCTCGTCGAATCGCGAAGCGGTTGCCCGAGAGAGCGCTTCGGCGACCGGATCCGACGTGTCGACCTTTTCGAGCCTTCGGTACGCGGACGCGACACCGTGCCGCAGCTGCCGTCCTTCCGCCTCTTGATCGGCCGGAGCCGCTTCGCCCGGCTGCGTCCGGGAACGAGGACGGGTTCCGCTCCACGGCGTGGAGGCCGACCGTGCCACGCCGTCGTCCTCCTCGCCGAGATCGATGGCAACGGGATCGATGCGCACACCGGATTCGGGAATGCTTTCGGTGGGCGAATCCTCCTCACGCCCAGGCGAATCGGGGTGACTGTCCCGGTTCTGCGCCGGGGCCTGCTCAGCACGCTTCCAGGGACTGGACCCCGTCGGCGCGGGCGAGGGGGTCTCGCGCCATGGAGTCGAACCGGGCTGGGGCGCGTCGGCCCGGCCGCGTTCGCTCGCCGGATTCGAGCCGGGTTTCGCCTCCCCGTCGTCGCCGGATCGGCCGAGAAGCTTTCCGGGGTGCTGCGTGTGCTCGTGGTCGGGAAGCTGCTCTTCGGCGGGTGCCAGGATGCCGTCGGTGGTCTCGTAGAAGGCGGCGAAGGCTTGTGCGCCGGGGTCGTAGGTCGGCTCCCACCTGTTCTCGCCGGTCTCGTCGCCGTCGTAGTTGCGGACGTGCGGCGTGTTGTCGGCGGACGTGTCGATCAGGGTGTCGAAGACGAGGATCTGGTCTTCGACCTGGACGATGTAGTGGATGTGATTGCCGACGGTGACTGCGGCTCTGTCGATCCCGTTGTCCGCGTCCCGGATCTTTTCGACGGCGTAGGCGACGGGATCGGTCGTCCCGTTCTCCATCGGCAGGAGTTGTGCGCCGAGGGTTTCTTCGGTGATGCGCCAGTTGTCGGGGGCGTTCCAGCGTTGGTTGGTGTCGTCGGGCTCGGGCGTGGTGCTGAGTCCGAGTGCGCGGTGGACGCGACTCATGTGGATGGCGCAGTTCTGGACTACCGCGGCGGTGGGGATTGCGGGCAGTCGTCGGGCGACGGCACGGATGGCGCGGAGTTCTCGCTTATCGAAATTCTTGATTCCGGTCCCGGCCTCGGCAGCGGCTTGCGCGCGGGTAAGACCGCGTACGAATCGCAGTGTCAGCGCCTGCTGATAGGCGGCGTTGTCGAGTTCGGCGATGGCAAGTACGAGGTCCTTCCGCGAGGCGCTCCGAACCAATTCGCGATCCCCGCCCCGCGTCTCCGGGACCACCGTCGGCAGCTTATTGCCCGCTCGGGCCTCCATCAGCTGAGCAAGCTGGAGGAAAACCACGTGCTGGGACCCGCGCACCACGCCCGTGGTGTGGCCCAATGCCTTCGCGGTGTGTTCGACCGACATTCCGAGCCCGATACGAAGGGTGAGAAGCCGCCGATGCGCCGGGGAGAGTTCCTCGATACCGTGCCTCAGCGCCGGCACATCGTTGGCGAGCGCCTCCCGGATGATCGGTGGCAAACGGTCGACGATGGTGCTTTCGGCCAACGCCTCGATCAATTCGTCGACGGACACCAACTCGACCGCGCGGTCCGGCTCGCCCTGCGCGACATAGTCGTCGATCAACTGCCGGCGCCTACGATTCGCTTCGGTGTCGGCGGTCAGTTCGATCCCCCTGCCGCGCGCCACCTCCAGCATCTCCGCCCAGTGGACGGTGCCGAATTTCGCCGCGATCGAATGCATCACGGCTTGTACCCCGAAGCGCGTGAGCGACAGCATTCGCGCGATCTCGCTGCCGCCGAGGCCTTGCGCGACCAGGGCGAGTACTTCGATCTCGCGGCTGGAAAGGCGGGGACGCGCTGTGGCGGAATCTGATTCGCCGATCCTGCTCGAAGGCGCAGGAGGCTGCGATACCGAGCCGTCCGGCTCGAACGGGGCGGCCGCGACTCGTACCAAGCCGGTCTTCTCCCGGCCCGACAGCGAGTCGACCGTCGCGCCGGAACCCAGGCGGTCCGCGGCTTCCAGAAAATTCCACCGCGTCTTGGGCGCCGCGCTGTCGAGACGCTGCCGCAATTCGGTCATGCTCATCTCGGCCGCGCGCTGATATCGGGGGTCCGTTTCCGCGACTCCGTCGGCAGCCATCGCCGCGAGAATCCCCGCGATAAGCGGACGGAACCACGTTTTCTCCACGATGTCGTGTGCGGCCGTGCGCAATCGGTCGACGGTATCGCCCTCGCGGCTCGTCTCGAAGAGCCGGAAGACCTCGTCGTTGATGCCCAGTGCCCGCTGCACGGTGCGCGCCGTGCGGGCGCTCCGCCAACCACTGGTCGCCGTCGGCGCCCCCAGGAGGAACAGCACATACCGGAATACGTCGAGCCCGTGTCGCGCACGCAGTTCCGCGGATCCGGCAGGCGGTGGCGAGGCGGACTCGGGGCCTTCGGGCGAGAGGTTTGTGCCGCTTGCGACCGGCGCCGTCGTCTCGATGGTGAGCGGTTGCGTGTCCTCGGCAGCGGGAACGTGCCGACCGGCCTGGGCCAGCCGGTCGAGCGCGACGCGTTGCACCTCGGTGGGGGCCTGGCCGCGCGCTCTCGCGTTCAATGCCTCGGTGACGTTCCGGCGCTGGGCGGCATCCATCCCGGACCACACGGACACCAGGTCGGCAACGATGCCGTGCAACCATTCCTCGACATCGGTGTCGGCATCGGAACGCCACAGGCGTTCCTCAGCGATCCGAAAAGCCATGCGGTTGAGCTCCTGCGCCACCAGCACCAGCGGCCGTGCCTGCGGAGTGACGGCCGCCGGCGGAAGACCTAGCTCGGCCAGTACTTGCGCGAGGGCTCGCCGTCCGTATCGCTCGCGTAGCTCGCGGAAGGCATCCCTGTCGTTGCGCCGCGCGCGACGCAGCGCGGTATCGGTGTCGGGTTGGCGAGTAGTGGTGCTGACGTGTGATTCGTCCACGTCGAATCGGGTCGACGGTGTGGCGGCCGGTTCGGGGGTGGCTCGTTGCCAGGGAGACGTTCCGGCCGGCGTCGGTTCGGGCACCTCCTCGCTGAGGTCGATGGCGACGGGGTCGATACGGGGTCCGGATGTGTCACCACGCTCGGTTGCCGACCAGGCGGACAGCCGGGCCAGGACGGCCCTCAGCAGAGCGATATCCGCGTCGGTGACACCCCGGGCGGCGGCCCGGCGTTCCTCCTCGGCCTCACGACGGCCGCGCTGGAAGGCGGTTTCCTCGCTCCGGTCTCGGGCGGCCGGTCGGTGTGCCGTATCCGGCGCGAAAGACGTTGCACGCGAACGTTCGTCGCGTGTGGGTTCGGTGACCGGCATGCCGAGGAGATGTCTGCCGAGCTGCCGGACGGAACTCGCGAGAAACAACGCGGCCGCGGTCTCGTCGCGGAATCCGGCTCGGGACGCCAGGGTTTCGATGGTCAGCTTGCCGGTGAACACGCTGCGGAGAGCCCCGCGCCGTTGCGGTGCGAGGCGGTCCATCGCTGCTTCCAGTCGTTGCTGGGAGGCTTCCGCCACCGCCTGTGCCAGGCGGACGTCGAGTATTCGCTGCTCGGTCGCGAGAATCGCTACCAGACGCTGGGCTGCCGCGACCGCCGTCCGGGCATCCGGATGCCGGCCGAGCGGTTGTGCGGCCCGCAGCGCTGCCAGTACCTTCCGCTCGGCGGAGGTGAGCTGGAGCGTGGCCTTCGTGAGCTGTTCGGGGGTGGCCTCGGCCAGCACCGCGGCGGGACCCGCAGTCACGGTTCCCGCTGTGAGAGCCTTTGCGAGAGCGCCGCGGAAGAGGCCGAATCCGCCGGCGCTGTCGCTCCCGGGCCGGGAGGGCGCGTCGGTGCTCAGCTCGATCCCCCGCGTCCGAGCCACCTCCAACATCTCGGCCCACTGCGAGGTGCCGAGTTTCGCCGCGATCGACTGCATGACGGTGCCGACCTGGCGGCGCGGCAGCGTCAGCATGGTGGCGATCTCGCTGTGCGAGAGCCCCTTCGCGACCAGGGCGAGCACCGATATCTCATCATCGGAAAGACTGGGATGCTCTGTGGTGGAGCGGTTTTCCACCGCGATGGTGGACCGGGAAGGCAGCGGGACCGAGCCGTCCGGTTCGATCGGTGCGTCCGCGGCCCGCGCCAGCGCGTTCTTCGCCGCGCGCGACAGCGAATCGGTGGTCCGGCCCGACCGCAGGTGGTCGGCGGCCTCCAGGAATACCCAGCGCTGGGTAGGCCCGAGCCGGTCGAGGTACCGCCCCAGCTCGGTGATGTCCATGCCGGCCATCCGACGATATCGAGGGTCCGATTCCACGATCCCGTCGGCGCGCAGGATCGCCAGAATTTCCGCGCGCAGTGGATGGAACCACAGTTCCTCCGTGATCGCCCGTGCGGCACTCCACACCCGGGCTATGTCGCCGTCCCGGCGGATCACGGAGAATCCGAAGACCTCGTCGTTGATCTCCATGGCCAGCCGCACCGCGCGGGCGATCCGTTCGCTGCGTCGGCCGCCGGGCGCCGTCGGCACCCCCAGCAGCGACAGTATGTGCCGGAACACGTCGAGCCCGTACCGCTCGCGCAGTTCCGCCGACGTCACGAATGGCGCGTCGGTCTCGGCGGTACTCGACAGGATTCCGGTGCGGAAAGCGATCGCCACGGATTCCGGACGGTTGCGGGCGCCGAGCTTGCGGCGAAGACGGGTGAGGGCGGATTCCACCCTGCCGGAGGTCGTTTCGAGACCGTCCGCGATCTCGATGTTCGTCTCGCCGTTCGCGACTCGTACCATCAGGTCGTATTCGGCGGCGGTCAGATCGGGGATCCGCCCCTGCGCGACGGTGTTGCCGGGCAGCAGGCCGTTGCGGATCGCGACGGCCACCATCGCCGCCCGGTTGTGTACCCGCAGCTTACGACCGACGCGCATCAGGTAGTCGTCGACGACGAGGGAGGACAGGCCCCGCGCCTCGGCGATGTCTTTACTGGTCTCGCCGTTAGCGACCCGCGTGAGGACATCGATTTCGTAGTTGGCCAACCGTAGCGGGGCGGTGCCCGGGACGGCGTCGGCGGGGTCGGCGAGTTCGAGGTGGCCGGTACGGACGGCTGCCAGCACAATTCCGGGCCGGCGGGCGGCGCCGAGTTTGCGACCGGCCCAGGCGATCTGATCATCCACTGTCCGCGGGTGGATCTCGAGGTCTTGTGCGATGTCGTCGCTGGTGTCGCCGTGGGCGACCCGGGTGAGCAAGTGGATCTCCCGGCTGCTCAGCTGCGGCCCCGCGCCGACCCGTGAGTCGGCGTCGGCGGGATTCGAAGCCGGAAGAACGCCCGTGCTCAGGGCCAGGTACACCACTTCGGAACGGGTGCGCGCGCCGAACCTCTGGCGGAGCTGGGCCGTGTACACGCCGACGGTTTTCGTCGAGATCCCCAGCTCCTCCCCGATCTCGGCGGCTGTCAGCTCCGCGGCGATCATCTGGAGTATCACGAACTGACGGTTCGTCAGGCCGCTGTCGGTCGGCGCGGTCAGACGGACACCGCTCGGATGCTTGTCCTCGGCCTCCAGATCGTGCTGTCCGGCCTGAACCAGCCTGTCGAGAGCGCCCCGTTGCACGACGGTGACGTTCTCGCCGCGTTGCTGCGCGGCGAGGCCCTCGGCGACGTGCTGACGCTGCGTGGCGTTCAACTCGAACCAGCCCGCCACCAGATTTCCGACGATGCCGTGCAACCACTCGACCGGATCGGTCCGCTCCACACGCCACCGATGCCGCTCCGCGATCTGGAACGCCATCCGGTTGAGCCCCTGCGCCACTCGAAGGAGCGGCCGCATCTCGGGCGGTACGGCGGTCTTCGGAATCCCCAGTTCCGCACGGACTTTCGCGAACAACTCCGGCCCGTATCGCTCGCGCAACTCCTGGTACGCCGCCGGGTCCTTGCGGCGGGCCCGTTGCAGCGCGCCGTCGGCGTCGTCCCGGGGTTTGCCCAGGATGCTGTGCTGACGTTGTTCGTCGGTGGGGCCGTCCGGGACCTTCGCCGGTTCGGGCCGCAGACGGCCCTCGGCGTCCGTGATGAACTCGAGAGCGAAGGCGTCGGCGATGGTGGGGAAGGTGCCGGGGAAGTCCCGCAACCATTGGTCGAGATCGCGGACGCGGGGTGTGCGCCGGGCCGGTTGCCGCTCGCCGGGCGCTGTGACGGGTGCGGGGACATTGGTGTCGAAGACGAGAGTCTTGCCCTTGCCTTCCGAGACGGCGAGGAAGCTGTGGGCGGTATGCCCATCGTCGATGACGAAGGCGACAGCGCCGATGCCGTTGTCCGGATCTTCGAGGGTATCGATGACGCGGGTGAGGGCGCCGACCGGAACCGTGCGGCCCGACTTGCGGATTCGGGTGAAGCGGCCCAGTCCCCGTTCGAGGTCGTCCCAGGTGTCGGCGCCGTCGGCGGGAATCGCCGCGCCGTCGAAGCCGACCGCCCAGGCG
This sequence comes from Nocardia transvalensis NBRC 15921, assembly GCF_000308875.1. GTDB lineage: Bacteria > Actinomycetota > Actinomycetes > Mycobacteriales > Mycobacteriaceae > Nocardia > Nocardia transvalensis. Next base: position 109,968 of record NZ_BAGL01000123.1, read on the forward strand.
GCGCGGATCGTCTGGACCAGGCAGGCCCGGACGTACGCGGGGACGCCGGTAGGTTCGACACCTGCCTCGGTCTGGATCACGATGCCCCGGCGGTGCGGCGTCCACCCGAGCTCCGTGGCGGCCGTCCGCACCCGGTGCGCGGTTTCAGGATTCGCGTTTCCGCGGTCGTTGAGGATCCATTCGGCGCGCGATCTGCTGACCCCCGCTCGGTCGGCCACATCCGCGAGCGTGACGCGGCGCAGCACACCACGGTCCAGCACCTGTCGCACCACCTCCGGCGGGAGTTCCCCGGCAAGGACGTGCGCGATCCGGTAGAGCGTGTTCTTGACACCGTTTTCGGTGCGGCCTGTCGCCGCGGCCACCTCGGCCTGTGAAAGACCTTGTACGAGATACAGATCGGCGCACTGCCACTCGATCGGTGACAGCTGGGAGTAGCCCGCCGCCAGCACGTTCGGAGACTGGGCCGCGACCGCCTCGATCAGGAACAACGCCGAGCCGTCGGTCAGCAGCGCGCCGGTGGACAGCAGCGTCGCCAACCGGGGAGCGGCGATCTGACGCAGTTGGGCGATGCGAGCCGGGGACAGTCCCAGCGCGCGCGATTTCTCCTCGATGCTCAGCTCGTCGGAGAACAGCAGGGGGCCGCCCTCCCGGAGTTCCGCGGGAAGCCGCATGAGGCACTCCGCCAGCAATTCCGGGTCGGCGGCCCGAATGGTCCGAAAGGCGCGCCCCCGGCGCGTTTTTCCGGCGATGCCGTCGCTCACCACCGGAACCGGCGACTTCCCGTTCGTACCGTCGGCGACGACGCCGGGCCTTGTGCTCGACCAACCGAGTCGTGCGGCTTCGGCCCGAATTCGTTGCGCGGTCGCGGGATCCGCGTGGCCTCCGCCGAGCACGCGCCGTGCGGTGCTCTCGGCTACCCCGGCGCGATCCGCTACATCCGCCACCGTCACCCGGCGCAGCGGGCCCCGATCGAAGTAACGCCGCACCACCGCGGGCGTGAGGTCCGCGACCAGCAGTTGGGCTATGCGCCGCAGTAGTTTGTTGACCGTTTCCGATTTGATGCTCCGGGCGGTCGCGATATCGACCGGCGACTCTCCCCGCACCAGATAGCGATTCGCGTACCAGCGCTGGAGCGGCGTGAGTGTGGCGAAGGACGGTTCCAGCGCCCCCGGATCGTGCGCCTGGACCGCCTCGACGAGGAGCAGTTCCCAGTTGGTCGTCGTGAGCAGTGCCGCCAGCAGAACCGCGATGTCGTGTTGACGTTGCTGGATGGAGGCGGCGGGCCTGTCCAGATCCGCGGCGGTAGCGGGGATCGACTTCCCTCCCAGGAACAACGATTTCGCCACGGCCCGGTCACCCTCGCTCAGGACCGGGATCAGACGCTCGAGCTGGGCGGCGGACGCCGCGCGGACGATCTGCAATTCCTTGCCACGGCGCTGGTAGGGGACTCGCTCGGTGTCGTCGCGGACGATAGGAACGGGGGTCTCGGCCGACTCCTCGTCACCGTCGGCGACGATTCCCGGGCGCCCCGGGCCCACCCCGAGGCGGCGAGCCGCCTCCTGTATCCGCTTCGTCGTCTCGGGGCTCGTTTCGCGGCGGCCACCGAGAACACTCTTGGCCGTCGATTCGTGGACGCCGGTCTCCCGGGCGACGTCCGCATAGGTGGCCCGCCGCAGTGGTCCGCTGCTCAGGTATCGCTCCACTGTCTCCTCGGACAGCGCCGTGGCCAACCGGCGCGCGAGCCGATGCAGGCTCCGGCGAACCTGCCTCGTCTTCTTCCGTGTCTCCGAAGCGATGTCGGAGACCGAGCGTCGTTGTATCAGGTAGTCCACGAGTAGGGTCCGTTGGCGGGCGGACGTCGGCAGGGCGGATTCCAGCAGCGCCGGCTCGTGGTCCCACACCGCTTCGATCAGCGTCAACCGCGCTTCGTCGGTCATCTCCACCGTCGGCATGCCCGCCCGTAGGGCCGGTTCGAGGAGTCCGAGTCGGAGGGCCGCCATGAATATCGGGATTCGTCTGGTCTCACCGAGTTTCTCGCCGATCGCTGCCCGTCGCGTCACCACCCCTGACACGGAGATGCCCAGGCGGGCCGCGACTTCGGTGTCGGTCAGCCCCTCCGCCATGAGCAGGAGCAACTGTTTCTGCTCGCGGGAGAGCCCGACCGGACCGGCCGGACGAGGGGACGGGGCGCCCTCGTCGATCATTTCCTGTCGCCTGGCGTTCATCACGGCGGCGATCACGTTGGCGGCGTCGAATGTCTCCAACGCGCTCTTCTGGTATTTCTCGACCGTCGACGTGCTGAGACCGAGCTCTCCGGCGATCTGCCGGTGTGAGAGCCCCTGGTAGATCAGGCTCAGGACAGCTCTCTCACGGCTGTACCGGTCGACCGCAACCACGTCGCCCTCGTCCACCGGGGTGACGGTCGCGGTGTCGGCCGACGACGAACTGCGCGGTGTCGAGAGATCGGCCCGCACGCCCGCGGCGGCGGCGACCGCCGATCCCAGCTCCCGGACAGCCAACCACAGCGCGTGCGGGTCGTCCGCGAGGACGTTGGTGGGCGCCTGTGCACCGTTGCGCCGTGCCGGCGCGAATGCCTCGACGAGGCGCTGTCTGCGATGCGCCGGCAGTGTGTCCAACGCCCGCCGCACATCCGCTATCCGCGCCGCGTCCCAGGCCCGCACCAGTGGAGCCGCGGCGGCCAGGTCGGCGCGGGCGAGGAAGTCGCGGACGCGGCGCCACAGAACGGCGGTTCCGCGTTGCTGCGACAGAACGTTCAGGGCGACGATATCCGTCCACTCCGCGACGGTGTGCGTGCCGATCTGCGAGAAACGCGCGACCACGGCGGTGCAGACGTCGTCCATCACACCCGGTATCGCCTGCAGCCCGAAACGTTCGATGTGGCGGCCGATCTCGGCCCCGAACTCCGTACGGATCAGTGCGGCGGCGCGATCCCGCGCACCGGCGTCGAGATGGCGCCTGATCTGCCGGAGCAGTTCTTCGGGATCGGAACCACGTGCGCCGCCGTTCTCCGGAGAACCGCGTTCGGCGGATCCGCCCCATGGCGTGGCGGGCGACGCCGCGCCGACCCGCTGCCAGGGGGTGTCCGCGGACCTCGTCGTGTCCTCGCCGTCGTCGTCGAGGTCGATGGCGACGGGGTCGATGCGGGGGCCCTTCGACTCGCCGTCCGGGCGCTCGGGTGCCGGTGTGGCGGTGTTGATCTCGTCGAGGAGGACGTACCCGTACACGTGCACCAAGCCGTCGTCGACGAAGGCGCGTGTTATCACGTAGCGGAGGCCGTGGATGGCGAGGACCTCCGGAACGCCCGTGATGACCTCGGTGCCGACCATCGGCGTGCCGGCGGGTACGCGGAGGTAACGGCGGTCGGAGTCCTGCAATCGGGCCGACGGGACGGTGCCGATCTCGCCGTGTAGGTATCCGTGCTGGGTGTGGACCTTGCCGCGGATGTCGGCGAGATTCTCGGGATCGACCTCGTCCGGTTCGAACGGGGCCACGATCCAGACGTCGTCGCGGGTCTGATTGGCCATGACCGCGGTGTCGATGTGCACGACATTCCGGGCGGTCGTGTCATCGTCCGCCCGGTCTTCACGCGGCGTGGCCAGATAGGTGTTGACGGTCGAATAGCCGAACAGGCTGGTTCCCGTCGAATCCCGCTTGGCCCATCGCACCGCGTCGACCCGCTCGGCCGGTTGCCGGGCTACGTCCAAGGTCTTCCTGGCGTAGGCTACCCCGTCGGCGGGATCGTCGAAATCGACCGCGCCCTGAGACAATTCGGCCTTCGCGACGGCGTGTTTTTCCGCCGTCGAGAGAGCGTCGAATTCCTCGTCGGACATCGAAGGGCGGTAGTCGAACCGCTGGGTTCCGGTCGGCGGTTCCTGAGCACGGGGTTCGACCCCCTGAGCGCGCAGGCTTTCGTCGGCTGCGGAGACAAGCGCGTCGAGTTCCTTGAAGCGCTCGACCAAATCGATCGCGTGATCGGTCGCGGCCGCCGATCTCGCACCGGTGCGGCGTTGGTTCAACAGGCCGAGGTGGAGCAGTTCGAGCGATTTCGCGGTGAACGGCCGCAGCGCAGTGCCCCCCAACTCTCCGAGCCGTATTCGCAAACTGTCGCGCTCCGCGCGCAATCGGGCCAGCCGCCGCCGATCCCGCACCAGTTCCTGGGCCGAAGGAAGGGAGTTGTCATCGTCGAGGTCGATGGCGACGGGGTCGATGCGGGGACGGGACGCGGCGGCGTGGGTGGGGGCGGGTTCTGTTTCGACCAAGACTGCCGACCGGTTCAGGATGACCCAGACGTCGGCCGCGCCCGACTCGCGCACGTAATACGCGTCGTAGCCGCGGACGGCCGCGTAACGGCCTGGGTCGGAGAGAATTTCCCGCTGTGTGCGCAGGCTCGCGCGGCGGCTCCGCACATCTGTGGTCTGTTCCCGAGCGGCGAGTGTGCTCTCCTCACTGTCGAGAAGGGCGATCTCCGTGTTCATCTCGGCCCGTAGATCGGCAAATCCGATCGTTCGCGCACCCGGCCGCAACGCCATCCGGGTGACACCTTCGGGTTGCTCGTCCGCGTAGCCGAGTGCTACTTCGCGATCGGTGCTCGCATAGATGCCGGTACCGAAAGAAGAACTGGTGGGTATGCCGGTCAGATAGCGGCCGCCGGTGAACGCTTCGGTGTAGCGCGAATCGCGCATGCCGCGGAACAACTCCTGGCACCCGGCGGCGACGGCGGCATCGATCACCCCCGGTTCGGCCGATGCCGGCAAGGAATCGAATCCCTGGGCTCGGGCTATATAGGTCATGGCCGGATCCTCGATGGGATCCTCTTCGCCGACCGGTGCGGCGGCGACCTCGGAATCGGCCGCATGATAGTTCAGCAGGTGAAGCAGATCTCGGCCGCGAGCCGGCCCCTCCGTGTCCTGCGCATTCCTGGCGGCGGCATCGTCCGGCCGCTGCGGAGGAGTTGTGGTGTCGCCGTCGCTCTGTGTGGGTGTGGTTCGGCTCCATGGGTTCTCGGTGGCAGAGGCGCCTCCTGAGGCATCCTCGGACTCGGACTCGTCGTCGGCGAGGTCGATGGGTACGGGGTCGATGCGGGGGCCGGAATTTCCGCCCTGCTTCCACGGCGATGATGGTGCTGGGGAGTTCGGTTGGGGTGCGACCCGGACGAATGAGGCGGCGACGGTGATGTCGTCATCCGTGCCTTCTTCGATGGCGGTTCGGACGAGCGCGCGGAGGGCTGCGGGCAGGTCGCCAGGAGTTCGTGCCAGCGATTCGAGGAGGACGGCGGCGATGGGCCGGGGGTCGTCCGGGCTGATCGCACCCCACATGCCGTCCGTCGTCACGAGGAGAACGCCCTCGCCCGATAGCTCGTCCAGCGTCTTCGTGTGCGACTCCAGCCCATCCAGGGGTCGGCCGAGGCTGTAGCGGAGTCCCTGGGCGATCGGGGAGTGTTCCGCCTCCTCGCGCGACCACCCGAAACTGGCCATCACATCTTGGACCTTCGAGTCGTCCCTGGTCAGCTGGACGGGCGGGCGTCCGTCGAGCGGTACCCAGTACGCGCGGCTGTCGCCCACCCAGTCCACCGTGACTTTGCCCGCTCCCGCGAGCGTGACCACGATCGTGCAGGCGGGTGGCTTGCTTGCGCCCGTGTACTCGGACGCCAGGGCGAGGACCGCGTCCTGGGCGGCGGCCACGGCTCCCCGCACCACCGCCGGCGGATCGAGCGTGCCGTCCCGATCGGCTTGCCGCAGGGCCGCGATGATGTGGTCGTGTGCGGCCTGCTCGGCGGCGGCGGAGGCGCGTTCGCCGCCTGCCGGTTTGGACGTGCCGTCGCTCACGATGATCGCGGTGTACTCTTCGCCGCCGACGGTCGTCGTGAGCAGGGCGAAATCGTCTTCGTTCTTGTCGTGCAGCCCCTTATCACTCACTGCTGCAACCGAACCCACGCTCTCTTGCCGCAGGTTCGCTTCCACGTACTGCCGCGAGGTCCGGCCCGTGTCGGTAAGCGGCGTCGGCGTATCGGTTCCGGCGACCGGATCGGCGGCAACGTAGGTGGACCGTCCCTCGGCGACCGGCTGGACCGGGCGATCCTGAGGCGCGTGATCCTGTGGTGCGCCGAGCCTTTCCGCGATATCGCGAATCGCGCGGTCGGCTATCGCGTGGTTCTCGGTGGCCTGGGCGACCAGTTGTTCCCGCTCGGTCGCCGCCGCGACACGGGTGGCGGCTTCGTCGCGGGCTTGCCCGGCCGCCAGCAGTTCCGAGACGGCGCGGAAGTGATCGACCAGCAGTGTGAGCCGTGCCGGGCTGATCTTGGCTCGATCGGGATTCTCCGCGAAGGCCAGCAGGCGCTCCAGATGCTCCGACATATTGCTCAACATGTCGTAGCGCCGCGTGGCCTCGGCCTGCGTCTCGCGGTCGGCGGTATCGGTCTTCTCGACCACACCGCTCGCCCACGCCACATCCGCGAAGATCGCTTCGGCCACCTCCCGCAGCCGCCGGAGTTCGCCGGGGCGGAAGTCTTCCGATGGCCGTCCCGGGCTGTCCTCGGGCGGCGCATGGAATCTGTCCCAGACGTCCGAGAACGCGGCGAGCGCCGTTCCCAACCGGATCTCCGTGGCCTCCTGCCGCGCCCGCAGGACGGCGGATGTCCCTTCTCCCAGGCCCTCCTGGTACGCGGCGGCGGCCGCCTCGTCCGAGCGTCGCAGCCACCCCGACACCTGATACGCCAACTGCTCGAGCCACCGCAGCCGCTCTTCCGCGACCGGCGTGTCCCCTCCGCGCCGCGCCGCCAGCAACTCATCGAGCAGGCCGACCACACGATCCAGCATCGGATCGGCCGCCGCGCCTCTCGTGGCGAAAGCAGCGCGAATCGATAGCAGGTGCTCGATATCGAAGGCCTCCGGGGCGGTCGTTTCCCTGTCCCTGCCGTGTACCGCCTCGAGTCCGGCCGGTGCGAAATCCGGCCCGGCCTCATCGAATTCGAACCAGGTCACGGTCGATCCGGCCGACTCCTCCTGACCGTATCGGTGCGCCAGGAAATGGAGCTGGCCCAGGGGAGCATCTTTCCAGTACTGCGCCGTGGACGAGGGCGGGGCGTCTCCGGGGTCGGCGACGGACACCCGCAGCGTTCGATTACCGACTGGGCCTTCGGTTGCCAACGTGAACTGGGCCCCGCCCCAGAGAGTGACGTACATCGAGGCGATGAAGCCGGCCATGTGCACGGTGGTGCGAGCGTGTTCGCGGTTCGCCCAGCCCTGCATCAGGATCCGAATCCGATCGCGCAGCGCGTTCGCCTGCTCCGCGTCGGTGGCGACGTCGCCACTGGGCCGCATCGACAGGCGGAGGTCGCCGACGGCGGTCGCGGACCGTTGTACCGCCTGAACCCGGCCCGGCCGAGACGGGCGCGGCGACGACTCGTCTCGGGAGCCGACCGGAACCGATCCGGCCTGCCAGGAGGATTCCTGCCCCACATGGAGTACAGCGTCGGGGCGCCAACCGGATTGTCGAGGTTCGCTTCGGCCGATATCGGCGGCGAAGGTCGTGTTGCGCACGCCGAGCCGCTCCGCCGTCCTCGCGACGACCCCCCGGCCGTCTATATCGAACCCGCGCAACTCGACCGATATCGTCGTATGGCCTTCGGCTCGGAGCCGGGCGTTCACGGACGGCGTGAAACAGCCGGTCGCCTTCGCCCAGACCCGCTGGTCATCGATCAGGTGCAGGGATCCGATCAGGACGGCGACCTTACCTCCTGGATTGTCACGGGCGATTCGGGCGATCGTTCGGGCCATGTGCGCTTCCCGAATGTCCCGCCGCGGGTTTCCGTGTGGCGAACTCGGATTGCGCACGTCGACCGGGACGATCGTGATCCCTGCCGCCGCCATCGCCGCGACTACCTCGGTCCATCCGCTGTTGATTCCGGGACCTGCCTGGACCCCGGCGAGGTCGGCCGGCAGCCCGGCGTTCAACGCGTCGAAGGCCGGATGCGGTGGCGCCTCGATGCAGTAATGGGTCACACCCGCCGCGCGCATCGCGGCGGCCTGGGTTGCGAGGAATGCCCGGCCGGACGCATGCGTATGGGCCTCGCCGATCAACACGACCTGCGCGCCTGCGGTCCACTTCTTCCAGTCCACCGGTCGCCGACGCCGCAGTGCCGCCTCGTACTCCCGATCGACAGGTGAAAGATCCTCGGCGGCACGGCGGTACGACTGCTGTTCCAGCTGCTCCGCGACGTCGTCGAGGACGAAGATCGGCGAGCCGTCCTCTGTGGTGACCACCAGCTCCGGTTCCAAGTCCCCGTACGCGGCCCGCGCATCGGGGTCCATCGCGCGCCACGCTCCGATCACCGTGGCGAGGACACCGTCAGGGGCGACACTCGCGGCGCTTTCCGCACCGTCCGGAACGGAACCTCGACCGGCGGGCGGAGTCGCGGCGTTCGATGGACCGTCGTCGAGTGCTTCGTCGACCGTGCGGCCTTTCAGCAGCGCCTGCATCGCGTACACCGGGTGGGTAGGGTCGGCGGGTGCGGCGTTACCGAACGAATTGGCCGCCTCGGCCATCGCCTCCACGGGATTGAAGACCGCCCGGCGGCCCCACTGATCCGGCTGCGGGTGGTGTTCGTCGCCGGGACGGTAGGCGGCGTTTCTCGGCTCTTCCTTCCACGCCGTGCTGTATTTGTCGAGCTGGTTCAACCAGTGGTCGAAACGAGCGTCCGCCGGCAGGTGTCCCCGATTACGCAATCCCACGAAGTATTCGTGCAGGAAGCCGAACGCTCTGGGGACGAGCTGATTCCGATAGTCTGCCCGCCGGTCGAACCGGGCGTCCGCCGGGAGGGCTCCCCGACGTCGCTGCTCCACAAGCTGTGCGTAGAGAGCGGGATCGATCGACGTCGGGATCCACATCTGAGTCTCGACCGCGTCTCGTCCGTGCGCCAGCTCGTGGCGGAGGGTGTCGTAGACCGGATCGCCTGTCGGCGCTGCGGCGAAGCCCTCCTCGACATCGACGGCTCTGGTGGCCGCGAAACGCTCGATATCGGCGAAGTAGGTCTCGTTGAGGAAGATGACGAGTTCCGAGGTCCCCAGCACCGGAATGGCGAGGGCGTAGGTCGATTCGTCCATGGGCGTGACCACGATCGCCGCAGGACGCGCGCGCGGATCCTCGCCCAGCGCGTCGGTCACCGCATTACGGATGGATACGGCGGTTTCGACCGTGATCCCGGGCTTGTCCAGCCCCAGCACTTCGATCTTGAAGGTCTTGAACAGCTGGGCGGCGATCGCCTGATTGACATCTCGGTCGGTACCCACAATCGGTGAGCCGGGCTCGCCCTCGCGTGGACCTGCTAGGCCGGAACTGCTGTCATGGGTGTCGTCGAGATCGATAGCGACGGGGTCGATCCGGGGGCCGGAACTCGAGCCCGGATCGGTGGCGGCGTTCTTTCTCGCGCCTCGGCTGTGGGCTGTTGCGACATCACCCGCGGGAGGCGTCTCCCAGTATTCGACGGAGTGCTCGATGGTGTTCTTGTCGCTGCTGAAGGTGATTCGCCGGACGGCGACGGTGCTCATGGCGATCACGAGCTGGGTGCCGCGCCCGCCCTCGCGATCCGAATTCTGTTCGCTGTCGGTCCATGGCGGTAATTTCTCGGCGGTTCCGGGCGCCATATCGTTCTCGACCCTGATACTCACCGTGCGGTCGGCCCCGGTACCGGACACGGTGATCTCGACGACTTCCACCGGCGTGAGGTTGTGACGGCGCGCGTTGCTTCGCAGGTGCGTCTGGGCATTGGTGACCAATTCGCTGACAGCCAACCTCACGGCGTCGAGCACGTCGCGGCCGAGTCCAGGATGCGCCTCGCCGAGCCGTGCCGCGATCGCGCGCCACTCGTCCAGCCCGCGCTGGTCTGTTTGAGCCTCGCTCACCGTCCTTTCTCCGAATGCCTCCATCAGGCTGTCGAGATCGGGTTCTGCCGACGGCTCCACGGTCGTCTCGCCGTCCCCGTACATCTCCAGCAGGCGATCGGTATCGATCGCCTTCGACGACCTCGCGACGGGTTGTCGAGCAGCCCTTTCCACTGGACCCGGCGTCGGCCCGAGCCGCCAGTCGACTTGCACGTAACTGCGGTCACCCGTGACGTCGACGAGCCGGACGTGTAGTTGCCCTTCGGTGAGTTCGGCGGCGACGGAGATGTTTCCCTGCCCCCACCGAATGGACGCGGAGACGGCTTCGGCGATTCGGCGGATGTAATCGGGTTCCGACCAGCCGTCGAGCAGCGCGCCGAGTCGGTGTTCCACCAGTTCGGCTTTCTCGTTGTCGCCGGCGACGATATCTGTGACGTGGACATCCGGCCCCGGGGATTCGTCGTCTTCGTCGAGATCGATGGCGACGGGGTCGATGCGGGGGCCGGGCGTCGTCCGCCCGTGGTCCTCGTCAACCGACGTGGTGGGATCGAGTTCGGCGAATGCGGTCCGGAGTTTCGGCACGGCCACGCCGAGGATGGCCTCGACTCGTTTCGATGAGATTCCCAGACGTCTCGCTACCCGTGTCAGCGGGAGCGCCTCGTAGAGATGCAATCGTACGACGTGTTCCGCCAGTTCGTGGTCGGGCAGATCCGACAGCGCCCGGCGCAGTGTGGCCGAAATACTCTCGGAGAGTGGCTGAATCGCGGCCAAACGCTGTTCGAGAATCGCGCGCGCTCGGGAGATCTGGGAGAGTTCGAGGTTCAGCGACTGCGCGGCCTGGGTGTCCGGGATCGAATCCGGTTCGTCGAAGGACCGCAGGTACTTCTCCACTCGGATGACGAGCTTCCGGGTGCTCGCGTCCATGTCCGGGAAACGGCGCTCGAAATAGTCGTCCATGCAGGCATATCGGGCGGCCGACCATGCCAGGTCGTTGAAATCGTCGACCGGTGCGAAATTCAGTATGGCGATGGATATTTCGTGAGCGGCCAGTTGCGCGAGATCTTTGCGGTGCTCGTTCGATTCGGCCCAGCCCGGAGCCGAGGCCCGGGCGATCCACGCGTATTTATTGAATATCTCAGCCTGGAGTTTGCCTTCCTCGCGAGATCCCGGCCGGGTGGCGACCAATTTCCAGAACAGGTTCTGCACCGCCGGATCGACTACCTTGGCATTCGGGCGCGCATAGAAGCGCTCGAGTGCTCTTACCAGTACCTTGTTCGGGAGTCCGAGGTTGTCCCGCAATGTCCGGAGCGCGACGACTCGCGGCTTCGACAGGCCCCGTTCCATACGAGAGACAGTGGATGGCGCTGTTCCCGCGCGATCGCCGAATGTTGCCTGCGTCATATCGAAATAGCGTCGCAGGGCCTTCAGCCATTGACCGATCGAGGTATAGCGGGGATCATCCGGGTCCGGCAGCTTACTCGGCACGGGTGGCGGCGGCGGAAAGAGTTTCCGTAACCTTGCCTGTCGGCGATCCGGTGTGGATTCTCCCACTCGGGAGTCGACTTCGGTAATGGCGAGAGCCACCATCTCCGAACGGGTTTTCGCACCCAGCACGGCGCGAATGTCTCTGAAATATTCTCCCACTGCTGCGGGTGTTCGTCCGATGAGTTTCGCAATTTCAGGATTGGCTCTACCTTCGGCCGCAAGCTCGACGAGAGCGATATCTCTCGGGCTCAGTTCGGTTGCGGCCGATTCGCTGTGCGGGCTGTCGACAATCCCTCTGCGTATCGCCTCCGCTACTACTCGTGGCCCCCGGCTCGGTACGCCGAACTGCTTGGCCACGGCAGCCAATTCTCGCTCGGCCGTTTTGGGTGGTTCGTGCCACCGGTTGTCTATGGCGCTGCTCACCCATCCTCGGGCGAGCAGTTGCAGCAGTTCGACCTGCCGTGCGGTGAGCTGGTGATGTTCTCCGCCGTCCTCGTGGCGCTCCGCTGATCCGGCCCGGGGGCTCGAATGCACACCCTGTTCGGCGGCGACGGCGACCACGAACGCCTGCACGGCGGACCACAGTGCGTGGTCCCGCGCCACCACGGTGCCTGGAGACACCCGTTGTGCGGCATCGCCGGCCCGGAAGCGCCCAAGCCTCGCGCGCTGCGTGTCGTTCAGTGCCGCCAGGGCGCGTCGCAGTTCCGATGTCGTCGCCTCGGCCAGCGGTTGCCGGAGTTCCTCAGCGCCGCCGGCTTCGGTGAAAATTTGCTGGATGCGCTGCCGCAGCCGCGCGAACTCGGCGTGCTTGGGCATGAGGTTACGCGCAATGAACACCACCCAGGCCTCGACGTCCCGGTCGGGGATCTGGGCGAGGCGATCGACACTGGCGGCAAACGCTTCGTCCGCGATTTCCTGTGCCACTCGCGGTTCGGCGAAAGCTGTCGATATCCACCGAAACACCTTGTCGCCGAACTGGCGCCGCAGCACAGCGATTGCCTCGTCTCGGCGACCCTGTGCGACGTATCGCTCGAGCAATTGCCGAAAGGCGGTTCTGGGCACGCGTGCGCCAGGCGATCCCAGGGCGGGTGCCGGTGCGACGCCGGACGCCTCGGAGTCGTCGCCGATGTCGATGGCCGCGGGATCGATTCTCCGCGTCGGTGTTACACCAGATTGCTCCCACAGCTCCGGCGGAAGTGCCGACCTGCCCTTCCATCGCTCCTGTGCTTTCGCCGCGGCCGAATTCCTTGTCGGTCGAGCAGGGGCGGGTTCGATGGATTTGCGGTGCTCACCTTCGAGCCGGGACAGTTCGTTGAGGACGAAGCCTTGGGGCCCACCGGGTCTCAGGAACGGGTATGCGTCGGTGGCGCGAGCCTCGCGGTCCTGGGCCGACATGGCGCGCCACGCCCGGGCGAGTTGCTCCGCGGTGCCGCCCGGGGCTGCGCTGGGCCGGAAGGTGGAAGCGACCGGGGCGAGGCCGGGATCGTTCGCGCGCCTGGCGGCAAGGGCGTTGCGGCGCTCGGCATTTCGCCAGACCTCGGCGACCGGGACGCCGCGCAGCAGCGCCTGGAGGGCGTAGGCCGGGTGGGTGAAGTCCTTCGGTGCGCTCCGGCCGAAGGCGTTGTTCGCCTCGGCCAGCGCCTCCGCCGGGTTGAAGACGGGCCTCTCGCCGAGGTCCGTTTTCGATCCGGGCTCACCCTCGAGTATCCGTTCGTAGGAGCCGGGGTCGAGTAGTTGCAGCCACGTCCGGTAGAGCGGTTCGAGCTCGACCTCGCCGTCCTGGAGCGACAGCCCCGCGTGTCGCGCCCACCGCTCGAAGGATTGCCGGCTGTCGAATCCGTTTCTCCAGGCTTCGAAGGCCGCGAACAGCCGATCGTCCGGGCGCTGCGCTTTCTTGCCGCGGCTGTAGGAGTCGAGCTGGTCCATCCACTCGTCGAACTGGGCGTCCCGGGGAAGGGAACCGGCCGCCTGCAAGTCCTTGAAATGCGAATACAGGAAGCCGAATGCCCGCGCCTCCACCGATTTCGCGTACTGGCCGAGCCGAGCGGCACCGTCGCGCAGGTGCGACATCTCGTGGCTGATGGAGTCGTACACCGGGTCACCGGTCGGCGCATTCAGCTGTCCCTTGCGAACCTGCTTGTCCATGGCGGTGCGGAACTCCTCGGGCCGGCCGAAGAGATTCTCGTTGAGCACCATGACGACCGGGGCTTGGTCCAGGATGCTCGCGGCGTCCCAGATGACAGCGCCGGTCTTCCCCGCCATGTCCGCTACGAGGATGACGTCGAGACGGATGGACGGGTCCTCGTCGAACGCGTCCATGATGGCGTTCCTGATCGTCAGCGCCGTGGCCACGGAGATGCTCGACTTGTCCATGCCGAGTACCTCGACGCCGTACGCCTCGAACAGTTCGGCGGCGATGGCTTGCTTGGTGAGCTGCTCCGTCTCCGCTACCGGCGCGGGATTCGGGACGTCGGGGGCGGCGGGCGCCGCGCGTCGCGATTGCGGCTGCGGTGCGAAGACCTCCGGTACCGCACCGGCGACGGCGCGTTGCAGCACCGCCTGCACCACGGTCGGAATCAGCCCGGTGACACCGAGTTTGCGGCCGGCGTGTGCGAGGTGGGCGTCGGCGGCTTCCTTGGTGATCGACAACTGGTCGGCGATGGCCGTGGTCGACAGGCCCACGGTCGCCAACTCCAGCACCTCGACCTCGCGGGGGGTGAGGATGCCCTGGGAGACCACATTCGACAGCGGGCGGCTGTGGTCGGGTGCGCCGACGGCGAGTTGCCCGCGGCTCAGCGCCGCGGCCATCGTCGCGACGGCGCCTCGGGTACCGAGCTTCATTCCCGCCCGGGAGATGTGACCGCGGACCGCCTTCGGCGTCGTACCCAGTGCGGCGCAGATGCCGTCGAGCGACATATCGTTCGCGATGAAGGTGAGTACTTCGGCCTCGACGGCCGAGAGATCCTGCGCGTGCTGCGGACCGCTCTCGACCAGCGTTTGTACCTGCCCGCCCAGCTGGGCGATGGCGGCGGTATGGGCGGCGGTGAGTTCGTTCCCCTGCCGCAGCGTCTCCGCCGCCTCGGCGACGAGTTGCTGTTGTTCCGGGGCGAGGCGATTCAGGCTGTTGTGCAGCAAATTTCGCGCCGGCGTGGACAGGCCGTCGTTGCCGGTGGCTTGTATCCCGGTATGTGCGTGCGCCGCCGAGTTGGCGACCTGCACGAGCGGTGCGAAGGGGGAATTCGCTTGTTCGGCCGGCGTCTGCAGCACACCGAGGACATTCTGAAAGGCTCTGTCGCCAATCGCATTACGAGCGTCCGCCGCGCCTGTGTGCGGCGCCGGTGTCCCCGCTGCGAGGCCGATCGCATTCGTGGCCGTGGCGGAGGCGGGCTGATTGCCGGTTGCCGGGCCTACGGTCGCGGGATCGGCCTGTGCACCAGGCGTTGCCGCAGCCGCCGCGGCCTGCTGATCGGCCATAGCCGTCACCAATGGGCCAGAGGCGCGCTGAGCCCCGGGCGCATTCGCCGCGTCGGCGGCGACGGCCGCGGCAGGTGCGGCCGTCGCGGGGGCCGGCATGTTCACCGCAGGGTTCCCGGTCGCTGCGGGCATACCGACGGCGGGCGTGCCCGGCACACCCGTGCCGGGCTTGGCACCCGCGAAAACCTGTGGTGGTTGCTGTGGTGGTTGATCCTGCCGTTGCCCCGGGGCCGAGTCGGCGGGGGTCCGGCCGGAGGCAGGTGGCGCGTTGGGCCGATGGGCGGAGGCAGCGTCGGTGGTGGGGTGGACAACGCCGGAGGGCTGAAGCTTCGACACCAGCCCGCGAATGTCCTTCTCCGCCATGGCGAGGTTGTTCCGGCTGGCGTCGAGAGTGTTCTTGGCGGCCTCGAGTCTCGCCCGGGATTCCGCCGTGGGTGCGGCGTTGTGTTCGGCGACCGCGGCCGCGTGCTTGGCGACCGCGGACTCGTGCTGGGCCGCGGCGGCGGTGTATCTGATGACGGAGATCTGAGCCTCGGGACTGCCGGCGTAGAGGGGATCGTCCAAGGCGGTGAAGTATTGAACACTGCCCTTGCCGCCGCTGCGAGCCGTCCGATTCTCGGCCTGGATATCGATGTCGCGGTGTTCGGCCGACCGGCTGGACAGCAGGACGTGCAGCCCGCCGCGGTCGTTGACCTCGGGGCTGATGGGAATGTCGACGCCGCGGCCTCCCTGCCGGTTGATCACCAGCACGTGGCCCTCTTCACCGGCCTTCTTGAAGATCGCCAGCAGATCGGCTTCGGCGGTGACACCGTGCTCGAGGAACCATTTCGCATCGACGGCAACATGTTCGATGCCGCGGCTGGTCAGCTCCGCGGAGAGTGCGGACACCTCGCTGTTGCGGTTGCAGATCGCGAGCACCGGGCGGCGGTCCGGCTGAATTCCGACAATGTTGTCGGCCATCGCCGTGGCCTTCTCCCCTTGGGTGCCGACGACGATGTCGTTCGAGGGGTCGGCGCCCACCAGCTGGGACTCCTTGAAGCGGGGGATATCGATGATCTGCCGCGCGGGCTTGCCTGCGCCGTCCGTGGATTCCGTCCCGATCTGCCTCAGCTCTGCGTCGGCGTTGTCGGTGGTAGCCGACAGACCGCTGAATTCGTCGCATTTCTCGGAGGCGAACAGCTCTCGCACGGTGACGGACTTGGAGCTGGCGGGATCGTTCCGGATCTCGATGCCGTGTTTGGCCTCGACGGCCTGCGCCAGCCCACCGTTCCAGCGACTCTCGGTCGAGGTTTCCGCATCGAACATCACCTTGTGAGTGGTCTGGTCGATGATGTAGATCTTGTGTGATTCCGGATTCAGCACCCTCTTGCCGTCGCGGATCATGGGATTACCGGCGCTGTCGGTCAGGTACTTCGGCCCGAGGTCCTTGTGATGCCAGACCACGTAATGGTCGTTCTCGGTGTACCTCCACTCGGCGGTTGCGGTCATGGCAATCCGGTGCGCTTCGGCCTCGCTCGGCATACGGCCGATGATCTTCTCGATCTTCCCGGTGAGGTCGCGACCGAGGATGTTTTCGACTTTCCCGCGGTCGCTTCCGGTCAACGTGGTGTGGTCCTCGCTCGCCCCGGCAGCGCGAACGAAATCGGACTCGTTCAGTAGCCCGGCCTTCACGGCCCGCTGGAGGAAGTCGTGCGCGTCCGTGACCCGCGCCGCTATTTCCGGAGGCGCCGATTCACCGGCGCCCTCGGACAGAATGAAGACCGAACCCTTCACGGCCGCGTCGATTTCGTCGACCTGTTTGATTCTTCCGGGCGCGATGTTGCCGCGCAGTTCGCCGAAGCCGTCCGCGTTCAGGGTGCCGAAGGAGATCGTGGCTTTGCCCTCGTCCACCTCGGCGTAAGGATGGTCCGGGTTCATGAGGCGGATGTCGAATCCGTACTTCCCGAACAACTTCTGGCCGATGTTGTATGCCTCGAGGGCGAGGGTGTCGAGGGTGGTGAGTACCCGCACCGGTTTGCCCTGGGCGGCTCGCAATGCCGATCCGGCCTGAAATACCAGCGTCTTGCCCTCGCCCGCCTGCATTCTCCCCACGTGGCCGTCGCGTACAGCCAGCACTCCCATCACCTGGGTCCACCGGAGCACCTTGCCGTCGCCGCGATTGATGATTTCGATCACCGCCAGGACGGCCTCACGGTCGTCGGCGCCGAACAGCATCCGCTGCAATTCCCTGTCCGAGACCGTGCTCCAATCCCGGGAACCGTATTCCGCGAGTATGTCGTCGGCCTCGGCTCGATACGCCTCCGCGAGCGCCTTGGCCGAATTGACGCCGGAATCGGGATTCTCTTCGCCCTGCTGCGTAGTGCCGTCGTCGTCCCCGCGCGCGTGCTGCGGTTCGGGTTCACCGTCCTCGTCCGCGCGTCCCGCCTTCGTGTCCTTGCCCGTATCGGTGGCCTCGGGTTCGTCCCTGGACTGCTTCCCGAGACCGTCCTCTTCGGCAGGTTTGGGCGCCGGTTCGGGTTTTTCGCGTGTGCCGGTGGAGCCGGGATGATCCTTGGCCTTCGCCCCTGAGTCCCCGTCCTTCGCGCGGGCGTGTTCTGTCTCAGCTGTGCCCGCGCGCTTCGCGCCACCGGCGGGCGGTGTCTCCTCGAGCTTTACCGCCGGAGGACGTTCTCCCGCAGTGGTTTTCGGAGCGGAGACACGTGGACGGCCGCTTCCTGCGGCAGGGCCCGGCTCCGATCCGGCGGCGGTGCGCCCTTCGCCGGGCGCCGCTTTCCCTGCCGATCGCTGCCCGGCGGCAGCGGCGGGCCGCTCGCCGCCGGTACCGCGACCGGGTTCGCCGGATTGCGTCACGAATACCTCGGGCTCCTCCACGGCCGTTGCGGTGGGTGCCCGGTTCTGCTCTGACGCCTTCGGCGTCGTGCCTTCCGTTTGCGCGGCTGGGGTGTGTTCGGAGTCGACGACCCGAGTCGGTTCCTGTGCCGAGCGGAGGCCCGGCGAGTTCTCTGTATCGGCTGGAACTTGTTGTGCCGATCCCTCTTTTGTCCCCGCCCCGCCTTCCTCCGCGCCTTCGCGCTGGCGGATCGGCGACCCGGCTCCCGAGGGCAACTCGTCGGATTGCCCGGGAATCTCGCTCGCACCACCGTCATTACGCCCTCGTGCCGCGCCGGGGGCGGCCTCGGCGTCGGCCGGGGCGCCGACGGCGGACTCGGCGGCACGTCCCGCACCGTCAATGGCTTTCGGGGCGCTCACCGGGCCGTCTTGGCCGCTACCCGTGTCCGCGCGGCCGGCTGACTGCCCGGCGCCGGGTGCGGTTTCCGAGTCGGTGGGACGCGACGTCGCCGTGACGGTTCCGGGGCCCGCGTGTGCGCCGTCGCCGTCGGCTGTAGGACGGGCGCCACCCACCTCGCCGTCCGCCGGGTGCGGATTGCCCGGAGCCGTAACCGCCGCGCCGTCGGCAGTCTGCTTCGGAGCGCTTCCGTTCTCCGACCCCACATGCGCCGCAACGGCGTCTCGAAGTGGAGTGGGTTGCGGTGCCGATGGTTTCGACGTGGCCGGCTTCGCCCCCTCCGCGGTCGGAGTGGGGGAATAGTCGACATTCTTGACCGGATTCACGTTGTCCGGCAGTGCATTCTGCCGTCCGGCCGGTTTCCAGTCGAGTTTGTTGAGGGCGGGAGACTGGACGGGCCGGTTTCCGGTGGCGTCCGGCTCGGCCAGCGCCATGAATTCTTCGAGCCCCATCGGCTTTTCGCTCGGGGGCGGTTTGTACGGTTTGAGATCGGAGGCGTCCAGCCCGCGCGCCGCCAAGGCAACGGCGAGGCTGTCGCCCTCCGAGAAGTCCGCGACCCGTGGGGCTGTGGCCGCGGCGGACTGCGCGCCGGCGCGAATGCCCGCGACACCGTGCGCGGCGGCGCCGATGAATCCACCCGTCACGGCGGGCATCAGCCCCTCGGTGAAATTCTCGAAGGTGAGATCCTCACCGGACAACCCGAGCGCCGCGCCGGCGCCCACCAGACCACCGACGACGCCGCCACCGGCGCCGACCACGGCTGTGCCGCCGACCTGGACCAGCACCCGCATGCCGGTACTGCCGGCCTTCTCGGCCAGGGCGGTGGTCGCCGGTATGACCCAACGGCCTCCGAACCACCGGCCGAAGAGCATGCCGGCACCGCCGCCGAGCCCACCGGCGGCTCCGGCGATGCCTGCCGCCTTCCCGTCGAACGTGTCGCGGTGGCCGTCGTCCATCTGCTTCAGCTGAACCACGGCGTTGATGCCACCGCCCTGGAGGGCGCCGATCACCACCATCTTCCCTGCCAGCCGGAGTGCGCCGCGTTCGGCGGCCAGCCTGGCGCTCTGCCCGGAGAGGTACTGCAACATCTTCGACCAGGCCCACCGCAGCGCCGTATCGGTGCGCATCTTGGCGACATAGGCCTCCATCGCTCCGCCGACGGCGAAGGTGATCGCGGCGTGCGCCAGCGTCCAGGCCAGGATCACCGCGAATCCGATGACCGTCCACTTCTGCATCTCGAGGCCGTTGGCGCCCTCGTACTGTTGCTCGGCCAGGGTGTCCATGTGATCGGCCTGGGAGCGGAAGTGCTGCGCGAGGTTCTGGTACGCCTCCTCGACCGCGTCGCCGGTACGTCCCTGGATCTGGTGGCGCTGCGCGGCCTTGGCGTCGTAGATCTTCGCCTGTTCTCGGCACCATTCGGCTTTGTCGGACCAGTAGTCGCCGAGCCGGCGCATCGCGTCTTCGTCGCCGACCGGGAAATGGCCGGCCACGCACGTCACGACCTGTTCGGGTAACCACGAGGGAAGATATAGCGGCATCGCCGGAGCGGTCCCGCTATCCGGCGGCGGGCAGGGGCGTTCGTGACCCCGCCACCGTCAACCGAACCAGCACAGCGGAATTCTCCTGCCGAGCGCGAGTGTTCCCAGTTCCGGGAATGGTGGGTTCGTCGTCCGGCACCTCGATCACGGGCCCCGGAAGAACTCGCGGATATCGCGGAGCGTGGGCCCCTCGCCCAGGATGTCGGTGAGGTCGGGTTCGTCGTCGAGTGCGGCCGCTACCGGCGCGGCCGCCTTCTCGCTCCGTTCCCGAGCCTGTCGGGCGGCCTCCTGCGTCGCTTGCACGATCGAGCGGGCGAGTTCGTCCGGTGTCCTGCGGAGTGCGGCCGGAGTCAGCGACAGATCCGTGAGAACGCCGTTGGCGTCGACGGTCGCCCCGACCGATCCATCGGACGAACCCGCTTGCAGGCGAAGGGTTTCCAGCTCTCGGTGGATCTCGGTGAGACGAGACTGTTGCTCTTCGTAGGAGTCGACCAGCTGCTCCACCTGATTGCGCAATCCATTGTTGGCCGAACGCAGGCCCTCGCGTTTCCACCGGTCCATCGGCTCATCCCTTTCCGGAATCCCACGGCGTCCCGTTCGCCTTTCCCATGTCCAACCGCGCCATGACCAGCAGCAAGCGGTGCAGCACCTTGGCCGGGCCGGGTGCTTGGACGCCACCCTGCTCGACGGTGGCGAACGCATCGGCCAGTGCGCTGCCGGGTTCGATCACGCCGTCGCTGAAGCACCCGTCGCCGAGTTGGCTTCGCCAGCGCCGGTAGCCGTTCGTCACATGCGCCAGCGTCCGCCGGTCGGCGCCGGTGACCCGCAGATACTCGGTGATCAGCGCGCGCTGTACCGTCCGTCGCGCCCGCAACCCGCCGACCATGTCGATGACCCGGCCGAATTCACGCAGCATCCGTGCGTACACCTGGCGAGGGATTTTCTCGGCCGGGAGTGCCCGGACGCGGTCACGCTCGGAACGCGCGCCGGGATCCGCGACGGCGCGACGCTCCAGGACGATCCACGGCTCCGGCTCCGGCGCCGTCGGCTCCGCCCGGTTCTCGACGCCGGACAGTGCGGAGGCGATGTCCGCGATCTCGATGCCGTGCAGCGCGATCGAGTACTTGCCGAGTACGGAGTCGACGGCGTCCGCGATCTCCTGGGCCGTCGGCACGGAGATCGCCGCCGCCTCGAATCCGATGATCTGCAGGTTGTGCCGGACCGCCATGGCCGTCACGATCCGCATCGCCTCGTCGTCGGTGAGCGGCCGCGGCGGCGGTTTCCGTGTGGGGTTCTTGCGCTTCTCGGGTGCCGGGGAAGGCTTCTGCGCGGCGGGACGTCGGGGCTGCGCGGGCCGTGGCGGTGACTGTTGTTCCGAAGGCGTTCCGGTGCCGGACTTCGGCGACGGCGCGCCGGAATTCTGTTGTGCGGCAGGACCGTACGCCTTCGAGGGACTCTTCGGCCGGGAACTCGGCGTGGCCGTGGCGCCTGCGCCTCCACCGGCCCCCGGAAACGACGGCGCGGAGGGTGAGGTCGGCGGTGTCGATGCGGCCGTGGGGTTCGGGCCGGACGTTCCGGGCTGGGAGGGGTTGTGGTCCGAGCCACCGCCAGGGCTGTCCGATCCGGTCGCATTCGGAGCGGAGCTGTCCGGGTTGTTGCCGGAATCGTCACCGGGGGAATCGGAGCCGTCGGATGAGTCCGCGGGACGTTGTGCCGCGGGTTGCTGCTGCTGTGCGGCGGGCTGCTGTGCGTTCGCCGCGGCATCGCCGGGCGTCGGCGACCCGGTGCCCGACTGTCCGGACTGTTCCGGTGTCTGCCCGGCGCCGGGTGATCGCTGGTCCGGCGTGCTACCGCTGTTCGCCTGGTTGGTCGGGGACGGATACGTCGTTGCGGGAGCCCCGGCATCCGGCGTCGAATTCCGAATGCCGTTGCCGGCGTTACGATCCTGAGTTTCGAAGGTCTCGGCGGTGCTGCGAAGGTTCGAACTCGTAGCGTCGATGTTCTGAACGAGGTTCTCGAATCCCGCCATGCCCTGGTCCGCGCCCGGCACATACGACTCGGCGATCATCTTGCCGGGTTCGTCGTCGCCCCAGCATTCGCCCTCGCGGGCGAGATCGGCCTTCAGCTCCGCGACCACCCGTGCCGTCTCGTCGGCGAGCGCGCGGAGTTCATCGGCGGCGTTGCGTAACTCGTCCGGATCGACGTGCAACGACTGACCCACACGCGCTCCCGCTGTCGTGGCACTCGCCGCGGATGTGCCTGTACCGATGCTTGTCCCGGACATCCGGACGATGTCGCGGAGAGACGATTGTCCTCCGGTGTGTCCGCTCCGTGCATATCCCGTCTTCTCGTGCGTGGGAATGTGCTGAGATGTCGGCCCGGTGACGCCCGAGCGATGCGGCAGACTGCCACCATGAAATACAGCGCCGGAGTCCTGCTGTTCCGCCGTGCGCCCGAGGTGCGGGTGCTGCTGGGGCATATGGGTGGGCCGTTGTGGTCACGGAAGGATCTGGGGGCCTGGTCTATTCCGAAGGGGGAGTACGAGCCGGAGAGCGAGGACTCGCGGGTGGCGGCGCGGCGGGAGTTCACGGAGGAGCTGGGGTTGCCGGTGCCGGAGGGGGCGTGGATCGAGCTGGGGGAGGTCCGGTACGGGAGCGGGGCGAGTAAGAAGCAGGTGCTGGTGTGGGCCGTGGAGGGGGAGCTGGATCCGGCGCGGGTGAATCCGGGGACGTTCGAGATGCAGTGGCCGCCGCGGTCCGGGCGGATGCAGGAGTTCCCCGAGATCGATCGGGCCGAGTGGTTCGATCTGGACACCGCGCGGGACAAATTGGGTAAAGGGCAGCGGCCGTTTCTGGAGCGCCTCGCCGAGCGGTTGACCGGCGGCTGAGCCGGGGTACGGAGGAAACGCCCAGGCCACTTGCAGCGATCTCCCAGTTTCGCCCGGTAGAGATGGGGTGCGTGACGAGTGCAGGTGTGGTCCTCCCGGCCGGGAGAACGCGGGCGGACCGGTGAGTGTGCGGCGGACGCTGGCGCGGCGGGTGTCGGCGATCCCGCTGCGGATCGGGCTCGTCGTCGCCATGGTGACGCTGGCCGCGATCGTGCTGGTGGCCTCCGGGGTGGCGGTCACCTCGGCGCTGTCGCGATCGTTGACCCAGCGCACCGACGAGCAGCTCTACGATTCGGCGCACAGCTGGGCGCAGCCGCATCCCATGCGGCAGATCACCACCGATCAGGGGACGCTCTGGGTGCCGTCCGATATGCCGGGCCCGCCCCCGCGGGAGCCGCTGTCCACCGATCAGCCCCGGCGGTTCTACGAACTGCGCAAATCTCCCGAGGGCACCGTCTACGACATCGGCCGCCCGGTGCCCGCGGACGGGCCCGACCTGTCGAATGTGCCGGTCGGCGATCCGGTGACGGTCGGGTCGGCGGACGGCTCGTCGACGCGGTGGCGGGTGCTCACCACCGCCAACCAGTACGGCTCCACGACCATCGCGCTGTCCCTGGACGACAACCGTGAGACGGTGACGCGGCTGCTGGTGTTCGAGGCGGGCACCGGCGCGGTGGCGCTGCTGCTGCTCGCGGTCGGCGGGTACGTCGTGGTGCGGCGCGGGCTGCGGCCGCTGCGGCAGGTGGAGGAGACCGCCGCCGCCATAGCCGCCGGCGATCTGAGCCGCCGGGTGCCCGTGCGCGACGTCGACACCGAGGTGGATCATCTGGCGCAGTCGCTGAATTCGATGCTGGCGCAGATCCAGCACGGCGTCGCGGCGACCGAGGCGTCGGAGGAGGCGGCCCGGCGCTCGGAGGCCAAGATGCGGCAGTTCGTCGCCGACGCCAGCCACGAATTGCGCACCCCCCTGACCACGATTCGCGGGTTCGCCGAGCTGTATCGCCAAGGGGCGAGCCAGGATCCGCGGCTGGTGCTCCAGCGCATCGAGGCCGAGGCCGAGCGGATGGGCCTGCTGGTCGAGGATCTGCTGATGCTGGCCCGGCTGGACGCGCAGCGCCCGCTGCAGTGGGAGCCGGTGGACCTGCTGTCGCTGGCCGGGGACGCCGTGCACAGCGCGCAGGCCATGGCGGCCCGCGAATCCGGCGCGCCGTCCCGTCCCATCTCCCTCGACATCGCCTCGGGCACCGGCACATTGGAGGTCCGGGGCGACGCCGACCGGCTGCGCCAGGTGCTCGGCAACCTGCTCGGCAACGCCCTCGCCCACACCCCGCCCGGCACGCCGGTCACGGTCCGCCTCACCCCCGCCGCGGACGAGGTACGCATCGACGTCACCGACGAAGGTCCGGGCCTGTCCGAGGAGGCCGCCGCCAAGGTCTTCGAGCGCTTCTATCGCACCGACACCTCCCGCACCCGCGCCAGCGGCGGCACCGGCCTCGGCCTGTCGATCGTCCAGGCCCTGGTCACCGCCCACGGCGGCCGCGTCACCGTGCACAGCGAGCCCGGCGCGGGCGCGACCTTCACCGTGGTGCTACCCCGCGAGTCGGCGCAGGAGTCCGCGAGGCGTCAGTAACCGATGGTGAATCGGCGCTGGATGAATCGCGGCGCCTCGATCTCGTCGAGCAGGGCCACGGCGGCGTCGTCGTAGGAGATCCGGCTCCGGCCGTCGGCGTCGACCACCGGCTGGTCGGTGCCGACCCGGTAGCGGCCGGTGCGCTCGCCGGGGCCGATCTGCTCGGCCGGGCTCAGATAGGTCCAGAGCCGATTCGAGGTGCGCAGCACGTTCAGCCCGTCGCGCGCGCCACGCACGGCCGCTGCGTACTCCTTCGGCAATCCGATGCTCTCGAGCAGTGGGAGCAGGCGTTCGTCGTGGTCGGCGAGGACCCGTCCCGGTTCGAACTCCAGGCTCCCGGCGCCGCCGATCACGATCAGCCGGGTGCGGGGATGGGTGTGCAAGGCTCGCAGCAGCGAGTTCTCGACGGTGACGTGCACGCCCGGATCGGCCACCGATCTCGCGACCGTATCCGCGAAATCCCTTGCGGCATTGCCCGGTTGGTAACCGCTGAGCAGGACGTCGAGCCCGGGAAGCTGGGCCGCGACGGCCGCGCTGTCGAAGATGTCGAGTTCGGCCCAGGTCAGGTTCGGGTGAGTGGTGGTGGCGCGGGCGAGGTCGCGCGTGAATGCCCGGACGTGATGGCCGCGCGCGAGCGCCTCGGTGACGACCTTCTGCCCGATATTGCCGGTGGCGCCGATGATGCCGATGAACATCGTTCTCCTCAGTAGATCTAACGATGTGAGAAAACTATACAGCGTGAAGTGTTTGCGCAACGCCCAATAATTTCACGGCAGGTAAGGTTGCGGCGTGAGCAGCGTGGCGCCGACTCGGCGGGAGCGACGGCGGGCCGAGACGACGGCCGAGATCAAGGAGACGGCCCTGCGGCTGATGGCCGAGGGCGGTCCGGGCGCGATCACGCTGCGGGCGATCGCCCGCGAGATGGGGATGACCCCGAACGCCGTCTACAGCTACTTCGCGACCCGCGACGATCTGGTCACGGCGCTGATCCGGGATGTGTACGACGAACTAGCGGAGGCGGTGATCGCCGCCCGCGACGAGCGCCCGCGGGACGACGCGGCGGGCCGGATCATGGCGTGGGCGTGCGCGTTCCGCGAGTGGTCGCTGGCCAACACCGAGGGCTTCCGGCTGATCTACGGCGATCCGGTGCCGGGCTACCGCGCGCCGGAGGGCGGTGCGGCGCCCGAGGCCGCGCATCGGGTGTGCGCCGGACTCGCCGGCCTGGCCGCCGGGGCGTGGCCGTCCGCGGCGAGCGGATACGCCGACCACGGTTTCGAATGGTCGGACTTCGACCCACACCTGGTGGACCTCGTGCGCGCGGAATTCCCCGGCCTTCCCCCGGCCGCCCTGGCGATCGCCCTCCGCATCTGGGGCCACCTGCACGGCCTGGTCTCCCTGGAGATCCTCGGCCACCTCCGCGCCCAGACCACCAACCCCGACAAGCTCTACCGCACGGAGATCACCCACCTCATCCGCGCCTTGGGGTTGACGCCACCTGAGAATCCCGGCCAAAAGCATGCCGGGAAATGAAGGGGGTTGCCCGCCGGGAATAGGGAGGGTTGCCCGCTGGGAATAGGGAGGGTTGCCCGCTGGGAATAGGGAGGGTTGCCCGCTGGAATCAGGTGAGTTGCTCGCGCGTGAAGCGCCCTTTTCGTTTTCCCGGCATGCTTTTGGCCGGGAACCCCGGCTGGACTGCACACACCACGGCACGCCGTGTAGGTTCGGCGCGGCGGCGACCGCCGTCGGTGGCGGCTTGCGGAACTGAGGAGGAGCGCGGGATGCGCATGATGGGCAGGATCGTGTCGACGGGAATGGTCGCGGCCGCCGCCTTGGCGCTGGCTGCCTGTGGCGGTGACGACGAGTCGGGCGACACCGCGACGACCACCGTCGCGTCGGGGGCGAGTTCGCAGGCGCAGGCCGCGCCGAAGACGCACGGCCGCGAATGCACCGCCGACGACGTGCAGACCACCGGCGGCTTCGGCGAAGCCCCGACCATCACCATCCCCGACGACTGCGATCCGCCCAAGCAGCTGATCACGAAGGATCTGGTCGTGGGCACCGGCCCGGCCGCGCAGCCGGAGCAGCCGGTCACCATGAACTACACGCTGGTCACCTGGTCGGATCACCAGAAGCTGGACAGCTCCTTCGATCGCGGCAAGCCGTTCCCGCTCACCCTCGGCGCGGGCGAGGTCATCCCTGGCTGGGACCAGGGCCTGGCCGGGATCACCGAGGGCACCCGCCGCCTGCTGATCATCCCCCCGGACCTCGGCTACGGCCGGGGCGGCAACGGGGTGAAGCCCAACGAGACCTTGGTGTTCGTCACCGATGCGGTGAAGGTCGGAGGCTAGAGGTCCGATTGCAGCCCGCTCGCCCAGGTCGACTAGGCTGGGCGGGATGCGATCGGGGGGAACCGACGACGTCAATTCAGAGAACAACGAACAAGGAGCATGTCCGTGAAGAGCACCGTCGAGCAGCTGAGCCCGACCCGGGTCCGCATCAATGTCGAGGTGCCCTTCGAGGAGCTGAAGCCGGACTTCGACAAGGCGTACAAGGCGCTGGCCCAGCAGGTGCGCATCCCCGGCTTCCGGCCGGGTAAGGCCCCCGCGAAGCTGCTGGAGGCGCGGCTGGGCCGGGGTGCGATTCTCGAGCAGGTCGTCAACGACGCGCTGCCGAACAAGTACGGCGAGGCCGTGCAGACCTCCGAGGTGAAGGTCATCGGCCAGCCGGCGATCGAGATCACCAAGATCGAGGACGGCGAGGAGCTGGCGTTCACCGCCGAGGTCGACGTCCGCCCCGAGATCACCCTGCCCGACTACTCCGGCATCGAGGTGACCGTCGACCCGATCTCGATCGAGGACGACGAGATCGAGCAGCAGCTGCAGTCCCTGCGGCAGCGCTTCGGCACCTTGAAGGGCGTCGAGCGTCCGGTCCAGGAGGGCGATTTCGTCTCCATCGACCTGGCGGCCAGCGTCGACGGCAAGGAGGTCGAGGAGGCCTCGACCACCGGCCTGTCGCACGAGGTCGGTTCGGGCCAGCTCATCGAGGGCCTGGACGAGACCCTGACCGGCATGTCGGCCGAGGAGTCCAAGGACTTCACCTCGACCCTGGTCGCCGGCGAGTACGCCGGTAAGGACGCGGTCATCACCGTCAAGGTGAACTCGGTCAAGGAGCGCGAGCTGCCGGAGGCCGACGACGAATTCGCCCAGATGGCCAGCGAATTCGACACCATCGACGAACTGAAGGACGACCTGCGCAAGCGGGTCGAGCAGGGCAAGAAGGTCGAGCAGGCGGGCGAGATCCGCGACAAGGTGCTCGAGGCCCTGCTGGAGAAGACCGAGGTGCCGCTGCCCGAGGGCGCGGTCCAGGGCGAGATCGACGCCGTGGTGCACGACGCCGTCCACGGCTTCGACCACGACGAGGCCAAGTTCGCCGAAGCGCTGGAGGCGCAGGGTTCCTCCCGCGAGGAGTTCGACAAGGACGCCAAGGAGTCCGCGGAGAAGTCGGTGAAGACCCAGCTGCTGCTGGACGCCATCGCCGAGTCCGAGAACACCGAGGTCGGCCAGCAGGAGCTCACCGAGCGGATCCTGTTCCAGGCGCAGCGCTACGGCATGTCGCCCGAGCAGTTCATCCAGCAGGTGCAGCAGGCCGGCCAGCTCGGCGCGATCTTCTCCGACGTGCGCCGCGGCAAGGCGCTCGCCACGATCGTCGGCCAGGTCACCGTGACCGACACCGACGGCAACACCGTGGACACCGCCGAGATGTTCGGCAGCCCCGACGATTCCGAGGCCGAGGAGCCGGAGAAGGTCGAGGCGAGCGCCGAATAACCGAGTGCCACCGCAGCGCGACATTCGACACGATGGTTGCCGGGGTTGCGCTGTGAGCAGAAGAGGGCGGTACCGGGAGTTCGGTGCCGCCCTGCTTCGTTAGGGTTTGTGACAGCGAATCAGAAGAGGCCGTGCGCACAGCACCGAGCCGGTGAGAGAGGGCAGGAATACGTGACAATCAATCAGGCGGGGCCGGTCATGACATCCGCGACTGCTGGTCTCAACCTCAGTGATTCGGTGTACGAGCGGCTGCTGCGGGAGCGGATCATCTTCCTGGGCACCCAGGTCGACGACGACATCGCCAACAGGCTCTGCGCGCAGATTCTGCTGCTGTCGGCGGAGGACCCGACGCGCGATATCAAGCTGTACATCAACTCCCCGGGCGGCTCGGTGACCGCGGGCATGGCGATCTACGACACCATGCAGCTGGTCGAGTCCGACATCTCGACCTACGGCCTGGGCATGGCCGCCTCGATGGGGCAGTTCCTGCTGACCGCGGGCGCCCCCGGCAAGCGTTACGCGCTGCCGCACACGCGCGTCATGATGCACCAGCCCTCGGCCGGAATCGGCGGCAGCGCCGCGGACATCTCCATCTACGCCCAGCAGCTGGCGCTCACCAAGCGGGAGCTGAACGAGCTGCAGGCGCAGCACACCGGCCAGACCGTGGAGCAGGTCACCCAGGACGCCGACCGCGACCGCTGGTTCACGGCCCAGCAGGCGCTGGAGTACGGGTTCATCGACCACGTGATCACCCGCGCGTCCCAGGCCAACGGCTCCGCCGAGTAGCTCACACCACACCGACTTTGGAGACGAAGATGACTGTCATCGAACCCAGCGCCGGCCTGTCCGGAACGGCCCCGGCCGGCCCGCAGGCACGCTACATCCTGCCGTCGTTCATCGAGCACTCGAGCTTCGGCGTCAAGGAGTCCAACCCCTACAACAAGCTGTTCGAGGAGCGCATCATCTTCCTCGGCGCCACGGTCGACGACACCTCGGCCAACGACATCATGGCGCAGCTGCTGGTGCTGGAGTCCCTGGATCCCGACCGCGACATCACGATGTACATCAACTCGCCCGGTGGCTCCTTCACCGCGCTGATGGCCATCTACGACACCATGCAGTACGTCCGCGCCGATGTCGCGACCGTCTGCCTGGGCCAGGCCGCCTCCGCCGCCGCCGTGCTGCTCGCCGCCGGCACGCCCGGCAAGCGCGCCTGCCTGCCCAACGCCCGCGTGCTGATCCACCAGCCGTCGCTGGAGGGTGGCATCCAGGGCCAGGTGTCGGATCTGGAGATCCAGGCCGCCGAGATCGAGCGCATGCGCCGGCAGATGGAGACCACGCTGGCGCGCCACACCGGCAAGGACGCCGACACCATCCGCAAGGACACCGACCGCGACAAGATCCTCACGGCCGACGAGGCCAAGGACTACGGCATCATCGACCAGGTGTTCGAGTACCGGAAGCTCAGCGCTCAGAAGAAGTGACCCGTGCGGCCTTCCGTCGCGGACGCGAATCACGCACTCGGCGGAAGGCTCACATGAGAAACATGCTCGAGTTGTCGACCTCCGTCCGACGGACCGGGTACGGTCACTCTAGGGACCTTTGCTCAGAGGTTGTCGAGACGATCGAACCCCCGAGCGACACTGCCGAAATTCGTTGAAAATCCGATCGGGTCGGACACCGATCGATGTGTGACAGGTAGCGTTGTTCGGAAGGCGGCTTGTCGGCAGCTGGACAGACGGTTGCACGCGGACAAGGAAGTAGGGACCCACGAGATGGCGCGCATCGGTGATGGCGGCGATCTGCTCAAGTGCTCGTTCTGCGGAAAGAGCCAGAAGCAGGTCAAGAAGCTCATTGCGGGACCAGGGGTGTACATCTGCGACGAGTGCATCGATCTGTGCAACGAGATCATCGAGGAGGAGCTGGCCGAGTCCAGCGAGGTCAAACTCGACGAGCTGCCGAAACCGGCGGAGATCCGGGACTTCCTCGAGGCGTACGTGATCGGGCAGGACACCGCCAAGCGCACCCTGGCCGTCGCGGTCTACAACCACTACAAGCGCATCCAGGCGGGTGACAAGGGGCGCGACAGCCGCAACGAGCCGGTCGAGCTGACCAAGTCCAACATCCTGATGCTCGGGCCCACGGGCTGCGGCAAGACCTACCTCGCCCAGACCCTGGCCAAGATGCTGAACGTCCCCTTCGCCATCGCCGACGCCACGGCGCTGACCGAGGCCGGCTACGTCGGCGAGGATGTCGAGAACATCCTGCTGAAGCTGATCCAGGCCGCCGACTACGACGTCAAGCGCGCCGAGACCGGCATCATCTACATCGACGAGGTCGACAAGATCGCCCGCAAGAGCGAGAACCCGTCGATCACGCGCGACGTGTCGGGCGAGGGCGTGCAGCAGGCCCTGCTGAAGATCCTCGAGGGCACCCAGGCGAGCGTGCCGCCGCAGGGTGGTCGCAAGCACCCGCACCAGGAGTTCATCCAGATCGACACGACGAACGTGCTGTTCATCGTGGCGGGTGCCTTCGCCGGTCTGGAGAAGATCGTCCAGGACCGGGTCGGCAAGCGCGGCATCGGATTCGGCGCGGAGGTCCGCTCCAAGAGCGAGATCGACACCGCCGATCACTTCGCCGAGGTCATGCCGGAGGATCTGATCAAGTTCGGCCTGATCCCCGAGTTCATCGGCCGCCTGCCGATAGTGGCCTCGGTGACCAACCTGGACAAGGATTCGCTGGTCCGCATCCTCTCGGAGCCGAAGAACGCGTTGGTCAAGCAGTACGTCCGGCTCTTCGAGATGGACGGCGTGGACCTGGAATTCACCCAGGACGCGCTGGAAGCCGTTGCGGATCAGGCGATCCTGCGCGGCACCGGCGCTCGCGGTCTGCGGGCCATCATGGAGGAAGTGCTGCTGCCGGTGATGTACGACATCCCCAGCCGCGACGACGTCGCCAAGGTGGTCGTGAACGGCGACACCGTCAACGACAACGTGCTTCCCACCATCGTCCCGCGCAAGCGCCAGCCGCAGGAACGCCGCGAGAAGTCGGCCTGAGTCTTTCTCCCCGATCGTCAGCCCACCGCGTGTATCGCGGTGGGCTGACGGCATTTCACGCCCAGGGCACCCGGCACGAATCCGTACTGAACCCCTGCGCCGTGATCCCCAGCGCCGAATACGTCCGCGCCCGCGAGTTCTCCAGGGCGATCTGATAGGTCAGCTCCACGACCCCGTCCGTCCCGAACCGCCGCCGCAGATCCGTGACCTGTTCGTCGGTGACGGTCGTGGGGGTGGCGGTCATGGCGTCGGCGTACGCGATGGCGGCCCGCTCGTCCTCGCTGTACGACGGCGAGGTCTCGTAGTCCGCAATGTGCTCGAGTTTGTCGATATCGAGATGGTCCAGCCGCATCAGCATGGCCCCGAAGTCCACGCACCACGAGCACCCGACCGTCCACGCCACCCGATACACCGCGATCTCCCGAATGTGAGACGGCACCGCCCCGGTGGCCCTCTCTGCCAGCCCCTCGTGCACGGCACTGGCCACCATCACCCCCGGATGATTGGCCGCCACCGCGAACGGCTCCGGCACCTCCCCGAACCGCCGCTTCATATACCAGTACATCAACCG
>NZ_BAGL01000122.1 GCF_000308875.1 Nocardia transvalensis NBRC 15921
GCCCGCGCCCGTGATCAGCACGGTGCCGTCGGGTCGCCACGGCGACCCGACGGCCGGCTCGTAAGCGGGGACCAGCCGCGGCACCAGCACATCGCCGCCGCGCGTGGCGATCTGGGGTTCACCCGCCGGCAGCGGGCTCGTCGCCCCGTCGTCGGTGTCGACGAGCAGGAAGCGGCCCGGATGTTCCGACTGCGCCGACCGCACCAGCCCCCACACCGCCGCGGCGGCCGGATCGGTGACGGCCGCGCCGCCCACCGCCACCGCGCCGCGGGTGCGGATCGCCAGCAGTCCGGTATCGGCCTCGCGCAACCACGCCCGGATCCGATCCAGCGCCGCGTCCAGCGCGGCCCGCACGCCCGTGGGCGTCGGCTCGAACGCGGGCAGGTCGAACCAGCTCAGGTCCGGCCACGCCAGGCCCGGACCCTCGGCGGACGGCCGGATCCAGCCGAGCCGGTAGCGGGCCCCGAGGGCGCCGAGGGCCACCGGCCGCAGCACGAGCGCCTCCACCGACAGCACCGCGCGACCACTCGCGTCGACCACGTCGACGGAGGTGTCGGTGCCCGTGGTCAGTCGCGCTCGCACCGCGCCCTCGGCGGGACCGAAGAAGCGAATCCCGCGCCAGGAGAACGGCATCCGTATCGGCCCCGACGCGGCGGCCAGCGGATGCAGGACGGCGTCGAGCACCGCGGGATGAATGCGATGACCACCGGCGGGCATCCCGGCGACGACGGTCAGGTGGTCGTCGCCGCGCGTGGACACCTCCGTCGCGCCCCGGAACGCGGGCCCGTACTGATAACCCGCCGCCGCGAGTTCGCGATACCGCGCGTCCAGGTCGGCGGCGACGGCCCCGTCCTGCGACCAGCCGCGCACCGACGTCTCGGCGGGCGCGATCGACGCGTCGGCCGGGGCGGGGGACAAGGTCGCCTCGGCGTGCAGGACCCAGGCGCCGTCCGGCGGACGGGTGTGGACGGTCAGACCGCGACGCCCGCCGGGAGCGGGGGCGGCGACGGCGAGTTGCAGAGGGAGAGAACCGGTTTCGGGAATCGCCAGCGGTTCGAGGAGAGTGAGTTCCTCGATGTAGTCGTCACCGGCCCGCTCACCCGCCAGCAACGCCATATCCACGAAGGCGGTCGCCGGGAGCAGTGCGGTGTCGTGGATGACGTGGTCGGACACCCATCCGGCCGAGCCGCGAGACAGGCTGCCGGAGAAGAGGAATCCGCCGTCGGCGAGTTCCAGGCAGCGGTCCAGCAGCGGGTGCCCGGTACGTTCGCGGTCCGCGCCCACGGTGTCGCCGGCATCGAGCCAGTACCGGCGATGCTGGAAGGCGTAGGTCGGCAGTACGTCCGGATCGGGGGTGACGCCGGGATACCATTCGATCGGCGTGCCGGCGGTATGCGCCGCCGCGAGCCCCGCGACGACCGCGTCCGGTTCGGTGCGCCGACCCGGCAGCAGCGGCGTCGTGGTCACGGCGGGGGTGCCGGAGAACGCCTCCCGCGCCAGAGCGGTGAGCGTGCTGCCCGGCCCGACCTCCACGAACACCCGCACGCCGTGGTCGTCGTGCAGGCCGCGCAGCCCGTCGAAGAACCGGACCGGACGGCGCACCTGGTCGACCCAGTACCCCGGATCGCGCAGCCGCGCCGGATCCGCCAGCGCCCCGGTCACGTTCGACACGATCGGCAGCGCCGGCTCGTGGTACTCGATACTCCGGCACACCCGCGCGAACTCGTCGAGCATCGGCTCCACCAGCGGCGAGTGGAAGGCGTGCGCCACCCGCAGCCGGGAGGTGCGCCGCCCCAGCGTCTCCAGGGTGGCGGCGATCTCGCCGACCGCGGTGTCGGCGCCCGACAGCACGACCGCGGAGGTGCCGTTGATCGCCGCCACCGACACCGCGTGCTCGCG
Source organism: Nocardia transvalensis NBRC 15921 (assembly GCF_000308875.1). Taxonomy (GTDB): domain Bacteria; phylum Actinomycetota; class Actinomycetes; order Mycobacteriales; family Mycobacteriaceae; genus Nocardia; species Nocardia transvalensis. The sequence goes on from NZ_BAGL01000122.1 coordinate 1,900, forward strand.
GCCGACCAGCAGCGGCGTCACCTTGTGCTCGCCCGCGGCGACCGCGATCATGCTGCCGCGGCCCGGAAGCCGGTCCATCAGGCGGCCGCGCGCGGCCACCAGCGTCGCGGCGTCGGGCAGGCTCCACACACCCGCGAGATACGCGGCGGTGAGTTCCCCGATGGAGTGGCCGATCAGGAAATCCGGTCGCAGCCCGAAGGATTCGGCCAGCCGGAACAGCGCCACTTCGACCGCGAACAGCGCCGCTTGCGTAAAGCTGGTGCGGGCCAGCGACTCCGCCGCCGCGGTGCCCGGTTCGGCGAACACAACCTCGGCCAGGTCGGCGTCCAGGTGCTCGGCGAAGTGACCGCAGACCTCGTCGAATGCCCGCGCGTAGACCGGGTGCGCGGCATACAGCTGGCGGCCCATGGCGACACGCTGCGCACCCTGCCCGGGGAACATGACGGCGGTCGCGACCGGCCCCGCGGGCGCGCTGCCGCGGACGACGGTGGGCGATTCCCCGCCCGCCGCGAGCGTATCCAGGGCCGCCAGCAACTCCCCGCGGTCCCGGCCGAACACGGCGGCGCGACGGGAGAATCGGGTCCGGGCCGCCGACGCGGCGCCGATCTCCGCGAGGGGCAGATCGGCATGCGCGCGGACGTGCCGCGCGAGCCCGGCCGCCTGCCCGGCCAGCGCCGCATCGCCGGGCCCCGACAGCACCCACGTCGTGAACGGCGACAGTGGTTGCGGGCGGGCCGGTTTCGGATCCTCCGCGGGCGCCTGCTCGATGACGACGTGCGCGTTGGTGCCGCTGATCCCGAACGACGACACCCCCGCCCGGCGCGGCCGCCCCGTCGCGGGCCACTCGCGCGCGGCGAGCGCCGGTCGCACCGCGCCCGCGGACCAGTCCACGTGCGGGGTCGGCTCGTCGACATGCAGTGTGGCCGGGACGATCCCGTGCCGCATCGCCATGATCATCTTGATCACCCCGGCCACACCGGCGGCGCCCTGGGTGTGCCCGAGATTCGATTTCACCGAACCCAGCCACAGCGGATCGCCGTCCCGGTCGCCGAACACCTCCAGCAGCGCGCGCACCTCGATCGGATCGCCGAGGGTGGTCCCGGTGCCGTGCCCGTCGACCGCGTCTATCTCACCGGGCGCGACGCCCGCCGCGGCGAGCGCCTGCCGGATCACCCGCGCCTGCGCGGCGCCGCTGGGCACCGTGAGGCCGGGGGAGTCGCCGTCGGAATTCACCGCCGACCCGCGCAGCACGGCCCACACCCGATGCCCGTGCCGCCGCGCCTCCGACAGCCGTTCCAGCACCAGGACGCCGACGCCCTCGGCGAACCCGGTGCCGTCGGCCGCCGCCGCGTACGCCTTACACCGGCCGTCGCGGGCCAGGCCGCGCTGGCGGCTGAACTCCAGGAAACTCGACGGCGACGACATCACGGTCACCCCGCCCGCCAGCGCCAGGCCGCATTCGCCGCCGCGCAGCGCCTGCATCGCCTGATGCACCGCCACCAGCGACGAGGAGCACGCCGTATCCACGGTCACGGCGGGACCCGTGAACCCGAAGCTGTAGGCGATCCGGCCCGACAGCACGCCGCCCGCGCTGCCGGTGCCCAGCTGCGCCTCCAGCTCGCCGGGCACCTCGCGCAACCGGCTGGCGTAGTCGTGGTACATCGCGCCGACGAAGACGCCGCAATCGCTGTCGCGCAACGCCTTCGGATCCAGACCGGCCCGCTCCAGCGCCTCCCACGCGACCTCCAGCAGCAGCCGCTGCTGCGGATCCGTCGCCAGCGCCTCGCGCGGGGAGATGCCGAAGAAGTCGGCGTCGAAATCGAAGGGGGCGTCGAGGAATCCGCCGCCCTCGGCGGTGACGGTGCCCGGCCGGTCCGGGTCGTCGCCCAGCAGCGCCTCCGGATGCCAGCCGCGGTCGGTGGGGAAGGGCCCCACCGCCTCTCGCTCGTCGGCCACGAAATCCCACAGCTGCTGCGGGGACTCGATGCCGCCGGGATACCGGCACCCGATCCCCACCACCGCGATCGGCTCGCGGGGCGCGGCCTCCGCCCGGCGCAGTCGCGCGCGGGCGTCCAGCAGTGCGGCGGTGGCGCGCTCGAGATAGTCGCGCATGGCGGTGTCGTCGGTCACGGGATGCTCCTCCCCAGCGGCAGGGCTCGAGTGGTCGGGGGACGGTGGTTCAGCGTGTTCCGAGCTCCGCGTCGAGCAGGTCGAACAGCTCGCGGTCGGTCGCGCCGGTGAGGTCGGCCGGGGCCGCGTCGCCGGAGCCGGTGAGGTGGTCGAGGGAGGTGCGCAGGCGGGCGCGCAGTTCGGCCCGGACGGCCGGGTCGAGGGTGTCGTGCCGCAGCGCGCGCTCGAATTCGGTGATCCGGTCGAGGATCGCGGGGCGCGCGCCGCGCGTCGCGAGCCGGGTACGCAGGTGCAGTACCAGCGCGCCGACCGTGGGGTGATCGAACAGCGCCGTACTGGGCAGGTCCAGCTGAAGGGTCTCGCCGAGGTGGCGGGCCAGCTCCACCGCGGCCAGTGAACCCAGCCCGATATCGCGCAACCGGTCGTCCTCCGCGAGGACCGGCGGCGCGCCGCGAATGGTCCGGGCCAGACCGGCCGCCACCACGTCGAAGACGAGGCGGTACTGCTCGTCCGGCGGCAGCGACGGCAGCTCGCGCAGCCACTGCGGCGCGACCGGGGTGTGCGAAGGCGTTGCGGCAGTAGGTGTCTCGGCCGCCTCGTCGATATCCGGCGAGTCGAAGACGCTGTAGTCGTCCGCGGCGAGGGCTGCGCGGATACCGACCTTGTCGATCTTGCCCATCGCGTTGCGCGGGATCTGCCCGGCGTGCACCACCCGCGTCGGCAGCTTGTAGCGCGCCAGCTCGCCCTCGGCGAACCGCCGCAGCTCGGCCAGCGCCGGACGGATACCGGCGCGGCCGGTCACGACCGCGACGACGCTCTCGCCCTCGTGCGGATCGGGTACCCCGACCACCGCCACGTCCTCGACGCCCGGGAAGCGTTCCAGCACGTGCTCGACCTCGGCCGAGTACACGTTGTCACCCCCGACGATGATCATGTCCTTGCGCCGGTCGACCAGGTACAGGCAGCCGTCGGCATCCAGATATCCGATATCGCCGGTGCGGAACCAGCCGTCCGCGAAGGCCGCCGCGGTGGCCTCGGGCGCGTCGCGGTAGCCGCGCGAGACGGTCGGGGCGCGCAGGCACACCTCGCCCCGCTCACCGGGTTCGAGCGGTGCGCCACCGGCGGGATCGACGATCCGGATCTCGGTGTAGGGCAGGACGAGACCGGCCGACCCCGGATGCTCCGCGGTCCGGTCGGCGGGCAGGCAGGTCGCGAACAGGGTCTCGGTCAGGCCGTAGGCCTGTTGCAGCGCGATGCCCCGCGCCCGATACCGCTCGATCAGCGGGGCCGGGGCGGGTGCGCCCGCGGTGACCGCGGTGCGCAGCGCCGACAGATCCGCCTCCGGGAACTCCGCGAGCGCCGCGACCGCCGCGAACATGGCCGGGACCGCGAACACCGTGGTCACCCGGTAGTCGACGAGATCCGCGAGCATCCGCGGCGCCTGGAAGTCGCGGCGCAGCACCACGGTGCCGCCGCGCGTGAGCGTGCGCAGCGCGAAACAGCCCAGCGGCGCGGTGTGGAACAGGGGAGCGACGACGAGCGTCACGTCCAGCGGCAGGGCCGGCGCCACCATGTCCATATTGACGCCGTTCCACCACAGATTGCCGTGCGTGAGTTCGACGCCCTTGGGGCGGCCCGTGGTGCCCGACGTATAGGCCAGCATGGCGAGCCGGTCGGCCGGACACGGCACCGGATCGGGCGCCGGCAGATCGTCCGCCGGCAGTGTTTCCCAAGGGGCGCTCGGTGTTTCGTCGATATCGGCCGCCGGATCACCGGGGACCAGCAGCAGGCGGGTCCCCTCCGGCGCGGCGGCGTCCGCGATTTCCCGGTGCCCCGGCTCCACCACGAGGGTGTGCGGTGCGCAGTCGCCGAGGACCACCGCCACCTCGGGCGCGGTCAGCCGCGAATTCACCGGCACGAACACCGATCCCAGCCGCGTCGCCGCCAGGAAGGTCGCGAGGAACGTCACGCTGTTGCCGCCCAGGTACACCACCCGGTCCCCGTCCCCCGCGCCCCCGGCGGCCAGCACCGCCGCGAGCCTGCGCGCCTGCGCGGCCACCACGGCATAGCTGTAGGTGCCGCCCTCGTACACCACCGCCACCCGCCGCCCGGCCCGCGCGGCCAGGTCGTCGACGCGTGCGGCCGCGCCCAGATCCACCGTCCCCGTCATCCATCCTCCCGGTGTCGTCGGTTACCGCCGCCGCGTCACGCCGAATCCGGCAGTGCCACAGGCAGGCTCGCGGGAAATCCCGCCCGCCGCGCGAACTCGGCGATCCCGGCGAGGTGCCGGGGCCCGAGCCCGAAGTCGAGTGCGCCGGTGTAGTAGCGCCGCAGCGTGTCCGCGTCGAATTCCTCCCAGCGCGCGGCCCTTTCGCACAGCTCGTCCATCTCGGTGAGCGCGAGATCCCGCGCGGCGAGCAGGTCGCTGTGCACGCGGTGCACCGTCTCCGGTTCGCGCGCGGCGAACTCGCGCCGCACCCCGAGGACGGCGAAGACGAACGGCAGCCCCGTCCAGTCCCGCCACATCTGCCCGAGGTCGTGCACGGCCAAACCCCGTGCGGGAGCGTCGAACAGCGCGGTGCGCAGCGCCACGTCGCCGATCAGCACGGCGGCCGGGGCCTGGGTGAACATGATCGCCGGATCGGGCGGGCTCACGAAGAACCGCGGCCGCACCCCGACGCATTCGCTGAGCAGCAGCCGGGCCAGGCGCACCGAGGTGCGGCTGGTCGAACTCAGCGCCACCGGAACGCCGTCCAGCCGGTCCAGCGGCACCCGGCTCACGATCAGGCACGACATCACCGGCCCGTCGCAGCCGATCGCCAGATCCGGCAGCAGCTCCAGATCGTCCGCGTGCGAGAGATATTCGACCAGGCTGATCGGCCCGAGATCGAGCCTGCCCGCGGCGAGCGCGTCGCTCAGATCGTCGGGGGTGCCGTGCACCAGATCGAGTTCGATCAGGTTGCCGGTGCGGGCCAGCCCCCACAGGATGGGTAGCCAGTTGAGGAAGTCGATATGACCGACCCGCGGACGAGGCCGCACGGTCGTGCGGTGGCCGGTGCGGGCGGCCGGGCCGGACAGTGAGCGCATAGGCTCACTGTCGTCCACCGGTGCAGGGGCGGTAACCCCTACGCGGCCCCTAAGGTCGCCGTCTCACCGAACGGTTGTGCGCTACACCGCGATCCGATCGGGATCGGTCGCGTGCTCGCGCAGCAACCGCAGCATCGCCGTGCGGGCCCGGTCGAAGACGGCCGTATCGTCCAGCAGGGTCGCGTCGGCGACGGCGCTGCGCTCGATGGCGGCCAGCTCGAAGGCCAGCTGCGCCGGATCGGTTCCGGGGGTGATCTCGCCCAGTTGCTGGGCCTCCACGATGGTCTGGCGGTGGAAGTCGTGCCACTGCTGCCACACCGACACGATCGCGTCGCGCACCCGGCCGGGCCGCGACCCGTACTCGGACCCGACAGACAGGAAGAAGCAGGCGCCGTCGGCCGCGGCGTCCTTGCTGGTGTGGTCCAGCCACGCCTCGCACAGCGTGCGCAGCCGGTCGATGCCCGAGGGCCGGCGCAGCGCCGGGCCGATCACCTCGGCGACGAATGTCGACTTGGCCTCCTCGATGGCGGCCAGCTGCAACTCCTCCTTCGACCCGAACAGGCCGAAGACGCCGCTCTTGCTGGCGCCGAGCGCGGTGGCCAGCCGGCCGATGGTGAGCCGGTCCAGGCCCTCCACCGCGCCGACCTGAACCGCTTCGCGCAGGATCGCGCGACGGGTGTCGTGCCCGCGTGCCGGGCGAGTCTCGGTCATCGACCCCAGTCTCCTTCTTCACCTGCCCTGTAGGGCATACCCCTGGACAGTCATCCTAGCCGAACGGTCGTTCGTGAAGTTCGTGCCCGCGGTCGGTGCCGCCGCCCGTGCTTCGCGCAGTTCGCCGAGTACGGGCGGGGTACCCAGGTTCAGGTAGCTCGACACCTCGTCTTGACCGAAACGAACGATCGTGCGTTAATTATCGCGCACGAACGTTCGGTTCAACAACTGTGAGGACTTTCCGATGTGCCCTCTCGTGACTCCGGCAGGTGGACGATGACTGACGACCTCGCCGACAAGATCTCGGTAAATCGGAGCGCGGCACCCGGCCGCCCGGCGATCGAGCCGCGGCGTGTCCTGCTGATCACCTCGGTGGCCACCTTCGTGGCCTTCCTCGACATGTCCGTGGTGAACGTCGCGTTCTCCGACATCTTCGAAAGTTTCCCCGACACCGCGCTGCCGACCCTGTCGTGGGTGGTGTCCGGATACGCCGTGTTCTTCGCGGCCGTGCTGACCCCCGTGGGCCGCTACGCCGACGTGGTCGGCCGCAAGGCGGTGTTCCTGTGGTCGCTGCTCGGCTTCACCGTCGCCTCGGCCCTGTGCACCATCGCGCCGAGCGTCGAATTCCTCATCGCCGCACGGTGTTTGCAGGGCGTCGCGGCCGGCGGCATGATCCCCGCCGCGCTCGGCTTGGTGCTCGGGTCGTACCCGCCGGAGCGCCGGGTCGCGGCGGTGGCGGCCTGGGCGGCGGCCTCCTCCGCGGCCGCCGCCTTCGGTCCCGCCCTCGGCGGGCTGCTGGTATGGGCCTGGGACTGGCGGGCGGTCTTCCTGATCAACGTGCCGGTCGGCATCCTGGCCTGCGCGGTGGGCTGGTCGTGGCTGCCCGAGATCAAGCCCGAGCAGCGGGTGCGGCCCGATCCCGTGGGCGCGGCGCTGGTCGCGCTCGGCGTCGGCCTGGTCGTCGTGGGGCTCACCCAGGGCGGCGAATGGGGCTGGGGGAGTGCGGGATTCCTCGCCACCACCCTGGGCGGCGTGGCGCTGCTGGCGGCCGGGATAGGACGCTCCCTGCGGCACCGCGCGCCGGTGTTCGAGGTGCAGCTCTGGGCGGACCGGAAGTTCGCCTCCGCCAGCGCGGTGTCCTTCCTGTTCGGCATCGCGATGTTCGCGTGGCTGCTGGCCTGCCCGCTGTGGACGATCGTTGTCTGGAAGTACTCCATCTGGGAAGCGGGCCTGGCGAATTCGCCGGGCGCGTTCACAGCGGCCATCGGGGCCGGCGTCGTCGGCAAGTCGAAGAATCCGGACATCCAGCGCATCGCGACGATCCTCGGTGCGGTGCTGTTCGGCATCTCCGCGGTGCTGTTCGCCGTGCTGCTGCACGAGGAGAGCCGGTTCCTGGCCGTGTGGCTGCCGGTGGGCCTGCTGTCCGGCCTGGCGATCGGCCTGCTGATGACCGCGGTGTCCTCGGCCGCGGCGACCTCGCTCCCGCCGGAGAAGTTCGCCTCCGGCTACGGCATGAGCATGACCGCCCGGCAGATGGGCGGCGGGCTCGGCATCGCGGCGTTCGCGGCCATCACCACCTCGGTCACGACCGGCTGGCTCGACGGGCTGCACGCGGTGTTCTGGTTCGCCGCCGCCGCGATGGTCCCGGTGGCCCTGGCCGCCCTCCCGATGACCGGGTCGCCCGTCCCGGCGGCCACCGGCGCACCGGGCGTCCGCGACGACGTGTGATCGAACTCATAACCCGGAATTCGCCGGATCGACGGGGCCCGGCGGCGTCCGGAACGGCGGTGGGAAAGGCGGCCCGCACCGAAACTCCCGAATAGAAAAATTTCGCCTGAACCGGTTGGGCGTATCGGACGATCCGATACGTCCTACCGGCGTGTTCGCGTCCGCCGTATTTCTCCGGCATGGGTGAAGAATTTCCGATGAACCGGTTTTTCGGGTGCACCGTGGGTAGCAGCATGGAAATCGAGGCAATGGGGGGCGAACATGGGATCTTCGGCTGAATCTACCGGTTGCTGCCCATGAATTCCGGGGCTTCGGCACGGCATTGGTGTGAACGCATTCGGGCATTTCTGCGATTACCATGACGAACGATGGACGCCGGGGTCCTCGTACCGCATCCGTTACCGGTCGCAGCCCGTCTGCGTCGGTCCGTTGGGTAAGGCTCTGCACCTTGGTAGCTATCGAAAAAATTGCGGAATCGACGCGAGAACTCTCCGAGCCGGTCCTCCCCGCCGCTGGTCGGAGCTGGCCGGTGCCCGCGGCGCTGGCCTATTTGAGACAAGGCGGTACGGCCCGGATCCGGGTCGCGCGGTTGCTGGCCGTGCTGGATCAGCCCACGGCGCTGTGGATCCTGGCAAGCGTCCTGGACGCCGATCGCGCCGCGGTGCGGTCCGTCGTGGGGGAACTGACCACGGTGAATCTGGTGGGCTACGCGCGGTTCCGGCGCCGCGACGTCCGCGAGGCGGTGCTGCGCGAGACCCCGGTCCCGGTGCGGCAGCGGCTGGAACGCCGGATCGCCGAGGTCCTCAACGACGGCGGCGCGCCGGCGGTGCGGGTGGCCGACCACCTGCTCGGCGCCGGCGACGTGCGGCTGCCGTGGGCGGTCACGGTGCTGCGCGCCGCGGCCGAGGACGCCGTCGCCGACGACGAGATCCCCAGGGCCATCGACTATCTCGAGCTGGCCTGCCGGCTCTCGGGGGACGAGGCCGAGCGCGCGGTCATGCTCCTGACGCTGGCGATGATCCGCTGGCGGCTCAACCCGTCGACGTCCAACCGCAGCTTCGCCCGGCTGCTGGCGGCGCTGCGGGCCGGGGCGATGCCGGTGGCGTGCCTGCCGATGACGGCGCGATATCTGTTGTGGCACGGCCGAACCGGCGACGCCGCGGAGGCGCTGCGGCTGCTGGAGTCCGCGGCCGACGCGGGCGACCCGGCCGGGATCGCCGGCTGGTCGGCGCTGCGCGAATGGGTGGCGTGTCACTACCCGGGCCTGCGCGAGATCCCCGGGTCGGCCGTCGGCGAGCCGCCGACCGGCAGCGAGACCGACCGCGCCGCGGCGTTTCTGGGCAGCGGCTGGGCGGAATCGGATGCCGATGCCGCACACCTGCTCTCGGATGTGTTCGCGCACGGCGCCTGTGAGCACGCGGTGGCCCGGGCGCGGCGGCTGGTGCGCGCGCATCGCCTCGACGACACCACCTTCGGCGCGCTGCTCATGGTGCTCGACGGCATGGTGTACAGCGAGCACCTGGAATCCGCGGCGACCTGGTGCGAATCGCTGATGCTGGAATCCGCGGCCCGGCGGGCCCCGGCGTGGCAGTCGATCTTCGCGATCTGGCGGGCCGCGATGTACGTGCGGGCCGGCGCGCTCGACGCCGCCATCGGCCACGCGGGCGGGGCGCTGGGCCGGGTGCGCGGCGAAAGCCTGGGCACCTACGCGGGTTTGGCGGTGGCGAGCCTGGTGGAGGCGTCGACCGCCGCCGGCCGCTACCGCGAGGCCGCGGCCTATCTCGAGACCGATCTGCCGGAGACGGTGCCGCTGTCCCGGATCGGCCTGCACTACCTGCACGCCCGCGGCCGCTACCTCCTCGCGATCGGCGAATACGAGGAGGCGCGGCGGGACTTCGCGGCGTGCGGCGACCGGATGCGGCGCTGGCACATGGATATTCCCGGCGTCGTGGCCTGGCGCAACGATCTGGCCGAGGCGTACCTCGCCGCCGGTGATCCGCGTTCCGCCCGCACCTGGGCGTCGGCGCACGTGCACCACATCCGCGGCGCCGCACGGCATCCCACCGGCGCCACCTCGCTGCGCGTGGTCGCGGCCACGAGCGCCCCGGCCCAGCGGATCGGGCTACTACGCAAGGCGGTCGACATCGCCGGGACGGGACCCAACATGCTCGGCTTGGCTACGGCCCTGGCCGATCTCGCCGACGCCTACCATCTGGTCGGCGAGCGGGACCGGGCGCGCACGGCGTCGCGGCGGGCGCTGCGGCTGGCCGAGCAGTGCGGCGCGGAACCGCTGCGGGCGCGGCTGGCCGGGGGACGAGGGCCGGCGCTGCACTCGGTGAACGCGGCCGAGAATCCGCGCGGTGCGCTGGATACGCTGAGCCCGTCGGAGTTGAAGGTGGCGCGGCTGGCGGCGGCCGGGTGCCGCAATCGCGATATCGCGCGGGATCTGCACATCACCACCAGCACGGTGGAACAGCATCTGACCCGCGTCTACCGCAAGCTCGGCATCGCGCGCCGCACCGATCTGACCGTGGTACTCGGCGGTGCGGCCGACTCCGCGCGCACCGAGGCGGTCTGACGCGGTCTCACTGCTGCAGGATCTGCTCCATGAGCTTCTCGGCCTCCAGCAGCAGGAGGAACAACCCGTAGTAGATCGTGAGCATAGTGAATAAGTGTGCAACACTCCGCCGCGGCGGGCCCAGCTTCGCAGGTAGACCGGGCCCCCGCGGGACGCTCAGTCGCCGGCCGCGGGGGACCACCGGAACTCGGTGTCGGCGAGCAGTTTGGTGATCTGCTCGGCGGGCATCGGATGGTGGAAGAACCAGCCCTGAGCGGTGTCGCAGCCCAGGTCGAGCAGCCTTTCGGCCTGGTGCTGGGTCTCCACGCATTCGGCGGTGACGGCCAGCCCGAGTTCGTGACTGAGGTCGATCACGGTCTGTAGAACGAGCAGGTCGCTGCGCCGCGAGGTGCTCGGCGTGCGGATGCGATGGATGAACGGCCCGGCCAGCTTGACCACGTGCAGCGGCAGCTGCCCGAGATACGCGAGATTCGAGTAGCCGGTGCCGAAGTCGTCGATCGCGATGCGCACCCCGGACGCGGCCAGGGCGCGCAGCACCTGCAGCGGACGCCCGGTGGCGTGCATGAACGCCCGCTCGGTCAGCTCCAGCTGCAACCGGTGGGGATCCATGCCGGTCTCGGCGACGATCCGCTGCACCCCGTCCAGCCAGGTCGGATCCGCCACCTCCGCGGCCGAGACGTTGACGCTCAGCACCGGTGTGCGCGCCGCCCCGTAGCGGTCGTGCCACTCCCGCGCGGCGCGGCACGCCTCGGCGAGCACCACGGCGCCCAGCGCGCCGATATGGCCGCTGTCCTCGGCCAGCTCCACGAACCGGGTCGGGGTGAGTACGCCGAGTTCGGGGTGACGCCACCGCACCAGCGCCTCCACGGCCAGCGGCGTGCGGTCGGCGAGCGAGACGATCGGCTGGAATTCGAGGAAGAACTCCCCGCGGCCCAGCGCCCCGGGCATGGCCGCGGACAGTTCGGCGCGGGTGTGCTCGCGGCGGCGCCGGTCCGGATCGAAGACCGCGTAGCGCGCGCGGCCGTCGGCCTTGGCCCAGTACATGGTGGTATCGGCGGATTGCAGCAGCTCGTCGGCGCTCAGCTGCCCGGCGCGCTGCACCGTGACGCCGACGCTCGCGCTGATGCCGAGCCGATGGCCGTGGATGTAGAACGGCGCGGCGAACGCGGCCAGCACGGTGCGCGCCAGCCGGGCCAGCTCGCCGCTGCCGCCCGAACGCGGCACCAGCACCACGAACTCGTCGCCGCCCATGCGGGCCACCAGATAGTCCGGCTGGGTGATGCACGCGCTCAGCCGCGCGGCGGCCTGGGTCAGCAGTTCGTCGCCCGCCGCGTGCCCGAAGGTGTCGTTGACGCTCTTGAAGTGGTCGAGGTCGACATAGCAGAGCCCGACGTGCGCCGCCGGATCGGCGAAGGCGGCGGTCAGCGCGTCGAAGAAGCGCGTCCGGTTGGCCAGCCCGGTGAGCGGGTCGTGATGGGCGCGGAAGTGCAGCCGCTCGCGCAGCGCGCGCTGTTCGGAGATGTCCTCCACCAGCACCAGCGTGAACTGCGGCTGCCCGTGCTCGTCCCGGATCAGCGAGACGTTGATGTTGGTCCACACCGTGTGGCCGTCGCGGTGCAGGTAGGCCTTCTCCGTCTGCACGTTGTCGTGGTCGCCCCGCAGCACGCCCGCGTACAGCTCCCACATGGCCGGCGGGTCCTCGGGATGGGTGAGTTCCGCGACGTTGAGTTCCAGCATCTCCTCGGGCAGGTAGCCGAGCATGCCGGCGAACGCGGCGTTGACCTCGATGATCCGGCCGGTCATATCGGACAGTCCGGTGCCGATCCCCGCCTGGGAGAAGACTGCCCGCAACCGGGCCTCGCTGGCGCGCAACCGCTTCTCCGCCCGGCGGCGCGCGGTCATGGCGGCGGAGTGCACGCTCTCCTGCTCGCTCAGCAGCCACGCCCGGAACGCCCGCATGTAGCCGGAGGAGAAGGCGGCCAGCACCTCCGCGGCCCGGTCGGGCGTGACGGCGATCGCGGCGAAATAGGAGCTGATCGCGGCGACGCTGCGGCCGAGCACCTCGTCGCCGACGAAATGCGCGTCCGCCAGCCGCGCGCCCGCCTGCGCCGCGCGGGCGGTGCCCCCGGTGTGCGCGACGGCATCGAGCTCCGCGGCCAGCGCCGTCAGCAGTTCGCGCACCTCGGCGGCGCTCAGCGGCACGACATGATCTCGTGTCCCGCCGCCGAGTGCGGCCGCCCAGCGTTCGGCCAGATCGGCGTGCAGGACGTCCCTGGACCCTTCCCACGCCATAAAGATCGATCGTAGCCGGGGCCGTCGGAACATGTGAACCGCACGCATTTCTGTGGTTGCTCGAATACGATTGCGATGCTTCGCCTTCCGGTAGCAGAGGGGATTTCGATGAGCAGACCGACTTGGGCGCCCGAGGGGATCGATCTGGATCGGCCCAGCGCCTCGCGGGTCTACGACTATTTCGTCGGCGGCATGCACAATTTCGAGATCGATCGCGTGCTGGCGCGTCAGATCGAGACGTTCACCCCGAATGTCGCCGAGGTCATGCGCGCCAATCGCGATCTGCTGCGCCGGTGCGTGCGCGATCTGGTTGATGCCGGGATCACGCAGTTTCTCGACCTCGGATCGGGCATTCCGACCGTCGGCAACGTGCACGAGGTGGCGCAGGCGCGCGAGCCGCGGGCGCGGGTGGTCTACGCCGATATCGATCCCGTCGCGGTGGCGCACAGCCGGGCGATCCTGGACGGCAACGCGGGCGCGACCGTCATCCAGGCCGATGTCGCCGAGCCGGCGGCGATCCTCGCCGATCCCGAGGTGACGCGGCTGCTGGACTTCGACGCGCCGATCGCGGTCCTGTTGCTGGGTGTGCTGCACTTCGTGCCCGATACGGCCGATCCGGCCGCGTGCGTGGCACGGCTGCGGGAGGCCGTGGCGCCCGGCAGCTACCTCGCGATCACGCACGCCACGGCCGACGGCCAGCCCGCGGAGGTCCTCGAGGCGCAGAAGCTGTCCGGCCGCACCTCCACCGAGATCGTGCTGCGCTCCCGCGACGAGATCACCACCTATTTCGGCGACTGGCCGCTGCTCGAGCCGGGCCTGGTCCACCTGCCCCTATGGCGCCCGGAGAACCCGGACGACGTGGGCGAACGCCCCGAACTGTCCGGGGCGTACGGCGGTCTGGCCCGGAAGGAGTAGGGCGGCATCTCCCTCCCGTTGTCGTGACGGCCCGATGTTTCCGGCACGCTTTTGGCCGGAATCAGATGCCGAGGCCGCCCGGAACGTTTGCCGGGGAATTGTTTTCACCGATCCATGATCGGTCGGTGCGGCGGCGACTGTAAGGTGTGAGCGCCTCGAACGTATGGAAGGACTGTGGTGCGTACACCTTTGCTGATGGTTGGGTTGGGACTGGCGCTGGCTGCCGGCGGCCCGAGTGTGGTTGCGGCGGCCGATCCGGCGCCCGGCGTGAATTTCGTTGTGCCGGTGGCCGAGCCGATGGTGGTGGGCACCGACGCGAACGGGCAGTCGATGACGCTGTCCGCCGGGCAGGAACTGGTGGTGGCGCTGCCGGACGACCCGTCGACCGGCTACAGCTGGCAGGTCGGCCAGGTCGACGCGGCCGTCCTGCACCAGGAGGGCGACCCGCAGTTCCGCGGCCAGCCGGGCCAGCTGCTCCCGGGCGGCCCGGGCACCTCGGTGTGGGCCTTCACCGCCGGTGACCCCGGCACGACCCACCTGTCCATGGTGTCGGTGAAGCCGGGCGCCGCCCCGGCCCAGGAGTTCACCCTGGATATCACGGTGCGCTGAGTGCGGCCCCTGGTGTTTCCGGCCAAAAGCACGCCGGAAACACCAGGGAAGTATGGGCTGTGCCGGAAGTCTCGGCACAGCCTTACTCATTTCCCGGCATGCTTTTGGCCGGGAACTCAGGACACCGCGATCAACCGCGCCGCGTTGGCGGTCTCGTCGTCGGCGGCCTCGTTGGCGGTGAGTTCGGCGCGGACGCGGTCGCGGTAGCGGGTGAGTTCGGCGGCCTTGGTGGGGGCGTCCCAGCCCAGGTGCGGGGCGACGAGGTCGGCTACCGTGTCGGCGGCGGCGAGGCCGCGGTCGGGCACCTCGATGGAGATGCGGGTGCGGCGGGTGAGGATGTCGTCCAGGTGCAGGGCGCCCTCGTGGGTGACCGCGTAGACCGCCTCGACGCCGAGATAGTCGCCGCCGCCCGGCAGCCGCATCCCCAATTCCGGTGCGGCGTCGATCATTCCGATCAGTTCCGTCGTCAACGAGCCGTAGCGCTCCAGCAGGTGCGACACCGTCTCCACCGGCAGCCCGGCCCGCCCCGCGACACCCTCGGCGTCGTCCAGCAGCTCGTGATAGCCGACCGCGCCCACCAGCGGCAGGCTCGCGGTGACCGACGGCCCCACCGCCTGCCCGAATCCCGCCACGGCCGCGTCGACCACGTCGGCCGCCATCACCCGGTAGGTGGTGTACTTGCCGCCCGCGATCACGAACAGGCCCGGAACCGGTTCGGCCACCGCGTGTTCGCGCGACAGCTTCGAGGTGTCGCTGGACGCGCCCGACAGCAACGGCCGCAGCCCGGCGTAGGTGCCGACGATATCCGCCTCCGACAGCGGTTCGCGCAGCAGCGAATTGACGTGGTCGAGGATGTACCGCACATCGGTGGCGGTGGCCACCGGATGATCGCGGTCCAGCGACCAGTCGGTATCGGTGGTGCCGATGATCCAGTGCTCCCGCCACGGGATCACGAACAGCACGCTCTTCTCGGTCTTCATGATGAGCCCCGAGTGCAGGTTCAGGCGCCCGCGCGGCACCATGATGTGCACGCCCTTGGACATGCGAACATGGAACGGGAAGTCCACGCCCGTCAGGGAATTCATCTCGTCGGTCCACACCCCGGTCGCGCTGATCACGCTGCGCGCCCGCACCTCGTGCGTGCGACCCGTCTCGAGATCGGTGACCACCGCGCCGACGACCCGCTCCCCCTCACGGAGCAGGCCGGTGACCTTGGTGCGCGTCAGCACGGTGGCGCCGTGCCGGGCCGCGGTGCGGGCGAGCGTCATGGTGTGGCGCGCGTCGTCGACCTGAGCGTCGAAATAGCGGATCGCGCCGGTCATGGCGTCCTCGCGCAGCGCGGGCGCCAATTCCAGTGCGCGCGAACGGCTCAGGTGCTTGTGCATCGGCAGGGCGCGGGCGCCGCCGAGGGTGTCGTAGAGCGCGACGCCCGCCCCGATGTAGGGCCGCTCCCAGTGCCGTTGCAGCGGGAACAGGAACGACACCGGATGCACCAGATGCGGGGCCAGCCGGTTCAGCAGCAGCCCGCGCTCCTTGAGCGCCTCCCGCACGAGCGCGAAGTCCAGCTGTTCCAGATACCGCAGGCCGCCGTGGATGAGCTTGCTGGAGCGGCTGGAGGTCCCGGCCGCCCAGTCGCGGGCCTCCACCACGACGGTGGTCAGCCCGCGGGCGGCGGCGTCGAGGGCGGCCCCGGCCCCGACCACACCGCCGCCGATGACGAGGACGTCGATATCGGTGCGGCCCAGGGAGTTCAGCCCCTCGGCCCGGTACTGCGAATCCAATTGTGTTGTCACTGCAGTATTTCTCTCTCGTCTTGCGTGATGGGTCAGTCGTCGACGTCGATCCAGTCGAGCGTGCGCGAGACGGCCTTCTTCCAGCGGGCGTAACCGCTCTCGCGCTGCTCCTCGGTCGAGGTCGGGTTCCAGCGCTTGGACTCCTGCCAGTTCTGCGCCAGTTCGTCGGTGTCCTTCCAGAATCCGACCGCGAGCCCGGCGGCGTAGGCGGCGCCGAGCGCCGTGGTCTCCGCGACCACCGGCCGCGACACCGGCACGCCGAGGAAGTCGGCCTGCAACTGCATGCACAGCTCGTTGGCGGTGACGCCGCCGTCGACCCGCAGCACGTCCAGTTGCACACCGGAATCGGCCTGCATGGCCTCCACGACGTCGCGGGTCTGATAGCAGATGGCCTCCAGCGCGGCCCGGGCCAGATGCGCGTTGTTGCTGAAGCGCGACAGCCCGACGATGACGCCGCGCGCGTCCGAGCGCCAGTAGGGGGCGAACAGGCCGGAGAACGCCGGGACGAAGTACACCCCGCCGTTGTCGTCCACCTGCCGCGCCAGCGATTCGCTCTGCGCCGCACCGGAAATGATGCCCAGCTGATCGCGCAGCCACTGGATAGCGGAGCCGGTCACCGCGATCGAACCCTCCAGCGCGTACACCGGTTTGCGGTCGCCGAACTGGTAGGCGACGGTGGTGAGCAGGCCGTGCTGCGAGCGCACCATCTCCTCACCGGTGTTGAGCAGCAGGAAGTTTCCGGTGCCGTAGGTGTTCTTGGCCTCGCCGGGGCGGAAGCACAGCTGGCCCACGGTGGCGGCCTGCTGGTCGCCGACGACGCCGGCGATGGGGATCTCGGCCTGGAACGGCCCGTCCGCGGAGGTGGTGCCGAACAGTGCCGGATTCACCGAGGGCTGGATCTCGGGCAGCATCGCGCGCGGCACCCCGAACAGCTCGAGCAGTTCGTCGTCCCAGTCCAGCGTTTCCAGATTCATCAGCATGGTGCGGCTGGCGTTGGTGACGTCGGTGACGTGCCTGCCGCCGCGCGGGCCGCCGGTGAGATTCCACAGCACCCAGCTGTCGGGCGTGCCGAACAGCGCGTCGCCGCGCTCGGCCGCCTCGCGCACGCCCGGCACGTTCTCCAGGATCCACTTCAGCTTGCCGCCGGAGAAGTACGGCGCCGGGGGCAGGCCCGACTTGTAGCGGATGGTGTCCGCGTGACCCCCGCGTTCGAGTTCGGTGACGATGCGATCGGTGCGGGTGTCCTGCCAGACGATGGCGTTGTAGTAGGGCCGCCCGTTGCGCCGGTTCCACACGATGGTGGTCTCGCGCTGGTTGGTGACGCCCACCGCGGCGAGATCCTCGGCGGTCAGATCCGCGTGTGCCAGTGCGGTTTTGATGACGGTGCTGGTGCGCTCCCAGATCTCGGCCGGGTTGTGCTCCACCCAGCCGGCGCGGGGCAGGATCTGCTCGTGCTCCAGCTGCCAGCGGGCGACCTCGCTGCCGCCGTGATCGAACACCATGAAGCGCGTGCTGGTGGTGCCCTGGTCGATGGCTCCGACGTACCGGGTCATCGCGGGTTCCTTTCGGGAAAGGTGATGGGGGAGAGAGTGTTCGGAGAATGTCAGAAGACGGCGGCGGCGACCAGCCCGGCGAGCGCGCCGCCCACCAGCGGGCCGAGGACGGGCACCCAGGCGTACGCCCAGTCGTTGTTCTTGCGTTGCGGCTGCGGGGTTTCGGCCGATTCCGTGCCGCCGGACCGGGCGCCGACACCGGCCGGAACGCGCGCCGCCGAGGTGACGGGCAGGACCGCGTGCGCCAGTCGCGGGCCCAGGTCCCGGGCCGGGTTGATGGCGTAGCCGGTGGGCCCGCCCAGCGAGGCGCCGATGCCGACGACCAGCAGCGCCGCCGCCAGCGGGCCGAGGCCGCTCGGGGTGTGGCCGATGCCGATGATGACCAGCACCAGCACGAAGGTGGCGATCACCTCGGTGGCGAAATTCCAGCTGTAGGAACGGATCTCGGGGCCGGTGGAGAACACGCCGAGCTTCTTCGCGGCGTCCGGCTCGGCGTCGAAGTGTTTCTTGTAGGCCACGTACGCGGCCGTCGCGCCGAGGAATCCGCCCACCATCTGCGCGGTCAGGTAGGCGATCGTATTACCGGCCGTGACGGCGACGCCGGGCGCGTACTCGTCGGCGCCGTTGAACAGCATGCCGATCGTGACCGCCGGATTGAGGTGCCCGCCGCTCTTGTAGGCGACGTACACGCCGCCGAAGACCCCCAGCCCCCAGCCGAAGTTGATCAGCAGCCAGCCGCCGTCGAAGCCTTTGGTCTTGGCGAGGACGACGTTCGCGACGACGCCGACACCGAGCAGCGTCAGCACGCCCGTGCCGAGCGCCTCGCTGAGAAAGATAGAGCCGAAGTTCACCGTTGAGCCTCCGTCTGCCATCGGTCGTTGGTCCGACCGTACTGATCGTGACGGTACGGGCGTGGTGACAACCCGGACATACCGGCGATTCGACATTGTCGAACGCCCGGTCTGGAGCGTGATCGGGGGGAAGGTTACCGTCCGCCCGTGGTGATGAGATATGGCCCAGGTCACACCGCGCGTTGCGGACGTCACCGGAGCGGCGGGCGTGTTCGACATCGTCGAACGCACCGCATTCGCTCCGGCCATGCGCGGGCTGACGACGGCTACGCCGACTGCGTCCATTAGGTTGCGTGCATGCCGGGTCCGATTCAGTCGATCGAACGCGCGGCGGCCGTCCTGCGATTGCTCGCCCGCTCCGGTCGCCTCGGGGTCGGTGAGGTGGCCTCCGCGCTGGGCCTGGCGAAGCCGACCGCGCACGGCATCCTGCGCACGCTGCAGGGCGTCGGATTCGTCGAGCAGGAACCGGGGAGCGGCAAGTACCGGCTGGGTACGGCGCTGCGCGAGGTCGGCACCGGCTACCTCGACCCGAACGATCTGCGGTCGCGGGCGATCAACTGGGCCGACGCGCTCGCGGCACGCACCGGCGAGGCCGTGCGGATCGCGGCGCGCGCCGGGGACGACGGCATCGTGGTGGTGCATCACGTATTCCGGCCCGACAACTCCGAGCAGGTGCTCGAGGTCGGCGAGCCGCTGCCGCCGCACGCCACGGCGCTGGGCAAGGTGCTGCTGGCCTACGACGCGGATCTGGCGGCGCAGCAGCGCGGCGCGCTGACCGCGGTGACCTACCGCAGCGTCGTCGACCGGGCGGCGCTGGACAAGGCGCTCGCGCAGGTCCGGCAGGACGGATGGGCGGGACAGGTCGAGGAGTTCCGGTCGGGCGTCGCGGGTATCGCGGCGCCGATCCGCTCGCGGGGCGGGCTCGTGGTCGGCGCCATCGGCATCGCCGGGCGCGTGGAGCGGCTGTGCGACGCCCGCCTCCGGTTCCGCCCCAAGCTCGTCGGCCACGTCCGCGACGCCGCGCGAGCGGTGTCGCGGGAGCTGGGAGCGCAGTGATAGGAGACGGCTACCTATGACGCAGCGATACGTCCTGGCTATCGACCAGGGGACGACGTCCAGCCGGTGCATCCTGTTCGATCAGCGCGCCCGCTTGGCCGGCGTGGCGCAGCGCGAGCATCGCCAGCACTATCCGCGGCCGGGCTGGGTGGAACAGGACGCGGCGGAGATCTGGCGGAATGTGGAGCGCATCCTGCCGCAGGTGCTGCGCGACTCCGGGATCGCCGCGAATCAGGTTGTGGCCGTGGGTATCGCGAATCAGCGCGAGACCACCGTGGTGTGGGACCGGCGGACCGGGACGCCGGTGGGCCGGTCGATCGTCTGGCAGGACGTGCGCACCGAGGAACTGGTGCGGTCGCTGGCGGACGCGCCCGGCGCGGAGCGGATCCGGGAGCTATGCGGCCTGCCGCTGGCCACCTACTTCGCCGCGCCGCGGCTGCGCTGGCTGCTGGATACCGTGCCGGGGCTGCGGGAGCGGGCCGAGCACGGCGACGTCCTGTTCGGCACCATGGAGAGCTGGCTGATCTGGAATCTGACCGGCGGCGTGGACGGCGGCCTGCACGTGACCGACGTCACCAATGCCAGCCGCACCCTGCTGATGAATCTGGCGACCCGCGCGTGGGATCCGGAGTTGTTGCGGTTCTTCGGGATTCCCGCCGCCATGCTGCCGCGCATCCAGCCCTCGACCGCGTCGTTCGGCCGCACGCGCAGCGTGGTCCCCGGCATCCCGATCGCGGCGGCGCTGGGCGATCAGCACGCGGCGCTGTTCGGCCAGACCTGTTTCGCCCGCGGGGAAACCAAATGCACCTACGGCACCGGCGCGTTCCTCATGATGAACACCGGCAGCGAGCTGGTGCAGTCCGAGCACGGGCTGCTCACCACGATCGGCTACCAGATCGACGACGAGCCGGTGTACGCGCTGGAGGGGCCGATCGCCATGACCGGATCGCTGGTGCAGTGGGTGCGCGACAATATCGGCCTGGTCGCCACCGCGCCGGAGATCGAGACCCTGGCGCGCTCGGTGGACGACAACGGCGGCTGCTATCTGGTGCCCGCCTTCTCCGGCCTGTACGCACCGCATTGGCGCAGTGACGCCCGGGGCCTGCTCATCGGGCTGACCTCCTATGTCACCAAGGGGCACGTGGCGCGCGCGGTGCTCGAGGCCACGGCCTGGCAGACCCGCGAGGTGGTCGACGCCATGAACGCCGACTCCGGCCTGCAGGCCCGCGCGCTGCGCGTCGACGGCGGCATGACCTCGGACAACCTGCTCATGCAGATCGTCGCCGACGTGCTCGACATCCCCGTCATGCGGCCGTTCGTGGCCGAGACCGTCTCCCTCGGCGCCGCCTACGCGGCCGGGCTCGCGGTCGGCTACTGGCCGGATCTGCAAGGGCTGCGGGGTAATTGGCGGGTGGCGGCGCAGTGGGTGCCGCGGATGGACCCGCGCCACCGGGAGGAGGAGTACGGCAACTGGCAGCGCGCGGTGGAGCTGTCGATCGGGTGGGCGCGCCCCCGGCAGGAGCGGTCCGGGACGGTCGTCCGGCGCGGCTGATCGGTGGATACCGGCGCGTTCCGGTGGCACACTGCGGGGCGTGAGCGCGGTGGTGAAGGAGACGGCGCCGGTCATCCGGTGCGGGACGCGGGTGCGGCTACAGTCCGAGGCGCACGCGCGGGCGGGGCGGCTGGCCGCGGCGCTCGCGGGCGCGGGGATCGGCCGCGGCGCCCGGGTCGCGGTGCTGCTGCGCAATGATATCGAGTTCCTCGAGGTGTCCCTGGCGGTGGCCGCCGCGGGCGCGAATCCCGTTCCGGTGAATACGCGCTGGCAGGCGCCGGAGGTGGCGCACGTCCTGTCCGACAGCGGCGCGCGGCTGGTGATCGCGCACACCGAATTCGTGGACGTCGTGGAGCGGGCCGTCGAGATCGCCGCCACCGCCGTCGATCTCGTGGAAGTGGCGATGCCGGTCGAACTGCTGGCCGAGGCCGGCCTGGAGCCGGGACTACAGGCCCCGACCGGGCGGTACGCGACGCTGGAGCAGTGGATCGATTCGCGGCCCGAACAACTCGGTCATATCGAGGGCGCGATCGCCGACTCGATGGGGTTGATCTACACCTCCGGCACCACCGGTCGCCCGAAAGGCGTTGTGCGCGATCGCATGACGCCGGAACAGCTGCTGTCGATCGCGGGCGGGTCGGCGCGGCGGATGGGTCTGGCGCCGGGCGGGGAGATGCTGGTGGCCGGTCCGCTGTATCACACGAGCCCGAACGCCGTCGCGGTGCTGGGCCTGCGGATGGGCACGAACATCACCGTCATGCCGCGCTTCGACGCCGAGTGTTTCCTGCGGCACGTGCACACCCATCGCGTCACCCAGGCGAAGGTGGTGCCGACGATGCTGTCGCGGCTGCTGTCCCTGCCGGAGGACGTGCGCGCCCGCTACGACGTCTCCAGCCTCACCCATCTGATCCATTCCGCGGCACCGTGTTCCGCGGCGGTGAAGCGCGCGGCCATCGACTGGTTCGGCGACGCGGTCGTGGAGTTCTACGGCTGTACCGAGGCCGGGACGATCACCTGGATCTCGGCGGCCGAATGGCTCGCGCATCCCGGCAGTGTCGGGCGGCCGGCCGACGGATCCGGGGTGGTGGTCGCCGACGACCACGGAAATCCGTTGCCGCCTGGGGAGATCGGCCGCGTGTACGTGCGCGGCGCGGACTACTGGCCCGGGTTCACCTATCTCGGCGCCGACGAGAAGGCCGGTCCCGTAGCCGGTTTCATCGGCGTCGGCGATACGGGATACCTCGACGCCGACGGATTCCTCTACCTCACCGGCCGCTCGTCGGAGATCGTCATCCGCGGCGGTGTGAACATCTACCCCGCCGAGATCGAGAACGCCGTCATGGCCCTGCCCGGCGTCGAGGACGTGGCGGTGTTCGGCATACCCGACACGGGCGACCTGGGGGAGGCCGTGGTGGCACACGTCGTGCCGCGGCCGGGCACCGAGGTGACGGCCGAGACGATCCGCTCGGGCCTCCGGAGCGTCCTGGCGGCGTTCAAACTGCCGACGACGATCCGGATCACCGCCGCCCTGCCCCGCGACGACTCCGGGAAGATCCGCAAACATCTACTGCGCGAGCAGTATTCGCAGCGTCTGTAGTCGCGCGGAGACGAATATCCTCGTCGGCGCGATCAGTTCCGCGCCAGGGGATTCCGCGCGGTCAGCGGCCGGTGTCGGGTGACCTGCCGGCTCCGGAGCCGTGGCCGGACAGCGGAGTGGACGGCGTGACTCGGTAGCGGCGGCCGGGGATCCGGTCGGGCCGGTAGTGGACGACGGGGTCGGTGACGACGAGCCATTCGTGTGGGCTGCCCGCGAGGATTCGGATTGCACTGGAAATCAACATGTTTGGGTCCTATTCGCCCAGCGGGACGATGGGGTCGAATTGCTGTTCGTAGTTGCTCATGCTGTCGTTGAGGGTTTGCATGAGGCGGAAGATCATGGACGGGGGGAACTTCACGCGGGCGACGACCTGGACGGGCTGGCGCAGAATCGGTTTGCCGTCGTCGTCGTGGCCGGGGTCGGCCGGGAGGTGGACGAGGAAGTCGAGGGTGAAGTCGGTGCGGTTGTACCAGCAGGTGAATCCGTTGGCGTAGACGCCGATGCTCATCGCCTCGGGCACGATGACCTCGACGCTGACGGGCGGCGGAGGGGGTTCACTCATGGGCACACCTGGCGGTAACGGCACCGAATGGGTCACCCGCGCAGAGCGACCCATTCGACGTCACCTCGGTTCTCCTAGCGGGTCTGCTGCATCCGGGTCTGCTGGCGGAGCTGCTGGAGTTGCATCTCCCAGCGGCTGGCGCGGTCCTGGTTGCGGTTGGCCTGGTCGTCGGCCTGCTGGGCCAGCTGGTTGGCCTGGTCGGCCTGGTCCTGCGCGGTCTGGGCGCGTTGCTGGGACTGGTTGGCCTCGCCCTGAGCCTGCTGGGCCTGCTGCTGGGCGCGGTCGGCGTCGTTCTGTGCCTGCTGCGCCTGGTTCTGCGCCTGGACGGCCTGCTGGCGGGCCTGCTGTGCCTGCTGGTTGGCCTGGTTGGCCTCGTTCTGCGCGATATTCGCCTGCTGCTGGACCTGACGGGCCTGCTGCTGGGCCTGCCGAGCGAGGTTCTGGGCCTGCTGGGCCTGCTGGCGCGCGTTCTGAGCCTCGTGCCGAGCGTCGTCGACCTGTCCGCGGAGTTCCTCGATATCCCGGACGGTAAGCATGTCGCGCTGCTCGCTGGTCTCTTGTGCCATATCGAAATCTCCTGTGTGGCTGAGTATTTGAGAGTCCCTGCGGCGGTGGAGGGGATATAAGAGATGTCTACTCGCGGCGGCACGTGAACGCAATGAGTACGAAACATGACTGTAACAATTGTCGTATAGGTGAAGAGCCCTCGATTTCGTGGCCCGTGGCAGCGCATTTCCGGCACGTCCTATCCGGACACGTGGCAGGGGGACGCACATTCGCGACATCCGGGTGGCGAATGCCGGGAAATCCACCGGTCGCGGACTACGGATTCGGCCCCGGCCCGGCAACCGGAAAATTTCCGGCCGCCCCGCCCGCGGCGGTCTCGGCGGGTTTACAGGGCCGGCGGTGGAAGTCATGCCCGGCGGATGTCGTGTGGTCCGGATGTCGTTCGGCGGATCACCGGTTCGTCCGCGCGGAAGACGAACCGGCCGACGCCGGTCCGGCCGCTCGCGGCGCCGGGATCGCTCGACGGTTCGACCACGGGACCGAAGAAGACGAACAGGCCCCAGAACTCGCCGGAACCGTCGTTCTTGCGGAGCACGTCGTACCCGGTCCCGTGCACCCGCCGCCAGCAGTCGTCGCCGAAGGGGCCGTGGATCACGTCCCCGAGGCGAACTTCGGTCACACCCACTGCCTCGATGCCCATCGTGGTCCCTTCCACACCCAGCAGCGGTCGTCCGTTCCCGCTGAGGAACCACCATCGCGCGCGGCGTCCCGGCAGGTCTAGGGCAGAAATGCCCCTTGACCGGCGCGAAACGCCCCGCCCGCGCCGGACGGCACGGGCGGGGCGCTGAGGCGGAATCAGTCCAGGCAGCCCTTGGTCTTCAGCTCGGCGAGCACGTCGTCGGAGACCGTGATCGACTTGCCCGGCTGCAGGTCGATGCCCGCTCCCAGGTCGATGTTGTTCTGCACTGCGCAGCCCAGTACCTCGGCCGTGACGGAAATGGTCTCGTCGGCCTGGGCCACTCCGCTGCCCAGGACGGCCAGGCCGGCCAGGGCCACGGCGACGGCACCGATCTTGACGAATCGCACGGAAATCCTCCTCGGTTCGAAATCGGATACGGCATCTTCCGGTCGTTTGTCCAGGTCAAATGGGCTTTCGGCCGGCGTCCGCCGCGATTGCGGACCCAAGGGTAGGGGGTGCCTCGGCGGGCGTGTCGGGCAGCCCCGCGAACCGGCCGGGCTCAGCGGAGATCGCGGGCCAGGCGGGCGGCCCCGACCGCCATATAGCTCCCGGTCAGGGCGACCAGCGGCGCGGCGGCGGTGCGCGGCACATCCCCGCGGGCGAGATGGTTCGCGCCGTGCGTGGTGTCGATGATGTCGACCATGAGGGCCAGGCGCTGCCAGCGGCGGCGCTCGCCCTCCGGCGCGGTGAGGTAGCCCAGGCCGAGTGCCAGGGCCCGCGCGCCGAATATACGGGTGAGATAGACGGATTCGGGACCGAGACGCATCCCGAGCGTCCGGCCCAGCCAGCGGGGCGCCACCAGGGAGGCGGCGCCCAGGGCGATGCGACCGGCCGCGAGTCCGCGCAGGGCCGTCGCCAGTGTCCGGTCCGTGCGCGATGCCTGGTTCGGAGTCATGGTTCGAGCGTGCCCGCTCCGAAGGGTCCGGTCGATTACCCGCGAGGTAATGGGCGCGGCGGGACGGAAGAGACTTCAATCAATGATTGAAACAGTGATTGAATCTGTGCTTGACTGGTCGGCATGAGTGAGAAGGTCTCGGTGCTGGGCACCCGCGAGCGGCTGCTGGCCGCCGCGGAGCGCCTGCTGCTCACCGAGCGCTACGACGAGGTCTCGGTGCGCGCGATATGCGCTGCCGCACAAGCCAATCCGGCCGCCGTGCACTACCATTTCGGGTCGAAGGACGCGCTCGTGTCCGCGTTGCTCGAGGATCGGCTGGGCCCGCTGTGGGAGGACCGGCTGTCCGCGCTGGCCGCCCGGCGCGCGAGCGTCCCGGAACTCGTCGAGGCCGTCGTCGCGCCGTTCGTGGAACTGTCCGCCGATCCGGTCGGCCGCCTGCATCTTCAGCTGCTGGCCCGGTTCGTCCTGGGCCGGCACGAGGGGGACTGGCGGCAGCCGTGGTTCCGGATGGACTCCTGGACCGACCTGCTGCCGGGAGTGAGCGCGGCCGACGGCGGCCGCCGGTGGATGCTGGCCTTCGAACTGATCATCACGCGGTTCGGCGCCGCCCGGGAGCGCGGGCCCTCGCCCGCCTCGGTGGCCGCGCTGCGGGAGTTCGTGGTGGCCGGGCTGACCGCGGGAGGCGACCGGTGACCGATATCTTCGAACCCGCCACCCTCGGCCCGATCACGCTGCGCAACAGGGTGATCAAGGCCGCGACGTTCGAGGGCCGCACGCCCGACGCGCTGGTCACCGACGACCTGATCGAGTTCCACCGCGAGATCGCCGCGGGCGGCGTGGGGATGACGACCGTGGCCTACTGCGCGGTCGCGCCGGGCGGCCGCACCGACCGCCACCAGCTCTGGATGCGTCCGGAGGCGGTGGCCGGACTGCGCGCGCTGACCGACCGGGTCCATGCCGAGGGCGCGGCGGCGAGCGCCCAGATCGGGCACGCGGGCCCGGTCGCCAACGCCGCCTCCAATCGCGCGCCCGCGCTCGCGCCGAGCCGGATGTTCAGCCCGCTCGGCATGCGGCCCATGCGCGTTCCGGGCGAGGCCGAGATCGCCGAGGTCGTCGCCGCGCACGCCGAGGCCGCCCGCCTGGCCGAACAGGCCGGATTCGACGCGGTGGAAATCCATTTCGGCCACAACTACCTGGTGAGCTCGTTCCTGAGCCCGCTGCTCAACCGCCGCACCGACCGCTACGGCGGATCGGCCGAGAACCGGGCGCGCCTGGCCCGCGAGGTCGCCGCGGCGGTCCGCGCGGCCGTCGGCGGCCGATTGGCGGTGACCGCGAAACTGAATATGGAGGACGGGGTGCGCGGTGGGCTCACCGTGCCCGAGTCGCTACAGGTCGCGGCCTGGCTCGAGGACGACGGCACGCTGGACGCCCTGGAACTCACCGCCGGCAGTTCGCTGCTGAATCCGATGCTGCTGTTCCACGGCGACGCGCCGCGCCGCGAATTCGCGAAAGTCCTTCCGGGACCGGCACGCTGGGGTTTCCGTATGGTCGGCCGCGCCTTCCTCAAGGAGTACCCGTACCAGGAGGCCTACCTGCTGGAGCGCGCCCGGCAGTTCCGCCGCGAGCTGTCGATGCCGCTGGTCCTGCTGGGCGGCATCACGAATCTCGACACCATGCGGGCGGCGCGGGCCGAGGGCTTCGAATTCGTCGCCATGGGCCGGGCGCTGCTGCGCGAGCCGGATCTGTTGCACCGCATCCGATCCGACGCCGCCGTCCGGTCGGTCTGCGTGCATTGCAACCGGTGCATGCCCACCATCTACACCCGCACCCGGTGCGTATACCGGCCGGAGCGGCCGGACCCGCGGGTGGCGTCCTCGACCGAGAGCACGGGATCGGAGAACCCATGACGGAACGACTGTCCGGACGCGTCGCGCTGATCAGCGGCGCGGCGTCGGGAATGGGCGCCTCGCACGCGCGCGCGTTCGTCGCGGAGGGCGCCGCGGTGGTGCTCGGCGATATCGCCCTCGACGCGGGCAAACAGCTGGCCGCCGAACTCGGCGAGCGGGCGGCCTTCGTCCCGCTGGACGTCACCAGCTCCGCCGATTGGCAGACCGCGGTCCGCACGACGGTCGACCTGTTCGGCAAGCTCGACGTGCTGGTCAACAACGCCGGGGTGCTCGACGGCGGCCGGCTCGGCGCCTACACCGAGGAACAGTGGCAGCGCGTCCTGTCCATCAATCTCACCGGTCCTTTCCTCGGCCTGTCCGCGGCCCGCGACGCGCTCGTCGCCGCCCGTCCGTCGTCGGTCGTGAACATCTCCTCGGCCGCCGGCATCCAGGGCGTCTCGGGCATGCACGCCTACACCGCCTCCAAGTTCGGGCTGCGCGGATTCACCAAATCCGCCGCGCTGGAACTCGCCCCCTTCGGCGTCCGGGTCAACTCCGTCCACCCGGGCGGGATCATCACTCCGATGATCGGCGTCCAGCCCGGTCAGGTCACCATCGACAGGAACGAGAACACCCTCGAACGCCTCGGTACACCCGAGGAGGTCTCGGGCATGGTCGTCTATCTCGCCAGCACCGAGTCGAGCTATTGCACCGGGGCCGAATTCCTCGTCGACGGCGGCATGACCACGGGCTCGATCCACGACTGAGGCGGCTCAGCTCGCGTAATCGAGTGTCGGGAGAACGAATTCGTCGGTCACCCAGCGGGCGACGCCGTCCGGATAGGGCGCGGGCGGGTTGAGGACCAGGTGGGTGAAGCCCGCATCGATGAGCCCCCGCAGGTACTCGCGTGTCCGCTCCGGCTGCTCGTAGGGAACGACCAGCTGCGCCGAGCGCGTGATCTCCCCGGGATCGCGGCCGACCTCGGCGCAGTACTCGTCCAGCGTCCGGCTGCGCTCGCGCAGCACGCCGAGATCGCCGGCCGGCGGGCCGATCACGTTCCAGATGTCGGCGTGCTCCGCGACGATCCGCAACGTAGCCGGTCCGGCGCCGGCGATGAGCAGCGGCGGATACGGCCGCTGTACCGGCCGGGGGTGACAGCGCGCGCCGGTGAGCGTGTAGTACCGCCCGGGGAAGTCGAAGACGTCCCCGGTCCACAGCCGACGGATGAGCGTGCACGCCTCGGCGAATGCCGCGACCGCCTCACCCCACGGCCGGATCGGGATGCCGTAGGCGTGGTATTCGGGAGCGACCGTGATCGGGAACTGTGGATTCGTCCTGGGCAGACCGCCGATGCCGAGGCCGACATCGAGCCGCCCGCCGGAGATCTCGTCGACGGTGGCCGCGATCTTGGCCAGCAGGGCGGGATGCCGGATCCGGTTGTTGGTCGCCAGCAGCCCGAGCCGCAGCCGATCGGTCCGAGCGGCGAGCGCGGACAGCAGCGTCCAGCCCTCGTGGACCGAGCCGGACAACTCCGTATCCGCCGCGCCGCCCCGGCCGACCCGGGGGAGCAGATGGTCGTACAGCCAGGCGTGCTCGAGTTCGGGAATCCGGTCGGCCTCCTGCCAGACCCGCAGGATATCCCGATAACCGACATGGGCAGGCGTCGTCTTGATACCGAAACTCGGTGTGCGCGTGGCCATGATCGCGACCTTACGAGCCGGAGGGCACTCGAAGTCAAGTGGCGGGCCGGTGTGGCGTCAGTCCGGGGTGGCCGCGGCGGGTTCGGGGAGGGCCAGCGTGATGACGGCGAGGACGACCGCGACCGCGGCTATGGCGGCGAGCATGGTGATGCTGCCGGTGAGGGTGTGGGCGCGGAAGAAGACGGTGCTGAGGACCGCGAGGCCGACGGCGTTGCCGACCTGTTCGATGGTCGGCAGGGTGCCGGAGGCCTCGGCCATGCGGACCTCGTCCAGGCCGGCCAGCATGACCGGCTGGAGCGGGACGCCGAAGGCGCCGATGCCGTAGCCCGCGACGAAGACCGGGCCGACCGCGAGCGCCAGGCTCACATCGCCGTCGGTCACCCAGAGGTAGCCCGCGGCGATGGCCACGCAGCCGCCGAACAGGGCGATGCCGACCGCGAGCGTGCGCACCCCCCATCGCTTGATGAACAGGGGAGACGACAGCGCGCCCGCCGCGGCGCCGAGGGCGAACGGGGTCATGGCGATTCCCGTGCGCAGCGGCGACCAGTGCAGCACGTCCTGCAGGATGATCGAGGCGGCGAAGACGAACGCCGTGAACAATCCGAAGAAGATCGTCACCAGTATCGACCCGACGGCGAACCGGCGGTCCGCGAACAGCTCCAGCCGCACCAGCGGCGTCCCGCCGCGATCCCGCCGCCGCAGCTGATGGGCCACGAATACCGCGGCGATCGCGAGCGCCACCGCGACCATGACGAGATACTCCGCGCGCCAGCCGTTCTGCTGTACCTCGGCCATGGCCGACAGCAGCAGGAACAGGCTGACCGTGGACAACACCACGCCGGTCAGGTCGAGGCGTTCGCGCTCAGTCGAGGGGCCCAGGTGCAGGAAGCGGTAGGCGAGCACGAAGGCGAGCAGCCCGAGCGGCAGGTTCATCAGGAAGACGGCGTGCCAGCCCGAGCCGCCGATGTTCAGCGTGATGAGCACGCCGCCGACGATCGGCCCGAGCATGCCCGCGAATCCGGCCGTCGCGCCGTAGAGGGCGAAGACCAGCTGATGCCGTTCGCGCGGGAAGCTGGCGGTCAGGATGGCGATGGTCTGTGCCGCCATCCCGGCCCCGGTGACGCCCTGCGCCACCCGCGCGATCACGAGTTCTGTGGCGCCGGTGGACATTCCGCACCACAGCGAGGCCGCCGTGAATCCGACGACCGAGACCAGGAACATCGTGCGCCGGCCGACCAGCGCGCCGATGCGGGCGGCGGTGAGCAGCGTGCACGCGAACGCGAGCGAGTATCCCGCCACGACCAGTAGCTGCGCGGTCTGGGTGGCGCCCAGATCCCGGGTGATGTCGGGGAGTGCGGTGTTGACGATGGTGACGTCGATCATCTGCATGAAGACCGAGATGAGACATCCCGCGAAGGCGAGCCAGGCGGGCAGTTCGTCCGCGGTCGGCAGCGGCCCGGCAACTCGCCGGACAACACCGACAATGGCATTGTCCGGCATAGGAATCCTCCGATCGTGGACTGACGACAGTGTCACTACCGCTTCGCCCCCTCACTGTGACAGACGTGAGAAACTGTGTCCCCCTGTATGTCCGAATGTTCCGCGACAGCACAGACCGGGTGTCTTCAGTCTGTGAGACACACCAACGGGTTGTGTGGCGGCGCAATGGTCACCGTGCGCAGGTGTGCTGCATGATGAAACGCCGATAGTCCAGCGATATTCTGGCAATGGCTCCGTACCGCGTTCGATGAGAACCGGATCTTTCCGCCGTCCACTCAGCGGGACGGGGATTCGTCCTTCTCGGGCCGGGCGAGGGCCGATTCGAACATGGGCCAGGAATTGTGCAGGTCCTCTTCCCAGTACCCCCAGGAATGGGTCCCGGTGGGGCGGAAATCGAAGGTCGCGGGAACGTTCAACTGCCGCAGGCGTTCCTGGAGCTGATGGGTGCACACATTGGTGATCGCCTCCAGCGGCGCGCCGAAGAACAGCTGGTACATCAGCTGCATCGCGTCGCCGCGCGCGCCCTGTAGATTGTCGCGCGGCCCGGGCAGCCCGGTGCCGGTGGACACGTAGACGGCCGTGCCGCGCAGCCGGTCGGCGTGCAGGTAGGGGTCGTTGGCCGCCCAGGCGGGGTCGCTCGGCGGGCCCCACATGTTGACGGCGTTGCCGCGCTGCCCGGTCACGACCGCCTGCACCATGGCCTGGCCCTGCGGATCGCTCGTGCGCACGCAGCCGCTGTAGGAACCGATGGCCCGATACAGCTGCGGCGCCCCGATGGCCAACTGGAACACCGACGTCCCGGCCATCGAGAGGCCGGCGATGGCGTTGGCGCCGTTACCGCGGAAGGCGTTGTCGATGATCGGCGGCAGCTCCTGGGTGAGGAAGGTGGCCCAGCGCTGGCGGCCCAGGATCGGATCGTCGGTGCGCCAATCGGTGAAGTAGCTGCCCGCGCCGCCGAACGGGATCACGACGTTGACCTGCTTGTCGTGGAAGAACCGCACGAGATCGGTGGTCTCGAGCCAGTTGCCGTCCGATCCGCCGTTCGCGCCGTTGAGCAGGTAGAACGTGGGCGCCGGCCGGTCCGGATCGGCGGCTCGCAGCACGGTCAGGCGGGTCACCGTATCCATCGCCGCCGAGTGCACCCCGACGTCCAGGACACGATCGGAGACCTGCCGGATGTCGTGGATGCGGGTACCGTCGTCGGCGGTCAGCGGCTCGCCGGTCGGGGGCGCCGCGACGGCGACGCCGTCCGCGGCGAATCCGTTGGCGCTCAGCACCGTAATCAGTATGGTGGCCGCGGTGAGCAGGCCCCGAGACAGCCGCTCGGCCATATCGCTCTCCGATCTGGACGCCGTGCCACCCCGCCGCTGCGCGCAGGCGGCGGGGTGATCCCCGAATCTGATCCGAGTCAACCGCATGGTGGCCGGATATCGCCAGGTTCCACCGCAATGTTGTGGCCGTTCCCAGATCGCGCATCGCCCCTGTTCCCCCTGGCCCCAAAGAGCGCTGCCGTATCGCGGGGGGCCATGCGTCGCGCGGAGTAGCCCCAAAGGCCCGGTGGTTCAGAGGCCGAACGCGCGCTCTTCCGGGGGCAGCCGGTCGAAGGTGGCCGAGATCCGGGCGACCAGTTTCCAGGGGCGGTTGGCGTCGGTGGCGGCCTTGCCGCTGGTGAGGATTGCCCCGGACAGGCCGCGTTCGGGATCGGCCCAGCCGTACTGGGTGGTCAGGCCGCTGCGGCCGAAGTGGGAGCGGGTGTGGGCGCCGAATTTCGAGCGGCGCCCGCCCAGTTCGAATCCGGCGCGACTGACCCGCCCGGCCGCGCCGGGGATTCGCGGCGCCGGGCGCACCGCGTCGCGGAGGGTGTCCGGCGAGAGGATGCGCACGCCGTCGAGTTCGCCGCCGCGCGTGAGGATTTCGTAGAATCGCGACAGCTCGGACGCGGTGGTGACGAGATTGCCCGACGGCAGCTCCGCCGTGAGGAAGTCGCGGGTGTCCGCCTCGGAGACCGGTCCGCTCATGCCGCCGCCGAGCGCCTTGTGCGCCAGGAACTTCCACAACCGCGGCGGCGGCGGACCGGTCCGCACGCTGGGCACGACGAGATCGACCTCCTCCGGGCGTACCCCGAAGCTGGTCCAGCGGAAGTCCAGCGGCCGCAGCACCCGCTCGCTCAGATGGTCGCGCATCCGTTTGCCGGTGGCCCGCTGCACCAGAAGCCGCTGAATCAAACCGCTGGTCAGCGCGTGATACACGCGGAACCGCCCCGGCGGCCAGCTCGGCTTCAGGTCGGCCAGCGCCCGCACGGCCAGCTCCTCGTCGACCACGAGCGCCGCGCCGTTGTAGGGCGGCGTGATGAACGGAATCCCCGCCGAATGCGACAGCACGTCCCCGATGGTGATGCGGCCCTTGTTGTTGGCGGCGAATTCCGGAATGTACTCGGCCACAGGATCTTCCGCCCGGAACACCCCCTGCTCGAGCAGCATGGACATCACCGTCGCCGCCACGCCCTTGGCGGTGGAGAACCCGCAGAACGGCATATCGGGCGTCACGAGAACCTTCTCCGCCTCGGGCCCGTCCCCGGGCGCATTCCCCCGGAAGTGCCCGATGGCCCGATTCAGCACGACCTTCCCATTCCGCCGCACACACACCTGAATAGCGGGAGTGGTCCCCATCCGGTACCACTCGACCACGGACCCCCACACAGCCTCGACGTCACCCCGAGACACCCCGGTCCCCTCGAGCCCGTCCTCACCCCCGGCCGTCGTCACGGAGTCCACGTCACCAGGAACGACCACCATAGGATTACTCACCCCCGCCAGCATAGCGACGCCACAACGGCCCCTCGGGCGGCGCACGCGACCTGCTCGCGGTAGATAGGGGCTCTGAGCGGGGCCACGGTTACCTTCGTCGATTCTCGGTGAGTCCGACCACTGATGTCCGGACAGGGCACGCGCCGCGGCCCGCGCCTGGGCGAGCATCCGGGGGCGGGTTCGGGTGATGGTCGAAGTCGTTGGGGGGCAATCGGATCACGGTGAGTGGAAGGGGTGGGGTCGGAATGGGGCGTGGTTAGCGTGGGGATATGAGTGGTGGGTTCGGGCGGCGGCGGGTTTTGAAGACGACCACGGGGGTGAGTGGGTCGCCGGGGGTGTACGGGGCGGCGATCGATCCGGGGCGGTCGACGTTGGCGGACGTGGTCGAGGTGGCTCGGGTGGCGGAGGCGAACAAGATCGATGCCTTGTTCGCGGCGGATCTGCTGAGTTTCGGGGCGCAGGGGGCCATCGGGGCGCAGGAGCCGCTGGTCGTGTTGTCGGCCTTGAGTGCGGTGACCTCGCATGTGGGGCTCATCGGGACCGTGACCACGACCTTCCACCACCCGTACAACCTGGCCCGGTTGTTCGGGACGCTGGATCACGTCAGCAACGGTCGGGCGGCCTGGAACGCGGTGACGTCGTCGGTGGGGGAGGAGAACTACGGGGACGCCGACCTGCCGAGTCCGGACGAGCGGTACGCGCGGGCCGCGGAATCGCTCGCGGTGGTGAACGCGCTGTTCGACAGCTGGCGGCCGGGCGCGCTGACCTCCGACGGGCGCGGCGGCGCGGTGCTGGACGCCGAGTCGGTGCGGCCGATAGAGCATGCGGGGCGGTACTTCACGGTCCGCGGGCCGCTCAATATCCCGTCGTTGCCGCAGCGGCGACCGGTGCAGTTCCAGGCCGGGCAGTCCGAGGGCGGTATCGAACTCGGCGCGCGTTTCGCGGAGGTCGTCTTCACCTCGCTGCCCACCCTCGAGGACGCGGTGACCTACGCGAAGCGGATCCGCACGCGGGCGGCCGAGTTGGGCCGCGCCGACGGGCTTCCGCTGATCATGAGTTCGCTGCACGCCACCTACGGGGCGACCGAGGCCGAGGTGCGCCGGGCGGTCCGCGACCAGGAAGAGGCCATCGACCTCGAGGCGGGACGGTCGCGGCTCGCGGATATGTTCGGCGGCGGCATCGACCTGTCGGACCTGCCCCTGGACAAGCCGATCCCCGAGCGCCTGCTCCCCGAGATCGGCTCGATCAACCGCCGCCGCGGCCGGGTGGAGATCTTCAGCCGCTTCGCCCGTCAGGGAAAGACGTTGCGCGAGCTGATCATTGCCGCGAAAGACACCGGGCACTGGGCCGTGGCCGGAACACCCGAGCAGATCGCCGACGCCGTCGAGGAGCGGTACGCCGCAGGCGTTCTCGATGTCCTGGGCCTCGGCGGACTCGACCACCCGCGCTCCCGCGACTTCGTCCTCAACGGGCTGCTCCCGGAACTCCGGCGCCGCGGCATCGCCGGCACCGACTACGCCGGCGGCACCTTCCGCGAGAACCTGGAACTGCCGCCGCTGCCTCCCTACGGCGACTAGGGCACCACCACGAGTTTCCCCGTGGCCTCGTTGTCTTCCATATAGCGATGGGCCGCGGCGACATCGTCCAGGGCGAAGGTCCGGTCGATGGCGGGACGGTATGCGCCGGACTCGATCTCGCGCACGATCCGCTGCAAGACGGGCGCTCCCGCCGCGCCTGCGAGAGTGTCGCTGTGGAACGCCGTGAGCCCGACCCCGGACGGAATCATGGCGATCGGCTCGAATTCCGGAATCGCCCAGCCACTGAGCGATCCCGAGACGCACACCGTTCCGCCGGGACGGACCAGACGCAGCGAATCCAGGACCGTGCGCGCCCCGACGAGATCGAGCACATGATCCGGCCCCTCGGGCCACACCGCCCGCACGCTCGCCGCCAGCGACTCACCGTCGTCGACGAGCGGGTGACCGACGCCGGCCGCCGCCAGCGCCCCGAGCCGGTCCGCCCGCCGCGTCGTCGCCGCGATCTCGATCCCGGCACCGGACGCGATCGACGCGGCGGCCAGGCCGACCGACGACGTCCCGCCGCGAATCAGCAACCGGGACTTGACATCCGGCGTCACACCCAGCGCGTCCAGTGACCCTTGCGCGGTCACATAGGTCTCGGGCAGCGCGGCCAGGATCTCCCAGGGCAGGGTGGTGGTGATCGGCATCAGCAGCGCGTTCGGCAGCAGCGCGTACTCCGCGTAGCCGCCGTCGAAGGCCCGGCCCATCTCGCCCATGACCGCCGCGACGGTCGTCCCCTCGGGCACCCGCGGGTCGGTCGAGACCGCCACGGTCCCCACGCATTCGATCCCGAGCACGCGGGGAAACGTCACACTCGGCGAATGACCCTGGCGGGTCCGCAGTTCCGACCGGTTCAACCCCGCGGCCCGCACCCGCACCAGGCTCCAGCCCTCCCGGACCGCCGGGACCGGCAGCTCCCGGATCTCCAGCACCTCCGGTCCGCCCGCGGCGGTGCACACGGCCGCCCGCATCGTCGTAGTCGTCTCGTTCCGCCGGTGCCAGTCGCTCATGCGTCCACTCTCGCGAGAAGCGCACCGGCGAGCTACCGATAGAATGCCACCTTATGCCTGATAGCCGCCAACCTCCCGCCGCGTCTCGGCTGTGGCCGTCGGGAGGGGTGCATCTGTGGCCGTCCGGAGGCACGAGCGCGGCGGACTCGCACGACCGCGGGCATCTGGTGTACGCGGCGCGCGGGGTGCTGACCGTTCACACCGCGGGCGGCACCTCGATCGTGCCCGCCGACCGGATCGCTTGGACCCCAGCCGGTTTCACGCACTATCACCGTGCCCACGGGAATACCGACATGCGGATCGTCTTCCTCCCGGCGGCCCTGGCCCGGCGCGTCCCGGACCGTCCGGCGGTCTTCGCGGCGACCGGCCTCGCCCGCGAGGTCCTGCTCGCACTCACCGGCCCGCGCGAGTACGACCGCGCCGCGACCGCCCGCCTGCACCGGGTCCTCGTCGACGAACTCCACGAGGCCCGCGAACAGCCGCTCCACCTGCCGGAACCGCGCGACGACCGGCTGCGCGCCCTCGCGCGGCTGCTCTACGAGAACCCCGCCGACAACACCGCGCTGGCCGACCTCGGCCGGACGGTCGGCGCCGGCGCACGCACCCTCAGCCGCCTCTTCCACGACGAGCTCGGCATGACCTTCTACGAATGGCGCACGCAGCTGCGCGTCTACCACGCGCTGGTACTGCTGGCCGACGGCCACGACACCACCTACGTCGCCCACGCCTGCGGATGGGCGAATCCGAGCGGGTTCATCGCGGCCTTCACCGCCCTCGTCGGCACCACCCCCGGCCGCTATCGCACCGGTCGCTGACCGTCACCAGGGTCCGGCGACTCCCTCCACGAACAGCAGGCGCAGGTCGATCGCGCCCGCCCGGACGGCGATGGCCTCCTGGTATTCGGGGGAGTGATACCACTCCCGGATGCGGTCGACGGACGGGAACTCGATGGCCGTCACCACCCGGCCGGCGGGCCATTCGCCCTCGGCGACCTCCGGGGTGGCCCCCTGGATCAGATAGCGGCCGCCGTAGGAGGCGATGGATGCCTCCGCGAGATGGCGGTATTCGGTGGCGCGGACGGCGTCCAGATTGGTGGCTTCGACGAGAACGTAAGCGGGCAAGGGGAACTCCGGTCAGGAACGGGTGCGGACGGTGGTCTCGGGAATAGATTCCAACAGCCGGCCCCATTCCGGATAGGTCCGGACCTTCTGGAGGTGGAGGCCGTGAATCTTCGCCCCGAGTTCCGGATCCGGATCGTCGGACAGCCGGGCCGGGGCCAGCCGCTCGAGGTGGGGGAGGATCTCGTCGTCGCCCGCGAGATGCACCGGGTCGTACAGATAGCGTTCCAGCGCGGCGAGATCCGCGACCCCGACGCAGTAGGCGTGCGTGAAACCCTCGGCCGGATCGCCGAGATCCTGGCCGACGGTGGCGAACGAGACCGACTCCACGGCCGCCGTCCGGCGCATCGCCGCCAGCGCCGCGGCGCGGGTCTCGGCATCGGCCGAGTCCTTGAAGCGGAATCGTAGGATGTTGACTATCAAGGCAATACCTCCTCGAACTGAACCAGTGAGTTCAGATTAGTGGTCCATACAGTTTTGTCAATCCGTACATCCGAATGAACCAGCGGGTACAGATCGGGGCCGGGGCGGATAAGCTGCGGGAATGGCAGCGGGACAGACGGCGGCGCGGGGCCGCATCGACAAGCGGCAGGCGATCCTCGACGCGGCCTTCGCGGTCTTCGCCCGCAAGGGCTTCGAGCAGGCGTGCGTACAGGACATCGCCACCGAGGCGGGCGTCGCCAAACCCACCGTCTACAACCACCTCAGCGATAAGCACAGCCTGCTGCGCGAGTCGATCGCCGTGGTCGCCGACGCCGTCGGGGCCGATTGCGTCGCCGTCCTCGACCGCCTGCGCGCCCCGGGCGCCGACCTGCCCGCGGCGCTGGAGGACGTGGCCTACCGGCTGCTGCGCATCTGCAACGACGACCGCTCGCGCGCCCTGCGCCGGCTCGCCTACGGCCAGTCGCCGACCCATCCGGAACTGGTCGAACTGGCCCGCGACCGCACCGGCGTGCGCACCCTGGACGCGCTGACCGACCGCCTGGCCAGGCTCGCCCTCGCCGGACGCCTGCGCACCGACGACCCCGCGACCGCCGCCGAACAGTTCCTCGCCCTGCTCACGGCCCCGCTGGAGAACCGCTCGCGCATGGGCACCCGCACCGTCCGGACCGCCGAACTCCGCGCGATCGCGACGGCGGCGGTCGCCACATTCACCGCCGCCTACGCGCGCTCACCACGCCCCTAGGCGTCCTTGAAGTACACGAGCTGGTGGCTGGTGACCAGGAGTTCGCCGTCCGCGGTCCACAGCTGCGCCGACTGATCGAAGTAGCCGTTGCCGAAATGCTGGGCGCGCGCGGTGGCCAGGATCGGGTCGTCGCCCTGGGCCGCGAGCAGGTCGGCCGTGGCGTGGAAGTACACCGTCATCGAGACGGTCCCGGCCGGGACGATGCGGCCCAGCCGGTGCATGACGCGCGGAAAGAACACATCGCTCAGCGCCGTGAGCGCGGGATAGTCGAGCGGGCGCGGCGGCTCGTCGCGCACCCAGAGCGTCGAGGTGGACGACGACGGGCGGCCCGCCTCGATCTCGGCGACGGCGCCCTCGACGAAGCGCATCTCGTAATTGCCCACCCAGGCGATGAACTCCGGCACCTCCGACACCGGCACCGACGCGGCCGGCGGTGCGGCGGGCGGGGTCAGCTCGGTGGCCGCCCACGTCGGCCGCCGGTTCGCGAAAACCGCTGTCGCCGTGGTGGTTACGGCGTCGTCCTGGCTCATGGTCAGCAACCAGTGCTGGGTGCTGCGATTGGTGCGCACCGGCCGCGCGTCGATCTCGAACGGACCGTCGGCGACCGGTCCCGCGAAGTTGACCGTCAGCGACACCGGCTCGGCCAGGCGCCGGGGGTCGTCCAGGATCGCGCGCATCAGCGTCGCGGCGGTGATCCCGCCGAACGGCCCGACCATATTCGCGTACGGCGCCGCGGTCCGGCCGGCGAACCGCCCGTCGCCCACCGCGGCCAGCTCGGTGGCGAGATCGAACGGATGCGGCAGCGTTCGCGTCACGGTAACTCCTGATCGTCGGTGTGGTCCCGTCGAAGACTATCGATGCCGCCGCGACCGCCCTACGCGACCACCGCCAGCAGCGTCGTCGCGGCGAGCCCGAGTTCCCGATCGCCCCGGAGATCGGCGCGCCCGCGCGCCTGCTCGACGGTGACCGCCCGGCAGCCCAGCCGCCACACCGTGTCCTGATCCATCCGCACCGAGGCGGCCGGATCGCCGCAGGCCGCGGTGGTGAGATCCCACCCGCCGCCGTCGCTGACGACCGCCCAGCGTCCCCCGGCGGGACCGGTGACCTCGACGCTCACGACCGTCCCGGCCGGGCGGACCACGTCCCGCAGGGCGACGGGCAGTGCGTGCAGGAACGTGACGACCACCGGCCGCACCAGCGCCGCGTCGTCCGCGCCCGGTCGGCCGACAGCGTCGCGGATCTGCTGCTGATGCACCCAGAACTCGGTGTAGTCGCGGGCGATGTCGAGCCACGCCGGGCAGGTTCCGGCGCCCGCCCAGGACACGTTCAGATCCGCGGGACCCTCCGGATCCATTGCGGCCCACACGGAATCGAGTTGCGGGCCGAGGTGTGCCAGCAGGTCGACCATGACCCGCGGGCTGCACTGCCGCATGGCCCGGACGAATTCGTCGTTGGTGCGGTCCAGGTAGACGGGCAGCGTCTCGTCGTCGGCGAAGGTGGCCCCAGCGTGCCCGTCGCGGCTGCCGGAGAGGCGGCGCAGGTGGTCGTTGACGATATGCGCGGTCACATCCCGCACGGCCCACCCCGGGCAGACGGTCGGCAGTTCCCAGTCCGCCGGTGCGAGCGTTCCGAGCAGGTCGATCAGCTCGCGCCGTTCGGAGCGGAAGAGGGGCCGGGTGTCGAGGGGGATCATGGCCGCCAGTCAACCGGGGGCGCCGGTGGGAACGCGAACGGTTTTCCGGCGCGTCGCGGATCAGCGGGTCAGGGCGGGTTCGAACAGCTCCCAGGAGCGGTGGAGGTCGTCCTGCCAGTAGCCCCACGAGTGGGTGCCGACCGGGCGGATGTCGAAGGTGGCGGGGATGTCCAGCTGGTCGAGGCGGTCGCGCAGGGATTCCGCGCAGCGCTGGGTGATGGCCTCCAGGATGCCGCCGCTGACCAGCTGGCCGATGAGTTTGCCGCCGTTGCCGTGGATTCCGGGGCCGTCCAGGGTGTCGTAGGGGCCGGGGAAGCCGGAGCCGTTGGAGACGTACACCGCGGTGCCGCGCAACCGGTCGGCGTGCAGGAAGGGATCGTTGGCGGCCCAGGTCGGATCGTTCGGCGGGCCCCACAGGTTGGCGGGGTTGCCGCGCCAGCGCAGCACGACCGCGTCCACGAACGCCTGGCCTTGCAGGTCGCTGGTCTGCACGCAGCCGCTGTAGGAGCCGATCGCGCGATACAACCCCGGCGCGGCGAGCGCCAGCTGGAAGACCGACGTACCGGCCATGGAGATGCCCGCGACGGCATTGGCGCCGCTGCCGCGGAACGCGGAGTCGACGATCGGCGGCAGCTCCCGGGTGAGGAAGGTGGTCCAGCGCTGGCGGCCGAGCACCGGATCGTCGGCGCGCCAGTCGGCGAAGTAGCTGCCGTTGCCGCCCATCGGGACGACGAGGGTGACCTGCT
The DNA here is from genome assembly GCF_000308875.1 of Nocardia transvalensis NBRC 15921. Taxonomy (GTDB): domain Bacteria; phylum Actinomycetota; class Actinomycetes; order Mycobacteriales; family Mycobacteriaceae; genus Nocardia; species Nocardia transvalensis. The sequence continues at coordinate 42,281 of NZ_BAGL01000122.1, forward strand.
TGTCCCGGAAGAATTCGGTGATATCGGTCTGTTCGGTCCAGCTGCTGGAATCCGCGCCGCCGCTCGCCCCGTTGAGCAGGTAGAGCACGGGCGCGGGCCGCGAATCATCCGGCGCGGGGCGGACTTTCACGGTCAGGTCGGCGCCCATCGCCGCCGAGTGCACCTGTAGCGCGAGCATGCCGTCGGCGCTGTCGGTCGCGGCGACCAGGTGGGATCCGTCCTCGGCGGCCGCCGTCATACCGGGCAGCAGGGCGGGGTCGCCGGCGCCCGATTCGGCGGCGGCGGGCGACAGCGGCGTCAGGCCGGCGGCGAGCAGCGGTACGAGCAGCAGCCGCTTCATGGCGCGGGCGCGCCGGGCCGATCTTTCGCCGCGACTGCTCACGACACCTCCATCAATTCCCGTTCCACCGGTTCGATGCGCTCACCGTAGGTCCGGATATTCCGCTGCGACAAGCGGTTACGTGCGGAATTGGGACGACCGGTCGGGGCCGTCGCCCGATCCTGGGGAAGGTCACAAGATTCCGGCGCGGTGGTAGTCGTATGCGCCAGGGTGTCGTTAACTCGTATTCGTGTTACCGGCAAGTTACCCGGCCGGTCACCGAGTTATCCTGTGCTGCACGAATTGAGGGCATCAGTGGTCAATTTCGGCTTGTTCGACGATTGGTATCCGGAGCCGGGAAGGCTCACCAGCTGGACGGCATCGCCGAGGTCACGGGCCGCGGTACGGGAGGCTCCGGTGCACGAGGCCGGCCCCTCCTATCAGCAGGAATCGTATCTGCGGGCCACGCACCGGAATTCGGGCGCGGGGTTCCGGGTATCGCGTTTGTGCATGATCGCATTCGATATCCCGGGCGCGCCGGATTATGACGCGATGACCCGGACGGTGAATGCCTTTCTGCGCCGCCACGACACATTCTCGAGCTGGTTCTCGATCGATTCCGACGGGCGGCTGGACCGGCATGTGGCGGATCCTTCGGATATCGATGTCGTCGCCACCGATCACGGCGAATTCACCGACAGCGAAGCCATTCGCGCGCACGTGCAGGAGGAGACCCCGGAGGCGTTCGACTGGGACTGTTTCAGCTTCGGCGTCATCGCGCGCGACGACTCCTTCACCGTCTACGCGGCCGTGGACCACCTGCACACCGACGGTGTGGGACAGGCGCTGTCGTGCGTGGATCTGCTGACGCTGTACGGCCGCGAACTGTCCGGCGGCCAGGTGCCGATCGCGGAGGTCGAGGGGCATATCGCCCACTGCGCGCGGGAACGCGAGCGCAATGCGCGGCTGACGCCGGATTCTCCCGAGGTGCGCCGCTGGGTGGAACTGCTGCAGCTCAACGACGGTGACGTCCCGGCCTTCCCGCTCGATCTCGGTGGCGGCGCGGGCTATACGCGTGGCGCGCAGCTGACCCTCCCGCTGATGAGCGAGGCCGACGCGCTGCGGTTCGAGCAGGTGTGCGTGGACAACGGCGGGCGGTTCCTCGGCGGCCTGTTCGCGGCGATCGCGATCGCGGAACTGGAATTGGCCGGCCGGGACTGGTATTTCGGCTTCACCCCCGCGAATACGCGCGCCACGCCGGGCGAGGCGGGCTCGATCGGCTGGTATACCAACCTGATTCCGGTGACGGTGGCGATCCGGGCGGACGACACCTTCGCCACGCTGGTCGCCTCGGCCCAGGAGGCCGCCGAGAGCGCCAAGGATCTGCTCGACGTCTCGCTGCACCGGGTCCTGGAGCTGACCACCCCCGATATGGGCATTCGCACCCGTCCGGGCTGGACGGCGCCGATGCTGTCGTACGTCGATGTTCGCAAGATCACCGGTGCGGAGATGTTCGACAAGATCAACGGCGGGCTGTACGGCAGCAGCGCCTCCGCGGGCGAGGTCTTCACCTGGGTCAACCGGCTGCCCGAGCAGACCAAGCTGAGCCTGCTGTTCCCGGACACCCCGCAGGCCCGCGAGTCGATCGACCGGTACGTGAAGGCGCTGACGGCGATCATCACCACGGTGGCCGCCCAGGGGGACTACGGCATCCGGGCCGTCACGGCGTCATGAACCCCGGCCCGCCCGGAGGCGCGCGGAGTTTCCCGTGACCACGACGTCCGCCCGCGACCGGTCCGGAAACTCGCCGGTCGATTCCGCCGGGCCGGAACGAGAGTCGCCGGCGCGGTTCGCTGTCCGGCCGGTGCTGGCGATCGCGGGAGCCGCCGCGGCGATCCTGCTGGTGCGCGCCGGCCGGTACGACTACTTCGGCGACGAGCTGTACTTCCTGGCGGCCGGGCGGCGGCTGTCGCCCGGCTATGTCGATCAGGGCCCGCTGGTGCCGCTCCTGGCCCACGCCGCCGACCTGATCTCCCCGGGATCCCTTGTGGTGCTCCGGCTTCCGGCGATCCTCGCGACCGCGGCGGCGATCGTCGTGGCGGCGGCGCTGGCCCGCGAGTTCGGCGGCCGCCGCGGGGCGCAGGTCCTCGCCGCGCTGGCGTACGCGACCTGCCCGTTCCTGGTCACCCAGGCCGCCACCCTCTCGACATTCGCCTTCGACACCACCCTCATGGCGACCGTCGTCTGGTTGCTGGTGCGCTGGAACAGGATTCGCGACGACCGCCTGCTCCTCGCCGCCGCCCTGGTGGCCGCCCTCGACGTACAGGTGAAACTGCTGGTGCCGGTGCTGCTCGCCGGTCTCGCCGCGGGCATCGCCGTCTGCGGGCCGCGCGAACTGTTCCGCCGTCCCGCCCTGTGGATCGGCGCGCTGGTGATGGCCGTATCGGCGCTCCCGGGCGTGCTCTGGCAGGTGCGCCACGGCTGGCCACAGCTGGCCATGGGCTCGGTGATCCGCGCCGAACAACAGGCCGCGACCGGCGGAACCGCCGGTCTACCAGTGCAATTGGCGCTGTTGGTCGGTCTGCTGGGTGGGGTCCTCGCGCTTGCGGGACTGTGGGCATCGGCCACGGCGGTACCGCACCGACGTGCGACCTTGCCCCGCATTCTCCCGGCACGCTTTTGGCCGGGATCCCCCAGCGACGGGGCGAACCGTTATCTGGCGGTGGCGATCCTGTGCCAGATTTCGTTCGTGGTGGCGACCGGTACCCGGCCCTACTATCTCGCAGGACTTTTCCCGGTGGTGTTCGCGGCCGGGGCGGTGTGGGTGCTGGGGCTCGGGCGGCGGTGGGTTGCCGCCGCGGGTGGGGTTATGGCAGTGATCTCCGCGGCGATCGTGGTGGTCGTGGTGTTCGCGCTGCCACGGCCGCTCACCGCGCTGGACCGGCCCACCGAGACGCAGAGTCAGTTGTCCACGCGGTTGCGGATGTTCGGGACCAGCGGGTGGGATCGGCTGCGCGCCACGGTCGTATCCGCGTACAGCGTGCTGCCGCCGCCGGAGCGGGAGCGGGCCGTGATCGTCACCCGGACCTATTGGCAGGCAAGCGCTCTCGATCGGCCCGGGATCGGTCTGCCCGCCGTCTACAGCCCCGATCGCGGATTCGCCTACTTCGGAATTCCGCCCGAGACCGCCACCACCGTGCTGTATGTCGCACCGGTGAACGCCGAACCCGCACTGCGCCGGGTGTTTTCCGACGTCCGGCCGGTGGCCCGCCTCGACGACCGGCTCGGTTTCCCCGGCATCGACGGGAAGCTCGCGGTCTGGCGCTGCGACCGTCCCCGCGGCTCCTGGGCCGATGCCTGGCCGGGACTGACCACCAACGTGCTCGACCCGGGCATCTGACGCGCACAAGGAGATTCGATGACGCTCACGACCGACACCACCGGAACAGCCTGGTTCCGGGGCGAGTGGTCGCTGCCGGAACTGATGGAATACAAAGGCGGGCGCGGCATCTCGGTCGTCATCCCGGCGCTCGACGAACAGGACACCGTCGGCGGGGTGATCGCCTCGATCCGTGACCTCGTCGGAACCCTGGTCGACGAACTGGTCGTCGTCGACTCCGGATCGACCGACGCCACCATCGCCCGCGCCCGCGCCGCCGGCGCCACGGCCGTGTACACCCGGGAGGAGGCGCTGCCGTCCCTGCCGCCGCGCCCCGGCAAGGGCGAGGTGCTGTGGCGCTCGCTGGCCGTGACCACCGGCGACATCGTCGTCTTCATCGATTCCGATCTGCGCGAACCCGATCCGCGCTTCGTGCCGTCGCTGGTCGCGCCGCTGCTGGTCGACGACGGGCTGCGGCTGGTGAAGGGCTGCTACCGGCGGCCGCTGGGCGGCGACCCGTCGGGTGACGCCGACGGCGGGGGCCGGGTCACGCAGCTGGTCGCCCGCCCGCTGCTGGCCGCGCTGGCGCCCGAACTGGCCGATGTGGTGCAGCCGCTCGGCGGCGAATACGCCGCCACCCGCGACCTGCTGACCGCCGTGCCGTTCGCGCCGGGCTACGGCGTCGAGATCGGGATCCTGCTCGACACCTGGCGCCGCCACGGCGCGGCGGCCATCGGGCAGGTCGACCTCGGCACGCGGGTGCACCGCAACCGGCCCACCCACGAACTCGCCGTCATGAGCCGACAGATCGTCGCCACCATGCTGGACCGCCTCGGTATCCAGGACTCCGGAATCGGGCTGACCCAGTACCGCCCCGACGGCGCGTGCTGGCGGCGCTACACCACCCCCGTCTCGCTCGAGGATCGTCCCGCCATGGCCGATCTGCTCACCCACCTGCTCGCCCCGTGACACCCCGCGGGGAGTCACGACCCCGCCCCGCCCCCGGAGGACCCACCGTGACCGGACACCACGACCGCGTCGCACAGGCGGCACGCGCGCTACTCCTCGCGCTCGCGTTGGCCGTCCCGCAACTCGCCGAAATCCCCACGGCCGCAGCCCAACCGCCGATCGAGGCGGCCGCGGCGGACGGCTCCCGCCTCGACCACATCCAGCCCGGGCCGGGTCGCGCCCTCGACCTGTACGTCCACTCGGCCGCCATGAACTCCGTGATCCGCTCGCGGGTGCTGCGCGCGGCGGACGAGCAGACGCCCGCGCCGACGCTGTACCTGCTCAACGGGGCCAACGGCGGTATCGACGGCAGCTGGTACGACGAGACCGACGTCGCGGAGTTCTTCCGGGACAAGCAGGTCAACGTCGTCATCCCGATCGGCGGCGCGGGCAGCTACTTCGCCGACTGGCAGGCCGACGACCCCATTTTGGGCCGCCAGCGCTGGTCCACCTTCCTCACCACCGAACTGCCGCCGATCGTCGACGCCGCCCTGAACGGCACCGGCGCCAACGCGATCGCCGGCCTGTCGATGGCGGGCACCTCGGTGTTCCAGCTCGCGATGGCCGCGCCGCGGCTGTACCGGGCGATCGGCTCCTACAGCGGCTGCGTGCGCACGAGCGATCCGCAGGGCCAGGCCATGGTGCAGGCGGTGGTCGCCCGCCAGCGCGGCAACGCCCTGAACATGTGGGGCCCGCTGTCGGATCAGGCCTGGGCCGACCACGATCCGTACCTGCACGCCGACCGGCTGCGCGGCACCGCCGTCTACGTCTCCACCGGCACCGGCGTCCCCGGCGAACTCGACACCCCGCAGGGCACCCGCGGCGATCTGCTCCAGCTCACCTGGCAACTGCTGTTCGGGTCGCCGCTGGAGGCCATGGCGAACGTGTGCACCCAGCAACTCCACGACCGCCTCATACAGCTGAATATCCCCGCCACCTTCGATTTCCGGCCCACCGGAACGCACTCCTGGGGGTACTGGCAGGAGGACCTGCACCGTTCCTGGCCGCTGTTCGAAACCGCACTGAACCGCTCGCTCCGTTAGGTCTCATCGGCGCCCCACCCGCCCGACTGTGGACCGTCATCATCGACACCGCAGCACATTTCGGGCATAGCCGTTGTGTCGTAGCCTGGCCGACCGATAGGCAAGGACCGCGGCGGATCGGCAGGAGCGGAATGGTGGGTGATTCCTTCGGCGGGAGCTCGCGGTACTGGGAACCGCCCTCCGAGCGGATCGCCGACCTGCTGCGGTCCGCCGTGGAAATGGTGCTCGACCATCCGGAGCTGATGTACGAGGCGATGGACGACGCGTCGCTGGCCGCGGCCAGCCCGGCGATCGCCGCCGAACCCGCGCTGGCCGAGGCGGTGCGCGCCTGTGTCCGGGCGAATCTCACCCATTGGTGCGTGGCCAATCTGAATGCCCCCGGAATGCCGGTGGCGCCTAATCTGTCGGCCGAGAACATGAACATCGCCCGCGCGGTGGTGCGGCACGGATTCGACGAAATGCTCGTCACGAATTTCCACGCCGGGCAGAACGCGGCCGTGCGGAAATGGACTCAGCTGGCGTTCTTCGTGAGTCCGGATCCGTACGAGGTGCGGGAATTACTGGACGTCGTCATGGGCTCGATCTTCGCATTCATCGACGACACCCTCGGCGGCGTCTTCGACCTCATCCAGCGCGAGCGCCGGGAACTGGCGTACGTCGATCACACCGAACGGATGGAGACCCTGAATCTCGTTCTCGGCGGGGCGCCGATCAGCGCGGGCCGGGCCGGGGAACGGCTGCGGTACGAATTGGACCGCGCCCATCTGGCGGCGATCGTGTGGAGCGATTCGTATCCCACCGCGCCCGAACCGCTCGAACTGGCGGTCAACGCGCTCGCGCAGGCGTCCGGATCGGTGCAGCCGCTGACGATCGTGCCGAGCCCGTCGACGCTGTGGGTGTGGCTGCCCGCCGAGGAACTACCGCCGCTGACGGAGGTCCGGCGCGCGCTGGCCGCGCCGGGGGTGCGGATGGCGGTCGGCTCGGTGGGCGCGGGCATGGCCGGCTTCCGGCGGGCACACCTGGATGCCGTTGCGGCGCAACGGCTCATGCGGCGGCTGCCGTCGGGGGAGCGGCTGGCCACCTACGACGAGGTCGAGGTCGTCGCGCTGGCCACCGGGGGCGACGAGGAGCGGGCCCGGGAATTCGTCACCCGGACGCTGGGCAACCTGGTGTCCGCCGACGCCGAACTGCGCGAGACCCTGCGCGTCTACCTGCACGAGGGCTCGAATACCGCGCAGACCGCGCGGGCGCTGTTCACCCACCGCAACACCATCGTGCACCGCCTCGACCGGGCGCGGGGCCTGCTGCCGCAGCCGCTGGAACAGCGCCCGCTGCAAGTGGCTCTGGCGCTGGAGATCGTGCGCGTCATCGGGGTGACCGACAGCAACTGAGCCATAGCCGCGGTGCGCCCGCCACGCACCGCACCGGCGATAGTGCACAACGCCGCCGCGCAGCGATGTGCACTTCGGCCTGTTCCCCGTGCGGTACTTCGGGTTAGAGTTTCCCACCGGCGAATTACGCCGCGCAGAAATGTGCCCTCGCATCGTCGAACGGGGAATGTCATGACCATCCATCGCCCGGGCGCGCCGATTTCCGGCCACGGCCGTCGGTGGCCGTTCAGTGAAGTAACACAGAGAAATTCGCCGCAGAATAGTGAATTCTCCCATACGGGAGGCCGGCCGTGACAGTCACCGACGGGATCGGGGGAATTACCGCGGCCGAGATGTCCCCGGGCGCGCCGAATTACCAGACGCTGTCGCGGCGGATCGTGGACGGCCTCGAGCTCGCCGACCTCTCCGACGGGACGCGGCAGGGCCCGGGGGTGCGCGGCGACCTGCTCGCGGTGGTGCGCTGCGTGACGGAGGCGATCGTCACCGCCGCCCGCACGAATACGCGCGTCCCCGACCGGGCGGCGGCGCGGCTCGAGGCGATCGCCGCGCGGTGGGCGGACCGGCAGCTGCCGATCGAGGTGATCCAGCACGCCGTGCACGCCGCCGCCGAGGCCGTCACCGATCTCGTCGTCGGCGATCAGCACGGCTCGGACCTCGTGGCCGGGCTGCACGGGGCGGGCGTCGTGCTGATCGATGCGCTGCGCACGCTGTCGACCGCGGTCGCGCGCGGATACGTCAACGAGGTGCGGGCGATGACCGGCGAGCGGCGGGTCGCCTCGCAGACGCTGGTGTCCGCGTTGCTGACCGGCCGCGTCGACCCGGCGACGGCGCGCCGCAACGGGGTCGATCTCGCCGATACCTATGTGGTGCTGGCGGTGGCGCTGGGTGAGCATCCCGACGAGCAGGACGCGCGCGTCGACGGCAGTGTGGTCGCGCGCCGCAAACTGCGCCGGGTACAGGCCGAACTGGCGCGCGAGCCGGGGGAGCGGGCGCTGTCGCTGCTGAGCGTCGACGGCGGGACCGTGCTGGTCCCGACGACCGGCGACGAGGGGGACGGCACCCTCGACGCGCTGATCGATCGGCTGGGCGAGGCCGCGTCCGCCCCGGTCACGGCGGCCTTCGTGGCGGCGCCGCGCGACCGTATCCCGCGCGCCGCCGATCGCGCGCATCAGCTGCTGGACCTGGCGCTGCGGCTGGGCCGGGGCCCGGGCCTGCACCGGTTCCAGGAGCTGGCCTGCGAGTATCAGCTGGTGCAGCCCGGCCCGGCGAACCGGCACCTGCGGTCACTGCTCGATCCGTTGCAGAACGAGCCCGAACTGCTCGATACCGTCGACGCCTATTTCGCCGCCCAGTGCAAACGGGAATCCGCGGCCCGGCGGCTGGGCATCTCGGTGAGCGCGGTCCGCCGCCGCCTGGAGCGGATCACAGCGCTGACCGGATTGAATCCGGATACGCCCACGGACCTGTGGTATCTGCGGGCGAGTGTCGTCACGCGCATCTTCGATCCGGGGCAGGTCAGCGGCGCACTGTGAACCTTCGGCCTCCGTTCGCGGCCGCACTGGTAGTCGCCACAAAGTGCGGTCGGGGCGGCGGTCCGGGCTGTTAGCGTCGGACCCAGGAGGTGGCCATGGCCGCAGAGCGGCGGTTCGATGTCGACGTGCTGATCGTCGGGTCCGGATTCGGTGGCAGCGTCACGGCGCTGCGGTTGGCGGAGAAGGGATACAGCGTCGCGGTCCTCGAGGCCGGACGCCGCTTCGCCGACGCGGACTTCGCGGCCACGAACTGGGATATGCGCCGCTACCTGTGGGCCCCGTGGCTGAAATGCTATGGGATTCAGCGCATTCACCGGCTGCGGGACTGTTTCATCCTCGCCGGGGCGGGTGTCGGCGGCGGCTCGCTGAACTACGCCAACACCCTCTACAAGCCGGGACCGGCGTTCTTCGGTGACAAACAGTGGGCCGACATCACCGAATGGGACGCCGAACTGAGCCCGCACTACGAGCAGGCGCAGGCGATGCTCGGAGTGGTCCGCAATCCGCACACCACGCCCGCCGACGAGATCATCCGATCGGTCGCCGACGATATGGGCGTCGGCGACACCTACGTGCCGACGCCGGTGGGCGTCTACTTCGGCGAGCCCGGAAAGACCGTGCCGGACCCGTATTTCGGCGGCGTCGGCCCGGACCGCACCGGCTGTGTCGAATGCGGCGAATGCATGACCGGCTGCCGCCACGGCGCGAAGAACACACTCGTCAAGAACTACCTCGGGCTGGCCGAAAAGGCCGGCGCCCGAGTGCATCCGATGACGACGGTGACCGCGCTGCGCCCGCAGCCGGACGGCGGCTGGAAGGTCGACACCCGCCGCACCGGGGCCTGGGTGCGCCGCCGGCCGCGGACGTTCACCGCCCGGCACGTCGTGCTCGCCGCGGGCACGTGGGGAACCCAGCAGCTGCTGTTCCGCATGCGGGATTCCGGTGTGCTGCCGGATCTTTCGCCCCGGCTCGGAGTGCTCACGCGCACCAATTCCGAGGCCATCCTCGGCTCCGGCCGCACCCAGGTCGACCCCGGACTCGATCTCACCGCGGGCGTCGCGATCACCTCGTCGTTCCACCCCACGGCCGACACCCACATCGAGCCGGTGCGGTACGGCAAGGGCTCCAACGCGATGGGGCTGTTGCAGACCTATCTGGTCGACGGCGGCCGCCGGACCCCGCGCTGGGCCCGCGTGTTCGCGACGGCGTTCGCCCACCCGGTCATGACCGTGCGACTGCTGCGCACCCGGCAGTGGAGCGAGCGGACCCTGATCCTGCTGGTCATGCAGAGCCTGGACAATTCGATCACGACCTACACGACGCGCGGCCTGTTCGGCCGCCGCCGCGTCACCAGCAAACAGGGCTACGGCGAACCCAATCCGACGTGGATCCCGCCCGGGCACGAGGTGACCCGCCGGGTCTCCGAGAAGCTCGGCGCCACGCCCGGCAGCACCTGGCCCGACGTCTTCGGCGTGCCGATGACCGCGCACTTCATCGGCGGCTGCGTCATCGGCGACGATCCCGAGCACGGCGTCATCGATCCGTACCACCGCGTCTGGGGCTATCCGACGCTGAGTGTCGTGGACGGATCGGCGATCTCGGCGAACCTCGGCGTCAACCCCTCGCTGACCATCGCGGCCCAGGCCGAGCGCGCGGCGGCCCTGTGGCCCAACCGCGACGAGGCCGACCCCCGCCCACCCATGGGCTCCCCCTACCGCCGCATCCCCCTCGTCCGTCCCCGGAACCCCGCCGTCCCCGCCGAAGCCCCAGCCGCCCTTCGCCTTCCGCTCTACGTGGTCCGGGACTCCGAGAACCAGAGTGGAGACCAATCCGCCTGAGCTGCTACATGTCGTGCTCCCAGCTGCCGCGCGTGTCGACGTCCGCGACGTCCGCCAGCGTCTCCAGCTCCGCGATCTCCTCGTCGGCGAGTTCGATGCCGCGGGCTCGGACCAACCCGTCGATGTGAGCCGCCTTCGTGACCCCGATGATCGGGGTAGTGCCCTTGGCGATGGCCCAGGCGGTGGCAACGTCGGCGGCGGGCGCGCCGCGGTCCGCGCCGATCGCTCCCATCCTTTCGATCAGCGCCTGCAGCCGGGGCAGGATGCCGTTGTACACGGCCGCCCGGCCGCTGCCCTCCGGCAACGGATGGGCCGGGCTGTATCTGCCGGTCAGCGCGCCTTGCTCGAGAACCATGTAGGAAAAGAACCGCACGTCGTGCGCGCGGCAGTGCTCGAGGATGCCCGCGCGCTCGGAACTCCGGTACAGGAGGCTGTAGTGGTTCTGGACCGCCTCCACCCGGAAGCCGGCCTCGCCGAGAATCCGGTCGGCGAGGGCGATCTCCTCCATAGTGTGGTTCGAGACGCCGACATGTTTGATCCTGCCGCGCCGCAGCAGCGGAATCAGGAGAGGAGTCCACCGGGCCACGTCGGCAGGGTTGTGGATCCAATACAGATCCAGGTAGTCCGTGCCCAGGCGGTCGAGGCTCTGCTCCAGCATGTCCGCGACCGGATCGTCGCCGTCGCCCGCGAGCTGCGGGGTGAACTTCGTCGACAGCTGATACTCGGTGCGGGAGAAGCCCTTCAACGCCTGCGCGAGGACCTCCTCCGAGTGGCCCATGCCGTACACCACCGCAGTGTCCCACAGAGTGAACCCGTTCGATTGCGCCTTCTCGACGACCTCTCGCAGGCCGGACGCGGTGAGCCGGCTGCCGAAATAGCCGTCGCCCACCTCGCCGCTGTCTCCCCAGGCCCACGTGCCCAGCGCCACCGCCGGGGTCCTGCTCGTCATATCGCCTACCTCCAGTCTCGTTTCCCGGCACCACCGGGATCGTGTCGGAATGTTCGATCCCCAGCAGACCGCGATGGCCGCCACCGGAGAAGGTCGCGTTCATGGGGGGTATGACCTCGACCCCCCTCGCGCCGTAATCGGTGGCTACCGTGAACGACATGGACCAGCAGCCCGGACATCGCGGCGAAGTCCGGCATTTCCTCGCCAGTCGGCGCGCCAAGATCACCCCGGCACAGGCCGGGCTGCCGACCAACTCCCGTCGCCGGGTCGCCGGGCTGCGGCGTGAGGAGGTCGCCGTCCTGGCAGGGGTGAGCACGGAGTGGTATACGCGGCTGGAGAAGGGGCACATCGGCGGCGTGTCCGAAGACGTTCTCGCCGCGGTCGCTCGCGCTCTGCAACTGGACGACGACGAACGCACCTACCTGTTCGATCTGGCTCGGTCCTCACGGCCCGCGAGTCGCACACCGGCGCGTCGCCGGGACGTCGAGGTCCCGCCTCAGGTGGGGTGGCTGCTCGACTCCATGACGATGTCCTCGGCGTTCGTCCGCAACGGCCGCACGGACGTCGTAGCAAGCAACCCCCTGGCCCGAGCCCTGCACGCGCCGATGTTCGACAGCGCCACCGTCGACCGGCGCGGCCGCCCCAACATCGCCCGCTACGTCTTCCTCGACCCCGGCGCCCGCGACTTCTTCGTCGACTGGGACGCCGCCGGCAACGCCACCGCCGCCCTGCTGCGCGCCGAGGCCGCGCGCGAGCCCAGCGACCGGGCACTGCGCGCACTCATCGGCGAGCTGTGCACCCTCAGCCCCGAATTCCGCGGACTATGGGCCGCCCACGACGTCCTGATCCGCCACGACGGCATCAAACGGCTCCGGCACCCCGACGTCGGCGACCTGGAACTGACCTTCCAGTCCCTCGACCTGCCGCTGTCCGGCCGAGCCGTGCACAACCTGATCACCTACACCGCCGAACCCGGCACCGCCTCCGAAGACCGGCTCACCCTCCTCGCCAGCTGGGCGGCTACGCAATCACGGGCGGCGCGCCAGCCCGAGTGACGGGTTACGGCAAAGGTCATTTCCACGCGAGGGCTTCGCCGAGGATACGGGCGGCGTCGGGGAAGGCCCCCGGTCCCGGGCCGGAGTAGTTGAGGCGCAGGTAGGGGCCCGTAGGTTCGGCGGGAAACCATTCGGTTCCTGCCGCGACTATGACGCCCGCGGCCTCGCAGTCGCGGACCAGTACGTCCAGGTCGGTGGTGTCGGGTAGCCGGACCCAGAGGTTGAGGCCGCCCGCCGGGACCTGGTCCACCTGTGCGGCGGGGACATGGTCGCGCAGGGCTCCGACGAGTAGATCGCGGCGCGAGAGGAGCTGTCGGCGGACCGTGCGCAGGTGGGTCCGCCAGGCGGGCTGGGTGACGACGTCGAGGGCTACCGCCTGCAGGACGCCGCTGACATACATGGATTCGGCCTGGACGTCGGCGAGGATGCGCTCGCGGGCGGGGCCGCGCGCGATCATGCCCGCGACGCGCACGGCCGGCGACACGCTCTTGGTCAGCGAGCGCAGATAGACCACGTGCCCGCCGTCGTCGCGCGCGGCGAGCGGGGCCGGATCGGCGGTGAGCGCGAGATCGTGCGCCCAGTCGTCCTCGATCAGGAACGCGCCGTGCCGGCGGACGGTGTCGAGCACCTCGTCGGCCAGCGACGAATTCCAGTGCGCGCCGGTAGGATTCGCGAAGGTGGGCTGGGCATAGAACGCTCGCGCCCCGGTGCGCTCGAAGGCGCGCGACAGCTCCGCCGGATCCGGGCCGTGCATACCGCTGGGCACGGGCACGATCTGTACCCCCGCCTGATGGGCGGCCAGGATCGCGCCCCAGTAGGTGGGCGACTCCATGAGCAGGGGACGCCCCGAGCCCACCAGCGCGCGGAAGGCGGTATTGAGCCCGCTCTGACTGCCCGGCAGGATCACCGCGTCGCCCGGCGCGGGCGGTGCCACACCCGCCGGGGCGGCCGCGCCGAGTTCGGTGGCGAACCACGCCTGCAACTCCGGCAGGCCCGCGGCCGGCGGCCTGGCCGTGACCGCCGCGCCGCGAGCCGCGCGCGTGAAGGCGGCGCGAACCAGGCGCTCCGGCAACAACTCTCGATCGGGATAGCCCGAATGCAGGGCGATCACATCGTTCGGCGCGGTGCGCAAGGCAGTCGACAGCCGCGCGCCCCGGACGCGCGGCGATCCGAGCGCGGCCGTCTGCCAGCCGTAGTCGTGCGGGCGGGCGATGCTTACCGCGCGCACGAAAGTGCCTACGCCGGGCCGACTCTCGATCATTCCCTGCGCGGTCAGTGTCCGCAGCGCCTTCTGCACCGTGACCGGGCTCGCGCCGTACCGGGTGACCAGTGTCCGGGTCGAGGGCAGCTGGGCGCCGGGCGCAGCGGTGGCGATCCAGTCGCGCAACGCGGCGACGACACCACCGCGCCGGCCGGTCACAGCGCCGTCGTGATCGCCCTGCTGCCCGCCGCGACCGCCGTGACGGCCGTGCTGCGCGGGCACGAGCGGCCGCCGTCGTCTTCGCGGCGGTGCAGGGCGACGGGCTGGGCGGGTTGCGCCCGTCGGATCTGCTGTTGTTCGGCGCGGTCGTCGCGGCCGCGATCGGCTATGCCGAGGGCGGGCTGCTGGCCCGCGAACTCGGCGCCTGGCAGACGGTGTCCTGGGCGCTGGTCCTCGCCGCGCCGCTGATGATCGCCCTCACGGTCGCCTCGGCGCTGCGGCACCACCCGGGCGGTGGCCCGTCCGCGTGGTTCGCCTTCGCCTACCTGGCGGTGGTCAGCATGTATCTCGGCTTCTTCGCCTGGTACCGCGGTCTGGCGATCGGGCCGATGTCGCGGGTCAGCCAGGTTCAGCTGGTCCAGCCCGTGCTGACCATCGGCTGGGCAGCGCTACTCCTGCACGAGGATCTCACCTGGCCCACGGTCGTCGGCGGCCTCGCCGTGATCGCCTGCGCCGCCACCACGGTCCGCGCCCGCGTACGGACGAAAAGCGTTCGGGTGGAGCGGGATTCGTGACGGTCAGAAGCGGAAGACCGCTCCCGCGCCCTCCTGAACGCAGCTGCTGGCGAAGGTGTGCTGATACTCGACCGGGCGGCCGTGCCGGGCGCCGGTGGCCGTGACGGTGACCGGATCCCAGATCATCGTGCACATGGTGTGGGAATCCTGGGTGGCGAGGGCGTCGAGGTCGCCGTCGGTGGCGGCCAGTTCCTGGCAGGCGGCGTCGGCATCGGGGTGGGATCCACCGGACGGGTCGCAGGTCAGCGTGACCTCCCGCACCGCGGGCGCACCACCTTCGCCGCGTGCCACCGACAGGGTGAGCTGCGTGTCCGGTCCCGGATCGGCGCCGGCCGGGACGGCGAGCGCGGCGCTCGCGAGAAGTACGCCGGACGCGGTGAGCAGGGTTCGGAACGAGACGCGCATACGAGTGTGTCTTCCGCGCGGGCCCCGGCGTTACGCTGGGCACCCGGCCCGGCTTGGTAATCGACATGCCACGTGTTTGCCTTGTGGGCGTGTTGTCGAGGGTGATTCGGGTCGGTGCCGGTGTGATCGCGTGGATCGCGACGCTGACGGGGGCGGCCGGGATCGCCTTGCATTTCAGCAGGCTGGGCTCGCGGGTCGTCGTACTGGCCGCGTCCGGTGCGCCGTATCTGATGGGCGCGGCGCTGATCGGGGTCGTGGGGTTCGCGGCACTGCGGAGCTGGCGCAGCGCGGCGGTGGCGGTCGTGGTCGCGGTGATCGGCGCGTGGATCGTGGTCCCGCTGTATATCGAACGGTCCGGTAGCGGCGACGGTCCCGAGCTGACCGTCATGCAGTCCAATCTCCTGTTCGACGGCGCGGATCCCGCCGCGGTCGTCGACGAGGTGCGCGCACGGAACATCAGCCTGCTGACCGTGAACGAACTCACCCCGGCGGCGGTGGCGGGCCTCGGTCGGGCCGGACTCGACGGGCTGCTGCCCTTCCGCCATCTCTCCCCGGGACGGACCGGGGCGGGGACCGGGATCTGGAGTGCCTACCCGCTGTCGGACACCGTCGAGTACGACGGGTTCGTCCTCAACCAGCTGTCGGCGACGGCGACCGTGCCGGGCGCCGGACCGGTGACGGTGTACGCCTTCCATCCGGTGCCGCCGGTCTTCGGCACCCAGGTCTGGAGCGACGAGCTGTCCCGGCTGCACGCCATCATCGACCGCGCGCCGCGGGACCGTCCGGTGATCGTGGGGGCGGATTTCAACGCCACCTACGACCACGCGCAATTCCGTGCGATGCTGTCCGGCCGCTACGCCGACGCCGCCGAACAGGCGGGTGCCGGATACCTCGCCACCTATCCCACCGACAAACGCTGGCCACCGCTGGTCGGCATCGACCACATCCTGCTCTCCCGGGGCCACGCCGCGACGGTCGAGACGGCGAGAATTCCCGGTGCCGACCACCGCGCCCTGATAGCGCGCGTCCGGCTGGATAGCGAACGGTGACTCAGGGAGTCGCGGTGCGCGCGTCGGGATCGAAGGCGCCGGGCACCTCGTAGATCTGCCCGGTGAACGTCGCCGCGAACAGCCGTCCCGCGGAGAAGCCGCCGGTGCCGCGGCCGTAGCTGACGACGCTGGTGAGACCGCTGCCCGTGCCGAGGAGGCAGTAGGTGTTCGGCGCGTCGATGCGGACGATCCGGCCGGACGGGTTGAGCGGCACGACCGGCCGGTCCAGCGAATCCAGGGTCAGCCCGTCCGGTGCGGCGGTGCTGTCGGCCCCGCCGAGATCGAGGAGCGATTGCGGAGCGCCCGGTGCGGCGATCGGGATCCGGCTGACGCCAGGATTCGCGAAAGTGCGTGATACGTACAGGTATTGGTCCCCGGAGCCAAGGACCGCGCCGTTGGCGCTGGGCAGCTGCGCCCAGTCGGCCTGGACCGCGCCGTTCGGGGCGACCCGGCCGACGAGGCTGCCGAAGTCGTTGGTTGCGTAGACGGTGCCGTCGGCGGCGACATCCATCCCGTTGGCGGCGCTGAGACCCGCGGCGAACGGCAGCGGCGCGCCCGTCTCGGGGTCCAGCCGCACGATTCCCGCCTGCCGCAGCGCGTCTCCGGCGAGTACCCGGGCGTCGGCGCCGTACCCGGCCAGCAGCGAGCCGTCGGGCGCCCAGGCGAGCGCGCCGGCGCCGCCGCTGGGGACGGTCGCGATCGGGACCGCGGGGGCGCCGGGGGCGTCGATCCGGAATATCCGGCCCGTGGTGATGTCGGTGGTGTAGGCGCGGCCGCCGGCGTCGACCGTCAGTCCCTCCAGCGCGGCGCCGGGGACCGACGCGACCGGGATCGTCGCCTGCCCCGCACCCGGGCAGACCGCCTCGGCCTGCGCGGAGGGGGCCGCGACGGCGCTCGTCGCACCCGCGAGGACCAGCGAGGCAAGGGCCGTGATCACTTTCCGCATGCCGTCCATCACACACCTCTCCGTGTCCGCTGTCGATGCGCCCCGCCGTTCGCGGTAGGGGTCTTGCACGGGAGGCACGGTCCCGGTAGGTGTGGCGGTTCACCACCAGCCGAGAATCGGCCGCAGCTGCCGTTCGAGTTCCGGTGCGAGCGACCGCGAGTAGGTGGCCGTGAGGTGGTGCTCGTCGTGGTAGAGCAGCACGTTGCCCGCGACGACCGGGCACACCAGCGGTTCGCAGACGGCATTGCTGAGGTCGATGGGAAAGACGGTGGGGTGGCCGGCGGCCGGCGCCTCGGCGGGATCGACCGGGTCGAGGGCTTCCGCCCGTGGCATGCCGCAACTGGTCCGGTCGCCGCCCTGGGCGAGGCAGTCGATGGCGCGATAGCGAATTCCGTTGCGGCGCAACCACGGAGTGTCGCGCACGGCCACCACGTTCAGGCCGCGGTCGGCGAGTTCGCTCCACACGTCCACGTAGTCGGCGGGCGTTTCGTCGCCCGTGGTGTCGCGCGGCCGCGTGCCGGTGGTGAACACCCAGTCGGGACGCTCGACCCCCAGGCGATCGATGACGTCGCGGGACCAGTCGCGGCAGTCGGGGATGCGTTCGCCCTTGTACATCGGCTCCGCGGCGACGGTCAGCGGGCAGCCCATCTTCAGGTACACGTCGATGCGGAAGTCGTGCTGGTCGGCGAGGACCTGGAGCGCCGGAATCCAGTGTTCGGCATGGGAACTGCCCGCCACGGCCAGCGTGCGCCGCGCGTCCGGACGGCCGTAGGTGCAGGTGACGACGTCGCGAGTGTCGAAGTCGGCGATACAGCCGTCGCGCGCCGGATAGGCCCGGTCGGCCGGTGCCTCGGCGATCGAGGGGCGCATCGGGGCCTCGGGCGCCCCGACTCCGGCGGCGAGCGTCTCCGCGCCCGGGTAGGCGGTGCTGTCGAGGGTGCCGACGGGCCGCGGCGGATTGGCGCTCACCACCACGAGCCAGACCGCCGCCAGGACGGCGACCGCCGATCCCGCGGCGGTGACCGCCGCTCCGGCCCGGCGGCGATAGGCCGCCGACGCCGGGGGAGGGTCCGTCCGCAGCCGCAGCGGTTGTTCGACGAACCGGTGGGTCGCCCACGCCGCCGCCAGCGATACCGCGATCACGAGGAGCCCGTCACCGAGCCCGG
This sequence comes from Nocardia transvalensis NBRC 15921, assembly GCF_000308875.1. Lineage (GTDB taxonomy): Bacteria > Actinomycetota > Actinomycetes > Mycobacteriales > Mycobacteriaceae > Nocardia > Nocardia transvalensis. The sequence continues at coordinate 60,356 of NZ_BAGL01000122.1, forward strand.
CGGTGGACCTGCCGCGTTCGGTGAGGACGAAGATCAGGATCGGCCAGTGCCACAGATACAGCGCGTAGGCGATATCGCCGAGCCGGACCAGTGGGCGGCTGGCGAGCATCCGGTTGGGCAGCGGCCGCGCATCCGGATCGGCGGTATTGCCGGCCACGATCAGCGCCGCCGCCGCACCCACCGGCACCAGCGCGGCGGGTCCCGGGAACAGGCGCACGCCGTCGAGCAGCCACCCGCACGCGAGGACGCCGACCGTTCCCGCCGCCGCCAGCGCGAGGCGCGCGATCCGTGGCAGCGCGAGGCGCGGCACGACGACGGCCAGCACCGCGCCGGCCAGTAGTTCCCAGGCCCGCGCGAAGCTGTCGTAGTAGTTCCAGCCCTGATGGTCCGTGCTCGCCTGCGCGGCGTAGACGAACGACAGCAGGCCCAGCGCGCCGCAGACGACCAGCGAGAGTCGTTGCGGCGATATCGGTTTCGCGAGCCGCGTGCCGAGCCACGCGAGCCCGGTGACGAGCAGCGTCACGGCGAGATAGAACTGCCCCTGCACCGACATCGACCACAGATGCTGCAGGGGGCTGACCGACGGATCGGCCGCCGCGTAGTTCGTCCACGACAGCGCGAGGCGCCAGTTCTGGTAGTAGAACAGCGACGCGAGGGTCTGGGCGGCCAGATCGCTCCATTGCGTATAGGGCCGCAGCGCGACGGTCGCGGCGACCACCGCCGCCAGTACCGTCACGAGCGCCGGCAGCAGCCGTCGCGCCGTTCGCCGCAGCGTCGCTCCCACGCCTACGGACCCCGACGCCGCCCGCCGCAACAGCAGTCCGGTGAAGAAGTATCCGGACAGCACCAGAAAGACGTCCACACCGCCCGACACCCGCTCGAACCAGATGTGGAACACCACCACCAGCCCGATGGCGACGCCCCGCAGCCCGTCCAGATCGAGCCGGTACGCCGGGCCACCGCTCCGGGTTTGCTGCCCCGGCGTCCCCTCGGATGTCCCCGCCGCTCGCTCGGTCACGCGACCGCACCGAATCGGCCGGTACCCGGGGGACACAGCGGTCCCCGACGGCCTGGCACGGGGAGAACGCGAGACGGAGACGACACCCTAGTTCTCTTACCACGCCCCCGGAATGCCGATCCACTTCGCCACGGCCGTATAGCTGTGAGTTCGCCAACCCCTAGGGGGCGGCGGCGGGCGACGCCGCCCGCCAGCACGGCCTGGTCAGGTACGTGGCGGCGCGCAGGACCCATTCCACCGGGCCGTAGGCATGCCCGCGCAGCCACCACGCGCTGAACCACAGTTGTGCGGCGAAGGTCACCAGCGCGATACCCACGACGGCGAGCGGCGGCACATCGTCGGCGAGGGCCAAGCCGTAACCGCTGTAGACGAGCATGAACACCACCGACTGGCCGATGTAGTCGGTGGCGGCCATGCGTCCCGCCGGGGCCAGGCGCGCGACGGCGGACGCCCACCGGGAGCGCGCCAGCCGCAGTATCACCGCCATGTAGGCGAAGGTCATCAGGGGATTCACCAGCTCCTGCACCCCGGGCAGCAGTGGCAGCGGTCGCAGGATCTCGGCGCCGACGGCCCAGGTGATCAGCGAGACCGGTACTCCCACACCGAATCCCGCCCACAGCACCCGGGGCGTCCACCGCCGGATCAGATCGCCGTCCTCGAACAGCCGCCGCTTGCCCGCGGCCATGCCCAGCAGGAACAGGGCGAGGCTCGGCACGCCCTGTCCGACCCAGGTGAAGAGGAGGAACAGCGGCCCGAACGCCAGTTGCGTGTGCAGCGTGTCGGAGAAACTGCCCGTGAATCCCTCCTGCAGGCGCTGGAGGTCGAAGAGATGCGCCAGATCCGAGATGCCGCCCGACGTAGGCGCGAACAGCGACGGCAGCGAATACAGCACGTAGAGGATCACGCCGGTGATCACCGCCGCGCGCGGCCGCAGAGTGCGCAGCAGGATCAGGATCAGGCACAGGACGGCGTAGAGCGTGAGGATGTCCCCGATCCACAGCAGCAGCACGTGCGCCAGCCCGATCGCGAACAATGCCCCGCAGCGCCGCAGCAGCCGGGCCCGCGGCGAGACGTCCGCCCGTCGCGCGGCCGCGATCTGGAGCGTGAACGAGTAGCCGAACAGGAAGGCGAACAGCAGATAGAACCGGCCCAGGAAGAACCCGTCGATCAGGCCGGTGGTGAGCAGGTCGATCCCGCCGTCGAACCGCGGCCGCGGATCGTCCTCCGGCCCGACGAGATTCAGCAGCGAGGTCACCACGACGGCATTGGTGACGAGAATCCCGAACAGCGCGAACCCCCGCAGCATGTCGACCTCGGCGATCCGCCGCCCACCCGCCGTCGACCCGTTCACCTCGGACATGTGCCCACGCTAGGGCGTCCGGTTCGGCTCCCACATCACCCGTAGTGGCGATACGCGGGTGGTTTCCTACGCCGATCGCCCTAGTTATGGGTCGACCTCCGCGGTATTGACACGAGTGCGGGTGCGTGCGGTGTTTCCGGCCGAAAGCATGCCGGAAACAAGGGAGGGAGCATTGCGGAAGCAATGGGAGGGAGCGTGCCGGAAGCAATGGGAGGGAGCGTGCCGGAAGCAATGGGAGGGGGCATGCCGGAAACGATGGGAGGGGGCATGCCGGAAGCAATGGGAGGGGGCGTGCCGGACACGATGGGAGGGTGCTTCGGAGATGCCGGTGGTGGCGTGTCGGGCGGGTGGATGCTTCGATCTTCCTATGACCGAGAGCACCGAAGTGCGGATCGTATCGGCCGATCGTGAGATCGCGGCCGGAGCGGACACGATCTTCGCGCTGATCGCCGATCCTGCCCGGCAGCCGAGCTGGGACGGTAACGACAATCTCACCGAAGCCGCTGCGGGGCAACGGGTTCGCGCTGTGGGGGACGTCTTCCTGATGTCCCTGACCAAGCCGGGCGCGGTGCGGGAGAATCACGTGGTCGAGTTCGTGGAGGGCCGCCGCATCGCGTGGCTGCCGAGCGAACCGGGCGGCCGCCCGCCCGGCCACCTGTGGCGCTGGGAACTCGAGCCCGTGGACGAGTCCCGCACCCGAGTCACCCACACCTACGACTGGACCGACCTGACCGACGAGACACGCCTCGTCCGCGCACGCGCCACCACTCCCGACAAACTCCGCGCCTCCCTCGACCGCCTGGCCGACCTCGCCGAGAAGGGCTGAGGGGAGCTACCGCCCCGACCGATAGGTCCGCGCGACCAGGGCCGAGCGTAGATACCACAGCCCCGCGGGCTGGGTCGGGTCGAAGCCGGTCAGCTGGGCGACGCGTTTGAGGCGATAGTCGACGGTATTGGTGTGGACGTGCAGCGCCCGGGCGGTCTGCTGGCGGTTCAGGTTGGTGCCGATGTGCCGCTTGAGCGTGTCCAGCAGTTCGGGGTGCGCGTCGAGCACGTCCAGCAGCGAGCCGAGATAGTCGCTGCCCGGACCCGGCCGGGTGAGCTGGTATTCCAGGGCGAGCCCGTCGAAGCGGTAGAGCGCCGGGCGGCACTGCAGACGCTGCACCATGTCGAGCAGTTCGTGGGCGCGCTGCGCGGCGGTCGGGATATCGCCCGCGCCGGAATCGACCACCGCCGCGGTCACGGGCACCTGCGCGTTGTGCGCCAGGAACGCCACGAACTCGTCGAGGTCGCCGTCCTCGACGGTGCTGGTCGGAATGAGCAGCGTGCCCCCGTCGACACTGAGCAGTGACAGCGCCGTATCGGCACATCGGTCGGCCAGCGCGGCCTGCACCCGCCGCAGCTTGCGCCGCGCCACCACCTGGCTGTTGAGCGCCGGATTCCGCTCGTCCGGATGAGCCGGAACGGACAGGGCGACAACGTGATACGACTCGGCGATCTCGATCCCGGACTCCCGCGCCATCACCGACGTGGGATGCCCGGCCAGCAGCGCCGAGGTCAGCGTGTGCACCGCGGTGTGGTGCTCGCCGACCACCCCGCGCAGCTCCCGGACGTACGCGCGGGAGACGGTCGCGTTGATCGTGTCCAGCACGTCCAGCAGCCGCCGCGACGCGCCCTTGAAACTGTCGAAGTCCTCGGCCGTCGCGCGGTCCAGGATCAGATCGAAGCCGAGTTTGAACCCCTCGTGCAGCGCGTGCTGGATGGTGTCGATCGGGATGCCCTCGCGGGCCCAGTTCGCCGCGGCCTGTTCCAGCCGGGCGGTCTTGTCGGGGATGTCGGTGCCGTCGAGCATGCTGATCGCCAGCTCGAGGCAGGCGCGGGTGACGGCGGTGATATCGCCGCGCAGCGCGTCGCCGGGCAGCGTCCCGCAGGGGGCGACGTTGTCGACGAAGTGCCCCACCATCTTCCGCGCCAGTGCCCGCACGTCCTTGAGCGGTGAGGTGACCGGTTGGCCCGAGACCGTGAGGTCCTGGTGCTCGGTACTGATAGCCGTCATCGTCGATTCCCTTCCGCCGCCCCGGCGCTCGCTCGGCATCTCACGGTAACGCCGCGTTCACGGCCGCGATCACCAAGCGGCCGAGGTTCTGTGCACGGAGTAGGTGGGCCGTCGGCGAATCCTGTGAACTGTCACAGTGTGACGGCGGTACCGGTTTGGGCATCTCTGCCGTAGAGGATTCGCATTCCGGCACGAAGACGCCGGAGTCGTATCGTACCGTCGAGGGACAGGTGCCGGTGGGTGGAAGGAGTGCGATGAGCGTGGAGCCATACGATGCCGATCCGGTCCACGACGCCACGGTGCGCGCGGGGTTCGAATCCGCGCTGTCGGTCGTGCAGGCGGCGGAGGCCGCGGGAGTGTCGACGCTGGACTGGTTCGAGCACGCGACGGAGCACTGTCGCCACAACGGCGTCTCCCGCGACGCGGTGCATATCGCGGTCGAGAACGGCATCGTCGAGGGCCTCAACGACACCGACGTGCGCGGGTCGGCGCCGGAGGTCTCCGGCGCCGCCCTGGCCACCCTGCACGAACTCCTGACGACGACGGTCGACCGCATCTATCGCGGCTGAGCCTGCTCGCTTACCCCGTGTGATCGCAGATCACGTCATAGGCGCGGGCCGCATCCTCCGGAAATACCAGCACCCGCGTCCGATACCGGCTGCCGTGCCGGTAGGCCCGCCCGGTGGTGGCGCGAATCCCGTGGGATCGCAACAGGTCCCGCACCTCGTCCGCCGCTCCCGCGTTGGGGGCGGTGGCCGCCGGCACCAGCAGCCCGTAGTCCTCGGCGGCCGGTTCGCGGGTCGCGCCGCGCCACCTCATCGGCCGTCTCCGTTTCCGCGCTGCTGGTAGTCGCGCAGCACGGCGAGCTGCTTGTGCTCCTCGGCGTGCTCGGTCTCCACCATCCGCTCCGCCTCGTGCGGCGGGTCGGCGCGCAGGAACGATCCCGGTCCGGGTTTGCCCGACAGGCCGAGCTGGTTCATCTTCTTCGGCACCCGCGCGCCCTGGTACTCCAGCGGAATCGGGTGGCCGTGGTCGTCGACCGGGCCCAGCGGCTGGTGCATCTCGATGTACTCGCCGTGCGGCAGCCGCTTGATCACGCCGGTCTCGATGCCGTGCTCCAGCACCGCGCGATCACTGCGCTGCAGGCCCAGGCACAGCCGATAGGCGAGGTAGTAGGCGAGCGGCGGGGCGAGCAGCAGCGCGATGCGGAAGAACCACGTCGTCGCGTTGAGCGAGATGTCGAACTTCAGCGAGATGATGTCGTTCACGCACGCCAGCGTCAGCACCAGATAGAAGGTGACGGCCATGGCGCCGATGGCGGTGCGCACCGGCACGTCCCGCGGCCGCTGTAGCAGATTGTGGTGCGCCGTATCCTTCGACAGTCGCTTCTCGATCCACGGGTAGGCGATCAGCACCATGAAGACCAGCCCCATGGTCAGGGCCACCCAGACCGGCGCCGGAATCGTGTAGCGGCCGAGATACAGCTCCCACGGCGGCATCAGGCGCAGGAAGCCGTCGGTCCACATGAGGTAGAAGTCCGGCTGTGTGCCCGCCGACACCTGAGAAGGGTTGTAGGGACCCAGATTCCAGATCGGGTTGATCTGGAGGACGCCGCCCATGACCGCCAGCACGCCCAGGGTGAACATGAAGAACGCCCCCTGATCGGCGGCGAACACCGGGACGATGCGCGCGCCGATGACGTTCTTCTCGGTGCGGCCGGGCCCGGGGAACTGGGTGTGCTTCTGATACCAGACCAGCGCCACGTGCGCGGCGATGAGCGCCAGCATGATGCCGGGGAACAGCAGCACGTGGGCGATGTACAGGCGCGGGATGATGATGTCGCCGGGGAAGTCGCCCCCGAACATCAGCCAGTGCAGCCAGGTGCCGATCACCGGGATCGACATCGTGATGCCGGAGAACGCCGCGCGCAGGCCGGTGCCCGAGAGCAGGTCGTCGGGCAGCGAGTAGCCGAAGAAGCCCTCGAACATCGCGATGATCAGCAGAATCGATCCGATGACCCAGTTCGCCTCGCGCGGCTTGCGGAACGCGCCGGTGAAGAAGATACGGAACAGATGGATGATCATCGACGCCGAGAACAGCAGCGCCGCCCAGTGGTGCACCTGCCGCACGAACAGGCCGCCACGCACCTCGAACGAGATGTCCAGGGCCGATTCGAACGCGCGCGACATGGTCACCCCGCGCAGCGGCTGATAGGAGCCGTTGTAGACGACCTCCGTCATCGACGGGTCGAAGAAGAGGGTGAGGTACACGCCGGTCAGCAACAGGATGATGAAGCTGTACAGCGCGATCTCGCCCAGCAGGAACGACCAGTGCGTCGGAAATACCTTGTTGATCGAGCGCTTGACGAATGCCGAGAGGTGATACCGCTCGTCCGCCGCATTCGCCTGCCCTGCCACGGTGCTCATGGCTGCATGACCCTCCTGATCGTCGACGACCGTCTACTCATAAGAGGGACGGCGTCCCCGATGTGTGACACCGTGTGACCGGCGTCACGGCGCGAGCGTTTCGATCGCGCTGCGCGCAACCGGTGAGCGGCGCCGGGGTTGTGCGTCATCGTGAGGCATGACTTCCACCGCCGCGCCCTCCGTGACCGATGCCGAACTCGACGCTGTCTTCGCGCCGATCTACGACCGCATCGCCGCCGGCGCCGTCGACCGCGAGGTCGACCGCGCCCTGCCCTACGACGAGGTGGCCGCGCTGCGGGCCGCGAAATTCGGGGCGCTGCGCGTGCCCGCGGAGTTCGGGGGCTACGGCGCGACCGTGCGTCAGCTGTTCCGGCAGCTGATCGAGCTGGCGGCGGCCGAGTCGAATATTCCGCAGGCGCTGCGGGTGCACTTCTCGTTCGTCGAGGATCAGCTGCTCGCCGCGCCCGGACCGGTGCGCGAGCACTGGCTGCGCGCCGCGGGCGGGGGAACGCTGGTCGGGAACGCGATCACCGAACCCGGCGTGGGCGCGGTCGACAGGTATCAGACCCGGATCACCCGCGACGGAGATCGCCTGCTGCTCAACGGGATCAAGTACTACAGCACCGGTTCGCTGTACGCCGACCACATCCTCGCCGCCGCCGACCGGGACGGGGAACGGGTCGGCGTGCTGGTCGACGCGAACGCCCCCGGAGTCCGCCAGCACGACGACTGGGAGGGGTTCGGGCAGCGCCTGACCGCCAGCGGCACCACCGAATTCACCGATGTCGAGGTCTCCGAGGATCGGATCCTGGGTCCCGGCTACGGCGTCGCGGGCCCGACGTACGCGACCGCGTACCTGCAACTGGTGCAGCTGGCGGTGCTCGCGGGCATCGCCCAGCGGGCCGAACGCGATGCGCGCGAATGGGTCTCGCAGCGCACCCGCACCTACACCCACGCGGTGGCCGATCTGCCGCGGCACGATCCGCTGGTGCAGCAGGTGATCGGCCGGCTGTCGGCGGCGGCGTTCGGCGCCCGCGCGAGCGTGCTGGCGGTCGCGGACGTGCTGGACACCGTGCTGTCCGGCGACCCGACCGACGAGAAGGCCCTGGTGGCAGCGGAACTGGCGGCCGCGCAGGCGCAACTGGCGGTCATCGGCACGGTGCTGCCCGCGACCAGCGAACTGTTCGAGGTCGGTGGCGCGTCGGTGACCTCGGAGCGGCTGCGGCTGGATCGGCACTGGCGCAACGCCCGCACCATCTCGGTGCACAATCCGGCCATCTTCAAGGCCCGCGCCATCGGCGACCACCTGCTCAACGGCACGGACCTGCCGTTCGCGTGGAGCGCCGGCGAGCGCACGAGCACGGCGGGCGGCGCCCGATGACGCGGCGTATCCGGTTCAACGCCTTCGACATGAACTGTGTCGCCCACCAATCACCCGGACTGTGGCGGCATCCCGAGGATCAGTCGCACCGGTACAAGGAGCTGAGCTACTGGACGGAGCTGGCGGCGCTGCTCGAGAAGGGCAGATTCGACGGCCTGTTCATCGCGGATGTACTCGGCACCTACGACGTCTACGGCGGCACCGATGTCGCGGCGCTGCGGCAGGGCGCTCAGATCCCCGTGGCGGATCCGCTGCTGCTGGTCTCCGCGATGGCCGCTGTCACACGGCATCTCGGGTTCGGGATCACCACCGGCACCGGATTCGAGCATCCGTATCCGTTCGCGCGGCGGCTGTCCACGCTCGACCACCTCACCGGCGGCCGGGTCGGCTGGAATGTGGTGACGGGCTATCTCCCCTCCGCCGCACGGAATTTCGGCGCCGACGATCAGCTCGACCACGACGACCGCTACGACCAGGCCGACGAATACCTCGAGGTGCTGTACAAGCTCTGGGAGGGATCGTGGGAGGACGACGCGGTGGTCCGCGATGCCGCGGCCGGGGTGTACGTCGATCCGGGCAAGGTCCACCACATCGGGCACAGCGGAAGGCATTTCACCGTTCCGGGCATCCACCTGTCGGAGCCGTCGCCCCAGCGGACGCCGGTGATCTACCAGGCGGGCGCCTCACCGCGCGGCGTGCGGTTCGCGGCCGAGAACGCGGAGGCCATCTTCGTCGCCGCGCCGTCCAAACGCGTTCTCGCGCAGACGGTGTCGAAGATCCGCGACGCGCTGGAGGCGGCCGGGCGGGATCGGTACGCGGCGCGGGTGTACGCGCTGTCGACGATCGTCACCGCCGAGACCGACGACGCGGCGCGACACAAGCACGAGGAGTACCTGTCCTACGCCAGTATCGAGGGCGGCCTGGTGTTCATGTCGGGCTGGATGGGAATCGACCTGTCCCGCTACGACCTCGACGATCCGATCGGGCAGGTGGAGAGCAACGCCATCCAGTCGGCGGTCGCGGCATTCCAGGAATTCGACGACGACGGCCGCGAGTGGACCGTCCGCGATATCGGCCGCTGGGCCGGAATCGGCGGAATCGGCCCCGTCTTCGTCGGTTCCGGCGAGACCGTCGCCGACCGGTTACAGGAGTGGGTCGCCGACACCGACGTGGACGGCTTCAACCTCGCCTACGCCGTCACGCCGGGTACGTTCGAAGACATTGTCCGGCACGTGGTTCCGGTTCTCACCGAGCGCGGCGCGTACCCGCAGGAGTACGTCCCGGGAACGCTGCGCAACGCGCTGTTCGAGGCGGGAGACCGGCTGCCGCCGGAGCATCGTGGTGCGCGCTACCGCCTCCGAGGGCCCGGTTCGACGGTGCTCCCAGAGGAGGTCGCACGGCCGAGCGCCGTGCTGGCAGACACGTAATTTCCCGCCGCGCCGTAGTTCCCGGCACGCTTTCGGCCGGGATCCACCCCACCACCATCAACTCCGACTGATCGCAATACTCCACCCCGAGCCGCTCGTCACGGACCATTCCCCTTATGACGACACAGAATTCACGCTCCGATTCCACACGCTCGGCCGCGATCGTCGGCGCCGGACAGACCGGTGTGACCGCGGCGCTCGGACTGCTCGACGCCGGATTCGACGTCACCGTGTACAGCGACCGCGATCAGCGGTCGCTGCGCGACGACGTGCCGGCGACCGGCACCGCCCTGATCTTCGGCGAGGCGCAGGCCGCCGAAGCCGCCCTGGGGCTCACCAGTTACGCCGATACGGCCCCGTTGCACAGCGGGCTCACCGTGAAGATCGCCGGGCCCGACCGGTCCGAGCTGATCGAATTCGACGGCGCCTTCGACGATTACAGCGGTATCGCCGTCGACACCCGCCTCAAGGCCGACGACCGGCTGACCGCGTTCCAGGAGCGCGGCGGCCGGTTCGTGGTGGAGGCCGTCACGCCCGAGAAGCTCGACACCATCGCCGCCGCACACGATCTCACGCTGGTGGCCACCGGACGCAGCGGGCTGTCGGATCTGTTCGCCGTCGACACGCAGCGCACCGTCTACGACGCGCCGCAGCGAACCCTGTTGACGGTCACCGTCTCCGGGCTCGGCTACGACGAGAGCGTCTTCGCCCACCGCAGTTCCGAGGGCGGCGCGCGCAGCGGCTTCTCCATCCTCGGCGATCAGGGCGAGGGCTGGTGGGGTCCGTACCTGCACAAGGACGCCGGGCCCACGTGGGCGTTCCTCGGCTGGGCGCGGCCGGGCAGCGACTGGGAGAAGCGTTTCGCCGCAGCCGATTCCGCGGAGTCCGCGCACCGGATCGTGACGGATCTCTACCGCGACTACCTCGACTGGGACCTCCCCGAGGTGCAGGCGACGAAGGTGCTCGCCGAGGACCCGCACTCCTGGCTGAAGGGTGCGGTGCGGCCGGTCTTCCGCGCCGGGCTGGGTCACACCGCGAGCGGTCACCCCGTGGCCTCGCTCGGCGATACGTCCGTGGCGTACGACCCGATCGCCGGACAGGGCGCGCAGAGCGGCCTGATCCAGGCCCAGCGCCTGGTCGCCGCGGCCGCCGCGCACGAGGGACCGTTCGACGACGCCTGGATCACCGCGCGGTACGAGGAATTCCTCGCCGCCCGGGCCGAGGCCGGCGCCAAGGTCACGCGGCTGTTCCTCAGCGACCCGGAACTGGGCGACATCGGCAACCAGTTCTTCGCCAGCGCCGCCGTCGACCCCCGCTTCGCCTCCGCCCTGGTCGGCCTCCTCCACCGCCCCCAGCCCTTCCTCGACGTCACCACCCCCGAGGACGCGAACGCCTTCGTCACCGCCGCCACCGGCGAGGACGCCGCCACTCTCCTCTCCCGCTTCCAACCCGCAGGCCGCTTCGCCCGCTCCGAATACCCCGCCCCCGCGGTAACCAGCTGACCCGCGGCACCCACGGGACAGCCGAGGCAGTGGCCGGTCCGGACACCGAGACCGGAATCCACCGCTGCTGAGAATGGTCCGGCCAGTGCCGGTAATCACAGATCTGGCGGGCCGGAATGACCGGTGCTGTTCCCAGCGGTGAGCAGCACGTGCCGAGATGAGGTGCGGGACGTGCTGTGTCGGCGGGTGCGGGCGTCGGGTGCCGCCGCGGTGCCGTATATGTGCTGACCTGGGCTCGTCCGGGACCACCGTCCGATTTGCCACGCTGTGGCGGGTCGGTCCGGTGGTGCCCGGACGTCGCCCGATCGTTGCCGTGCGGCGGGAGCGATCTGCGGGTAAATTCACTGCGGAGGGGACCACGTCGCCGGGGGCGGAGAAAGGTGTGGCCTGCGTTCGGGCGGGTTTACGCATATGCTCCGTGAGATGATCGAGATGGCCTCGGAGACAAGCGAATTGGCGCTGCCTTCGGTAACTCGCATGTTGCTTCGCGCCGACGGGTCGACCACACTGCTGCTGGAGGCCCTGGTCGGGCAGCGGTTGTCGCTCGGCCTGGTCGACCAGCGCGAGACGGCCGCCGGTGAGCTGTCCGGCGCGGTGCGCACGGCGCTCAACTGCGCCGACGGGGATACGGTGATCGTGCGCCGCTCGGTGCTGCGCGCCGGGGAGTCGGCCGTCTCCGCTAATTCGGTCGTCATCGCCGGTGCGGAGCGGGATCTCACCGACCTGCTCGCACAGCGAGAGGTCCCCATCGGGCACAGCCTCGCCGCGGCCGGCCGCCATCTCGGCCGCACCGTTCTGGCGACGGGCCGCGCGCTGTGGCCCGCGGACGACGCCGCCGACGCGATTCCGTGTGCCTGCAAGGAGAGCGTGCTGCTCGACCACACCGCGACCGCGGTGGCGTACCTGCACGAACGATTCAATCCCGCCTACGTTCCAGTCGGGGTGCGGTCGTGAGGGTCCTGATCGTCGGCGCCGGAATCGGCGGGCTGACCGCGGCGCTGAGCCTGCATGCGGTCGGCGTCGAGGCCGTGGTGATCGACAGCGTGCGCGACCTGCGCCCGCTCGGCGTCGGCATCAACCTGCTCCCGCACGCCACCGGCGAACTGAGCGAACTCGGCCTGGCCGACCGGCTGGCCGCACTGGGCGTGGCCACCGCGGAGGTGGTGCACCTCGACCGGTTCGGCAACGAGATCTGGCGCGAGCCACGCGGGCTCGCCGCGGGACACCGCTGGCCGCAGTACTCGGTGCACCGCGGGGAGTTGCAGGTGATGCTGCTGGCCGCGGTGCGCGAGCGGCTCGGCCCGGACGCCGTGCGCACGGGTCTGCGTTTCGTGGACGCGACCCAGGATCGCGACGGCGTCCGCGCGCGCGTGCTCGACCGCGACCGCGACGTCACGGTGGACTTCGAGGCGGATCTGCTGGTCGGCGCCGACGGCCTGCACTCGGCGGTCCGCGCCCACCTGCACCCCGGCGAGGGCCCGCCACGGGGGAGCGGGATCCGGATGTGGCGCGGCGTGGCCGTCGCCGAGCGGTTCCTGTCCGGATCGTCGATGCTGTTCGCCGGGAGCAACCACGCCGCGAAGTTCGTCGCGTATCCCATCTCGCCCACCCCGCGACCGGACAACCGCACCCTGGTGAACTGGGTGGCCGAGGTCAGGATGCCCGAGGCGGCCGCGGAGACCGCCGACTGGAACCGCACCGGCCGGCTGGCGGACGTGCTGCCGTTCTACGAGGGCTGGCAGTGCGCGGGCGTGGACGTCGGCGGCCTGATCGCCTCGACCGAGCACATCCTCGAATACCCGATGGTCGACCGGGACCCGCTGCCGCACTGGACTTCCGGGCGGATCACCCTGCTCGGCGACGCCGCCCACCCGATGTACCCGATCGGCTCCAACGGCGGTTCCCAGACGATCATCGACGCCCGCGTCCTCGCCGCCGAACTGGCCCGCGCCGACGACCCGGCGGAGGCCGCCCTCGCCTACGAATCCGCCCGGCTCGCCCCGGTCAACGAGATCGTCCTCGCCAACCGGGACATGCCGATGGACCGCATCCTCCGCACGGTCGCCGAACGCGCCCCCACCGGCTTCACCCACATCGAGGACGTCCTCACCCCGGACGAACTCGCCGCCCTCTCCACCGCCTACACCCGCACCAGCACCATCCGCTGAGCGGCGGCCCCCCAGCCGTATTGCCGGTCCTTCTCTTTCCCGACCGGCCTCCATTCTTGTTTCCGGGACGCCGGCCTCCATTCTTGTTTCCGGCACGCTTTTGGCCGGAAACAAGAATGGAGGCTCACGCTAATCCGCGACGAGATAGGCTCGGGTGCCGACGTATTCGCGTTGGCGGCGGATCAGGTAGGTGCCGGGGCTGCTGCCGGTGGCGCCGTGTTCGGGGTGCATCAGGTAGGCGACGGTTTCGGTGGTGAACATGCCCAGGGCGAGACCTTCGGGGTCGACGACCCGGGTCGTCCACCGGCAGCGGCCGGGTTCCGCGACGAGGGTGTGGGGGTTGCCGCCCGCCGCGCCGCGCAGGACCTCGATACCCTCGGGCGGGACGTGTCGCCAGACGGCTTCGGCATGGGGCGCAACCGATTCCAGCATCCGGAGCGGGATGACGATCAGGTCGCCCTGGGCGTGCATACCGTCGACGACGGGGATGCGCAGGGACTGTTCGAGGTGGTCGAGGGCAAGGGTTCCGGTCATGGTCATCACCTCAGGTACGTTGTGCGAGAAGGGAATACTGCTGCGCGGTCAGGCCGTAGGTCCAGGCCGCCGCGGCGACGGGGTCGGTGAGATATCCCGGCACGCCGAGCCCGTAGCGGCGGCGGGTGCCGTCGCGTTCGACCGACCCGTTGGTGACGAGCAGGACGCGCCGGCTGGACGAGAAGTCGTAGAGCTGGAGTTCGAACCCCCGATTGGCCGGGTCGAGGGCGGTGCCCACCAGCCGCATGCCGGACCGTTCGAGGTAGGCGGCCCAGCCGAGATGTTCTATGGCACAACGGCGTACCTCGATATTTCGCTCGGCGTCGATGGCCGCGGCGGTGGGTGCGGTGATCACCCACTCGGGCACCCGCGTGCCGTGCCAGAAGTACAGCTCCCAGCCGTCGGCGTAGCGGATCGCCGGGCCGTCGTCCCGGTGCAGCCGCATCCGGTCGAGGTCGTCGGCCGTCTCGGCGTGGAGAGCCTGCGGTCGCTCCGAGAGGACGCACAGCTCCCGGCCGGGCCACCACGCGCCGCAGCCGCGCATCACGGCTTCCCACGCATCCCACAGCGGAGCCGAGGGCCCGGACCGGCACGCCGCGAAGTGGCCCCAGACCGAGTACCAGCCGGAGGCTGCGTTCTTGCGCGCCAACGGATTGGAGCCGTCGTACGCGGCATTCAGTACCGGCTGCACGCATCCGGCCCAGGTGTGTGACAGCGGAGCCGAGACCCACTGGTCGAACAGTCGCTGCGCGGTGGCGGCCGTAGACCACGGCTCGTGACAGAGCGCCGAAAGACGCTGTAGCACAGGGGAGTCCGATACGGTCCAGTCCCGCAACGGTTTTCGGTCGGCGGTGCCGGGCTCGCCGGTACACAGCGCCGTGAGCGGCGAGGACACCCAGCGGAATCGCGGCGGACTAAGCCCGGCTAGTCGATAGAGTTCGGAGACCGCCCGCTCGGCCGCCGACCTGTCGACGGGCGCGGTGGACAGCATCCACGAGAGAAATTCTTGACGGAGATCAGCAGCTTCCCGCTGCCCGAATGCGCTCACCGGATAACGGTGGTGTCGCCCTTTCCTTCGAACATGACGCCCATCGTGACAGATCTTCGCCCTACCGGCAACCAGGTCACGGCCGATCCGGGATACGGCCCGCGTCGCGCAGGGCGGTCAGACCCGCGGCGATCAACGGATGTCCGGCGGCGCCCCGGCGGACGCTGCCGACGATGGTCCGGGTGGGGCGGGGGCTGCCGTGCAAGGGGATCCGGACGACAGCGTGTTCGTCGGGGATCGGCACCAGGCGCGGGAGCAGGCAGACGCCCAGCCCGTGGGCGACGAGCGAGGAGACGGCGAACCACTCCTTGGCCTGATGGGCGATGCGCGGCGTGAAACCCGCTGTGGCGCAGGCGGAGAGAACCACATCGTGGGTATCGCCGCCGGGCTTCTCCAGGATCCACGGCTCGGCGGCCGCGTCGCGCAGCGTCACCGCTGTCGCCGCTGCCAGCGGATGCCCGCGTGGCACCAGCAGATCCTGGACGTCGTCGACGAGAACGTGCTGTTCGAAGCGCGCGTCGTCGACGGGAGGCGCTGTCGCGGTGGGGAATCCGACGGCGATATCCGCCCCGCCCGCGAGCAGGATCCCGAAGTTCTCCGTACTCTCCGTCTCCCGCACCGAGGCTTCCACCCCGGGATGACGCTCGCGCAGCAGCGCCACGGCCGGCCCCATGACGGCGGCGATGGCGGACGACACCCCCGTGAATCGCAGTGACCCGGTCAATGCCGTTCCGCCACTGGCGATATCGGCACGCGCACGTTCCCACTGCTCGCTCAGCGCGTCGGCATGCCGCAGCAGGGCGAGCGCCGCGGGGGTGAGAACCACGCGCCGCCCCTCGCGGTGCAGCAGCTCGACACCGAGTTCGGTACCCAGCGCACGGATCTGCTGTGAGACCGCGGACGGCGTGACATACAGCGCCGCCGCGGCCGCGGTCACCGTTCCGCGGTCGGCCAGCACCCGCAGCACCTGCAGCCGACGCAGGTCGATCATGTAGTCGATTCTAAAGGATCAAGTACCGGATCTTTTGATGGACCTTCATGCCGGGACGATCCAGCCTGAGTGCATGGTCCCCGCTCCACTGTTCGTGCTCGCCGCCGCCGTCTCCACCCAGACCGGCCAGGCATTCGGGAAACAGTTGTTCGCGCAGGTGGGCCCGCTCGGCGTGGTCGCCCTCCGGCTCGGCATCGCCGCGATCGTCCTGGTGGCGCTGCGCCGCCCGCGCGCACTCCCGCGCGGCGCTCACGGCCGGACGGTGGTGGCGCTCGGCGTCGCGATCGCCGGTATGAACCTGATCTACCCCGCGCTGCACTACCTGCCGCTCGGCGTGGCCTCGACGCTGCAATTGCTCGGCCCGCTCACGGTGGCGCTGCTCGGCTCCCGCCGCCCCGCCGATGCCGGGGTGGTGGCGCTGGCCGTCGTCGGGCTGATCCTGGTCCGCGATCCGGCCGCGGGGCCGCTCGCATGGCAGGGCCTCGCGCTGGCCCTGCTGTCGGCCGCCGCGATGGGCTCCTACCTGATGCTGTCGCGCCGCGTCGGTTCCGGAACCGGCTCCCGCTCGATGCTGGCCCTCGCCGTGGGCGTCGCGGCGCTGATCGGCCTCCCGGCCGGGTTCGCCGAGGACGGCCGGGCGCTGGCGGGCGGCAGTGTCCTTCTCGCGGGCGCCGCAGTGGCGCTGCTGTCGGCGGTCGTCCCGTATTCGCTGGAAATGGCTGCGCTGCAACGACTTCCGGCGCCGGTGGTCGGCACCCTGCTCACCCTGGAACCCGTCGTCGCCGCGATGAGCGGATATGTCGTCCTGCACGAGGAACTGTCGCCACGGCGATGGATCGGGATCGCGTGTATCTGTGCGGGGGCGGCGTACGTGACGCTGTCGTCGGGACGGCGGTCGCGGGCCGGGCGGCCGGGGATCTAATCGGAGCGATTCAAACCCTCGTCTGCGGTCGCATCCGATGCTGAGGTGGGTGCACACCGGGCGCACGGTTGCCGCGCCCGGTGTTTCAGAACCGGTCTCGCCCACAACCGCCGGGAGCGCCATGACTACCGAGAACATCGCCGACAGCGTCCGATTCGCCTACTGGGTGCCCAATGTCAGTGGGGGGTTGGTCACCAGCGAGATCGAGCAGCGGACGAGCTGGGATTTCGAGTACAACAAGAAGCTCGCGCAGACCGCCGAGAACAACGGGTTCGAGTACGCACTGTCGCAGGTGCGCTACACCGCGTCCTACGGCGCCGAGTTCCAGCACGAGTCGACCTCGTTCAGCCTCGCGCTGCTGGGCGCGACCGAGCGCCTGAAGGTCATCGCGGCGGTGCATCCGGGCCTCTGGCATCCGGCGGTGCTGGCCAAGTTCGGCGCTACCGCCGACCACCTGTCCGGCGGGCGTTTCGCCATCAATGTCGTCTCCGGATGGTTCGCGGGCGAATTCACCGCGCTCGGCGAACCGTGGCTGGAACACGACGAACGGTACCGGCGCAGCGGCGAATTCCTCGAGGTGATCCGCAAGATCTGGACCGAGGACGCGGTGAACTACGGCGGCGACTTCTACCGCATCCGTGATTTCACGCTGAAGCCGAAGCCGCTCAACACCCCGGAGCGGCCGAATCCCGAACTGTTCCAAGGTGGTAACTCGACGGCGGCGCGCCGCAACGGCGGGCGCTACGCCGACTGGTACTTCTCCAACGGTAAGGATTTCGACGGCGTCACCGAGCAACTCGACGATCTGCGCGCGGTGGCCCGGGCGCACGACCGTGAGGTGAAGTTCGGGCTGAACGGATTCATCATCGCCCGCGATACCGAGAAGGAGGCGCGCGACACCCTCCGGGAGATCATCGACAAGGCGAATCGCCCTGCGGTGGAAGGCTTCCGGGATGCCGTGCAGCAGGCGGGGGCGTCCACCTCCGATCGCAAGGGCATGTGGGCCGACTCCTCGTTCGAGGATCTGGTGCAGTACAACGACGGCTTCCGCACCCAGCTCATCGGTACTCCGGAGCAAATCGCGGAGCGGATCGTCGCCTACCGCGATCTCGGCGTCGACCTCATCCTGGGCGGATTCCTGCACTTCCAGGAGGAGATCGAGTACTTCGGCGCGAAGGTGCTGCCGCTGGTGCGCGAGCTGGAGGCCGCCCGCACCCCCGCCGCGGCCGCGAGCCGATGACCGCTGTCGGCGCCGGCCGCATCGCCTCCGCGGTCCACGCGTACGAGGTCGCCCGCGAGCTGGCGTCGGAATTCGCGACCGGGGCCGCCGACCGCGACCGCGATCGCGCACTGCCGCACGGGGAGATCGATCGGCTGGCGGCGAGCGGGCTGCTGGCGATCACCGTCCCGGCCGATCTCGGCGGCGCCGACCTGCCGCCGAGCGCGGTCGCCGAGGTGGTCCGGATCCTGGCCGCCGCGGACCCGAATATCGCCCAGATACCGCACAGCCATTTCGTGTACGTGAACCTGCTGCGGCTGGCCGGATCGGAGGACCAGCGGCGGCGGTACCTCGGGCAGGTGCTCGGCGGCGCGCGGATCGCCAACGCGCAGTCGGAACGGACGGGTGCGACGGTCGCGGAGATCGCCACCACCGTGCGCCCCGACGCGGGCAGGTTCCGCGTCGACGGCGTCAAATACTATTGCACCGGTTCGCTTTTCGCGGATGTGCTCGCGGTGCTGGCCCGCCTGGACGATCCCGACGGCGTCAGCGGGCTGGCGGCGGGGGAGTACATCGCCTATCTCCCGGCCGAGACGCCGGGCGTGCGTATCGTGGACGACTGGAACGGGATCGGGCAGCGCACCACCGGCAGCGGGACGGTGAGCTTCGACGGTGTCGTGGTGGGTGCGGATCAGCTCGTGCCGCGCTCGCTCGCGGTGCGCGCGCCGACGGGATACGGCGCCTTCGCGCAGCTGCTGCACGCCGCGATCGATGCCGGTATCGCACGCGGGGCCCTCACCGCCGCAACGGAATTCGTGCGCACCAAGAGCCGCCCGTGGTTCGAGGCGGAGGTCGAGCGCGCCGTGGACGATCCGCTGCTGATCCAGCGCTTCGGCGAGCTGGCGGTGACGCTGACCGCCGCCGAGTCGGCGCTGACGGCGGCGGGTGCGGCGGTGGACCGGGCCGTCACCCCCGGAACCGAAATCCCCGCCCCATCGGACGGCCCCGCCGACCCGGTCGCCGCGGCCTCGCTCGCGGTCGCCGCGGCCAAGATCCTTTCCGACCGCGCCGCCACCGAGATCTCCGCCGCCCTGTTCGAGGTCTCCGGAACCCGCAGCGCCGCAGCCGATCTCAACCTCCACCACTTCTGGCGCAACGCCCGCACCCACACCCTCCACGACCCCATCCGCTGGAAATACCACCACCTGGGCCGCGCCCTCCTCCACGACACCCCGCCGCCGCTACACGGGGTCATCTGAGGGTCAGGCGCCCGATCCTCCCCGCCCGTGGCGGATTTCGTAGGCGGTACGCTCCGCCTCGGCGCGTTGACGTTCGCGGATGTCGGCCAGTCCGGGATCCAGGTCGTGCTTGACCAGGCGGGCGCGGCGGTAGACGTACATCAGGGCGACGGTGAAATAGATCATCGGGATGAACAGCAGCGCCATCATCGACAACCCCATCCACAGCGGGCCGGGGATCAGCAGGAACACGCACAGCACCAGCAGTACGGGAACGAGGAAACGCAGCAGGTAGCGCCGTGCGGCGCCGGCGCCGGTGAGATCCTCGAGCACCCAGTCCCGCATCGACGGCGGCAGGGTGGCGCCGTAGATGTAGCGCAGGCGCTGGATGGGGTTGGGAGTCTGTCCGCTCATCGCTGATCTCCGGTTTCCTCCGGGGCGCCCGCGAGCGCGGCGCGGCGGGCGGCCTCGTTGACTCGGGTGAGGATGTCGCGCAACTCCTCCAGATCGGCCATGCTCACGCCGAGGCGTCGCACGACGGCGGGCGGGATTCGCTCGGCCTGCCGGCGCAGCGCGCGCCCGTCCGCGGTGAGGTCGATCAGGAGGGTGCGCTCGTCGCGCGGGTCGCGGCGGCGGGTGATGAGCCCGGCCGACTCCAGCCGCTTCAGCAGCGGTGAGAGCGTCGGCGAATCCAGTTGCACCGCATCGGCGATGGCGCGCACCGACATCGGCGACTCGCCCCACAGCGCCAGCATCACCAGATACTGCGGATGCGTCAGGCCCATCGGCTCCAGCAGCGGCCGGTAGACCGCCAGCACCGAGCGGTTGGCGACCGCCAGCGCGAAACACACCTGCCGGTCCAGCCGCAGCGGGTCCTCGATATCGACCGCCATCGTCCACCTCCGTCGTCTCGACAGCAAGATTACTGCGCTAATAGTTAATGCACAAACTATTCCGGGGTGGGGATGGTCACCTGTAGGAGTGCCCGGCCGAGCCCTCGATTCGAAGGTTGCAATCAGCGGGAGGACAACCCTCCCCGAATCGGACATCCTTACCTAGCCTTCGCCGACGTGACCCTCACCGAACGGACTTCGCCACAGGGCGCCGGCCCGCCCGCGGCGAGCCCGCGCACGACCTCGCCCCGCACCGTGGTGGTCGGCAGCGTCATCGGCACGACCATCGAGTGGTACGACTTCTACCTCTACGCGACGGCCGCGGCCCTGGTGTTCAAGCCGTTGTTCTTCCCGAACGTCTCCGCCACCGCGGGCACCCTCGCCGCCTTCGCCACGTACGCGGCCGGATTCGGCGCCCGGCCGATCGGCGCGATCATCTCCGGACATCTGGGGGATCGCCTGGGCCGCAAGACGGTTCTGGTCGGCGCGCTGCTGCTGATGGGTCTCACCACCGCCGCGATCGGCGTCCTGCCGACCTACGCGCAGGTCGGCGTGCTGGCGCCCGCGCTGCTGGCGACGCTGCGCGTGCTTCAGGGGCTGGCCGTGGGCGCGGAATGGGGTGGCGCGGCACTGCTTTCGGTCGAGCACGCTCCCGCCGGGCGGCGCGGCCTGTACGGCAGCTTCACCCAGCTCGGTTCCCCGGCGGGCATGCTGCTGGCGACGGCGGTCTTCTACCTGGTGCGTGCCGTGGCGGGGGAGGACGCGTTCCTGGACGGGGGATGGCGGATCCCGTTCCTGCTCAGCGTCGTCCTCGTGGTGATCGGGCTGCTGATCCGGGTGCGGCTCACCGACGCCGAGGTCTTCGGCCGGCTGCGCGAGGAGGGTGATGTCGCGCGCCTGCCGGTCGTGGCCGTACTGCGGGATCAACCGCGAAACGTGGTGCTGACCATAGGTTTACGGCTGTCGCAGATCGCGCTGTTCGTCCTGCTGACCACCTATTCGCTGACCTATCTGCAAGATGTGTTCGGCAAGGGCAATTCGGTCGGGCTGGTCGCGGTGCTGATCTCCTCGGCGCTCGGGCTGGCCGGGACGCCGCTGTGGGCGTGGCTGTCGGACCGGATCGGGCGGCGGAGGCCCTATCTCTTCGGCGCGATCGGGGGACCGGTGGCGCTGATCCTGTTCTTCGTGGCCGCCGAGACCGGGTCGAAGGTCGCGGTGGTGGCGGCGATCGTGTTCGGCGTCAATGTCATGCACGACGCGATGTACGGGCCGCAGGCGGCGTGGTTCGCCGAACTGTTCGACACCCGGGTGCGCTACAGCGGCACTTCGCTCGGCTATCACATCGGGGCCGTGCTGTCGGGCGGGTTCGCGCCGCTCATCGCCGCCGCGCTGCTGACCGCGGGCGGCGGCAGCCCCTGGCTGATCGTCGTGTATTTCGCGGTGCTGTCCGCGCTCACGATCGCGGCGGCGTGGTCGGCGCGCGAGACCTATCGGGACGACATCGGAGCGACACCATGAGCCGGATCTACCTCAACGCCTTCGATATGGCCTGCGTCGGCCACCAATCGGCGGGGCTGTGGCGTCACCCCGACGACCAGGGGCACCGCTATCGCGAACTGGGGTACTGGACGGAGCTGGCCCGCACGCTGGAGGCGGGCGGTTTCGACGCGCTGTTCCTCGCCGACGTGCTCGGCGCGTACGACGTGTACGGCGGGTCACGGGACGCTGCGGTCGCCGACGCCGCCCAGTTCCCGGTCAACGATCCGGCCATGGCGGTGTCGGCGATGGCCGCGGTCACCGAGACGCTGGGATTCGGCATCACGCTGTCGCTCACCTATGAGCAGCCGTACTCGCTGGCGCGCCGGATGTCGACGCTGGACCATCTCACCGACGGCCGGGTGGCGTGGAATATCGTCACCTCCTATCTGGACAGCGCGGCCCGAAACCTGGGGCTGGACAAGCAGATTCCGCACGACGAGCGGTACGAGATCGCCGAGGAGTACCTGGAGGTCTGCTACAAGCTGTGGGAGTCGTCGTGGGAATCCGATGCGGTGGTGCGTGATCCGGTGCGCGGCGTCTTCACCGATCCCGCCAAGGTGCACGACATCGAGCACAAGGGCCGGTATTTCAGCGTTCCCGGACCGCATCTCAGCGAACCTTCGCCGCAGCGCACCCCGGTGCTGTTCCAGGCGGGCGCCTCGCCGCGCGGCGTGCGGTTCGCGGCAGCGCACGCCGAGGCGGTCTTCGTCTCCGGACCCACACCCGAGGTGGTGCGGGGTCCGGTCCGCGCGCTGCGGGCGGCGGCGGCCGACCTCGGTCGGGATCCCCGGTCCATCAAGGTCTTCACGATGCTCACGCCGATCGTTGCCGAGACGCGTGAACTCGCCGAGGAGAAGCTGCGGGAGTATCGGCGCCTGGTGAGTGTCGAGGGCGCGTTCGCGCTGTTCGGCGGATGGACCGGTGTCGATCTGGCGGAACTGGATCCCGACGAACCCCTGCGCTACGTCGAAACGGACGCCAACCGTTCGGCTCTCGCGTCGTTCACCACCGCCGACCGGCCCTGGACGCCCCGCGATCTCGCCAACGAGGTAGGCATCGGCGGCCGCGGCCCGGTGGTGGCCGGATCCCCCGGCGAGGTCGCCGACGAACTCGAGCGCTGGGTCGACGAGGCCGAGATCGACGGCTTCAACCTCGCCTACGTGACCACCCCCGGCACCTTCACCGACTTCGCCCGCCTCGTCGTCCCCGAACTCCGCCGCCGCGGCCGAGTCCCGGATCGCCCCGAAGCGGCCACCTTGCGCGAAAGGTTAGGTGGCAGTGGGCCTTTGCTGTCCGCGGACCACCCCGGCGCTGCCTACCGCCGTTGACGCCGGGCGTCCTGATGCCCGTCGGGGGTGCGGAGCGGAGCGCCGACGTGGTGCAGATGCTTCAGCGCTTCGCGGTAGGAGGAGATGAGCCCGGTCTCGTGGTAGGGCACGCCGATTTCGGCGCAGTAGTCGCGCACGATCACCTGGGCGCGACGCAGATTCGGCGTCGGCATGCTCGGGAACAGGTGGTGCTCGATCTGATAGTTGAGGCCGCCGAGGGCGAGGTCGGTCAACAGCCCGCCCCGCACGTTGCGGGAGGTCAGCACCTGCCGGCGCAGGTAGTCGGGGCGGTCGTCGCCGGTCAGGGTCGGCATGCCCTTGTGGTTCGGGGCGAAGATGCAGCCCATGTACAGGCCGAACAACGCTTGGTGGACCGCGATGAACGCGACGGCCTTGTCGGCGGGCAGCACCGCGAACACCGCGGCCAGATAGCCGGCGAAGTGGCCGAAGAGCAACGCGCCCTCCACCTTTCGGTGTTTGACCGATCGATGTCCGAGTGCGCGGACGCCGGCCACATGGAGATTCAGGCCCTCCAGCATCAGCAGGGGGAAGAACAGGAATGCCTGCGCCCTCCCGATCAGACGAGGCAGGCCACGGCTGGCCCGCGCCTGCCGTTGTGACCAGACCAGAATGTCCGGCGCGACATCGGGGTCGAGTTCCTCGTGGTTCGGATTGGCGTGATGCCGGGTGTGCTTGTCCTGCCACCACCCGTACCCCAGGCCGATACCGGCATTGCCGACGACCCGGCCCATGATCTCCGTCGGCCGCCGCAGCCGAAAGACCTGCCGGTGTGCGACATCGTGCATGACCAGGGCGACCTGAGCACACGTCACAGCCATGAACGCCGCGACCATGAGCGTCCACCACGAGTCACCGACGAGCCCGAACGCCGCCCACCCGGCCACGAACGCCATCCCGACGACCCCGAGCCGGACCGCATAGTAACGGGGCCGCCGTCGCATCAGCCCCGCATCGGAGATCCGGCGCAGCAAACGGGCGTAGTCACCGTCCGAGCCGCCGCGCCGCGATGGTCGTGGAAACGACTCGGGAACCATGGCTGATGTCGTCATAGATCTGAAGCTATCGGCCGAATTCTCGTTCGCCGTAATACCTTGGTATGGCATGGAACAGGACTGCGGTGTGATAGCGGACGCAAACCACCGAGCCGCAACCCCGCTAGCCGCATCTCGCGAAGGCCGGCCGCCGTAGTCTCCTACCCTGTGGCGAATTGCGCTGTCCTACTGGCTCGCTCGTGATCACTTTCGGCCACGGGAGTGGAGATTACGGATATATTGGACTCGGTCAACGAGCGCACTATGGCGGTCGTCCATGGGCGACCAGTCGCAGGGTCGCCTGGTACGTTCTCTATGAGAGGTAGGGCGAACGCTTGATGGATCTCTATAAGCCAGTCGGCGGCGGCGCACGAGTGCAGCTACGGTTTCCCTGGCTACCACTTCGCCTGTGGAAGGGGACCATCCCACGGTCGGTGCGAAACCACGACTGGGCGACCCGCAGATACATGCTCCACTTCGCTGGTTGGGGTCGCGTACACGCCATCGAGATCGGCGAGTGGGAATCTACGGTCGGTAAGGGCATCGGCCTATGGCACAGTGTCGGAGGCTCCGTGCTGTCCCCTGATACAGGAAAGGCACTCCGCGAAGAAGGAGGCAGGCGCGACATCCGCGTGCAAACGCACGGGTGGCGGCTGCGTCTTTGACACCCCACCGAAAGGGCCGCACTCTCCGGCAACGCTGAGTGCGCCGCCCTTCCGGCCGCGCGGTGAGAAGCTAGCGTTTCGGTGCCCAGATCACGCCGCTCACCGTCCTGTCGCGAACGTTGCCTTCGCGGTCTCTGCTCCACACGAACTTCACCGTTCCGACGCGCTTGTCCTTTGTTTGGATGCAGACGGTGGTCCCGGATGGCACCTGGTCCCATGACAGTGATTGGACGGTGTAGCTCGCGACGCGACAGGACGGATAGCCTGGATCGGCAACGACGGCGTAGAGGGCGTTGTTCGCGGTTTCCGCGCCGTCAGCAGTGACGATGATGTCGGCGCCGGGGTAGTCGCCTCGCCAGCTCGGGCTGGTGGTTGCGACGCCGAACCGCCCGGCGGTTTCGAGCCCTTCCGCAAGGACGGAACCGCTACTGTACGGCTCCGGTGCCACCTCGACGGGCGCCGAGGTCACAGGCAGAGCGGTCGCCGGTGAAGTACTCGCTGATGATGTCGGCGAACTCGACCCGCTGCCACCGCTACCTCGCTCACCGTCGCTACCACTGCTGCTCGAGCACTGCGCGATGCCGACGATGATGCTGATGACCGCGAGCGGGAGAGCGACAACTGCGGCGATACCGCCGATCCTCGCCCAGTCTCTGCCTGGTGGGCCCGGGTCTACTGGCATGTGTTGTTCTCCCCCTGCTGCTTTCGTGTTTACCGCGGCGCTCGACCACAGTTGAAAGACAACCTAGTTCAACCGTGATTGTGCTGATGGTATTTGTGCCGACGGGGGAGGAGAATGTCCAGCGCGGGCCCCCGGGAGGGCCTTCAATTCATCGACGTCGCCACCATCGTGGGCGGAGCAACCGAACGGTGAGCGTGCGCGGCCTGCTCACCTTCGAGCATAGCGGCACCGCCTGGTCTTCATCGGACCGGCGCGACCAGGAACTCACCCGGATCGCCGCAGGTCGCAATCGACGGACAAATCACCAGTATGGTCATGGCTACATGGCCGATGGGTACCCCGAACAAACGTCACCAGTACCCAGATCGGCAGCGGCACCACGGCCCAGTTGGTTTGGGCCGGCTGTTCCCAGGTGTGCGCGGTGGTCAGGCAGACGCTGAACAGGTCGCTGACCACCGCTGGCGGCAGCTCGCTGGCGGTTTCGATCATTGCTGTGTTTCGGGTGCTGCCGCCACCACGTCGATGCCGTCGCTGTGGCCCTTTGGCCGCAGACCTGTCAGGCTCGCCGCCCTCGGCCGTGGCGGCGAGTCGGAGATACTGCTCGTCCGTGGCGCAAACTTCTTGGTGGACAAGAGTTTTCACTCTTTGATTCGGTCCGTTAACGCGCGCACGTATCTTGGGCACAAGATTCGGCGCGCATAGTGACGAGTGCTGAGTCGAGGTCGCGGATATGCCTGGGCCTCGTAGGCGGCTCGCAGTCGGCGGCATTCCGCTTGGTGGACATCGCAATCCAGTCTGTTGTGGATGACCGTGAAGACCGCGCTCACCAGAGCCAGGTAACCCGGAAGAGGGCCGGCCAAGTCGGCCAGCACCGCCGCGCCCGCGACGGCGGAGAGTACGGCGGCGCCGACGACGAGGACGATGTTCGCCGGTCGTAGCGCAGACAGCCAGATCGCGTAGGCGCGAGCCTGAACCCGACACTCCCGCTCGCGGACCGCGGCGACAGCGTAGTAATCAGTCACCTTTTCATGGCTCCGCAACGCACGGCCCAGCACGAGTATTTCCACCGAGCTTGCATCAAGACGTGCAGCAGCGTGAGTTGGAACCCATCCGGTTGGGCAGGTCATCATGACTTTCGTTGACCGCAGTGCCGGGACGCGTGTCTGCCTGTGCAAGCCATAACGGCACGTGCATCCCTTCGCCGGTGGTCGTCGGGGTGAAGCGTAGCGACGAGGGCAGCTACCAGGCGGGCCGGACCGTCGCTGCACAGCCACCATATGAGTCCGCCAAGGATGCCTGGGCCAGCAAAGACATCAATCATCGCCGGTACCTAGGTCTGGAGCAAAGGGACTGGCACGGCCTCGCGTAGGGTCGAGCGTCCGCTCCGTCGTCCGACGGATAGCGTCGTCTTGGGCGGAATTGCTTGGCGTGATGGGTTTCGGGACCTGGGATGTAGGTGACCGGTTTCGAGGTGGGTGGCATTCTCGAAGGGTCGATGAGCAGAACAGGTCCGGCAATCGATGTCCGGCGTAATCGGTGTCCGGACAATGGGTCTGCGGTGGCCTGCTTCCCGTGTGTCCGGTGAATTCGTCCGGCCCGGTCGGTGTGTTCGGAGGTGGTGCTGCGCATGTCTCGTTCGGCTGGCGATGCGCGGTCGCGATTTCAGGCGGGGGTTGCGCGTGCTGTCGCGCAACTCGGTGGCGATCGCGCCGCTGAGAAGGCCAGCGGTATCAGCAAGAGCATTTGGTACGACGCGAAGCGGGGCCGATCTATTCCGGATGAGACGACCACGTGGCCGGCCATGCGGGACCTGTTGACGGGGCTGCCCATGGCGGTGACGGGTGTCCGGAATTGGGATGAGTTGTACGCGGCGGTGTTGCATGAGAGCGGTCGATTTCATCAACCGAGAGCGTCTCGGCGCCAACCGATCTCGCGTGAACGGCCGCTTCAGCTTCCCCCCACTGTCGGCGGATTCGTGGCACGAAGCGTGGAATCTGCGGGGCTGGAACGGTTGCTGATCCAGTCATCCCGTCCGACGATACCGATCGTGGTCGTCGTGGGGCAGCCGGGTGTGGGCAAGACGGCGTTGGCTGTGCACTGGGCCAGTCGCGTGTCGGCTCACTTCCCGGATGGGGTGTTGTACACCGACCTGCGTGGCTGGGGGCCGGACCGCCCATTGGCCGCCGAGGAGGTGCTGCCCGGCTGGCTGCGGGCGCTCGGTGTGGGTCAGATGGGAATGGTGGGGCATCTCGATAGTCTTGTCGCAGCCTTGCGTTCCGCATTGAGCGCCAAACAGGTGTTGATCGTCATCGACAACGCATGGACCGAGGAACAGGTCCGGCCGCTGCTTCCCGGCGCGTCGTCGTGCTCGGTTCTGATCACCAGCCGTCAGGCTATGCCGGGCCTGGTGATACAGCATGCGGCGCATGTGATTCGGTTGGAGCCGTTGTCGGAGCAGGACTCGAGGGAGCTGCTACGAGCGATGGTAGGAGATCGGGTCGACACCGAGCCAGAGGCAGTGGCGGCTTTGATCCGCTTGTGCGGACGGCTGCCGTTGGCGCTGCGGGTTGTCGCGGAGACCATCAGAGCACGACCGGGCACGCCGATGGCGCTGTTCGTTGAGGAACTGGCCGACAGCCAGCACCTGCTCACCCGGCTCGGTGGCGCCGACCCCCGATCCGACCCGCGTACCGTAGTCTCGTGGTCCTACCGGCAGCTCCCGGGCGACATCGCAGCCATGTTCCGGCTACTCGGCTTATTCCCCGGCCACGACCTACACCCTTGCGCAGCCGCCGCACTCGTTGGCATGCCACCCTCTGAGACGTCATTTCGGCTACGGACTCTGGTGCGACTTCACCTAGCGCGCGAGACCGGAGAGGGGCGGATCGAGCTGCACGACTTGATTCGGCTCTACGCGGCCGAGGTTGTCGGGCAGACGGATGACCCCGAGAACATCGCGGCTGCACGGCGGCGACTGTTCGACCACTACCTTCAAACCGCGTACCGGGCAGATGAACTGATCGAACCGTTGCGATACCGAATACCCCTGCCTTCCACCGGGCTTGTCCCTACCCCCCTGCCCGATCGTTCGGCGGCGCTCGCGTGGTTCGATGCCGAGCGCGCCAACATCGTGTCCATGTGTGCACAGGATCGTCCCGAACTCGACACAGCGCGCTGGCAGTTGGCGCTTCTGGCGCGTGCGTACTTCTTCCGAGCGAAGTGTGTGCACGAATGGATCCACTGCCACGAGCATGCTCTCGCTGCAGCGGTCCGGTCAGGGGACAGCCACGCAGAGGCTATGGTTCGCAGCAACCTGGGGCTTGCGTTGCATCAGTGGGGAGATGATGAGGCAGCGATGCGCCACTATCGGGTCGCGCAGCGGTTTTTCGAAGAGTTCGGAGACATCTACGGGTTGAGCAACACTCGTGCGCACCAGGCTGCGGTGCTGCGGCGCCAAGGTGACTTTGCGGAATCCCTTCGACTCGATCGCTTAGCTCTCGATGCGTACCGTTGTGCGGACAACCGGCGCAACGTCGCCATCACACTGCGCAGCATCGGTGTTGCCGAGCAGGGGCTGGGACTTCTGGACGATGCCGAACGCCACTTGGCCGAATCGCTGGAGTTATGCAACGGGCTCGGACTGCATATGGACGCCGCCCGCGCAAGCAGCTCGCTGGGCTGGTTGCACCTACACGTCGGCCGAAATGCCGCTGCCGAGCGGTCGTTCCGCGACGCGATCGCGGCTGATCAAGCGTGGGGTGGCAGGTATGAGACCGCGTTGGCCCTGCAAGGGATGGGCGAGATTGCCCTCCGCGCAGGGGATCTCACCGAGGCCGAAGCACACTGGACGGAAGCAGTGCACATCCTGGTGTCGCTCGGCTCACCGAAAGCCGATGAGCTGCGCGCAGCGCTGGCTGTACTACGCCCGGGGGATCGCGGTCAGCCCTCGGCCTGAACAAGGCGGTCCTCGATCCAGCGGAGAATCAACTCGGCTACGCGGACATCGTGCGGTCCAAGGCGGCTCGGGTCGTCGGCGGCTGCGTCGTCGAGTCCTTCGTAGGCATCCCGAGCCAGCACAGCCGCCACTTCGAGCTGGCCGGTGAACTGGTCAGCGAATGCCAATGCATAGGCCACATAACTGGTGGCGACCATGGTGCGCGGGTCGTCAGGGCCGTATTCTTCGACCCGGTTCTGCTGTAGGGCGGTCGCCGTCTGGATCAGGTCGATCTGTTTGTCCACATGGTCACCGTCGAGCCGAATGGTGTTGTCGCTTATCTCGACCGGTGCATCGGTTGGTGCCCCGACAGCACGATCGAGGCCACGGGCGTCGCCGTGGATCAGATTGCGCACGGTGATCATGGTGTTGGGATGGTCGGGACCCTGGCCTTCGAGGCGGCGCAGCAACAGCAGCTCGTACGATTCATCGTTCTCGCTCATCGATCTCCTCTTGCAAAATGAGCTTGTTCTCCAACGTTCCCAACGTGTCTGGGTGGTCGGGCCCGAGCAATGTCTCTCGCCGCGCGTACAGGTCTGTGGTGAGGCGCAGGGCCTCGGCCAGGAAACCGAGCGATCGGTAGCTCAACGCCAGGCCGTTGAGCGCATTGAGCGCGTTCTGGTCGTCCGGCTTCGCGATCCTCCGCCACCGGTCCCATGCCGCAATCGAAATGCGGTGCGCGATACGCCGATTCAAGTCCCGTTCCGCATCGGTTCGACCGAGATGACGGCGGGCAATCGCCAGATTGTTAAGCGCGATGAGTGTGTCACGGTGGGTCGGCCCCAGGTCTCCGTGGTCACGCCGCAGGATGTAGACCATCCGCAATTGTTCGTAAGCCTCTTCGTAATGCTCCATCTCCAGGTGTGTCACTGCGAGGTTGTTCACTGCGGTGAGAGTCTCGGCGGCTGCGGGTCCGCGCTCGGCGGACAGGATCCGGACGGCCTCGAGCTTGAGGCTCAACGCGATGGAGTGGTGGCCTTCGAGTCCATGGGCGACTGCCAATCCGGTCAGCACCACGCAGTACGTATGCGGGTCGACGGTGTTGCGCGTGCACACCTTGCGAAACGCTTCGAAGGTGGCAAGTGCGTCCCTGGTGCTGCCGGCTTCACTTTGCACCCTGCCGGTTTCGTTGAGCAGATATCGCTCGTCCAGACCGATATCCCAGTTGTCACCACCGGGGAGGAGGCCAGCGACCGCACGCACATGAGGGAGGTAATCCAGCACTTCGCGGTGCCGATACTCGTCGCGGGTGCGCTCTACGGCTGCGGTCAGCTCCGCCATTGCTGCGGTTCGGAACAGAATGCGACGCGACGGTGGCCACACCAGAGCACGGACTGCGCGCGCCACCAGGGGGTGCATCGAACACCCGGCAGCGTCGATACTGAGCAGTCCACGTGCGGCCCCCCGCCCGACCCCGTCATCGAACTCATCACCTCCGTTGGCTCTGCCGACGATCCCGAACAGCAGGTTACGAGGGATCCGCGCGGGTGCGAGGACACTCGCCGCACACATCACCTCACGGCCAGCGTCGCCGAGCGAGTTGAATGACCGCAACAGGACACGGCTGAACGAAACAGAGCAACCAGCGGGAAGTTCCGCCTCCAGGTGCGCACCCTCCAGACGGTCCGGCTCCGTAGACGAAAGATCGGTCAACAGACCCTGATAGCCAGCAAAACTCGGCAGCGTTGTCAGGCCAGCCGCAATCGTCAGGCCCAGCGGATGACCGCCGAGCATCTTGACGATGTCTCGCACGGCCTGTCGGTCCGTGGAGGCCGCAGGGCAGTACGCGGTAAGCACCGCTGCCCCGATCACCTTGTCCAGTTCCCTCAGAGTGAATTCGTGGGAACCGAACCGTTCGAATCGACCACGGGTGGTGATCAGGGTCCGTCCGGCGCGAGTAGGTGCGAGCATGCGAAACAACTGCTCGCGGTGAGTGCCGGCCGGTACATCGTCGAGGATCCATAGGTAGGGCGCATCGAGTGCGTCCAACGCAGCCGGAATGCCCGCGGGATCGGGTAGGGACAAACCAGCCGCTATCAGTCTCAGGTGCTCGTTGAAACGTGTCTCAACCGAGAAGTGGCCTGAATCTGACCGGCCGTCGCTGCCGGCGAGGTCGAGAACAAAGACCCAGCTGGGGTGATCACGTGCAAAGAGCCGTGCATACTGCAGGGACAGAGCGGTCTTCCCCTGCCCGCCAAGGCCGCTGACCACCACACAGGGTTTGCCGCGGTCCCGGTTCTTCTCCCGCGCCCGCATCCCGGAATGGATGTCCCACAACTCGTCGAACCGACCACGAAAGTACCGATTACCAGGGAGTTCTTGTGGATACCAATTCCGCACAGTGACCGTAGGTGCGTCACCGATGAAGCCGTCGTGTGCCTGGACGTTCCGCACGATCGTCTCAACCAGCTCAGCGGGAGGTGCACCGCCGTACGGCAATCGATACATCGTCAGCTGGGCAGGGCGCACGTGGTCCGGGGAGATACCCTGGACCACAGCCATCACCCGGGAAGTCTCGCCAGCATCGAGGTAGTAGGCGGCCGACAACGCTACATGCAACTCTTCTCGGCAATGCGGGCTGATGGGAAAATTCTCCGTGATCAACGCAACCAGCGTGCGCGAACGGGCGAGCGCCTGCTCGATCGACCGTGTCAGTGGTGCCCAGATCTCACCTTCGATCTTATCGAGAAAGACCTCCAAACCGCGCGACTTCATGGCCTGATGCAAAGCCAACGCTACCGCCAAGTCTTCAGATTTGTAGCAGAGGAATACATCAAACAACTTCTCTGCGGCGTCTTCACCTTCGATATTGATCATCAGTCCTGTTTCGACGACCGATTTCGTGGCGCAGCACCTTCACATTGAGGACGCTCGGCACCCGAAGGCCGGGCCGAATCTACTCTCATAATGAGTGTCAATCCCTCTTTCGCGGGTAGTCGATGACCTCTTCCCCACCAAATGTGCGACACACTTCGAACAACACGGGCAATTCGTCGACAGCTTTCTTTACCACTTCTTCGTTTGCCAATAGCGCCTTTACATCCGACACTGTCTGACTCGCGCCTTCAATCATACTTCCGATTGTGTCGTCAGGAACCTGGGTTCCCTGGATCGTACGCCAGGTCAGTGTATACGCGTTCAATTTGTAATATCGCACGAGCCCAAACTCCTCATCGGTCAACTCCAACCGATATTTGAGCGTGAACTGCATGCCCTTGTGCCCGCCGAGCACCCCTTTAACGGCCGCTTGGCTCCGATTGATTACCAGACGCACGAGGCGCTCCATTCAGACACTGGTAGAAGAAACTACCTTTGGGGGGCTTTCCATTCGAACTTGCAAATCTGACACACGTACTTCTGCCAGCCTTGTCGATCTTGCGGCCCGACGTCCATTCCGGTCTTCTTGCCACATTGCGGACATACCTCCGCCATACTCTTTTCTCCTTCTCGGGCGAATCGCCCGACCCCGAGGCGAACCGCGCAAGCGCAGCATACAACCCTAGAAAGGGCCCTGGCGAGGTTTTCTGCCCGACCGTACAAGATAAATGGCCGCAAACCGACCACGACGCATTTTGTGAGTCAAAGGAAACAATTATGCTGAAACGGAGGCGCTACAGAGCCGAGGCGTCCTCGCCGCCGAGGGTGTCGGCCTGGCTCTGCTCATCGCCGTGCTGGAGGAGTGGGTTCCCTTCGTGTGAATCAGGCAGCCGTGGAGGATGTCGACGAGGCGGTTGCCGAGTTGTCGTAGTGCGGCGTTGTGTTCGACCTGGCGAGTGCTTAGGTGGTCGTATTAGGCGCGGCGGGCTGGGCTGAGCACGACCGCCGGGCTGGCCCGCAACGGCGCCGGTGACTGAGCGGGCCTCTCATCGGTAGGGCGGGGTTCAGTATTTTCGGTTGGCCAGGACGGGGAGGGTTTTTCGGACTTCGGTGACTCGGCTCGGGTCGATGTCGGTGGTGAGGAGGTCGGGGGTTGTGCCGAGGGTGGCGAGGACCTTGCCGTCGGGGGTGACTGCGAGGCTGTGGCCTACGCCGCGGGGGGCCGCGGAATCGGTTGGGGTGGTGGGGAGGGCTTGGCCGCAGGCGGCGACGAAGGTGGTGGAGTCGAGGGCTCGGGCTCGGGCGAGTAGTTGCCACTGGTCGGCCTTGCCGGGGCCGTCGCCCCAGGACGCGGAGACGACGATCAGGTCGGCGCCTTCGGTGGCGAGGGCTTGGAACAGGCCCGGGAAGCGGATGTCGTAGCAGATCGTGAAACCGACACGGGTGCCGTCGATCTCGAGCAGCAGCGGGCGATCCCCGGGGGCGACGGTATCGGATTCGGCGAATCCGAAGGCGTCGTAGAGATGGATCTTGTCGTAGTGGGCGTCGACCCCGCCCCCGGTCACCAGCAGCGTATTGCGCACCCGGCCGTCGGCGGGGGTGAACATTCCGGCCGCCACCGTCACGCCCGCGCGCTCGGCGATCGACCGGACCGCGTCGGCCCACGGCCCGTCCACCGGCTCCGCGACCTCGGCCAGCGCGCCGCCGCCGAAGCAGCGCATCATCGCCTCGGGAAACACCACCAGCCGGGCGCCGGCGTCGGCCGCGCGCGTCGTGTACTCCTCGACGATCGCGAGATTGTCCTTCGGATCGGGCGTGCTGGTGACCTGAGCGAGACTGATTCTGCTGAGCAAGGATTCGCTCCCTTCTGGTGTATACATTCTGTATGCGGAAAAACGACTCCGTGCCGGTGCTGTCGGGGCGGGAGAAGGCCTACAACTACGTCAAGGATCAGGTCCTGACGTCGCTTCCCGCCACCGGCACCTTCCTCAACGAGCAGGAACTGGCGACCAGCATCGGGGTGTCGCGGACCCCGGTGCGCGAGGCGCTGCTCATGCTGCAGGCAGAGGGCCTGGTGGAGATGGTGCCCAAGCGCGGCGCGCACGTCCCGGCGATGTCGGGCCGCCAGATCGCCGAGCTGATGGATCTGCGCGGCGTGCTGGAGCGGCACGCGGCGGGCCGCTCGATCGCCGACGGCAGCGCACCGGTCGCCGCCATGCGGGCCGCGCTCGCCGAGCAGGAGACCCTCGCCGACCTCGACGACGAGGAGTCGGCGCGCGAATTCATCTCCTGGGACAGCCGATTCCACCAGATCCTGGTCGACTCGGCGGGCAGCGAGCTGCTGTCGACCACCTACGCCGGCCTGCGGGCCCGGCAACTGCGGGTCGGCCTCGCGGCGCTGTTCGCCACCGCGAACCGGCAGCACCGGGTGTGCGTCGAGCACGAGGCGATCGTCGCGGCGCTCGCCGCCGGCGACGAACGCCTCGCCCACGCGAAGATCGACGAACATCTCGAGATCACCCTGCAGATTCTGTTGCGCGCGTGAGGTTCTGCGACAGTTCGGCGTAGTGCTCGTCCTCGGCGTTGTCCGGATCGGCGCCCAGCGTCAGCCCGCCGAGGGTGAGGGCGGTGACCACGAACAGGTAGGCGGTCAGCGGCACCCAGCTGTCGAATGTGCTGAGCAGCGTGGTGAAGATCAGTGGCGCCAGCGCACCGCCGAACACCCCGCCGATGGTGTACGCGAGCGAACATCCGGTGGAGCGCAACCGGACCGGGAACTGTTCGGTGATGAACGCCGCCTGCGGCCCGTACATGAACGAGTGGAACGTCAGGCCCACGGTGATGCCGAGGATGAGCAGCACGTGCGAGCTGCCGCCGATCATCGGGAAGAACAGCACCGTCCACACCAGCGCCCCGGCCGCCGCGCAGGCGTAGACCAGACGCCGATTGATCCGGTCGGACACCGCGCCCGCGAGCGGGATCGTGACCAGCTGGAACGCCGAGGCGATCAGGACGGCGATCAGCACATCGCTGCGCTCGAAGTCGAGGTGTTTGGTGCCGTAGGTGATGGTGAAGACCGTGAACAGCGCGTACATGACATCGGGCGCCAGCCGGGCGAGCACTGCCGCCACGAGTCGCCGCCGATGCGTGCGCAGCACCTCGCCGATCGGCGCTTCCGGCCGATCGCCGGATTCCTGGAGCGCCCGGAAGATCGGGGTGTCCTCGAGCCGCAGCCGGATCCACAGGCCGAATGCCACCAGGACCGCGGACGCCAGGAATGCCACGCGCCAGCCCCAGGTCTCGAACGCGGATTCGCTCATCGACACGGTCAGCACCGCGAGCGCGCCGTTGGCCAGCAGATTTCCGGCCGGCGGGCCGATCTGCGCGGCGGACGCCCAGAATCCGCGGCGGCGCGGGTCGCCGTATTCGCTGGACAGCAGCACGGCCCCGCCCCATTCGCCGCCGACCGCGACGCCCTGCGCGAATCGCAGCGTCACGAGGACGATCGGCGCCGCGATGCCGATCGTCGCGTGGCTGGGGATCAGGCCGATCCCGAATGTCGTCGCGCCGATCAGCAGCAGCGTCATGATCAGCAGCTGTTTGCGGCCGAGGATGTCGCCGAGCCGGCCGAAGACGAAGCCGCCCACCGGACGCGAGACGTATCCGACGGCGTAGGTGGAGAACGCCAGGATGGTTCCGGTCAGCGGATCCTCGCCGGGGAAGAAGACCTGCGGGAAGACCAGCGCCGCGGCGGTCGAGTAGACGGCGAAGTCGTACCACTCCAGCGCGGTGCCGGTGAGACTCGCTGAGAAGGCCCTGAACAGCGCTTTTCGGTGTCCGGGCGAGGCGTTCGGCGCGGTGATCACCGAAGTATGAACCGTCATGGCTCTCCTTGCGAAATCGAGCAGTGCCGGCGCGGCGGGTGGGTGTGCCCTCGGTCACGCCGACCGTTGTACGCAACATATACTTGCTGTATACAAGACGCATGCGCAAGCCCCCGGCTGTAAACAGTCGATAACGCGAGAGGACATCGCATGACCCAGCTCAGCTTCGCCCTGCCGGACGGCAGCACCGAGACGGTGGCCGTCACGACCCTGCTCAACGCCGGATACGCGGGTCGCAATCAGCGGGAGGTCGCCGCGCACATCGCGGAACTGGCGGAGCTGGGCGTGCCCGCGCCGGCGACCACTCCGGCCCTCTATCCCATCGCGCCCTACCTGGCGCAGCAGACCGGTGAGGTGTTCGTCCAGCACGGGCGGACCTCGGGCGAGGCGGAGTGGGCCCTGATCATCACCGCGCACGACGTGCTGCTCACCGTGGCGTGCGATCACACCGACCGCGCGCTGGAGGTGCACGGCGTGGCCTGGAGCAAGAACGCCGGACCCGATGTCCTCGGCGCGCGGGCCTGGCGGCTGTCGGAGATCGCCGACCGCCTCGACGACATCACTCTGCGGGCGTGGGTAGGCCACGGCGATGCGGAGCGGCTCATCCAGGAGGGCACCCTCGGCGACCTGCTGACCCCGGCCTACTGGCTCGACGTCCTGGCCCGGCGCGGCGAGGACAAGCCGGGCACCGTCCTGATCTCGGGCACGATCTCGATGCTGCCCGGGGTGGACCAGTTCGGCGACTCCTGGCGGGTGGAGATGGCCGACCCGGCCACCGGGGAAACCCTCGAGTGCTCGTACCACCTGGTGCCCATGCCGGAGCCCATCGGCTGATCCCGCCCTGTTGTCCCGTTCGAACGCATACGCTGACCCCGTGGATGTGCTGGTTGGTATCGATCTCGGGACGGGGAGTAGCAAGGGGGTTCTCGTCCGGCCGGACGGGGTGGTGGTCGCCGAACATCAGGTGTCGCACGAGATATCGCTGCCGCGGCCCGGGTGGGCCGAGGTGGACGCGGTCGGGATGTGGTGGGCCGAGGTGTGCGCGATCAGCCGCGCGCTGGTCGCCGCGGCGCCTGCGGGAGCGCGAATCGCGGGGATGTGCGTCAGCGGCGTGGGGCCGTGCCTGGTGCTGTGCGACGAGAACATCGACCCCGTGCGCCCGGCCATTCTCTACGGGATCGATTCCCGGGCCACGGCCGAAATCGTCTCGCTGACAGAGCTGTTCGGCGCCGACGAGATCCTGCGGCGGGCGGGTAAATCGCTGTCCAGCCAGGCGGTCGGGCCCAAGATCGAATGGGTGCGCGCCAACGAGCCCGAGGTCTTCGCCCGCGCCCGGCGCTGGTACGGCTCGAACTCGTTCGTGGTCGCCAAGCTGACCGGCGAGTACATCCAGGACCACCACACCGCCAGCCAGAGCGATCCGCTGTACTCGATCCGCGACTTCGACTGGAACGCCGACTGGTCCGGGCGCATTCTCGGCTCACTGCCGCTGCCCCGGCTGGTGTGGCCGTCGGAGGTGGTCGGCACGGTGACCGCCGAGGCCGCCGCGCAGACCGGGATCCCGGCCGGGACGCCGGTCGCCGCGGGCACCGTCGACGCCTATGCCGAGGCGTTCAGCGTGGGCGTGCGCGATCCCGGCGACCTCATGCTGATGTACGGCTCGACGATGTTCCTGGTGCAGGTGCTCGAGAAGTTCCACACCAATCCCGCGCTG
This sequence comes from Nocardia transvalensis NBRC 15921, assembly GCF_000308875.1. Lineage (GTDB taxonomy): Bacteria > Actinomycetota > Actinomycetes > Mycobacteriales > Mycobacteriaceae > Nocardia > Nocardia transvalensis. The sequence continues at coordinate 98,214 of NZ_BAGL01000122.1, forward strand.
TGGACCACGACCGGCGTCGAACAGGGCACCTTCGCGCTCGCGGCGGGCACCTCGACCGCGGGCAGCCTGACCCAGTGGCTCCAGAAGGTCACCGGCGGAGCGCCTTTCGAGGAGCTGATGGCCGAGGCGTCGGCCGTGCCGCCGGGTTCCGAGGGCCTGATGGTGCTGCCCTACCTGGCCGGCGAACGCACTCCGGTCTTCGATCCCGACGCGCGCGGCGTCGTCGCGGGCCTCACCCTGCGGCACGGGCGCGGGCACCTGTTCCGGGCGTCCTACGAAGGCATCTCGTTCGGTATCCGCCAGATCCTGGAGATGTTCGACGACGCGAATTCCCCGGTCACCCGCGCGGTCGGCGTCGGCGGCGGCCTGCGCAGCCCCGTGTGGACCCAGGCGCTCAGCGATATCACCGGCCTCACCCAGCTCATCCCCGAGCAGGCCATCGGCGCCAGCTACGGCGACGCCCTCCTGGCGGCCATCGGCGTGGGCCTGGTCGCGCCCGAGACCGATTGGGCCCGCATCGCCCGCGAGGTGCCCCCGGACCCGGCCAACCAGGAGCTGTACGACGACCTCTACAAGACGTGGTTGGAGTTGTACCCGGCGACACGCGACCAGGTCCACCGGTTGGCGGCCTTCGGCTGAATCGTGGGTCGGCTCAGCTGACTCCGTAGCCGCCGTCGATCGGGATCTCGGTGCCGTTGATCATCGAGGAGAGGTCGGAGGCGAGGAACAGGGCCGTGGCGGAGACCTCGGCGGGGACGGCGAAGCGGCCCAAGGGGATTCGGGCGAGCATGGGCGCGGACTTGGCCTCCTCGCCCCAGACCTTGCGGCCCATATCGGTGAGGACCACGGTGGGGCAGAGGGAGTTGGCGCGGACGCCTCGCGGGCCCAGTTCCAGGGCAAGGACTCTCGTGGCCATGACGATCCCGGCCTTCGAGGTGCTGTAGGCGTAGTGCTCGGTCAGCGGGTGCAGGGCGGCGGCGGAGGCGATGGTGACGAGGGAGCCGCCGCCGGATTCGGCCATGGCTGAGCCGATTTCGGCGGCCAGCAGCGCGGGCGCGCGCAGGTTCACGGTGAGCACCTCGTCGAATGCCTCCGCCGTCAGTGCGGTGACCGGCTCCGGATGTGAGATCCCGGCATTGTTGATCAGCACGTCGAGCCCGCCGAATACCGCGGCGGCAGCAGCGGCCAGGCGGCGGGGAGCCTCGGGCTCGGAGAGGTCCGCCGCCACCGCCTCGGCGCGAATCCCGAACCGCTCCCGCAGTTTCCGCGCTTGCACATCGAGCGCTTCGGCGTCACGCCCGGACAGCACCAGCGTCGCCCCCGCTTCGGCGAAGGATTCGGCGAGGTCCGCGCCGATGCCCCGGGACGCCCCGGTGATCAGCACCCGTTTCCCGTCGAGCCGGATCGAAGTCACTTGCCCTCCAGCAGTTGTCGCGCGGTCGCCGGATCGGTGACGAGCCGGTTGAAGTATCCGGCGCGCGCCCCGGCGACGATCGGCGCGACCTTCTCGTGCCCGACGGCCACCGCGATACCCACCGGAATATCCCGCAGCACAGGCAGTTTCACCGCGATCAGGCGTTCGCCGCCGGGAAAGTCGACCGGTTCGCCGTCGCGGTCGTAGAAGCGGGAGCAGACGTCGCCCACCGCCTCCCGCAGTGACACCGACGTGGTGGGCACGAACTGCGGGATGTCGTCGCGCAGCAACGGGGGAGCGCCGACGCCCATCAGCGCGCACCGCGCCTTCGGCCACAGATCGAGCACGCGCTGGATCGACGGATCGGCGTGCAGCGTGTCGTAGAGGTCGGGGCCCGGAAGCGCCGGGGCGAACAGGTAATTCGGCCGCCCGCCGAGCTGCGTGGAGATCAGCCGGGTGATCTCGTTGGTCTGGTACCAGCCCTCCGGCTGATCGTTGCCGCCGACCGTGGGCACGACCAGGACGCCCGGAATGCGCTCCAGATCGAACTGCGCCACCTCGTACACCGTGCGCCCCGACGACACCAGCAGCACGTCGCCCGGAACCAGCCCGACCTCGGCCAGCGCCCGCGATACCGCCGGCGCCAGATAGCTGCCCATCACCTCGACGGTCGGCTTGGCCGGGGTCGGCGGGGGCAGCGGCGCGGACAGGTAGACCCGGTGCAGCCCAAGGGCTTCGGCGAGGGTGTCCGCGAGATTCGCGTCGTCGGCCTCGTGCGGGGCCCGCACCTCGATGCGCACGATGCCCTGGCGGCGCGCCTGCGACAGCAGCCGGCTCACCGTCGCCCGGCTGACCCGTAACTTCTCCGCGATCTGCGCCTGGGTGGCGTCCTCCTCGTAGTACATCTTCGCGGCCGCGTAGAGCACCGAGGGGGCGAAAGTGCCGGTGTCCGAGGGCGTCTGCGTCGGCGGGCCGGGGCTGTGGGACATGCCTTGCAGTATTCCACTGCACATATGTTCACGCCATAGGTGCTGTGAACATTCGTTCTGGACAAATGTAAACAGACCGGGTTATTGTGATCGCGAACACAGATGAAGGGCAGTGCGATGACGGACAAGATGCAGGCGGTGATCTGCCACGGACCAGGCGACTACCGGTTGGAGGAGGTTCCGGTGCCGGTCCCCGGCCCGGGCGAGGCGCTGGTACGGGTCGAGGCGGTCGGCATCTGCGCGAGCGATCTGAAGTGCTACCACGGCGCGGCGAAGTTCTGGGGCGACGAGAACCGCCCGGCCTGGGCCGAGACCGAGGTGATCCCGGGCCACGAATTCGTCGGGGAGATCGTGGAAATCGACGCCGAGGGCGCCGCGCGCTGGGGCGTCGAGGCCGGCGACCGGGTCGTCTCCGAACAGATCGTGCCCTGCTGGAAGTGCCGCTACTGCCTGCGCGGCCAGTACCACATGTGCCGCCCGCACGACCTCTACGGCTTCAAGCGCCGCACGCCCGGCGCGATGGCGAAGTACATGGTGTATCCCGTGGAAGCCCTGGTGCACAAGGTGTCCAAGGAGCTGCCGCCCGCGCACGCCGCGTTCACCGAACCGCTGTCGTGCTCGCTGCACGCGGTGGAGCGCGCCGGGATCACCTTCGACGACGTGGTCGTGGTGGCCGGGTGCGGGCCGATCGGGCTCGGCATGGTCGCCGGGGCGCGGGCGAAGAGTCCCGCGCACGTGATCGCGCTGGACATGGCCCCGGAGAAGCTGGCACTCGCCGAGCGGTGCGGTGCGGACATCGCGATCGATATCCGCTCCCAGGACGCCCGGGCGATCGTCATGGACCTCACCGACGGGTACGGCGCCGACGTCTACCTGGAGGGCACCGGTCACCCCTCGGCGGTGCCGCAGGGCCTGAACCTGTTGCGCAAGCTGGGAACCTACGTCGAGTACGGGGTCTTCGGCAGCGACGTGACCGTCGACTGGAGCATCATCAGCGACGACAAGGAACTCGACGTCCGCGGCGCGCACCTCGGTCCGCACTGCTGGCCCGCGGCGATCCGCATGCTGGAGTCCGGGATTCTGCCGATGGACGAGATCTGCACCCACCAGCTGCCGCTCCGCGACTTCCAGAAGGGCCTGGACCTGGTGGCGAGCGGTACGGAGTCGGTGAAGGTGTCACTGATTCCGGAATAGGTGGCGGCAGGCGGCCGGCAGATGAGGGGTCGGCCGCCGAATTGACCCGAGGAAGTTCGATGAGGAACAGACAGTACTGCGGCCCGCAATTGTCGCGCCGGAACATGTTGCGCGCCATGGGTATCGCGGGTGCGGCCGCGGCGGCGCTCCCCGCGTTGTCGGCGTGCGGCGTGGGCGGCGGCGTGAACGCGACCAACGGCGCGGCGGAGGTCACCGGCCCGTTCGACTGGCGCGCCGCGCAGGGCACCACGCTCAACCTGCTACAGACCCCGCACCCCTACCAGCAGTCGCTGCAACCGCTCCTGGCGGAATTCACCCAGCTGACCGGCATCACGGTGAACACCGATCTGGTGCCGGAGGCCGACTATTTCACCAAACTGAATACCGAATTGGCCGGTGGCACCGGGAAACACGACGTGTTCATGCTGGGCGCCTACTTCATCTGGCAGTACGGGCCGCCGGGCTGGGTGGAGGATCTGGCGCCCTGGCTGGCGAATTCGTCGGCGACCAATGCCGAATACGATTTCGAGGACATCTACGAGGGCCTGCGCACCTCCACGCGGTGGGACTTCACCCTCGGCTCCCCGCTGGGCACCGGCGGGCAGTGGGCGATCCCGTGGGGTTTCGAGAACAATGTCGTCGCCTACAACAAGGCGTACTTCGACCAGCGGAAGATCCGGCTGCCGGACACCTTCGACAATTTCATCCAGCTCGCGGTCGATCTCACCGACCGCTCCCAGAACCGGTACGGCATCGCCACCCGCGGATCCAAATCGTGGGCGACCATCCACCCGGGCTTCATGACGCAGTTCTCCCGCGAGGGCGCCCGCGACTACGAATTCACCAGCGGCGAATTGCGGGCCGCGATGGATTCCGATTCCGCGGTCGCCTTCACCGAGAAGTGGATCCAGATGCAGCGGCTCGCCGGGCCGACGTCGTGGACCACCTACGACTACCCGAACGCCACCGGCGATCTCGGGGACGGCAAGGCGATGATGGTCTACGACGCCGACAGCGCGACCTACCCCAAGAACAAGCGCGGCGCGAGCGCGCAGGCGGGAAATATCGGCTGGTATCCGGGCCCGGCCGGGCCGGGCGGCAACTACAACACGAATCTGTGGACCTGGTCGCTGGCGATGAGTTCGATGTCGAAGAACAAGCTGGCGGCATGGCTGTTCATCCAATGGGTGACCGGTAAGGAGGCGCTGTCGAAGGCGGTGCAGGGCGGCATCTTCGCCGATCCGGTGCGCAAATCCGTCTTCGACGGGGTGTTCAAACAGCAACTCGGCGCGATGCCCGGATATCTGGAGACCTTCGAGACGGTGATCGGCAGCTCGAAGATCCAGTTCACCCCGCAGAAGAAGTTCTTCGACACCACCGAGAACTGGGCCGTGGCGCTGCAGGACATCTACGGCGGCGCGAACGCGCGATCGCGGCTGGCGAGCCTGGCCAAGACCTGTTCGTCGAAGGTCAATCTCTGACCCGCCGCGGGTCGAAGAAAGGGAGGTCGCGATGACCACTCAATCCGTTCGTCCGCCGGCGGACGCCGAGGAGATTCCGCGCTGGCGGCGCTCGCTGCGGCCGTATCTGCTGTCGATGCCCGCGGTCCTGATCGTCGTCGGAATTCTGTATCCGTTCGTGATCGGCGCCTACTACTCGGTGCTGAACTACGCGGCGGTGAACCCGAATCCGGTCTTCATCGGGCTGCGCAACTACGCCAGCGTGCTGGGCGATATGCAGTTCTGGACCAGCGTGCGGGTCACGGGCGTCTTCGCGATCGTCGCCACGCTCGTGGAGACCGTGATCGGCGTGGGAATCGCGTTGCTGCTCAACAGGTCCAGCCTCATCGGGCGGATCTTCGAGAAGGTGCTGATCCTGCCGCTGATGATCGCGCCGGTGATCGCCGGGGTGATCTGGAAACTGATGTTCAACCCCCAGTTCGGCATCCTCAACCACATTTTCGGGCTCGGCTCCACCTTCGACTGGCTCTCGCACAGCAATGCGCTGTGGTCGGTGATCCTGGTGGACCTGTGGATCTTCACGCCGTTCGTGGCGATCCTGGTGCTGGCGGGCATCCGGTCGCTGCCGAAGGAACCGTTCGAGGCCTCGGCGGTGGACGGCGCGAGCTGGTTCTACATGTTCCGCAAGCTCATGCTGCCCATGCTGTGGCCCTACATCCTGGTGGCGGTCATCTTCCGGTTCATGGACAACCTCAAGGTGTTCGACGCGGTGTACGTGCTCACCGCCGGCGGTCCGGGCGTGGCCACGCGCACGCTCCAGATCGGCGCGTTCGAGGACTCCATCATCAATCTCGACTACTCCCGCGGCAGCACCTACATGTTCCTGCTGTGGGCGATCGTGTTCATCACCGCACGCATCCTGGTGGGCGTGCTCGGCAAGGCGCAGCGTCGCGCCGCTGGAGCGGAGTCGTAGCTCATGGCCAAAGAACTTCTTCCCGGACAACGGCGGTTCACCCCCGCCTCGGTGGGCGCGGACCTCGTGCTGATCGCCTGGTTCGTCTTCTCGCTGTTCCCGATCGTGTGGATGGTGCTGCTGGCCTTGAAGACTCCGGCGCAGCAGACCACCACCTACTTCCGGTTCAGCCCGACGCTGGAGAACTTCGGCACCGTGCTCAGCCGGCGCGGCACCGACCTCACCAGCGTCGACTTCAAGGCGGCGTTGTTGACCAGCCTGCTGAATTGCGGTGGGGCCGTGCTGGTCTCGCTGATCATCGGCATCCCGGCGGCGTACGCGGCGGGCCGGTGGCAGTACAAGGGGTCCAACGACCTGATGTTCACCATGCTGTCGTTCCGGTTCGCGCCGGAGCTGATGGTGATCGTGCCGCTGTTCGTGATCTACAACCAGATCGGGTTGTTCGACACCAAGGTCGGCATGATCTGGGTGCTGCAACTGGTGACGATGCCGCTGGTGGTGTGGATCCTGCGGTCCTACTTCCAGGATCTGCCCGAGGATCTGGAGCAGGCCGCGCTGCTCGACGGCTACACCCGCCGCCGCGCCTTCGTGATGGTGGCGCTGCCGATGGTCCGGCCCGGTATCGCGGCGGCGGCGCTGCTGGCGTTCATCTTCGCCTGGAACAACTACGTCTTCCCGCTGATCCTGGCCGACAGCAATGCCAGCACGGTCACGGTCGCGATCACCAAATTCCTCGGCGGCGGCGGGCAGGCGTACTACAACCTGACCGCGGCGGCGGCCGTGATCGCCGCGCTCCCGCCGTTGATCGTCGCGCTGACGATCCAGCGGTATCTGGTGCGCGGCCTGTCGTTCGGGGCGGTGAAATCCTGATGGCGCATCTGGCACTCAGCGGATTGAGCAAGAAGTACGGCAAAGCCGTCGGTATCGAGGATGTGTCGATCGATATCGCGGACGGCGAGTTCTTCGTGGTCCTCGGGCCGTCCGGGGCGGGCAAGACCACCACGCTGAAATCCATTGCGGGACTGGTCGATATCGACGGCGGCTCGGTGCGCATCGGCGAGACCGATATGACGGACGTGGAGCCCTATCACCGCAATGTGGCGATGGCGTTCGAGAGTTATGCGCTGTACCCGCAGAAGACGGTGGCGCAGAACCTGGCGTCGCCGCTGCGGTCGGGCCGCACCGGGAAGTATTCGGAGGCCGAGCAGCGGGAGCGGATCGACGCGGTCACCCGCACCCTCGGCATCGATCACCTCCAGCAGCGATTCCCGCGCGAGCTGTCCAACGGGCAGCGGCAGCGGGTGGCGCTCGGCAGGGTGCTGGTCCGGCCCGCCGACGTCTACCTGCTGGACGAGCCGCTGTCGCACCTGGACGCCAAGCTCCGCGCCGCCATGCGGGCCGAACTGCGCGAACTCGGGCGCATGTCGAATACGACCACGGTCTACGTCACGCACGACTATCAGGAGGCCCTGGCCCTGGGCGACCGGATCGGCATCCTGCGCGACGGCCGGCTGATCCAGGTCGGCACGCCGGAGGAGATCTGGCGGCGGCCGGTCGACACGTTCGTCGCCCGCGCGCTCGGGCAGCCGGAGATGAATATCGTCGAGGCGACCGTGGCGGACGGGCGGATCACGGTGCCGGGCACGGGAATCGACCTCCCGGTGCCCGCCGGGATCGAACTGTCCGGCGGCAGGGCGCGACTGGGCCTGCGGCCCTGCGATATCACCGTGGCCGCGGCGGGCGGCGCTCGCACGGACGCTCTCGCGGTGCCCGGGCGGATCACCCTGGCCGAGCGGCTCGGCCGCAATGTCGAGGTATCGGTCGATATCGGCGGCGTATCCGTGATCGCGCTGTCGGCGGGCGGCCGGCACATCGGCGAGGGCGCCGAGGTGGCATTGACGGTCCCGCTGGCCGACGTGCACATATTCGCGTCCGGAGAACCTGGTGCCGACAGCCTCCGGCTCGGCACGGCCACGACAGCGGTGAGCGGTCCGAATCCCGAGGAGGGACAATGACATCCGAGGCGACGGTGACTGTTCCCGCGGTGGATACGAGCGGGCGTTCGGTGGCGCAGCGTCTGACGCTCGAACGGCTCACCAAGACGTACTCCGCGCGGGGCCGGGAGAGCTTCCAGGCGGTCAAGGGCATCGAACTCGATATCGAACCCGGCGAGCTGGTCGCCCTGCTCGGGCCCTCGGGCTGCGGTAAGACGACCACGCTGCGCATGATCGCCGGGCTGGAGACGGTGACCAGCGGCGCCATCCGCATCGGCGACCGGGACATCACCGGACTCCCGCCCGGAAAGCGCGGTGTCGGTGTGGGTTTCGAGAGTTACGCGCTCTATCCGCCGCTGTCGGTGCGGGAGAACCTCGCCTACGGACTGAAGGCGCGCAAGGTCGCGGGCGCCGACCGGCTGGTCGCCGAGATCGCGCGGCGGCTGGAGCTGGAGGATCTGCTGGAGTTGCGGCCCGCGGGGCTGTCCAGCGGGCAGAAGCAGCGCGTCGCGCTGGCTCGCGCGCTGGTCCGCAACCCGCCGGTGCTGCTGCTGGACGAGCCGCTGTCGCATCTGGACGCGTCGGCGCGGCAGCGGGTGCGGCGCGAATTGAAGGTGCTGCAAAGGGAATTCGGCTACACCACCATCGTCGTCACGCACGACCAGGTGGAGGCGCTGAGCCTGGCGGATCGGCTGGCCGTCATGGACGGCGGGGTGATCCAGCAGTTCGGCACCCCCGACGAGGTGTTCGACGATCCGGCGAACCTGTTCGTCGCCGGATTCGTCGGCGAGCCGCAGATCAATGTCGTCGACGGCGTGGTCGAGAGCGACGGGTCCGGGACCGTGGTCCGGATCGGTGGCGCCGCACTGCCGGTCGCGGCGACGGAGGTGTCCGGCGGTCGGCGGGTGAAGGTGGGTATCCGCCCGCAGGACGCCCGCCTGTCGGCCGCGGCGGCCGGTGCGAGCGAATTGCCCGGCACCGTGCGGTATTTCGAACATCTCATGGAGTTCGGCCATGCCTCGGTCGAGCTACCCGAGGTCGACGGGCCCGTGCTGGTGGAGACCCCGGCGCAGGAGCGCTACGACCGGTCGCAGCCGGTCGCGCTGTCGGCCCCGCCCGAGCGGGTGTATCTGTTCGATCCGGATTCCGGAAAACGTTTGCGCTAGAGGATATCTCATGACGTGGCTGTACAACGACCCCGCGGCGTTCACCGAGGATATGCTGACCGGGTTCCTCGACGCCAACGCCGGATACGTCGCGGGTGTGCCCGGTGGCGTGGTGCGGGCGGCACCCACCCGGCCCGGCAAGGTGGCCGTCGTGGTCGGCGGGGGATCGGGGCACTATCCCGCGTTCTGCGGGGTGGTCGGGCCCGGATTCGCCGATGGGGCCGTGGTGGGCAATATCTTCACCTCGCCGTCGGCGGCCGACGCGGCCTCGGTCGCGCGCGCCGCGGACGGCGGGGCCGGCGTCCTGCTCACCACCGGCAACTACGCGGGCGATGTGATGAACTTCGGGCTGGCCGTGGAACAGCTTGCCGCCGAGGGCATTCCGGCGCGGTACTTCGCGGTCACCGACGATATCGCCAGCGCGCCCGCCGGGGAGGAGGCCGCGCGGCGCGGGATCGCCGGGGACTTCACGGTGTTCAAATGCGCGAGCGCGGCGGCCGAGGAGGGCTACGACCTCGACGGCGTCACGCGGGTGGCCGCGCTGGCCAACGACAACACCCGCACCCTCGGCGTCGCCTTCGACGGCTGCACCCTGCCCGGGGCCGCGGGCCCGCTGTTCACCGTCGAGAAGGGCACCATGGGCCTCGGTCTCGGCATCCACGGCGAGCCGGGCGTGGCCTCGCACGCCATGCCCACCGCGGGCGAACTGGCGGAGCTGCTCGTCTCCGGCGTGCTGCGGGAACGTCCCGAGGGAGCGGGCACGCGAATCGCCGTGATCCTCAACGGTCTCGGCCGCACCAAGTACGAGGAGCTGTTCGTGGTCTGGGGAACCGTGGCTCCGCTCCTGCGCGACGCGGGCTACACGGTGGTGCGCCCCGAGGTCGGCGAACTGGTCACCAGCCTCGATATGGCGGGCTGCTCACTGACGGTCATGTGGCTGGACGACGAGCTGGACCGCCTGTGGACCGCCCCCGCCGACACCCCCGCCTTCCGCCGCGGCGCGATCGCCCACCACTCTCCGGAGGTCCGTACCTCCGTCAGGACGGTGGATGCCGGAAGGTATCGAAAGGATGCGGTTGCCGAGGTCGCCGACGAGGCGGGGCGTGCGTGTGCGGCTGCCATAGCCCTGGCTATCCGTGCCGTTGCTACGAAAATTGTTGCGGCGGAGGAGGAGTTGGGCCGTATCGATGCGGTGGCGGGTGATGGTGACCACGGTCGTGGCATGGTCCGCGGCACGGCGGCGGCGAGCGCGGCGGCCGAGGACGCCGTGGGCCGAGGCTGTGGTCCCGGTGGGGTGCTGAAGGCGGCAGGGGAGGCGTGGGCCGCTCAGGCGGGTGGGACGTCCGGGGTGCTGTGGGGTGCGGCGCTGACGGCGCTGGGCGGGCGGCTCGGTGATACCGGCACGCCCGCGAACCCGGATATCGTTGCCGGACTGCGGGCTTCGTATGACGCCGTCACGCGCCTGGGCCGGGCGAAACCGGGGGACAAGACCCTCCTCGACGCGCTGCTGCCGTTCCTCGAGGCCGCCGAGCGGGGCGAAAGCTGGCGCGACGCGGCGGAAGTCGCCGAGACCGCCGCCCGCGACACCGCCGCCCTGCGTCCTCGGATCGGCCGTGCGCGCCCGCTCGCCGAACGCAGCGTCGGCAGTCCGGACGCGGGCGCGATCTCCCTGGCCCTGTGCGTGCGCACGGTGGTCGACGAATTCGAAACCGCCGCCGCGGAAGGAGCCCGCCGATGACCGAGGGACTGCGGATCGTGGTCGGCTGCGACGACGCCGGCCTCGACTACAAGAACACCATCAAGGCCGACCTCGAGGCCGACGAGCGGGTCGCCGAGGTCATGGACGTAGGTGTGGGCGACGACGAGCACACCGCCTACCCGCACGTCGCCGTGGCGGCCGCTCGGATGATCACCGAGGGCAGAGCCGACCGCGCGCTGCTGATCTGCGGCACCGGGCTCGGCGTCGCGATCAGCGCGAACAAGGTCCCGGGCATCCGCGCCGTCACCGCGCACGACAGCTTCTCCGTCGAGCGGTCGGTCCTCAGCAACGACGCCCAGGTGCTGTGTTTCGGCCAGCGCGTCGTCGGCCTGGAACTGGCCCGGCGCCTGGCCAAGGAATGGCTCGGCTACCACTTCGACCCCGAATCGGCGTCGGCGGCGAAGGTCGCGGCGATCGGACGGTACGAAAGCGACTGACGCGTAAGGTCGGCGGCATGACCCTGGCAGAGGAATTCCTGGTGCTCGCCTACCGCGAGGACACCGGCCGCCCGCGCCTCGGCGGCAACCAGCTCGACGCCGCGCTGGCCGGGTCGGCCATCGTCGAACTCACTCTCGAAGGCGCGCTGCGCATGACCGAGCCGGGCGAACCCGGACAGAAGAAGGACCGGCTGGTGTCCACGGGTATTCGGCCCGCCGATTCCCGGCTGGCCGCGCTCGTGGCGGTCGCCGACGGCCGCAAACCCAAGGACGCCGTCGGCAAGATCGCCGGATTCGCGGCCTGGCGCAACCACTCTCGCACCCTGCGCGACGCGCTGCTGCACGACCTCGCCGAGGCCGGTCGCGTCACCATGACCACGAGTAAGACCCTCGGCCTGTTCACGAGCACGAACTGGACCCCCGATCCGGCCGAACGGGCGCGCGTCGCACAGCGGGTGCGCGCGGCCGTCGTCGACGGAACCGATCCCGACGACCGCACCGCGGCCCTCGTCTCGATCCTGCACGCGGTGGACCTGCTGCCCAAACTCTTCCCCGACGCCGACAAGCGGGCGGTGAAGAACCGCGGCAAGGCGATCAACGAGAGCGAATGGGGCGGCCCGGCCGTGCGGAAGGCCGTCCAGGAGGTGCAGGCGGTCACCGTCGCCGTCATCGTCGCCACCACGACCGTCACCTCCACGGGCAGCTGACCACCGTGTGTCGCCGGCGACTCGGCCGGCTCAGCCCGCTGTGACCGCCTTCAGCTCGTCGATCGATTCCTGGATGTAGTAGCTCAGGTCGTGGGCGCCGGGGAGGGTGATCCAGCGCTCGTAGGCGATCTTGAAGACGGCGATGCCCGCCTCGGCGGCCAGGCTCGCGGCCGGTTCGCCGACGCCGCGCCGGCGCAGGGCGGCGACCGTCGCCTCGGTCAGCGTGGCCAGTTTGATCAGTTCGCGCTCCCGCAGGCCGGGATGCGAGTCGATGAGGGCCTGGCGCTGCCGGGAGAAGTCGGGGCGCTGCCCGACCACCGCCGCCACGGCGTGCAGGGCCGCGGCCACGGCGTCGATCGGCGAGACCGACTCGTCGGCCTCATCGATGACGCCGGCCATGGCGTCGCTCAGTACGTTCTGGCCGCCGAACAGGACCTCGCGCTTGTCGGCGAAGTGACGGAAGAACGTCCGCTCGGTCAGCCCGGCCCGTTCGGCGATCTCCGCGACGGTCGTCTGGTCGAACCCGCGCTCGGCGTAGAGCTCGAGCGCCGCCTGCGCCAACCGGTCGCGCCCGTTGGGTTCCCATCGACTCATGACCCGATCCTAGGCGATTCTCCTCCCTGATGACAGTTGCTGACATCGATGCTACCGATTGTGAAGACTCCCAACATCGCGCGGGATCGCCGGTCTCCGGCCCCAGAGTTTGCTGGGCGATTCGAAGGCGGACCGTGGCCCGCTTACCGTCGGCAGTGCACCTGATACCACCGTCGCGGCTCGCGTCCTGCGGGGAGGGGACACACCATGGACAAGGATCCGGGGGCGTTGATCCAGATCGGGCTCCAGCTGGCGGTGGTGATGCTCGAGGCCTCCGATGCCGCCGCCTCGGATTTGCTGGCCCAGCTCGAGCGAGCGGCCGCGGAGTGCGCCCGCAGCGCCGTGCCGATCGAGACGGTGCAGCGCGCGATCCGCGAGGGAATCTCCGGCATGATCGAACACTTCCCGCGCGATCCGGACCGCGCTGAGCTGACGGTGCACGACGCCGATGTGGTGCAGGTGCTGGACGTGCTCTCCTCCGCGGTCTCGCGCGGATATATGGACGAGGTTCGCCGGAATTCGTGACGGCCGGAGAATGACGGGCAACTAAGCAGCAGACTGCCGGCGGGGAAACGCGCGCATTCGCCGCGCAAATACCAAGCGCTTGTTAGAGTTTCGGCTTCAACCGTCGCGGTGAGGTCTGCGTCACCCGAACCTCCTCCTCGGGTGGCGAGGGTGAGCCGCTGCCGTTATGCTCGTGCCGAACTTCCGGATTTGCCTGTCTACCTGGGTATTTGATGTCGTCCGGCGGTTGACTGACAGTTCCCTCCTGGTTTGCCGGGGGCTTAGGGGTGTGGGGAGTTGGCGATTTCAGTGGCCTCGCCGAGTGTCGAGTCCGGCGAGCGTGCCGGCCGGGAAACTCGCTCTACCTATTCGGCTTTCGCGGTGTGCGCGGTCGTGACCGCATGCCTTGCCGTCGGTGCGGTCTTCAGCGCTCCCGCGGACTTCCGCATCCCCCTGGCGATCGGCGCGGGCGTGGCCGCGCTGTTTCTGTGCGTCGCCGTCACCGCCGCCGTGCACTACCGCACCCGGGCCGGCCGGTACCGGGCCGTGGCCGAGGTCGCCGAGGAGCAGATCGCGGCCGCGCGCGCCGAGGCGTCGGCCCGCGTGGCGAGCGCGGACGCC
>NZ_BAGL01000121.1 GCF_000308875.1 Nocardia transvalensis NBRC 15921
CAACTCGCGCGGGCGCACGCCCTGCTCGACGGGCGCGATTTCGTGCTGCCCGAGGACGTCAAGCTGCTGGCGGTCCCCGTGCTGTCGCATCGCCTCGCCCTGCGCGCCGAGACCTGGGTGCGGCGGGTGCGCGGGGAGAGCGTCGTGCAGGACATTCTCGATCGCGTTCCGGTCCCGCGGATACCGGCGCGGCCGGAGTCCAACGGTCTGGTGCGGTCGCATGGCCGCTGACCGCGCGCGAGCCCTGCGGCACACGCTGCCGGTACTGGTCGCCGTGCTGGCGTCGGTCGTCGGCGTCGCCGGATCCCTGCCCGGGAGTTCCGGCGCGCGGGCCGGGGCGGATTCGCCGCAGAGCACGGTTCCCCTGGTGAGCCTCGCGATCGTGGCGCTGTTCGTCGTCGGTGTCGCGGCGGTGTCGTTCCTGCGCCGGCCGCCCGTCCGCGCCTCGGGGCCGGGTACGTCCGAGACGCGCGTGAAGTGGCCGTGGCGAGGGCGTCGGCGGTGGCGTGATGCGTCGATCGTCGCGGTGCTCGTGCTGGTCGTCGCCGTGGCGCCGGTCGCCGTCGGCCGGATCTTCCCGTCCCCGCACGGCACACCCGCGCAGTCCGAGACCCAGCAGGCGCCGGCGGAGGAGGAGCCAGCCGCCCAGCCGGAGCGGACGGTTCGCACCCGCGACGTCCGGGGGGATCGGCCCGTGGTGGTCGCCGTCGCCGCGATGGTGTCGGTGGTGGGTGCGGCGCTGGTGGTCGTCTTCGTGCGGGCCGTGCGCCGCAGGCCGCATCCGGCGGCGCCGGGAACGGATGCGGCGGTGCGCGAATCGGTGCTGCGCGCGGCGACGGAGGGACTGTCGGAATTGGCTGTGCCACACCTCGATCCGCGCAGTGCGATCATCGCGTGTTACGACACGATGGAACGGGAACTGGCGGCGGTTCCGGTCATCGCGCCGACCGCGTCGGATACCCCGACCGAGATCCTCGCCCGCGCCGTCACCGGCGGGATCGTCGCCCGCGAGCCCGCGACACGGCTGGTCCGATTGTTCTCCGAGGCCCGATTCAGCGCGCACCCGATGACCGAGGCACACCGGTCGGAGGCGAAGTCGTTGCTGCGCGCCGTACTGCCGGAGCGGGGCCGATGACGACCGGATTCGATCGCAGGGCGATCCTGCTGCTCGTGGTGCTGGCCGGAACACACGGGGCGGCACTGGTGTTCGAGCGCCGGCTGCTGCCCGCCGCCGGGGCCGGAATTCTTACGCTGACCGTGGTGGCCCTCGGCCGGTTCCGGCCCGGCCCCCTCGCGAACGGATCGGATCCGGCGGCGGACCCTCCCGAGCCGGACCGGTTCCTGCGCTGGCGGGCGCGCGCCACGGTACTGCTGGAGTACGCCGACGGGTCGCGCGCGGAATGGGACAGGCATGTCCGGCCCATCCTGGCTCGGGAATTCCAGCTGGCCGTCGGGCATCGCGAGACGGGTGGCGGCGCGGCGCCGGAGATCGGTCGCGACTTCTTCGGCGCGAGGCTGTGGCCGTGGGTCGACCCGGGGGCCGTCGCCCCGGCGGGTACCACCGAACCCGGACCGGGCGGGGGCGTCTTCCTCGAGATCCTCGAGCGGCTGGAGCGGCTGTGAACGACGGTGCGGTACAGGTGGATACGGGACCGGTGGCCCTGGACCGGCGGCCCTCCTCCCGCGCGATCGCGATGATCGCCTGTGCGGGCCTGGTCGCCGCGCTCGCCGTCGGCTCCTCGCGGCCCGAACTGTTGGCCTTCGCCGCGCCGCTGATCGGATTCGTCGCCGCCCCCCTCCGCACGGCGCGCACCGAGATCACTGTGGTCGCCGCGCGGGAAGCCCCGGGCCGGGCCGACGTCGTGCGCTGCGCGGAGGGCGAACCGGTCGTCATCCACCTGTCCGCCGTCGTCACCGCGGGCCGGGCCTTCATCCGCTGCCGCCCGCTGCCCGTCCCCGGCCTGACGATCGTCGCCGCCGATTCCGGGGGCGTGCCCGGGACGGAGCGGGATGTCGATGCCGTGTATTCCGGGGGTGCCCCGGAGATCCGGGGTGAGGGTGCCGGGCCGGGCGCGGCCATGTATTCCGGGGGTGCCCCCGAGGTCCGGGGCGACGGTGCCGGGCCGGGCGCGTCCATCGCGGTGACGGTGACGGCCGACAGGTGGGGGCGCTATCCGCTTCCGGTCGAGGTGGTGGCCATCGGTGAGGCGGGACTGACGCGAGGCGTTGCCGTGCGGTATCCCGTTGTCCTGCAAGTATTCCCGGTTACGGGCGGGCCGGGCCCGGACATGATCGACAACCCTTCGCTCGCGCGGATCGGTTCGCAGTGCTCGACGCGGCCGGGGGCCGGCATGGAATTCGCCGATATCCGGCCGTTCGTGCCCGGTGATCGGATCCGCGCGGTCAATTGGCGGGTGAGCGCGCGGCGCGGGAGCGTGTTCGTGACCGACCGTTACGGCGAACTCGCCCGGGACGTGGTCGTTCTGGTCGACGAGGGCGGCGATCCGGGACCCCCCGCCCGTGACCGCGTCGTGCGCGGCGCCGTCGAGATCGCGCAGGCGGCGCTGCGGTCGGGGGATCGCGTCGGGATCGTCTGCCTGGGCCGAGCTCCGCGATGGCTGGCCGTAAGTTCGGATCGCCGCCAATTCACCGGACTGGTCGCGACCCTGCTCGATCCGGGCGAGCGGGCCGCGGTCCCCTTCGACGGCACGGTGCCGCCGCGCTGGTCGGTGCCGCCGGGCGCGACGGTCGTCGCCCTGACCGCACTGCTGGATTCCGGCGTCGTCTCCGCACTGCTGGATCTGCGGCGGCGCGGGCACCGGGTCGTGGCCGTCGATGTCCTCGAGCACCCGTTCCGGACGCCGGCCGAACCGCTGGTCCGGCGCCTGTGGTCGCTGGAGAGAACGGGGGTGCACCGCGATCTGGGCGCTGTCGGCGTCGAAGTCGTCGCGTGGCCGCCGGAGACGGCGCTCGCGGATGCGCTGCGGGCCACGGGGTCTCGGCGATGAGCGGCCCGGGCACGGTCGCCGTGGCCGCCGGGGCGATACTCGTCGCCGCGATCCCCTGGGACGGCGGCGCACCGCTCGCCCTCGCCGGTCGGCTGCTGGTGGCGGTGCTCGTTCTCGCGGGGCTGCGCTCTCTGTGGCCCGCGGGTGTCGCCGTCGTCCTCGCGGCCGCGGCCATGGCACGGTTCGGCGCGAGTGCGGGCGAGATGGCGCTCGCCGGGCTGGCGGCGACCGCGTATCTCGCGGGTGCGCGGGGGCTCGCGCACCGAGACGACCGGATCGAGCTGTCCGTCCGGGCCGCCACCGCCGGCGGGTACGGACTCGCGGCCTGGGGCGCGTGCGCCGCGGTGGTCGCGGTGCCCTGGGCGCCGCTCCTCGCGCCCGTCGCGGGCCTGATCTGGATCGTGCTGTCGCTGCGCGCGCTGTACGACGGGGGTCGGCGAGCGGGACGTCAGCGCCACGTCAGGGGCTCCGATCAGGCTGATGACGACCCGGCACACCGAACGGTTCTGGAGGACAGCCATGTCGGCATATCGAACAACCGATGAGATACGGCAGGAGCCGCGCGGCGGCGTGGTCGCCGCCGTCGCGGCCAACGCCGATCACCCCAGCGGGTTCATCGCGTGCAACGACGAGACCGAACACTATGTGGCAGAAGGTATTCCAGGTTTGGTGCCGTACCGCACCCGCGGCCGGTCGGTCCTGGTCCTCGGCGGGCCGTTCGCGCCGCGCGGTGACCGCGAGCGCCTGCTGGACGCCTTCCTGGGTGAGGTCGTCCGGCGTCGCCGCGTCGTCGTCGTGCAGGTGCGGCCCGATGACGTCGAACTCTTCGTTCGCCGCGGCTTCTCGGTGAACCAGTTCGGCTGTTCGTATTCGATCGACCTGAGCGCGTTCACGAGCAAGGGCAAGCCGCTCGCCAAGGTCCGGCAGAATATCTCGCGGGCGAAACGCGAGGGCACCACCGTCACGGAGGTCACCGACGACTCGCGGCGGGACGAACTGGACGCCATCGACCGGCAGTGGTTGCGCGCCAAGGGATGGCACGTGAAGCAGCTCGACTTCATGGTGGGCCAGCGGGGTGGCCGCGGCGCCGCCGCGCGCCGGTTGTTCGTCGCCGAGCGCGACGGCCGTATCACCGGGTATGTGTCCTACTCACCGGCGTACGGCTCCCGCCCCGGCTGGCTCTACGACCTCACCAGGCGCACGCCCGGCGACTCGGTCGGAACGGTCGAGCTGATCAATTTCACCGCGCTGAACCAATTCAAGGACGAGGGCGCGCAGTGGCTGCACCTCGGTCTGACTCCCTTCGCCGGCATGGGTTCCGACGACCACGAGGGTGCCAGCGGCGTGGTGCGATGGGTGCTGCGGACGGTGTCGGAGCGGGGCGCGTTCCTCTACCCGGCCCGCACCCAGCAGGCATTCAAACTCAAATGGGCGCCGCACGTCATCGAGCCCGAGTACCTGGCCTTCGGCGGCGGTCCCCGGCCGAGTTCGATCTGGCAACTGTTGCGCATAACCAATTCGATCTGACGAGGAGTACGGACCATGTCGCAGAACGGGAATCGCCCCGCGGGACGGCTCGGCTGGGCGGACAAGCTCGGCTTCGCTCGCCGGGCCGCCGCGGCACAGCTCGCCGGCCTGCCCGGTGTGGTGCGGGCGGGGCTGGGCAGAGGCGGTCACGGGCGCTCGGTCACCCTGGCCGAGGCGCCACCGGACAGCCGGCTGAGCCGTCTGGCGGTGGAGCTGGCCGAAGCGGCATACGGTGAGCCGCTGCTGCTACATACCTTGCGCTGCTGGTATTTCGGTGATGTCTTCGCGCAACTCGCCGGGTGCCGCTACGACCCCGAACTCCTGTACATCGCGGCCCTGCTGCACGATATCGGCCTCACCGAGAGGTTCGCGCCGGCCGCCGACGCCGCGTGTTTCGCGGTGCACGGGAGCGACGTCGCGCGCGCCCAGCTCGAAAAGTGGGGCGCGGACGCGGATTTCGCGGCGACGGTGTCCGCGGCCATCGCGCTGCACATGGACGTGCGGGTACCGCGCGAGCGCGGCGCCGAGGCGTATCTGCTGCATGCCGGTGCGCATCTGGACGTCGCCGGCGTGCGCAGCGGCGATCTTCCGCGCGAGACGCTCGAACAGATCCTGCGGCGGTATCCGCGCACCGAATTCCCGGGGGTGTTCCTGTCCGCCATGCGTCGCGAGGCGCGGGAGCGGCCGGATTCGCGGGCGGCCGTGATGTGGAAGCAGGGGATGCGCTTTCCGGTTCAGACGAACCCGCTGAACCGGATGTTGACCTCCTGACATACGCTCAGTAAAGTTACCGACTGATAGTCGGTGAGTGCATCGTGTTAGGTACTCGACGTGTTGGGGGTTGCCGTGGTCCGGATCAGACTGCTGACCAGATTCGCCGAGCTGGCGTCGCGGGCGCCCCGTGCCGTGCTCGCCTGCGCGTTCGCGGTGCTGGTGGTGACCGGCGTCTACGGCCTGCCGGCGAGCCTGCAGCTTCCGGCCGCGGGATACGACGTCCCCGATTCGCAGTCCGACCGCGCCGACCAGGCCCTCGAGCGGGAATTCGGCGCCGGCGGGTACACGATCGTGTTCACGGTCCGCACGCCCGCCGGGGTCGACAGCCCGGCCGCCCGGCAGCGTGGCGACGCCATCGCCGCCGCGCTCGGTTCCTCCCCGCACATCCGCAACGTGATGTCCTACTGGACGGCGCCCGCGCCGCTGAACGGGTCGTTCCGGGGCACCGACGGTGATGTCGCCCTGGTCGCGGCGCGGATCGCGGGCAACGATCGGGAGGCGACCGAGCGGGCCGAGCAGGTGGCGGCCCCGCTGATCGGCGACCACGACGGGGTCGCGGTGGAGGCGGGCGGCCAGGCGCTCACCTACAGCGAGGGCGGCCATCAGTCGAAGAACGATCTGTTCCTCATGGAGGCCATCGCCTTTCCGCTCACCTTCGTCGCGCTGGTGTGGATCTTCGGCAGCGCGCTGGCCGCCGCGCTGCCGCTCGTGGTGGCGGCGGTGGCGATCGCGGCGTCGGCGGCCGCGCTGAGCCTGATCAACCACGTGGCCAGCGTGTCGGTGTTCGCGGTCAATCTCGCCACGGCCCTGTGTCTCGCCCTGGCCATCGACTACACGCTGTTCATCGTGAATCGCTACCGGGAGGAACTCGCCGGTGGACGCCCACCGCGTGAGGCATTGATCCGCACGATGAACACGGCGGGCCGCACGGTGACCTATTCCGCGCTCACCGTGGCATTGACGATCGCCGCGATGGCCGTCTTTCCGCAATATCTGGTGCGATCGCTGGCGTACGCCGGAGTGGTCAGTGTCGCATTCTCGCTGGCGGGGTCACTGCTGGTCGCGCCGGCCCTGCTGGTTGTGCTGGGCAGCCGTATCGATGCTCTGGATATTCGCCGTCCCCTGGCTCGCCTGCTCGGCCGGCGGGCTCCGGCGGAACACACGTCCACCGACAATCGGTGGTATCGCGTCGCGATATTCGCCATGCGCCGCGCGGTCCCCGTCACCGTGGTGCTGGGCGCATTCCTGATCGCGCTGGGCGCGCCCGCCGCCGGGATGAAACTCGGTTATCCGGACGACCGTGTGCTGCCGACCTCGGCCTCCGCACGGCGGGCGGGCGACATTCTCCGCACCGATTTCGCGCAGAATTTCGCCGGTACGGTCTACATCGCGTTGCCGTCCGGTGTGGATCCGGATCGCCTGAACGGCTATGCGGCCGCATTGTCGCGGGTCGCCGATGTCGTCGGTGTCAATTCGCCCGGCGGAGTGTTCGCGGGCGGCACCCGCGTCGCTCCGATGGTGTACGACAGCGCGGCGCGCGGTGACGCCGCATATCTGAGTGTGACGACCACGCGCGATCCCTATTCGGACGCGGGCCGGGATCAGCTGGCGGCACTGAAGGCCGTGGATCCTCCGGCGCGGACATTGTTCGGCGGTCTGGCCCAGCGGAATATCGACAATGTCCGGGGCATCACGGACAATACTCCGTACGTGCTGGCGATCATCGCGGTCATGACGTTCGTCCTGATCTTCCTCATGACGGGAAGCCTGATACTGCCCATCAAGGCGCTGATCATGAACGTATTCTCGCTCGGCGCCGCGTTCGGCGTACTGGTGTGGATATTTCAGGACGGCCACCTGGCGGCCGCGGGCACCACCGCCACCGGATATTTCACGGCGTTCATCCCGCCCCTGCTGGCCTGCGTCGCCTACGCCCTCGCCATGGATTACGAGGTCTTCGTACTGTCCCGGATCCGGGAGGAATGGCTGAAATCGGGGAGGACGGCGGCCGACAACGAGCGCGCGGTGGGCCTGGGCCTGGCCCGCACCGGGCGGATCGTGACGGCGGCCGCCACCGTGATGATCTTCGTATTCCTGGCGATGAGTGCGGGGCAGGTGTCGTTCATGCGCGGTCTCGGTATCGGGCTGACCGTCGGCGTGGCCATGGACGCCTTCCTCGTCCGCCCGTTGCTGGTGCCCGCGGCGATGCGGTTGATGGGCCGCCTCAACTGGTGGGCGCCGGGACCGCTGGCGCGCTGGCACGAGCGGTGGGGGCTGTCCGAGCAGGAGACGCTGCGCGAACCGTCGCCCCGGCCGGGCGGCGAACACCCGGCCGATGCCGAACTGGTGGCCAATGACTAGCCGGTCAGGCGCAGTACGAGTCGCCGAGGGTCTGGACCAGGCGCCGGCTGGGCCGGACGCCGAGTTCCTCGTGGAGAATCCGTTCGAGCCGGTGGTAGGAGGCCACCGCCTCGGCGTCGCGCCCGGTTTTGCGGAGCGCGTCGATCAGGGTCTCCCACAGCCGTTCGTTGAGCGGGTTCTCGGAAATGAACTTCCGCCCGTTGAAGATGACCCGGTCGTAACTGCCGAGGTCGGTCCAGGCCGTCAGGAGAGTTTCCTGCGCGAGCGATCGGGCCGCTGAGAGTTCCTCCGACAGTTTGTGAACGGTCGGGCTGTCCACCACGTCCCGCAGCGCTTCGCCGCGCCACAGCGCCATCGAATCCTGCAGGATCGTCGACACCACCAACGGTGTCCGCGGCGCGAGTGTGACCGCATGGTCCACCGCGCGGATGAAACGAAACGCGTCGATCCGTCCGCGGTCGAGATTTATCCGATAGCCGGCCGATCCGACGGTCTCGATCAGATCCGCCGGCGCCTGCCGCGTCTTCAACCAGCGCCGCAATCTCGTGATATGTGCGTGCAGCGCATTGGTTGAATTCTTGGTTGTTTCCGGCAATTCGAGCTCCTCGATGAGCTCATCCCTTCCCACCGTATCCCCCTGCCGCGCCGAAAGAATGGCCACGATACTACGGAGTTTGTGACCTTCGACACTGCAAGCCGCATCGCCTATCAAAACTCTGAGTGGCCCCAGAAGTTGGACCTGCACCTGCACCTCAACCCCCCAAAAAGGACTTCCCGGGAACCGGAGACGTCAATGTCCCTTAACATAGAACGTATTTTTGTCAATACTGTCAGTCAAGTGTGAACCCTCACCATGAAACCGTTCTGATGCGATACTGACACACACTCTACTCCGGCGTCAGAGCCGTTTCACGGCACGTCATTACTCTCCTACTCCGGGCGGATCGAAGAAGCTCCCCCAAAGTCATTGGGTTGCCTTTCTGAGGTTGGTTGGGTATGGCGAGTGCTGGATCCGGAAGTCCGATTCCTTCCTTCGGTAGTTATGTCGCGGGCAAGGAAATGGACAGTGACCGATGGGTATACGTTCCCGTAACACGGGCGGTGCTGGACGACTCGTTCAGCACCTTGGCCGCCAAACGCGCATTGGATGCCGGGGAGCTACCGGTGTCCGCGGCCGATCCGGCGGTGTTCGTCGGGCGGGTGGCACTGGCCGACGAGGAGACCGTGGCCCGCTCGCTCGAGGCGGCGGCGGCCGCGGCGAAGGAGTGGCGCACCGCGCCGCTCACGGTCCGGGTGGACGGGTTACTGGACCGGATGCGTGACATCATCCTCGACAACGTCGAGACGATCGAGCGGATGATGACGTACGAGGGTCATCCGCTCGAGTTGGCGCGCTGGGAGATCGCGTGCTGGCTCGAGGTCTGTTCGCCGCTGTCGAAGGAGTTCTTCCGCGGCGAACTGCACAAGGAGTTCCGCAACGGCGGCCGCCGGCAGATCGTCCGGCGCCGTCCCGACGGCGTGGTCTGCGTGAACCCGCCGGCCAACGCGCCGATGACCAGTTCGATCTTCGCCGCCGCACTGAGCGCGGCGGCGGGCAACGCGGTGGTGATCCGCGTGCCGCGGTCGGTGCCGCTGGGCGCGATGTGGGCGGTTCACGAGATCCTCGGGCCGGCGCTGGACGCGGTCGGCGCGCCCGCCGGGACCGTGGGTGTGATCTGTGGTGATCCGGGGCCGATCCTGCAGGCCTGGCTCGACAGCCCGCTCGTCGACGACGTGATGTATTTCGGCGGGGTCGACAACGGACTCGAGTTCGAACTGCGGTGTGTCGCAGCGGGAAAGAAGCCGATCCTGGAGCTGGCCGGCAACGACATCGCGATCGTGTGGTCGGACGCGAACCTGGACCACGCGTCGGACGCGTTGCTGGAGAGCTTCCTGGGGTCCGGCCAGCTGTGCATGATCCCGAATCTGGTGCTGGTGCATCCGGCCGTCGCCGACGAGCTGATCGCCGTAGTGGCCGAGAAGGCCCAGCGATTGCGGCCGGGCTACCCCGACAGCGACGACGTCCTGCTCTCCCCGGTGCTGCGGCACGACAGATTCCACCGGTTCATGACCGACGCCCTGGACAAGGGCGCCGAGCTGATCACGGGCGGCGGCGGGATGCATCTGGACGGCACCCCCGGTGACAGCGGATATTTCCTGCAGCCCACCGTGATCCGGGTGAACGGCCTCGACGGGGCGCGGTCGCTGGACGCGGTGCGCGACGAGACGTTCTTCCCGCTGCTGCCCATCGTCGTCCCCGCCCCGGAGGCCGACGGCCGGTTGCTGGAGCGATTCGTCGAATTCGTGAACACCAACCGGTACGGGCTGCGGAATTCGCTGTGGGCGTCCGACGAGGCCGTGATCGAGCGCTACCTCGACGGCGTCGTCAACGGCGGGCTGCTGAAGGTGAACGACTCGCACATCGCGGTCTCCGCGCCGCTGCCCTCGCACGGTGGCACCGGTCTGACCGGTGGCGCCTTCGGCGAGGCCAACTATCCGATCCTGCGGACCACCCATCTTCAAGGGGTTTCGGTGGTCGCGCCCGGCAACCCGCCGAGATACCGATAGGAGCGTGTGATGCGGAGTCTGGAACAGGCGCGGGAGGTCTGCGAGCGGCATGTGCCCGGCCTCTATCCCGCCTTGGCGAGTATTCCCCTGTCCGACCTCGAGGCGCCCGGGAACTCCGGCCTCGAGCTCTTCCGGAAGTTCGGCGGACCGGCGCTGGTGATCCCGGCCGAGTACGCGGGCCGGGGCGTATCGCCGGTGGAGGCGCTTCAGGTGACCCGGGCCATCGGAGCCTGCGCGCCGTCGCTGTCGGTCGCGACCACGATGCACCACTTCTCGGTGGCGACGATCTTCGCCCTCGCCACCAGCCTGCGCGCCAGTGGCGTGGAATGGGCGCTGCTGGAAGGGATTTCGGAGCAGAATCTGCTGGTCGCGTCGGGCTTCGCGGAGGGGGATCCGGGGGCCGGGATCCTCACCCCGACGCTGCGCGGCGTCGTCCGCGACGGCGGCATCGTCGTCAACGGCGCCAAGAAGCCGTGCAGCATGTCGGCCTCGATGGATCTGCTGTCGGCCAGCGTCTCGGTGGCCACCCCGGACGGCGACGCCACCTCCGTCGTGCTGGTCCCGGCGTCGACGCCCGGACTGTCCGTGCACCCCTTCTGGGCGAGCATCGTGCTGACCGGGGCCGAGAGCGACGAGGTGCGGCTGACCGACGTCGTCATCGACGAGCGGCTCGTGGTCCCCGCGGGAGCGGGCGATCGCGGCGAACTCGACGACTTGCAGACCACGGGCTTCATCTGGTTCGAAATGCTCATCACCGCTTGCTATCTCGGCATGGCCAGCGCGCTGGTGGAGCGGGTGTTCTCGGGGCCGAGGTCGAGTGTGGAGCAGCGTGCGGAGCTGGGCATCCGGCTCGAGACCGCGGCGCTGCTGCTGGAGGGCATCGCGCAGGCGATCGCCACCGGGCGGACCGGCAACGACGATCTGGCGCGGGCGCTCGTCGCGCGCTACGGGGCCGTGGACGCCATCCGGGACGTGGTCGTGCGGGCCACCGAGGCGCTGGGCGGGATGGCCTTCATCACCGACCCCGACGTCGCCTATCTGGCCGCGGCCTGCCAGTGCGCCGCCTTCCATCCGCCGTCGCGGTCGGCGACGAGTGCCGCCCTGGCCGCGAATCTGTCCGGCGACGTGCTGCGAATCGAGTGACATCATGACGATCGAGATCGAGGACGAACTCGCCCCGCAGCGGGTCTCGCTGGCCTACCGCACCCACCTGAGCGCCGGGCGCGCGCGGGTGGGGGAGCTGCTGGGCGGTCAGGTCGAGGTGGAATCCCAAGGGGCATGGGTCGTTTCGTCCGACGGGCGACGCTACCTGAATGCCGGGGGCTACGGCGTGTTCATCATGGGCGCCCGGCACCCGCTGGTGGTCGAGGCGGTCGAGCGGCAGTTGCACACCCATCCCGTCGGCTCGCGGATGTTTCTCGAACCGGTGGCCGCCCGGGCGGCGGAGGCACTGACGGCGGTGCTGCCGGCCTCGCTGACCCGGGTCCACTTCTCCGGCTCCGGCGCCGAGGCCACCGAGACCGCGGTGAAACTGGCCCGGCTGAACGGCCGCCGTCACCTGATATCCATGCGCGGCGGGTACCACGGCAAGACCCTGGGCGCCCTGTCGGTGACCGCCAAGGACATCTTCCAGGATCCGTTCCGGCCGTTGCTGCCGGATGTCACCCACGTGCCCTACGGCAACCTGCCCGCACTGACCGCCGCGCTCGCCCAGCACACGCGCCGGGCGTGCGTGATCGTCGAACCCGTGCAGGGCGAGGCGGGCGTGGTGATCCCGCCCGACGGCTACCTGTCGCAGGTCGGCCGGCTGTGCCGGGAGTACGGGGCGCTGCTGATCCTCGACGAGATCCAGACCGGCCTCGGCCGGACGGGACACTGGTGGGCGTTCCAGCGCGAGGATGTGCTCCCCGACATTCTGCTGACCGGAAAAGCGCTGGGCGGCGGCGTCGTTCCGGTGTCGGCCGCGGTGGCCTCCGAGGAGGTCTACGCGGTCCTCGACCGCGATCCGTTCCTGCACACCTCCACCTTCGCCGGCGCGCCGATCGCCGCCGCGGCGGTGTGCGGCGCGTTGCGGGCCATCACCGAGGACGGGCTCGTCGAGCGGTCGGCGCGGCTGGGCGCGCGCCTGCTGCCGGAACTGGAGGCCGTCGTGCGGCGGCACCTGGCCGGGGGCTGCGTGGTCCGTGGCCGCGGACTGCTGATCGCCGTCGAATTCACCGATCCGGCCATGGCGGCCGATCTGCTGGTGGATCTGGTCGCCAACAACGTCATCGCAAACCATTCTCTCAATTCCGAGAGAGTCATTCGGCTCACGCCTCCCGCCGTTCTGGACGACGCCGAGATCGTGTTTCTGCTGGAGCGGTTCGAACGCGCAGTTATTTCTACCGCTCTCCGTTATCCCGAAGCCTGAAGGGAACTCCATGCGTACCGCAAGTATCACCGTTTATTCGGACAGCATCGAACCGGACCGGGCCTACCGCGATATTCGACATTTCGAGGCCTATCCGGATCTGGTCGACGAAGTGAGTTCGGTTCTCGTCCGCCCCGGTGCGGACGGCGCCTCGTCGGTCAGTGATTGGGAGGTCTATTTTCGCAACGGGCCGCTGCGGTGGACCGAGATCGACTATTTCCGGGAAGAACAGCGGAACATCGTCTTCGAACAGGAATCCGGCGATTTCCACGTGTTCCGCGGCTCCTGGCAGGTCCGGCCGTCCGGCACGGGCAGCGCGGTGACCTTCGAGGCCACCTTCGACTTCGGGATCCCCAGTCTGGCCGGTGTGCTGGAGCCGATCGCCGAGAAGGTGCTCAAGGAGGGCATCGCCCTCGTCCTGATCCGGCTGCTGGGAAACGCCGAGGTCGTCGGCGATCCGGCGGTCGCCGCCGCGGTCGCGAAGAAGCTGGCCGGGGTCGGATCGGGGGCTCTCGCGGCGGGGACGGGGCACTGATATGGACTACGCGAACAGATTCACCACGAAAACGACGTATTCGCTACTGCGCGCGGAATACGGGGTCGCCACCCTGGTCTGCACGCTGCTGTTCTTCTACCACGTCGGCGAGGTGCGCTGGTGGGCGGCGATCGCCCTGTTCGCCTATATCGACGTCATCGGCTACATTCCCGGTCTGATCGTGCATCTGCGGCACGAGGACGGCGCCGTGCCCAAGCTCTATTACGTCCTGTACAACACGATGCACAGCTTCGTCACGCAGGCTGTCGTACTCGGTCTGTGGATCTGGATACACGGTTTCGAATGGGCGTTGCTCGTGGTGCCGATCCACCTGCTCGGTGACCGCGCCCTGTTCGGCAGTTTCGTCAAGCCGTTCAGCGTTCCCTTCGAGCCGAAGGTGATTCCGGAATTCGAGGAATTCGAGCGCAGCCTGGCCGGGCGAGCAGCGGCGAGCAGCCGCGTATGACCGGCGTATCGACCGAGCGGGCGCCCTCCGAGGAACGCTGCCTGCAGCTGTACCGCAAACTCGCGGCGAGTGTGGCCGTCATCTCCGTGCAGGGCGCGGACGGTCCGGTGGGCATGACGGCCTCGTCGGTGACCTCGCTGTCGCTGCGACCGCCGCTGCTGCTGGCATGCCTGGCGGTCGGATCTGGAACGCTCGCCGCGATCGAACGCAGCGGCTCGTTCGCGGTGACGCTGCTGACCGAGGACCAGCGCGCGATCGCCGAGGACTTCGCGTCGCGGTCGGGATCCCGATTCGCGGGCGCCGGCTTCCGGCACGTCCTCGGTGTGCCGGTGTTGTCGGAGTCGCTGGCCTGGGCGGCGTGCCTGCTCGTCGACGCCCGCAGGTACGGCGATCACGTCGTGGTCGTCGGCGAAGTCACCGCATTGGAAACCGATTCAGGAAGGCCCCTGTTGTGGCACAGCCAGACATTCGCGCTGCTGCGAACATGAAGAACGAACCGTTGTGGTGGCCCGAATCGGGCATCGAATCCGCGGATCCGCCGTTGATCGGCGGCCGCCGGGACGATCTGGTGATCGTGGGCGGCGGGCTCGCCGGTCTCGTGACCGCCTATTACGTCTCGGCGGCCCGGCCGGACCTGTCGGTCGTGGTGCTGGAGGCCGAATCGATCGGCGCCGGGGCGACCGGCCGCAGCACCGGAATCGTGTCGCCGGGCCTGAGCATCCCGCTGCCGCGGCTGCGTCGCAGGGTCGGCGACGGCCGTGCGATCGAGGCCTTCGACGCCTCCCAGCACGGCGTCACCCTGCTGCGCGATCTGATCCGCGCCGAGCGGATCGATTGTGACGCCCGGGACGAACCGCACACGCTCGTGGCCGTGACCACGGGCGAACGGCGGCGGATGGCCGCGCACCTGGCCGCGCTGCGCGCCCTGGACCGCACCGTGCACTGGCTCACCCCGGCGGAACTCGTCGACCACGCCGGACCCGGCTACATCGCGGGGTTCGCCTACGACAACGCCATGGTCGTCGATCCGTATCAGCTGGTGGTCGGGCTGGCCGCCGTGCTGCGTGAGCGCGGGGTCGCGATCTACGAGAACAGCCGGGTGCGCTCGATCGACAGTTCCGGCAGCCGCCCCCGCGTCGTCACCGATCAGGGCAGCGTCACGGCCGGCCGCGTCCTGCTGACCGTCGACGGATACGCCGGCGATCTCGGACCGATGGCGACCTCGGTGGTCGCGCTGCGCACCCATCTGCTGGCCACCGCGCCGCTCACCGGGGATCGGATGGCGGGCCTCGGCTGGACCGGCCGCGGCGGCATCATCGACCAGCGGAACTTCTTCAACTACTACCGGATGACCGCCGACAAGCGCCTGGTGTTCGGGGGCGGCCCGGCGCTCGTTCCGACCGGCGACCCCGGCCGTGACGCGACCGCGTCCGCGCGGGTCCAGGGCCGCATCGATACCGAGCTGATCGCGCGGTTCCCGGCGCTGGCCGGGGTCGAGATCGAGGCGCGCTGGTCCGGTCTGACCGCCAGCAGCACCGATCGGCTCCCGGTCGTCGGGCCCGTCCCCGGCCGTGACGGCGTCTACTACGCCGGCGCGTGGTGCGGGCACGGCTTCGCCATGTCGGTCGATGCCGGATGGCGTTTCGCCGACATGCTCGCGGGCGGCCCGCGGCCCCGCCTGCCGTGGTACCGCAGCTCGGCCCAGTACGTACCGACCCGATTCGCCCGCACCCAGGGGGTCCGAGGGTATCTGCGCTACCTCGACCAGCTCGATCGCAGCGCGCAGCGCAGAACGAAGGGAGTCCAGCGATGACGACGAAGACGGATCCGGAATTCGACGTGGCGGTGGTCGGCGGGGGTATCGGCGGCGCGGCGCTCGCGGCCGTGCTGGCACGGCACGGCGTGCGGGTGGTCATCATCGAGGCCGGCGGGCATCCGCGGTTCGCGATCGGGGAGTCCACCGTGCCCGAGACGATCATGGGCCTGCGGAATCTGGCTCGCCGCTACGACGTCCCGGAGCTGGAGAACCTGTCGTCGCACGGGCTGCTGCGCCGGTACGTCAGTGCCGCATCGGGCGTGAAGCGCAACTTCAGCTTCGCCTACCATCGCGAGGGCGAGCCGTTCCGCCCGGCCGAATGCACCCAGTACCCCACCTGGGGGCCGCCGATCGGACCCGATTCGCATTTCTTCCGCCAGGATGTCGACGCGTACGTGTACCAGGTGGCGCTGCGCTACGGCGCGACCGGGATGACCTATCGCCCGGTGACCGGAGTCGATTTCGACGATGCGGGCGCCACGGTCTCGACCGCCGACGGCGCGGAGATCCGCGTCCGGTACGTGGTCGACGCGGGCGGTATGCGCAGCGTCCTCGGAGAGGCACTCGACCTGCGCACCGAACCGCCCTATCGCACTCGCTCACGTACGATCTTCACGCATTTCACCGGCGTCGAACCGTTCGACCGCATCGCCGGGCCGCGTCGCCGGCACGGCATGCCGAGCCCGTTCTCGCAGGGCACACTGCACCATCTGTTCGAGGGCGGGTGGATGTGGGTCATCCCGTTCGACAACCATCTCGATACCACCAGCCGGCTGTGCTCGGTCGGGATCAACCTCGATATCGACCGCTACCCGCGCCCCGCCGACGAATCCGCCGAGGACGAGTTCTGGGCGCACGTCCGGCGATTCCCCGATCTGCACCGGCAGCTCCGCGACGCGCGTCCGGTCAGGCCGTATACGGCGAGCAACCGCAACCAGTTCGCCTCCCGGCAGCTCGTCGGGGACCGCTGGTGCCTGCTGCCGCACGCCTCGGACTTCATCGATCCGCTGTTCTCCAGCGGCCTGGCCGTCACCGTGATGGCCCTGAACGCCCTGGGCCACAGGCTGATCGACGCCGTCCGCGACGACGACTTCTCGCCGGAACGGTTCGAATACGTCGAGACCTGGGTGAAGCGGTCCTTCGCCTACTACGACGATCTGGTCGCGTACTCCTATGTGGCGTTCGATGATTTCGAGCTGTGGAACGCCTGGTTCCGGGTCTGGACGATCGGCACCCTGTACGGCGTGAACGGTCAGATGCAGGCCGGTTTCGACTTCGACCGCACACGCAACAGGCTGGCCTTCGACAGGCTGGAGCAGGCGCCCTACCGCGGGGTGCAGGCCGTCGACAATCCCGAGTGCGCGGTCCTGTTCGAGCGGGCGTGCGCGGCGATGCGGGCTTACCGCGACAAGGAGATCGGCGTCGGCGAGACGTGCGGGCGCATCTACTCCGCACTGGCGGACAGCGGGTTGTCGCCCGACTTCTGGCGCACCCAGGATCCGTCCCAGCGCTGCCCGTCGGGGCCGTTCACGCTGGCGTCGATGACCCGAATCCTGTTGTGGGGCAAGCGTCGCAGCCCCGATCACGTACGCGGGCGGTACTTCACGGGCGGGTTCGACGTGGTCGCCCGGGACGCCCTCGCGTTCTACGGGGCGGAGCTCGGCTCCGGCGCCGGGGTGGCCTACCGCGGCATGCGCGACATGGTGTCGGCGGGCAACAGAGACTGGCGCCGGACGCCGTGAGGTGGGGACGGTGACACTCGTGCCGCCGCTGCCCGGGGAAGACCTGCTGGCCCTGCTGGTGCAGGTGGCGACGCTGCTCGGCGCGGCCCGGCTGCTGGGCGGGCTGGCCGGGCGCGTCGGCCTGCCCGCGATCGTCGGTGAGCTGACCGCCGGGATCCTGCTCGGGCCGTCCGTCCTCGGTCAGCTCGCGCCGGAGGTTTCGCACTGGCTGTTCCCGCCGCGCCCGGAACAGCAGCATCTGCTGGACGCGGTGGCGCAGATCGGCGTCTTGCTGCTGGTCGGGCTGGCGGGTACGCAGGTCGATCTGGAGGGGATGCGCGGGCGCGTCGCCGGCGTGGCGAAGATCGGTGTGCTGGCGCTGGTTCTGCCGCTCGGACTCGGCGTCGGGATCGGACTCCTGATCCCGGCGCCGGTCCGGCCGGAGGGCGCCGACACGATGGTGTTCGCGCTGTTCCTCGGCGTCGCCCTGTCGGTCACCGCGATTCCCGTCATCGCGAAGACATTGCTGGAACTCGGGCTGATCCACCGCGACATCGGTCAGCTGGTGCTCGCGGCCGGTGCGGTCGACGACGCGGTCGGCTGGTTGCTGCTCGCCGTGGTGTCGGCGTTCGCGATCAACGGTGGGACGTCCGCGGCGGCGTATGTCGCCGTGGGCGGGCTGGCGATCTTTCTCGCGCTCGCGATCGTGGTGGCCCGGCCGCTCATCCGTCATCTGATGCGGCGGGCGAGCGCCACCGAGGACGCCACGGCGCCGACCGCGACCGCCGCGATCATCCTGCTGACCGGCGCGGTGGCGACCCAGTCGATCGGCGTGGAGGCGGTTCTCGGCACCTTCGTCTTCGGACTGCTGATCGGCTCCAGCACAGCGCCGCCGGCCGCGCTGCGCCCGCTGCACACGACGGTCCTCGGGGTGCTCGCGCCGATCTACTTCGCGAGTGCCGGTCTGCGCATCAACCTCTCGGCGCTGGCGAATCCCGCCCTGCTCGCGGTGGCGTCGCTGATCCTCGCGGCGGCGATCGCGGGCAAGTTCGCCGGGGGTTATCTGGGCGCCGGGTTCAGCGGGCTCCCGCACCGGGAGCGGATCGCGGTGGGTATCGGCATGAACGCGCGCGGCATCGTCGAGGTCGTCATCGCGACGATGGGGTTGCGGCTGGGCATCCTCGGTTCCGAGGCCTACACGATTCTGGTGCTCGTGGCCGTGGTGACGTCGCTGATGGCGCCGCCACTGCTGCGGTGGGCGATGTCCGGATCGACCGAGACGAGGGAGGAGCGGGAGCGTGGACGCCGAGTCGTTGCCACCGACGCGCAGTCGGCCCTGGATCGCGGAGTCGGCGAGTAGACTCCAGTCTGTGGACGACGTCAAAACGAGCCGGCGCGAGATGTACGCGGCGCTGACACGGAACGCGATCGTCGAGGCCGCCAGGCAGCTGTTCGTCGAGCGCGGCTACGACGATACGTCGGTCGACGACATCGCCACCGCCTCGAATGTCAGCAAAGGTGCTGTCTACCATCATTTCCGGGACAAGCAGCAGGTGTTCGCCGAGGTGTACCGCGAGGCGACGGCCAAGGTGTCCGTCGTCGTCACCGAGGCCGTGCTTCGGGTGCCGGCCGAATCCTGGGAGCGGGTGGAGGTGGCGGCCCGCACCGCGATCCGGGCGTACGCCGCCGACGCCGAGGTCCGTTCACTGCTCCGCCAGGTGACGCGCGTTCTCGGCGACGAGAAGACGAAGGAACTCGAGCTGGAGTTCGCGTGGCCGATGATCCGGCAGCTGCTGCTGGATATGGACCGCATCGGCGAACTCAAGTCGTTCGACATCGATATCGCGGCGCAGCTGGCCTTCCGTGTTCTCTGCGAAGCGTCCCTGATCGTCGCCGACGCCGCGGATCCGGAGGCCGCGTCGAGGAAGGCGGAGACGGTCATGCTGGAGATGCTGGACGGGCTGCGCCGCAGAGCCACGGCGTGACACGCGCCCAGGGCCGGTGCATGTGCCCGCCCGGCGCCTCGGCGGGCGCCGGGCGGAGCAACGACAGCTATCGCAGCGCCAAGGTCTCGGCTTCGGCCGCGGATTCCACCGCCGGCGGGGAGCCCCACATGGGGCGGCCGTTGGGTTCCTGGAGGAAGCGGAGCGAGGCGACGCCGACGATTCCGGCGATGATCAAGTAGTAGCCCGGCCAGTTCAGGTCGCCGGTCAGGCTCACCAGCGCGCCGACCACCAGTGACGTCGTCCCCGCGAACAGCGACACCGAGACGTTGAACGAAATCGCCAGTCCGCCCGCTCGAATCGTGGTCGGGAACAGCGCGGGGAGGGTGGAGGGCAATGCGGCGCTGAAGCAGCTCAGCAGCAGTCCCATGATGAGCAGGCCGGCGAACATCGAGACGATGCTGCCGCCGCGGATCAGCAGCATCATCGGCAACGCCAGCACGATCAGGCCGATCGAGCCGACCAGCGCGATCGGTTTGCGGCCGATCCGGTCGGAGAGCTGCCCGAGCAGCGGGATCGCCAGCAGGGCGACCGCCATGACCACGATCTGGACCACTTCGGAGGCCGTCGCGGAGATCCCCTCGCCCCCTTGCAGTTTCGGCATCGTATCGGTCACGTAGGTCGGCATGTAGGAGGTCAGCATGTAGTTGGTGACATTCCAGGCCAGGACGAGCCCCATGCAGACCACCAGGAACGGCCACAGCTTGACGATCTCGGCGAGTTCGTTGCCGGATCGGCGCTGCTGCTCCCGCCGTTCGGCGTCCTTCTCCAACTCGGTGAAGGCGGGCGTATCGGCCAGGCGCGACCGCAGATAGATGCCGACGAGGCCGAGGGGGAGGGCCGCGAGGAAGGGAATTCGCCAGCCCCAGGACAACAACTGTTCGTGGGTGAGCGTCGCGTCCGCGATCGTCACGACGGTCGCGCCGAGGAGGTAGCCGGTGAACGTCCCGAACTCCAGCCAGCTGCCCAGGAAGCCGCGCCGCCGGTCCGGCGCGTACTCGGCGATGAAGGTCATCGCGTTGCCGTACTCACCGCCGGTGGAGAAGCCCTGCACCAGCCGGGCGAGCAGCAGGAGCAGGGGCGCCGCGATCCCGATCGAGGCCGAACCCGGGACGCAGCCGATGGCGAAGGTGGCCAGGCACATCATGATCATCGTGGTGGCCAGGACGGTTTTGCGGCCGATCCGATCGGCGAGCGGGCCGAAGAACATGCCGCCGATCGGGCGGATCAGGAAGGCCACCGCGAAGAGTCCGAAGGTGGCGATCGTGCCGGTGGTGTGATCCAGGTCGTGGAAGAACACGTCCCGGATGGTGGGCTCGAAGTACGCGTAGACGCCGAAGTCGTACCACTCCGTGATGTTGCCGACCGCCGCCGCGGTGATGGCCCTTCGGACGGTGGGCGGGTCGGTGACGACGATGTCCTCGCGCGACCATTGTCGAGGTTGTTCGTCCGGAATCAGTACTGACATGAGGTGATCTCCTCCAGCTCGCCGAACGCCCGCGCGGGGCTGGGCGGATGCAGCGTCCGAGGTTTGCCACTAAAATATGGCCTATAGAAAAATGTGCCATGGATCATGGGACGTTAATATATCAATCCGGAGTAACTCGTACGGCAGTTCGCGAAAGTTGGCCGAAATAAGCGAGTTCCGGCTCCGGACCTGTCGATTCGTGCTCGTCGAGCGCCCGTCTCAGCCCGTGCCGCGGGGGCATATCAACCCCTTGACACTGCCTTCTGCCGGGCTTCACACTGTTGCGTATCCCAGTCCATGTTTCGTATGGCGCTACAGTTAGGGATTCGACATGCTCACGGTTTGCCCCCTGGCCTCATTACCCCGCGGTGAGGCGCTCCGGGTCGCCACCAACCCCCCGATCGCCGTCTTCCACACCGAGGACGGTGAGGTGTTCGCCATCGACGACACGTGCACGCATCAGGACGCGTCGCTGGCGGATGGCTGGCTCGAGGGGTGCGCGGTGGAGTGCCCGCTGCACGCCTCGACGTTCGACCTGCGAACCGGTGCCGTCGACGCGCCACCGGCGAAACTCCCCGTCCGCACCCACCGCGTCGAGATCCGGGACGGGATGGTCCTCGTCGATCTCAGCGCCGAGGAACCCAATCTTCCTCCGGAAGTCCGTAGCCGCCTGGTCGCTCAGGAGCCGTCATGAGAAGCATCGCCGTCATCGGAGCGTCGCTGGCCGGCCTGTCCGCCGCTCGCGCCCTACGCGCCCAAGGGTTTTCGGGGGATCTCACGATCGTGGGGGCCGAGTCTCGGCGACCCTACGACCGCCCGCCGCTGTCGAAGGCCTTCCTGGCCGGTGACATCGACGAGGAGGCACTGGCGCTGGAGTCCGACGACGAAGACCTGCAAGCGAATTGGCTGCTCGGCGTCGCCGCGACCGATCTCGACACCGCCGGTCGCAGCGTCGGGCTGAGCGACGGATCGCGCGTGCACGCCGACGGATTCGTGATCGCTACGGGGGCCCGGGCGCGGCGGTGGCCGGGCGCCGAGAATCTCGCCGGAGTCCACGTGCTGCGGACGATCGAGGACGCCGTGCGCCTGCGTACCGATCTGCGGCCGGGCGCGCGGCTGGTCGTGATCGGCGCCGGATTCATCGGCGGCGAAGTGGCCTCGACCGCACGCGCACTCGGACTGGATGTGACGATCGTGGAGGCCGCGCCGACGCCGCTGCTCGGCCCGCTCGGCCCGGAACTCGGTGCCGCCGTTGCCGATCTGCACATCGGCAACGGTACCGTCCTGCACTGCGGCGTCGGTGTCGCCGGACTGACCGGCACCGATCGCGTCACCGGGGTCGACCTGTCCACCGGCGGGCACATCCCCGCCGACGTCGTCGTGGTCGGCATCGGCGGCGTCCCGAATATCGAATGGCTGCGGGACAGCGGGCTCGAGCTGGGCAACGGGGTGCTGTGCGACCTGGGCGGCGCTACGTGCGTTCCGCATGTCGTCGCCGTCGGCGACTGCTCGGCGTGGTTCGATCCGGTGTCCGGCGCCCACCGCCGTGTCGAGCATTGGTCCGGCGCCCTCGAACGTCCGGCGATCGCGGTCTCGACCCTGCTGTCCGGCGGCTTCTATCAGGGCGCGCCGGTCAAGCCGCCGTATTTCTGGTCCGATCAGTACGGCTCGCGCATCCAGTTCGCCGGTCTGGCGCACCCCGGCGACGAACCGACCGTGGAGGCGGGCGACCTCGCCGGGAACAGCTTTCTCGCCGTGTACCGGCGCGCCGGTCAGCCGGTCGCCGTCCTGGGCGTAGACCAGGTGCGCCTGTTCACCCGCTGGCGCCGGCAGTTGTCCAAGGTGCCGACGCCGGCCTGACGGCTCCGCTCTTTCCCACCCCCAGATACGAACGCCGACAAGGAGCCACGGTGACGACCACCACGAGCCTGCCGGAAAGCCTGCGGTCAACGCTGCCGGGAAGTTTCTATACCGACACCGATATTTTCACCCTCGAACAGGAGAACATTTTCGAGCAGATGTGGTTCTGCGCGGTGCGCGCCGCGGATCTGGGGAAACCGGGGGCGTTCCGCACCGTCCAGATCGGGCGGGAGAACGTGATCGTGAGCAGGTCGCGCTCGGGGGAGATCCGCGCATTCCTCAATGTCTGCGCCCATCGGGGCGCGCGGTTGTGCACGGCGGATTCCGGCGAGGTCAAGCGCGCGTTCCAGTGCCCGTACCACGCCTGGACCTACGATCTCGACGGCAAACTCGTCGCCGCGCCGAATCTGACGAAGATGCCGGATATCGACCGGGTCCGCCACGGGCTCCAGACCGTGGCGGTCCACGAGTGGCTCGGCTACGTCTGGGTGAGCCTCGCCGACGAGCCGCCGTCCTTCGAGGCCACCGTGATCGCCGACGTGCGAGATCGGCTGGGGGACATCGAGTCCATCGATCGATACGGTATCGCCGGTCTCGGTCTGGGCCGGCGGATCAGCTACGACGTGGCCGCCAACTGGAAGCTCATCATCGAGAATTTCATGGAGTGCTACCACTGCGCGACGATCCACCCCGAACTCACCGAGGTGCTCCCCGAATTCGCCGACGGGTACGCCGCGCAGTTCTACGTCGGTCACGGCGCCGAATTCGGGGAGAACATCGAGGGATTCACGGTGGACGGAACCGCCGGGCACGCGCTGATTCCCGGTATCGCCCGGGATCAGGACCGGCGTTATTACGCGATCACCGTGCGGCCGCAGGTCTTCGTCAACCTGGTTCCCGACCACGTGATCATCCATCGCATGTTCCCGCTGGCCGTGGACCGTACCGTGGTCGAATGCGACTGGCTCTACCTGCCGGACGTGGTCGAGCAGGGAGCCGATATCGACCGTTCCGTGGAACTTTTCCACCGGGTCAATCAGCAGGATTTCGACGCCTGCGAGCGGTGCCAACCGGCGATGAATTCGCGCCGGTACCGCGACGGCGGGCTGCTCGTGCCGAGCGAACATCACATCGGCGCGTTCCACGATTGGCTGCGTGCCGAGATTTCCCGGTAGTCGCTTCGAATCAGTCGACGGGCGAGTGGGTTTCCCGGAATCCCATTCGCTCACTGATCTCGTCGGCGGCCGCGACCATATCCGGCACCGCGGTCAGCATCGTGTCCGGGGTGAATCGGTACATCGGGCCGGATACGCTCAACGCGGCCGCGGTGTGGCCCGCGTAATCGCGGATCGGCGCCGCGATCGCGTTCAGGCCGATCTCGTATTCCTCCGCACACATCGCGTAGCCGTCGTGCCGCACGTCCGCCAGCTGCTGTTCGAGGCGCTGGCGTGAGGTGACGGTGTGGTCGGTGAATCGGTTCAGACCGGCCTGGCGGAGCAGTTGATCGCGCAGTTCGGAGTCGAGGTGAGCCAGCAGGACCTTGCCGCTGGATGTCGCGTGCATCGGTGTCGAGGCGCCGATCCAGTTGTAGGTGCCGACCGAGGTGGGCCCGCGCGCCTGGTCCAGATTCACCGCGAAATGGGACCGTCGCACGGCGACATTGACGGTCTCTCCGAGTTTCTGGGCGAGTCGTTCACATACGACGTGGCTGTGCTCGGTGATCTCCAGCCGTTCCGGGACCGCGGTGGCCAGCCGCAGAATTCCCAGGCTCAGCCGATATTTGCCGCGCTCGTAGACCTGCGCCACCATCTGATGGTCCTCCAGCGATCCGAGCAGACGGAACGCGGTCGACCTGTGCACGCCGATCTCGTTGGCGATCTCACTGACGCCGGCCTCACCCTTGCGGGCCAGAATCTCCAGTACTGTCATTGCACGGTCGACGGACTGCACACCGTTGTCGGAGGACCTCTCGCCGTTGGCCATATCGTAACTATACGAAACATCGTGGTCTTATCGGTGCGGCCGGTATCGTTTTGCGGCTTGTACGGTGCGAATACGTCGCCGTCGTCGCCGATCAGCACTCGACCACGTTGACCGGTACGTAGACCGCCAGTCCGCCGGTCGAGGTCTCCTTGTATTTCGAGCTCATATCGTGTCCGGTCGCCCGCATAGTCTCGATCACCTGATCCAGGCTGACCCGGTGAATTCCGTTGCCACGCAGCGCTATTCGTGCCGCGTTGATGGCCTTTCCGGCGGAGATGGCGTTGCGTTCGATGCACGGGATCTGCACCAGGCCCTCGATCGGGTCGCAGGTGAGGCCGAGGCTGTGTTCCATCGCGATCTCGGCGGCGTTCTCGACCTGTGCGGGTGTGCCGTCCAGGACTTCGGCCAGGCCGGCGGCGGCCATGGACGCGGCCGAACCGACCTCGCCCTGGCAGCCCACCTCCGCCCCGGAGATCGAGGCGCGTTCCTTGTACAGCGAACCGATCGCGCCCGCGGTGAGCAGGAAACGTATCGCGGTGCCGTCGCTGTCGGCCCTGCCCGCCGGCGTGTAGTGCAGCGCGTAGTGCAGGACCGCCGGGATGATGCCCGCGGCGCCGTTCGTCGGGGCGGTCACGATGCGGCCGCCGGCGGCGTTCTCCTCGTTCACCGCCAGCGCGACGAGATTCACCCAGTCCTCGGCGAAGGCCGGGTCGCGGTGTGGGTCGTCCCGGCTCAACCGCAGGTGCCAGTCGTAGGCTCGCCGGCGGACCCGCAGGACACCGGGTAGTTCACCGGTGTGCGAGATTCCGCGTCGCGCGCAGTCCGCCATGACGTCGCGGATATGCAGCAGGCGGTCGGAAACCTCGGCGGCCGAGCGGAATTCGCGTTCGAAGCGCAGCATGACCTCGCCGATGGAGCAGGCGTGCCGCTCGGACAGTTCGAGGAGCCGTGCGGCCGAGGAGAAGGACCACTCACAGGTGCGGGGAGTCTCGGGGCGGCCGGCCTCCGATTCGGTGACGACGAAGCCGCCGCCGATCGAGAAGTACGTTTCGGCACGGAGCACGGTCCGCCCGGCCGTGCGGGCGGTGATCGTCATGCCGTTCGGGTGGAATGGCAAGACCGTCGACGGATGGAGGGCCATATCGTCTTCGGTCAGGGCGATGTCGCGAACGCCACCCAGTTCGATGCGCCCGCTGCTCCGGATCTCCGCGAGTCGCTTTCGCCGCTCGTCGTCCTCGATCGTTTCCGGTGAATATCCCTCCAGGCCCAGCAGAATCGCGGTCCTGGTGCCGTGCCCCGGACCGGTCGCGGCGAGGGACCCGAAGAGATCGACACGGATCGTGGCGACCCGATCGAGCGCATCCGCGCGGGCCAGGTCGGCGGCGAAGCGTCCGGCGGCGCGCATCGGTCCGACTGTATGCGAGCTGGAGGGCCCGATGCCCACCGAGAACAGGTCGAAGACGCTGATCGTCATGGGGCCGCCGTCAGTAGCCCGTTCATCGTCGACCCGGGCGTGGGTAGGACGGCGAACAACCACCCGGCATGAAAGGGGTCCTCGGCTACCAGTTCCGGACGTGCGATCGCGGCAGCGTTGTGGATGGTGACGAGGCCGCTGATCGGTGCGTAGATGGGGCACGGCCCATGTCCCGCCGTGCGGACCGCCCCGCACGGCGCCCCGGCCTCGACCAGGGTGCGGACGAGCGGGAGGTCCAGCGCGACGATATCGCGGTCGGCCACGAAGGCCGGGGTCAGTCCGACGCGCAGCGGATAGTCGGAGAAGCGGTCGCCGGGCGCCAGCGCCAGCCAGCCGTGTTTCTCCGTATAGGAACGGTCGATCGGGAAGTGCTGAACCTGCATGGTGTTCCTTCTCCTCTCGGAACGGCTACCGGCCGGGGCCGAATTCTTCGGCGGCGTCGACGAGCCACTCGGCGAGGTAGCGCGCGAAGGAGGCGCGAACCAGGATCCGGTAGTCGTTTCCGTCGTCGTTCACGGCGATCAGCACCACCCCGGCGCGGCCGAGCATGGTCTGCACCGCCGAACCGGCGTGGAATACGCGCGGGTGCAGGTCGATCGAGCAGCCCTTCGTGAGGACGTCCCGGGCCCGGGAACCCGTGAGCCGCACCGTGGTTCGCTGACCGGAGACATCGGTGGCCGCACCGCCGTGTGCGTCGACCGCGGCCCGCAGATCCGTCTCCAGCGTGCTCGGCGATGTGGATCGGCTGGTCACCAGCCATTCCTCGGGGCTGAGCCAGATGGCGGTGGTGCGGTCGTCTCCGGCGGAGGTGCCCGGCGCCGTGGGCAGGTCGAAGCCGAGCACCCGCCGTGCCGCGTCCGTACCGGGCCCGGCGCGGTCGACCCACAGGTTCACCATCGCGGTGAACGGCTCCTCCGCGACGGTCACCGTGGCGGGGAGGACCGCGAATCGGTGTGACCAGCTCCCGAGCGGGCTGATCGGGGTGAGAGTGTCAGCCATCGCGCCGTGCTCCTTCGGGATCGACGAGGACGGAGCCGGTCACCTCGACCGGTACCAGCGTGCCGTCCACGGGGACGTGCAGGGTGTCGCCTATTCGGGAGCGTCCCGCCTTGACCAGGGCGAGTGCGAACGGTCGGCCGAGTTCGGCACTGCGATAACTCGAGGTGACGTGACCGAGCATCGGGACCGGCGGCGGTGGCAGGCACCCGTCGGCGACGGTCTCGATGATCTGCGAGCCCTCCGGCAGGACCGTCTCGCGGTCCAGCGGCAGCAGCCCGACGAACTGCTTGCGGCGGGGTTGCAGATTCTCGGCCCGGGTGAAGGATCGTTTGCCGATGAAGTCGGCCTTCTTCTTGGACACCACCCAGGTCATTCCGAGGTCCTGCGGTGTGACCGTGCCGTCGGTGTCCTGGCCGATGATCGGGTACCCCTTCTCGGCGCGCAGCACGTGCATCGTCTCCGTGCCGTACGGCGTGATGCCGAACTCCTCGCCGGCGGCGATCAGCCGCTCCCACAGGGCGGCGGCGTGCCAGCTGTCGACATTGACCTCGAACGCGAGTTCACCGGAGAAGCTGACCCGGGCGATCCGGATATGCACGTCGGCGAGGCGGGTGTCGCGCCACGCCATGAACGGGAACGCGTCGTTGCGCACATCCAGATCCGGGAAGACCCGGCCGACGAGATCGCGTGATCTGGGCCCGACGACGGGGAACGTCGCCCAGTGCTCGGTGACCGACGCGAGCCGGACGCGCAGGTGCGGCCATTCGGTCTGGAGCCACTCTTCCATCCAGTCCAGGATTTTCGCCGCGTTGCCGGTGGTGGTGAAGATCTGGAACCGGTCCTCCGCCAGGCGCATGACGGTGCCGTCGTCGATGATCATGCCGTCGACGCCGCACATCACGCCGTAGCGGACCCGCCCCACCCGCAGGGTGCTCATCATGTTCGTGTAGACCATGTCGAGCAGTACTCCGGCGTCGGCGCCCTGCACGTCGATCTTGCCGAGGGTGGAGCCGTCGAGGATGCCGACCCCGCCGCGCACCGCCGCGCACTCGCGCAGCACCGCCGCGGCCATATCCTCACCGGGTTGCGGGTAGTACCGTGGCCGCTTCCACTGGCCGACATCCTCGAAGATCGCGCCGCGGGCGATATGCCAATCATGAACGGCGGTCACGCGTTCCGGATCGAACAGGCTGCCGCGGCTGCGACCGGCGAGCGCCGCGAACGCCACCGGCGTGTACGGCGGCCGGAACGTGGTGGTGC
Organism: Nocardia transvalensis NBRC 15921; assembly: GCF_000308875.1. Lineage (GTDB taxonomy): Bacteria > Actinomycetota > Actinomycetes > Mycobacteriales > Mycobacteriaceae > Nocardia > Nocardia transvalensis. The sequence goes on from NZ_BAGL01000121.1 coordinate 28,273, forward strand.
CGAGATCCTCGATCGATGTGCCGAGGAGTTCGGCGGTGATGCCGGAGGCGAGGACGCCGGAGGTCTTGCCCTGGTCGTGTGCCGTGCCGATGGTGGTGTAGCGCTTGACATGTTCCATCGACCGCATGCCCGCGCCGACCGCGCGGGACAGGTCGGCGACGGTCGCGTCCCGCTGCAGGTCGACGAACTGGCGGTCCGCTCCGGCCGGGTCGGGAACACGCCAGAGTACAAGGGGCCGAACGAATTCGCCCTCCTCCTCGGTGCGTGGATCGTCCGACGGCGGAGGGGTGAACCCGAGTTCGAGCGCCGCGGCCGCACCGGCCGTCCGGCCACTGCGCAGGCAACCGGCCAGGTCGAACACTCCGTCGGCCGCACCGGCGACCGAGACTCCCGGCAGCGGTGCGCCGGGCAGGAACGCGCCGAGTGCGTCGTCGTAGCGCAGCGCGCCGCGGGCCTGGCTGAACAGGTGCACGGCGGGGCTCCAGCCGCCGCTGACCAGCAGCGCGTCGCAGGCCAGCGGCGTCCGGCGTCCGTCGGTGTCCGAGCGCTCGGACACGAGGGCGTGGGTGATGCGGCCGGGGCCGTGCGTGCCGGAGACGACCGAGCCGGTGCGGACCGGGATGCCGCGGCGTTCGCATTCCCGCCGCCATCGCTCCGGCGCCCGGTCGCGGGCCTCGACGACGGCGGCGATCCGGACACCGCCGTCGTGCAGGTCGATCGCCGCGGCGTAGGCGCTGTCGTTGGTGGTGAAAACGACTGCCCGCGTGCCGACTCGCACGCCGTAGCGGTGCAGGAAGGTGCGGGCGCTGTGCGCGAGCATGATGCCGGGCCGGTCGTTGTCCGTGAAGACGACGGGACGCTCGTGCGCACCGGTGGTGACGAGGACGTGCCGGGCACGGATGCGCCACACCCGCTGACGGCTGAGCGCGGCGGGCGCCTCGAAGCCGAGGTGGTCCGTGCGCCGCTCGAGGGCCAGGACGAAACCGTCGTCGTAGTGGCCGAATGCCGTGGTGCGCTGCAGATGTACCACCTCGGGACAGGCGGCCAGCTCCGCGACCGCGGCCGCGACCCAGTCGAGAGCCGGTGCGCCGTCGATGGTTTCGGCGCCGCCGAGCAGCGCGCCGCCTGCCTCGTTCTGCTCGTCGACGAGCACGACGCGCGCGCCGGACCGTGCCGCGGTCAGCGCGGCGGCGAGGCCGGTCGGTCCGGCGCCGGCGACCAGCAGATCCGCGTGCACATGCTGAGCGTCGTACGTCGCCGAGTCAGGGAGCGCGCCCAGTCGCCCCTGTCCAGCGAGGCCGCGCGCCACGAGCCCGTCGAACAGCTCGACGGTGCCGGCGAGCAGCATCGGTTCGGGGAAGGGCTCCTCGATCTGGACCAGCCCGCCGGTGTCCTCGGCCCACGCCGCCGTAATGCCGCGCGGGCGGCCGAGTTTGACGCTGGTGGCGATCTCGTGGATGCCGTGTGCCAGCAGCGCCGACGCCAGGGTGTCGCCCGCGTGACCGGTCAGCCGGCGGCCGTCGAAGGTGAAGGCGCGGACCGTGCCGCGGTCGATCCGGCCGCCCCGGGGGGTGCGAAATGGTGCGTTCACGGTATCGCCGGCTTCTGCTCGTCCGAGCGGTAGACGCTGTGGAATCGGTAGGTGGTGGTGTCGCGGAGGGCGTTGAACCAGCGCCGGCATCCGGCGGTGTGGCACCAGCGCTCGGCGAAGAGGCCCTGGGGATTCGAGCGGTAGAACACGTACCGCGCCCACTCCTCGTCGGTCAGCGACTGCGGATCCTCGGGGTAGGCGACGTGTGCCTCACCGCCGTAATGGAATTCGGTCTCCTCGCGCGGCCCGCACCACGGGCATGCGATCAATTGCATGGCGGCTCCTGCTCAATGCGCGACGGCGGCGGCGCCGTGCTCGTCGACCAGGGCGCCGGTGACGAACCGGTCCAGGCCGAACGGCGCGATGTACTCGTGCGGTTCGTCGTGGGCGAGGGTGTCGGCCAGACACCACCCGATACCCGGCGTCGCCTTGAATCCGCCTGTGCCCCAACCACAGTTGAGGTAGAGGTTGTCGTACGGGGTGCGGCCGACGATGGGGGAGGCGTCGGGGCAGACGTCGACGATGCCGCCCCAGGTGCGCAGTAGGTGGGCTCGGGCGAAGACCGGGAACAGTTCGACCGCGGCCGCCATCTGACGCTCGATGATGTGGAAGGCGCCGCGCCGGCCGTATCCGTTGTAGGAGTCGATACCGGCCCCCATCACCAGTTCGCCCTTGTGCGCCTGCGACACGTACACGTGAATGGCATTGGACATCACGATGGTCGGATGGACGGGCTCGAGCAATTCGGAGACCAGCGCCTGGAGCGGATGGCTCTGTAGCGGTGTGCGGATGCCGAGCATGTCGGTGAGCGTGGAGGTGTGCCCGGCCGCGCACAACGCGACCTGCCCGGCCCCGATGTCACCGCGCGTGGTGCGCACCCCGGTGACCCGGTCGCCGCTGGTGACGAAACCGGTGACTTCGCAGTTCTGGAGGATGTCGATGCCGGCCCGGTCGGCGCTGCGGGCGAATCCCCATGCCACGTAGTCGTGTTTGGCGATCCCGGCGCGGGGCTGGTAGGTCGCGCCGAGCACCGGATAGCGAATCTCGGTGGAGGTGTTGACGATCGGGCACAGCTTCTTCACCTCGTCCGGATCGACCCACTGCGCGTCGATGCCGTTGAGCTTGTTGGCCTCGACGCGGCGGACGCTGTCGCGGACGTCCTGCAAGCTGTGCGCCAGATTGAGTACGCCGCGCCGGCTGAACAGAATCGGGTAGTCGAGCTCGTCCTCGAGACCCTCCCACAGTTTCAGGGAGTGCTCGTAGATCCGCGCGCTCTCGTCCCACAGGTAGTTCGACCGGATCAGTGTCGTGTTGCGGGCCATGTTTCCGCCTGCGAGCCAGCCCTTTTCGAGGACCGCGACATTGCTGATGCCGTGGTTGCGGGCCAGATAGTGCGCGGTGGCGAGGCCGTGACCGCCGCCGCCGACGATGACGACGTCGTATGTCTGCTTCGGTTCGGGATTGCGCCAGAGGAATTCGGGATGGTCGGGCAGGTGGGCGCCCGGGGGGCTCGTCATCGGTACCTCCGACTGGAAGGTCAGTGCGGTATAACTAATATATCACTCTGCATGTAGACTAAGGTCAACGAAGACGGGACGTCAAGGGCTCGCGGTACATCAGGAGAGAGGCGGATGAGTGTGATCGATCCACTGGTCGTCGACACGGTTCCGGTCGGCGGTACCTCCGCGGACAGCGCGTATCAGGAGATCCGTGACCGCCTGGTCATGCTCGACATCCGTCCGGGAGACCCCATCAACGACGACCGCCTGGCCCTGGAGCTGGGAGTCGGCCGGACGCCGGTGCGCGAGGCGCTCAAGCGGCTCGAGCGCGACCGATTGGTGATCGCCTACCCCCGGCGCGGCACGTTCGCGACGGGCGTCGACATGACCGACCTGTCGGACATCTCCGAGATTCGCCGGCAACTCGAGCCCGTGGCGGCCGCCCGCGCGGCCCGGACGGCCTCCCAGGACACGCGAGATCGTTTGGCCGCGTTGGCCGACCAGATCGCGGAGCTGGCCGATACGGAGGACCCGCAGGATCTGCTGCGGAAGGATATCCGGGTGCATCGCGAGATCTACCGGGCCGCGGGCAATCCGCACCTGGAGGACATCCTGGTGGGCCTGGATTCGCACGCGACCAGGATCTGGTGCCTGTTCCTCGATCGTCTGCCCGATGTCGCGGGGCACGTCCGGGAGCACGCGGGATTGCTGCGCGCCATCGTGAGCGGCGACGCCGACACCGCGTCCTCGCTGGCGCTGGCGCACGTGACGGGTTTCGAGCAGGCCATCCGCAACCTGCTGTAGCGCGGCTCAGCTGAAGACGACCGTGCGATGGCCGTGCAGGAGTACCCGATGTTCGCAGTGCCACCGGACGGCGCGCGACAGGGCCAGGGCTTCGACATCCTGGCCGACGGTGGCCAATCGCATCGGATCGAAGGAGTGGTCGATGCGGATGACCTCCTGTTCGATGATCGGGCCCTCATCCAGGTCCGGGGTCACGTAATGCGCTGTCGCGCCGACCAGTTTGACGCCGCGATCGAAGGCCTGGTGGTAGGGCTTCGCGCCTTTGAAGCCGGGCAGAAACGAATGGTGGATGTTGATGGCCCGGCCGTGCAGGGCGCGGCAGGTGTCGTCGGACAGGATCTGCATATAGCGGGCCAGCACCACGAGGTCGGCGCGGTGTCGCTCGACGACATCCAGTAGCTCCGCCTCCGCCCGGGTCCTGGTGCCCGGGGTCACCGGGATGTGCACGAAGGGGAGGCCCGCCGCCTCGGCCATGGGCCGCAGGTCGGGATGGTTGGACACGACCGCCACCAGGTCGGCGCCGAGAATGCCCGCGCGCCAGCGGAAGAGGAGATCGTTGAGGCAGTGGCCCATCCGCGAGACCATGACCACGACGCGGGGCGGTGCGCAGCCGTTGATCCGGTAGTTCATACCGAATTCCGCGGCGACGGACTCGAATTGCTCGGTGAGGTGTGCCGCGTCGGTATCGCCCTGGGGGATGAACGAGGTGCGGAGGAAGAAGGCACCGTTCCTCGTATCGTCGAACTGCTGGTGCTGGGCGATATCGCAGTCGTGCTGGAACAGGAAGGCGCTCACCGCGTGGACGATGCCCAGGCGCTGAGCACAGGACAGGGTCAGGGTGAAGGTGTTCGGCATCGGCGTCTCCGCTGCTCAGGACTTGATCTTCGTCATGGCGGGGTCGAACAGGGGCTCGGCGGTGACGGTCGCGGAGATCCGGGCGCCGAAGTATTCGATCTCGACCCGGGCGCCGATCTCGGCCGACGCTGGCAACCACGCGTAGGCGATGGGGGCGCCCACGGTGTGGCCGAACGCGGCACTGGTGACGTAGCCGCACGGTTCGCCGTCGAGGAAGACGGGCTCCTGGCCGAGCACCACCGATCGGCGGTCGTCGATCGTCAGGCAGGTCAGGCGGCGCTGGACCGTCGCCTCCGAAATGCCTTGCAGCGCGGCATGTCCGGCGAAGCCGTCCTTCTGCTTGCGCACCGCGAAGCCGAGCCCGGCCTCGTACGGGTTGTGCTCGGTGGTCATATCGGTGCCCCAGGAGCGGTAGCCCTTCTCCAGCCGCAGGCTGTTGAACGCGGCGCGGCCGGCGGCGATGACCCCGTACCTCTGCCCCTCCGCCCAGAGCACGTCCCACAGTCGCAGGCCGTTGTCTGCCGAGGCGTACAGCTCCCAGCCCAGCTCGCCGACGTAGGACAGTCGCATCGCGGTCACCGGGATGCCGCCGATGCGAACCTTTTCTGCGCGGAAGTACTTGAAGTTCTCGTTCGAGAAATCGTCCCTGCTGAGCGGTGCGACCACGTCTCGCGCTCGGGGGCCCCACAGGCCGATACAGCAGGTGCCGCCGGTGATGTCGCGGATGTGCACGCTGCCGTCGGCGGGCGCGTGGCGACGGAAGTGGTCGAGGTCCAGATTGCCGTTCGCGCCGACCTGGAAGGTATCCGCCGACAGGCGGGTGACGGTGAGATCGCTGCGCACCCCGCCCGCCTCGTCGAGTGCCAGTGTGTAGGTGACCGATCCGACGGACTTGTCCATCTTTCCGGTGGTGAGACGGTCCAGCAGGGCCAGCGCACCCGGACCGGAGATCTCGAGCCGCTTCAGCGGGGTCATGTCGTACATGGCGACGGCGGTGCGGGTGCGCCAGGCCTCCACCGCGGCGATCGGGGAGTGGAACTTGGCGGACCAGGCGTCGCGCTCCGGCGGAATCCATTCGGGCGGTAGCTCGCCCAGGAGTTCCGCGTTGGCGTCGAACCAGTGCGGGCGCTCCCAGCCGGCGCTCTCCAGGAATACCGCGCCGAGTTCGCGCTGCCGGACGTGGAACGGGCTGACGCGGAGGTTCCGGGGGGAACGTCGCGGCTGCAGCGGGTGCAGGACGTCGTAGATCTCCACGAAATTCTGCTGGGAGGTCTCGCTGACATACTCGGGCGACAGCTGGACCTGCTCGAACCGGTGAACGTCGCAACCGTGTAGTTCGATCTCGCTCCGGCCCTCGATCAGCAGCTGCGCCACCGCACGGGCGACACCGGCGGAATGGGTCACCCAGACCGCCTCGGCGATCCAGAACCCCTCGAGGTCGGCGGATTCGCCGATCAGCGGTCCGCCGTCGGGAGTGAACGAGAAGATGCCGTTGAAACCCTCCTCGACCTCGGCCGTGTCGAGGCACGGCAGTAGTAGCTGACTCTGCTTCCAGGAGGGGGCGAAGTCAGCGGCGGTGAAGGGCTGCATCGACGGCATATCCGACTCGGAAATATCTGTGCTGCTGGACAATTCGCGCAGATCTACCGGCATCGGGCGGTGGGCGTAGGTGCCTATTCCGAGACGGTCGACGTGTTCACGGAAGTACAGATCTTGATCCTGGTGGCGGAGGATCGGGAGGGTGGCCTCGGTGAGATCCGAACTGCGGCCGGCGAGTTCGGGAATCCGTCCGGTCTTGGCGTACTGGTGCGCCAGCGGCAGCAGGGGGACGTCCATCCCGGCCATCGCGCCGATCTCGACGCCCCAGAAACCCGCACAGGACACCACGATATCGGCGGGGATCACGCCGGCGGTGGTGGTGACTCCGGTGACGCGGCCGCCGTGCTGCTCGATCCCGGTGACCTCGGTCAGACCCCGTAGCACGACGCCGCGCGCCGCGACCCGCCTCGCGAGGGCGACCACGACCCGCGAGGCTTTCGCGAGCCCGTCCGTCGGCACGTACAGACCGCCGAGGATCCGGCTCTCGTCCACCAGGGGATGCAGGCGCACGCAGTCCTTCGGATCGAGTACCGAGCCCTCGACGCCCCACGACGTCGCCCACCCCTGCTTGCGATGCAGGTCGGCCAACCGCTCCGGGGTGGTCGCGACCTCCAGGCCGCCCAGCTGGTTGAAGCACCATCCGCCGTCGACCTCCAGGCCGAGGAACTTCTCCACGGTGTACCGGGCGAATTCGGTCATCGTCTTCGAGGCGTTGGTCTGGAAGACCAGCCCGGGCGCATGCGATGTCGAGCCGCCGGTCAAGGGCAGCGGGCCTCGATCGAGAACGCTGATCCGATCCCACCCGCGACCGGAGAGCTCGTCGGCGAGGTTCATGCCGACGATGCCGGCTCCGATGATCACGACACGGGGCGACGTACCCATAACGGTCCCTCCTGTGGTGGTTGCCGACGCGCAGGCCGGGTATCGGCACCCTGACCACACCTGGGCGGCATCTGAACCACAACTGTGTTGGATACTGATATATCAACCAGAGTATGACCGCCCCGCGCCCCGGTCAATAAGAAAAACCGGCGACGCCGGACAGGGACCTCTACCGCGACCGGATCAGTTCCAGCGTCGACTCCAGGACCGCCAGGTCGGCGGATCCGGGGACGAGGATGAACTCGTCGAGTCCGGCGGCCTCGGCGGCGTCGAGGGTCCGGCGCAGCGCATCGGCGTCGTAGGTCTGCATCGCGGCGGCCGCGCCCGAGGCGCTCTCGGGGCCGAGGAATGCCAGGTACTCGGATGTGAAGTCGCGCAGTACGCGCTCGGGCTCCGGCACGCCGAGGACGTAGAAGCACCCACTCACCAACCGGGGCTCGTCGCGGCCCGCGTCCGCCCATGCCCGCCGCGCCGCATCCGCCGACCAGGCGATCTCCTGGGGGCTCCCGCCGACGCTGAACGACACCACCCCGTCCGCCCACTGTGCCGCGCGGGCAAGCGATTTCGGCCCGAGCGCCCCGGCGAGAACGGGCGGACCACCGGGCTGGACACAGGGCGGCCCGACCGGGTCGGCGCCGTCCGACGGCGGCGTACCCGCCCACAGCGACCGCAGCTCGGCCACGGCGCGATCCAGCCGCTCGTGGCGGTTGCCGAAACCCGCTGCGAGACTGCGATAGTCGTCGCCCCGCCCACCGACGCCCACACCGAGGGTGAACCGGCCCTCCGAGAGGACATCGATCGTCGCGGCCTGCTTGGCCACCAGCGCTACCGGATGAGCCGGCAGCACAGACAGATTCGCGATGATCCGCACCCGCTCGGTCACCGCCGCCGCGGCGGCCAGCGTCGTCCACATCTCCGGATTGTGGAAGGTCATCCGCTCGCCGCACGAAATACTCGACACCGGCCCCCCGTCTGCGAGCCGACTCCAGTCGACCGTGGCCCTCCGGTCGTAACCTCGGCACATGGTGGGCAACGCGATTCCGATATCCATCGCCACAGCATCAGATACCGAGCCACGACCGTCAACGGCCTGCCACCCCGCCCGACCCTTCCAGCAACCGCGCTGACCAGGCGATTAGCCGTTGAGCGCACTCGGTGTGTAAGCTGAAATCACCGACGCGGGGTGGAGCAGCTCGGTAGCTCGCTGGGCTCATAACCCAGAGGTCGCAGGTTCAAATCCTGTCCCCGCTACTAGGGAAGCGGCCCGGCACCCACTGGTTCCGGGCCGTTTTCGCGTTGGTTTGGCATCACGGTTGGCATCATTAGCCGAACTAAGTATCACCTGTGCTGTGGTGTCCTTGGCATCCCGGCCCGGTTGTGCGCGTGACAGCGCGGACGGGGGAACCTCCGTCGGGGCAGAGCTTCAACGGTCGTGGCGCAGCATCGGTTACCGAACCGGCTCCGGCACTCATCGGCGGCGCCAACTGTGGTTGTCGCAGGTTTGTGCCCTCGGCAGGACACGCAAACATGGCAACGGGAAAGCGGCTGGTCATCGTGGGTGTGTGTCCGGTCTATCAAGGGGGCCAGTCTGTACTGACCGGCCAACCGTTCCCATGTTCACAGTGTCTGCGGCGGGGCACTGTGAACATGGGAACGTGGATGACCCGGGAAGTTGCTCTGGCTGCTTGATGGCTGAAGCAGATTTCGTCCTTGGTTGAGCGGAGAGGGGCCGCGATTGAGCAGCTGGTGGCACGAATCTCCAGAAGCAGCTGGCGGCCGGTTTAGACAGCAAAGGAGATGCCCACCCGCTATGGCCCACGCCCCCTGCGTGTGTCCAGGGTTCAGGGTCACTGTCATGGCATGAGGTGCCCCTGATCATTGATCAGATCGGAGGCAAGCGTATGCAGGGCGAATAGGTCGACTGTGGGTAGAGCGGGTATCGGTATCTCCCACCTGGAAATCGACCATGCATGTGCCAGCAGGTGCTTGGATGACTTGCTCAGCTCGGGTGGGTCAGTCGGGCTGGCTCGCCTACTGACCAGACCCCGAGGACTGCCCACGGGGTTAGGGGCAGGTGACTTTCTCCGGCTTACTACCCCGGCGATCGTAGTTAGGACTTCAGCCTGCAGTTCCGGGTCCGGGAGGGTGTGAGCAAGGGTTTCGGCGCGGTCGGGGTCGTAGCAGGCTACCGCCTTCATGATCCGGGCGAGCGTGATGGCCAGCGCGAACGGGTCGGTGATGGTGTGTGCCAGGGTCTCGACCTGATCGGCGAGCCGTGCGGCCCGATCGGGGTCGCTGCTGACCACCGCCTCCGCGATCCGGGCGAGCGCGTGGGCCTGCAAATCCGGGTCGGCGATGCCGTGTACGAGGGCCTCGGCACGGTCGGGGTCGTGGCCGGCTACCGCCTCCGCGATCCCGGCGAGCGTGACGGCCTGCAAGTACGGGTCGGTGATGGTGTGTGCCAGGGCCTCGACCTGATCGGCGAGCGGCGCGGCCCGATCGGGGTCGCTGCCGGCTACCGCCCTCATGGCCCCGGCGAGCGTGTGTGCCTGCAAATTCGGGTCGGTGATGCTATGTACGAGGGCCTCGGCGTGGCCGGGGTCGTGGCCGGCTACCGCCTCCGCGATCCCGGCGAGCGTGACGGCCTGCAAGTACGGGTCGGTGATGGTGTGTGCTCGGGCCTCGGCACGGTCGACGAGTAGAGCGGCACGCTCAGCGTCTGACCTACTTACCGCCGCCGCGATCCTGGCGAGCACGTCGGCCTGTCGGTCGGGTCCGCGGAAGAAGTAGAAGAGGGATTCGGCGTGGCCCTGTTGGCCAAGGCGTACCAGCACGGTGAGCAACCGGAGTGGAATCACGGTTAGCAAATCGGGGGGAAGTGTGTCATTTCGGTTGTCTAGGTAGTCGCGGTGGCGAGCCAGGCGCGCGGTACTGATCAGGTCCGGGTCGGGCTGATCGCGAATGTGTTGTTGCACGGTGCGGATCTCGCACAGCACGGTCGCATCACTACCGGTGTGTGTGCGCAGCCGGTCGTGGCGGGCGCGGTCGAGACCCGCTTCGATCATCCGGTCGAGATTGCGATGCCGATCCAGAACGGAGAAGTAACCGCGGAGGAGGAAGTCGGGGGTCTCGGGCGGCCAGCACAGATTCCGATAGTGGTCGGCCCATGAGTGCAACCGGCTCAGGCCCGGAGTCAAATATCGAGTGCCGAGTTGTTTCTCGGCGGTGTGCTGCAAGGTCTCGTGCGCCAGCACATACACCGGGTCCGCGGCTTCGCCGGGCCGCGACGACATAGCGGTTTCATATGTGCGAAAACTGCGTCCTGTGGCTGCTTGGAGCAACCCGTCGATCTCGTACGGTGCCATCCCACTGAGTTCGGCCAGTTCAGTGGCGGTCAGGCCGTTGGCGGCGGTGATCAGCGCGAGCAGATATCGATGCTCATCAGGTCCGTTGAGCAGCGCGTTGAGTTCGGCAGTCGCCGCTCGTTTGATATCGGCGGCGAACGGTGATGGCGAGAGTGGGTAGTGCCTGATACCCCCCAGGGGGTGTCCATGTGGGATGGGCAAAGTGGGACAGTGCCGACTGGAGACAATAACTCGCAGGTTCGGGTCCGGGCGCGAAGGCAGGTGGGTCACGATCGGTGACTCACCAGCGTCTTCGTCCAGGCCGTCGACCACGAGCACCAATCGCCGGCCAGCCTCGGCTTCGCGCCGCGCAGCAAGGGTGAGTAATTCGTTGCGCAACCCGTCACGATAAATCCTCGCATCTGCGATCCGCGCGCGCTGATCGGGAAACAACACGGCGAGTTGATCCAGCACCGCCTCGGTGAACGCGCGGTGGTCGTTCTGATCGGCGACAGGATCACTGACGAAGAACCCGATCACCGTCAGATCAGATTCGTGCTCCAGCAAGAACGACACCAGCAACGCCGACTTACCCGCCCACGGTTCGGCTCGTATCCACATGTACGGGTGGTCACCATGGCAGAACTCTGTCAAGTCGTTGAGTTCCTCGCCCCTCTCCCGCAATCCGCCGATCGGCGCCTTTAGCCCGCGTATATGCGCCACATAAGACGACTCACCCGACGGCAATGCACCACCCGACGCCGCGTGGACGTCGTAATGGTGGTGCTCGGTGTGAGAGATTGACACGTCTCGCCCGGCTTTCACTCGGTCGAAATCGTAAACCGGGCTCGCCGACGGGCGATCTTTACGTCTCACGGCTGCGAGGTGCTGTCACGGCTGGCGTCGATATCTTCAAACACCATGTCCCCGCCGGAATGTACCCGGCTTGCGCGGACACCGCCTCCACGAACCTTCTTGACCCGCAGCGCTCTTCCCGCCTACACGTTGCTCAGCGCGAGACTCGCCACCGGCTCCCGGGCGGCAGTCGATTGCCCGTTCTGCATCCACAGCGACGCCGCGAACACGGCCACCGTCAGCACCCCGACAGCCACCCAGGTCCATGCCGAATTACCGCTGCCCGTGGCATAATTGACCGTCACCGCCAGGCCCGTCGACACCATCGCGGTCGCCGCCGTAGGCGCTACCACGCGCGACAGAGTCTGTCCTGAAGCCACACCAACCTCCCGCCCGACATATACGCCCGATCCTCTCAGCCCCACTCTCCGGAATCCAGCGAAGCAGTCAATTGTGCCGGACCACAAGCAGAATACGCCCGAGAAAACCAAATACTCACTGTCCGAGAACTTCCGGCCCCCTCAAGAGTTTGTGCCGTGTCTCCCTCGGACACGCCCCTACTCCATCAGGCGTCTGAGTAGTTGTCGGAACCGTTGCGCGCCACTCGGGTGCCCTTGGCAGGATCACATGTAGATGAGAACTGTGGTGACCTGGGGTTTCTCGGTGGTCGATTGGTTTTGAAGCCGATTTCGCGCTCTGATGGTGTGTATGGACGTGGGTCGTCGGTGCCGCGTCGATACCTGTTCGACCGCATGACGGCCGAGGATCGGTTGAAGGCGACCACCGAGGTGATCGACGACTCGAACAAGAAATTCCCGCTCACCGACTCCAACGCTGAAGCCGCCCTGCGAACAGGCCCGGCAGGAACCACACCCCAGGTTGCCGGGCCCGGCGGTGCGGGCGCGGATATCACGTTCGTCGACGACGCCGGCAATGTCGTCGCCCCACCCACCACGACCAGCGGCGAGCACCGGCACCACATCGCGCACCTCGACGTCTCGGTCTTCGTCAGCCCCGCCGACCAGCACTCTGCCGCAGCCCTGGGCCAAGCCGCATAACAGTCGTCCCGTCCAGTAACCGCCCGCACCAGCGCTTAGACAGGACCCGCCATGAGCGAACTCCCACCCACCGAACCCGCCACCGACACCGTCGTGCCGGTGTCTGTGTGGGCCACCGCCCAGACGCCCCTGCCACGCAATGACGGGGCCGCTACCACCCCGACGGCACCGCCCACCCAGCGAAAATGCTGCCCGCAGTCGCCGCTCACGCCATCACTCACTACACTGCCCGGCGACCTCGTCTTGGACCCCATGTGCGGATCCGGCACCACCATCGTCGAAGCCCTTCACCTCGGCCGCCGCGCACTCGGCGTCGAATACGAATCCCGTTGGGCCGCCATCGCCCATACCGACATCGACCTCGCCCGCGCAGCCGGCTACGACCAGGAGGCGGCCGTGTTCACCGGCGATGCCCGCCGACTCGACACCTTGCTGCCTGCCAGACACCTCGGCGCTGTCGATCTGATCATCACCTCACCGCCCTGCGGCGACTCCACCCACGGACACGTCAGCACCAAACCCGGCGAAGGCGTCCGCAAGCGCAACAATCGCTACGGGTCGACACTCGACCGCGGTCAACTCGCCAACATCGGCCTCGGACGTCTACTGTCCGGATTCACACGCATCCTCGCCGCTGGCACCGCCTACTTGCGCCCCGGCGGCCACGTCGTGATCACGGCCCGTCCCTGATGGCAGCACACCGAACTGGTCGACCTGCCCTCCCACATCATCACCTGCGGCACCTAAGCCGGACTCGAACCCACCGAACGCTGCGCCGCTCTCCTCGGCCGCCTCGCAGACGGCGCCCTCCTCGCCCACAGCAGCTTCTTCCGGCGCGACTTCATCAACCGACAGCGCCGCGCCGGACTAACCGCCCACCTCATCACTCACGAGGACGTGCTGATCTTCCGCAAGCCGCTGAAGTGCGCGGATATACCGAACTCAGCCACCATCGACACAGATCTTGGGCGTGGACCGAACACTGGGACCGTGCACAGCGGCGACCTGCAACAGCTGACGGCACCGATGCTGGTGAAGTTCTACACCCGGCTGCTGATCGACGCACCCATTAAGCCCGACAACAACATTCGCATGTACGAGTATTGGGCAAAGATGGCCAGCCGAAGCGGTCAGCCCACACCGCGGGAGGTCAGCGTCGCCTGCGGAGTCAGCATCCACGCCGCGCGTACCGCCGTGCGCCGCTATAGGGCCGGACGGATACCGACCCCGAAACCCGCTGGGCTGGAACCCAAAACCGTCCGCAACATTCACCTCGCACTGGACCGTGCCCTGGTCGACGCCGTCGCCTGGAAGTACCTCGTCGACAATCCCGCCGCGAACGCGAAACCGCCCCGCAAACCCCGGAGCCCGCCGGCCGGTATGGACACCCGATCAGGCGACCCGGTTCATGGACAGCATCCGCTTCGACCGGTTCTACGCTCTGTTCCGGCTAGAGCTGACCACCGGGCTGCGGCGGGCCGAAATCTGCGGGATCCGCTGGCCCTCATTAGGTCTCGACAACGCAGTGCTGTCGGTGCACCAGGGTCGGGTGTTCGTCGCTGGCTACGCCCAGGGCACACAGGTCAAGACAGAGGATTCTGCCCGCTCGATAGCACTCAACCCCGAGACCGTCCAGGCACTGCGTGATTGGAAGGCCATCTAAGACGCCGAACGCGCACTCTACGGTGACGACTTCCGCGACACCGATCTCGTGTTCACCTACGAAGACGGCCGCCCGGTGCGCCCGGACTCGGCTCGGGAACGGTTCAAGCGTTTGGCCGCGCGGGCCGGGCTACCCGAGATCCGCTTCTACGACCTGCGCCACACTTACATCACGGGAGCCCTCGCCGCCGGAATCAACCCCAAAGTGGTCAGCCAACGCGCAGGCCACGCCGACGTCACCTTCACCCTCAAGACCTACCAGCACGTCCTGCCCGGCATGGACGAAGACGCAGCCGCCCGAGCCGCAACGCACCTGCTGGGCGCTACTCCCTCGGCAGCTTCCGAAACTACTGATCCTCAGAACATTCCAGAGAGCGCTGGTTCCGTATTCACGGGCCAAATATGAGAGTCGGGTGGAGGAATCGCCATGAGCCGATAGATGCGGTGTCGTGCCTAGTGAATTCAGGTTTCTGTTAGAGGACGCCGGGACTGGCCACCCGAATTGCTCGGCTTACTCCTGCGATGCAATAAAAGTGGCCAGCGTGCTTCTGATTGTCGCTTCTTGTTCTACTGGGTACCCACGAGCGAGGCAGGCGCGGGCGAAGTCGGCGATTGGGTCGGCGCTATTTGTCGCATCGTGGAGCCCGTCTCGACTCGCCTGGCCGAAGGCTTTCCGCTTCGGGTGTTCGGCGATACCGGCATCGAGGACGGTGACGTCGTCGGTGGAAGCCAGTGCACCGAGTATCCGGCGAGCGATCCTGACACCGCCGAGGTCGGCATCGGTGGCTATGGCGGTGGCTGCCACGCCGGTCGACAGCCGACGGATCAGGCGCAGAGCGTGTTTGGAAGGTTGCCCTGCACTCCACACTGTGGCGACGTCGGGTGCTGTGTCGCAGACAGCCTCGGCGGCTTGGAGATTTTCCACGATAACGAGTAGCCGAGTGCTTGGGCCGAGGCGGACATCGAACGTCGAACGTTGGTCTACTCGGAATTGTACTGGCCCATCGACGGCAGCGAGGTCAATGTTTCCGGCAGCGGTATGGATCGTGATCGGTCCGCCCAGACCGATGTATGGACTACGGCGGAGGCCCAAGGCGATCAATGTTTCTGGTGCGGCTCCTGCTTCTGCCAGCACTTTTGGGGAATCTTCTCGGGTCTTCGTTTCACGGAAATGTGTCTGGCTGAACGCGCGAGGGCCATCGTGGGTTACACCGTCCACTAGGTCTTCGGCGGCGTAGACCAGCACCGGCAGGCGGGGGTTGTTCGGTCCGGTGGCGATTAGAGCTTTGGCCAGCCCCGGGTCTGTGGCGGCTATTTGGCGTGCGGCGTCTTGGGCTCTCGTCTGCCACAGCTGTGCGTCGTCGCTCTGACATATGTCGTTGCGTCGTTGGTGTTCGTCCCATATCGAAGTCCGCTGCCAGCGCAGGATGTCGGTGATATGGGCGAATTCATCGACCGTACAGATCAGGTCAACGACGCCGGCCACGGCGAGGCGCACGGCATGCTCCCGGGCGTCGTGGCCGAACCGCTGCTCGATGGACGCCCAGTAGCGCCGTTGTGCCTTGATTGCCCAGCGAAGATCCTCGACAGCGACACCTTCGACAGTCATTTCAGGATGGGGGGAGTCATTTGGGTGGCGGGCACTCAGTCTCACGTTTGTGAGCTTGAGTCGTCCCTTTCGGTCGCGCGGCAGGGTGCCGTTCGGGCGGGGAATCGCCAGAGAGGTCAGGCCGTCGGGGACGCCAGAAACGGGGACTGGTGTGGAGGAAGGTGCATCAGACAAGGCTGCGCCCTGCGGTGAGCCATTCGCGGACCAACTCGATGCGCTGCCCGTTGGCGTCGTAGCCCCACGCGCGCGTTGGCCGGTTATATGCCTCGGTGGGCGATTGGTGGCAGAACCAGAGGATTTCGCCGCACACGCCTGCGGCGTCGCCGATGACGGAATCCTGGCAGGTGCCCAGGATGGTGACTCGTTGTTGTGCGGCCACTTCGTTCAGGTCGCGTAGGACATCCTTGCGGTTGACGTCGCCGAGGCTGTTGCCGAGTTCATCGAGGACTAGCATGCGCCCCTCGGCGCCGTCGGCCGCAAGCAGGGCTGCGAGGACCAGTTGGATGGCGAAGACTTTAACCTGTGCACCGTTTGCCACCTCTCGGTAGGAGACCATGCTTCCCGAGGGTGAGCGGCGCCAGCGAGGTGAGACCTCCCAGGTCCACGGCATGGTCGGGGTTGCCGGCCGGGTTTCGGTGATGTGCAGTTCGGCCCCGAATCCGCCGCGGGCTCGATTGAGCCGGTTCAGCGCGATACTGATCTTGTTGAGCGACGTCTCCACTCTGCTACTGATGACGTCCTGAAGCCGGCCCATCTCGGCGTCGAGATCGCCGATTTCGGTCTGCATCGCTTCTATTCGAGTGGCTCGTTGCTGTTGGGATCGACTGATTCTTGACTCCAGGATCTGATCGCTGTCGGCCCGTGTGTCGAGTAGGTCCCGCAACGGCCGGGCGATACTGGTGAAGTCCGAGTCTTTACCTGCGACGCCCGCGTCGCCGTCGGCCAGACGCTGGCGACGTTGGCGCGCTTCGGCAAGCTCCGGCGGCACCTCGGTCGCCGCATTGGTGTAGGCGTCAAGCGCGTCCTTGAGTTTTTCTGCGGCGCGATGTCGCAGGGAGCGTGGTCGCAGTGTCCGGATCTGCTCGGACTGGGCGTCCAGCAGGTTCTGTGCGGCTTCGGAAGTGTCTGCCCATCCGGCCAACCAGTAATCGAGGTTCAGCTTGTCGCGGTCTTGTTTCCGTTGTTGGAGCTTGCCTTGCCGGGAGGAGACCTCGCCGTCACACAATCTCACTGCCCCGACGGCCAGCTCGATCTGCTGTTCGTGCCCCTGGCTCGCGGCTCGTGCATTAACCCAGACGTTTTGGGTGTCCTCGACGGCGGTGTTCAGCGTGGCCAGTTGTGTATCCAGGTCTGAGATCTGTTCGGTCAGTTCGGCCTCCTGCGTCTCAAGTTGCTCCAATTCCTGGACGGCTTGGGCCGCAGCGAGGGTGTCCTGCGCTGCTTCGAGCGACAGCCGTGCGTACTCCTCGGCGTCCTTCCTTGTGGTTAATTGTTGTGTCGCACTAAATAATTCGATTTCGGCAGAAGCGATGCGGGCTGCACGACCGGCGATCTCGTCGGTGAATCCGCCCTGGACCGAGACACCGAGTTCTGCATCGACGGCGCGGTCTGGATCAGGCCGGAATTCCGTGCGGCGCTCAAGGGTCCGAATAAATCCTGCAACCGGGACTGTGGCCGAGACGCCGTCCGGGAGTTCGGCTGGCTGTCTATTGAGCGGTCCGTCGGCAGTCAGGACTTCTGCCCCGGGCGAGCCCGCGAGCAGTATAAGCGCATCGTCCTCGTCCTTCCCCGGTGATACGACGATCGTGTTGCGGTACGGCCACAAGCGGGGTTCCCAGTGCGGACGTACCGCTGTCTCCAGGGTGATCTCATCGAGTAGCAATGCGGCCGGTATGTTGTTCGCCCGCAGCAATTCCAATGCGGGGCCGGCAGGGCCGCCGCTACCTGACCGTGCATCGGTCAGTGCTCGATCGGCCTTGGTATGCGATCGCTCTGCGTCGAGACGATACTGGCGCGCTTCTTCGAATAGTTCTTTCGCGGCATGGACTTCGGCCTCTGCATCCACAGCAGTGATCCCGGTCCAGGCATCCCGTAGCGGCAGCAGCTCAACTCGTTTTTGCTTGAGTTCACCGAGCTTGCTGTTGGTAATTCCGCGTTGCACGTTCGCGGTCTCGTATTTCTCCTTGGCCTCGCGGTGGTGCGTCTTCGCGACATCCTCCTCCTCGTGCAGGTTGGTCTGTGCTCGGAGCTCCTGAACAGCGGTCCGCTTGCCCTCGAGCTCGAGCTTGAGGTCGCTGACCTGCTGTTCGAGTTCACCGATTATCTCCGCGAGTGAGCGATCGGTGGCAGAGACATCCAAATATCCGCTGGCGAAATGTAAACGCCACATGTGTTCGCCGTCTGCCAAATGCTGCCGTGCCTGGTTGCGGTGGTGAACCGCGTCGAGGTCGGTCTGCTCGTTCGTGCGTGCCTGCGAATCTTCCGCGATCGTGGTGGCAAGCCGATCTTGCTGTTCGGCCAGTTTGCTGCGCTGCTCCTTTTCGGTCTCGAGTAGGCCCTGCCTGCCGGTTAGCTCGATTAGGGCATCTCCGATCCGGGCCGGTGTCATTTCGGTCATTTGCTGGGATAGCAGGGAGGGCGCGGACGGACGCATCGGAGTGTCGAGGTAGGCCATGCATCGCGGCGCTTGTCCGTACAGCTCGCCGGCGAAGCGCCGCGGCCCGAGCTCCTGGGTTCGGGGCAACGCCTCCCACAGGCTGTCGGCGATGGCGTCCCGTTCGAGATCGGTGTCGGCGATAGCAATATGCAGGCCATACGTCCAGCGAACTTTGACATACGGTGGGCCAGAGGCAACGCGTAACCATACGGTCAGCGCCGTGGTCTGTGGACTGTCTGGCTCCGCGAAGACACCGACGATGTAGCCGCGGTCAGCCCGCGCGTACCGATGTTGTGGATCGAGGCCGGCCGACTCTGGTTTGAAGAGCAGGCTGGCAGCGTACTGGGAGCCGTTGGCTTCCAGTCGCCATTGGGCTTCGCCCAGCAGCAGCGACACCGCGGCTAGAAAGGACGTCTTGCCCGACCCGTTGGAATCGCTCTTGGGTCCCTGGCCGGACACGGCGACGAATGTCCCGGGGACAAGCGCGACCGCGTGCGTGGTTAATCGTGCGATGTCGAATGTCTGGACTGCGACGAGGTGACGATTGCCGACGACCCCGTTCCGGCTCGAGTGCTCGGTGTCGGTATCCAGGTCGATCACAAGATCTCCCCGTTCTGTGTGGTTTGTTGGCGGCGGGCGAGGCGGCGTCGGCGGATGACGTCGGCCATGACGCCGTGAGGTTGTGCGAGCAGAATCATGTTTTCCCAAAGTGTTTCGGAGACCTGCGCTGTCAATCGGGCCAGCTGAGGTCCGGGCAGGTAGCTGTGGTGCACTCCGTACCCCAGAATTCCGGCCTCGCGTAGCCGCTGGAGGGCGGCGCGTACCTTGACATCCGGCACCTTGGACTTCAGGAGCTGCTTCGTATGTACTGGTTCTCCGTCTGTCCAGTCGTGCCCTCGAATCCGGCCGGCGGAACGCGGTATCGCGACGCTATGCAGAAGTACGAGTGCGAGCACCGCACGGTCATCCGGTCGCAACACGCCGATACCGGCCGCGGCGAGACGTTGGCCGATGCGATCGTCGTAGCCCGACAGGTAGCCGCTGCCGATGCGAAGCAGGACACGGCCGTGTTCACCGAGGCAACGCTCAAGCGTCGCGCGCAGAGACGGATCGAGCAAGGCTCGGAATCCTTCAACGGTTACGGGGTTGTCCGCAGTCTCCACCGCTGCTAGAGCGTCGAGCACGTCTACCTGTCGCGCGGGCGGGAGATCCGCCAGTGGCAGCCCGGTCATCTGTCGTCCTCCGGTCGGGTGGCGGGTGTCAGCGGCAGCCGGTCATACACAGCTCGCACCGCGATCACCTGGGCTTCTGACCAGGTGGCCACTGCCAGTCCCAAACGAACCTCGGTTCCATCGAGAATGAGAAAACCCGCTTCGTGCAGTCGGCGAAGCGCGCCCTTACGATGTCGCTGCCCTCCCTCGCCTCCGTCGACAACTCCCTTCGTCAACGGACCCAGCGCAGCCACGGAGTTGAGGACGATGTCCTCGTCGACTGCTATGCCAGGGAAGGGGTGGGCGGACCGATCCGGCCAGCAGGCCCGGAGTGCCGCAGCGAAAATCAGGAGCAACACGGTAGGCGGCTTCGCACGAACCATCCCGGTGTCCGCCGCCGGTTCGGATCCCTCGATCCAGCCCAAGGTGAGCACCGACCGCTGACCGGGCAGCGTCGCCTGGCACAACCTCCTGCCGGCGCGTTCGGCTGCCTCTCGCCACAATGCCACCGTCGTCGCGGAGTCCGGTGCGGGCACGTAGCCCCCGGCCCGCATTGTGGCCAGCGCAAGTGCGGTTGGTGACAATTCACTCATGCTCCACCGCCTCATCGGCGATGTTCGTGATTGCGATCGAGGTAACGGGCGGACTCTCGGTGCGGCGCAACGACACCGGCGTCAGATACGACACCGGTGCGTCTGCATCCGCGAGCAGTTCGTCGCTCATCTCGATCTCGAACGGCGACTCGGGATCGGCGTGGGCACCGAGCAACTCGACGAGCATATTCGCCGCGCCTGGCCAGCCCGCTGCGCGTAAGCGGCTGGTCAGGTCCGTGTGATTGCTGCCCTGCAGGTGGAGTTCAGCTCCACGGTCACGTCTTCGGCGTGCGGCTTCGGCTCGTCGTTCGACTCGTTCCATCGGGTCGGGCCCCGGCGGAGGGTCCGCCGGACGTGGAGGACGTCGGCGCACTGCCACACGCGGGCGAAACTGCTGTACGCCTTCGGCGACAACAGCCGGTTCCAGCCATGGACTCGGCGGATCGAAGACGGTGGCGGCGAAAACCTCTGCAAGGGCGTCCAGCGGGGCGGTGCGCGCAGCTTCCAGATATTCCTCCGGGTCCAAGAGGGAGAAGTCGCGTGCGGCGGCGCCTTCGTCCAGCAACCGGCCGATGAACTGCTCACGGGCTCCGACGTATCGCTGGGTCTCGACCACCAATCGGTAGGCGTCCGGATCCAACTCGGGAAAAGCAACTCGCACTTGATCATTGAGTTCGAAGACGTCGTTCATGAGTGATGCATGCCGATGATGGCCACGCTGGGCTATCAGTTCCGACAAGGGGCTCGACGACACCAACCGGAGCAGGTGGTCGGCAGAGATAGTCATCATTCGCCGCGCCTGCCTCAAGCTGGCCCGCACCTGATCCCTAGTAGCCACTCCCGAGGCGAGGTCGGCGCGTGTCCGGTCCAGCAACGTGATGAGTTCGTCCACACCACCGCGCTCGGCCAGACGGTCGAACACCAGAATCCCGGCGGCACTGGTGGGGTTGAACACGTAGCGCTGTTGATTCAGCTTGTCGAAGTGCGGCATCAACATGCCGAGCCGACAGAACAGGTCGAACCTGCTCTGGAAAGTCGCCTCATCAGTGACGCCATGGCATGCGTGTGCGAGCTGCGCTCGGGTGAGACCTCCGGTGGCATCCAACTCGCCGAATGCCTCGTAGACAGCCCGGGCTACTTCCAGCATCCCCGGTTGGTCGATGACCGCGCCCGCGTTCGCGGCAACCGGCGCTACCAGAGCCCCGACTCGCTCGAGAAGCCCGTCGGGCTCTGGGGCATTGTTATCGAACAGCGTATTCATTTCGTGCACCCCCAAAGTGCTGACGCTGCAGAAGATTACAAGAAGCCACCGACAACAATGGAGATCGCCGCCTCGGTCACTGGCGCTACGTGGGTGTCTGTAAGCCGCTGGCCAGGTCGGCTTGCACCAACTTGTCGTGTTCGTCAACTTGTCGTGTTCGTCCGGCGTCAACCATCAGGCTGTGGATCCGGCGGGCGGAGCTCCAGCCACAGGACGTCGTCGACGGCTTCGGCGATGGTGTGCAGGTAGCTGATCACCATGATGAGGTGGCCGCCGCCTGTCTGGGTGCGCACGGCGGTCAAGGCTGACTTCAGCGCGCGGTGTCCAGAGCCGCGAAACCTCGTCGAGGAGCAACGAACCGAGGCGAGGTCCGCTGCGGGAGTGCAGCTCGGCCATTGCCATGGTTTGGAGCCGAGCTTTGAGGTCGTGGATGACCGATCTGCCCTCTTGTCAACAGCTGCGGCATGATTGGTCTGTGACTAGTCCGCCGAGTACACCCGAAGTGGATGCGTTGGTTGTCTTTCTGTCTGCGGCCCTCGATACGGATATTGAGCCCGCGAAGACGATGTTGGCTGAGAATGGGTTCGACTCCATCCAGTGGACGCAGCTTCCGGCCGAGGGACTGGCCAAAGGTTTGCCTGAAATACTTGGCGATTGCGCTGGGCTCGTTGCCATCATCGACAGAACAAGTGTGGCCCCAGCGGTCCTGCTAGAAATCGGTGCTGCGTTGGGTCGTGGTCTGCCAGTCGTTGTGTTGGCCATGAAGGCTGAAGCGGCAGAGTCTCTTCCGCCGGTTCTTCGGGAGCTGGCAGTGGTAGTTGCTCAAGGTAATCGGTCGGCGTCGGGCGTCCGTCTAGCCGAGACTTTGCGGGCGCTGCTGGAGCTTCAGTCGTCTCCAAGTTCCTCGCAGGCCCTATCGGTGCCCGATCAGGCTCGATCGGCATCGATGGAACTCGTTGAGTCGGCATTCGCTGGCCAGGTCGAAGAAGTGGTTGCAGGTCTTCTCCTGAACAAAGGTGCGCGAATTGTAGCTACTCCAAAATTTCAGGTCAGCGAGGGGCGTGCCTTCATACCG
Organism: Nocardia transvalensis NBRC 15921; assembly: GCF_000308875.1. GTDB lineage: Bacteria > Actinomycetota > Actinomycetes > Mycobacteriales > Mycobacteriaceae > Nocardia > Nocardia transvalensis. The sequence continues at coordinate 50,827 of NZ_BAGL01000121.1, forward strand.
GATCTGGCGATTTGGGTGGATCGCCTGCCACATCCTGGTTTCAACCCAGTCTTTGTCGAAGTCGCAGGAACCTACTGGGACGGAAGAGATCTCGTAAACGCGTTCAGCGAGCGCATCGCGGTTTTTCGTGACCAGATGGCTATCTTCGGTTGTGTACTCGGGCTTGTTGTCACACGTGATGAAAGGCCCGTGAGCTGGTACGTCGATGACAAGTCAGCTATTGCCGTGATGGGCTTGGATGTCTTGGCAGAGCAGGACCTCGTGCGCTTGCTCAGCGACGGCCGCAATCGGTGGGTGCACGGATACCGATGACGGCATACGACATCGGCAGGATCCGCCTAGAGTTGGAGAACCTCGCCGTCGCACCCAACTCCACGGCCAAAGGAAATAACCTTCAACACCTTGTCAGCTATGTGCTGAGCGAAATCCCAGGGGTTGTCATCCGGGCCAACAACGTACTGGACCATGCTCGCAGTGACGAGAAGGATCTGTGGGTCCGTCATTCGGGTATGTGCGGCCTCCCGTTCTCCGACTTGTACTTGCCCGTCGAATGCAAGAACGAACAGCGGGCGACCTCGGCCAGCGAAGTACGCGACTTCGCCGCGAAGATCCGAACCAGTTCGGGAGTAGATGGCATCCTTGTCACGCGCGGCGGCTTGACCGGTTCGTCGGCGGATCGCGCTCATGACGTCATTCATCTCGAACTGGCTAGCGGCATTCGCATCACCGTCATCACCTGTAGCGACATCGCTAAACTCACTGAACCGAGCGACCTCGTCACTCTTCTCAACGATCGGTTCTTCGAGCTTAGGTCGAACAAGACCTACGTCACGATTTAACAGGTGTCAACGGCACGACTGCTGTGACTACGGGGCAGATGCTGCGTGGACGCGGCGAAACCCGCGATGTCACTGTCGCTGAAGGCGACATGCCGCCGACCACAGGATGGTCGGTCAGCGCCGCGACCGACGAAACTGGCGGTCATCGCAGGGGATTTGGCATCAAATTTAGCATGACGACAGAACGTCAATGTTCGAGGCAGGTGGGACCGCATGGGTGCTGCAGAAGACCGGAATCCTGTTGATCTGCACAGACGGGACGCGGTGATAGGTGGAGACACGCGCGGGACCGCTCCTGGTTGGCTCATAACCCAGAGGTCGCAGGTTCAAATCCTGTCCCCGCTACTAGGGAAGCGGCCCCGGAACCACTGGTTCCGGGGCCGTTTTCGTGGCGTCCTGGCCAGGTGGGGAAGAAGTCGAGTCGGGTTGTCCGCTACTTGTCGCCGGGCTTCTGCCACAGCACGTAGCTGAAGTTGAATCTGGGGAAGTTTCCGCCGCTCGCGGAAATGGTTTGGATGCGACCGAAGCGCCCCTCGCTCGACTTCACGCAGTATCGGGTCGTGGTTTCGAAGCGGGCGGCCTCGATGAGTTCGGTCTTGGCGTACGCCACATCCGCGAGCCGGCGGCAGTCGTGCAACGTCGGTGGCTCGGGTCCGGACCACAGGGCGACCTGGGTGCCGTTGTTCGCGCCGAGGCCGGCGTCCTGCGCCACGAGGTCCGAACCGTCGGGGGTGCCGTTCTCGACCTTGTTCTTGTCGAGGTCGAACGAGTCGCCACCGAGGTTGGAATACGCGGTGATCGCGATAGTGCCTGTCTTGTAACCACTACCGTCCGGTTCCCCGGGCCACGGCTGCTCCGGCGGCGCCGCGGACGCATCCGGCGGGGCTGCGTGTACTGAGGGTTCGGCTGCCACACCGGTAGTCGAGGTCGTCGGTGGCGGCGGCGGGTCGTTCGAGCCTGCTGCGCATTGCGCGACTCCGAGCACGATGGAGACGGGAATCGCGACGACCGCGGCGATCCCTCCGATCTTCTGCCAGTCGCGTGTGCCACTACCCGCCATGACTATGTCCCCCTCCGCGGCGCCGATCTCCGATTGTTCTCGCGAACACAGTAGAGCGTTGAGCCGCAGATGATCTCGGGAACGATGGGACTTCGTCGCGCTATCGCGGGGCGAAAGGCTGAGGATATCGGCGTAATACGGGGTGCTGCGACAGTGGGAGGGCCAAGACTACGGCGTCCGAAGGAGCAGACAGATGTCAGAGGCATGGTGCGAGAATCCGAACTGCCGCGGTGCCGCCGCGAACGACTCGTCGCGGTCCGCGTCGACGGCCGGCGCGGGACGGGTGTGCTCCGACTGTCTGTCGCGCTTCTTCGAGATCCTGGAGCGACTACCGGTATTGCATGCGCGATGCGGGGAGTTGTTGCAGGGGGAGCGCGGGCGGCGGACGTCTCCGGCGCGGGGCGGGCGGCGGCAGGGCATCGTTCTGCAGGACACGCTGGTCGAGGCGCGCACCGAGATGTTGTCGCTGGCGACGTCGTGGGCGGCGATGGTGGTCGACGAGGCCCGTCCGCCGCGGCGGCCGCGCCGGGACGTGCGGACGCTGGTCGCGTTCCTGCTGGAGTACCGCGACTGGCTGGTCGCGCATCCGGCGATCGCCGATGCCGTCGACGAGTTCACCGAGGTGCACGCGCTGGCCGAGCGTGCCATCGACCCGTTACCCGAGCGGATCGAGTTAGGCCGGTGCGATAGGCCGGGATGCGATCACATGGTCTACGCCCAGATGTCACCCGGAGCCGGACCCCGGATGGTGAGCTGCCCGGCGGGCCACACCTGGCCGCCGCATCAGTGGCTGGCGCTGCACCGGCGGGCCGGGCAGGCACCGCGGCGCGGGGAGGCGGTGGCATGAGCTCGCGGACCGCCGATCGGCGCCTGGTGCCGACCGAACTCGCGGCCCTGGCCGCGGGCGTCAAACAGGAGACCATCCGGAAATGGGCCAGCCGAGGCAAATTGACCCGCTACGGCAAACCCGGCCGAGCCGAATACGACCTGTGCGAAATCCTCACGCTGGTAGGAGATTCCGGGATCGGCGAGTAGTGAATGCCTCACCCCGCCCGCCGGGTGGGCTCGAACAACGAGGGCCGCGCCAGCCCGCCGTCGAGGATCGCGCGCTCCAGTTGGCGCAGGTCCTCGGACGGTTCGAGGCCCACCTGCTGGATCAGGGTGTCGCGGGCGCGCTGGTAGACCTCCAGGGCCTCCGCCGGGCGCCCGCAGCGGTGCAGCGCGAGCATCAGGTAGCCGTATGCCTCCTCCCACAGGGGGTGGGCGTCGACGTGTGCTTGCAGGTCGGGGACGATCTCCCAGGCGCGGCCGAGCGCGAGTTCGATGCGGAAGCGCGACAATTCGGCGGCCACGCGGCGTTCGGTGAGCGGGTAGGCGATGCGCTGGATGCGGTCGCCGGGCACGTTGGCGAGCACCGGCCCGCGCCACAGGCCCAGCGCCATGCGCAGCGCCACCAGCGCCCCGGTGAGGTTGCCGTCGTTCTCCTGGACGCGGGCCTGGGCGGTCAACTCGTCGAACCGCGCGCTGTCCAGATCGGCGCCGTCGATCACCAAGCGGTAGCCGGGCGCCCGGGTCTCGATCGCGGCCTGGCAGTGACTGTCGGTGATGACCCGGCGCAGGCCCGAGACGCAGATCTGGATCTGCGATCGCGCGGTCGCCGGTGGCTCGCCGTCCCACACCGCGTCGGTCAGGCTCTCGATCGATGTGGTGCGGTTGGCGTTCAGCGCGAGCATCCCCAGCACCGCCCGCTGCCGGTAGGAGTCGAGTCTCGGCATGTCCGCATCGCCGTCGATTTCCAGCGGACCGAGAATTCTGATCTCAACCATTCTGTGTACCCCATCTCAACCGGGCCAGGCGGACGGCCCGTTGTTGCTTCCACCCCTGAATATCAAAGCCCACGGCGAGCGACCGGCCAATCCCACCTTGTGAAAGGGCACTGCGTCGAAAGTGGTAGTCCCGCTCGACAAATGTCGCAGCGTATTACGTCGACGCCGGGACCGGTTCGGGTAGTTCGATGACCACCAGCACCAGGGCCCGGTCGGCGAGATTGCACAGCCGGAACGGCGGGGGCAGCCCGCCGTCGTCGCGGATCACCTGCCCGGTCATCAGCGTGGTCCGGCCGAGTACGTGATCGCGCTCGTCCACCACCTCGACCGGCCCGCCGGAGAGGACCACGGTGATCGATCGGCACGGTTCCAGATGGAGGAAGCCGCGACAGTCGGGCAGGACCCGCTCCAGCCGGCAGATCACCCCGTCCTGATCGACCAGGACGGTGCGGTCCTCGTCGTCCGGCAGGTCCTCGCACACCGGAGTGTCGTCGGGCATCGTTGTCGTCCCATCGTCGAATAGTCCTGTGCCCCACCGCCTTCTCGACCCACCGGCGGTGTCCGGAGCGGGCGGTCAAGGGGCATTGCGATCAATGGTCGGCGAGCGCGATAAAAGCGCCGTTACATTCGCGTAAGTTCCGCCCGGAAGGGTCGCGGCGCAAAAGGCCGGAGCCCCAGCGGATCTGGAACTCCGGCCCGGAATGCGTTCAGGCGGCGGCGGTCTCGGGCACGCGCAGAATCTGCCGCTGCAGCTGTAGTAGCTGCACGGAGGGCCCCAGCCCGAGTTCGCGATCCAGCATGCGGCGCAGCTCGTGGCAGGCCAGCAGCGCGTCGGGCCGCCGCCCGGAGCGGTACGCACGATCTCCTCGCCGGGGATGCCCAGCTGCCTGCCGAGCGAGCGGCGCAGGTGGTAGATGTGCACGCGGACGGTGGTCTCCGGATGGCCGGGCGGTCGCCCGCCCCACAGCGGGCCGAGTACGTGGAACCGTAATTCGTTGCGCGGGAACGCTTCCGATACTTCCATCACCTGAACACCTTCGAGTATGCGACAGTCCCGGGAGGTCGAGAGAACCTTGCCGCTCGATGGCAACACGGCGCCGCGGCCCCGGCAACGCCTCTGCGTCCAATGGAATAGAGACTGCGTCCAAGGATTCCGGTGGTGGGCCGCCCCCGAAAGAACCGTCTTGCGACCTTTCGGAAAGAATCTTTCGGTCTTGACGACCGCGTGGGGCGATACTGTCGAGTAACCTGCGGGGACCGATCGCATTGGGGCGGCGGACCTTCCAGGCTCTCGAGCTCTGCAAGGCCCCTCTACGCCGGGGTAGTATTCGGTCGGGCTCGACGCTGATGTCTGGGATGCCGGGTTCCGGGCGTATAGCGCGAGAGAGGGTGGACACTTATGGTCGGCAGGGGTGCGACAGGCAGATCGGAGCAGAACTCCAGAAACGAGACCGGCTCGTCGACCGATTTTGCGGATCTGTTCACCGCCCGGATACCGGAACTGATCGCACAGTATCGCACTCGTCTCGAAGAGATCAGTAGTCCACTCGTCTCGAATGCCGCGGCGTGGGAACAATGCGAGTTGCAGGCCCGTCGAATCTTCGATGATTGTGTCCGCAGCCTCTCGGCCGGCGCCGCCACGGTCGTCCACATCACCGATGTTTTCGATCTGGGCAGCGAACGGGTCCGCCAGGGCGCCCATCTCACCCATTCCGTGCGCGCCGGCAGCATTCTGTCCGATCTGGCGATGACCGCCCTCGCCGACTGCGCGGATCAGCTCGGCGCGCCGCAGGCGGATCTCTTCGCGGCGTTGCGCGCGTTGCAGCAGGGCATCGGGCTGCGGCTCGAGTCCGGATCCATCGGCTACGACGCCTACCTGCTGCAGCGGGTGCGGGAGGCGCACGAGGAGGGCCGCCGCCGGCTGGCCCGTGAGATCCACGACCACATCGGCAACTCGGTCAGCCTGGCGCTGCGCCAGATCGAACTCTACGAGCTGGAATGCGAACAGGCGGCGGGCGATTCGGCCCCGCAGTCCAAGCATGTCGACGCGGCGAAGGAGGCGATCCTCGAGACCATCGCCCGCAGCCGCGAACTGGTCAGCGAGCTGCGCCGCCCCGGCGTCACCGGATCGCTGGAGACGGCGCTGCGCGGATTCGCCGCCTCGCTGGGCCGGACGGGCGTCCCCCTGCAGATGTGGGTGCGCGGCAGCGACCAGTGGATCCCCGGTTCGGTGACCGAGGAACTGTTCATCATGGTGCGGGAGTGCCTGCGCAACGCCTACACCCACGCGGGCGCGGCCAATGTGGTCGTCCACATCGATATCGCGCCGCACGAGGTCCACGCCGAGATCATCGACAACGGAAAGGGTTTCGACGTGCGGGCCCTGCGTGCCACCGGGCACGGCAACGGCCTGCTCATCCTGCAGGAGCGCTCCGACCTCGTCGGCGGCACGGTGAACATCGACTCCGCCCCCGGCCGCGGCACCCGGGTCACCCTCTGGATCCCGATCGCTCAGGAGCGCCCCACCGCATGAGTCAGAACCCGATTCGCATTCTCGTGGCCGACGATCACACGCTGCTGCGCGAGGCGCTCTGCGATCTGCTGCGCGCGGAACCCGATTTCGAGATCGTGGGCCAGGCCGGGACGGGAACCGCGGCGCTGCGGCTGGCGGTCGAGCACAACCCCGACGTGCTGCTGCTGGATCTCGAGATGCCCGAGAGCAATCCGCCGGAGACGGTGCGCCTGCTGCTGGCGCACGACCCGGCGCTGCGGATCATCGTGCTGAGCATGCACGACGCCCAGCAGCTCGTACAGCAGTTGCTGTCGCTCGGCGTCCGCGGCTACCTGCACAAGGGCGCCGGGCGGCAGACCCTGGTCTCGGCGATCCGGCAGTCGGTCGGCGACGGGCCGCAGACGGTCACGCTGTCGGTCTCGCCGGAAAGCCTGCGCGCCCGCGCCGAGGAGCAGGAGGACCCCAGCACGCTGTCGTCGCGCGAGCGCGAGGTGCTGGTCCTGGTCGCCGAGGCGCTCAGCAATCGTCAGATCGCGACCCGGCTCGGCGTCACCGAGGCCACCGTGAAACGCCACCTGCGCAACATCTTCACGAAACTGGAGGCCGTCTCCCGGATCGACGCGGTCAACCGGGCGGTCGAGCGGGCCCTGATCTCGCGGCAGCGCAGCGGATCACCGGAGGGCGCCCGCATCTGGCGGTGACTCCGCCGCGGGGTGGCGGAATTCGATCATCCGGCCGGAGATGTCGCCCCCGCCCTCCGACACCAGGAACTCCACCATCGACGCGGTCTCGTTCTCGGCCGCGACGCAGCAGTCCGGCCGGGGCCGCGTGCCGGATTCCGCACCGTGCCGGGCGCAGTTGATCTCGGTGACAACGGTATTCACCCGCACGCCCCGCGGCGCGAGTTCTCGCGACAGGGTCTCGGTCATCGCGTGCAGCGTCTCGCGAACCACCAGATCGTCCGGCCGCTGCCGCACCGAGGTATCGCTCTGCGCCAGATTGACGATCCGGCCGCTGCCGGATTCGGCCAGGTAGCGCTCGGCCGCTCGGCTGACCAGCAGCGGCGCCCGCAGCCGGGCGTGCACCACCGAACCCCAGTCCGGCAGTTCCGTCGCGATGCCGGCGCGCCCCGGGAACGGCGCGTTCACCACCACCTGCGGCGGTCCCAGCGATTCGGCGACGCGCAGGACGGTCGCCTCCGCCTCGTGCAGGTAGCGCAGGTCCGCGCCGAAGGCCCAGAGCCCGGCCCGCGCGGGGCCGACGGTATCCAGGGAACTGTCACACCACGACGCCCGCAGATCGACCACCGCGATGGTGAAGTCGCGCCGCGCCAGCCTGCGCACGACCGCCGCGCCCAGGCCGCCTCCCCCTCCGGTCACGATGGCCACCCGCTCTCGGCCATCCGCCATGGCAACGCTCCTTCCGGAAAGAATTCATGCGGGGTCCCTCTCGTCGCCACCCGACCGTCCGCGCACGAGCGCTCACCCTACGCGATCATGGTGGTCGGCAGACCCGCCGCGGATACGAATACCGCGAAAGTTGTATTTCGCGGCCGAGGCACTACCACTTTCCATATCCCGCAACGCATACCGACGACGCGTCACTACTCCCTTCAACACACTCGGCACGTCTTTTCGACACGACAGGAGTACCGCATTCGATGAATATCCGGCAAGTCCACAGCGGCATAACGTAATGCGATATGCAGATGGGTATCGCATCGATTCACATACCGACCGGTAGAACGGCATGGTCCGAAATCACGCGCTGGTCCAGGGATTTCGTCCAGGAGTCCCGGATTTCCGTCCAGATCATATTCCACATTCGATTCTGCACCGCGGTCGTGCTCGGGACGTCGATTCTCGACGGCCGGGTCGCGGCCGCGGCCCTGGCCTGGTTGCTGGCCACGCTCGCGATATACGTGTTCAACGGCGTCATGGATGTGACCGAGGATCGGGCGAACGGCTCGACCCGGCCGATCAGCCGCGGTTCGCTGCCGGTCCCGATCGCCGCGGGCGGGGTGGTCGCGGCCGGTGCGCTCGCGCTGGCCATCGGCGGCGTCGTCGACGCGGGCGGGTGGCTGCCGGTGCTGATCCTGGCCTACCTGGCCTGCGGTTACGCGTACTCCGGCGCGCCCGTCTTCGGTAAGCGGCGGGGAAGTACGGCGATGCTGCTGGTGCTGGGCATGGGTGTGCTGACCTACGTCGCCGGCTGGCAGGCCGCGGGCCGGGAGGGCGGCCTGCCCGTGCTGCTGCTCGGTACCGCGATGTCGCTGTGGATGGCCGGCGTCGGGGCGCTGTCCAAGGATCTGTCCGACGCGGAGGGCGATGCGGCCGGTGGGCGCCGGACGCCGGTCATCCGCTGGGGCGACACCCGGGTTCGCGTTCTGATCACCGCCAACGCCGTGCTCATCGGCGGTGGATACCTCGCCGCGGCACTGTTTTTCGCGCCGATCCTGATCCCGTCCGCGCTCACCCTCGTCGCCGGTGCGCTGGCGGTGGGTGTTCTCGCCGCCACCAGCCGCCACGCGGTCGGCCGCGACGGCCGCCGCCGCACCTATCGCGGCTTCATGGTCACGCAGTACGCCGTGCACATCGCCGTGCTCGCCACCCTGCTCCTGGAAGGTCTGTGATCGGCCGCCCCGCAACCTTTTTCACTTGTCTCGATAGGCGACCGCGTCGGCGAGGGCGAGCAGTTCCTCGTGCCAGCCGGGTTCGAGGTCGGCATCGGCGAGTGCCGCGCCGCCCCGGGCGACCAGCTCGCCGATGTGCTTCTCGACCTCGCGGGCGGTATCGGAGTCGAGCAGGGCCTGCTGGAGCCGGGCGGGGGCCGCGTCGGGCGCGTCGATCAGGGCGCGGACGGCGGGGTCCCGCTCGATCGCCAGCGACAGCACCAGGGTCATCTTGTGCCGCTCGAGGTCGAGCTGCGCCGGCTTGCCGAGAGTGTCCGTGTCGCCGAACATGTCGAGCAGGTCGTCCCGCAGCTGGAAGGCCTCGCCGACCGCCAGGCCGTAGGCCTCGAACGGCGCCGACAGATCGGAGCGGCCCGCCACCAGGGCGCCGATGAGCAGCGGGCGGTGGATCGTGTAGTTACCCGACTTCAGCTGCGCGATCGTCCGCGACAGCCGGGGATTGCCGGAGTATCGGGCGGCCGCCACCACATCGAGGTGCTGGCCGACCATCAGCTCCGCGCGCACGTCGCCCCAGGCCGCCGTCGCGGCGGGCATCGCGTCGGCCATGAAGATGTCGGCGTAGACGAGCGCGAGATCCCCGGCCAGCACCGCGACACTCTCGCCGAACCGCGGCGATTCGCCCTGCCAGCCACGCGACCGATGGAGTTCGGAGTACTTCACGTGCACCGTCGGCGCGCCACGCCGGACCGCCGACTCGTCGAAGACGTCGTCGTGGATGAGGGCGCTGGCGTGCAGGAATTCGAGCGCGACCGCCGCCGAGACGATCGCGTGCCCCTCGGGATCGCCACCGGCCGCGAGATATCCGCTGAGGCAGAACTCCGGCCGCACCCGCTTACCGCCGGCCCGCATCAGGTCGGCGATCGACTCGATCGTCGCACCCGCCTCCGGATCGACCGCGTACCAGCGCTTGTACTCCTTCTCCAGGAACTCCAGCGCCGCGGTCTCGGCGCGTTTCATCATCTCGTTCCGGACGTCCCGCACGGAGACGATGTCGGCTGCCACGGACATGTCGCAGCACCACCTTTCACGATGGGAGGCTTCGTTCAGTCGGCGAGTTGTTCGGCGGGCAGTTCGGCCAGGCGGCCGCGCAGGATCTTGCCCGAACCGTTGCGGGGAATCTCCGGGACGACGACGACATCGCGCGGGACCTTGTACCGGGCCAGCTGCGATTTCACGTAGCCGCGGATCTCGTCCGGGTCGACGGTGGCCCCCCGGTGCGGGACGACGAATGCCCGCAGGCGCTGGCCGAAGTCGGGATCGTCCACGCCGACGACGGCCGCGTCGCCGATATCGTCGCGGTCGGCCAGCAGGTTCTCCACCTCGACCGGATAGACGTTCTCGCCGCCGGACACGATCATGTCGTCGCCGCGGCCGTCGATGAACAGCAGGCCGGACCGGTCGAAGTGGCCGATGTCGCCGGTGGAGATCATCCCGGCGCGGCGGTCCTTGTCCCGGCCGTCGGTATAGCCGCCGAAGCTCAAACCGTTGGCGACGTGGATGATTCCGGGCTCGCCCGGCGCGGTGACCTCGCGGCCCTCGGCGTCGAACAGCGCGACCGTGACCCCGACCGGGGGACGCCCGACCGTGCCCGGCGCCCGGCGCAACTCGGCCGGCGTGGCCACCGAGACCGCGGCCACCTCGGTGGCGCCGTAGTTGTTGTAGAGCACGTCGCCGAAGGCCGCCGCGGTGCGGGCGGACAGCCCGGGCGAGATCGCCGACCCGCCGCTGGCGATGATGCGCAGCGACGAGACATCGTGCCGGGCAAGGACATCGGGACCGAGGTCCAAGATGCGGCCCAGCATGGTGGGGACGAGGATCAGGGTGTCGGCGCGGTGGCGGGCCACACTCGCGAGGGTGGCCTCCGCGTCGAATTTGCCGCGGCCGAACACCACCGTCTTGCCCAGCGACAGGGCCAGGGTGAACTGGCCCAGGCCGGTGGCGTGGAACAGCGGCGCGGCGACCACCATGGCGCCGCCGCGGGTGAGCGGCACGCGATCCAGCAGCTGCGCGGACTGTAGCGGCGAGATCTTCGTGCGCACAGCGCCCTTCGGCGTCCCGGTGGTGCCGCTGGTGAGCAGCACCAGGCCCCCGGCCTCGGCGGGCAGCGGCAGCGGATCGGGCGCGTTGGCGGCGATCAGCTCGTCGACCGACGGCGTGCCGTCGGCGGGCGGGCGGCCGTCGTCCCACGTCCGGAAGCGCGTCACCGACGGCGGGAGAGCGGTTGCGGCGGAGGCGAATTCGTCGTCGTGGAACACGACGGTGACACCCTCGCGGTCGGCGACCTCGCGCAGCTGCGGCCCGGCGAATCCGGTGTTCATGATGACCACGCGGACGCCGAGCTTCCCGGTCGCGATCATGGCCGCGACCGCGCCGCGATGGTCGCGGGCGAGGATGCCGGCGATGTCGCCGGGGCCGATGCCCGCCGCGGCCAGCCCGCGGGCCAGCGCGTTCGACTGCCGCTCCAGCGCGCCGTAGCTGAGGGTGCCGCGGGGGTCGACGAGGGCGTGCCGGTCCGGCTCGTACCGGGCGGTGTAGTTGATCATGGCCGGGAACGGGCCGCAGCGGGCCGCGATCTTCGCCGACCGCGCATCCGCCGCGAGGCGCAGCGGGTGGACGAAGCCGCGCTTGACGAGGACGCCGAGTGAACGGAGCAGCTGGACGGTCGGACCGAGGTTCATGACAGCACCAGCGCCAGCGCCAGGCCGAGACCCACCGCGTCGATGCTGCGGAATCCGAGGACGACGGCGCGCTGCGTCTCGTCCTTGATCAGACCGGCGCGAATCTGCAAGGCGCGCAGCACGATCGCGGGTACGACGCATACCAGCAACCACGGGTTCAGCGAGCCGACGACGAACGGCGCGACGAGCAGCGCGAGGCTCAGCACCGACAGCACCCCGATCAACGCCCGGTAGATGGTCGACGGGACGACCGCCGCGAGGGTGCGCCGGCCGGCGGCCAGGTCGCCGACCCGGTCGCCGAAGTTCGCGTAGGTGACCACCAGCAGCATGCACACGCCGATCAGCAGTCCGATCAGCAGCGAATCGGTGGACCAGTGCCGGGCGATGAGCCAGACCGGGCCCAGCACCTCGGCGGTGTTGACGAGGAAGATCACGAACTCGAGGCCGCCCGGACGGTAGCTGAACTGGAACAGCCACGAGTACTGCACGGCGATGGCCACGACCAGGAACCAGCCGGCCAGGAACAGGATCGGCACGTCCCCGCCGAGCGGAATCAGCAGGGCCAGACCGGATCCGAAGGCGATCAGCCCCGTGACGATGCCGAAGCCGATGGCCTCCTTCTCCGAGAGCATCCCCGACAGCAGCGGCTTGTTGGACTTCGGCAGGTGGCCGCCGGCGGCGTAGTTCTGCGCGTCGCTGCCGTCGCGGAATCCGACGACGTCGTCGGCGGCGCAGGTCGCGATCTTCATCGCGTACATGCCGATCAGCACCAGGCCCAGCGCGACGGCCGTGCCGGGGCGGCTGACCGATTCGTGGGCCAGCAGCAGCACGGCCAGCAGCCACGCGTAGAAGTGGTGGTAGACCCGGAGCTTCCCCAGACGGAAGTAGGCGCCGGCCTTCTCGCCGAACGAGATCCGGGTGGACGGAATGGCGTCAGTGGTCATATCGAGTCCCTGATGAGGTGAGAGCCGCTATCGGCCCTGCTGCGAAATCACTTGCGACAGCTTGGAACGCTGGATCTTTCCGGTGACCGTCCGCGGGAAGTCCCGGAAGTCGAGGACGACCGGCGGGGCCAGCTGCGGCAGGTCCGAGACCGCCGAACGCCATGCCGTATCGCGAAATGGCCCGTCGCGCAACGCGACCACCGGTACGGCACGCCGATCCTGTTCCAGCACAATGGCTTCCAGCAGCCACGGCATGCGGGTCAGCAGCAGGTCCTCCATCGCGACGGCGCTGGGTACGGTGGTCAGCCGCTCGACCTGGCGATCGATCAGGACCAGCTCGCCGAGGCGGGTGCGGCGGCCCCAATCGCCGGTGTCCCACCAGCCGTCGGCGTCGAGGTTGGCCTCGGCCGCCTCGCGCCGGTTGATGTAGGTCTGGAACTGCCCCGCCGAGCGGACCTGGATCCGGCCGGCCGTGCCCGCCGGGACGGGCGTGCCGTCGGGGCCGACGATGCGCGCCTCGGAGTAGCCGGGCGCGGTCCACCCGGCGCGGTGCCCGGTGGGGACGCGGCCCCGGCGGCGGCCGAAGCGGCCGGTGAGCCCCTTGAGGTGCACCTTGGCGGAGATGCCGCCGAGTTCGGACTGCCCGTACGCCTCGAGGAAGGAGGCGAGCCGGTACCCGCTGCCCGCGAGCAGCCGCCGCACGGTGCCGGGATGGATGACGTCGAACGTGCTCACGTAGTGCCGCACCGAGGCCAGAGTTCCGTTGTCGGCCAGGTGTTCCCACTGCATGAAGGTGTTCGGGTGCGTCTCCAGGTAGATGGGCCGGTAGCGCCGCACGTACTCGCCGACGGACTCCGCGGAGTGGTCCGACAGCACGATCAGCGGCACATTGCGGCGCAGCGCGCAGAGCAGCCCGGACACGGTGCGGAAGTGCACGGGGGAGACCGCCACGGCGGCGTAACCGCGCAGCCGGCCGAGAATGGCGAACACCTCCTGGGCATAGCCCTGGTGATCGGTCGCATTCCTGGTGTACTGCACCAGCTTCGGGACGCCGGTGGTGCCCGAGGTGTGGGTGACGATGTAAGGGGCGGTGCCCGGCATCGAGACGGCGGTGGTGCGCCGCGGGGCGGTATCGGCAAGCTGGGCGGCGAGTTCCGCCCAGTCGTCGACCCGGCGCAGGGTGGCGATCTGCTCGCACTTGTCCCGGCGGTCGTCGGTGGTGACGATCCGCTCGATCGTGACGGGTTCCAGCATGCGGCCGAGGGTTTCGGCATCGATTCCGGGACTGATCAGGACCGGCACGCCGCCGACGGCGGTGAGGCCCGCGATGACGACCATGATGTCCAGCGGGGCGTCCAGCCAGACGGCGCAGTAGTCGCCGGGGCGGACCCCGGCGTCCTCGAACAGGGTCGCCGCGCGCGTCGCGGCATCGGCGATATCGGTCAGCGTCACCCGGTCGTCGACCACCCGCACGGCCTCCGCCGGATGATCGCTGATCCACGGCCGGGAATTCGGCGCGATCTCGACCAATTGGTCGTAGATGAGTTTGTGGTTGCGAGTCATACTGTCACTCACATTTCGTATCGGGCGGAGAGGATTTCTCAGAGTGTATGGTCCGGTTTCGGAACCGGGCAATGATTCCGCGATGACAATATCCGGGTAGTTCTTGACAACACCCTGTCAGCAATACTCTGCTATACCGGCGTCGTATCGGGCGGAGATAAATTTACCTCGACCCGGCGGTGGGTCCATTATCCGATCGGCCGCCCGTCCCTGTTCGATAATCTTGTGAACTGAGTGTGGTGAATCGAATGATCGAACCGCAGAATGCCCCGGATTCCGGGGCGCCGCGGGTCGCGCTGGTGACCGGCGCGGCGGGCGGCATCGGTCGTCGCCTCGTGTATCGGCTGGCGAGCCAGGGCACGGCGGTCGTCGCCGTCGACCGGGCCGCCGACGCGTCCAAGGAGTTGCGGGCGATGCCCGGCCAGGTGTCGATCGTGCAGGGCGACGTTGCCGACCCGTGGGATGTCGAACGCTTCGTCAGCGAGGCCGAGCGCGATGTGGGCCCGATCGATTACCTGGTCAACGCGGTCGGCGTGCTGCGCGTCGGCGCCACGGTCGACCTGACGGAGACCGAATTCGAGGAGACGTTCGCGGTCAACACCACCGGCGTCTTCCTGGTGACCCGGGCCGTGGTGGCCCGGATGATCCCGCGCCGGCGCGGGGCGATCGTGACGGTGTCCTCCAATGCCGCGCACACCCCGCGCGCGTCGATGTCGGCGTATTCGGCGTCGAAGGCGGCCGCGACGATGCTCGCGAAATGCGCGGCGCTCGAGGTGGCGAAATACGGGATCCGGTGCAATGTCGTGTCCCCGGGTTCGACGAATACCGACATGCTGCGGGTGAGCTGGGCGGACGAGGATCGTTCCGACGCCACGATCGCGGGCGTTCCCGAACAATTCCGGCTCGGTATCCCGCTCGGCCGCATCGCCGATCCCGACGACATCGTCGACGCCGTGGAATTCCTGTTGTCCGACCGGGCCCGGCACATCACGATGCAGGAGCTCACCGTGGACGGCGGTGCCACCCTCGGCAGCTGAGTTCCCGTTCCGACAGAGCAGAGGAGTCTTGATGTTCGGTGGAATTCCCGACGTCATTTCGTACGACATTCCGTCCCCGGACGAACTGCCGGAGAATATCGTCGACTGGACCGTCGATTCCCGTCGGTCGGCGCTGTTGATCCACGATATGCAGAACTACTTCCTGCGCCCGCTGCGCGCCGGCGGTTCGCCCTACGCCGAACTGGTGACGAATATCGGGCTGCTGCGTGCGGCCTGCCGGCACGCCGGCGTGCCGGTGGCCTACACCGCGCAGCCGGGCGGGATGACCCGCACCGAGCGCGGGCTGCTGCGGGACGTCTGGGGCGACGGCATGACCACGGACGAGACCGATCGCGCCGTGCTCACCGAGCTGACGCCGGGCCCCGGCGACCGGGTGTTCACCAAGTGGCGCTACAGCGCGTTCCACGCCTCCGGACTGCTCGAGCACCTGCGCGAGCTGGGTCGCGACCAGCTGATCGTGTGCGGGGTCTACGCCCACGTCGGAGTCCTGGTGACCGCGTGCGAGTCCTACTCCCACGACATCGAGACCTTCCTGGCCGCCGATGCCGTCGCCGACTTCACCGCCGAGGACCACCGCATGACCCTCGCCTACGCCGCCGCGCGCTGCGCCATGGTGCGCACCACCGCCGACCTGGTGGCGGGCGTTCAGGCAGGCGACGCCGCCTCGAGGGTGGGCGTCTGAGATGGCGCTGCTGGAAGGTCTACTCGCCGACCCAGGACAGCCCTTCGCGTTGGTGCAGCGGTCGGGTGCGGGCGACATCGATGTGCTGCGGGGCGAGTTCACCGAACTGGCCGGGCTGGACGAAGTGGAAACGGCCGCAACGGATTCGGAGCTGCTCGTCCTGGTCCCGTACCGGCAGATCGTCGAGCGCGGGTTCCCCTGCAACGACGATCACGCGCCCCTGCTCGCGATGGTGGTGCGCGAGCACGAGACCGCCGACCGTGACCAGGTGCTCGAGGCGCTCGGCCCGGAGGTGGTCGGCCCCGGTTCGATCGATGCGGTCGAGTTCCGGTTCGACGTCTCCGACGAGGACTACCGCGACATCGTGCGGGCGGTGCTCGCCGACGAGATCGGCGCCGGCGCCGGATCGAACTTCGTGATCAGCCGGTCGCTGATCGGCGCGCTGGGCCCCGACCATCTACGGCTCGCGCTGGGTCTGTTCCGCCGCTTGCTCAGCGGCGAACGCGGCGCGTACTGGACCTATTTCGTGCACACCGGCACCCGCACCGTCGTCGGCGCGAGCCCGGAGGCCCACGCGCAGCTGGAGAACCGGACGGTGTCGATGAATCCGATCAGCGGCACCTACCGGTACCCGCCGGAGGGGCCGACGGTGCCCGGACTGCTGGACTTCCTCGCGGACGAGAAGGAGAACGACGAGCTGTTCATGGTCGTCGACGAGGAACTGAAGATGATGTCCGCGCTGTGCCCCGCGGGCGGCACGGTGGCCGGGCCGTACCTCAAGGAGATGGCGCACCTCGCCCACACGGAGTACCTGCTGAGCGGCCGGACGGACGCCGGCGTCGCGGAGGTGTTGCGCGAGACCATGTTCGCGCCCACGGTGGTCGGCAGCCCGCTCGAGAGCGCCACGCACGTCGTGGCGCGCTACGAGGCGGGCGGGCGCGGCTACTACAGCGGCGTCATCGCGCTGGTCGACCGTGATCCGGCCGGTGCGGTGCGGATGGATTCGGCGATCCTGATCCGGACGGCCGTGATCGACGCCGCGGGCACGGCCCGCATCGGCGTGGGCTCGACGCTCGTGCGGAATTCGGATCCGATCGGCGAGATGCACGAAACCTATGCCAAGGCACAGGCTTTGATCAACGGGTCGGCCGGCGCCGGGCGGCCGGATCTCGCCGGTCGGTCCGCCGTGGCGGCGGCGCTGGGCAGCCGCAACGCCATCGCCTCGCAGTTCTGGTTCGCCGAGGCGGACGCCCGGCGCATCGGCGCGGCGGCGGCGACGCGGGGATCGGTGCTGCTGATCGACGCGGCCGACAACTTCACCGCGATGCTCGCGAGCATGCTGCGCTCGCTAGGCCACGCCCTGACGATCGCGGGATTCGACGACGAGGTCGACCCCCTCGACTACGATCTGGTCCTGCTCGGGCCGGGGCCCGGCGACCCGGCCGACCCCGACGATCCGCGCATCGGTGCGATGCGGCGCTGGGTCGATACTTTGCTGGCTACCGACATACCGTTCGCGGCAGTCTGCCTGAGCCATCAGATCCTCTGCGCCGCACTGGGTCTCGACATCACCCGGCTGGACCGGCCGAATCAGGGTGTGAGCCGAGAGATCTCGCTGTTCGGGGTGCCGGTGCGGGCGGGCTTCTACAACACCTACGTCGCCCGCAGCGCCGCCGATTCGGTGGACAGCCGGCTCGGCCCGGTCGAGGTCAGCCGCGACCCGGAGACCGGCGAGGTGTACGCGCTGCGCGGGGAGCGCTTCGCCTCGGTGCAGTTCCACGCCGAATCGGTGCTGTCACAGGACGGTCCGGCGGTGCTGGCGGCCGTGGTCGGCGGGCTCATCGCGCGGCCGACCGCGGTGCCCGACCGGCCGCCGGTACTGCTCGGGGATCCGGTGAGCGCCCGTGGGTAGCAACCCCGTCCGGCGGGCGGCCGAGCGGATCGCGCACGTGCTGAATCAGCCCGCCCCCGTGCGCCGTGCGAAATACGAGGAGCGGATCGCCGGCAAGCGGGTCCTGATCACGGGGGCGTCGTCGGGAATCGGCCGCGCCACCGCGCTCGCGGTGGCCGCGGCCGGCGCCGAGGTCGTGCTGGTGGCCCGGCGGGAGCTGGAATTGGTGCAGCTGCGCGACGAGATCCGCGCGCGGGGCGGGCGGGCGATCCACCACGCCTGCGACCTCACCGATGACGCCGATATCGACCGGCTGGTGCATCGGGTGCGCGAGATCGGCGCGGTCGACGTCCTGGTCAACAATGCGGGCAAATCCATTCGCCGCCCGCTGACGAAATCGTTCGACCGGCTGCACGACTTCCGGCGCACGATGGGGATCAACTATTTCGGCCCGGTCCAGCTCACTCTGGGCCTGCTGCCCGCCATGCTGGAATCCGGCCGCGGCCATATCGTCAATGTCGGGACCTGGACGGTGCCCACCGGAACGTCGCCGCGCTTCTCCGCCTACCACAGTTCGAAAATGGCGCTCACCGGATTCGGCCGATGCCTGGATTCCGAATTGTCGGGAAAAGGGGTCGCGGTCACCACGATTCACTTTCCGCTGGTGCACACGGCCATGAGCGCCCCGACGCCGGAATATCGGAAAGTGCCGGGACTCACGCCGGAGGAAGCCGCGGAATGGATGCTCACGGCACTGCGCCACCGGCCCGTACAGGTGATTCCGAGATATGTCCCCATCCTGCGCGCCATTCATCGGACAGCGGGTCCGCGCACCGTGGGTCGTGTCCTGTTGAAGTGGGGCTGACCAGTGCGAACGGCTGTCCGGAACGCGTGTGACAAGGAGATGCTATGGAATTGTGGCGGGTCACATAATTAGCCTTCGTGGAGTGGGGTTCATCCAGCTCTCGTGTCCCGGTGGGACATTATTCAGAAAGGGCATCACAGCGATGCGACGCACTGGGCGACTCATGGTCGCGACAATGGCTTGCGCGGCGGTGATCTGGCCGGGATTCACCGGTACCGCCACGGCAGAATCCCCGGTCCGGGCCGCCTCCTGCGGCACGCCGCTGGACGCCGGCGAGATCGCGACGATCAGGGCACTGTCGGATACGGAGACGGTGGCCGCCACCGAGCCGATCCAGCGGCTGGAGGAAGTCGCGGACCGCAACCACCGCATCTCGGAAATCCTTGTCGCACACGGTGACCGGCGCGGACTGTTCGCCCTCATGGACGATATCGCGGACCGGGTCACGGTGCTGCCGCTGCTGCGGGCGGGCGACGGTCTGACCGATCCGGCACGCCAGGCGGAGTTCTATCTCGGCAACTACGACAGCTGGCTGGGCGCCCTGCACGCCGATTTCACCGGCGTGCCCGTATCCCGTTATTGGACACGCTATTTCGACCTCGCCGCCGAATGCTCGGAATCCGCCGCCTACACGGCGATGGTCGGCTACAACGCCCATATGAGCGTCGACATTCCGCGGTCGCTCGCGGATGCCGGTGTCGGCGTGGCGGATCGGTCCGATTATTTCCGGCTCCTGGACGCCATCGCCGTCAACAGCTCGCTGCTCGTCGACACCACCAAGGCGGCCTACAACGCCGATGTCGGCCCGCTGTGGCGGTTCTACTTCTTCGGCGAGGGCCTGGATCGGGTCACCGGTCCCGGAGTGGGTTCCAAGGCGCTGCTGCGGGGCGCGCTCACCGGCATCAACGCGGCCAATCTGGCCAACGGCATCGGCTTGGCCGACCCGGCCGCGCGGGGCGCCACGAACGGCGTCGTCGACGCCCAGTGGGCGGCCGTCGACGGTGTGCTCGCCGCCCTCACCCGTGCGCACGGGCTGTAGTTATCCGAACGTCTGCGAAGAAGAGATGCGAACCATGAAGACTGCCACGCCATTCCGCCTCCTCGCCGCCGCCTCCGTGTGTGCCGCCTCGGCCCTGCTGGGCGCGGCCGCCCCGGCCGCCGCCGACGACGCCCCCGAAGGCAAGTCCTTCGTGGCGATCGGGGATTCGTACTCGACCAACGGCAATATCGTCTACTCCCTCGGCTTCGGCTACGGCGGTGACAAGCACTGCGAGCGCTCGGCCACCTCCTGGCCGACCCAGCTGTCGCAGCAGATGGGCCTGGCGAGTGACGATGTGGTCGACGTCTCCTGCCTGGGCGCCTCGCTGGCCACCCCGCCGCACTACACCGCCTCCTACATGGCCAAGCTGGCCGCGAACGCCGGCGCCTTCGGCCCGCGCACCCGCCTGGTGACGATTCAGCTGGGCCAGAACGACGTCTGGAACAGCGACAACCACCAGCGCATGCTGGACGCCGAGGTCACCTGCCTGAACAACTTCGTTCAGGGCTGCGGCCGGGACGCCGGCGTGGACGGGCGCGCGCCCGACGCCCGCAACGTCGGCGGCGACCAGTACGCGAAGTGGGCAAAGCCGGTCGTCGACTACGTGCACTACTACGCCCCGAACGCGCAGGTCATCTTCGTCGGCTACCCCACGATCGCCGAGCGCGGCAACCCGCAGTGGTGCTGGAGCACCCCGGTGGGCCGCATGACCCAGCCGCAGGCCGGGGCCATGACCGACTTCGCCGATCGCGTCGACGACGCGCAGCGCGAGGCTGCCGATCAGTTGGGCGTGGGCTTCTTCGACACCCGGGCGCACACGGCCGGGCACGGCGCCTGCGCCGCCGACTCCTGGGTCAACGGTTACTTCGACGCCAGCCGGGAGTTTCTCGGCATCCCGTTCCACCCGACCGTCCACGGCGACGCGGTGGTGGCCGGCGGGATCAAGCAACAGTTCGGACTGTGATGACGGAAACCACTGACGAAACTTCTTCCGCGGCAACGGTTCCGCTGCGCTGGGTCGGGCCCGTCAAGATCTCCGGCAATGTCGCCGAGGGCCTGATCGAGATCCCGCTCGCCACCTACGAGTCGCCGCTGTGGCCCTCGGTCGGGCGCGGCGCCAAGGTCTCCACGCTGTGCGAGCGCGGCATCGTGGCCACGCTGGTGGACGAGCGGATGACGCGGTCGGTGCTGCTCGAGGCCGACGACGCCGGCACCGCGCTGGCCGCGGCCCGCCAGCTCACCGACGAACTGCCCCGGCTGCGCGAAATCGTGTCCGAGTGCAGCCGGTATGCCGACCTGATCGCGCTGCACCACCAGATCGTCGGCAACCTGCTGTTCCTGCGGTTCGAATACACCACCGGCGACGCGGCCGGCCACAATATGGCGACCCTGGCGTCGGACACGCTGCTCGCGCACATCGTGGCGACCGTGCCGGGCGTGGGCTACGGCTCGGTGTCCGGGAACTTCTGCACCGACAAGAAGGTGTCCGCGGTCAACGGAATCCTCGGCCGCGGCAAGAATGTCGTCGCGGAACTGCTGATCCCGCGCGAGGTCGTGGAGCAGCGGCTGCGCACGACCGCCGCGCGCATGGCCGAACTCAACATGCGCAAGAATCTGATCGGCACCATGGTCGCGGGCGGAATCCGCACGGCCAACGCCCATTACGCGAATATGCTGCTGGGCGTCTATCTGGCGACCGGGCAGGACGCGGCGAATATCGTCGAGGGCTCCCAGGGCATCGTGCACGCCGAGGACCGCGACGGGGACCTCTATTTCTCCTGCTCCATACCGAATCTCATCGTCGGCACCGTGGGCAACGGCAAATCGCTGGACTTCGTCGAGGCGAATCTGGCGCGCCTGGGGTGCCGCGAGAACCGGGAACCGGGCGGCAATGCCCGGCGACTCGCGGTGATCACCGCCGCCGCCGTGCTGTGCGGGGAGCTGTCGCTGCTCGCCGCGCAGACGAATCCCGGGGAACTGATGCGGACGCACCTCCGCTTCGAACGCACGGCATCAGAGAAGGACAGGGCCAATGACAGTGCCTATCGGAATCCATGACATCGCCTTGGCCACCGGCCATTACGCCATGGACCTGGCCGAATTGGCGCGACACAACGGCGTGGACGTCAACAAGTACTACATCGGCCTGGGGCAGACCTCCCAGACCGTCACGGCCACGGACGAGGACATCGTCACCATGGCCGCCACCGCCGCCCGGCAGATCGTCGCGCGGCACGGCGTCGACGGCATCCGCACGGTGCTGTTCGCCACCGAGACCGGCATCGATCAGTCCAAGTCCGCCGCGGTCTATGTGCAGGACCTGATCGGCCTGCCCGCCGCGACGCGGTCGGTCGAACTCAAGCAGGCGTGCTACGGCGGCGCGTCGGCGCTGCAACTGGCGGCGGGCATCGTGGCCCGCGATCCGGAGCAGCGCGTGCTGGTGATCGCGAGCGATATCGCCACCTACGATCTCGACTCGGGCGGCGAGGCGACCCAGGGCGCGGCGGCGGTCGCCATGCTGGTCTCCGCTGATCCGGAGATCGCGGTGCTGGACGAGACCGTCGGCCTGTACACCGCCAACGTGCAGGACTTCTGGCGGCCCAACTACCGGTCCACGCCGCTGGTCGACGGGAAACTGTCGATCGGCGCGTACCTCGAGGCCGTCGAACAGGCCTGGAAGGATTACGAGGCGCGCGGCGGCAGCGGCGTCGGCGACTTCGCGGGTTTCTGCTACCACCAGCCGTTCACGAAGATGGCCCACAAGGCCCACACCCGGCTGCTGGAGCTGAAGGGGATCGAGGCCACCGCGGCCCGGCTGCACGCGGACCTGGCGCCGACCACGATCTACAACCGGGCGATCGGCAACAGCTACACGGCGTCGCTGTTCGTCGGATTCGTCTCGCTGCTCGACCATTCCGACGATCTCGCCGGCCGATCGGTGGCGATGTTCAGCTACGGATCGGGGTGCGTCGCCGAATTGTTCTCCGTGACACCGGTTTCCGGCTACCGCGAGCACCTGCGGACCGCGGGCAACCGCGCGTCGATCGCCGACCGCGAGCCGATCTCGTACGAGAGGTACCGCGCCCTGCGCGATTTCGCGCTGCCGCAGGACGGGACGGATCTGGCGCTCGCCGTGGCGAGCCGCGGTCCGTTCCGGCTCAGCTCCGTCTCCGGGCATTCGAGAATCTACGGCGCCGCGCATACGCGGTGAGGGAGATGGACATGCAGTGGGTACCCCGTAGTGTGCTGGAATCGCCCGCCCCGCCCGACCTCGCCGACAGGGAGGCCGGGTGCGGCCGGGCGAGCGCCAAACTCATCCTGTTCGGCGAGCACGTGGTGCTGTACGGCAAACCGGCGATCTCGCTGCCCGTGCCGTCGCTGCCGGTGACCGCCGAGGCCCGCCGCTGGGACGGCCCGGTCGTGGTCCGATCGTCGCCCCTGGACACCGGCCGGTCCACCCCGGCCGCGCCCTCGCGCCGGGACGCCTCGGCGCTGACCCGCCTCGCCGTCTCGGTGGTGTGCGAGAACCTCGGCCTTCCCGACGACGGGCTGTTCGTCAGCGTCGACAGCGGTATCCCGGCGGGCCGCGGCTTCGGCTCGAGCGCGGCGAGTTCCGCGGCGATCATCCGGGCGGTGGCCGGGGTGTCGGGGCGGACGCTGGACCACGACACCATGTTCGCCCTGATCCAGCGGTCGGAGGCGTTCGCGCACGGCAAGGCCAGCGGCGTGGACGCGCGCACCGTGATCAGCGCCGGCGGCCCGATCTGGTTCCAGGGCGGCGCGGCCACACCGCTGACCGTTCCCACGGGCGAATCCGCTCCGGTCCTGGTGGTGGCCGACACCGGCGTGTACGGCAGCACCCGCGAGGCGGTAGCGCTGGTGCGCGAGCGCGTCACCGAACTCGGGACCGCGGGCCAGGACCTGCTCGACCGCGCGGGCACGATCACGAGCGCCGCCGCCACGGACCTGACCGCCGCCCGGTTCGCCGCCCTCGGCGAGAAGATGACCGCGGCCCACGACATCCTCGCCCAGCTCGGCGTCAGCTGCCCCGAGATCGAGACCCTGGTCGCCGCGGCCCTCGACGCGAACGCCCTCGGCGCCAAACTCTCCGGTGGCGGCCTCGGCGGCTGCGTCATCGCCCTCGCCGCCGACCCCGAGGCCGCGGTGCGCCTCGAGGGAGCCCTCGCCGCGGCGGGCGCCCAACGCTGCCACACCGTACCGTTGGGTCCGATATGACCGGGACTACCGCGACTGCCTATCCGAATATCGCGCTCATCAAGTACTGGGGGAAGCGGGACGAGAGGCTGCATCTGCCTGTGACGAGCAGCCTTTCGCTGACGCTCGGTGTTTTCGCGACCGTGACGACCGTGACGATCTCGGAGGAACTGCCTGCGGATGAGGTCTCCCTCGGCGACGAACCCGCGCCGGCGGACTTCGCCGCCAAGGTCAGCGGATTCCTCGATCTGGTGCGGGAATCGGCGGGGGATCGGCGACGGGCGCGGGTGCATACCGTCAACACCGGGCCCACCGGGGCGGGGCTGGCGTCGTCGGCCTCCGGATTCGCGGCGCTGGCCGTCGCGGCGGCGGGCGCCTACGGTCTCGACCTCGATCGCCGCGCCCTGTCGCGGCTGGCGCGGCGCGGGTCCGGCAGCGCCTCGCGATCGATCTACGGCGGCTTCGTCCAGTGGCAGCGCGGTGAGGGGCTGGGCGAGGAGGGGGATCTCAGCAGCTTCGCCGAGCCGGTCGAGGCGCCGCTGCTGGATCCCGCACTGGTCGTCGCGCTGGTCGATGCCCGGGAGAAGCCGATCACCAGCCGCGCGGCCATGCGGCGCACCGTCGACACCTCGCCGTTCTACCGGCCGTGGGTGGACTCCAGCGCACAGGATCTCCGCGATATGCACACCGCGCTCGCGGCCGGGGACCTCGCGGGGGTGGGTGAGATCGCCGAGCGCAACGCGCTGGGCATGCACGCCACCATGCTCGGCGCCCGCCCGGCCGTACGGTACTTTTCGCCGGGGTCGATGCGGGTGCTCGACCGGGTGCTCGAACTCCGCGCCGAGGGCGTACTCGCCTACGCCACCATGGACGCCGGGCCCAACGTCAAGGTCCTGTGCGACCGGCGCGACGGCGACCGCGTGGCCGCCGCGTTTGCCGAAACCGGTGCGGCGCAACGGGTTCTGGTGGCCGCGCCCGGCCCGGGCGCGGCGCTCGTCGGAGCGGATGCCCATGATCAGCGTTGACGTCCCCGGCAAGCTCTACATCGCCGGTGAGTACGCGGTCCTGGAGCCGGGCGGTGCGGCGGTGCTGGTGGCGGTGGATAGGTATCTGACCGTCTCGGTGGCAGTGACTCCGGCGTTCGCCGGAGAAGAACATGACCATCGCTCCGGACGGCGTGAGCACCACCTCCCCACGGCACCGGTGCGGACGGTCACCACGTCCCGCATCGGGAACGAACGCGTGCAGCTCGTGCGGCGGGGGTCGGAACTTGTTGCGGCGGTGCGTGATCCGGATACTGCTGCCGCATTGAGGCATGTGATTGCCGCGGTCGATCTGGTGGAGACATATGCCGTCGAGCGAGGGCGGGCGGCGCTCGGGTTCCACCTCGAGGTCCGATCCGAGCTGGACGAGGCGGCTACCGGTCGCAAGTTCGGGCTCGGATCCTCGGGGGCGGTGACCGTCGGCGTCGTCCGGGCGCTCACGCGGGCATACGAGTTCGACCTCGACGAGGATGCGCTGCTGCGACTGGCGCTGCTGGCGGCCTTCACCGTGGATCCGCGGTGTTCGGGCGGAGATGTGGCGGCGTCCATGCTCGGCGGCTGGGTCGCCTACCGCGCGCCGGACCGGCCACGGATCGCCGAACGCCGCGCGCGCCCCGGCGCCCGGCTCGCCGAACTGGTGGACCGGCCGTGGCCGCAGCTGTCGGCGCGGCGCGTGCCGGCGCCCCGCGAGTTGCTGCTGGAGGTGGGCTGGTCCGGAACGCCGGCCACCTCCAGCGGGCTGGTCGAGAAACTGCGCGCCGGCGTCGCGGGGGACGCGTCCGCGTACGGCCGCTTCGTCTCCGGCAGCAACGCCTGCGTCGCGACCCTCGTCGCCGCCCTGGAATCCGGGGACGACGCCTCGGTCGTCACATCCGTCGCCACCGCCGGTGCGCTGCTGCGCGCGGTGAGCGGCCTGGCCGGGGTGGTCGTCGAGACCGCCGCGCTGGCCGCGCTGCGCAGCGTCGCCGAGGCGCTCGGCGCGGTCGCGAAGACGTCCGGCGCCGGCGGCGGCGACTGCGGCATCGCCCTCGTCGCGCCCGCCGACGCCCCCGGACTGCGGCACCGATGGCGGGCCGTCGGCATCACCCCACTCGAACTGCAAGTGCACCAACCGTTTTCACTGAAGGGACAGTGCCAGTGACATCTGTGGCAGAGACTTACGGCAGCCGTAAGGACGATCATGTGCGGCTCGCCGTGGAGCAGCACGACCAGCGCGGCGCCGGCCACGGGGTGAACCAGTTCGACGAGGTGCGCTTCGTTCACCACGCCCTGGCGGGCACCTCCGAGGACGCGGTGTCGCTCGCTACCGAGGTCGCGGGGATCGAGTGGCCCGTGCCGCTGTACATCAACGCCATGACCGGCGGCAGCGCGCGCACCGGCGAGGTCAACAAGGGTCTGGCGATCGCGGCGCGGGAGGCCGGGGTGCCGATCGCCTCCGGATCGATGAGCGCCTACCTCCACGAACCCTCCGTCGCCCCGACGTATCGCGTGCTGCGCGAGGAGAATCCGGACGGGTTCGTCATCGCCAATGTCAACGCCAACGCGACGCCGGAGATGGCGCAGCGGGCGGTGGACCTGATCGAGGCCGACGCGCTGCAGATCCACATCAACACGATCCAGGAGATCGTCATGCCGGAGGGCGACCGCGACTTCTCGGCGTGGCCCCGGCAGATCGCCCGGCTGGCCGAGGCCCTCGACGTGCCGGTGATCGTGAAGGAGGTCGGCTTCGGCATGACGCGGGCCGCCGTCGAGCGCGTCGCGGACCTCGGGGTGTCGATCGTCGACGTATCCGGCCGCGGCGGAACCAATTTCGCCACGATCGAGAACGCCCGGCGTCCCGGCCGGGACTTCGCCTACCTCGGCGACTGGGGACAGTCGGCGCCCGCCTGCCTCGTCGATTCCGGTGCGGCGGCGCGGCGCGGCGGGGTGGCCCTGCTGGCTTCCGGCGGGGTCCGGCATCCGCTGGACGTGGTGCGCGCGCTCGCCCTGGGCGCGCGGGCGGTCGGCGCGTCGGGACAGTTCCTGTCCGTCCTGGAGGCGCACGGCGTCGATGCGCTGGTGTCGACGCTCGTCGACTGGATCACCCAGATCCGCCAGCTGATGGTCGTGCTCGGCGCGTCCACCGTGTCCGATCTGACGCGTACGGATGTGCTGCTGACCGGCGAGTTGGCCGAATTCTGCCGGTTGCGCGGCAATGATCCGGGGGAGTTCGCGCGCCGCGCCGGATGAAATTGCGGGCGGTTTCCCGACGACCTGCCTACCTCCTTCGGATAATTTTCAGCAGCATTCGCCGCGGCTAGGCTGACTACCGGACCGCAACGAATCGAGCAGGCTGAAGGAGAATTGTCATGAAGGCCATCATCGTGTGCACCTCGGTGTCGCATGGCAACACGAAGAGGATCGCCGATGTGCTGGGCCAGGTCCTCGAGGCCCGCGTCGTCGAACCCGAACAGGTCGATGTGGCCGAGCTGTCCACCTACGATCTCGTGGGATTCGGCTCGGGGATCTTCAACATGGCGTTTCATCCCCGGTTGCGCGAGTTCGTGAAATCGCTGCCGCAGGAGCAGCGTCACAAGGCGTTCGTCTTCTCCACCAGCGGCCTGCCCGAGCCGGCGTTCCGGCGCTACACCAGCGGCCTGGCCAAGCAGCTGGAGCAGAAGGGTTTCGAGGTCGTGGACACCTTCTCCTGCCGCGCCTACGACACCTACCTGCCGTTCAAGCTCGTCGGCGGTATCCGGAAGGGCCGCCCGGACGCCTCCGACCTGGAAGCGGCGCGCACCTTCGCCGAGGGCCTGCGCACCCGTATCGCCGCCTGACCGCCGGGCGGGTCCGTCCCAGCCGCGTCACCGCGCCGGCCCGATTCGTCGGGGGACCGGTCGCGGTACGCGGCTGTCGTTTTTCTGCCGGCGATAGTGAAACGAAAGTGTGCGAAGTGCGGCGCGATCGCGGGCTTTTATACGAGTGATGAGCCGAACCGTTTGTGACCGGCATCACGCTTGACCGGATCTTTCGAAAAGTGTCACGCTATTGGGGCGGCACAGCTGTGTCCACATTCAACCAATTCCCTTGCGTAACACGGTGTACGACATCGATTCCACCGTTGTTCACGTATTCGCTACGCATTCTTTCACCGCGGCCTCGCGCCGTTGTTTTCCAGTGCAGGTCGAAGGGTTTCTACCGGAATGAATACTGATATGGCGATCGCCACCACGCGTTTCGACCTGGACGATCGGCGCACCCTGAGCATCAGCCAGCTGCTGTCGCCCGCCGAGGTGCGGCGCGGCCACCTGATCGACGACACGCTGGCCGCGGTCGTGCGGACGGGGCGGCGGGACACGGTCGACGTGCTGACCGGTGTCGACGATCGCCTGATGGTGATCGTGGGCCCGTGTTCGGTGCACGATCCGGAGGCGGCGATCGATTACGCGCGCCGGTTGGCCGCGAAGGCCGCGGAGGTGTCGGATCGCCTGCACGTGGTGATGCGGGTGTACTTCGAGAAGCCGCGTACCACGCTGGGGTGGAAGGGCCTGATCAACGACCCGCATCTGGACGGGACCTTCGACATCAACACCGGTCTGCGGGTGGGGCGTCGGCTGCTGGTGGATATCACCGCACTCGGACTGCCGGTGGCGTGTGAGTTCCTGGATCCGATTACGCCGCAATACATCGCGGATCTGGTGTCCTACGGCGCGATCGGCGCGCGGACCGCGGCCAGTCAGGTGCACCGGCAGCTTGCGAGCGCGCTGTCGATGCCGGTGGGTATCAAGAACGGCACCGACGGTGATGTGCAGGTGGCCGTGGACGGCGTGCGGGCGGCGGCGGCCAGCCATGTGTTCCCCGGTACCGATCTGGACGGCCGGTCGGCGTTGATCCACACGACCGGAAATCCCGACTGCCACGTGATTCTGCGGGGTGGCAGTACCGGCCCGAACTACGACGCGGCCTCGGTGGCGGAGGCGTGCATCCGGCTGGAGAAGGGGTCGCTGCCGCAGCGGGTGGTCGTGGACGCGAGCCACGGCAACAGCAACAAGGATCACACCAAGCAGGTCGATGTCGTCACCGATATCGCCGAGCGGCTGGCCACGGGGGACCGCAGTGTCGTCGGCCTGATGATGGAGAGCTTCCTCGTCGCGGGCCGCCAGGATCTCACCCTCGGCCGGGCCACCGATCTCACCTACGGCCAGTCCATCACC
>NZ_BAGL01000120.1 GCF_000308875.1 Nocardia transvalensis NBRC 15921
ACGGCAGCGCCGACCTGGCCCGTCGCCTGGCGGAGGCCGATCTGATCGACCGCTACAACCTGCTCGTGTTCCCGGTGCTGCTCGGTGCGGGTAAGGGCCTGTTCAGCAGGGCGGACCGGGACAAGCAGACGCTGCGCCTGCGCGATTCCGCGACCTACGCCAACGGCGTCGCCAAACTCGTGTACGACGTCGTGCACTGAGCGGGATCCAGCGCGATCGCGCCGCCCGCGCCGGTGCGGAGCTGCCGTGCCGTCCGCCCGACGTATCGGCGCAGCGCCCGCGCGAGATGGGGTTCGTCGTAGTACCCGAGATCGGCGACGACCTCGCACTCGGTGGTCCCGGAGGCCAGCAGTGCCGCCGCGGCGCGGGCGCGTTCGATCTGCCGCACGGCTCCGCGGGTGAGGCCCGTCGCCGCGCGGAAACGGCGTTCGAGCGTGCGATCGGTGACCTCGGGGCGGCCGCCGCGCAGCACCTCCGTCACCAAGGGGTCGCGGACCACGACGCCCGCCCGGACGAGCCGGGCGACGAGGGCCTCGGCGTCGTCCGGATGCGGTGTCTCCCACCGGGTTCCGTCCAGACGGAAACCGCGGCGGGTCGCGTCGGGGAGTTCGATCCCGCCGTCGACCAGGGACGGCGTCGCCACCGCGCGCAGGGAGGCGCCGACGGCGAACTGGATGCCCACGAACGTCGACCCGTCGGGGACGGGGGCTGTGGCCGTTCCGCTCTCGGGACCGGTGACACCCGCGTGCGCCGCGCCCCGCTGCTCCCAGAACACCAGTCCCCACGTCTCGGACGCGACGGATGTCATCTCCGCGACCTGCTCGCTGCGGCACGTCCACACGGAGGCGATCCACGGCGAATCCGACGCACGAGTCTCGAACAGCAGGCCCACCGCCGGAATTCTAATTCGTACTCACAGCCCCGCGGCGGTGACCCGGTAGTCCGCTTCCAGGAGCATCCAGCCGCTCAGCTGGACCGACAGATCCGGGCTCAGGTTGGTCGACGCCGCGGGGGACGCGGGGATGAGCCGCGGGAACATCGCCGGGTTGTGCCGCACCGTGACCGGCCGGGACCAATCCATCCCGAACAGGGGCAGCCCGTCCACCTCGGCGCGATGCTCCCAGGCCGCCCGCGCCGAGGTGTGCACGAGGGTCGCGGCGGCGGTGTCGCCGAGAGTCACTGCGACCTCGGCGAGATAGCGGGCGAGGATGCCCATGAACAGTCCGGAGTCGTCCCCGGCGGCCCCGGCGATCACGCCCGCGTTCGTGAGCCGGGATCCGGTGGCGGCGACGAGTGCCGCCGCGCGGCTGTGGTGGCCGGATTCGCCTGTGCGCACGGCCAATTCGGCTTCCAGCCCGAGGGTGATGCCCTGGCTGTAGGTGGTCAGGCTCCGGTCCACGTCGCCGCCCGGCTCGTGGACACCGTCGAGGATCAGGCCGCTGCCGGTGTCGCGTAGTCGGGTGTGCAGGAAGTCGGCGAGTTGCCGGGCGCGGGTCGGATCGCCGAAACGCGCCAGGGCGAGACCGGTCGGGCCGATCGCGGGAGTGTTGTAGAAATCGTCGCCGGATCGCCAGGGCACCGCGCCGACGGCCGGATTCCAGCCGTCGAGCAGGGCCACCCGCAGATCCGCCACGGCGTCGGGGAATCCGACGCCGAGCAACCGGTCGGCGCGTTCGAGGGCCAGCGCCAGCCACGCCATATCGTCGTAGTACCGGTTGGTCCAGCCGGTGACGTTGCGGGTCCGGATGCCGCGGGCGAGGGCGGCGACCCGTTCGACACGCTCGGGGGTGCGGTCGCGGTACGCGGCGTCGATCGCGCAGTCGAGGAGCTGGGCCTGCCACCAATAGCACCAGCGCACGAGCGACCGGTCGAACAGGGACGCCGGCCAGGCGAGCACGCCCAGCCGCAATCCGGGATGTCCCCACAGCGACCGCACATGTCGCCGCACGATCGCCTGTTCCGCCAGGTCCGCCCGCTGTCCGGGCTCCTCGGGACCCTCGGACGCCCGCCGGCTGATCGTCAGCGCCTGTGTCGGCTGCGCCGTCGCGGCGAGTGCGACGGAGGCCCCGGCCCCCAGCAGCAGACTGCGCCGGCTGATCCCCTTCTTCCGGCGATCCATCCGCTCGGACTCCCTCTACCGAACAACGATCACCGGTGCCGGAAACCGTGCGGCAACATCCTATCCCGCACCGGCCGCCGCCGCCCGGCGTCACCTCGCACAGCGGTTCTACACAGGATCTCCACATTTGACGCAAACCATCTTCACCGCGGGTGCTTAAGGTCACCAGGTATGGAAGCGATCCAGGCCCGGGGCGGGCGTCGAATTCTCGTGGTCGAGGACGAGCCGGCGATCGCGGATTCGATCGCCGCGCGGTTGCGAGCGGAGGGTTTCGGGGTCGCGGTCGCGTACGACGGTCCCGCCGGGGTCGCCGCGGCGGAGGCCGAGCCGCCCGATCTGGTGGTGCTCGACGTCATGCTGCCCGGCTTCGACGGGCTGGAGGTGTGCCGGCGGATTCAGGCGCAGCGCCCGGTTCCGGTGCTGATGCTCACCGCTCGCGCGGACGAGACCGATATGCTGATCGGGCTCGGCGTGGGCGCCGACGACTATCTGACCAAACCGTTCTCGATGCGGGTCCTCACCGCGCGGGTGAACGCGCTGCTGCGCCGGGTCGACCGTGATGCCGGGCCCGGGGCGCCGCTGGCCGTCGGCGATCTGCGTATCGATCTCGAGCAGCGGCGGGTGTGGCGGTCCGGCGACGAGGCGCAGCTGACGCCGCTGGAATTCGAGCTGCTGGCGTATCTGGCCCGACGTCCGCGCGCGGTGTATTCGCGCGACCAGCTGCTCGGCGATGTGTGGGGGTGGGCCGACGCGTCCGGCACGCGGGTCGTCGACAGTCATGTGAAGGCCTTACGGCGCAAGCTCGGTGCGGACCTGATCCGTACCGTGCACGGTGTCGGCTACGCGTTGGAGGTGCGATGACAGCGGTTCTCGCCGAGCGGGTGCGGCCGCGGCTGCCGCGGCCGCTGGACCCGGTGCGCTCGATCAAGCTGAAGCTGGCGATCCTGATGGTGTCCTCGGGTGGGCTCGCCTTCGCCTTCTTCAGCGTGCAGATCGGGTGGATTCCGCCGCGGACGACCGTGGTGGCGTTGCTGATCGCGCTGGTCACCTCGCAGGTGCTGGCGCACGGCATCACCCGGCCGCTGCGCGAGATGACGGTCGCGGCGCAGCGGATGGCCGACGGCGACTACTCGCGCCGGGTCCGCGCGACCTCCCGCGACGAGGTGGGCCGGCTGGCCGACGCGTTCAACACCATGGCCGCCGACCTGGCCGCCGCCGAACAGCAGCGGCGTGACTTCATCGCCAACGTCTCGCACGAATTGCGCACGCCCATCACGGCTTTGACGGCGGTGCTGGAGAATCTCGTGGACGGGGTGGCCGAATCCGATCCGGCGACGCTGCGCACCGCGCTGGCCCAGACCCAGCGACTGGGACGGCTCGTCTCGGAACTGCTGGAATTGTCGAGCGTCGAGGCTGGGGCGGTTGCCCTGGACCGGGAGACGGTCCCGGTGCGGCGGCTGTTCGCCGATGTCGTCGCCGAAACGGAGGTCGCCGCGGATGCCTCGGGGCGCGGGGTGCGGGTGACGACGTCCGCGCCGCCCGACCTCGTCGTGTACGCCGATCGGGCGCGCCTGCACGAGGTCCTGCTGAATCTGCTCGACAACGCGGCACGGCACGGGCCCGCCGGGGGCACGGTATGCCTGGCCGCGGAACCCACCGCCGGCGGCGTCGTGCTGGAGGTGCGTGACGAGGGCCCCGGCATCCCTCCGGGCGAGCGCGCCCGGGTGTTCGAGCGGTTCACGCGCGGCGAGAGTTCCGACGGCGGTACCGGTCTCGGCCTGGCCATCGCCCGGTGGATCGTCGGCCTGCACGGCGGCACCATCGCCGTCGCGGACCCCGGCTCCCGCATCCGAGTAACCCTGCCCTCTCCCTGAATCTTCCTGTCCCACACCCGGACCGCAGCGGCGGTGCCGGGCCGACCCCGCACGTCCATCGGAGGTAGTCGTCATGTCCACCACAACCGTCCCGGGTAGCCCGAAAACCCTCCCGGAACACCCAGTGCCACAGCGAATACCGCTGTATCCGCCGCGCTGGAAACGCGTCGCGGTGCCGCGCGGCGTCCTGCCCGCCACCCTCGCCGCCGGTATCGCCGGGGCGATCGCGCTCCCACTGGGCCAGCCCGGAATCGGCTGGCTGCTGGCCGTACTGGTGAGCGGTGCCGCGATCTACCTCGTCGACCGCGGTGCCCGGCGGACGTCTCCCGCTGCGGAGGGTTCGGGCGGGGATGTGAACGTCGATGAGGGCGGCACGGGATCGTCGGAAAAGCCTTCTCGCGCTGAGGATTCCGAGGAAGGCTCGGAAACGAAGCATCAGGAGGCCAACTTCTCGTCCGAGGTCCGGATATGGCGGGACATCGCGGCCGCCGATCCCGGGACGGGGGCTGGTGCGGCCGATGATGGCGGCGCGGAAGCCGGTGTAGCCGCGGGCGACGGTGGTGGCGTGGGTGCGGATGGGGGAGTCGGGGCAGGTGCGGCTCCGGAAGCGGGTGCAGGTGTGGAAGCGACCGGCGAGGTGGCTGCGCGGGCGTCGGTCGTTGGCGCTCCCGCCTCGACGGTCGATCCGGAAGGTGCCGAAAATGTTGGACGGCAACCATATCGGGGACGGCTGTGGTGGGTGGCGCTGACGGTCGTACTGTTGTCGGTGGGGACCTGGCGGGCGTCGGGCTGGTTGTTCGCCTGGTGTGTGGCCGCGGCGCTGGTGACCGGATCGCTGGCGATGGTGGGCCGGCGGTCGGTGTTCGGCGCCTGGTTCGACGCGATCGCCGTGCCGTGGACGGCGCTGACGGTGCCGCCGTGGTTGCTGCGCGCCGCCTCCAGCCGTGACGCGTCGAGCGGTGCCCGCGTGCGGATCGGCATCTCGCTGGCGGTGACCGCGGGCCTGCTGCTCGTCTTCGTGCCACTGCTCGCGGGGGCGGATGCGATATTCGCGAACCTACTGGATGCGGTGGTGCCGGACCTGGACGCGGAGTCGGTGACGCAGGGCGTGGTCGCCTTCGTCGCCGTCGCGGGCGTCACAGCCGGATCGCTGTACCTGCTGGCCGGGCCGCCGCTACCGGCCCGGGACGAGGAGCCCTCCGCACGCGGAATCCGCTGGCGGCCACTGGAATGGGCCCTGCCGGTCGGCGCGGTGACCGCCGTATTCGCGGTCTTCGTCGCCGTGCAACTGGCCGCGCTGTTCGGCGGCGACGACTACGTGCAGCGCACCGCGGGCCTCACCTACGCCGAGCACGCCCGCCAGGGATTCTGGCAGCTGTCGGCGGTGACGATCCTGACGCTGGCGGTGATCGCCGCCGTATTGCGCTGGGGCGCACAGGAACACGGCACCGACCGGGCCTGGATGCGTGCCCTTCTGGGCGCGGTGACGGTGCTGTCCCTGGTGATCATCGCCTCCGCGCTGTACCGGATGTGGACCTACCAGCAGGCCTACGGCTTCACGGTGCTGCGCCTGCTGGTCGAGGTGGGCGAGGTGTGGATCGGGCTGGTGTACGTCCTGGTGCTCGCCGGGCTGATCCGGCTGCGCAGGCGGTGGCTGCCGCGGGCGGTGATCGGCACGGCGGCCGTCACCCTCCTCGCGCTGGCGGTCGTGAATCCGGAGCGCCTGATCGCCGACCGGAACATCGATCGCTGGGAGTCGGGCAAGAATATCGATACCGCCTATCTGAGCGGTCTGTCCGCCGACGTCGCCCCCGCCGCGGACCGTCTCCCCGAGCCCTGGCGCTCCCGGATCCTCGACCCGGTCCGCAAACATTCGCACGAAAGTGGTTGGCAGACTTGGAACCTGTCACGTCATCGACTGCGCTGACTCACAGGATCAGGTCCCGCCGCCGCATCAGCTGTGCCCGGACGGCTCGACCGCCCGCTCCTGTTCTTCGGAAGTGCGAAGCCACACTTAGCATTCAGGATAAGTATTACTAGATGGAACTTATCGGTGCTCTGCGGAAGAATGACCTCGATGGCAAGCGGAGCACACGATCTCGATCGGACGCCGTCGGCCCTTCCCGCGCTGGTTCTCGGATGCGTGCTGGTCGGGGCGTCCTCGACGTTCATCAAACTGTCCGGGACGACCGCGCACACCGCCGCGTTCTATCGCTGCGCACTGGCGTTGCTCGTCCTGGCGCCGGTCGTGCTGGTGGAGTACCGGCGGTACGGGCGGCCGCCGGCGCCGCTGCCCCGGCTGGCCACGGCCTCGGGGGTGCTGCTCGGCGCGGACTATCTGATGTGGACGCAGAGCATTCTCGACGCGGGCGCCGCCGTGGCCACCGTCCTGATCGGCGTGCAGGTCGTGGTGTTTCCGCTGCTGGCGTGGCTCGTCTCGCGCGAGCAGGTGCACCGGCGGTTCCTCGTCGCGCTGCCGGTGATGCTCGCCGGGCTCGTCCTGACCGGAGGCGTGCTCGACGCGGATCCCCATGCGCCGCACCCGATTCGCGGTGCGATCCTCGGAATCGCGGCGGGCGTCTGCTACGCGGGCTATCTCCTGCTGGTCCGCCGCGCGAGCGGTGCCGAACGGCGGATGGTCGTCACGCCGGTGGCATTCGGCACGGCGTCGGCCGCCGCGGTGATCGGGGTCGTCGGCGTCGCCTCCCGCGATCTCGCGATCGGTCTCGACGCGCCCGCGTGGGCATGGCTGATCGCGGTCGCCGTCTGCGGCCAGGCCCTGTCCTTCGCCCTGATCAACTACGGCTCGGTGCGGCTGTCCGCCGCCCGCGCCGCCGCGATCATGCTGCTCCAGCCGGTAGCCGCGATCGTCCTGGGAGTAGCTGTGCTGCACGAACATCCAACCCTGTCCCAGTACCTCGGCATGGCGATCACCATCACCGCCATCGCCCTCGCCACGGTGGGCACGAAGGCCCGCCCGCGCCCCGGTCGCCCCTCCGCCGGGCCGATCAGCCGCACAGCTCGACCGGCGACGGGGATCCTCGTCCGTCGACCGTGACGCTTCCTACCGCGCATACCGACCCGCGGCTGCCTCGTTCGACCATGCCGGTCTTCACGAAGCCGATGTTCGGCTTGCGTGCGACTCGGGCATCCGGTCCGGTGGGGTCGTGCCCCTTGGGATACACACGGGCTTCGATCGCCTCGGGCAGCCCGGGAACTCCCCGCCACGTGGTCCTGGCCCAGGCCGTGTCGCACTGCGCCGACCAAATGATCTCCAGCAGGAAGTCCGGATTGTCTTCCGTCGCCCGCAGCACCTGCGCGTCGGTGGCGCACCCGCGGTCGTCGGCATCGGCGCCGATCAGGGTGGTATCGAATCCCTCCGTAGCGGGAGACCGGTTGATCACCTGGGGAATTCCGCCCGCGAGCAGGCTGCCCACCACCACGAATGCCGCGAGTACGACGATGACTGGGAACTTCCACCCCCGGCTACGCAAGGTCTCCGGTTTCGTCGGTTCAGGCGATCCCGGCGGCGCCGGCACGTCCGGCGGTGCGTCGGGGCGACTCAGCACGACGGGTTTCGCTTCGCCGAGATACTTCGTGTGCCATTCGAACCGCGGTGACCGACGATTCGGGAAGATGTCGACGTCCGCCGGATCGCAGTCCGACTGCTTGGGGCTGTGCACCTCCGGAGTGGGCAACGCGGCCGACCCGAGGAGATTTCTGGCGTCTCGGCACACCCGCCGCAGGCTCAGTCGCTTCGCGTTCCCCGGAACGCCACGCCAGAGCACCGTCAGTACGGCATTGCCGAACAGGGTGTATCGACCCTGATCGTCGAATTGCGCCGGATCGTCCTTACTCGCCGCGCACAGCACGGAGACGCCGGTGGACATCGGGTCGAGGTCCAGCATCTGCTGCACCTTGATCCCTTCCAGCACGGCGGGATCACTCATGAAGCTCGAGACCGCAGCTCCGGCGAAACAGCTGTCGAGAACGATGATGCGAGAACTGCGGCTGACGGCCTCCTCCATCAACCCCGCGACATCGGCGACCCGAATGAACGACGGCAGGTTCTCCAGATGTCCGCGCGCTCCGAGCAGAACGATGTAATCGCTTTTTGCATCGATGAAGGTTCCGTGACCGATATAGATAAAAAAGACGAGCAGACCCTCGCCTCGGGCGCACCGAAGCGATGTCGAGCGCTCGCGTAGGAATTCTCCGACTCTCGCTAGTTGTTCGTCGCTGGAACTATCCCGATCGAACATCCACAGCAGATTTTCTTCAGGGATTCCAAGTCCGCCTTCGAGGAGGAAGTAGTCACGCCATCCTCGTGCTGTGATCGCGAAGGCGGTCGATGCGGTGAAGGACCCCGAAGGCCACCTGCTGGCACCGCAGACAACGGCAACCATGAAAACTGCCGCGCTGCCTATTTGCCGAATGGAAACGATGTTGGCGGGAGTATGTCGCATCGGGTAGCTTCACAGCTACTTCCCCGTGGGGGCGCGGCGCAAACATTCGCCGGTCGATCAGCCGGCCGTGCATATCGCGGCCCGAAACCGACACCATACGAAGGACGGCAGGTGCGTTCGTGACTCGGCATCGGAAATGGGCTGTGATCACGCTGGTTCTACTCATCGTCACGAATACGCTCACGGCGCTGATTACCGGATGGATCGTCCGCGACGATCCACCGAGCGCGGGACCGTCGATCGTCACCGGCAGCAATCCGCTCGATACCGATTGTCTGAAGGACGTTGTCACGGCGGACAGCGTCCTCGCCGGCGGCGGTGTCTTCGAGCTGAAGATCCTCTACTCGGCAGCGTGCAACGCCGCGTGGGCGAAAGTGACTCGCAAGGATGGCGCCGGATTCGGAAATCGGATCACTGTCACGATCTTCCGGCGCTCGGACCCGCAGGGGCAGACCCGGCAGTTCGCCGACGAGCACGATGTCGATTCGGCTTACACCATGGTCATAGTCCGGCAGGACCCGACGGACCGAGTGTGCGCGACCGGGTCGGTGACGAACGGTCGAGCCGAGACCACGGTCGAACCACCGATCTGCCTGTAACAGCGTGCGGACGGAACGAATCCGACAGATAGGAATACGTACGATGATTCGCAGGACAATCGCCGTCGCGTCGGCGTTGGTGGCCGTGGCGACTTCCACACCGTCGGAACGCATTTCTGTGTATGAGTGAGGCGGGCGATCGTCCGTCGCCAGCGGCTAGAGTCGTGGGTCGGGCGCGTGGAGTGCGGTGACGAGGTCGGTGATATCGGCCCGGCGTACCGGATATCCCGGGAAGTAGCAGCAGACTTCGGAGGAGAGGCCGGCGAAGCGGTCGCGGATCTGGTGCGCGCAGTCCTCGGGGGTGCCGACGACCGCCAGTGTGCTCACCATCTCGTCGGTGATCAGCGCGTGCATCTCGGCGAAACAGCCGGTTTTGGACAGGCGGTTGAGTTCGGGCTGGAGAGAGGACCATTCGTGGACCTCCAGGACCGGCCGATAGGCGGGGGTCGAGGCGTAGAACGCGATGAGCGTGGCGACGCCGTCGATCGCGGCGGCACGGTCGGCCGCGGTTCTGCCCGTCGCGACCATCACCTGGCCGACGATCGGGAAATCGCCGACGTCGCGCCCGGAACTCCGGAGGCCCTCGGCGACGGCGGGCACGGTGCGCTCCGCGAGATGGCGGGCACTGTTGAACGGCATCACCAGAAGTCCGTCGGCGACCTCGGCCGCCGTGCGGGTCATGATCGGCCCGAGCGCGCCCATCAGCACCGGCGGCGGCCCGAACGGATTGGGACCGGGATCGAAATTGGGTGGCATGAGGGTGTGGGTGAAGTACTCGCCGCGAAAATCCAAGCGCCGCTGCCCTTCCCACGCGGCGAAGATGGCCTTGATCGCCGTGACGGTTTCGGCCAGCCGCGCCGCGGGCCTGTCCCACCGGCCGCCGTAGCGCTTCTCGATGTGCACCCGGATCTGCGAACCCAGCCCCAGCCGGAATCGGCCGCCGCTGTAGCTCTGGAGGTCGTAGGCCGCATGGGCGAGATGCAGCGGGCTGCGCGGGCCCGCGATCGCCACGTTCGTCATCAGTTCCCGGTCGCACGATCCGGCCGCGACCACCAGCGGGAAGAACACGTCGTGCGGTCCCTCGAACGTGAACAACCCGTCCGCTCCGGTCGCGACGAGGTCGCGGACGTCGGCCGCCACCTTCTCCGGCGTTCCCGTCACCTGAACGTGGACCTTCATCGAACCTCCGATCACCCGGGCCCGCCTCGCGCCCGTCCACGACGGTAGACACGGTCGGCCCGTCGCGGAACACACTTCGGCGGGTTCGTGATCCGCCGCAGGTGGCTCACGGTTGCAGGACGGTATCGAGTTTCCGGAGGAATCGCGGGAGGTGCGGGTCGGTGGCGGGTAGGCCGTAGGGGTCGAGATCCCACCACCGGCCGTAGGCGAATTCGGCCGGGTCCAGCGGATAGTCGCGGGATCGGTCGCCGCGGACGACGTGCCACAGGCTCACATCGACATGCGGATGCGCTCCGACGGTGGTCGTGACGGTCACCATGAGCGGCCGGTCACCGGCGACCGTGAATTCCGCGTCGAGGCCGAGTTCTTCGAACGCCTCGCGCCGCGCGGCGTCCGAGGGATGCTCGCCCGGTTCCACATGCCCGCCCATCGGCAGGTCGAGGCCGGATTTCAGGTGCCGCCCGAGATACACGCCGCGACCGTCCGGATCGACCAGTACGACATAACTGACCAGGTGCTGCGGGGGAGTATCGGGCGGCACCCGGCGATAGATGTCGTCGGTGCCCGACAGCCATGCCGACACCCGGTCGATATGCCGGCGCTCCAGCTCGTCGACGGGCTCGATCCCGGCCACGATCTCCGCGACGACCGCGGTGGCCTGTTCCATGGCGGGAGGATAGCGAGGGCCACCGACACTGTTCCCCTGTCACGCCATACCGTCGTGCCGACGCCCGTTGGCCACGATCGCATCGTGGATGTAAAGCGACAACCCCGGCGCCATATCGTCGTAATTGCGGCCGAGCCGCCGATTGGCGCGGTACTCCTCGGCGAGCTGCCGGTGGGTGGCGTGATCGCAGTCGTGGAACCAGCGTTCCAGGTGGCGGCGGTGCCGTTCCGCGAGATCCATGACCGCCGGATCGGCCGCGGGGATGCCCGCCCGCATGGCGTCGGCGAGACCCTGGTGAATCTCGCGCTGTTCTGCCCGAATGTCGAGCCACTCCTGCTTGCTGTACTGCGCTGTCCGCTCCCGGCGCTGCGCGAATTCCGGGGTGTGGCCCCACCGCCGTTCGGCCTCGGCGGCGGAATCGACCAGACGGTCACCGCCGAACACCTCGAGCCGTTCGGCGGGAGTGAGGGCGATCCCGCTCTCGCGCGCCGCCAACTCCTTCTCGACCACTGCGACCATGGCCTGGTGCCGCGCGATGCGTTCGCGCAGTAGATCCCGCTGGCGGCGCAGATGGTCCTCATCGGACAGGCCGGCATCGTCGAGCATGGACGCGATGTCGTCGAGACCGAAATCGAGTTCGCGGTAGAACAGGATGCGTTGCAGCCGTTGCAGATCGGCGTCGCTGTAGAGCCGGTAGCCCGTCGCGCTACGCCCGCTGGGTTCCAGCAGACCGATCTCGTCGTAGTGATGCAGAGTCCGCACGGAGACACCGGTCGAGTGCGCGACCACGCCGACGGTGTGTTCCACGGATTCATCGATGGGTTCCATGCCGGCCACTGTGCCGCCTCACGTCACGTGAGGGTCAAGAGCGATCGACGGCTGGGCTCCGCTCGGGTCGTGGAGTGCGGTGTGGCGCCACTGGTTCGGTGTCATGCCGTAGGCGGCGCGGAATCGGCGCGCGAAGTGGGACGGGTCGCGGAAGCCGTATCGATACGCGATGGTGGCGATGGTGCGGTGCGTGTTTTCGGGGCGGGCGAGTTCGGCGTGCACCCGGTGCAGGCGTTGTCCGATGATCCACGGCCCCAGTCTGAGCCCGGCGCGAGCACACAGTTTGTACAGGTAGCGGACGGATATGTGGTGGGCGTCGGCGATGCGGGCCGGGCCGAGGTCCGGATCGGACAGGTGTCTGCGGATGTAGTGGCGGATCTGGGTGAGCAGGATGTCGGCGGGCAGGGCCGAACCGTCCTCGCCGCCCAGGCCGGCCGCCGAGGTGAACAGCGCCCGCACGATCTCCACGCAGGCATCGCCCAGGACGGGTGCGGCGGGGTCGGCTTCCAGGACGTCCGCCGAATCGACAAGGTAGGCAATGTGATTGGCCACCAGCGGGCAGAGCGGGGTGCTCTCGAGCTGGGGCAGGGCGCGGTGGATCGTCTCGGCCGGCAGGGTCAGCCGGTCGAGCGGTACCTCGAGCAGGGTCCACTCGCCGCCGCTCCACTCGGCTTCGTAGGGCTGGTTGAGGTCGACCGGAAACAGGTGGCCCGGGCCGACAATGCGCCGGATCCCGGCTTGGGTGAACGGGAGGGCGGTGGCCTGAACGAGCACGACCAGCAGCGACGGACTGGGAGACAGCCGGGTCTGCGTGGGTGTGCGCTCGACTCCGTAACCGGATCCCCGGAATCGGGTGAGGGTGGCGTCCCCGAATGTCCAGGCGTCGAGCCGGGAACGGACCAGCCTGTCCGGATTGGCGAGTTTCAGGTGGGCAGGGGCCGAGGCCCGCTGCAAGGCGTCCGCCATCATGTCGGCCCGGTCGGTCGCGTCGACCGTATCGGTATCCAGTACCAGTGGCATACCGCCTCCGCCCAAAGCCCTGCCTCTCCACCGCGTGGGCGGGCGGTGCGGGCGAGCCGCCATGTCGAGCCCGCACAGTGGGAGTGCCACTGTGCGGACCCGATGTGCGTGTTCAACACTAGTGCATCACGGTGCTTCCGAGGCAACGCCGACATTCCTGGTCAGGCCCCGCTTATGGTGGCCGACAACGAGTTTCACGACGTCGCGCCCCCTGACGGTTAGGGCCCTTTCCGAATGGCGCAGATGTCCTCGGGCTTCAGGAGGCTGCCGTCCTGGGCGACCCGGGCCTGCTGCTGGGTGAGGCATTCCTGGTACTGCAACCGCTGTTCCAGGTCGTTGTCGTCGTAGGAGTTGACGATGGCGGCGATGACCGACACCGGCACCGCGACCAGGAAGCACACGAGGGCGACGACCCGCCGCACCGGCATGACGGCCACCGGTGTGGGCTCCTTGCCGTCCCGGGCGCCGTCGGACACCCGGCGGTTGGGGATGCCGATCGCCAGCACCAGGTCTTCCAGGAGATTCGGCCCCTGTTCCGTGGCCGGACCGTCCGTCGGGCGGGAATACGTGTATCCGTGGATGTCTCGATCGAGGTGTCCGACTTTCGTCATGACGAACTCTCTTTCGCTGATTCCGCTCTGCCGGTATGAATATCGCGGACGCGGCCTGGAAAACGCTGAACACAACCTTGTGATGCCGCTGAGGTACCTACGTCCTACCGATGTGCCGTGCCGGGCGATCGTCCAGTCTGGCCCGGTGGCGGAGGAGGGGCCCGTGGGCGAGTTGCCGCAAGTCTTCACCGAAGCCAACGCGGCCCGCTCGGAATCGGAGCGGGGGTGCGGGAGGAACAGTCCGACTACGAGCCTAGAAGCCGGCGCTGGTCTGTCTACGAGTGAGCAACTCGGCCGGGGTCGGCATATGGATCGCGGCGATGAATTTTCCCGCGCCGCAACGTCTCAACTCTTCGAGGGGCCGTAACGGTTCCGGCGGAGAGGCAAGGAGCGCTTCGATGGTGATGGATTCAGAACCCACGAGACAGCGGCGGTTGGCCGAGCATCCGACCGTCCGGCGGATGGCCGAGCGGGAGCGAGTGAAGCCCGCCGCCGTGCTGACCGCCGCCCGTCTGCGCGAGATCTGCCTGGCGGCCGGTGCGGACGATGCGGGGTTCGTCGCGGTAGCTGATCCGCGGGTGGCCGCGGAATTGGAGCACGCGCGCGGAATCCTGCCCGCCGCACAGACGTTCGTCTCGTTCTGCGTGCGGATGAACCGCGACAATCTGCGCAGTACGATGCGCAGCCTCGCCAATACCGAGTTCAACCACGCCGACGACGAAACGAACGAGGTCTCGCGACGGATCACCCGGGCATTGCAGGACTCCGGGTACCGCGCGGTGTATCCGGCGCCGGGGTACCCGATGGAAGTCGACCAGTTTCCGGGACGCGTCTGGGTCATCGCGCACAAGGTGGTGGCGGAGGCCGCCGGTCTGGGCGTCATGGGTATACACCGCAACGTGATTCACCCGAAGTTCGGCAACTTCATCCTTCTCGGCACCGTCGTCACCGACGCGGTGGTCGACGAACCGAGCGCGCCCCTGGAATTCACTCCGTGTCTCGAGTGCAAACTGTGCGTGTCCGCGTGCCCGGTCGGCGCGATCGCCGAGGAGGGCGGCTTCGACTTCCAGGCGTGCTATACGCACAACTACCGGGAGTTCATGGGCGGCTTCACCGATTGGGCCGAAACCGTCGCCGACAGCGCGGACCGTGCCGAGTACCGCGAGCGGGTGACCACGGGCGAATCGTTCTCGATGTGGCAGAGCCTGTCGTTCAAGCCCAACTACAAAGCCGGCTACTGCATGGCGGTGTGCCCGGCCGGTGAGGATGTGATCGGCGCTTTCCTCGATTCGCGACGAGAGCATCTCGACGAAGTCGTACGCCCACTGCAGAACAAAACGGAACCGGTCTACGTCCTGCCCG
This sequence comes from Nocardia transvalensis NBRC 15921, assembly GCF_000308875.1. Lineage (GTDB taxonomy): Bacteria > Actinomycetota > Actinomycetes > Mycobacteriales > Mycobacteriaceae > Nocardia > Nocardia transvalensis. The sequence continues at coordinate 14,726 of NZ_BAGL01000120.1, forward strand.
GATCCGCCGCCGAAGAACATGTCACCCGCCGGTTCCCGCACAAGACCGCGAAGCAGGTCACCAACGGTTTCCCCGACGAGGTCAACGATCTGCTCGACCAGATCGGCCCCCGCCCCCGCGACCCATCGGACGGATAGCGGCACACGTTCGGTGCGCGGCGACTACGGTTGCCCGGCCGAGACCCATTCGATCGGGATATCCAACCCCATGGTGGCAAGGTCGTCCAGGGTGTGCAGGAAGTCGCGTACGAGGCCGACGACCTCGGTTTCCTCGAAGAGGACCTGTCGATACTTGCACTCGAGGCGCAGACCGTTCGGGTGTTCGTAGGCGTAGAACATCAGGTGGAAACGAGTGTCCGTGAACAGCATGCGGGCGGTCGGCGTGTGTGCTTCGACGGTGGCCGGTGGCAGAGGATCGTCGATGTCCAATGTGCTGAAAAACGTGTTGGATATCGGGAATTGGTCGGGATCGCGGGGTAGGCCGAGGTCCTGCGCCATGCGGTCGAGCTGCCAACGCTGGTGGATTACCGATTCGACCAGCTGCTGTTGCAGATCGTGTGCGACGGTACGGAAATCGGGTCTGCTGTGGAACCGCATCCGCATCGGCACGTTATTGATGAACATGCCGATAGCGTCACGAATATCGGCCCGGTCGCGCCCGGCCAGCGGGGTGTAGACGATCAGATCGTCACCGCCGGTGTGCCGGTGCAGCACCGTGAAGAATACGGTGTTCAGCAGGACCGCCGTGCTGATCCGGGACGCCTGGGCCAGCCGCGCTACCGCCGCCGCGGCGTCGTCGGGAACCCGGACGGTGACCGACGCGGTGCGGTTGTCCGGGCCGCGAACAGCGGTCTGGTCGACCGGCAACGTATCCGGCAGCGGCTCGGACAGTTTGCGCTGCCAATAGTCGCGGGCGGTGTCGAGCCCACCGCTACGCTCCAGCTCGTACATCCACACCGCGTAATCGCGGTAGCGATCCAGCGGGCGCGGCGGCGGATCTTCGCCCCGGCAGAGGACCCGGTAGGTTTCGGCGAGTTCCCGCCGCAGTATCAGCATCGACCAGCCGTCGACGATCATGTGATGGATCACCCCGAGTGCGATATCGCCGCGTGCGGTGTGGACCAGATGGAATCGGGTCAGCGGGCCGTCGACCACATCGAGTGTGGCGGAACCCAATTCGGTTCGGATCGTGTCGAGACGTCGGCCGAGTTCCTGATCGGTGAGATCGCGCAGATCGGATTCGCCGAGGGGGACGGGCACCTGCGGCTGGATTCGCTGCCGGAACTCGCCGTCTCGGATGTCGAAAACGGTTCGCAGCGCTTCGTGATCGCTCCAGACACGATCGATGGCCCGGGCCAGCCGCTCACGGTCACCGCCGTCGGCGAGCGGCACGTCGAACAACATGTTTCCCCAGGTCTTGGTGAAGTCGCCCAGGTAGTCCGCGGCCCATCGGCGTTGGATGGGGGATACCGGATAGTCGTCGGCGTCGGGCACCCGGGGGATGTGGCCGCGTGCGGCGGAGTACAACCCCTCCGGCTCCAGGGCGGTCCCGCCGCGTTCCAGTTCCGTGGCGAGCAGGGCGGCGCTCGGATGGGTGTAGAGCAGTCGGGCGTCGAATCCGATACCCGCCTCGGCGGCGACAGCGGCGGCTTCCACCGCGAGCAGCGAGTCGCCGCCCCACTCGAAGAAGTCGTCATGGGCTCCGAGGGCGGGCAGGGTCAGCACGGTCCGCAGCGCGCCGAGCAGCCGTTCCCGGACGCCGGACGCCGAGGGGGTGGCTTCGGGTACGGCCGGGGCATCGGGTGCGGCCACCACCGCGCCGGCCAGCGCGCCGTCGAGAAAGGCCTGCCGGGTGGCGCGGCGCCGAATCTTGCCGCTGCTGGTTTTGAGGATGCCGCGCGGCGGGATGAGCACCAGTTCGTCCAGGGGCACCCCGTGCACCATCGCGACCCGTTTACGGGTGGCACGGGTGATCTCGGCCGCCTCCGCGGCGGAAACCGAGCCGGAGATCTCCTGGACCACCACCAGCCGCTCCCGCTCGTCGCCACCGGGAACGAACGGCGCGGTGAACGCGGCGGTACATCCCGCGCGCAGCCGCGGGTCGGTGCACCAGACCGTCTCCTCGAGATCCTGCGGATAGTGATTCTCGCCCCGGATGATGATCACGTCCTTCATCCGGCCGGTCACATACAGCTGACCGTCCCGCAGGAACCCCAGATCGCCGGTGCGCAGAAACCGCACAGCGGGGTCCCCGCCGCGGATACGTACCCGGAATATCTCCGCACTGATCTCCGGCCTTCCCCAATAGCCCAGCGCGACACCGGGATTGCTGGTCCAGATCTCGCCGACAGTGTCGTCCGGCTGCGCCACGGTCGTGTCCGGATCGACGATTCGCACCACGCACTCCCGCACCGGCTCACCGACCGAGACCAGAGCCCCGTTCGTGGTGTAGGCCGAAGGTGTATTGCGTTCCACCGCAGCGACATTCGTAGCAGGGCCCGCACCCGTCCCGCGGGTGCGGAGGGTCACTACCAACCCGGATTCGGCCAGACCGTAGGCGGGCATGAATGCGGTAGGGCGAAAACCGTTGGCCGCGAACCGGTCCGCGAACCGCTCCAGCGTCGCCGGTCGGACCGGTTCCGCACCGCTGTACATCGTCCGTACACGGCTCAGGTCCAGACCTGTCAGCCGACCCGGATTCGCTTGGCGTACACAGAGATCGAGAGCGAAGTTCGGTGCACCGGAATAGGTGCCACCGAAACGGTCGATGGCCTCGAGCCAGCAGATCGGATCGCGGAGAAAGGTCGCTGGGGCCATCAACACGGTCTCGATCCCCGAGTAGATCGGTTGCAGGATACCGGCGATCAGGCCCATGTCGTGATAGGGCGGTAGCCACGACACCTGCCTGTCACCGTCGTCGATCGCGAGACCCGCATTGATCGCCACCGCGTTCGCGAGCAAGTTCGCGTGAGTGAGCATGACCCCCTTGGGATCCCCGGTGGAACCCGACGTGTACTGCAAGAATGCCAGCCGGTCACCCTCGGCGCCCGGAAGGTCCGTGGCCGGTGCATTCGGCAGGATATCGGTCACGATCGGCGGCAGGTGGGGGCGGCCACCGGCTCCGGCCAGCCACGTCCGGCACAGGTCCGCCGAATCGGAGGAGGTCAAATACGCCGCGGCGCCGGCGTCGTCGATGACAGCCAGCAGCCGGTCCGCTCTGCTGTCGGCGGTGGGCGGATATGCCGGAACCGCCACCATGCCCGCGTACAGGCAGCCGAAGAACGCCGCCACGTACTCCGGTCCCGGGGCGTACAGCAGCACCATGCGCGCGCCGGGTTCGGCTGCCTCGGTCAGCGCGGCCGCGATGACCCGTGCCCGGCGGTCGAGTGCGGAATAGGTGATCGCCTCCGCGCTGTCCGGCCACGCATGTGCCGCGTCGCGAATAAAGCTCAGCGCCAAGCGATCCGGGTGCGCCTCGGCTCTCCGACGAAGTACGGTCGTCAGGTTCGGAGGATTCGGATTCTCGGTGGCCATGTGCCGCCCCTTCGAATATCACAAGTGTCCACCCACGCGGAGCTACGCTGTCGCGGGCGCAGTGCTTCTGACTTGTGGACCATAGTCGCGCGAAAAGGCATGTCGCCGTGCGCTATTCCCAATGCTGGCATCACATGTTCCCAGGGTTGGCGCTATTCGTGTGGGGGAGATCGAAATACTATGACGCCACAACGTTCTCCCCTCCAGGCGGTGATATCGAGATGCCCAACCCAGGCGTATTGCGAAGACTGCACCGGCTGTCCAGACAAGGCGATAGGCGCCATATCTTTGTGGCACTGGACCATTCGTTCAGCACCGGTCCCATCACGTCGGCGACCGAATTCGATCGTTTGCTGCGCGCTGTGGACGCGGCCAATGCCGATGCGGTAATTCTGCATCGTGGCCGCGCCAAGACGACCGTGCCGGCGGCCAGCGGGCTCGGCTTGATTCTGCACGTTAGCGGTAGCACCAGTCTGGGTCTCAGCGCGGACGAGAAGGTGGCCGTCGGATGTGTGGAGGACGCGCTACGGCTCGGCGCGGACGCGCTGAGCGTCCATCTGAATGTCGGCTCGGCCACCGAATCCGAGCAATTGCGTCAGATCGGTGCGCTGGCCGGCGCCTGTGACCGGTGGCAGGTTCCGCTGCTGATCATGAGCTATCCGCGTGGCCCGGGCATCGTCGACGAATACGATCCCGACATCGTGGCCCATGCGGTGAGCGTGGCGGTCGACCTGGGCGCCGACCTGGTGAAAACCTATTTCACGGGTTCGGTGGAGACGATGCGGGAAGTGGTCGCGACATCACCGGTTCCGGTATTGGCTGCCGGTGGGCGAGGGGAGGTCGGCCTGACAGCCGATCAGTTCGCACAGGACGTCAGTGATTCCGGTTGCGCGGGAATCGCTATGGGACGGCAGATCTTTCAGAACCCGGCTCCTGGAGAGGTGGTGCGGACGCTGGTTCAGCGGATACACGGCGGCGTCGCGGTCCCCATCTGACCGTCGGATCCGACCTCCCACTTGTCATTTGCCGGGCGATCGGAAAGCGACGTACGTCACTCTCGATTAGCGCGGCGGATCAGCCCTGTCGGTGTGCGTCCGGGCCGTGCGAGCCCGGTAGCTCGCCGTTTGTCGGCGCCGCCCTAATGCGAACTTGACCGGGGGATGAACAGACGTTTCATTCTGTTTAAATGTTTTGTGTAGCGCCACTTCTGGGAAGTTGTGGTTTCCCGCCGCGTGGGAAGCTCGGAAAAGCGACTCGGTCGCGATGGGCGAATGTGAAAGCGGCGTAACTATCGTGCTCAATCAGGGCGAGAAAATCATCGGAACGGCGACGGCCGGTGCACCTCAACGGGTTTGCCGGCCGCATGCGAGGGCGTTCACGGATCCGACGGCCAGAATGCTGCTGGCCAACGACGGTCTGACGACACCACTGCTGGAAGCATCGCTGGGAACAGCGCTCCATATTCGAGTGGTGCACCAGGACGTGGTACCGGCCGATCGTGTTTCGGAGACGGTAGCGCGGTCGCTGCGCGTCGACGAGGACTGCGAGGTCGTCGTGCGCCACTCCGGTCTGGTCGATCCGGACCTGGTCTTGGTGTCGATGAATCATGTGGTGGCTGAAAAGAATGCGGCCACAAGGTTCGGCATAGACGGTCCCGGCCCGATCGGTTATCAGTTGGCGTCTCGGGGCGTGGCCCAATCCCGCCGAGTGTTGTGGGCGGGACTGGCTCGCTGGATCGATGGCCGGCCGTGTGTCGCCAAGGCGTATGTGATCGACGTCAGCGGCGCGCCGGTGTGCTACATCAAGGAATGCTTCAACCCGGACCTGATCTCACCGCAATCGTGCCCGGACGCGTCCGGCGGCGGAACGGGCGAGCCGGAACCCGTGCTGGTCGACGAGGTGCGCGCTAGTCGGCCGAATGATCCCGGAGTTCCGCCGACGGACAGTGGTAACCGGCCCGCGCTGCACCAGCCGTCCTGGCCGGACGCCGCGGCGGCAGCGCGCAACACGGACCGGCTGCGGTCACTGCCACCGCTCGTCGGTTCTGCCGAATGCGAAGCGCTGCGGACCGAACTGGCCGCCGCGACGGAGGGGCGAGCGTTCGTCCTCCAGCTCGGAGACTGCGCCGAAACCTTCGAGATGTCCGACGTACGGGCGTTGGCCGACAGACAGGCGCTCGCGGCCGCGGCCGCCGCGGTGCTGAGCTACGGACGTGGCATCACACCGGTCGTGATCGGCCGTGTCGCAGGCGAATACGCGAAACCGCGATCGCAACCGCTCGAGAAGAGCACCGGGCTGCACTCCTACCTCGGTGACATGATCAACGGGTACGAGCCCGACGCGGCGAGCCGGACACCCGACCCGGGCCGGATGGTCGAGGCCTATTTCCACGCGGCGGCAACGCTGAATCACCTTCGTACCCATCCGATGCCGCCGGCCGGGGCGGCGGCGCGGTTGATCCGGGAGGCCGCCGATCTCTGTGATCACCGCGGTCCGGTGCGGCTGCTGCGCGATGTCGCCGACCTCCTGGATCTGGTCATGACCGCATCGGACGGTGGCCGGAACCAGCACGGCCCGCTCATGCGGGTGTCGCACGAGGCGCTGCTGCTCGACTACGAGCAGGCCCTGACCCGTCGCGGGCACGACGGCCGGTGGTGGGACTGCTCGGCCCATCTGCTGTGGATCGGCGAGCGGACCCGTGATCCGGCGCACGCGCATATCCGCTTCGCCGAACTGATCAACAACCCGATCGGGGTCAAACTCGGCCCCGCGACCCGCCCGGCAGACGTCGCGGCACTGTGCCGCCGCCTCAATCCCGGCAAGGTTCCGGGCCGGCTGACCCTCATTCCACGCTTGGGCGCCGATCGGGCCGCCACGGTGCTTCCCGCACTGCTGGAGGCCGCGGCGGAAACCGGGACGCCGGTGTGCTGGGTCTGTGATCCCATGCACGGCAACACATTCGTGACCGATCAAGGAATCAAGACTCGCCGCGTCGACGAGGTGACGGCCGAGATCCGGGCCTTCTTCGGCGCCTGCCGAGCCACCGGTGTCATGCCCGGCGGCCTGCATCTGGAGACGGCTCCGGAACCGGTGACCGAGTGCGTCGGCGGCTGGCAGCGGCTGCGCGAAGACGAGCTCGCCACGAAGTACGACACGCGGTGCGATCCGCGGCTCAATGCCGCTCAGACACTGCAATGCGTCACCGTCGCTGTCGACGAGCTCGGGTCGTGGCCGGAATAAGCGGTCACGGAAGGGAATTCCGGAATGTCTATCGAACATCACTACTCGTCCAGACTTGGTGCGCGGCACACGAATTCGTCCCGCATGGGGGTGTGCGCTCGCATCGCCGGCCTGATCGCCGGACTCACACTCGCCTTCGGGCCGACCCCGGTCGCGCAGGCCGACGACGCGGTCACCCTCTGCCGGGTGGATGCGCTGGAACCCGCTCGGGAACAGACGGTCCGGGTATCCGAGGTCGAGGCCGCGGCCCTGCTGGCCGTGACGCCGGCCTATTCCGGTCCGTGCGCGGACTATGGGCAGAGCGCGAATCTGGGCAACGGCCGGATCACCGCGTACTCCCAGACCGACAGCGCCGGAACACCATTGGTGATCGGTCTGGCCGCCACCGACAGCGTGTACGACGCGCTGCCCTACGACCCGCCGTCGAGCGGACTGTACTGCTACGACAAGAATGCCGACGGCACTGTCGACCCCCACCACGAGTGCGCCGGCGGCCACGAGCACGCGCTGCCGTTGCCCGAAAACCTCGCCCGTCGAGACGACATGCCGTTCACCTATGTGCTGGCGAACTGGAACCCGCACGGCCACGTCCCGGCGGGTGTGTGGGACACAGCCCATTTCGACGTGCACTTCTATCTGAACGACAACGCCGAACGGCTGGCGATCCGCCCCGGCCCCTGCCTGCAGATGACGGCCTGTGCCGACTACGCACTCGGCAAGAACCTTCCGGCGGCGAAATACCGGCCGCCGAGCTACGCCGACCTCGACGCGATCGAACCGGCCATGGGCCAGCACCTGATCAACACGACCACCCCGGAATTGAACGGCGGCCCGTTCACCCACACCTTCATCTACGGCAGCTGGAACGGCGAGATCACCTTCTACGAGCCCATGGTGAATCTCGATCAGTACAACGGCCTGCGCTCAGGAGCGATCGGGGACGCCTGCACACCGATCGAACAGCCGCGGGCGTGGCAGCAAGCCGGCTGGTACCCGACCCGGTACTGCCTGCGCCACCGCGCCAACCGGTCCGAAACCCTCACGACCCTGGAGGAGTTCGTCTACCGCGAGGCAAGCTGAGTCACGTCTCGCTGCTGGATGGCGTGCCGGACGAGGGTTTCTTCTTGAACAGAAGAATGCCGAAGCCCAGCACCGTGACCCCGAAAAAACACAGCAGCAGGCCGCTGAACTGTGCCTCGGCCTCGGTGTCCGGGCTGCGCGCGGTGCTGGAGGAATTGGCGACGACCTCGGCCGGATCGACAATCGCCTGGATCCCGCCGATCAGCAAGACCAGCGCAACAACGATCAAGGCGATACTGCCGGCGATGCGCCCGGCAGTACGGCGGGGCGGGGTGGGGCCCTGGACATGCTCCGGGGCATTGGATTCAGACATGACTCGCCAAAGTATCAGTAATGCCCAGCCACCCTCGAGTTTCGTGAGACCGCCGGGTGGCGGTGGGGTGCAGAGCCGCATCCATCCCGATGCACGATCCTCGGCAGAAAGTCACTGCGGCAGGGTATTTCTCGGATGAAGGCGACCATTCCTCAGCCGCGGGACGTGACGGTCCTGACCCCGGCTGGAGCGTACCGGCTCCGGCTCGGCCGCCGCACTCGATCCTTGAATCCGTGGCTACATGGCGATGTGGCCGGGGGGAGTCGCGTCCTGCCCGAGTTCCACTCGACGTGTCTCGAGGTCGGGATGGCGAAGAAGCGTGTGTACCAGTCCGGTAGACCCGCCGACACAGATCCAGTCGTCGTCTAACAGCCGCGACACCAGCCAGCAGCGGTCGGACGGAAATATTAGGTCGGGCAGGCTACGACGTTGACGCCAGGTAAGCCTGCGCCAGGTGAGCGCCTGCTCCGGCCCCGCCTCGACCAACACGTAGGGCCAGCCGGCGTACAAGGCCACCCGTGGAGCTTCGGGGAAGACGATGTCGTCGGCGCCATTATCCAGGTATCCCAACCACCACGGCTGGTTCGCCGACTCGGCGCGTAGGATCGACACCAGCGCTCGGTCCAGCGCTTCCCAGGCCGCGTCGTCATCTTCCGGCACGACGATCGTGGCGTACCTGTCGAAGACCGGCGGGATCGCGGAAGTGATGGTCAGGCCGACCGACGTATCGTCGGCGATCCATGCTGTCTCCGCGTCGGTTCCGATTCGCCAGGAACCGCTGTCCGAGGTGGTGAGTTCCACCCACCGATCATCGCTGGCTCCACACAGAAGCACCAACGAATTCGAGTGGATCGGTAGGCGGGCGGAGCCTCGATGAAGCGGCTTGGCTGGAAGGGCTTGCACCACATCGCGATTCGACACGATCACGCTGCACCAGGCGCTCGACGATCGAACACCTGAGGCGGCCTACACCGGCTCATGGTATGGCGAGGGTTCGACGTTCTCATTTCCCTAGCTTTACAACCGGAGGGCGCCGAGGTCGTGCGGGCCGGGCGATCGGCGGCAAGAGTGGACGGCCGATCTCCTGACACTGGCGTCGGTGGCTCACTGATCGGTAAGGGATGTCATTGTGCGGTGATGGTCAGCGGCGCTACTGAGGCGATATCGCAGGTGGGTGACGGTCGGGAGGCGATGACCTCCACCGGGGTGAGGGTGAGGCCGTCGAGGAGCCGTTCCCCGGCACCGAGCACAACGGGCACCAGGTGCAGTACCAGTTCGTCGAGCAGCCCGGCTGCCAGGTATTGCCGGACCGTGGCGGCCCAGCCTGCGATCTCGACGTCCTTGCCGCCCGGGTCAACCGCCGCGCCGCCTCCGGCGCAATCCGCACGTTGCCGACCGGCCAGCCGCTTCGGTGAACTCGATCGATTCGTGTGCCGGGGCCGCGGTGTAGCCTGCCTCGTCTTCGAAGCCTCCGGCGGCAAACTCACCGGCAGCGGTGCGCGCAGAACGGCTGTCGACTGCTGCGAACCCGCGGATTCAGCACTGCTCGCGTGGCGGCAGGTCGTGACCGTCGCACGGGCGGTTGCGATAGGTGCCGACGAAGTCGATGAATCGCTGGACATCGGGGAAGTTCGAGGCTATTCCGAGCGAGACACGGATCGCGCCACCCGTGGGCAAGCCGACCTCCGCGACATACTCGTCGATGGTGCGGATCTGCTGTCCGGCCATGCGGCGCAGGGCCGTCCGGCTGAGACCGAAGGCGGCCTCACCCGAGCCGGGGTTGCAGAAACAGCCTGTCCGCAGTGACAGGCCCGCCGCCGACGATTCCCGTGCAACCAGACGTTCGTCCACGACCTCCCCGGAGGGGGCGAGAATGTTCAAAGCCACTGTCGCACCGCGGCCGTCCATCGTGCGCGGGCCATAGATCCGAACCAGTGGCATGCCGTTGTCGTGTTCCAGCGCCGTCAGTCGATCCAACAGCCATCCGGTCAGGCAGCGCGTGCGCCGACTGATGACATTCATGCCGATACCGCGCACCCAATCGAGCCCGTGCTCTATATCCGGCACAGCCAGGAAGTTCACGGTGCCGTCTTCGTAGGCCGTACCGCCCGGCGCCATGGTGTGCCAGCCGCCCCGCACGCTGACCGCGCGAATACTGCCACCGGCGAACCAGGGTCGGCGTAGCCGGGCCAAGGCGCCGTGCCGGGCGATCAGGCAGCCGACGCCCGTGGGATACCCGAACAACTTGTACCAACTCACCGGGACGAAATCGGCGGGCACCGCAGTGAGATCGAGAGTATTGGAGGGAACATAAGCAGCCGCGTCCAGCAGTACATCGAATCCGTACTCGTGTGCCAGGCCGACCCATTCCAAGGGGTGCTGCACTCCGCTGAAGTTGCTCTGCGCCGGATAAGCGAACAATCCGCGCCGCCGCCTCAGCGTTCGGCGACTCAGTGCCGCGCGGACCGACTGCTCGCTCACTCGAAGTTCGGTCCCGGTGATGTGAGCGTATTCGGTGCGGGCATGCTTGGCACGCGCGAATTCTCTTATGCCGTTGACCGAATTGTGGTTGTCGGCCGTGAGAACGAGCGTGGTCGACCGATCGAACGGATATGCCTCACCGACCAGTCGGCAGGCGGCCGTGGCATTCGCGGTGAATATCACCGCGTACTCCTCCGGTGCGGCATTGAAGTAGGTGTGCACGGCAGCCCGCGCTGCCTCGACGCGGGCCGTCGCGGCCAGTGACGTGGGATTGTCCGAATGTGGATTGCCGTAGCAGCCGGAGGTGACCCATTCGTCGTGCGCGCGATGCTGCGCCATGGCCGCGAGTCCGGCGCCGGTGTAGTCGAGATAGACGTGCTGCTGCTGATCCAGGTATGCGTACTCGGTGTCACGAAGTTCATCGAGTACGGCCGTTTCGCCGTATTCCGGATATTCGGCCAGAAATGCCGTCGCATCGATCGTGCGCGCTCCGCTGCTGTTCACGGGCCAATCCTTCTCTGCGAGAGACGAGTTCAGCTCGCTGCCGACCGGTCCCCGACCGAGCGGGCACCTACGTGTCGGACCCGACCTTCGGCTGCACGATCGAACTGCCCGTATGTTAAGTCGCGCCACCAGCATAGTCGCATCGCCGAGCTTCCCTGCTCGGGGAACCGGCGCGCTGTAGGCGTCGTCTCGATCGGTTGACAGGGCACCACGGTGCACACCGCCGATCTCGTCCACCTCTGTCCGTACCGCCCGTCCCGGCGGTCGGCGCGGCAGCGGCGAGCGTGGTCATCGGATGGCGGATCGGTTCCGGCGGCTGGATTTCCCCGGTCGAGTGGCTGGGAACTCACTGCAGGCGTGGGTATGCGGGCGCCGGGAATTTACGGTCGAGGATATGAACAATTCGCCGCCGCGTTTCGGCCGGCTTCGTGTGCTGTGGTCGTTCGTCGCGCCGCATCGTGGCGTCCTCGCCGTCTGGTGTGTGCTCGCGGTGCTGAGCGCTGCCGCGGGCCCGGCGACGCCCATGATCACGAAGTGGGTGCTCGACGCGGTCGGGTCGCGTGCTTCGCTGGTGACTCCCGTGGCGACGCTGCTGGCGCTGTCGGTGTTCGCCGCACTGGTGCGGTGCCTGGAATGGATTCTGGTGGGCACGGTCGGGGAACGAGTCGTGCTCGACGCCCGAAAGACTTTGGTGCGCCGATATTTCCGTGCCACAGTGCCGTCGTCGCAGCGTCGGCCGGTGGGCGAGCTGGTCACCCGGGTCACCTCCGATACGGTGCTGTTGCACGAGGCGACGTCGTCGAGTCTGATCGGTGTGGTCAACGGCACCGTGATGCTGGTCGGCACGCTGGTGATGATGGCGGTGCTGGACCTGGCGCTGTTCGCCGCCACGATCGCGGCCATCGCGGTCGTGGGCGCGCTGTTTCTGGCGTTGATGCCGGGTGTGGCCGCCGAGCGCCAGCGGGCGCAGCAGCGCCTGGGTCTGGTCGGCGGGGCCTTGGCACTGGCCGACGACACCATGCCGCAAGCGAAGATCAAGACGAAGCTTCAGGACATCCGGGTGCAACGACTGCGGATTGAGACGGGACTGACTGACACAGCCGCTGAACTCAGCCTCGGCGTGAACCTGCTGCGGGATGCTTTGCGGTTGGTGTCCAACCCTCGTCAGCTGTACCGCGACGGCACCGATCCCATCCGGCGACTGCTCAACGAGACCTTCTTCGAGCGGTTCTATCTGGACGATCCAGAGGTTGCCGACGACCAGAAGACCCCGCTGTTCACCGAACTGCACGATGCACACCTGGCCTACCGGCAGCGAAGCACCGATGCTGCCGAAGGTGTCCAGCTTGCCTCGAAGCGGGCTGAGCATGGTGCTGGCGGATCAAAGGGATCGCGGCGCCGGAAGCGTCCGCCCAGCTCAGACGATGGAAACCCCGAAAACGAAAACCGCCTTACCCTCGCCAGTGTCTTTTCAGTCACTGGTTCAGATAAGGCGGTTCTGGTCGGGCTGACAGGATTTGAACCTGCGACCACCTGACCCCCAGTCAGGTGCGCTACCAAGCTGCGCCACAGCCCGTTGCTCTCGCTTGCGTGAGTGCTCGATGAGATTACCCCAGGACCCCCTGGTGTCACCAAATCGGCATGGTGGAGGGGGTTGGGGGTGGAGTTGGGCGTTCGGGGGGCGTGGGGGCGGGGGATGTGCAATCTTGTTAGCGCTCAACGATATTGCCGCCGGGTCGGGGTCCCTGGGCGGTGCGCATCGGAAAGGGGGTGCGGTGGGGCCATGGCGGTGCAGCGGAGGTTGCGGCGCGGGAGGTCGGTGCGCGGGGCGCCGAGAGGGGATCGGGGGCCGGTGCCGGTCTGGCCGGGGATGCTGGCGCCGGCGCGGCCCCGGCGGCGGGGGCGGGGCGGCTGGTGGGGGATCGTCGCGGGGGCGGTGGCCGTGGTCGGCGGGGTGGCGGCGATGAGTGGCGTGGTGCTGGGACGGGGCGAGGCGCGGGTGCCGACGACGGCGGAGGCCCTGGTGGGAGTGGTCGACGTGGGTCTGGGCGGCGGGCCGGGGTGTGAGGCCGTGCGGTCCGCGACGCTGGTGCGGGGGAACGGTCCGGGGTCGACGGGGTCGGGGCCGGACGTGATCCTGGCCTTTCAATACGCGTACTACGTGGCCCGTTCGGGCGCGGCGGCGCGGGCGGTGACCGCGCCCGACGCGTGGGTGTCGCCGGTAGAAGTGATCGACGGCGGGATCGCGAGCGTGCCGGTGGGGACGCGGCACTGTGTGGAGATCGGGCCGCGACCGGAGGGTGTGTTCGCGGTGACGATCATCGAGACGCGGCCGGACCGGTCGGTTCGGGTCTATCGGCAGATGGTGACCGTGGGCGCGCGGGACGGCGCGACCGTGATCACGCGCATCGACCCGGTGCGGCCGCGGTAGGGGGTCCCGGGTGTGGAAACCGGCCGGATCGGTGGGCGTGTCACGGTGGCGCGAAGCGGGGGTCGCGGGATGACATGGAGGGCGTACGCGGTCCGGGTCAGACGGCCGGACCGAGTGGTCGGTCGGGGTAATCTCGGGACCATCGCAGTCGACACGAACGGGGCAGCGCATGGATGAGCGGATCGAGCAGTGGCTGGCGAAACTGGACCTGCCCGCGAAGCTACGGCTGATCTCCGGCGCCGGCATGTTCCGGATGGCGGGGGAGCCGGCGGTCGGGCTGGCGGAGATGCCGGTGTCCGACGGTCCGTCCGGGGTGCGCGGGGAAAACTGGGACGAGCGCGATCCGTCGGTGAGCCTGCCCTCCGGCACCGCCCTGGCCGCCACCTGGGACCGTGACCTGCTCGACGAGATCGGCGCCCTGATCGCCGCGGAGGCCCGGCGCAAGGACGTGTACGCGGTCCTGGGCCCGACGGTCAACCTGCACCGATCCCCGCTCGGCGGAAGGCATTTCGAATGCTTCTCCGAGGATCCGATGCTGACCGCCGAGATGGCCGAGGCCTACGTGCGGGCCGTGCAGCGCCACGGGGTGAGCGCGTGTCCGAAACACTACGTGGCCAACGATTCCGAGACCGACCGCTTCACCGTCGACGTGCGCGCCACCGACCGCACACTGCGGGAGCTGTACCTGTACCCGTTCGAGCGCAGTGTGCGGGCGGGCGCGTGGATGGTCATGGCGGCCTACAACTCCGTCGACGGCGTCACCATGACGGAGAACCCGCTGCTGGACGAACCGCTCAAGGGCAGTTGGGGTTTCGACGGCGTGGTGGTGTCGGACTGGACCGCCGTGCGCAATACCGACGGCGCCGCCCGCGGGACGGATCTGTGCATGCCCGGGCCGCCGACGCTGTGGGGCGAGCCGCTGGAGCAGGCGGTGCGCGCCGGGACGGTGCCGGAATCGGCGATCGACGAGAAGGTCCGGCGGATCCTGCGTTTCGCGATGCGGGTGGGCGCCCTGGACGAAACTCCGCAGCCCGCACCGTCTTTCACCGATGACCAGGCGCGGCAGCTGGTGCGCCGCGCCGCCGCCGACGCCATGGTGCTGGTTCGCAACGACGGGGTACTGCCGCTCCGCCCGGACGCCACCGTCGCGTTGCTCGGCCCGTCGGCGGCCGAACCGCGGCTGATGGGCGGCGGCAGCGCCACCGTGATCCCGGCGCACACCACCACGCCGCTGGCGGGACTGCGCGCGGCCCTGCCCGTGACCTACACGCCCGGGGTGTGGCTGTCGGACGCGCTGTCGCCGGCGCCGCTGGAACTGCTCACCGACCCCGAAACCGGCACGCCCGGACTGTGTCTGCGCTATCTCGACGGCGAGACGGCCTTCGAGACCCAGCACCGTGCCGCCGCGAATCTGGTGCTGTTCGGCGACCCGGCCGCGGAGCGCGCGTCGTCGGTCGAACTGCGCGCGCGGCTGCGCGCCGACGTGGCCGGCGAGTGGCGGATCGGCGCGGGTGCGCTCGGCCACGTGCGCCTCGAGCTGGACGGTGAGACCGTGGCCGACGGCCGGGCCGCGTTCGAGGGCGCGGATCCTGTTGCGGCCCTGCTGGATCCGCCGCAGCACGCCGTGACCCGGACGCTGGCCGAGGGGCAGGAGGTCGACATTCGCGTCACCGTCGCCGACCTGGCGGCGATACCGGGGCTGGGCGTATTCCTCGGCGTCACGGTCGGCGCGACGAGCCCGCGGCGGTCGCCGGACGAGGAGTTCGCGGCCGCGGTCGACGCGGCCCGGGAGGCGGAGGTGGCGGTCCTGGTCGTCGGCACCACCGAGCGCATCGAGAGCGAGGGCGTCGACCGCACCACGCTGCGCCTGCCGGGCCGCCAGGACGAACTGGTCGCCGCGGTGGCGGCGGCGAATCCGCGGACCGTCGTCGTGGTGAATTCCGGTGCGCCCGTGGAGATGCCGTGGCGCGACGACGTGGCCGCGGTCCTGCTGTCGTGGTTCCCCGGGCAGGAGTTCGGCGCGGCGCTGGCCGATGTGCTCACCGGGGCCGCCGAACCGGGCGGCCGCCTGCCCACGACCTGGCCCAAGACCATGTCCGACGTCCCCGTCCTGAACACCACGCCCGAGGACGGCGTGCTGGAGTACGAGGAGGGCGTGCACATCGGATACCGCGCCTGGCTGCGGGCCGGGGTGGAACCGGCCTACCCCTTCGGGCACGGACTCGGGTACACCACCTGGGAATTGCGCAATCTGGACGTCTCGGGGCGCACGGTGACCGTCACCGTCACCAATATCGGCGAGCGGACGGGGAAGCAGGTCGTGCAGGCGTACCTCTCGCGCGAGCAGTCCGCGATCGACCGTCCCCTGCGCTGGCTGGCCGCCTTCGCGGCCGTCACCCTCGAGGCGGGGGAGTCGAGCCGGGTCGAGATCACCCTGCCCCAGCGGGCATTCGAGCACTGGACGCAGGACGGCTGGGCCGTCGAGCCTGGGGCGTTCACGCTACAGGTCGGGACGTCGGTGATCGCCTTGCCGCTGGAGACGGAGGTTGTCGTCTCCTGACCGGCGCGTCATAGGCGTTTCCCGGCACGCTTTTGGCCGGGATCCCCCTTCGGTGGCGGTGGATTCCGGCCAAAAGCGTGCCGGAAAATGGGTGGCGGGCTGTGTGCCGGTAGTTGTCAGCCCTGGTCTGGCCGATATTCTTGGCGCGAGTCTGGCGAGCTGGACAAACGTCCAGTACGCTTCGCCGAACAAAGGGTAACGATGCGGTGGCCGGTCGGGTGGATACGATCAGGATGGCCGCGTCACGGAACCGAAGGAGTCACCGTGGCGGTGTCCCGGCGCTCGATGCTGGCAGGTACGACGGCCGCGGCGTTCGCGACCGGGGTGGCGGGCGCGAATCCTGTTGCCGCGCAGCCTGCCGGGCGTACCGACGGCCAGGACTATCTGATCGGCTGCGGGATGGCCGACGTCACCGGCGCGGTCGCCGGTCAGGGCATGATGGGCTACTCGGAACTGGACCAGGTGGCGACGGGGCTGCTCATGCGGTGCTGGGCGCGCGCGTACGTCGTCGTGGACCGGACCACCGGCGACCGGGTGGTGTTCGTGAACGCCGATATCGCGTGCCTGTTCCAGTCCGTGCACCTCGCGGTGCTGCAACGGCTCGCCCGGCGGTTCGGTGACCTCTACACCGAACGCAATGTCAACATCAACGCCACGCACAACCACAACTCGTGCGGCGGCACCGCGCGCGAGTACGCGTACTCCTTGGCCGCCTACGGTTTCCAGCGGAATTCGCACGAGGCCGAGGTGGACGGCATCGTCGCGGCGATCGCGGCCGCCCACGACCGACTGGCGCCCGGCGCGATCCTGCTCGGCCACGGTGAACTGCACGACGCCAGCGCCAACCGGTCGCGCGAGGCGTTCGAACTCAACCCGCCCGAGGACAAGGCCGAACTCCCCGGCGCCATCGATCCGATGGTCACCGTGCTGCGATTTCGCCAGGGCGGCAAGGACATCGGCGCGATCACCTGGTTCGCCACCCACGGCACCTCGCTCACCGACAAGAACACGCTGATCTCCGCCGACAACAAGGGCTACGCCAGCTACCGCTGGGAGCACGACGAGATGGGCGTGCGCCACCTGGACGGCGCACCCGGTTTCGTGGCGGCGTTCGCGCAGACCAACGCGGGCGATATGACCCCGAACCTGAACCTCACCCCGTGGCACCCGTCCGGACCCACCGAGGACAACCGCGCCAACTGCGCGCTGATCGGCGAACGCCAATACCAGGCGGGCCGTGCGGCTTTCGCGTCCGCGCGCCCGATGTCCGGCGGCGTCGACGCGGTGCTGCGGTACGTGGACATGGCCGACACCGCCGTGGCGGGCGACTACACGCCCGACGGCAGACCGGCCCGCACGGCCCCGGCGATGATGGGCGCCGCCGCCGCGGCGACCAGTTCCGAGGACAATTGGAAGACGCAGCTGGCCTTCCTCCAGGAGGGCGATACGAATCCGGTGGTGACCGCGCTGGGCGGTGTCGACGCGCCGGTGGAGCAGTGGATGCGGGACGTCCAGGCGCCCAAGCTCATCGTGGCGCCGCTGGGCGTGCTGCCGCCGCGGCCGTGGGTGCCGCTGGTGGTCCCGATCCAGATCATGCGCATCGGCGACCTGGTCCTCGCCTCGGGCCCGGCCGAGTACACCGTCGTCTCCGGGCTGCGGATCCGGCGGCTGGTCGCCCGCGCGCTCGCCGTGCCCGTGGAGAACGTGCTGCTCCAGGGCTATGCCAACGGTTACAGCGGGTACGTGACGACGCCCGAGGAGTACGCGTCGCAGCAGTACGAGGGCGGCGAGACGCTGTACGGCCGCTGGACGCTGCCGGCGTACATGCAGGAATTCGACCGGCTGGCCCGGGCACTGGCCGCCCGCGTCGATCTCGGCCGCGGCCCGGCGCCGCTGGACTGGATCTCGGGATTCCAGCCGGATCTGCTGCCCGCGGTACCGCCGGACGTGCCCGCGGCAGGGCACGCGTTCGGCGACGTACTCACGCAGCCGCAGCCCGGGTACCAGCGCGGGGACACGGTCGCGGTCGAGTTCGCCGGCGCTCATCCGAACAACGACTTCCATTCCGGTGGAACGTATTTCGAGGTCCAACGCGCCGACGGCGACGGCTGGCGCCGGGCGTTCGACGACAACGACTGGTGCACCGAGATGGAGTGGTCGCGCCCCGATGGGCAGCCCGCGGCCTCGGTGGTGGCGATCCGGTGGACGATCCCGCAGTCCGCCGAATCCGGCCGCTACCGCATCGAGTACACCGGCGACAGCCGCGACGGCGGCGGAGCGATCGCGCGATTCACCGGAGCCTCGGCCGCTTTCATTGTCGGTTGAGCGGTCGCGCGGTTCACCGGAACGTCGGTCGCCTTCACTGTCGATTGAGCGGTCGCGGGGTCCGCCGGAGCCTCGGCCGCTTTCACCCTCGGCTGAGGGCTCCCGTCGTATCGAGGATCGCGCGCGCCACGCGCCGGGGGTTGTCGATCATCGGCTGATGCCCTGTCCCCGTGAGGATTTCGAACCTGGCGCCCGGCACCCGCTCGCGCGCGATGGCGGCGTTGACGGCGACGGGCAGCAGGCGATCGCGCTCCGCCCACGCCAGGGTGATCGGGCACGGCGGCGGGTCCAGCGGCGCGATCTCGTCGGTGGTGGCGAGCATTTCGGGCAGGATCCGGCAGGCCCGCACGTCGTCGGCGATGGTGCGGCCCTGGGCGGGCGTCAGACGCTCCCCATGGCAGGCGATATCGCGAAAGGCTATGCGGCGCACCAGGGCCGAGCGCAGGCCGAGGGGTGCGAGCGGACGGGTGAGCCGGGTGAAGGCGGCGGCCCGGGCGATGATCGAGGTGCCGGTGGTCTGGCTGTGGCCGCGCGCGGACCAGAATCCGGCGGGGGACAGCGCGCAGACGCTGCGGGCCCGGCCGCGCCGCGCGAGTTCGACCCCGATCCAGCCACCGAGCGAGTTCCCGGCGACGTGCGCGGTATCCCAGCCGCGCTCGTCGAGGCGGCGTTCGATGTCGTCGACCAAGTCCGCGAAACGCACCGGGCGATGCGCGGCCGGCGGCCCGCCGCGATGCCCGAGCAGCGTGGGCGCCCAGACGTGGTGATGACGCCGCAGCGCGGGAACGACGTCGTCCCACGCGTGTCCGGACATGGTGAGGCCGTGCAGGAGGAGAAGCGGTGAAACGGTCACCGAACGATTCTCACCCGGACGCGCTCGCCGCCGACACGCGGTCGAGGTGCGCGGCCATGGCGTGCCCGGCGGCGCGCAGCGGATCGGGGGACCGCAGGGTGCGGGCCAGGATAAAGGCGCCCTCCAGCGCGCTCAGCAGTGCCAGGGTGAATTCCCGGGCCGGGCCGGGAGCCAGCCCGCGGCTCACGAAGTAGGCGGCGCCCTGGTCGGTCCAGGAGGACACGACCTCCGCGGCGACCGCGCGCAGCTCCGGCTCGCTGTCGGCCACCTCCCCAGCGACCGTCCCGACCGGGCACATATTCATCCAGCCCGATCGCTCCATGTCGTCGGCCGCGGCGTCGAAGGCGGCGGGCACGGCGGTGCGCAGGTCCGGATAGGGATCCATCAGCAGGGGCAGGAGCTGGATGTAGGCGGCGCCGCTGGTGCGCAGCGCCTCGGCGGCGATCTGCTGCTTGCCCTCCGGGAAATGGTGGTACAGCGACCCGATCGGGGCCCGCGCGGCCGCGGTGAGCTGCTTGACGCTGGTCGCGCCGTACCCCTGGCGGCGCATCAGTTCGGCCGCCGCGGTGAGGATGCGCTCGCGGGTGCTGGTTGACATCTGCTCCGCCATACCACCACACTAGAGCACACGCTCTAGAGCGACTGTTCTAGTGAGAGGAGCGCACGGATATGCCTGTCGTCGAGGTCCCCGCGGGACCGGTGCACTACTCCGAACACGGCGACGGCCCGCCCGTGGTGCTGCTGCACGGCCTGCTGATGAATCAGACGGTCTGGGACGCCGTGGTCGAACTGCTGCCCGGCGGATTCCGCTATATCCGCCCCGAACTGCCGCTGGGCTCGCACCCGGAACCGATGCGGGCCGACGCCGATCTCACCCTGCGCGGACTCAACGCGCTGATCGCGGATTTCCTCGCGGCACTGGATCTTCGGGATGTCACCCTGGTGCACACCGATTGGGGCGGCGGGCTGTTTCTCACCGCCTACGGGCTGGACGAGCGGGTCTCGCGGCTGGTGATCCTGCCCTGCGAGGCGTTCGGCAACTTCCCGCCGGGGCTGCCGGGGAAGACGGTCACCGTGGCCTTCGGCGTGCCGGGCATGCTGCGAATCGGGTTGCGGCAGTTACGTATCGGCTGGCTGCGCCGCACGCCGCTGCTGTTCGGCTGGATGGCGCGGTACCCGATCGCGGACGAGCTGGTCCGGGGCTGGACCGAGCCCGCGCTGCGCGACGCGCGGATCGGGCGCGATGTGCGCAAGTACGGGCATTCGCTGCCGGACCGATCGGAGCTGATCGCGAATACCGAAGCGCTGCGCGGCTTCCCGGGCGAGGCGCTGGTGCTGTGGTCGTCGGCGGGCAAGGTGATGCCGCGCGACCACGGCGCCCGGCTCGCGGACCTGCTGCCCCGGGGGCGGCTGGTCGAGATCGACGACGCGTACGTGTTGTCGATGCTCGACCAGCCGCAGGCGGTGGCCAAGGCGATGACGGAATTCCTCACCGCCCCGGCGCGATAGCGGTTCGTCAGGACGTGCCCGTCTCCGGGCGGCGACGCAGGAAGCGATTGCGCGACCACATCGGCTGCTGCGCCGGTTCGCCGGCGGGCGGTGTCGCGGCCGCGGGCGCGGGCTTGGCGGATTCTTTTTTCGCGGTGACCATTTCGCGGCGTGAGCGGCGAAGCTCCCTGCGCACGGCCGCATTCCGGCGCGCGGAGTTGAACGCGCCGGTCAACAGTAGTGCGAGCCCGAGCATTCCGGCCGCGCCGACGACGGCGCCCGCTGCGAACAGCTCGCCCAGCGAGCCGGTGAAATCGTGTCCGAAGACGG
This sequence comes from Nocardia transvalensis NBRC 15921, assembly GCF_000308875.1. Classification (GTDB taxonomy): domain Bacteria; phylum Actinomycetota; class Actinomycetes; order Mycobacteriales; family Mycobacteriaceae; genus Nocardia; species Nocardia transvalensis. Next base: position 35,864 of record NZ_BAGL01000120.1, read on the forward strand.
TGAATCCGGTCGACATCAGGTGTGCGTCGCCGAGATTGGCCGACACCGCGGCGGCGCCGACGACGATGGCGGCGATCAACACGATCAATCCGAGGAGAACAATCATGGCAAGTCCCAAGGTTGTCGGGAAGCGATGTCCTCGCAATGCCCGCTTCGGAACGCCTCAAACGGCCCGGAATCGCCGCGCGGTAGCGGACGCGGATCGTCGTGTCACCCCGGGCGGTTACGGTGAAACGGTGCCGAGAAATCCACTGACCGCGCTGGGCCGCGCCCTCGCGCGGCGCCCGGCGGTCATGCGCACCGCGCCGGTCGTCGTGCGCCTGGAGCGGCTCGTCCGGCGTCTCAGCGGAGGCCGCCACGGCGTCCTGGATCTGGCCGGCCTGCCGTCGATGGAACTGACCGTGGCGGGCCGCAAAACCGGTCGGCCGCGCACGGTTTCGCTGCTCTACGTTCCGGACGGTCCCGGCTCATACCTCCTGGTCGGTTCGAATTGGGGCCGCACGGAACATCCCGCGTGGTCTGCCAACCTCGATGCCGCCGAGTACGCCGAAATCCACAGCGAGGGAGACCGTTTCAAGGTCCGGGTGCACCGGCTGTCGGGTGCCGACCGCGAGCGCGCGTGGCGGCGCGCGGTCGCTTACTGGCCGGGCTATCGCATGGAGCAGCGCCTGGCCGGATCTCGTAAATTTCGCCTCTACCAGCTGCGACGTATCTGAACAGCGGGGTTTTCGCCACGCGCGGGAGGTTTGCCGAATGGACTCGAGCGCCGATCGGGGTATGATTACCGCCTAGTGCGGCGTGATGGGGGATCGCTTCCGGTCCCCGCCGCCGCCCCTGACCGCCGAGTATCGGAGTCGATCTCATGATTGCGGACCCCGCGCGCCCCGAGCCGTCGGATTCGGAGGCCGATTCGGCGTCCGTCGAGCGGCCCACCGTCGATCCCGGCGTCATCGAGCGCGGTCCCACCGCCCTGCGGATCGCCGTCGGCGGTCAGTTGCGCAAACTTCGCGAGAAGTGCGGTATCTCCCGCGAGGCGGCCGGTGAGCACATCCGCGGTTCGCACGCCAAGATCAGCCGGCTCGAACTCGGGCGCACCGGGTTCAAGGAGCGCGACATCCGCGACCTGCTGGCGCTGTACGGCGTCGACGACCCCACGGAGTGCGCCGCGTTCCTGGAACTGGTCAGGCAGGCGAACCAGCCGGGGTGGTGGCACCGCTTCGGCGATCTGCTGCCGTCCTGGTTCGAGATGTACCTCGGGCTCGAGCATGCCGCGCAGTCGATCCGGACGTTCGAGGCGCAGCTGGTTCCCGGCCTGTTGCAGACCGAGGACTACGCGCGCGCCGTGGTCCAGCTCGGCGACGGCACCGAGGCGAACCGCCGCGTGGAGCTACGCCGCCGCCGGCAGGAACTGCTGACCCGGCCCGACGGACCCACACTGTGGGCGATCGTCGACGAGGCCGTGTTGCGGCGGCCGATCGGCGGGCCCGGCGTGATGCGGGCGCAGCTCGAATACCTGGCCGACATGGCGAATTCGGCGAATGTGACCATCCAGGTCCTGCCCTACGCGGTCGGCGGGCACGCGGCCGCCGGCAGCTCGTTCACGATGCTCCGGTTCGAGGAGCAGGAACTGCCCGACATCGTCTATCTCGAACAGCTGACCAGCGCGCTGTATCTGGACCGCGCGCGGGACCTGGAGCTGTACCGGCAGGTGATGGACACGCTCAGCGTGCAGTCCGAGACGCCGAGCCGGTCGCGAAAGATGTTGCTGGACATCGCCGCTCAGATGTAACCCACCCGATGTGACACTGCGCCCGCCCGGAATACACCGGGCGGGCGCAGTGCCGTCCGGGGCCTATCGCCGGCCGCGCTCCCGGGCCTGATCCGCGAGTTCGGAGGCCTCGGCGGCCAGGGCGGCCGCCTGCTTGCGGGCCGACCGGGCCAGCTTCCGGCTCTTCCGGCGTCCGCGCGCGGTGTATTCGTCGCGGTAGTCCTGCGCCGTCTGCGCGAGTTCGGTGCCGCGGTCCTGGGCGGCCGCGATCAGCTCGGCGCCGCGCCCCTTGGCCTTGCGGCCCTTGCCGCGGCGCTCCGCGGTATCGGCCAGCTCCGCGCCCCGCTGCCGCGCCCGCCGGGCCAACTCGCCCCCGCGGTCCTGTGCGGCACCGGCGAGTTCCTCGCCTTGGCGACGTGCGCGGCGGGCCCATTCGCCGCCCCGGTCCTGTGCGGTCCCGGCCAGGTCTTCGCCCTGTCGCCGTGCTCGGCGGGCCCATTCGCCGCCCCGGTCCTGTGCGGTGCCGGCCAGGTCTTCGCCTTGCCGCCGTGCTCGGCGGGCCCACTTGCCGCCGCGGTCCTGTGCGGTATCGGCCAGTTCCGTGCCCTGCTCCGCCCACTCCGATCCGCGCTGCCGGGCGATCTCGGCCAGTTCCGCGCCGCGGTGCCGGGCGCGTTCGGCCCACTCCGCGCCGCGATGCTCCGCGGTGTCGGCGAGGGCGGCACCACGGTGTTTGGCTGTTTCGGCTAGCTCCGCGCCGCGCTGCTTGGCGATCTCCGCCCAGTCGGAGCCCCGGTGTTCGGCGGTGTCGGCCAGGGCCGCGCCCCGGTGTTTGGCGGTGTCCGCCCAGTCGGCGCCGCGGTGTTTGGCGGTCTCGGCCAGTTCGGCGCCGCGCTGTTTGGCGATCTCGGCCCAGTCGGCGCCGCGGTGCTTCGCGGTGTCGGCCAGTTCGGCGCCGCGATGCTGGGCCACCTCGGCCAGTTCCGAACCGCGGTCGGCGGCGGTATGCGCGAGTTCGCGGCCGTGAATAGCCTGCTGCTGCAGGCGATCTCGCAGCGTCTCGCTGGTGGTCGCGCCGAACGGCAGGGCGGCGGCGGCCCGGCGGGCGGCGCGCCGGCCGCGCCAGCCGAGCGACGGCCTGCCCTCGGTATCGGCGGAGGCGATCATCAGGCCGCCGAGCAGACCCAGATCCTTCAGGAAGGCGACCCGCTTGGCGTCGCGGCGCTCGGGATCGGACTCGTTCCAGAAATCCTGTTCGGTGACCGTGGCGGGGACCACCGTCGCCGCCAGCACCAGCGCCGACAGCCGCGGCAGCCGGCCCATGGCCAGCAGGACGCCGGCCCCCACCTGGGCCGCGGCGTTGATGCGCACCACCTGCCCCGGGTTGTCCGGCAGCTTCCCCGCGAGCTGCGGCGACAGTTTCTCCTCACTGCGCGCGACCAGCGTGGCCGCTGCCTTCTCCCGCTGCTCCGGATGCCGCAGCGTGTCGATCCCGTCGACGACGAATGTGGCGGCCAGCAGCGGTCGGGCAAGTCGGCGGACGATCATGGCGTAAACCCTTTCCCTCGACGGCTGTTCCGGCGGATTCCCGGAGTTACGCGGGTCAAACAAGGACAGGCCCGAGGAGTGCCACGATCTGGGCCTTCCCGGCCTGACCTTCCGCAGCGATCGTAACCACCGGAGCGGTCGAGGGTCCCGCGCCACGCGGGTCCGCGATCGCGCTAGGGCACGACCGTCACGGGCCAGCGCCCGGCCTTGACCAGGCGCACCGCGACCGATCCGACGAGCCGATGCCCGGTCTTCTCCGACGCCCCGACGACCACCGCGTCGGCCTTCAGTTCGTCGGCGGCGCCCGCGAGCCCGGCGTACGGGTCGCCGCGGCGGGTGAGGAATTTCCAGCGGACGGCGTAGACGTCCTTGACGCGCTCGGCGTGCTCCTGGATCTGCCGCGCCAGATCGTCGGCCATCTCCGCGGTCACGGCCTGCACATCCGCGCCGTAGGCGCCGGCCATGGCCATCCACGGCTGCACGTAAACCATTGCCAGCAGGGCATTCTGGCGGCGGGCGAGACCGGCCGCGTAGGCCGCGGCACGCCACGACGCGTCCGAGCCGTCGATGCCGACCAGGATCACCTTCGGCCCGTCGGTGCCCAGCTCGAATCCGGACGAGGCGCTGGGCGCCCACTCCGGTGTCTTCTCCTCCGCCACCCTTCCGAGCGTAGTCGGGAAGCCGCGGCGGCCGTGCGGGCGGAGCACACCCGAAGCCGCGGGCCCCGGCGGCGGCGGGCGCGCGCTCCGATAGGGTCCCGGCATGCCCGAATCCTTGCGCCCCCTGGCCGTCATGGGCGTGTCCGGTGCGGGCAAGTCGACGATCGGGGAACTGCTCGCCACGGCGCTCGGCGCCGAGTACGCCGACGGCGACGACTTCCACCCGGCCGCGAACGTGGCCAAGATGTCGGCCGGAACACCCCTCGACGACGCCGACCGGTGGCCGTGGCTCGACGCGGTCGGCGCCTGGCTCGCCGCGCATCCCGGCGGCGTCGTCAGCTGCTCGGCGCTGAAGCGCGTCTACCGGGACCGGTTGCGGGCGGCCGCGCCCGCGGTGCTGTTCGTCGAGCTGGACGTGCCCCGCGCCGAACTCGTGCGCCGAATGACCACGCGCACCGGGCATTTCATGCGCGTCCGGATGCTGGACTCCCAGCTGGCGACGCTGCAACCGCTGGCCGCCGACGAGCCGGGCACGACCGTCGACGCGACCGGTAGCCCGCGGTCCGTGGTCGAGAGAGTGCTCTCGGATCTACGCGGACGCCTCGCCGACCCGGGTTAGCAGACCGTGGCGCGGCCGCTCAGTGCTCCAGCTTGCGGAGAATGTCGCGCAGCGTGCGGAGTTCGGCGGGGGAGAGCGCCGACAGCGAGTCCGGGGCCGGATCGGGCGTCGCCAGGGCGTCGGCCAGCACCTCCAGTCCGGATGCGGTGGCGGACACCCGCTTCGAGCGCCGGTCGGCCGGATCGGTCTCGCGCACCACCAGCCCGCGCTCCTCGAGATCGTTGACCGTGACGGTGGTGGCCGGCGCGTCCATGGTGACCGCGCGGGCCAGGTCCTTCACCGTCATCGGACCCGGGCGCAGCCGCCGCAGCACGCGAATCCTGCTGAACGGCATACCCGTTCGCTCGACGACCGCCCGCTTCCACTGATCGCGGGTGTCCATCACGACGTGCGTGAGCAGCCGCCACACCTCGTCGGGCGTGGGCTGGTGCGACGAGGCGTCATCCGGCATCGGCGAGAACCTTCTGTTCGAGCAGGGGAGCGACCCGGTCGCGCGACCGTTCCGCCCACCGGGTGCTGGCGGCGGCGCCGAGGGCGATGATGCTCGCGGCGAGCGCGGCCACCACCCACCACAGGCTCGCACCGGTCAGCAGGCCACACAATGCCACACCCACGCTGACGCCGACCTGTCGGCTGGTCGATGCCACCGCCGCCGCGGCGCCCGCCCGGTCGGTCGGCATACCGCTGACCGCCGCGGTGGTGATGGGCGCGTTCACCGTGCCGAATCCGATGCCGAAGATCGCGAACATGACGACTAGCTGCCACACCGGGGTGTCCGCGCTCAGCGTGGTCAGCAGCGCCGCGGCCACCGCCATGCACGCGCCCGCCGCGAGCAGCGACGGCCGGGTGCCGTACCGCCCGACCAGCCGCCCCGACAGCGGCGAGAAGATCAGCACGCCGAGTGCCATCGGCAGGTACAGCAGACCGGTGTGCACGGCCGAATAGTGCCGCGTCCCTTGCAGATACAGCGAGGCGCTGAACAGGAACGCGCCCAGTCCCGCGAACGCGCAGACCGCGATCACGGTCGCCGAGCTGAAGGGAACGCTGCGGAAGAACCGCAGATCGATGAACGGCGACGGATGCCGCGACTCGTGGAACAGGAATCCGGCCAGCGCCACCGCGGTGACCACGAAGATCAGCGGCTCCCGTTCGATCAGCCCGAACACCAGCGTGAACATCACCGCGATGGCCAGCACCTGGCCGATCCCATCGATTCCGCGGACGGTCTTCGACTTCGACTCCGGCACGAACAGTGTGGTGAGCACCAGTGCGACCGCGACGATGGGCAGGTTGATCCAGAACACCGACTGCCAGCCCAGCGCATCGATCAGCGCGCCGCCGACCATCGGGCCGAGCGCGGTCGAGATCCCGACCACCGCGCCCCAGACGCCGACCGCCCGGGCGCGCTCGACCCGCCCGGTGAAGACCGTGGTGATGATCGACATCGCGACCGGATTGAGCATCGATCCGCCGACCGCCTGCACCAGCCGCGCCCCGATCAGCACCTCGATACTGGGCGCGAGGCTGCACAGCAGCGAGCCGAGCGCGAAGGTGGTCAGGCCGATACGGAACATCCGCCGGCGGCCGAATCGGTCGGCGGTCGCGCCCGACAGCATCAGCAGGCTGGCCAGGGTGAGGGTGTAGACGTCGACGATCCACTGCAGCGCCGACATCGACGCGTCCATCTCCGTGCGGATGGTCGGGATGGCGACGTTGACGATCGTCGCGTCCATGGACGAGATCAGGAGGCTCAGGCAGCACGTCACCAGAACGATCTGTTTCCGGCGCGCGCTCAACCCCTCGATGGTTGTAAGCACACAACGATTGTGATTACACAACTATCTTGAGGCAACCCACCGGGCTGTGCGATGGGTCACTCGTCCCGGTCCGGCTACGACGGTTTATCTCCGCTCGCCCGGGTATGGCCGGGAGAAGCGACGAGGAAGGGAGTTACACCGTGGCACAACCGATCACCACCACCCTGGATCCCGAACAGCAGCGCATCGCCGGCGAGGCGTTGAACGGCACCGTGGTCGACCTGATCGATCTGACTCTGATCGCGAAGCAGGCGCACTGGAACGTCATCGGCCCGCGCTTCCGGTCGCTGCACCTGGCGCTGGACGAGCTGGTCACGGACGCGCGCGAGTTCACCGACGACGCCGCCGAGCGCGCCACCGCCATCGGCGTCAGCCCGGACGGGCGCGCCCGCACTGTGGCCGACGGGTCGGGTGCGCAGGGGCTGCCCGCGGGATGGCAGCAGGATGTCGACGTCGTCGACGCGATCACCGGGAATATCGCCGCCATCGTGCGCCGGATGCGTCAGCGCGTCGACGTCACCGACAAGGCCGATCCGGTGACCCAGGACCTGCTGATCGGCATCACCGCGCGGCTGGAACAGCTGCACTGGATGTGGGAGGCCCAGCAGGGCTGAACCGGCGTGCCGGTGGAACCGCCCTGCGCACGCTAACATCGCGCGGTAGCGTGTGGGCCCATGACTGACCGCAATACGGTGGCGCCCGGTGCGCCGCCGCTCGCGACCGCGGGCGAGGAAGAGGGCTACAAACGCGGGCTCAACCCGCGGACCATCCAGATGATCGCCATCGGCGGCGCGATCGGCACCGGCCTGTTCTACGGGGCCGGCGGCGCCATCGAGCAGGCGGGCCCGGCACTGATCCTGTGCTATCTCGCCGCGGGCCTCGCGATCTTCGTCATCATGCGAGCGCTCGGCGAACTGCTGACCTACCGTCCGGTGTCGGGCAGTTTCGCCGAGTACGCGCACGAATTCCTCGGGCGCTTCGCCAGTTTCGTGACCGGCTGGACATACTGGGCCGTGTGGGTGGCCACCTGTATGGCCGAGATCACGGTTGCCGGCAAGTACGTGAAGTACTGGTTCGCGGTCCCGGAATGGGCGACCGCGCTGGTGGTCCTGGGCGTGCTGTTCGCGGCGAACCTGATCTCGGTGAAGCTTTTCGGTGAGGGCGAGTTCTGGTTCTCCGCGATCAAGGTGACCGCCATCGTGGCGATGATCCTGATCGGGCTCGGCGTGCTGATCTTCGGATTCGGGCACACCGACCATTCGACCGTGGCCAATCTGTGGAATACCGGGGGTGTGTTCCCGACCGGCTTCGACCAGGCGTTGCTGGCATTGCAGATCGTGGTGTTCGCCTACGTCGGTGTGGAACTGGTCGGCGTGACCGCGGGCGAGGCCGCCGATCCGCGCAAGACGCTGCGCAAGGCGATCAACTCGCTGCCGCTGCGCATCGGGCTGTTCTACGTGGGCGCGCTGATCATCATCATGTCGGTGGTGAAGTGGACCGAGTTCCACAGCGGCAACAGCCCGTTCGTCGAGGTGTTCGCGCAGATCGGGATTCCGGGCGCGGCGGGCCTGATCAACTTCGTGCTGCTGACCGCCGCGCTGTCGTCGTGCAACTCCGGCATCTACTCCACCGGGCGCATGCTGCGCAGCCTGGCCCAGCGCGAGGAGGCTCCGGCCGCGCTGTCCGGGTTGAGCCGGCGGCAGGTGCCGTACGTGGGCATCGTGGTGTCGGCGGCGGCGATGGTGATCGGCGTGATCGTCAACGTGATCTCGCCGGACAAGGCGTTCAGCTACATCACCTCGGTGAGCACCATGGGCATCATCTTCGTGTGGGGGATGATCCTCGTCTGTCACATCATCTATCGGGCCAGGGTCGCCCGCGGCGAACTCCCGGCCAGCGACTACCGGCTGCCCGGCGCGCCGGTGACCAGCGTGCTGGCGCTGGCGTTCCTGGGCCTGGTGGTCGTGCTGCTGTTCTTCACCGACAGCGGTCGCACGGCGCTGATCGTCGGTGCGGTGTGGGCCGTCCTGGTCTGTGCCGGATATCCGCTGGTGAACCGGCTGATGCGGCGTCCCGCGCCGGTAGCCTGATCGTCCCGGTGGCCGCCCGCGCGCCCGCGCCCGGGCGGCCACCCCGTCAGGCGCCGACGGTGCCCGCGCCGACGGCCAGGAATGCCAGCGTGACCGTCATGAGGAACCAGCCCGCGCCCTGCCAGATCGGCCAGGCGCGATGCCGCTTCCACACCCGGTAGGTCGCGACGAACGCGCCCACCGTCCCGGCCGCCAATACCACGCCCGGCCCCGCGAGAATCGTTGCGCGCGACGCGGTATCGCAGAAGACCGAACCGGCGTCCGCACACGGTTCGCGCCGCTCGGCCCAGGTCGTGACGGCTACGCCCACCAGTGCGGCCGCCACGAGCACCGCCGCCACGTAGCCCGCGGCGCGACGGTACATCCCGGGGTCGTGCCACCGTTTTTCGACGTCGTCGGTCATCCCGGCCACCTCCTCGTTCGGCGACTACCCGCAATCCTCTCCATACCTCGCGGTCTGCTACCTCCCACCGTACGAGCGCGGATCGCGTGCGGAATCGCTATGCGTATACGTATACTGCAACCATGTTCGATCCACTGAGCCTTGTCGTCGGCGCCGGTCTGGTCGGTGTGGGGTGGGCGTGCGGCCGGGCGGGACGCAGGCGGGCGCGGGCGGCGGAGGTGTCGCCGTCGCTCTGCGGCTGCGGTCACGAGCTGGCGCTGCACGACCGCGAGCAGGGCTCCTGCCACGCCGAGACCTTCCGCAAGACCGGATACGGCATGAAGGCCTGGTCCGGCTGCCAGTGCCGGCGCTACACCGGGCCCGCCCCGCTGGAGGATCTGCTCCCGCCGACGGTGCTGCCGCCCACGTCCTGACCGGGCCGGTCACGAGTTGTCGCGGCGGCGGCCGAGTGCCGCGGCGATGCCGTCCAGGACCACCTCCAGCCCGAACCGGAAGTCCTCGTCCGCGATATCCCGGCCGGGATCGACGGATTCCGGAAAAGGGTTGGCCGCGAACACCTGTGCCGCGTCCGGATAGCGTTCGGGGTCGACCAGGCGGGCCAGTGTCGCGCCGTATTCGAATTCGACGTCGGCCTGGTCGCGCTCGCCCCGGGCGGCTCGCATCTGCTGTTCCTGCAGGCACGCCTGGCGGATGTACCCGTCGAGCGGCATCAGCAGGCTCAGTTTGGTACCCCAGTCCAGATCGGCGCCGCGCAGCGCGCGCAGCTGCACATCGAGCCAGTCGATCACGTGCGGTCCGCGCGGCGGCCCCGAGATCGGTATCTGCAGCAGCCAGCCACGGCCGGAATACCGCTCGCGCAGGGCCAGCGCGCATGCGGTGAGCGCCTCGCGCCACCGTGGCGGCGGGTAGCGGATATCCGGCGCCGGGCCGAGCGCCGCGTCGCTCATGAGTTCCAGCAGCAGTTCCTTCGAACCGACGTGGCGGTAGAGCGCCATCTTGGTGAAACCCAGTGTCTGCGCGACCTTGTCGAGGGTGACCGCGGCCAGGCCCCGCGCGTCCGCCAGTGCCACCGCCGCCGCCACGACCGTCTCCGCGTCGAGGGCCGGGGGACGGCCCTGCCGCTGCGGGGCCGGGAGCCGCCACAGCCGCGCCAGCTCCGCCGGGACCGCCGCCGCGTCCGGTTCGCGCATCCGCCACCTCCTCCGCTCGGAATCCATCCTGGCATCCGCGGTGTCCTCGAGATAGTATCCCACGGAAAGTATCCATTGGATATTAGATAGCCGGCGTGCTGAGTGCCGGGGAGGAACAGATGGCCGAGCAGAGAATTCGGGATGTCGACGCACTGCGCGGGTTCGCGCTGCTGGGCATCTTCATCGTCAACATCACGTTCATGGCCTCGGCCTATCCGGGGAATCTCGTCACCGACCCGGCCCACTCCGGCGCGCTGGACGAGGCGGTGCGCGCCGCGGTCGAACTGCTCGTGGGCATGAAGTTCTACCTGCTGTTCTCGTTCCTGTTCGGCTACAGCTTCACCTTGCAGATGTCGGCCGCGACCCGGGCGGGCGCGGAGTTCGTGCCGCGCATGCTGCGCCGGATCGCGGGCCTGTTCGCGATCGGGGTGCTGCACACGGTGCTGCTCTACGGCGGCGACGTGCTCACCACCTACGCCGTGGCCTGCCTGATCCTGTTGTGGCTGCGGAATGTGCGGGACCGCACCGCGATCCGGGTGGCGGGCTGGATCTACGCCGTCGTCCTGGCGTCGATCGTCGCGACCGGACTGCTGGTGGACACCTCGTCGTTCCTGCCGGACGCCGATCAGGCGCGGACGACGGCGGCCGAGCAGACGCAGGCGATGCTGGGCGGCTGGGGCGATGTCATCGGCGAGCACCTGTCGGGACTGTCGCTGCTGGTGTTGCAGGCGCTCACGACACAGGGCCCGACCGCCCTCGCGATGTTCCTGCTCGGCATGGTCGCCGGTCGGCGCGGGCTGCTGGCGCGGGTGCGCGGCGACGAACCGGTGCTGCGCCGCATGCAGTGGATCGGATTTCCCCTCGGCCTGGCCGGTGGCCTGGTCTACGCACTGGGCGGGGGACCGTCGACGCCGCTCGTGTCGGCGGCCGGAATCGCGAGCGCGCCGCTGCTGTCGGCCGCCTACGTGGCGACCCTGCTGCGGCTCATGCACCGTCCTCGCACCGCGTGGCTGCGCGGCGCGCTCGCACCGGCCGGGCGGATCGCGCTCACGAACTACCTGGCGCAGTCGCTGATCGGGCTGCTCGTCTTCACCGGAATCGGCTTGGGCGCCGCGGGTTCGGTGGGCCCGGCGGGGCTGCTCGCGCTCGCGGTCGCGATCTTCTGCGCCCAGCTCGCGCTCAGCGCGCTGTGGCTGCGCCGGTATCGCTACGGACCCGCCGAATGGGCGCTGCGCTGGATCACCCTCGCCCGGCGGCCCGCCCTGCGCCATCCGGCGACGGCGCGGGTGTGAGATCGGGGCCCGGCCGGCGGGCCTTGAAACAGGCTGTGCGGTATCGGCATTCGGGCCCCCGATTCAGCGGTGGGGAGTGACGCCCGGATGCTGGCCGGGCACCGGGCGGGTAGGTTGTCGATCATGCGTACCGAGGGAGATACGTGGGATATCAAATCGAGTGTCGGGTCGACGGCGTTGTTCGTCGCCGCCGCGCGCGCCCTGGCCGGTGACGAGCCGGGCGCCTTGGCGGAGGATCCGTTCGCCGAGGACTTCCTACGTGCCGCGGGTGCGGAATGGGCGGCGCTGCTCGACGGCGAAGTGCCCGGACACCCGCTCACCGACACCGAATTCGGCAAGGACTTCCAGGAGTTCCAGGCCGCCCGCACGAGATACTTCGACGACTACTTCCGCGAGGCGGGGGCGGCCGATATCCGGCAGGTGGTGATCCTGGCCGCCGGTCTGGACGCGCGCGCCTACCGGCTACCCTGGGCCGACGGCACCGTCGTCTACGAACTGGACCGGCCGCAGGTGCTGGATTTCAAGCGCGAGGTGCTCTCCGGCAACGGCGACGAGCCCCGTGCCGACCGCCGGGAGATCCCGGCGGACCTGCGCGACGACTGGCCCCGGGCCCTGCGCGACAGCGGTTTCGACCCGTCGGCGCCGACCGCGTGGCTCGTCGAGGGGCTGCTCATCTACCTGCCCGCCGACGCGGTGGAGCAGCTGTTCGAGACGATCGACGCGCTGAGCGCCCCCGGCAGCCGCGTGGCGATCGAGCAGATGGACCAGATGCCCGAATCCGCGGCGGCCGCATTCGCCGAGCAGGGCGAGGAGACCGAGAACGCCCGCAACGAATGGGTCGGTCTGATCTACAACGAGCCGCGCAGCGAGGCAGCCGAATGGTTCACCGCGCGCGGCTGGTCCGCCGAGCGCGTCGATGTGCCGGACTACCTGCGCGAGCACGGCCGCCCGGCGCCCGCCGGGGAACCCGGCGCCGGCCTGGTCTCGGCGCTCGTCAGTCTCGTCACCGCCGTGCGGTCCTGACACCCCTACGTTCGACCGGCGACGGCCGGGGCATCGCCCGGCCGTCGCCACCGTGCGGCGAGATCTACGTTCCCACAATGGAATTCATGATGGTTCCCGCGCTGGTCGCGAGGATGCCGCCGATCAGCGCGCCCGCCACCATCTTCGGTGACTGCAACGGCCCGCCACTCCACTTCTCCCACGCGAACCGGCCGCCGGCGTAGATGATCGCCAGGGTGCCGGACAGGAGAACGAACCAGGTGAAATAGCGGACGAGCTTCAGAAACTTGTCCGCCGCCGGGGGAGCCTCCGGCGTCGGGTTCTGGATCTGGGCCAGTGTGAACTCGTGTGCGGCTTGGAGGAGCATGGTGAACTCGTTCCGCGCGACGGCAGTCGTTTACCCCATGGTAGAACTCCGCCGCAAGCCCTGGGCCGCACGAAGTTGTTGCCCGCAGGCAGTTTTCGTGTTCAGTGGGCTTGACGCTACTCGTCGTCGAGTCCGGCCGAGAGGTATGCCGCCGCCGCGACCCACTGCCGGCACCCCACGTGCCGATCGTGTGCGCGCAGAATCGTGCGGGCGCGCCGGTAGGTGAGATTGTGCGGTTCGTCGGCACAGTCGTCGGAGGTGTCCGCACCGACGGAACTTCGGGTACCGGAATGCTGCAGCATGTGTGTCATGGGAAGCCTTCGGCCGTTCGCGGAGAGTGCAATTGGCAACGCTGGCGATGCTGGCGCGGGGCTCCCTCGAATCCGGTGCACTCCGGCCACTCTCGTCGAGATCGAGTTTAAGGCGCTGCGCCGTGCAGATGCAAGTACATCTGCACAGTCGCGGCGGTGTGTCGAGAGACTTGTGGCCCTGGTCGGAGCGTCGCCCGTCGAAACCGCCCATTTCGGCGGAAATCGGGCCTTGTAATTCCGTCTACCACAGCATAACCGACTGGTCGGCTGGAATTCTTCTAGCCGACCGGTTTGTACCCGTGCTGGCCAGTCGATTTCAAAGGTCTTGCCGCTCTTACGGTTCCGATATCTCGCAGGGGTCGATTGCCGGCAACTGGCGTGCTATCGTCTGGGTGTCGGTTTCAACTGTAAGAACATTTGCGCGAACATATGCAAGCACCGGGCCCGCCGTAGCTGGCGGCGGGAGTCGGCACCATCGAGCAGGGAGACAGCAATGACCGATACGATGTCGATGGGTGTTGGTCGCCCGTCCGATCTGAGCTGGCGGAAGAGTTCGTTCAGCAACCCGAGCGGAAACTGCGTCGAGGTGGCCGATCTGGCCAATGGTCTGGTCGCCGTGCGCAACTCGAGAGATCCCGAGGGTGCGGTGCTGGTCTACACCCGCCCCGAGATCGACGCGTTCCTGCGCGGCGCGAAGAGTGGGGAGTTCGACGATCTGGCCCGCTGAAAGGTAGGATTGCCCTTCGGCGCGGTGTGGTCTGCGACGAGGCGGTTATGACCTCACTGCCGATGACCGTTCGAGCATCGGAGTAGGACTCATGATCGGTGAACCCGTCCGGATCCGCCATGCGGAATCGCTTGCCGCCGATCGTGGTCCGACAGCGCTCCGGATCGCGGTCGGTGGGCAGCTCCGCAAACTTCGAGAAGACGCGAATATCACGCGCGAGGCGGCAGGTGACCACATTCGCGGGTCACATGCCAAGATCAGCCGGTTGGAACTGGGGCGCACGGGATTCAAGGAACGCGATATCCGCGATCTGCTGTCGCTGTACGGCGTGAGCGACGCCGATCAGCGGGAAATGTTCCTGGATCTCGTGCGCAAGGCCAATCAGCCGGGCTGGTGGCACCGCTACAGTGATCTGCTCCCGCCCTGGTTCGAGACCTATCTCGGCCTGGAGCACGCCGCGAAATCGATCAGAACCTTTGAGGGGCAGCTGGTCCCGGGCCTGCTGCAGACCGAGGAGTACATGCGCGCGGTCGTCGCGCTCGGCCACGAGAACTCCGAGACGGCGCGTCGCGTGGAACTGCGTAAGAGGCGCCAGGAGATCCTCGAGCGGCGCGGCGGGCCGACGCTGTGGGCGGTGCTGGACGAGGCCGTACTGCACCGGCCGATCGGCGGAAACGAGGTGCTGCGGGCGCAGATCGAGCATCTGATCGAGCTGTCGAGCCGGCCCAATGTGACGATCCAGATCCTGCCGTACGCCGCGGGCGGCCATGCGGCGGCGGGAAGTTCGTTCACGATGCTGCGCTTCGCGGAGACGGAGCTCCCCGACATCGTCTACATGGAGCAGCTGACCAGCGCGCTCTACCTCGACCGCGCGCAGGATCTGGAGCTGTACCGGCAGGTCATGGACCGGCTCAGCGTGCAGGCCGAGGCGCCGGCGCGGTCGCGTCAGGTGCTGGAGGAGGCGGCGAAAACATTGTGACGACAACGACCGTCAGCGCGTGGCCGACGGTCGCTGTACCCGCGTCACTGCCGGATGCAACTGGACGCGATGCGCCAGAACGCCTCCGGTGGCATCGCGTCGAAATCCCAGTCGTTCACCTGGGAGTGCGCGGTGGTGACGATGCGGTCGATATCGAAATCGTCTCGGGTGGCCGCGCCGGTGGACTCGACCGCGTTGATGACGAATCGTGTTGCGGTTTCCCGCGAGTAATGATGTTGCTCGGTCCGGCCTCTATCCATAAGTCCGAGTCGGCCGAGACCCATTGGCTGGTTCATTCGAGCCCCTGACGCCAGGCCGTAGGAAACCGATGGTGAGATTTGGTCTCCGGTTCACCTAACGGCTCACTGGTAGTCCCCTGTACTGCCTTACGGCTCGAGTCTAAGGCGGCGTAGCGAGCATATGCAAGTACATCTGCAACATCGAATACGCACTCGCAGAGCGTATTTCGAGTGCTGGTTAGTTGCTATTCGTTGCCGCCACGCCGGTCGGATTGGTTTTTTCGCCGGTGTGTCGATGTTGATCACCGTTCCGCACCTGATCTGGATAGCGACAACGGCGCCGCCGAGCGTTCGGCGCCCGGTCGGCGGTCTGATCTTGATGTCCGGTTCCGAAGGTTTGCGGGCGTACCAGACGGTGCTTCGCACGATCCTCGCACGGTGCGAAGGTAGCGGATTCCGGGTGCGGGGAGAAAGGCGTATCGGCGGCGATCGAGGGCATTCGCGGGCCAGAGGGGCTCCATTCGACCAGGAGGTAGCATGCCCACGCTGCAAAGAACCGTGATCGCGGGTCTCTCGGCCCTGATGCTGGGCGGCGGCGCGGCCGCGGCGAACGCCGAACCCCCGCTCGCGCAATCGGACCGAGACTTCCTGATCGCCGCGCATCAGAGCAATATGACCGAGATCGCGGCGGGCGGGCGCGCCAATGCCATGTCCTCGTGCCCGGCGGTCCGGGAGCTGGCGCCGGCGCTGGTCGCCGACCACCTCCGGCTGGACGGCATGGTGACGGCGGTGGCCGACCGCTACGGGCTGATGCTGCCGGCGCTACCTGACGCCGAACAGGTGCAGACCCTCGCGGCGATCGCGCCGAAGACCGGCCGCGATTTCGACGTGTCGTATCTGCGGGCGCAGGAGGAGGGTCATCTGGCGGCGGCGCGGAACGGCCACCGGGAACTCGACTCCGGCGTGGCGCCGGAGGCGCGGGGTGTGGCGGAACAGAGCACCCCGATCGTCGAGGAGCATCTGGCGGAGGTGCGCACGGCGCTCGACCGCTGCTGAGCGGTGACCTGGATCATGTTGGTACACAACGTGTTTTGCCCCCGCGAGCCCGGGTAGGCCGAAGCTGTCAGTGATGTCGACATGCAGGAAAGGTGTGTGTCATGTCAGAACAGCAGAAGCGCGGAATCCGCGAGGGCGTCGAAGGCGCCGTCGAGGGAACGAAGGGTAAGGCCAAGGAGGCCGCCGGCGCCGTTCTCGGCAACGACCAGCTCCGCGAGGAGGGCCGGATCCAGCAGGAACGGGCCGAATCCGAGCGGGAGGCCGCCAAGCATCAGGCGCAGGCCGAGAAGGAGCGCGCCAAGGCCGATGTCCAGGAGGGGCGCCAGCGCTCCATCCAGGACGACGATTCCTGACCGGATCCTGGAGAGAACAGTGCCCGGCAACGGTGCCGGGCCACTGGTCGTGTATATCTGCCTGGAGGGCAAGATCAGTCGCCGCGGCGACCGGACCGGGCAGGACAGCACGCAGTGAGCGAGTCATTCGGATACTTCGATCCCGAGGGCGCGGGATATACGCCGCGGCCCGTCGCGGCGAGCCAATGGTCGTCGGACCAGATCGTCGGCCCTGCCCTCTGCGGCCTGCTGGCGCGGGCGCTCGAACGCGACCAGGGCGAAGACGGATTCGTGCCCGCGCGCCTGACCGTGGATCTGTTCAAACCCGCGCGGATGCGCCCGCTGACGGTGACGACGACCCTGGTGCGCGGCGGTAAGCGCATCCGCCTCGCCGATGCCGTGGTACTCGAAGACGGTGTCCCGGCGGCGCGGGCCTCGGTGGTGTTCCTGCGGCCGTCGCAGGAGCCGCCGGGCGCGATCTGGAAGCGGGACCGGCAGCCGGTGCCGCCGCCCGCCGGACTGTCCCCGCGCCCGGACGGCCCGGATGCGCCGCTGTGGCACAGCGATGGCTCGGAGACCTGGTCGCGGCGGCCGTCGGACCACGAGAACGCCACCCGCAAGCGCAGCTGGCTCCGCCCGGTGCCGGTGATCCCGGGAGAGGAGCTGTCGCCGTTCGTGCTGGCGGCGATGGCGGGCGAGCAGACCAGTATGGTCACCAACTGGTCGGATGCCGGGGTCGGATTCATCAATACCGATCTCACCCTGGCCCTCTCGCGCATGCCGATCGGTCCGGACGTCGGTCTCGAGGCCGACAATCACCTCAGCGAGGACGGGATCGCGGTCGGCGCGGCGACGCTGTTCGACCGGCACGGCGCCTTCGGCAGCGCCCTGATCACGGCCGTGGCCAACGCCGCGCGCCAGATCACCGCGAGCCACCTCGACGGTGTGATCGCGGCAGCCGGCGAGCGGGCGCTGTGAGCGTGCCTCACCGCCGCGCGCGGTAGGCGGCCCACCGCCGGGCCGCGTCGCGCAGGCCGATGGTCCAGACATTGGGATTGCGCCCTGCCGTGGCGGTCCATTCGGCGGCCAGCGCGGTGGCGAAGACCCGCAGGTCCTGGTCGTCCGCGCGGTGCCAGGCCGGGACTCGGGCGGCCCAGCGCTCGGCCGCCGCCGGTTCGTGACCGGCGAAGACGAGCCAGACGATCCAGCAGCCGGGATCGATCCAGGAGGCGCCGCGGGTGGCCCACGGCCAGTCCACCAGTCGTGCGCCGGTGTCGGTCATGATCACGTTGCTGTAGTTCCAGTCGGTGTGCAGCAGGGTTTCGCCGGCGAATCGGGCGCCCTCGGCGTGATCGCGGAGGTAGGCGCCCCAGCGCACCTCGGCGTCCTTGAGTTCGAGGTCCGGGGGACAGGCCAGGCGGCCGAGGGCGGCCATCGCGGCGGCGGCCGCGGCGAGGTCGCCGGCGATCCGGTAATCGGCGAAACGCCCTGGGACATACTCGAATCCGAGTAGATCCCACCCCGCGGCGGCGATCTGCCAGCGCAGCCGCGGCCCGATCGGGACGACGTGCGGGCCGAGGACGGCCTCGCGGTGCTGGGTCCAGACCTCGGGGTCGTCGATGCGCATCCCTTTGACGAAGATCCGCCCCTCGGCGGTCTCGATCACCGTCGCGAGATGGCTGCTGAACCCGGCGATGACCGACTCCGCGCGCAGGACGGGGCCGGTGAGATTCTCGACCGCGGCACGCGTGGCGGCGGGCAGCTCCTCCCAGCTGCGCCGCTGTGCGGACGTCTGCGCCCGATCGACTGTCACCCCGAACATCTACCGCGAAACGACCACGCTAGCAAGCGAACTCGGGCGCCGATGGCGATTGTCTCCGGTGTTCGTGCAGGTGTGTGTGCAGGCCGGTGCGCCGGCGTGGGTCGAAGAGTGCGAAAAGGCAAGTGCACCAAGGGATTTCGGCGAGTCCCGAGGCTCCGGTGGCGCCCGGCGGCCGGGCGGTCCCCATCCGGGCCCTTGATGACAACGGCTCGCCGGCGTGGCAGACTGTATCCAGGTTGAGACTACAGCCGACCCCGGCTCGAACACGGAGTTTCTCGCGAGCCGGTCGACGGTTCGTAGAGAGTACCGTTCGTCGTCCGGCCTCCTTCGGTAGGAGCTTCGCGCTCAGAGCTGGTAATTGCCTAGTGCACGGGAGGCTCTGATATGTCCGCGATTGCCGTTATGCAGCGTCCGATCGATGCGGTTCCTGCGGCCGAGTGGCCGCCGCCCGCACCGGTCCGCGACTGGCGCCGGCGCTGCACGATCGTCCGCGTCGAGGGCGAATTGGATGCCGCCATGGCGGGAGTGTTCCGCCAGGCGCTCGGCCGGGCCGTCGCCGCGAGTTCTCGCGCCGTGGTTCTCGACCTGCGCCACACCCGCTTTCTGGGCATCGGATCGAGCCGCCTGCTCGCCGAGGCCAAGTGCCTGGCCGGTGAGACCGGTGTCGACCTGCGCGTCGTGGCCGGCGGTCCCGAGGTCGAGCGCGTGCTGACGATCACGGGCGTGCGGCCGCTGTTCCGCTGGTACGACACCGTTCAGGACGCGCTGGACGCCTGATTCCGCTCCGAATTCCCGCCGCGGCGAACCCGGTTCGCCGCGGCGTTCCTGCTCGCCATCGGCACGGATACCAGCTGGGAACGCCGAACCCTGCTGCAGCGGCACCGCATCGTCGACACCGCGGGGGCATGTGCGGGGAGATGACCGCGCTGGGTGGCTGGAGTGCGGACCCGCGGCGCGGGTTTCACGCCTCCGACATCGGGTATGTGCGCATTAACGCGGACGACCGGCACAATTGCGGGTCGGCTCCCTCCGAGGGGCCAGGCCGATGGGTCGAACGTGGTCCCGACGTCGACCGCCGGCGCGACGGCCCGCGAGACCCGGCCGACCTGACTTTGTGGGAGGAGAGGAAAAGGTTGTCGTCGATGAACGAATGGGCTGCGGGGTCCCCGGTGCGAACATCCTCGGTGGGTGTTCGGGTGCCGGCGGACCTGAGCCAGCTCACCATGTTGCGCGCGCTGGCCGAGACGGTCGCGCTGATCGCCGATTTCGCGCTGGACGAGGTCACCGATATCCGGGTGGCGCTGGACGAGATCGCCACCGCCCTCATCGCGGCGGCCGTGCCCGGCTCCGAGCTCGACTGCGACTTCGGGTACGACGACGGCGCGATGACCGTCCGGGTGGCCGCTGTCGCCGACGTCGAGGACGCCCTGGACGAGGACGGGTTCGGCTGGCACGTACTGCGGACCATCACCCGAACGCTCGAGGCACGGACCGAGGCGTTCGACGCCGCGCGCCGGGGTTACCCGGTCACCGTCGAATTCTGCCGGGCCCGAGGTGGGGCCGATGACGGATGAGCGCGGACGGCGCCACCGCGGAAGCGACAGCTACGACGACATAGAACCGGAATTCGCGGCACTGGCCGCGCTCGATCCGGCCGACGCCGAGCGAGAGGCGTTGCGGGAGAAGATCATCGGGCTGTGCCTGCCGCTGGCCGATCACATCGCCCGCCGATTCTCCGGCCGCGGTGAGAACTTCGACGATCTGCTGCAGGTGGCCCGGGTGGGCCTGGTCCAGGCGGTGGACCGCTTCGACGTCACGAAGGGGTCGTCGTTCCTGTCCTTCGCGGTGCCGACGATCATGGGGGAGGTGCGCCGGCACTTCCGCGACAACACCTGGGCGGTGCGAGTTCCCCGGCGCACCAAGGAGATTCAGCAATCCGTGCGGACCACCGTGGACGAGATCGCGCAACGGACGGGCCGGTTGCCCAAGGCCCGCGAGATCGCCGCGGCCCTGGAGATCGACCTCGTCGAGGTGACCCAGGCGCTGATCGCGGGCAACGCCTACCAGACTTCCTCGCTCGAGGCCGCCACCGGCGGGGACGAGGGCCAGAACGCCCCGCTGTCACTGCGCGAGGCGCTCGGGGAGGAGGAACCGGAATACGAGCGCGTCGACGAGTACCTGGCCGTCGAACCGCTGATCGCGGAGCTGCCCGAGCGGGAGCGCCGGATTCTGATCATGCGGTTCTTCGAGGGCAGGACCCAGACTCAGATCGCCGACGCGCTCGGCGTCTCCCAGATGCACGTCTCCCGCATTCTCACCCGTACGCTGACCTGGCTCCGGGAAGAGGCGCTGCGCGACTGACCGGCGGTGTGGGCGGGATCGGGTCGTAGGGGTCCGGCGGTCGATCCGGCGACGGGTTCGGGCCCGGCGGCACGGGGTGCGGCACCGGTCCCGGCAGCGGCGGTTGCGGTTCCGGCCCGGGCGGTTGCGGAGTCGGCCCGGGCGGTCGCGGCTCGGGATCCGGCAGCGGTGGTTGCGGATTCGGATTCGGCCGCGGTGGTTCGGGATTCGGGTCGGGGCGCGGGGGCTGGGGGTCCGGCGTCGGCGGGCCGGGGTTCGGGACCGGATCGGGGTATCCGGAAGCCGGAATGGGGCCCTGTGGCCCGTTGTCGGCGATCGGATCCTGCGGCCGCGCGTCGGGGACCGCCGCCACCGCGTCGTAATCGGGCAACGCGTCGATGCCGGCGACGAAACGCGTGTCCCGGCGGGAATCGTCCGTAGTGCTTCCCCTGTCCATCTCATTTCCTCCTCAACGGTGTCGAGAGGCGGTACGGCGGCGTCCTCGGTGTCGCTCCTGCCGCCCGATGTGGGGCGTGTACCCGGCAATCGCCCGCGCAATCATCGGCCGTCCCGAGGTCGCCGTGAGGGGCGAATTGTGCCGGTTCCCAAGGTATTCCGAGGATCGCCTATGAGAAGGTCCAGAGCGGGGCGCTTCGCCGGGCCGACGTACCGGTCGGCCCGTACGGTGAATCCATGCAGCGTGGCACACGCTGCTCGTGAACATCGTTGTTCCGATCGTGCGCTCGCCGACTCAGCCAACCCGCCGAACACCCTGGTCGGCGAGCGCATACCGCCGCGATACGTGGTCGCGTCGAGCAGGGACCCCAACGACTCCCTCCTGCTCGGACCCCAGCGCCACCGCGGGCGGCGGTGCGCCCACCGGACGGATACCGCTCGTCATCCGTCCGGTGGGCACCCTCTTCTTCTCGATCTCCTGACTCCTCCGCCGCCGGTCACGCGGCGCGGTACGAGCGTGCGACGAGTGCGGAGCGGAGGTACCAGAGGCCGCTGGCTTGGGTGGGGTCGAAGCCGGTGAGTTGGCCGATGCGTTTGAGGCGGTAGTCGACGGTGTTGGTGTGGACGTGGAGGAGTCGGGCGGTGCGTTGGCGGTTGAGGTTGTGGGCGATGTGGGTTTGGAGGGTGTCGAGGAGTTCGGGGTGGTGGTCGAGGGGGTCGAGGAGGCTGCCGAGGTATTCGCGGCCGGGTCCGGGGCGGGTGAGTTGGTATTCGAGGGCGAGGTCGTCGAAGCGGTAGAGGGCGGGTTCGCTGTGGAGGCGGGCGACCATGTCGAGGAGTTGGTGGGCTTGGTCGGCGGCGGTGGGGATGGTGTCGGTTCCGGTGGTGACGATGGTGGCGGTGATGGGGACGCGGGCGGCGGTGGAGAGGTGGGTGGTGAGGGTGTCGAGGTCGGTGGGGGTGTGGTGGTGG
>NZ_BAGL01000119.1 GCF_000308875.1 Nocardia transvalensis NBRC 15921
ATCCCCACCGATCCCGCCGGCCACACGCTCCCGCCGCTGCCGGAACTGCTGGATCACCTACGCGACGCCCTCGCCACACCATCCGCCCTGCCGGGCCCCGACCGTGAGGCGAGCAGGGGACGGGGCGTGGTGACGGCGGCCGCGGTCGAGGCGGCCGGGCTGGACGGGACGCTCGGCGCCGAGATCACCGGCGGTGGCACCGACCCGCCCCCGGCCTCCCCGCACTCCGCCGCCGACCCCGGCCGAGACACCGAACCCTGACCCGACCCCGGGCGCCCGACTGCGCCGCTGTGCGCCACCGACCCGTGACTACTGCTCGACCCGAAGGGGGACATCATGACCGAACCAGCACCGTGGGATACCCAGCCGCCGTGGAAGATCCGGCTGCTGCAACAGATCCAGGACCTCGCCGCCGCCCGGACCGCCCTGTACCGCCGCGGCTACGAACCGCGCCCCGGCAGCGAGACCACCGCCCTGCGCACCTGGCGCACCGACCTGCACCGTCTCGCCGACCTGCGCACCGACCTCGAAGCCCGCGCCGCAGCGACCGGGGTGCCGCGGCCGTGGATCGACGCCGTCGTCGCGGACGGCAACCGCGGCCACCGCTACACCGACCACCACCCGCACCCGGCCGGCGCGAATCCCGCCCGCGACACCGTGATCGACGCCATCGCCGCGGATGTGTGGCAACTGCAGCACACCGCCGCCCTGGTGGCCGCCCGCCGCGACCGGCTCCACACCGCGGGCGTGCTGACCGAGCCGGAGCCCGCCGTGTCGACGAATGCCGACCGCAACATGGTGTGGCTGTGGCTGCGGGCCGTAACTGCCGCCGACGCGCTGCGGCTGACCGAGACCGAACGAGATCGGCTGTGGGCCACCGACGCCGCCGGCTGGCGGCGCATCATCGCCGCCACCGTCGCCACCTACGACGACGCCGCACTCGACGCCCGCTGGCGCGCCCACGCCGACCCCGACATCGCCCTGCACACCGCACTCACCGCAGGCGATATGGACAACCCGGTCCCGACGGGGGAGCGGGGCCCGATCCCCCCGAGCCCGCCGCACATGATCGCCGCCGCAGAACGCGCCCTGGCGGACACCGACAACCCCGCGATGTCCCCGCCCGATAATACGTTCACCACCGGCATCGAGGCCGTCCTGCCCGACCCCGATGCGGCCCTCGGGATGCACGGTCCGGCTGCCGGGTCGCCGCTGCCGTCGGGGAGAGGGCCGGGATCGGAGGTCGGACCGTGACCGTCGACCGTCCCGAGCCGGTGCGCGCGGCCCCCAGCCCGCAGCAGACGGTGTTGCTGCACCGCATCCACACCCAGGCCGCCACGGCCCGCCTGTTCCGCGGAACCACCGCTGCCGCACCGTATTCGGGACCGGAATGGGCGGCGTGGCCGCTGCTGCAGCCTACGGTCGTCGCCGAGCGTCGCCGCCTCGAGCGCCTGGCCCGCGCCGCCGGTGTCGCCGATCGCACGGTGGTGCTGGCGTGGCTGACCGGGTACCGGGGCCTGCCGTGGCCGTCGGGCGACCCGGCCCGGCTGGGCGGCGCCCTGCGCGAAGGTGCACGCGCGGTGCTGGACGGCGATATCGCGCGCGTGCACGATATGGCGGCCGTCGCCGCCGCGCGCACCTATCACTGGCCGACCGGGCGACGACTCCGACAGCGCCCCGACCCGCACGCGCGGGACCGGTACCTGCGCAACATGACCGCCGTCGGGTGGCAGGCCACCGCGCTGGGCGATCTGCTCGACGTCGACGCGCTGGAGTGGAAGCGGCTGTGGCGGCTGCCCGGCAGCGACCGCGACGCGCTCGCGGCCCGATACCGCGACCCCGCCGCGACCGCCACCGTCGAGAACCGATGGCACCACTACGCCGACGCGACCATCCAGGCCGACGCCCAGGCGGAGCTGACGGTCCTGGGACGCGGCCTGGACACCACCATCCGCTGGCGGTTCATGCCCGACCCGAATCTGTTGATCACCCAAGCCGACCCAGCCCAGAGCCCCACCTCCGGGCCGCCCGGTCGCAGCGCATCGGTGACCGCGATCGACGCCGCCCTGCCCGCCGGACTCGACCGCAGCTGGGAGCCCGGCACCGCCACACCGGCGTCTCTGGCCGAGCAGCCCGGACCGGCGTCGCAGCGCTGGGCCGAACCGTGAGCGCCGCACGCGGCCGGCGGGCGTGGCGCGCGGGCTCGATCCGCCCGGAGCAGGCGGCCCTGCTGCGGGAGGTGCAGCAGCTGGCCGCCGAGGGGGCCCGATTGCGCGACGCCATGTACGAGGCGTCGTCGGACCTGACGGAGATGGCCCGGATCCTGCACGACGCCAACGCCGTCGACCGCCGCCGCATCCTCGCCGAGGTCACCGCACGCAGCGCCGGAGTCCCCGCGGCCTGGGTCGACCACGTCCGCGAACACGGACAACTCGGCCACCCGTGGGACGACCAGCAGCTGCTGCCCACACCCCCGCCCGACCGGCGGCGACGCTCGGAACGCCGCGTCGCCGACGACACCCGCCAGCTCACCGACATGGCCGCGATCAGCGTCGTGCGCGACCACCTCCACGTCGCCGCCGGGATCACCACCGAACCCGAACCGGTCGCGGCCGAACAATTCGGCCGCAACATGGCCGCCCTGACCGCCCGGTCGCTGCGGGTCGCGCGCGCGGTCGGGCTCACCGACTCCGAACGTGTAGCGCTGTGGGAACGCACCGACCGCGACTGGAGCCATGAGATCGCGCCTTACCTGCACCACTACGGCCGCGGCGACATCGACTCCCTGTGGCGCGCCCACGCCGACCCCGCCATCGCCGCCGGGGTTAGCAAGGCAATGACCCGATGGGCCAAGACCAACAGCAAGTACCCCCGCCCGGCCGAGCCGTCCCACGAACACCTGCCGCCCCCACCGACCTACCTGATCAGCCAAGCCCGCCACGCACTCGACACCCTCCTGGCCACCGGCCACCACCACGACGCCTCGATCAGCACCGCCGTCGACGTCGCGCTGCCACCGGCGGCCCGCGACTGGCAGCCCGACCCCGCCGCGGCACCGGACCCCGCACCGGGCCGCGACACCGATCCCGGCCGCGACCCGTAGGCCCGCGGCTACTTCACCACCCCGCCACCGTCTTTCGAGTTGGAGAGAACTGTCATGACCGGATCGGAGCAACCGGTCGGCTCGAATCTGGAGCCGGACGAGGCTGTCTCGCAGTGGCATCAGCGGCTGCTGTGGCAGATCCAGTACTTCGCCTCCGAGCACGCCCGCATCAGCCGTGCCGGGCCCGAGGGCTACGACAACGGCGACGGCAGCCCGGAGGACGCCTGGCGCAGCCATCTCGACGCCCTGGCCGCCCATCGGGAGGTCGCCGAACAAGACGCCCAGTCGGCGGGAATCCCCGCCGACCTGGTCACCCGCGCCCGCGACACCGGTACGCGGGGAGGTACTGCGACTGCGACCGTGGCCGCCGCCGCGAATGCCGATCCCCCCTCGGTCCGCGACGAGGTCAAGGAGTTCTACGGCGACATGCTGTCGCTGGACTGGTGGCACCTGGAACGCATGGCCCTGATCGACACCGCTCGCACGCTGCGGATGCCCGACGGCCTCTACGGCCTGGGCACCGACAGTAACGCCCGAGACTCCTTCGCCCGCAACATGCGTCACCTGCACACGCGGGTGACCGCGCTCGCCGCGGCCGCGGAACTGACCGACGCCGAAGGCCGCCTGCTGTGGGGCGACCCCGGCGTGCAGGCGTGGCGCCGGTACGCCGCGGCGACGGTGGACACCGTCGACGACCTGACCCTCGAACACACCTGGCGCGGCTACGCGGACCCGCTGACCGAGCCCGACATCCCGCCCTACATCCCCACCGACCCCGCCACCGGCGCCCCCGCCGGGCAGCTGCACACCCTGCCACCCACCCCCGACGAACTGCTCGCCTGGACTCGCCACGCCCTCACCGCCACGCCCGAACGGGCGGCCTCGACCCAAACCGCCGTGGACACCGCCCTGCCCGACACCGCCGACCGCGCCTGGACCGCCGAGCCGACCACCGGTCTCTCGCAGCGAGACCACCAGCCAGGCCTGGCCAGCGACCGTGGGCCCGACACCGGCCGCTGACCCGGCCTCACCCGACCCGAAGGACACCGATGCCCGCCGACTCCTCCTCCCGCGCTGCGGATACCGTGCTGGCCGCGCGGATTCCGTGGTGGCAACGCCAGCTGCTGCGCCAGATCCAGACCCTCAGCGCCGACCACACCCGTGCGGCGCAAGGACCACCTGGCGTCGGCAGCGACGCCGCGGTGCTGCGCCGCGACAGCGACCTGCGGTACCTGCACAACCAGCGGCTGGACTGCATCCGCCGCGCCGACATCCTCGGCGTGCCCGGCGCCTGGATCGACTTCGCCCGCGCCGAAGGCGACGCCGCCGTGGACTGGCGCGACGACGCCCGCTTCCCCGCCCCCGGGCCCGGCGCCCGCCGGGTCATGCTCGAGCGCCTGTACGACCAGCTCGCGGTGATCGGCGAGATGGCCGTCGTCGACGCCGAACGCCGCGCCCGACCGGCCATGGCGTACGTCACCGACATCGACGGGCTCGGACCCGACAACGCCTACCAGCAGTGGACCTTCCGCCGGAACATGAACCAGCGGTGGATGCTGGCCGCCACCTACGCCGACGCCATCGCCGCGACCGGCAACGAACGCGACCAGCTGTGGGCCACCGCGACCGCCGCCCGCACGCGCCTGCGCGACACCGCCGCGGCGATGGACCGCTACAGCCTCGAACGGCGCTGGGAAACCTTCGCCGCCGACTGGTTCGGCACCGACGCCGTCCGGCTGACCGACACCCTCGAACCCGACCCCGCGACCGACCCCGGCCACCACCCCGGCACCAGAACCGGATTCCCCACCCCCTACACCGTGGTCGCACAGGTCGACGCCGAACGCCAGGCGCACCGCACCGCACCCGCCCACCCGGGGACGGACGCCGTCGAGGTCACCGTCCCCGCAGACGTCGACCGCACCTGGACCGACAGCCCCCAGCCGGCCGTCGCACCGGAGACCGGACCGTCACCGTCGGGACCCGATCCATAGCCCACGCCGACCCGCCCACGCGCTGCGGTTCTGCTGGCGCCGGCCTCCGCAGCCACATCACATCTTTGCCAGATCGACCCATTTCACCGCGAGGGACATCTCAACCGCCGCATCACGATTCACCGCGGCACCGCTTCGACCGAGGCCAATTGCGATGTCCGACAACACTATTCCTGACCAGGCTCCTGCCACCGATACTCCGATACCGTCGCGCGACGGGTTACCGCTCTCACGCGGTAGCGAGGCCGCCGAGCGGTTGTTGCGGCTGCTGTACCGCGACATGACAGTTCCCGCCGCGTTGCGCGACGGGCCGATCACCCACACCTACCGCGACGCCGCCACCGACACCGGCCACGCGCAGCATCTGCGCGAGATCCAGAACCTGGCCGCGCTGCGAGCGGGCGCGGTGGACGGCATCGTGCTGGACGACGCCGCCGACACCCGCCGCGGCATCCTCACCACCGCACTCGACGACGCCTGCCGCGACGCCACCGCCGCCGGTATCGCGGCCGCCGATATCGCGCTGGCCGAAGAGGTCGGCGCCGCCGGGCTGCCGTGGACCGAACACCCCGCGCATCGACTGCTGGGCCGCATCGAACAACTCACCCACCAGCTCCATGAGGCCCGCGAACAGATCGCCGCGCTCGACAGCGTCCTCTACACGAGCCACCAGCGTGAGGTCGCCGCGACCACCACCATCCACCGGCTGCGCGGCCAACTCGCCCACCACGTCACCACCCCCGCGGCCGGGCTCGGCCTGGACCCCGCCGGTGCGGGGATCACCGCGGCCGTCGACACCGCCTGGCCCGATCCCTCCGGCCCGGCCGGTAGCTGGCCGGGCGGCGCCGATGCGGAGGGTGCGCCTGCGGCGGCGGCCTCGCCGGTGGCGGTGGACCGGGAGGTGGAGCGGTGAGCTGGCCGGAACAGCGGTACGGCCTGACCGACCCGGAGTACTACCGCGACGCTGCCGACGCCACGGAACGACAGTTGCGGGCCGACTTCGCGCACCACTGCTTGCTGATGGATGCCGCAGTATTCGCCGAGTCTCCGCGACAGCGCAGCGAGTTCCTGAACCAAGCCGGTGCCCTGGCGGTGGCCTGGGGCCGTCACCGCGACGAGCGACTGCGCAAGATGTGGCAGGGCTCGCAAACCGCGAGGGCGGCCTACGAAAGCCGCCCGATGATCGCGCAGGCCCGCTACAGCGCCGTCGCCCGCGCTCGGGAGCGGGGCGAACCGACCGTCGACGACGTCACCTGGCGCACCCTGCAGCAGGCGCGCGAAATCACCGGGCACGCCCACAGCGGCCCGATCGCCGGATCCGAACAGGACGCCCCCCACTACCACACGAGGGTCACCGCGCCTGCTCCCGAACGCGCCGTATCGCACAGCCCGGGGCCCGACCACCGGACCGCAGTGCAGAAGGCCCTCGGCGCTCCCCGGGATATGGTGCGCGACAGCGGCGAGGACATGCTGGACCGGGTCGATGCGGTGCTCGCGGCCACCGAAGACGCCCTGGCCGTCGAGGAGACCGAAGCCGCACTCCAAGCCCGCGCGCAGCTGCTGCCCCGCGCGGTCCGCGACGCCCCGATCGCGTTCAACTACGGCGCCGGCGACGACGCGATCTGGACCACCCGACAAACCACCGTGCTGCGGCTGCTGCAGGACCTCACCGCCGAACACACCACCGTCGCCGACGGATTCACCGGCGACCGCGCCGCCGACCAGAAACTGATCCGGCGGTTGGAGAAGCTGCAAGCCGCGATCAGCGCCACCCGCCTCGACGCCGTGCACGCCGGCGTGTCCACCGACGACGTGGACCACGCCTACCAACTCGGCCGCGACGGCATCCACTGGAGCGTCGAACCGGCCAGCCCGCGGCTCGGCCGGATCGCGCAGCTCACCGAACACCGCGACCACGCGCGCGCCGAAGCTGACGCCCTGCGCACCCAGATCGCCGACCTCCAACGTCAACTCGACCACTACACCCGCGGCGCGGGCCGCGACAGCCCGCCTCCCGAACACCTGGCGACGGCCCGCCCGGCACCCGGTCCGGGCATCCGCGCGCACGGCGCCGACATCGGCGACGCCGTCGACGCCGCGCTCCCCACCGCCGAGTCCGGCGGCTGGACTCCGCCACCGGCACCGCACGAGTCCGCGCACCCAGCTGGGGTCCCGGTGATCGAACCGGAGTCCTCGCCCCAGCCGCAGTTGTGAAAAACATTGCGGCACAACGCTATCCACATTCATCCACAGATTCATGCACACCCTGGGAGGTGAGTGGGCCGTGATGGCTCGTCGTGAAACCCGCCGCCGCAGCACCGGCGGCCTCGGAGAGGAAACCTGGCTGCTGATCTGCGGTCTCGCCGCCATCGGAGTCGGACTGCTGGCATGGGCAGCGCTCGAGGTGGGCTGCTGGTGGGCCGCAATACCCGTCGCCGGCCACCCGGTGGCCGCGCTGCTGCAGGTCATGACCGGACGGCAGCGGTGGCCGTGGCAAGCCACCGTGATTCTGGCCGTATTCGCCAGTGTCGCAACCGTTGTGGGGCATCGTGCGTGGCGACGGTTCCCGCGCACGGATGCGATCGACGCCGCCGCCCGCACGATGGTGTCGCCCCGGGCCATCACGCTGGGGCGGCGGGAGGACAACGCGGCCGCGGCCAAGCGGTTGCTGAAAGACGCTCCCGCGGAGATCCGGAAACTGCCGGGCCCGTTGCTCGGCAGGACCGTCGCCGGTGGCATCGACCTGTATCTGCCGGTCGAGCTGGGGATGTTCATCGCGGCCGGGCAGCGGACCGGCAAGACCATGGCGTGGGCGATCCCCGCGACCCTCGGCGCGTGGGGCCCGGTGGTGTGCACGTCGAACAAGCCGGACCTGTACCGGCACACCGTCGCCGGCCGGGAGAAGAAGGGCCGGGTGTGGCTGTGCGACTTGCAGGGAGTGGACGGAGAACCGCGGTGCACGTTCTGCGTCGACCTGCTCGCGCTGGTATCGCGGCTTCCCGCCGCGCGGAAACTGGCGTCGTACTTCGTCGCCGGCGCCACCGGCTCGGCCGCGCAGCAGGCGGTGGCGAAGAAGGACGACTACTTCGACGGCGGCGCACAGGAGTTGCTGGCGTTGCACACGTTCGCCGCCGCATGCGCGCAGGGCGATCTGCTGCACGTGGGGGAGTGGCTGTCGGCGGACCAGGATCAGACCCCGGCCCTGATCCTCAAGGCGAAGGGGCACGAGTATGCGGCGCAACGAATCCTGGATGCGCAAAGCCTCTACAGCAGGCAGCGCGACGGCCTCTACGACATGGCCAGACGGTTTTTGAACACCCTGTCCGACGAGGGCTACGCGCGGATGGTGGTCCCGCCGATCCGCCGACGCTTCTCGGTCTACGAACGAGGCCCCGGGGACATCGTCATCGACGTCGAGTACGAGCAGAAGATCAACCACCATCTGCCGCAGTTCCGGCCCGACGAATTCGTCACCAGCACCGACACCGTCTACGCGCTGTCGATGAAAGGCCCGGACTCGGCTACCGCGCTCACCGCCGCACTCATCGGGCAGATCGTCGACACCGGACTGGCGACCGCGCGACGACGGGTGGACGGCCGGTTGGCGGTGCCGATGACCGCGGTCCTGGACGAGGCCGCGAACTGTGCGCGGGTGGCGGAGCTGCCGGATTGGTACACCTACTGCGGTGGCTGCGGGATCGTGCTCATCGCGATCGTGCAGGTCCTCGAACCGGCCGAGGAGCTGTGGGGGCCGGGCCAGGTGAAGACGATGCGCGCCCAGAGCATCGAGATCTACGGCGGCAGCATCGCCACCCCCTCGTATCTGGAGGAATGGGTGCGTGCGATCGACGACCACGACGTCGCCGATCACTCCCGCTCCCACGGCGCCGGCGGCACCAGCCGCAGCACGTCCTGGCGCGCCGAGCCCATCTTCAACATCGCGAAACTCACGCGCTTGCCGAAGAACCGCGCCCTGATCCGGCTGCCCGGCCACGAACCGGTGCTGGTGCGGAAGGTCTTCTGGTGGGACAACCCCGCCCTGAAAGCCGTTGTCGCCGAATCCCTCACCCGCTTCGACGACCCCGGATTCGAACCAGCACCCCCGCCACCCCCACCGCGCGGGGACGGCGCTGCGGGGGTGGAACTGTGACCGCGGCGACCGGCGGTGGGGGAGCGGGGAAACAGGCCCCGATCCCGCCCGCGTACCCGGACTTCGTGGTCTTCGCCGAGAAATGGCTGCTGCCGTTCGTCACCGTCCGGCTCGCCGAAGCCAACCGGGAACAGACCTACACCTGGTGCACCCAATGGTGGCGCCACCGGCCGGTGTCGGTGCGGATCGCGCACCTGCACACCGCGTTCGAAGCCGCCCGCCGCTCCCGCAGCGGCAGCACCGTCTCGAGCTACCTCACCGCCCACGTCGACGCCCACATGCAACTCATCCTCGACGCCGCCAACGGCCCGCTGCACCGCTGCACCCGCACCAGACACGTTGCCCTGCCATCCCTGTCGGCCGACCCGGTGCCGCCGGGATGGTTCGGACCACCTCGGAAACCCCCGCCCGCGAATGCCGACAGCGAGGGAGGTGACGGGAAGAAACGGCCGCCGCCGCGGTTCGCGCACTACGCCGACTGGGTGGAGCAGTGGCTGCTGCCGGTGACCGCGGTCCGGGTCGCGGGCAACCACCGCGAGGGCCAGTACACGTGGTGCCGGCAATGGTGGGCCCACCACGGCGTCGCCGTGCGGTTCGCCGCCCTGCACGCGGTCTTCGAAGCCGCCCGGCTCGCCGACGACAAAACCGCCATGAGCACGTTGTTCGTCTCCCACATCGACCCGCACCTGCGGCGCATCCTCGACGCCGCCCAAGGCCCCCTGCACCGCTGCACCCCCGACCGGCACACACCCCAACCCGGCCTGCCCACCACCGACGTCCCACCCCACTGGTTCACCACCCCGGTCCCGGCCGAAGACCTCGGATTCGGCCCCGACTTCCGCGCCTTACACCCCAATCCCTGACCCGTTCAGCGTCACTCCGCTCGGCGCCACCGCGCGGCGCTCGACGTGACGCTCCGACTGGAGGACCTCGTGACTATTCCGCGCCGCGGCGACCAACTCGCGTTCGACATCCGCCACCCGAACGGCCGCAACGAATTCCGTGCCCTGTTGCGCCTGAGCGTCATGGCCGCAGATCCCGACCCGGTCCGTGCCGTCCGCATGTGGCTGGCAGACAAAACAGGGCTGCTGTCCTCCGCCCTCACCCCGGCCGCCCACGCCGCCCTGGACCGCGCCCACCACACTGCGGGCATCGAAGGCATGCTGATGGCGCGATCCTTGGCCCTGGTCGCGGTCTCCCACGGCGAAGTGATCGGCGGACTCACCGCCGGACCGCCCGAGCGGGTCATCCACCACCTCGAACTCACCGCCCCCGACACCCTCCGCCACGCACTCACCGCGCTCACCGAAATCCACACCCTCGCCGTCGAACCCGCCTACCAGCGCAACGGTGTGGGCAGCGCCCTGCTCAGTCGCGCCATCACCACCGCCCACACCGCCGGCGCCGACCTGCTCTACAGCCAGATCACCCCCGGCCACACCGACCTGTTCCACCGCGCCGGACTCACCGTCCACACCCCCGCCACGCGACTACGCCTGTTCCGCTACGGAATCCCCGCCATCCGATACCCCGACCCGGACCGCATTCTCGTATCTGTGAACCTTCAGGACCTATGAATCGCAGTTTGTGAGCAGATCGCGAAGACACGAGCTTCACGGCTACCGTCCGACCGCTGGAAAGTCGAAGCCGCCCGGGTCGCCGATGACAAGACCGTCCTGAGCGCCCTGTTCGTCTGGCATCGACCCGCATACGCGACGCATTCTCGACGCCGCGCAAGGCCCCTTCACCGTTGCACCCCCCCGACCGGCGCACTCCAACCCGGCCTGCTCACTATCTAGGTCCCACCCACTGGTTCGCGACCGCCCCGGGCCCGGCCGAAGGCATCGGATTCGGCCCCGACTTCCGCGCTCTACACCACGGCGCATCCAGTTGACCACGATGCCCATAGAACATGCCCGCAGCCGATGCGTATGCGATGTAGCGCCCGTCGACAGAAGGAAGGTATGGCAGTCTCGCGATCCGACGAAAAGACCATTCCAAATCTGACACCCGGAGCGCCGCAACGAATTCCGCGCATTACAACGGGTCAGCCTCGTGGGCGCGGGCTCGACCCGCGCGTACGATGCGGATGCGATTGGCACCTGACCGGACTGCTGTCCTCGGCGCTGACCCACGCCACCCAGTCGCCCTTGACGATGCTCGTACAGCAGCCTGTACCAAGGACATGCTGGTGTCGCCAGCGTTGGCGCTGGTGGCGGCATCCCACGGTGAAGTGATCGGCGGACTCACCGCCGGACCGTCGGTCCCAGTCGATCGGCAAACCGAACTCGCCGCCAGCGACAGCACCGTGATCACCGAAATCTGTGCTTCGCAATCGAACCCAACTACCGACGCAATGGCATCTGCAGCACCGTGGTCATCCGAGCCGTCACCACCCACACGACTGCGGCGCCGGCCTCCTCTCCAGCCAGGTGCCGCCCGGGTACGCCGACATCTACCGGCGTGCCGGACTGACGGTCCAAGCCCTCCGCAACGATGCGGTTGTTCCGCTACGGCGTTGCGGCCGTCAGATACTTGAGTGTCCAGGTCGCTCTCTCGCATCCACAAACCTGTGGCAGCTGTGAGTGACAACATTTGCGAGTGGTGGCCATAGGAGAGGATCAGATCGTGCTTCGGCAGGGAGGGGGCTGTAAGGTCCATTCGTTTCGGTCTCCGAGGAACTGGCGCCGTTGCTGTAAGGGAGGCTGATACGGAATACCCACAGTCCTGCGAGGTTTGCCATCCCAACGTCGGCAGGGTAGATATCCTTTCACAGAGGAGGAACATCGTCTAATGGTCCAGTCGGAAGAACAAGATAGGTCGCATTGGTCCAGAATTGGCGTGTGGATCTTCAGAGGCTTTGGTTTGTCAGGCATGCTCCTGGCGTTATTGAAGAGCTTCGGGTCGGACCATCCTCTACTTGCCGCCTTCGTTATTGTTGTTCTCTTTTCCGCCTTATGGTTCTTCAGTTACGTGGTGCGCCCTTTTCGTGTCTGGCTTGCGCGCATCGGGGAGGCAACTGAGGTCGCAGTCCGCGAATTGCTGTTCGGTGCGGGACGCCGCTATAGGCAGAACTTGCGCGTCCTTTTGGATGAACTTGACCAACGCGGATTCGAAACCCGAGAACCGGAAGCCCCCTCGGCTCATCGCGCGTTTGTTGAGGCGACGTTGGTCGCAGCTGACCCGGGTTCTGTCGGTGCGCATCTACTAAGTGACCCGACTGCGGTGGGACGAAAGTCGATCGATTATTTTATTGCCGACCGTGGTCGCCGAAATCCCGGCCGGTTGCTCGTTGTGCTCGGGGTTCCAGGTGTGGGTAAGACAACACTGCTACGCCACATGGCGCGCGAATGGTCCAACAAAACAGTCCTCGCGCGGGTGCGGCAAGATATCCCGATATTAATCACTCTGCGAGAGTGTTCGCCGCGTGTATTCGATGACCCCAATCGTGATATCTCTATCGTGAGTTCCGAGGTCACTGAACTTGATGTGGAATGGCTAAAAATCAAGCTTCGCCGTGGACGGTGCCGGATACTACTAGACGGTGTTGATGAAATAGTCGATGTTGAGGAGAGGCAGAAGATTTTTCGCTGGATTACGGTTCAGCGCCGCCGCTATCGGCATAACGACTTCATGGTAACATGCCGGCCTGGGGAATATGATAAGAATATTCTGGAGCCAACGCTCGTTATTAGGCTGTGTCATTTCTCAAGTGCGCAAATAGAAAAATTCGTCCTTCAATGGTATGACGCAGTGCGTCTGGTGGAGTCAGAGGCGACTCCTAATTATTTGATAAACCAATTGAATGGCAATGAAACTCTCCGTTCGCTAGCTGCAAACCCGCTGCTGTTGACCTTTATAGTTATTGTATTTAGGCATGCAACCCGGGGTCGCGGACATGTGGAAACGTCGTTCCAGCTCCCTCAAAGCCGGGCGCATCTATACCACGATATTTGCGTCCACATGCTCTCCGGCCGCCCGCTAGCCAAGGGTTTATCGGTACTTGAAGGGCAGATGGAAGTGCTGCAGTTCGTGGCATTTACGATGATGGAAATGCAGGTGACCGAAATAACTCGAAAAGACGCATTGAGTCTCCTTGCGAAGAGCAATTCTCCGCTATCTGCTGATTGTTCCCCTGAAGATTTGTTGATGAGAGCAAATCATGACGGGCTGTTGTCGGCACCCGTGGGTTCCAGGATCGGTCGAGATAGTGTCTCGTTCACTCACCGCACGTTTCAAGAGTATTTGGCCGCGCGTCATGTTTACGAAAATGGCATGCATGCCAGGCTTAGAAAGCGAGTCATGGACTCGACCGGATGGTGGCGCGAGACCTGCCTTTTCTACGCGGCGCTCGGAGATGCTGGCAATGTAACCGCTGATCAAATAGTTGTAGCTTGTCTAGAACGTCGCGACAGTGCTTTCGCCATTGACCTCGCGTTATCTATCTGCGATCAAGGTGATCATGTCTCCGGAAATCTTCGTCGAGAGGTTGACGGAATTATCGAATCTGCGGCGACTTCGCCTCCTGATATTCGTCGAGTGGTCGCGCGAGCATTGCTTTTGAGGCACTTTAGACACGCGCCGATATTGGACAATGGAAATCGTTGCAGTTCTCCAATAACATGGAATATATATGAACTGTTCTGTCAGGATGTCAATCTCGTGAGTGAGTTTACATCAGATTTTATCGATCGGGTGGATCGGTCCTCCATCGTGATGGGTATATCTGGTGAAGCTGCTGTCGCATTCGTTGCGTGGTCGAATTCTCTCATGGCGAGCGGATCCGGTGCCACGTGCCGTCTGCCCTCCCATCGTGACGTCACCCTGGTGAAGCAAGGATATTCCAATGTTTGGATAGAATCAGCCGGCGAACTTCTTCCAGCTCGGTGGAGCGCGAATGGAAACACGATAGAATACCCTTACCTGGTAGCGGTGGATGATTATAATAGTAGCTTTGGGACTGCAAATGCTTTTGTGGCTGGGAAAATCGGACGAGAAATTGAATCGCTCGATTCTGTGGTTAAGTCCGTACCGAATAATAGCTTCGATCACTACTACTCAAGTATCGTAGATCTGGCGTTGGATAGGGCTTTGGGGGCGCATATCCCCGAAGTGTCTAGTGTTCCATATGGCGGCTTGAGGCTACCCGCTGTGAATCTTCGAGAACTGGGTCGTATAGCCAAAGATTTAGTTCCAGACCTTGCTCTCGCTATCGCGATTTCAGAGGATCCTGAAGTTTGGCGGCGGAGCGGGATACCTTTCGAGGAGTCGAATGCCCCCGAGGGGCAGTCTGATTATGACGTGGAGCGGAGAGAGATAACGCTAAGATTGCATGTAAAAATTGCAGATCTAATTCCCAGTATGTATGGGGTTGTTGATTCTGCTAGAGCTTTTTTGGAGGACGGCAGCAGTATCTTGGATATCCTGGATGGCTTGCATGAGACGGCTAGTCGCTGTGGTATCGATACGAATGCCGCTGTCGCTGGGCGAATTCGGATACTGATGCTCTACCTGGCAGCGAAAGCGGGAAATCGAGGTGCTCTGGATGTAGCGACCCTGTGTCATCGAGCAATTATCGCAAGCATTCTGGCGGAGCGGCGCCGTGACGAGGCGCGAGATGAGGTTCTGATCCTTTCGCTTGACTGATGTGCGACACCGGCATCTCACGGAGCAGCTCCGCTTGCTGTGGCGCGCTCTCATATTGGGAGAACGGGCGACAGCACGTACCTTGATGATTTCAGTAAAGGTCGACCGCGGACTGCGAGTGCTCAGTTCCTCCCGAGCCGCGAGCGGTGCCGAGTGTCGCTTTCGAAGGATGCCTTCGG
Organism: Nocardia transvalensis NBRC 15921; assembly: GCF_000308875.1. GTDB lineage: Bacteria > Actinomycetota > Actinomycetes > Mycobacteriales > Mycobacteriaceae > Nocardia > Nocardia transvalensis. The sequence continues at coordinate 15,073 of NZ_BAGL01000119.1, forward strand.
TCGTCGCGAATGCCGCCCAGCCGCTGGGAATGACGTGGCACCATCAGCTCTAAAGGCGCTCGTCTCCGTCCAAATTCTTCTATCTTGAACTCAAGAGTGCTTGCTGTTTGGTGATTTCTTGAGCCGTGAACATGCTTCGAACGACGTGCGGGAGCGTTGAGAGTAACTTCGACCTGCGTGATCGTCGCAGCCCAGAATGTGGCAACCGAACGACGTTGACCCCCAGCCAGGCGTCGTCGATGGGTAGGTACGAAGATCGGGGGATGGGTATCGATCGTGCTGTACTGGAACACGCTGAGAACAAGCTCCCGGCAATGCTTGATTGGCTCCGTCTACTCGTGAGCTGCGAATCGCCGTCGAACGACCCCCGTGGTCTCGAGGCCTGCGCCGCGTTGCTTCAGCCGTGGTTGTCGAGCGCTCTTCGTCGGTCCGTGCGATTGGAAGCGGTTGGGGCAAACGTGCACCTGCTCGCGGAGGCCGAAAGCCCGAAGGTGTTGCTACTGGGGCATTTCGATACTGTTTGGCCAGTCGGTACCACCGTGGAGTGGCCATTCTCGATCTCGGAGGGCGTTGCGTCTGGTCCGGGCGCGTTCGACATGAAGGCCGGGATCGTTCAGGCGATTGCGGCGATCGAACTCCTCGCTGATGCGTCGCATGTGAGTGTGCTGCTGACCAGTGATGAGGAGGTCGGATCGGCAACATCCCGCGGGCTGATCGAGGAGCAGGCCCGCCGGTCTGGAGCGGTGCTCGTGTGCGAGCCGAGCGCCGACGGTGGCGCGGTGAAGACGGGCCGCAAGGGGATCGCGAATTACCGAGTGGGGGTCAGGGGCAAAGCTGCTCACGCAGGGCTGGAGCCGGAGCTTGGCGTCAATGCCGGCGTCGAGCTGGCGCATCAGATTCTCGCTATCTCAGGCCTGGGCAACGGTGGCACATCCGTCACGCCAACGGTTCTGTCTGCTGGCACGACGGTGAATACCGTTCCCGAGCGTGCTCAGTGTGCGGTGGATGCGCGGTCGTGGACGACGACGGATCTGGAGCGCGTGGATCGGGCGATATTCGCACTCGCACCGCGCCTGCCGGGTGCCGAGGTAGTGGTGACTGGTGGGATCGACAGGCCCCCGTTCGAAGAAACCGTCGCGCGGTCGCTGTACGCCGAAACAGTCGCCGCAGCACAGGATCTCGGGCTTGTACCGCCGGCGGCGGTACGGTCGGGCGGAGGATCGGATGGCAATCTGACTGCCGCGATCGGTGTGCCTACCTTGGACGGGCTCGGCGCGGTCGGTGGCCATCCACATGCGCGCAACGAACATGTCGTTGTGGACGCGATGCCCGAACGCGCGGCGCTGCTTGCTGCGTTGCTTACCCGGCTGGGTGATCGTTCGCTCTCCGAGTGATCGGCCACAATGGACAAGGTGACGCGAGTTCTCATTTTGGGCGGGTCCTGGTTCCTCGGCCGCGAGATCGCCGAGCAGGCGGTTGCACGGGGCTGGGAGGTGACGACATTCCGGCGCGGCCGAAGCGGGGCGGACGTGGACGGCGTGACAACGATCCGTGGTGATCGAACCGAGCCCGACGATCTGAAGCGGCTGGCCGCGGCCGGGGTCTGGGACCTGGTGGTCGACACATCCAGTTTTGTTCCGCGGGAGACATTGCAGCTCGCCCGCGCGCTGGCGCCGGTCGCTACTCGATATGTGCTGGTGTCGACGGTGTCGGTGTATGCGGGCTGGCCGGTCGAGCCGTTGGACGAATCGTCGGAAGTATTGGACTGCCCAACGGACGCGGGCCCGGATTACGGATACGACGGTGATCCTGGCCCGTCGACCTACGGGTTCGGAAAGGCCGGTTGCGAACGCGCGATCGTCGAGACCTTCGGACCGGAACGGACCAGCATCCTCCGGCCGGGAGTCATCCTCGGTCCACGTGAATATGTCGGCCGGTTGGAGTGGTGGCTGCGGAGAATGCGGCGGGGCGGACGAGTCCTTGCCCCGGGCCGGCCTGACCGTTCCATCCAGCCGGTCGACGTCCGTGACGTCGCCGCTTTCGCGCTCACCCCGGCGTTGACCGGGGTTTTCAACCTCACCGCGTCGGGCCGCGAGACGTTCGGTCAGATGCTCGATGCCTGCCGCGAGGTGACGGGCAGGGAGGCGACAACAACGTGGATCACCGATGAGAAGTGGCTCATGGACCAGGGCGTCCAGCAATGGACCGAACTGCCGCTGTGGCGCATCTACCGCGGCGCGTGGGCAGTCGACTCCCAGCGTGCCCGCGATGCCGGATTCACTACGCGTTCGATTCGTGACACTGTGTCGGACACCTGGGGCTGGCTTGCGGGTGGCGGGCATGCGATCGCACACGAGCGCGCCAGCGAACTAGGTATCTCACCGCAGCGCGAGCAGGCACTGCTCGGCCTGTGGGATTCCACGCAGCTCGATCACTGCGGCGGAGACTAGCGGGTCACTGCGCAGCCGGTAGGGACCGGATTGCGGCCGTCCGCGACAGCGAGATCGCGGTGAAATTCTCGATGGCTCCACCGAGTTCCACAGCTTCGGCCGCTCCTCGGTACCGCGCGGTGCCCAGTACTCGAACGAGCTGGTGGAGGCGTTGCGCGATCGCCTCCGTCCGGCGAGTCGGGGGCAGTTCGAATACCGGTTGGAGGGCTGCTGCCGCCCCGGCTAAGTCGCCTCGGAGTGTTCGTGCCGAGCCGAGGTCGACGTGGGCTCCGAGTGCGCCTGCTCCCCATCGCTGCTCTGCCGGTATGTCCGCGAACAGCTCGACTGCGGCGGCGGCTTCCTGTTCAGCTTGGTCACCATCGCCGAGCGCGACGTAGGCCGCGCCTGCGCACAGCCCGCGCCGGGCACGGTCGAATGCCAGCTCGCCGCCGATCTCGTCGAGGAATGGATCATCGCCTGCACGATCGAGTTCAAAGGTTGCGGCGTTCAATTCGTCACGGACCTCGCCGCGGGCACCGATCAGGGCAAGAGCTCGGGCGTTGACGCTGTGCAGTCGCACGCGCGCAGTGCCCATCGGTGCCGTTTCCAGGGCGCCAGCGGCGATCTTGGCGGCGCGACGCGGGAATCCGGACCAGAACGCGACAGTGACCTGTAGGGCACGAGCCCAGGCTTGTAGTGAGGGGTGATCGATCACGTTGCCGTAGGTATAGGCGGCGCGTGCCTGCTCCTCGGCCGGACCGAACAAGCCCAGATCCCACGACACCGACGACAGCAGCCCGCACACCTGGCCGGCGAGGAGGTACAGCTCAGCCTGCTGGAGGGGTTTGTGGGTGCGGTCGAGCTGAACGTAGATGGTGTCTCGCAAAGCGACCAGGTCGGTGAGCATGTCCAACGGTGCCGTGGTGTAGTAAGCACGTGCCGCGTGTCCGGCCGCCGCTTGAAGGTGTTCGAGCGCTGATGGGTCCAGCGCTGTGGCCGCTTCGATTGCATGGCTGACCGAATCGTGTGCTGCATTCACCGCGAACTCCTGTTCAGTGACGTGTCGAGACTGTGACAGGGGTGGCCCGAACAGGTCCGCGACAGGTTCTCCGAACCACGATTCGAGGACACGCCGCGATGGCATGCGAGGAATCCCGCCAGCGCCCTCGAACCACCGCTTCGCTGCGGATCGGGATGTCTCGACGTCTTCGCCGATGTCCTTGGCATGACGTGCGAACTCACGGAGAAAGTCGGCTACACCAAGCCGACGTTGGATGACGAGCTGTTCCAAGCGGGTCCGCGGTTCCTTATCCATGTCGCCCACCTCCACCCACGATCAACATATGCCCATTTCACCTCGTGCCGGCAGGGCCGGATTCGAAATGGGCCACAAACGGGCTGATGTGAGCCGGTTGTGGGCCATTGGCGGGCCATTGCGCAAGGCCAGGGTGAAACGGCACCCGGCACCGGGGCCTGATCCCCATCACTCCGGATCTCGCGGTCGAACGACTTCATCGTAAATCGTCCGGCCGTGGCCTACTCCGGTCGCGCGGTGCGCCCGACCGCCAGCAGGGGAGGCACACCATGTACATCGACATCGAACACGCCGACGGTCGCGATGGCCGGAATCTTCCACAGCACACCGAGCGGTGGTCACTGCCGTCCGCGTGTCCGCGAGGACTGCGCCAGGTACCCGCGACCGTGCAGGAGCGTGGGCTGCGATGAACGTGTCCGCGGTCGACCGGGGTGTCGGGTTGCCGGATTGGCATGAGTTGCTGGCGGCGTTCGTCGGTGCCACGGCTGCCAGTCGGCATCCGATCACGGTGTGGGCGTGCGAGCTGGGTGCTCTGTACCGGAAGTCGTGTCCGCAGCATCCTGTGGTCGCGATCCGCCGGATGGAGTTGATCGGGGCGATCGACGGGTGGGCGGCCCGGTATCTGCGGCGTTCCTCGTCGGCGAAATCTGTTGGCGCGCATGTCGATCGTATGGCGGCTGCGACAGCGCGTGCGTTGCGGGCGTTGCGGGTGTGTGAATCGGTCGGTGACCGGGAGCATGCCGCGTGGACTGCGGCGGCAGCGCTGGCGGACGAGTGGGCGGACATCGTGTCCGGCATGCCGCCCCGCAGGTATGGAGGGCCGGGCGCGCATGGCTGGTGATCGAGTGGCGGACCGGTTGTTTCCGCCCAAGGACCTGTTGCTTGCGGCCTGGCGGGGACTGCCCGGTACTCGTACGCATCCGGTGCTGGAGGCGGCGGCGGAGCTAGCGCTGCTGTATCAGGCGCACGGGGACGAGCCCGCAGCGTGGGGCGGAATGGGTGGTCGGCGAGTGCGTTTGGTCGGCGAGATCGACCGGTGGGTGACGATCGCAGCACCGCCGCCGCGTGAGAGTGCCCGTGTCCATCCCGAGTCGGTCGGCCAGGCGCTCGATCAGCTGGCGCAGCTGACGGTGCGTGCGTACGTCGCGCTCGCCGACGCCCCGGACGCGGCGTATCAGGACGCGTGCGCGGTCGCGGCCGGCGTCGCCGAGGGCTATCAGGACCTGATCGCCGAGGTCGCGGACGGACGCGTGCAGTTACCCGCGCCGCCCCCGCCCTCGTGACCGTGCCGCTCACCGGTCGCCTGTCCAATCATGAACATTCAGAAGGGGTTACGTATGCCGGACGGCATCGTGCAATGGTTCAACCCGCACAAGGGATTCGGGTTCATTCGTCCTGAAACCGGTCGCGGACCAGATATTTTCGTGCACTACACGCGGATCGCCGGGTCGGGGTATCGGGTGCTGGAAGCCAACCAGTACGTGGAGTACACCGTCAGCAGAATCAACGGACGCGTGGAAGCCATCGACGTGCGGGTGTTGTCGTGAACGCGCCGCGGACGACCGGGTGTCCGGTGGTGCACGGGTCGCCGGTCGGTGACGACGAGGCGCGGGTGGCGATGTATGTGCCGGAGTTCGCTGCCGACCCGCACGCGGCGTATCGGCGGATGCGGGCGCGGTACGGGTCGCTGGTGCCGGTGGAGCTGGATCCGGGTGTCCCGGCGACGCTGGTGGTCGGGTACCGGACGGCGTTGCGGATCCTCAACGACCCGGAGCATTTCCCGGCCGATCCGCGGATCTGGCAGCAGAGTGTCCCGGACGAGTGCCCGGTGAAGCCGATGCTCATGTATCGGCGTAACGCGTTGCGCACTGCCGGGGAGGAGCATGCCCGGTTGCGGCGCGCGTATTCGGTGCTCGGTGACGTCGACGAGAACCGGCTGCTGGCCGCGGTCGACGGCGCGGTGGAACCGTTGATCAACCGGTTCCGGGCGCAGGGCTGTGTCGATCTGCGGGCGGAGTACGTGTTCCCGGCGGTGTTCGGGGTGCTGTCGGATCTGATGGGCCTGCCGGCGGATCTCGCGTCCCGCACCTACGACGGCATGGCGAAGATCATGGACGGCGTCGACGCCGCCGCCGGGGAACGGGAGTTCGGGGCGGCGTTGTTCGAGGCGGTGCAGCTCAAACAAGCGCATCCCGGCGGCAGCGATCTGATGTCGCGGCTGATGGCGCACTCGGCGGACCTGACCGTCGAAGAGGTGGTGATGCAGGTCGCGTTGCCGTTCGCGGCCGGCTGCGAGCCCACGGTGAACCTGGTGTGTAATGCGTTGCGGCTGTTGATGTCCGACGAGCGGTTCGCCGGTGACGTGCTCGGCGGGAGCCTGACGACGCGGGACGCGTTGGACGAGGTGTTGTTCACCGATCCGCCGCTGCCGAACTTCGGGATCACCTACCCCCGCCAGCCGATCCTGGTCGACGGGGTGTGGTTGCCCGCGCATCAGCCGGTCGTGATCAGCTACGCCGCCTGCAACAACGACCCCGAGATCGCGGGCGGGGACCGGGCCGGGAACCGGTCGCATCTGGCCTACGGCGCCGGAGTGCACCGCTGCCCGGCGACCTCGATGGTGCTGGTGATCGCGATCCACATCATCGACCAGCTCCTCGACGCCTTCCCCGACCTCCGACTCGGAGTCGCCCCGGAGGAGTTGCGGTATCGGACGGGGATATTCCACCGCGCTCTGGCCGCGCTGCCCGCCGCGTTCGACCCCGTGCACCAAGACATGGAACTGGCCATGACCTCGCTGCTGGCCCCGCGCACCCGCCCCGACAGGAAGACCCCGCCATGGCAACCGACCGACTGATCCTGGACCCGACCGGCGCCGACATCCACGGCGAACTCGCCCGCCTACGCGAACTCGGCCCGGCTTTGGAAGTTGACCTACCGGATGGAGTGCCCGCATGGCTGGTCACCGACCACGGGATGGTGCGGCGACTGCTCACCGATCCGAAGGTGTCGAAGGATCCGCGGGACTGGCCCGCATTGCAGCGCGGCGAGATCCCAACGGGTTGGGTGATGTTCCCGTGGGTGCGGGTCCGCAACATGCTGACCACCTCCCGCCACGACCACGCCCGCCTCCGCAAAGCCCTCGCACCGGCGTTCACCGAACGCCGCACCAAGGCGCTGAAGTCGCGGATCATGCAGATCACCGACGAGGTCCTCGACGCCCTGCCCGCCACCAGCGAGGACGGGATCGTGGACCTGCGGGCGGGTTTCGCGCGACCGCTGCCGATCCGGGTCATCAGCGAATTGATGGGCGTGCCCGCGGATTTGGCGGGCCCGTTGTGCGTGCACGCCGACGGTGTCCTCGACACCACCGCTACACCACTGCAGCTGGAGGATCATTTCGCGGCGATGATGGCGGTCACCGCCGAGATCATCGACCGTAAACGCGCGGACCCGGGCGAGGACCTGACCACGGTACTGCTCACCGCAGCCGACGGCACCGCGCCCCAGCTGTCGCAGGCCGAGCTGATCGACACACTGATGCTGGTCGTCAGCGCCGGCCACGAAACCACGGTCAACCTTCTCGATCACGCCGCGGTGCGGCTGCTCACCGACGCGCAGCTGCGTGCCGACGTGCTCGCCGGGGAGGTGCTGTGGGCGCATCTGGTCGAGGAGATGCTGCGGTTCGAGCCGCCGCTGGCGAATATGCCGCTGCGGTTCGCGCTCGCCGATCTCGACCTCGGCGACGGGCTAGTGATTCCGGCGGGTTCGGCGATCGTGCTCAGCTTCGCCGCCGCCAACCACGACCCCCAAGTGTACGGCGACACCGCGGAAGTGTTCGATCCGGGCCGGGAACCCAAGAGCCACTTGGCGTTCGGGTACGGGACACACCACTGCCTCGGCGCGCCGCTAGCGCGTCTGGAGGCCCGGGTCGCGTTGCCCGCCTTGTTCGCGACCTACCCGGACCTGCGGCTGGCCGTCGACCCGGCCGAGCTGGTGCAGGTACCGAGCTGTGTGCTCAACGGCCACCGGCGGATCCCGGTCACCCTGACCGGCGGCACGGCCGACGACACCCGCGCCGAGTCGATCACCCGGCCAGACCGGGACCAGACGACCTCGGAGGGATCCCCGTGTCCATGACGTCTGCTCCCGCCTGGCTGTCACCGAATACGCCGCTGGCGGTGTTCACCGATATCGGCGACGATGTCGACGACACCGCGGCGCTGCGGCTGCTGGCGACCGACCCGCTCCTGAAATTCGTGGGAACCGTCGACGAGCGTCCCGGGCACCCACGCGCGCAACTGGCTCGCCGTCTGCTGGATCTGGTGGGCCGCACCGATGTGCGGGTGGTGCCCGGCGCGATTCTGGGTGACAGCCCGTATTGGTGCGCCGACGGTTTGGCGCCCGCGGATACTCCGGTGTGGTGCGCGGATATGTACGACGCGTTCGCGCAGCTGTGCGAATTCGCGCCGGGTCCGCTGCGGGTGGCGAGCCTGGGCCCGCTGACCGATATCGCGCAGTTGTTGATCACCGATGCCCAGCAGCCGGCACCGCTCGGGCTGGCGGACCGGATGCGGATCGTCGCGATGGCCGGCGGTCTCGACGGCTACCTCGACCCTCGTGCCGAGCACAACGTCCGGATGAACCCGGCGGCGGCGCACACGGTCCTGACGCGGGCGCGGCATGTGGCGTTGGTGCTGGCCGACCACACGTTCGTCCCCGATATCGCGATCGACCAGGACCACCCACTGTACCGGCGGCTGGCGGCGTCACCGCAGCCGTGGGCGCAGCTGATCGCCGCCCACTACCGCGCCTATTGCACGACCTATTGGCGGTCGAGCAAGCTGCACGACGGCGCCGCCGCGAGCGTGGTGATGGGACTGCCGTTCGTGCGCGGCGCGGTCAGTGAATTCCACCTGTATCGCGACGGCCGCATGCGCACCGGGACCGGCGTGCAGGCGTGGGTCTCGACCGGCATCGACTACCCGGCGCTCATGGCCTGGGTCGAGGACCTGTTCTTCACCGCCACGCCCGCACCCGCGGTCGGGCACGGGCCGGGGTTGCGGCAGTTGATGGCCGATCTCGACGACCTCGCCGCCGGCGCCCGCGACCTCCCCGGGCGGTGGCGGACGTGATCACCAGTTCCCTGCTCAGTCCGGCACGCGCTCTTTCCGTACGGCCGCGCTCCGGCGCCGGACCCGACCACCGCGCATTCCTGGTGCGGCCCGACGCCCCGGATATCGTCGAAGGTGTGGCGGTCGAAACGTATCGACCGTGCCCACGCTGCCTGGCCCCGGCGGGCGACGATCGTCGGACGGTGACGGTGTACCGGGTCCGCGACCGGGTGCCGTGGTGGCTGACGGTCGAAATCCACTGCTGCACAAAGCACAGCGAACTCCATGTCCGGGGCCAGCAGGGGTGGATTCGACCGGTCACCCACCTGGCCGGCCAGCTGCTGCCGATCTTCACGATGCTGGGTGCCGACCGCGGACGGCCGCGGCTGGCGGTGCTCGCCGGGGAGCAGACCGCGACGCGTCTGCGGTGCGAAGCGTGTGAACGCCCGTACGGGCGTTGCGCTTTCGACCTGACGCACGCGGCACCGCCGTGGCTGGGGCACCTGGAGCTGCATCACTGCACCGGATGCGGTGCGGCTTCCTTCTGGTCCGCAGGCGCTGGCGGTCCCGTGGCACCAATCGAGCACACCACCGGCGCGGACGGGGCCGTCGGGTGAATGTGCTGCCGGATTCGGAGCTGGCGGTGATGCGGGCGATCCATTCGGCGGCGGGGCCGCGGAGTGTCGAGGACCTGGCCGTCGAGGTCGGCGACCGGCCGAGCGTCGTGCGGGCGACCGTGGTGCGGCTGGCCGACCGCGGCTACGCCGGTGAGGTGATCGCGTGGACGCTGACCCGCAGCGGCCGCCGACTACTCGCCGACCTCACCACGCACGCCCACCTCACCGCCCTGCAACGCAGAGTTCTGGCCGCGGCCGATGCCGCCGGTGGTGCGCGCACCGTCCCGGAACTGGCCGCGACCCTCCGATGCCGCTGTGGCGCGGTGACTTACGCGATGCACCAGCTGGCGGATTACGCCTGCGTCCGCCGGGTCGACGCCTGGCAGGCCACCGCTGCGGCCCTGCGCGATCTTCCCGAACTCACCACGCGACCGCCACTGGTCCGCAGAAACGGAGTCTCCATGCCGTCCGTCGTCACGGCGACATATGTCGCGGTCGATGCCAGCGTTGCCGGGGGAGGAGGGTCGTGACCAGTCTCCTGTTCGACCGGCGCGGCCGGGCTCGGCCGCCGCTCGTGGTGTTCAGTACCGACGCCGGGTACGACGTCGACGATTTCGTGTCCCTGGTGATCGCGGCCCGGCTGTGCGAGCGGCTGGCCGTGGTCTCCAGCGACGAAACCCACCGGCGGCGCGCCCGGATCCTGCGGAGCCTGCTGGCCCTGCTGGGGCGTCCGGACGTCGAGGTCTTCGAGGGCGTCGACTTAGGCGGCCACCGCCGTTTTCTGCTCGACCACGAACTACCCACCTCCCCAGGGGCTGCGTTCCGGCAACTCGGCGATCTCGCCAAGATGATCGCGGCCGAACACGAGCCGGTGATCTGGGTCGGGCAAGGCGCAATGAGTGAACTCGCATACTTGCTCACCGCGGCACCGCACCTGGCGCACGCGATCCGGGTGACGCAGATGGGCGGGTGGCTCGACAACTACCGGGACCCCACGCGTGCGTCGCACAACCTGCACATCGACCAGCCGGCCGCGGGGGTGGCGTTGCGGCTGGCGCACCGGCCGCGGCTGGTGCTGTCGGACCACACCAACACCGACCGCCTCGCGGCCTGGCCGCATTCGCCGATGCCGCACTGGCTGGCCACCTCCTCGGAGCCGTGGGCGCGGCTGGTCGGCGAGAACTTCACGACATGGTGGTTCTGGCAGCAGAAACGCGGCAAACCCGCCCGGACCCGCTTCCACGACCCCGTCACCCTGCTCGCGGCGCTCGGCGAACCGTACGTGTCGTTCACCCCCGAACGCATCCGGATCCTGCCCGACGCCCGCACCGTCCGCGACCCCGACGGCATCCACGCCGAGGTCAGTACCGGCATCGACCACCAGGCCGCCATGACACGCATCCACCACATCGTCTGCGCGGCATGACAACCCACCCCCACGGAGCCACACCGATGACCTTCCCTCCACCCGCCGAATGCGTGATCATCCACGACCCCGCCCGCACCGAGGACACGATCACCGCCGTGCTGCGCAAGCACGGCACGGAGAATGTCCTGGCCCTCACCCAAGCCAGTGAATTCGCCGACCACGGCGACCGCGACCAGGCGCTGCGCAGCCTGCGCGACGCGGCCACCGTGCTGACGCGCACGGAAATCGGCCGGGCCGACGCCGAAAACCTGGTATCCGAGCACGCCCTGCACCTGGCCGCCGCGGTCGGCGCCGACTTCCAGACCGGCAGCACCGATGCGGCGGCGCCGCCCAGGCTCGGCCGGTGACGGCGGCGATACGGATCGACCCCGCACGCTCCGCGCCGGACGGGGTCGATCCGGGCCGACCGGCGGCGGCCCGCATCCGGGACTATCTGCTGGGGGGTAAGGACAATTACGAGGTCGACCGGGTCGCGGCCGACCGCCTGCTCGAAGTGGCTCCCGAGGGCCGGACGCTGGCGGGGTTCGTCCGCAAATTCTGCACCGGCGCCGCGGTCTTCGCGGCCGAGGCCGGGGTCCGGCAGTTCGTCGACATCGGCGCGGGAATCCCCACCTCGCCGGCTGTGCACGAGGCCGTCGGCACGATCGACACCGCGGCGACGGTGACCTATGTCGACTACGACCCGGTGGTGATCGCGCACTCGCACGCCATGGTCGGCGACGCGACCGGGGTGTCGGTGCTGGAGGCCGACCTGCGTGACCCGGACTCGCTGCTCGATCGGCTGTATACCCAGGCGGGCGTGGACTTCCGGGCTCCGGTCTGCATCCTGCTGATCGGCGTGCTCGACCACATCACCGACGACGAGCAGCCCGCCACGATCATCGCCCGGCTGCGGGAGGCGATGGCACCAGGCAGCTACCTCGCACTCACCCAGGCAGCGATCGAGTCCGCCGACGAAGTGATCGAACGCGTAGCCGGGACCACCTGCGGTTCGCTCGCCGAGACCACCTTCCGCTCCACGACCGAGGTCCACTCCTGGCTGCACGGCTTCGAGATCCTCGACCCGGGAGTAGCCCGAATCCAGGACTGGCTCGGCGACGACCTGCCCGCCACCCGCCTCGTACATCTCGGCGCGATCGCGCACCGGCCCGCACTCCACGGCGGCCGACCGGTAGGGCGGCGCCGGTGAACGCCTCCCAATCCAGCCCACCCGAACTTCCGGCGCTGGAGTACGACCTGCTGCGAGCACTGGACAGTGCCGCCGGTGCGCGCGGCGTGGCGGAGTTGGAAGCGATGATCGCGCGTAGACCGGGCAGCATCGAGGCGACCGTGCGGCGGCTCGCCAGCAACGGGTTCGCGCGGCAGCGGCGCGCGTGGCTGCTCAGCCGCACAGGACGCGCCGCCCTCGCCGACCCAGCCAGCTGGGAACGGTTCACCGTGCCGCAGCAGCGGGTGCTGGGGGCACTCGACGAGGCCGACGGTGCCCGCACCGTCGAGGAACTGGCCTCGACCATCGGCGACGACCAGGTGGTCGCGGCGATCGGCTGGCTGGCAGCGCACCGCTACGTGCGGCCGGTGCCAGCCTTCGAGGCCACCGACCGCATCCACCACCTGCTGTCCGGGGTGATCACCCCGCCCCCGACGCAACGAAAGACGGGTCGCAGGCGGGGGAAACCCAGCCCCACGGCGTAATTCGGCAACGCAACGATTCTCACGAGGAAGGAGCCGTGTCGTGACCGGCACTGACGACCCCGCCCCGGAGCGGGCGAATACTCCCGCGGGCCCCGCCGCCGAGCCCCGCACCGCCGAGCCCGGGGGAGGACCGGTGACACCGCTCGATGACGGGCCGGTGTATGAGGCCCGGTTCGGATTCACCCCGAAAGGTGTGGTGCTGATCGTTTTCAGCGTCGCGTTCGTGGTGCTGGCAGTGGTGTTCCCGGAGTTCCCGCACCGTGTCGCGACCATCGTGTTCATGTCGGTCGCGGCGGTGGCGATGACGGCGATCTGTCTGTCGGGGTGGCTGGGGTTGCGGGTGGACCGCACCGGGGTGACCCTCGGCCGTCCGATGACGCGGTACCGCGACACCGATGGCGGCGTGCCGTGGGACGACATCGCCGCCGTCGTCCTCTACACCCAGCGCTTGCCGTCCGGGACCCAGCAGTCCTATATCGCGGTGCGACGACACCCCCACGCCGCCACCGACCTGTACTGGGTGTCGCGGGCGGTATCGCGCGTGGCGATCCCTGGCGTGGCTCCGGAACTCGTCGCGGCGAGCCGCGCGATCGTCGCCTGGCGCCTCGACCACGACCGGCTCACCGCCGCCGTCGGCCATTGGGCGCCGCACGTGCCCGTCCTAGACCACAGGCGTGTGTCCCGATGGGGCACCGCCGCCCGATTCTTCCTCGGCCGCCGCCGCTGACCGCGAAACCCACACGGCCGCTGCGCAACACCAGCCCAGCCCGCGCCCGATTCTCGAGCCATCCCCGATGAGGAGCGTCTCATGCGTGAACTCTGCACCTGCCTCGCCGGTGGGCGGCGTCGGCTGCCCGCTGTGGTTCCGGGCAGCGGTACGCCGCGCCGAGGCTCCCGACCAAGCCGAACGAATCCGCCTGCCGAACCGCTGACGGCGGCCCAGAAACCCGTTACTACCAATCCCTTTTCACCTGCCTGGCAAGGCGCACCGTTCAGGTCGGCGAATCCGTCGCCGTCCACGGGAAGGAGAACCGCGATGTCATCGTCATCCCGCTCCATCGCTGCCGCCCTACTCGCGGCACTCGCAACCACCAGCATCGCCGCGACCGCCCACGCCCACCCGGCACCCGACACCGAGACCGCCCCTGTCGTCTCGGCGGCTGATCACGGTCTGGCCTACACCGCCCCCCGACCCCCGACGGCGGCGTGCGTGCAACCTCACCGATGGTGGCCGGGTCGCCCCGGTCTCCGATGAGACGGTCGCGCTCGCCGAACCCGCAGGCAGCACTGTCACCACGATCGGACTGGGCCTGCCCACGACCACCGGCATCACCGGAATCGCCGCCGTATCACCGACGACGGCCATACTCTCACCCTCACGCCCCGCGCGACCGCAGCACCGGTCGACGAGGCGTCGGACACCGTGGACCGCAAGCTGCACAACGCCGGCGTCGGCGCGCTGGTCGGTGCCGGGGTCGGCGCTGTCCTCGGCTTCTTTCTCGGCGGTGTCGGTGCCCTGGTCACCGCCCCGATCGGTGCCGGACTCGGTGCCCTGATCGGATACGCCACCCCGTAGGCCGCCGTACAGGACCCGACAGGTCCACGCGGAGCCGCGCCCAGCGGCCGAAACAACGGACCCGGCAGCTCCTCCCGCGCGTTCTACGACAAGAAGCGAGCCGAAGGGAAATTGCACGCTCAAGCGCTGCTGTGCGTGTCACGGCAGCTGTGCCGCGTCCTCTGGGCGATCCTGCGAGACCAGCGCCCCTACACGGCGCTTCGACCCGCGAATGACGGTCGGCCAGATACTGATTCGCGCGAGGCACCTCGATAGCCGGGGCACCGCCCGCCGAAGGCACGAGCCGCACCGTGACGCCCGGATGCGGCCGCGGCGAAACGTGGCGGGTGTGCGCTGACCAGCCCTCGATCGCGTGAGTCTGACAAACACGGTCGTTTCAGAGATCCTTCTTGGCCGGGGTACTCACCTCGACCGGCTCCTCCGGGCTATCGTGCTCGCGCAGGTAGGTGTTGTTTAGGTAGTACATCTTGCGCGCGTGCAGGTCAGTGGACCATATATCCGTTGCGACGCGGCCGGTTTCGGTTCGCACGAGTTGCAGGGCAACCAGTTCCTTGAGTCCTCGTTGCCAGGTGTCGTCGCTGATCGCGAAGCACTTGCGGTCCCACGACGAGATGTGGGCGCCCTGCTCGTCCGGCCTGCCGGCCAGGACGAGTCGGAGGCACAGGTACACGAACAGCGCCCGCGCCGACATCACATTGAGCCAGCCCTTCGACCAGAGCTGGATCGGGATCGTGATGTAGGGCGCGGCCAAGGGGCCCGGTGGGTGAACGACGGTGATCTCGAACCCGCGTCCGGGGACGCGTTCTCTCGTGAGCAATGTGTTCTTCCTCAGGCGGTCCATGCCGCGCCTGATCCGGCGGGTGCCAGCGCCGGGGATCGGGTCTGCCTCGTTCAGTTCCTCGTACCCCAGCAGCACGGCCCAGTAGTGGTCCGCGACGATGCGGTGCAACTGGTGCGGCGCCTTGCGGGTCAACATCAGCAGGGTGAGGTACAGCTTGAGCGGAACCTCGCCCTGGCGGAACAGATCCGACAGCTGCGGCGCCTGCTCGCCGGGGTGCCGGTTCCTCGCGAAAGCGGCCGG
The DNA here is from genome assembly GCF_000308875.1 of Nocardia transvalensis NBRC 15921. Taxonomy (GTDB): domain Bacteria; phylum Actinomycetota; class Actinomycetes; order Mycobacteriales; family Mycobacteriaceae; genus Nocardia; species Nocardia transvalensis. Next base: position 30,326 of record NZ_BAGL01000119.1, read on the forward strand.
TAGCTGCACGGAGCTTGTCCGGCCCGAGTTCTTGACCGCCAGCTCAAGCAGGCGTCTGGCCGTCCCGGTGAAGCTTCCCATCCCTGTCCTTTCTCCAGCACGCCGACCATCTCAGCGGCTCCCGCAGGAGTCATGGGATAACGGGGTAACGGGGTCTAGACCTAGTAGGAACTAGCAGATAAAAAGGGCTATTTCGACCGCTGAAAATAAGAATTCTACCGCTGATTCGGATCAGAGTACCCGCTGCTGTGGCACAGACAATCCGCCCGGAGTGTAGGGCAAGAACCGCTCAAATGGTCATCGAGACGAGTTGTCCAGGTGGTGGGGATGACCGGAACATGAAGAGGCGGGCCCGAAGTGAGTGTTCGGGCCCGCCGTCGATTCGATCCCCTGGGCAAAAGGAGGTGATGCTCGATGAAGCGTGGTTTTCGGCTCACGGTGACGTGGTCCCGTGGGTCTTTCCGGATCTCGCTGGAGCCTCACTAGCTAGGGGACGTCCCCTGCCGTGGCCGCGGCAGGGATGTCCCAGTATGTATACGCTCGCCGCTGAGCCGCAACTCTGGCCTCGACCCCGGTCGCGGCCAGAGTCTGCGAAGAAGCGGATTTCAGCCGGTGAAGGAGCAGGACGTGATCGCCGACGACGGGACCTGGCAGCGCATGGCCGACAAGGTCGAGGAGATCACCGCGATGTTCGCCGTCAGCGCTTTGGGGATAGGTAAGCCGTACAAGGACCGCTGCCTGGCGCGCAAGGACGACATCGGCCAGCGTCGGCTGGCGTGCGAGTGGCGGCAGCGTCCGGTCGACGAACTGCACGCCGAGATCCAAAGCCAGCTCGAGCAGGCCAACGATCACCTGCGCATGCTCGCGCGGGCGCTGGCCGTGCCGCGAATCATCTTCAGCCCGTTCAGTCTTGCCCGCGGCGTCATGCTCGCCAGCGCGCAGGCGTTCTACCTATGCGACCCCGGGGTCAGCCTCGTCGATCGCGTCGGGCGGCTCCTGAACTTCCACTACAAGGCGAATCGCTTCCTGCGCACGATGGTCGACGACGGTCCTGGCACTCTGGCCCCGGCTGAGCGATCCCAGCTCGCGCAGGTGATCGACGAACTGGTGCGGTCCACGCAGCACCTCGGCCTGACCATCAAGTATCCGAAGGACGACACCTCCAAGGAACCGGCGTACCTCGGGGACAAGTTCCCCGACGACATCGATCTGGTGGGTGCGCTGCTCGGGCAGGATGGCGAACTCGAGTACGGGCAATTCGCCTTCCGGCTGTTCTCGGCGGGCGTGCATGCCCAGCCGCACCTTTTGACGATCCTGTCCACACACACGACCGGCGCCGGTCGCGAGGGGATGATCGCCGCCCAGCGGGGCGTGGCAGGCGAGGTGCTGACCGGCATCGCCGCCTCGGCGGCCGCCGGATACGTGACTGCCTGCGAGCGCGCGATGAGCTACTTCGGTGTCGAGAGCAGCACGCCGAGAATGGACTCGGCGATGGCGATACTGGTCGACCTGTCTGCACCGGCCAGGACGACCGCCAGCCGCTCCACCAGCTGACACCGGCGTATGACCTTCAGCGGATCATTGATGGACTCGCGCACATCGGGGGTAACCGCGCAGGTATCCGTCGTCGCGATAACTCCGGAGCAGCAGATCCTGCGATCTGTCGAGGACATCCACGTGCCGGCGTTACGCGAGGCTGCGGCTGCCCTGGCGCTGCGCTCGACATCTGTGGCAGACATCGCCCAGGCGACGGGAGCGCCGGCCAAAACGCGTATGAGCGCTACTCGCCGATCGGGCAGAGCATTGTCATCGGCAACCGCCGAAGACACCGCCGGTCCCGCCCAGTCCGCCGCGTCCACGCCGAAACGGCGCAGGAGAGCCACCATCTCCTCTGTGGTCGCTGACCACCCTCGTATGTCGTGCCCGCCGTGTCGTGCGGTGAATGCTCCCGAGTCAGCTCGCTGGATGACCTGGGCCCCTCATTGCGTCGCAATCCCCAACGGCGACCGATGATCGCTCGCTGCGGCCGGCCTCAATCGGTGTTCGCGACACCGGCTCCGTTCTCCGGCAATGAGTCTGGGCTGCGATTCAGGTGTCGCGGCCGCTGGATGCTGTCATCAACTGGTCGAAGCGGGCCCGGAACAGTTCGGCTTCGCTGCTGCGGGTGCCGTCGACGGCGGTTCGTACGGGTTCGAGTTCGGCGACGAGGCGGCGGGATTTGACGGGGCCTTCCAGCAGCGCGAGTGCCGACAGGCCCTCGGTGACTGCTGCGTTGTGGTCGCCGAGGCGGGCCAGGGATGAGGAGTGGTAGGCGCGGTAGGAGGCTTCGTCGCGGGGTTTGCTTTGTGCGCCGACGCTGGCCTGGTAGATGTCGGCGGCCTGGTCGTGTTGTCCGAGGTAGGTGCGTGCTTGCGCGGTGATCGACTGGATTTCGGCGGGTGTGACGAAATGCAGCCAGATCGGATCGTCGGGGTCGTCGAGGCCGCGGTCGACTTCCCGCAGGGCGCGGATCATGGCGGCTTCGGCGGCGCGTCGGTCGCCGACTGCGGCGTGGGCGACGGCTTCGCGGGCGGCGTGCAGGGCGTGCAGGCGGGTGGATCGGACGGGCCGGATAGCGTCGGAGATGCGCAGACTCAATTGCAGCCCTTCGCGCATGTTGCCGATCTTCCATGCCTGGTTACGCAGGTCGTCCATGACGTTGGACCACAGGTAGGCGTCGCCGCTGCGTTCGGCGAGGATCAGCGCCTCGGTGAAGCAGTCCCGGGCGATGCGTTGATTCCCGGAATCGAACGCCAGCCAGCCCGCGCAGTCGACCAGGTTGCCGGTCGCCCGCGCCAGCTCGACGCCGGTCTGCTGGTCGTAGCTGGCACGCTCGAGCAGTTCCCGGGCGAGCGAGCACTGCTTCAGCGCGGACTCGACCAGTCCGCCGGATCCGTGCAGGCTGTCGTGTTCGAAGAAAGCGTCGGTGACCTGGTTGAAGTAGCTGATGTGGTCGGCGCCGATGGTCATGGGAGACCCTGCCGCTGAGGCGGCGGGAGGGAATGCCGCGGCTGCCAGCGCGCTACCGAATACCGTCAGGCCGAATTGTCTACGGTCCACGTCTTCGACTCCTTTGCCTTCGGTACCTTCGATAGTGCCGATCTCCGTGGTTCCGAGCAACACGGGCAGCAGGGCGCGGCGGGGAACGCCGAGCACATCGGCTACCCGGGTCATCTCACGCAGATCGAACAGTGTCGCGACTTCTTCGCGCTCGACCCGGCCGGTATGTGACCGCTCCCAGTGCAGCAGCACCCCGAAATCGGCTTGGGATAGCCCGTGCGCGCGGCGGATCAGGGCGAACGCCGGTCCCGGGTGTAGACCGGCGAGCAACTGCTGAAATTCGTGGCCTTCCCACACGAGGTCGGTGTCGTCGTTCACGGTCTCCCCTTCGACCGGTAGCAGTAGGCCTAACCCTAAGTCGTAAGTGTTCCGTCAGCACCGGCAACGGCACATATTGCGCAGCACCGGTTGCGCACTTGACAGCGTCGCGTGGGCTCCCCTCATCGGGTGACGCTAGGTGGTGCCCGTCGCCGGGTCGTAGTGGACCGCTCTATCCGGCTCCTCGGCGACGGGCACGCAACAGTGCACCTGATGTGAGGGAGACACGATGCGAGGCAACGCAACACGGGTCCGGGACACACAGGCGCGGACGGAGGTGGAATCCGCTGTCCTCGCGGTGCTCGATCTCGGCGGGATGTTGACGCGGCGGCAGATCGCGGCGGGCACGTTGTCGACGACCTGGGCGACGTGGCGGGCGGTGGCCCGGTTGGCGGCACGCGGCTTGGTCGTGGCTTCACCGTATGACCGGGACCGCTACTCGATCACCGCCTGCGGGCGCACCGAGTTGTGGAGGCGCCGGTCATGAGCCCGGTTACGGCCGGGCTGGTGGCCGGGGTGTGCGGCGCGATCTTCGTAGCCGTGGCGGCGCTGATGCTGTGCGCGGACCGCGGATACGAACGGTCACTTCGCGAGGCGCCGACACAGATCCTGGCGATCATCGACCGCACCCACGACGCACCGGACACACCACCGTCGGTACCCGAGGCGCACCGCGACATGCAGCGGCACCGGCTATGCGCCCGGGAGGACTGCCCGCGCAAGCGAATTGCGTACCAGGTGCTCGTCGACGCTGGCCACCTCACACCCGACTCGGGACGAATCCCATAGCGCCGCAACACAACAACGAAGAGAGCGGGAAGCACACCATGAACGAGCCTGAACCCGTCGGCCGGCTGCTGAGGCTGGTCGTCGACGCGGTCAACGAATGCAATCTGCGCTGCCTGTACTGCCACCCGGGAGAAGTCTGGAAGACCCAGCAGCTCCCGGTCGCCGCGATCGTGTCGGCGTTCGAGGCCGCCGAGCAGGCAGGAGTGCTGGAGGTGGTCCTCACCGGCGGTGAGATCACCCTGCACGAGTCGCTGCCTGCGGTCCTGGACGCCACCCACCAGCTGGCGCAGTGCGCGGCCACGCTGATCACGAACGCCACGAAGATCACCGACGATCTCGCACAGCAACTCGCGGCTTCGAACCTGTCGCGGATCTGCACCAGCGTGGACGGAATCACCAACGATCTGCACGGCAGCGCACGGGGCAAGAACCTGCCGAAGGTGCTCGACGGCCTCGCCCGCCTGCACGAGACCGGCAAACCGGTCACCGTGATCACCGTTGTGCACCAGAGCAATTGGCGGCAGGTCATCGACCTGTCGGATCATCTGGCCGAGACCGGTCTCGCGGTGCAGCACCACCTGTGCGCGCCGAGCTTTTCCGGGCAGGCCCGCGCCCACTATCCGCGATTGGCGTTGGCGGAGTCCGATTTCCTGGGTGTGCAGGATCTGGTGGATCGCCACCATGCGCGGCTGGCGGCGGCCGGGCTGTATTTGACGTTCAATTCCTGCTGGCCCGCCACCGGCAGACGCACGCTCAGGGTGAACCCGTCCCGCACGATCACCCTGCAACAGCTGTCCGAGCAGGTCAAAGACACCCTCGCCAACATCCGCCCCGACGGCGAATTCCGGTTACAGGCCGCCACCTGGGGCAGGGAGATGATCGGCAACGCGGCCCTGGGATCGGTTCACACACAGGGAGTTACGCCGCTGCTGGTGGACGCGGAGATACTGCTGGCCCGTGGAACGGCCCGGCAGCTACCCCGCGCGGTCGAGGCGCAGCACAAGTTCCAGCTCGGTCCCCGGGCGGATTCCCACACCACCGACACCCTCATCGGCCGCGCAGAGGGCACGGCGGGGGAGGTGGAGCTGATCCCGATCACCAGCGTCGACGAGCACTGGCTGATGAACAATCCCGCCGACCTCGACGCCGTCGCCACGGGACTGCGCACCGCACCGGACACTCACCGGGTGGTGCGCCACCCCACTGGAACCGTGCTGGCCTTCGACCGCGCCCGCTCCCAGATCACCCTGCTGACCGGCGCGGAATGGCAAGCCGTCCAGCACCTTTCGACCATCGACGCGAGCGCAGAGGTGTCGCTGTGAGCACCACGACCGTCGTCGAAGCCGCCCATCACTATCTGGACGCTGATCCCGGCTTGGCTGCGTTGTTCACTGCGGTCACCGACCACGCCCCCGCCGATGCGGCGGTGCGCCGGGCACTGGCCTGCCATCTCGCCGCCCCGCACACCCCGGCTGTGGATCTCGCGGCCGACCTCGGCGGCGATCTCGAGGCCGTCCGCAAGGCGTATCGGTTCGCCCGCACTAATGCTCAGGTCGCGGCGTTGACGGGGTCGTGGTTCTATCCGCATCGGATGCGGTGGGCCTTCGCCGCGAGGACCGTCGCCGAGTGGCAGCGCCGCCCCGAGGTCCCCGCCGCGATTCTCGACAACCGGCCGGTGCTGGGCGACACGATGGAGATCCACCCGACCCGCGGCACCTGCAACTACCGGTGCCGCATGTGCCTGTGGTCGGACCAGCAGAACCTCACCTACGCCACCCGCCAACTCGACACCGGCGGTCTCATGGCCGTCGAGGACTGGCTGCGGCTGCTGGGCGAGCTGCGCGAGGCCAGTGTGCGGCGGCTGGTTGTCTCCGGTGGCGGCGAAGCCCTGATCAATCCCGACCTCCCGGTCATCCTGCACCGGGCCGCCGATCTCGGATTCGAAATCCACATCTACACCACCGGTTTCAGCATCCGCCCCGGCGGACCACTGTTCGACGCCCTGCTGCGCTGCCACCGAATCCGGTTCAGCATCCATTCCCCCGACCCGCAGGTCTACGACCGGATCGCCGGCACCCGGCCCGCCCAGCGCGCCCTGGATCGGGTCACCGCGAACCTGACCGTACTGCGCAGCGACCGGGATCACCTGCCCGCTGTCGGGATCGGGTTCGTCATCCAGCCGTTCAACTACGACCAGCTCCTCGCCATGACCGACTACGCCGAAACCATCGGCGCCGACTGGCTCGACCTGCGCAAAGACGAAGTCGACGTCACCGACGCCCTCACCACCGACCAGAACGCCACGGTCGCCGACCAGGTCCGCACGATACGCACCCGCCCGGCCGGCGCCACCCACGTCGACATCGGTGACGAACTGGCCGCCCTGGCCAACGGCATCACCCCGGACCGATCCCGCACCAGCGAATGCCTGGGCCGCTACTTCCGCCCCACCATCGGCCCCTACGGGCACCTCACCCCATGCGACCTGAAAGCCGAACCACGCTTCGCCGCCACCGGATACACCCTCGGCCACCTCAAACAGTCCCGGCTGCTGGACGTGGTCGCGGTATCCGCCGGCCGCGCGATCAGCGACGACTGCGCCCAATGCATGCCTAGCTCCCGCACCGGCAACAAGATCGTGCACAAACTCCTCGCCGACCTCACCACCGGAACCACGCTCGGCGAACAGCCCTTCGGCTAGGTTCTGTGCCGAAGTGAAGCGAGGGCGTATCGAGTGGCTCGTCGTCATTGGTGCCGGGGCAGCAACGGCTCCAGCCAGGCCCATTGGGCGTCGGTCAGATCCGCCTGCCCCGCCACCGTTACGCTAGTCACGAGGTCTCCGGTATTCGTTCTGGCTTGGTGTGGCGGAGCATCGTAACCGTCATCGGCCGTGCATCCGGCCTGGTATTCTTGGCCGACCGAAGCGCGGTACCTGTCACCAGATTTGCAGGCCTCTTGTCACAAACACCGCTCGAGCGTTTGGAGACATTCAATAAGGGCCCGAACGCGGCAAAGGCAGCAAAAGAGGTCATTTCCTCAGTGGCCGACGCCCTCCGTGCACCGCCATGTTATGACCTTTTGCGCCACCTTTAGACTTGCTCGGGTGAGCGATCATAGTGCGCTCCATGTCCAGCCTGGAATGCCCTCGAGGCGGCTGCAATGTTCATCACTCAGAAGGCCTTTGGCTTTTTTCGATCTAATATTAGTAACCCACCTTCCGAGCCTGACTTCATTCTCGATATGAGCAAAGGGAACGTTCGTATGACCCGTGCGACTGACGAAGCTTTGCAGGGCGGCGAAGTTCCTGTTCCATACATCATCAGCCAAATTCCAACTCCATCCTGGGAGCGCTTCCAGCGACGCACGACGTTTATCGTCCATCACATTGCCGACTCGACGCTGATTGGCGACCCACTGGCCAAGCTTGAAACCGCTCTGGACGTAGGAATGGGGTACCCTGGAATGCCCTTCGCGTTCAACAAAAATCTGAAGTGAAGTGAAGGACTCTGTCCATTTATCTGTATGGCGATCCCAGCTCCATCCCGGCACGTGTTCAAGTCGACGGAAGCGTTCAACGTCCATCGAATCTCGTTGCGCACGCTGCTGTGAGACCCACCGTCCGAGACTTATCCCTTGTTCAATTTTATCAATTGGGACGCAGGCGTGACCCTCGCGCGCGACAAACTTCTCTAGGGCAGAGTAGGCGTCATTCCAGGGATTGGAATTGGCACCCCAGTGCCAATTCGGTATCCTCTCAAGCTGTGCTCGACGTGAGCGGGATAACTGATCTCTGTTTCTTCGCTGCTCAACGACCCATTGGCCCAGTTCAACGCCATTTTTGACATATCTACGAGGTATCCGAGCGTGACCATGGCGCGCCACGTACTCGCGGAGGGCAGCTAGACCCTCTCCCCATTGATCGGATTCGCTGCGGCAGGACCAGTCGGATGGTGAAGCCGAGTAATCTGCGTAACGGTCTATATCAACGCCTGCATCGGAGCTGTCGCGGAGTGATTGTTCCAAGTCACGTCGGAGTCGATACAGTAGTGGTTTGGCAAGATTATGGACACCGGTAACGCTCTCACTATCAACCGAAATCTGGTAGGCCGCATGGTATGCCATCCGCCAGATCTCCCCGGTTACGTATCGCTTCCAGTCGAGCTGAGCAATATCGTCTACTCCATCGACGTAGGGATCGTAGCGGCGCGATGGCTGGTGAAATTCGGTCACCATCGCTCGTACCACCTCGATCTGGCGCGGTACGCTCTTCCCGCTGAGCCAATCGCTGATCGAACTAGCTGATATCGGTCGTCCAAGCTGACGGGAAACGAGTTCCGCGACTTCGCGTACAGGCTCGGTTCCTCCAAGTCGATGTTGCAGGCTCAAGGCTTCGCCTAATGCTTCGCGAGCATTGAAGCTGACTCGACGGTCGTATCGACTAGATACGAGAGATGAGTCTGCTGTGGAATCCTCATGAATCCCCGATATCCGAAGGGATCTCGGCGTTTGCGATCGAGAGGGCACTGCTTTGCTGGCGCCGGGTTCCGCGTCTGTGTGACGTGAGGGTCGCTGAGAGCGTGCCTCCGAAACGGCGAGCTGCCAGCGGTCGAGCATCTGTCGGAGCTCGGAATCACGATCGCTATCGTGTAGCCCATCGACCGTCAGGGCTTTCACAATCCTTCCGACCAGCTCCCTGTTCGGCAATTTTGGTCCGCGGAGTGCTCGGTGCAGGACCTGTCGTGAGACTGGAACTCGGCGGGACAACTCCGCGAGAGATGGATCCCCGCATCGAAGTACCAGGTGCTGCATCGCATCGAAGAAGTCCATCTGTGCGCCGGGGGATGCCAACGGACGACCAAGCGGCCTTTTAGCCAACGATGCACTCCCACCTGTGTCACCCGTGTGTCACCTTGCTGTGACCGATCCGGACCAATATTAGTTCAATCCGTTCAGCTGTGGTTTCGGTTGCAGTAGAAATTTTATGTACGGAACCACCCGCAGGCGACTGCTGGTCGTGCGCCCATCGCAGATGCCATCAGATTGGCAGCCTGTTCTACCAGCCTCGGCAACTACGACACATTGGAAGCGAGAGCATGTCCCCCTACGCCGTCAAGACGTTGATTCTCCTCGTTGCGATACTCATCGGGCTGAATGTAGGGATAGCCACGGCTTGGCTCGCCCAAGTCAGAGGCGCGCACGTGGCACTGGCCATTCGTGACGGTGGCGTAGCGTTCGCGGGCGCGGTCACCCTTACGGTGTTGTTGCTCGCACACCTGGGGCTCCTCTAGATGGTATTTGAGGAGCCGGAGCCGGACACTCGGTGACAGGTCGGGGCTGCTGCTGCCGATGTGACAGATGTGGTGCTTCGCCAAACATTGTCGCTGAACGACATGCCGGAGAAATCACACATCTGCTAACGCGGACAAGCCCCCTCACTTCATTTCGACACAGAACCTAGCCGCGACTCAGGCGCTGCGCGATGGCGGTCCGCACGATCGCCACCGCGCCCCGCGCGACGAGTCCGGCCGCGACCAGCGGGGCGAACACGATCCAGGGCGAGCCCTGGTGGTAGTCGCAGTAGAACCGCAACGCCGAGCGGTGATGGGTGCGGACCTTGCGGAACGGCGCGGAGCGCATGCTGCCGCCCTCACGGTGGCGTATCTCCACGCTGGGATCGAGCACGACGCGCCACCCGCCCCGATGCATATCGAGGGCCATCTTCGTTTCCTCGAAATACAGGAAGTAGCGGCCGTCGAACCCGCCCACCGCGTCGAACGCTGCACGCCGAAACAGCATGCAGCACCCGGAAATCCAATCCACATCGCTCAGCGTCGTTACCGGCGTCCCGAAGTAGCGTCGGGTCGCCGGGTTCGACGGCCAGATCCCGCCCAGCACCGCGTGCGCGATGCCGACCGCCAGCGACGGGAACCGCCGCCCACTGGGATACGGCTGTCCGTCCAACCGGGCGATTCGGGGGCCGATCATCCCGATCCGGTCATCGGTGGCGGCCGAATCGACCAGCGCCGCAATCGAACCCGCCGACAACTGGGTGTCGGGGTTGGCGACGAGGATCCACTCCGCGTCGGTCGCGGCGGCACCTTGGTTGATCGCCGCCGCCAGGCCCACGTTGCGGCTGTTGCGGATCACCCGTCCGCCGAACTCCTCGACGATATCGGCGCTGGCGTCGGTCGAGACGTTGTCGACCCCGATCACCTCCACCGCATACGGCTCCACCGCCGACGGCAACGTGTCCAGGAAGCCCGGCAGATCCTCCGCACTCTGATACGTGACCAGAACCAAGCCGACCGTCTTCTCTCGCGCGCTGGGCATGACCGGCAACATATCACCCACCGCACACGCCTTCAGACCATCCGTCCGAGACCGTCGCACCCCCGCGACGCCGGGCACGGCACGATCAGCGCCAGCCCCGTAGCGCAGCGTCGACCTCGGCTTCGTCGATCGCCGGCGGCAACTCCCACACCGGCGCCGCCTCCTGCAGTTTCTGCGCCAGTTTCCGGACCAGAAGGCGTTCGCTGTCCGGGGCGCAGCCGCCGTCGGCGATGATTTTGGCGTAGCGGACAGCGTCGAGGACGGCGGATCTGACCCGCGCCTGGGCGAGGTAGATCTCCACATCGTGCTCCCACCCGCTGTGCGCGGCGTCGGGTTCGGCGGCCGTCCACGCCGCGACGAACCGTTCCCGCTCGGCGGGCAGGTAGTTCATCTTGTGCAGATGGATCGCGACGTCATAGAGAGGATCACCGTAGAGCGCCAGCTCCCAATCCAGAAACACCGTCTCCCCGTCACGAATGATCATGTTCTTGCGATGCAGATCACCATGCGTGAGCCGAAACTGTCTGGCCTGCAAACTATTACAGGACTCGTCCAACGGTTCGAACGGGTCCGCCGGGATCCGCAGCCGCCGAAACAGGTGATGGAAGGAGCTTCGGTGGTCCCGATACGCCTGCCGGGACGCACCCCACACCCGGCGGGCGAACCGCTGCGGATCGTCATCGAGTCCACCGGGGGCGTAGGGCAGTGCCTCGCGCGGGATGGCCCGCAATTGCGCGAACAATCGTGCGACATCGGAGGGAACATGTGCCGGGAGCGGGCGTCCGCGCGGCGCCAGCTGGTCGAGGACCTCGCCGTCGATGTACTCGTGAATTTGATACGCCGGACACACCGACACCCAGTGCAGGGCAGGAACCGAGGTGACGCGAGAGGCGACGACCGCCAGAACCTGCGGCTCGGGCCACTGGCGATAGTCCATCACGTCGGCACCCTCGATAGGGATCCGCACATTGACCGCCCGCGCACCGGCCGCGACACGGATATTGCGGTTGTAGAAACCCGCCGGCCCGTCCGGTTGCGAGCAGGCACGACGGTAGAGCGCCTCCGGATCCACCAGCGGTGGCCCCGCTGTCAGTGCGGCATCCGGCCCGAACACCTGCTGTCCCGAAACCGCCGGGCTCGACTCCCCAGTCACGACCCCAGAATGCCATCGACCGCCGACTATCTCGGCGTCGTTCCCTGGGTGCATCGTCGGGCTGCCCGGCCGCCCGGTGGCCAGGCGAAACGCAGCTGGGTCCGCTGTAACAAAAACGGATCGAGCGCGCCGGCCGCCACCGGCCGGTGGGAAGCTGGCCAGCGCGCTCGCGATAGCCGCATCATTGATCGTCACGGGCCACCCTCGCGACAACCCGACGCGAGACGATCATCGTCGTGGTCACCGCATGATGTAGAGAAGTGCCCGTTGTTCTTCGGCCGGGCGGGTGCCGGTACACGGACCGGGCCGCTGTCGCCGGTGACCTGGACGAAATCCGTTGGCGTGCTGCCGGAACGCTATCGCTCCCGCTGCGCCGCGGCATCGGTTCTCGCCGGCCTCGGTGCGGCGTCGACCCAGGTGTCGTCCTGGGGTGGGACGGTGGGTGGTCGTGGCGGTGGTGTCACGAGGTGGGCTCGGCGGTGTGGGTGGTGTGGAGGAACTGGGTGGTGTGGCGGCGGCTGGAGAGGGTGATCAGCTGGGCGTGGCGGCCGTGTTCGGTGATGAGCCGCCGTACGCGGGGCGCCGTGGTCGCGCGGTAGCGGCAGATGTAGCGAACGAAGTCCCAGGTGATCCGGTCGTAGACGCCGTCCGCGGGGTGCTGGCCGCCGCGGTAACGCCAGCGGCGTTGCGCGACACCGGCCAGGCAGGACACCGCGGGTAGGTCGAGGAAGATCACGGTGTCGGCGGCGGCCAGCCGGATCGGCAGGGTGCTGACATGGTTGCCGTCGATCAGCCACCGCGGCCCGGCGACGAGGTCACGCTGCCGGGCCGCGAACTCGGTGTGGGGCAACGGATTCCAGTCGCTGTCGTAGTACACCGCGTCCAAATGCGTGACCGGCAACGCCAGCACCGCCGCGAGCCGGTTCGCCAGATGGGTCTTGCCGGAGCCCCCGCAGCCGAGAACAACAATCCGGTCCATACCCGCGACCCTAACGACCGCCCCCGACAGGACACGGCGATTCGATCCGAGCAGAGAACCGATCCGGGAGAAGTAAGCATCGTTGCCGTTCCGGGGAGACGGTCGAGCCGGTGGCGGCTAGGGTTCGGTTCGTGCATGGTGCCGACGTCCTTGCTGCACAGCGCGACGTCGTCGCCGCTCGCCCAGGTGTGGTTGGAGGCCGAGGGGCCGCCAGGGTGGGTTGTCGCGCGGATACAGTGACGGCCGACCACAGGACTGTAGAGGGGAGTCAGGCGTGGGTGACGAGCAGATCGGTTTCGACATCGACTTCGACGAGAAGACACAAGCGTTCCTGGACTGGGTCGCACCCGAACTCATGGAATCACGGGTTCGCGCGTTCCTCACCGACACCGTGCCGGGTATCGCCGCGTACTCCGACGAGTGGTGGAACGGTCCGCTGACCGAACGCATCCTGCACGCGGCACTCGAACTATTCGGAAACCGCGACAGCTTCCTCTCCCCGGAGAACACCGACGCCGCGGACCAGTTCGTCCGGTTCTACGGGGAATGCTTCGTGCGTCGTGCCGGTATGGCGTGGACAAACCGTCCGGAATGGAGCGGTGCGCCGCTGTATACGGATTTCAGTCCCGCCGTACACGACGGCGACGGCGGCAATGTGCACAGCCTGGTCGCGGTGACCGATTACCTGTTTGGCAGCGACGGGCCCCGGATGGCCGACTACGCCATCACCGGGGCCGCCCGAGACATCCGGAAAGCCAGAAACCACACGTAGTACCGGCACGCTCAGGTAAACGGGGGGCTTGTGCCCGACGAATACGACGACTATCGGCGAGGGCTGACCAACTACGAGCGCGGGTTGTATTTCGAACTCGGGCGGGCGCACGAGCGAGGCGAGACCCCCGATCGCGGGTGGGTGCGGCAATTCAAGATCGAGACGGGCCTCGGCGCGCGTATCCTCGACAACGCCAAAACCGAGGGCCGCGGCACGGAAGCCATCGAACGAAAGTCGGGGCGGCTCAACGAGGTCGAGACACGCAGGCAACTGCGCAAGGAACGCTCCACGCTGGGCGCCGGCCATCTGACTCGGTCCCGGTGGGAAACCGTGGTCGGAGAGAAGATTCCGGCCACCGTGCGGCAGGACTTGGCGGAGTTGGCTCGCGACTTCCCGGACCGATTCCGGCACGAACCCATTTCCCGCGCGGATGCGTTGCGCGCGATGGAACTCGGTCGATCGCTGGCGTCCCAGCAGCTGGAACTCATCCGCTCCTACGAGCTGGGCCGCGCCGACCGCGCCCGGAAACGACTCGGGCACATCCGCGAGATCGCCAGAGCCCGCACCCGCGCCGAATCACTGCGCAGGGCACAGCAATTCCGCGACGCCGTCGACCGCGGCCGCGCCGACGCCCGCACCCACCGGACCGAACGCACCGTGCGGGCACGCGAACACGACGGACGCGTCCGGCCCGGGCACGACACCGCAGGGACCAAGGGCCCGAGCGAGCGGGCGCGGATCCAGCGCGAGGCGGCCGAACGGGTGGCCCGGGAGTTCACGCCCCTGGATGCCCTGGTGCTCGGGCGCGACGCCGGTGACACCGCCGAGCGTGACGGCCGCGAGGTCGCCGAGGCCCGCGAGCACCAACGGCAGCGAGACGCGGCGGACGCGGCGGAGAAGGCCCGCAAGGCACGGGAATTGGAGGAGGACCGGCTCCGCTCGAGACTCCCTCCGCACATCGTCGAGCTGGTGGCCAAGGGACGGCCGACCCCTGGCCTGGAGTCGCCGTTTCGCGAACCGCCGGAAGCGGGCTCGACCCGCGCCGGCAGGCAGGCAATCGGCAGGGAATTCCGGGGCCCGGAACGCAGCCCTGGGCGCTGAGCGCGTGTGGACCGCCCGTGCGGCACGGCCTACGAGACGCGGTTCGCCGCCGCTACCGAGCTGATCTTCACCGCCAGCTCGAGCGATATCGGTAGAACTGTGCGTTCGGGCGACGCCGGGATGGGCATGCCTGATTGGTCCGGAGCAGCAGGTGTGCTCATGCTCTTCCCTGTCGGGTCTGCGTGTTGAAGCTTGGTGTCGCGGTCGTCAGCAGTTGCGTAGAGTCTGTGTGAGAGCGTCCTTTTCGGTCTGCTGGATCGTTAGGTGCCAGGCCGATTTCACGCCGATCCACATCTGTACGTAGGTGCAGCGGTAGGCGGTGTTCGGAGGAAGCCACTGTGCGGGGTCCTGGTCACCTTTTGCTCGATTGATCGACGCGGTGACCGCCTGTAGCTGGGGGTGTTCGAGATCGTTGGCGAACCGTTCCCGCTCGCTGATGCTCCAGCCACTGGCGCCGGAGCGCCATGCCTCGGCCAGTGGTACGACGTGATCGATGTCGATCTTGGACGGGTCGGTCACCGTCTGATCGTCGTACGGTGAATACCAGCTGCCTGTGGTCGGTCGGCATTGCGCGTCGACGGCGACGCCGGTGCCGTCACGCTGTAGCACGGTCTCGCGGGTGGTGCATTCCCCGGCGACGACGCTCCAGTGCGGAAACTGTTCCCTCGCATAGCCACTGCTGGAACCTTCCTCGGCGACCGTCAGCGCATCGAGCATGGTACGAGCGTCGTCCACGCTCGGCACGGCAGGAGGCTCGGCGTGTGCGGTGACCGACGACAGCAGAGCGGCCGCCGTGGCACATGCCGCAGCGCCTGCGGAAATCCGAGATCGATGTCGAGACATTGCCGTTCCTCCCGCTTGTGACCGAGGCTGCACCGTGAACCTAACGACCCATGGTGACCACCACGTGGACATTCGGTGATCACATGCCGCCGTCGGCCCGGCCGTCCCGCAGCTGTACCCAGGGACTGGCGTTCGGGCCCGAGTTCGACCCGCGTCGACAGTGTCGACGCATGCGGTGATCGGGGCGAGCGGTCGATGGGTTCCTAGACCTGCTGCTCTGAACGCCCCACGCAGGTGGGCCATGTCGCCGTCGATGGGCTGGTAACTGGGTGTCGGTTTGCCCGGGTGCTCGGCGACAGCGAAGCTGCCCGCTGGAACAGTCCATCAACCCGACACTCGGTTACCGATGCGACCTACCTGGACGAGGCGCTAAATCTTGCGGAGTAGTCCCGTGACGCCGGCAAGGAGCACGGCGGTGAAGATCCAAGCGAAGATGCGTAGGACGGAGAGGGCGACAGTAAGGGCTGTGGGTGCGGTGGAGTTGATGGTCCAGTCGGGTTTCGATGTTCCGGTTGCGGCTGGTACAACCGCGGCGAGGGAGTAGTTGAAGACGTTGAAGCACGGATAGTCGGGGTATTGGGTACAGGGCTCGGCGGCGGTGATCGGTTGTGTTGGGGGCGTGTGGGTTTCGGTTGCGTGAGTGGCTGCGGACTTGTCTGTGCCGGTTCGGTCAGTGGGGATGAAGTGTGCGGTGTTGTGGTCGGTGATGATGAGCCCGAGGAGGAATGCACCGGTGAGCCATACGGCCGCTAGGAGCGGATAGTAGCCGTGCCCGGCGATGGCCAGATACGTCCAGCGAAGTGGCTTCGACGTCCACGGGGCGTATTTGGTGGTTTGGTTCGCGGCTGTGACGCGGAGCCGCCGGGCATCGGCGGGTTGTCCGTTGCGGTCGTAGACCGCGGCCAGTGCGTGCCAGGGCTGGGCGGCGAATCCATGCCCGGGAGGAGTCGACTTCAGCCACTGTGCCGCGGTGCGGCGGTCGGTACGGATCCGTCCGTGTATATCGGAGATTTGCCAGCCGGTGGCGATCAGCCGCCCAGGCGGCTGAGTCTTCGATGGAGTCTGTAGATCGGTGATCGCAGCTCGGGTCAGATCGATCGATCCATCGACGCGGGTAGGCATCAACCTCAACGTTGTGATGGTGCTGGACTCGAGGTTGAGGGCGGCGCTGTCGGGGTTGATGAGGGTCGCGCCGTCGAGTCGGAATTCACCGCCGATATTCGCACCGCGGGCACGGATCGGCCCGGTGGTGGTGAACCCGTCGGCGGCGAAGACGTCGCCGCTGATCGTCGCACGGTCGAGGTTGAGGGCGGTGCCGCCGGGATTGTTGAGGGTGGCGCCGTTCAGTAGAAGGTGCATGTCGATTTTCGCGTTGATCGCACGAATATGCCCGTTCGCGGTGAATCCCTCACAAGCGAAGATGCCTCCACCGATGGTCGCCCCGTCGAGGCTGAGGGCGTCGCCGTCAGGGTTGCTGAGGGTGGCACCGTTGAGTGCAAGCTGGCCGGCGATATTCACTCCGACGCCGCGAATTTGTCCGTTGACTGTGAATCTCTCGCTGGCGATGAGGCCGTCGGTGATTGTGGCCCGGTCGAGGTTGAGGGCGGTTCCGGCGGGGTTGTTGAGGGTGGCGCC
>NZ_BAGL01000118.1 GCF_000308875.1 Nocardia transvalensis NBRC 15921
ATCAGTGGGGGTAGTGGCATCACGCCGGTGCTGTCGATGCTGCGCACCCTCGCCGAGGAGAACTTCGCGGGCACGGTGGCCTTCCTGCACTACGCGACCATGCCGGAGGCCGTGCCGCACCGGGAGGAACTGGAGGCGATCGCCCAGCGGCACCGCAACTTCCACATCGAACTGCGGTATCCCAGCCGTGGCGTGGGGGAGCGGATCGCGGCGCCGGTCCCGGCCGTCGCACCGGCGGGCACCGGCCCGGAACCGGGTGCGCCCTGGTCGTGCGCGGCCCCGGCGATTCCGGTGGGCCGCTTCGACTACGACACGCTCGAGCGGGTCGCGCCCTGGTTCGCCGCCGGGGAGACCTTCGTCTGCGGCCCGCCGTCACTGATGGAATCGGTGCGGCGGATCTACGAGGCCGAGGGCCTCGGCGACCGGGTGCACAGCGAGGAGTTCACGCTGTCGACCACGCCCGTCGACCCCTCGGACGTCACGGGCACCACGATCTTCAGCGCCAGCGGTGTCAGCGCTGCCAACGCCGGTGCCAGCCTGCTCGAACAGGCCGAATCCGCCGGGCTCACACCGGAATACGGCTGCCGCATGGGGATCTGCTTCTCCTGCACCGCGGTCCGGCGCTCCGGCTGCACCCGCGACCTGCGCACCGGAGAGCTGGACAGCGATCCCGATCAGCCGATCCAGCTCTGCATCAGCGCGGCGGTCGGCGACACCGACATCGAAATCTGAAAGGGGAGTACAGAGATGACCATCCTCACCGAAACCAAGGACGGCCCGCTGGTCCTCACGCCCGAGCAGGTCGAGGAGATCGGCCGGCAGCTCGACGAGCTGCGCGAGCGGATCACCGCGGATCTGGGCGAGCGCGACCGCGAGTACATCTACTCGATCATCAAGGCGCAGCGTGGATTCGAGGTCGCCGGCCGCGGCCTGATGTATCTGGGCTTCCTGCCGCCGTTCTGGCTGGCCGGGGTCGCCGCGCTGAGCGTGTCGAAGATCCTGGACAACATGGAGATCGGCCACAACGTCATGCACGGCCAGTGGGACTGGATGCGTGAGCCGGGGCTGAATTCCCGTGTCTTCGAATGGGATACGGTCTGCCCGGCCGACCAGTGGAAGCATTCGCACAACTACATGCACCACACCTACACCAATATCCACGGCCGCGACCGCGATATCGGGTACGGCGTGCTGCGCATCGACGAAGGCCAGCGGTGGAATCCCTACTACCTGGGCAATCCGCTGTACGCCTTCCTGCTGATGATGTTCTTCGAGTGGGGCGTGATGTTGCACGACCTCGAGGCCGACAACATCGTCAAGGGCAAGCGCAAGTGGTCGGACATCAAGAAGCTGGCCAAGGGGCAGTTGCGCAAGGCCGGCCGGCAGGTGCTCAAGGACTACGTGGTCTTCCCGCTGCTGAGCGGTCCGCTGTTCCTGTCCACGCTGGCCGGCAACGCCACCGCCAATATCGTCCGCAACGTCTGGGCCTACTCGATCATCTTCTGCGGCCACTTCCCGGCCGGCGTACAGACGTTCACCGAAGAGGAGACCGCCGACGAGAGCCGCGGCGAGTGGTACGTGCGGCAGATGCTCGGTTCGGCGAACATCACCGGCAGCAAGCTGTTCCACATCATGTCGGGGAACCTGTCGCACCAGATCGAGCACCACCTGTTCCCGGACCTGCCCGCGAACCGGTACCCGGAGATCGCGCCGGAGGTCCGCGCGCTGTGCGAGAAGTACGGCCTGCCCTACAACACCGGTCCGCTGAGCAAGCAGGTCGGCGAGGTGTGGATGAAGCTGTTCCGCCTCGCCCTGCCGCCCGCGCTCTCCGGGAATGCCCCGCAGCCAGGTGTTATCGTGATGCGAGAGCGGCATCCGAGCGAAGCGGGCGTGTGAATGATCGGGAAATTCGAAAGCAACAAGGATCTGATCCAGGAACTGACATCGTCGGGGGCACGGCATGTCGGCAATATCGCAACGATCATTACCGGCACCGTCGCCGAGGTGACCCGCGAGATCGGCGAGTGGGTCACCGACGCCATCGAGATGCGGGAGGCGGCCGCGGCGGCCGAGCGCGACCGCTCCGCGGCCGAGGGCGTGAACGCCGGGCGCGAGGAGCCCGACGTGCTGATCGACGAGCCCCGGCAGGCGCCACACGTGTCCACCGAACAGCCGTACATCGACGCCGACGTGGAGATTGTGGATCCGGAGGATCGGCACTGACGCTCAGAACACCGGCAACCGTCGCCGGTGTTCTGTCACGTCGGTGATCAGGTCTTTGTAGCCGTCGGCCAGTTCGGCGAGGCGGACCCATTGGAGGTGGGCCTCGCCGCCGAGGCCGCGCTGGGCGATCGGGACCGGGCCGCCGGAATCCGCCAGGCCGAGGGCGTGCTGGGCGGCGACCCACTTCGCCGCCATCCGGTCGATGACCGCGCCCAGCGTCTCGGTGTGCAGCGTGGCCCCGTCCCGATGCGGGATGTTGTCGGCGACCCAGGTGTCGATGCGGTCCACCAGCCGCATGCGGGTGACGTCGACATCGTCGACGACCTGGCTGCAGGCCGCCACCTTGCTGCTGGGGGCGTCGGGCGCGCGGGCGGCCTGGTGTGCGTTCCAGCGGCGTTCGTGGCAGCGCATCAGCTCGCGGGCCGCATCGAGGACGGGATGGCCGCGACCGGCGGGATCGGCGCGGAAGGCCCGCAACAGTTCCACCGCGGACGGCAGTTCGCCGAATCCGATACGGCCAGGGGCGTATTCGGTCGA
Source organism: Nocardia transvalensis NBRC 15921 (assembly GCF_000308875.1). Taxonomy (GTDB): domain Bacteria; phylum Actinomycetota; class Actinomycetes; order Mycobacteriales; family Mycobacteriaceae; genus Nocardia; species Nocardia transvalensis. The sequence goes on from NZ_BAGL01000118.1 coordinate 2,761, forward strand.
CATGGTCCCTCACCCTCGCACTAGCCCGACTGGATGCGCCAGGACCGAGGGGGTATCGGGGAGGGGCTCCCCTCGGCTCCGGCGCAGTCCCGCGACCCGGACATGGCAGCCCACCACAAACGCTCACGGTGAAGAAACCGGGAAATCCGCGACGATGCGAGAGAAGACTGTCCGGGAAAGGCGGGACCTATTCAGGAAAGCGCGTCCGAAGAACGGGCGCAACAGAATGACGCCCGAAACGGCGAAGCTGCGGGCAATCGTTATACACCATTACAACGGGGTCACATGATCGCGAAGATCGGTGATCTTCCGAAACGGTAGATTTTACAGATACCCGTACGGTCCGAACCCGAAACCTGCTGTCGCCGAGGGTATCCCCCGGAGGTGGCGACACGGGAGCAATCCCGGCGGCGCATCCGGCGTTCCGTCCGATAGCCTGGTAATTCGTGTCCGCCTATGTGTCCTCCCCGGAGCTGACCTTCGGCTTCCTGTTCGCGCTGGAAGACCCCGAGCGAATCGCCGAGGTGGTGCGCGATCTCATGGAGCGCCGCACCGTCTCCGTATTCCGGCTGGCGCACGTGTCCGGCACGGCGGGGCCGCCGGAGCGCTACGTGGTCAACTGGGCGGCGATCCCGCAGATCTCCATCACCACCGCCGCGCCGGAGAGCGAAGAGTTGCTGGCCGCTCGCACGATGCTCGTGAACGCGTTTCTCGACGACCAGGGCGGGGTGAGCCTGTACTCGTCGCACGGCGGCGTTCCCGGGTGAATCTGCGCAGGTAGGTCACTATATCGCGATGACCGGGGGAAATCCGCCGGGATCGTTCTGTCAACCCTTGTCGTTAGCATGATCCATCACACAAGCGCTCTCAGTGACGTCTCAGCTACGAACCAGTGAACTTTAAGGGCGGATCGCGAATGTGGGTGTCGGTCGGCAGTCCAACAGGACGGCCGGCCGGAAACACCTTGTTCCCGACAGAGAGGTTCGACCATGATCCCGGTCATCATCGACACCGGTAGCGCCGCCCTCGGCGGTCTGCTCAACACCGGGGGCGCCGCGCTCCACGGCATCCTGAACACCCTGTTCACGGGGTCCTTCGGCGGCTGAGCCTCCCCAGACTTCGACAGCCCTGCCCCGGCGCTGGAGCGCCGGGGCAGGGCTATGTCCGTACGCCGATCGTCGGCCGCCTGTGCACCGACCTTCGGCCGACGTACACCGATCGTCGGCCGCCTGTACACCGACCTTCGGCCGACGTACACCGACCTTCGGTCGTCGTGCACCGATCGTCGGTCGTCGTGCACCGATCTTCGGCCGTCGTGCACCGATCTTCGGTCGTCGTACATCATTTTTCCGGCGTGCTTTTGGCCGGAATCTCGCGAGATCCCGGCCAAAAGCACGCCGGGATGACCCCGCGGAGCGGGGTCAACTCGCGACAGGATGTGTCAGGCGGTGCAGTAGGACCTGCTCCAATAGCTCGACGAGGACCTGTTTGACCGAGTCGCGGTTGCGGGCGTCGCATTCGACCAGATGGATCGTCTCGTCGATGTCGAGGGCCTCGCGGACCTCGTCCAGGTCGAAACGCGGGCCGTCGTCGAAACGGTTGACCGCGACCACGAACGCGGTGTCGCGCTGCTCGAAATAGTCCAGGACCGGATAGCAGTCCTCGATGCGGGCGGTGTCGACCAGGATCACCCCGCCCAGCGCGCCGTCCAGGAGGTCGTCCCAGAGGAATTCGAAACGCTGCTGGCCGGGTGTGCCGAACAGGTACAGCACCAGCGTGCGGTCGAGGGTGATGCGGCCGAAGTCCATTGCCACGGTGGTGGTGGTCTTCTCGGCGCGGATGCCCGGATCGTCGATGCCCACCGAGACCTCGGTCATCGCCGCCTCGGTGGACAGCGGCTCGATCTCGGAGATGGCGCCGATGAATGTGGTTTTGCCGACGCCGAATCCGCCGCTCACCACGATCTTCACCGAGGAGGGCGATGGTTCCGGTGCGGTGGTTCCGGTGTCAGAGTGCCCGAACAAGATCCCTGATCCTCTCGATGGCGGCGATGGACAATTCGTCGGCCGTATGCACCGAGGCGTGCCCGGCGGTGACCAGATCGCTGACCACGACGCGGGCCACGCCGATCGGAACCCGAAGTGCGGCAGCGATTTCGGCGACGGAGTGGGGCCGCTGGCACAGCCGCACCACGGTCTGCTGTTCGAACCGCAGCGGTGCGGACAGCGCGGCGGGCGTGGCGTGGACCAGGGTCTCGATCCGCAGGCCGTCGATCAGCGGCAGGGTGCGGCCGCCGGTCATCAGAAACGGTCGCACCACCGGCTCGTCGGCATCGCCGTCCGCGGCCGGAAGTGGCTGCGCGGCAGCAGGTTCCGACCACTGTGCGGGACGGTTCAAGGCGATCATCCGATGGTCCGGAAGCCGATGCGGCTCGGTCATCTGCGCAGCGATTCTCTCAGTTCCGTGATCAGCGCCGGGGTGAGCAGGGCGCCGGCCCGGTCGGCCAGGACTGCCATCTGATAGCCGACCAGGCCCACATCGGCGTCGCTGCCGGCGATGACGCCGATGCAGCTGCCGTCGGCGACGGCCGACACCAGCAGGAATCCGCGCCGCATCTCGATCATGATCAGCTTCAGGCCGTCGAAATCGTAACTGCGCGAGGCGCTGCGGGAGAGGCTGACCAGCCCGGACACCATGGCGGCCAGCCGGTCGCCGTCGGTGCGGTCCAGGCCCTCCGACATTGCCATCAGCAGGCCGTCGGAGGACACCGCGACGGCGTCGCGCACCCCGTCGGTGCTGCGGACGAAGTCGGTGAGCAGCCAGTTGAAGGTGTGCGGGCCGGTGTCGGGCAGGTGGGTGGTCACCTGGGTTCCTCCTGTGTGGTGGGTACCGGGATCCGTTGCGGCTCATCCGACTCGCCGCGCTGATGACCGGCGCGGAAGCCCGCGAGCATGCTGCGGACCTGGTCGGGGGAGCGGTCGGCGGCGGGCGCCTCCGGATGCCGGGCGGTCGCGGCCGGGCGTCCCCCGGCGTCGCGAGTCTTTCTGGCGCGCTTGACGAGGCCGTTTCGCGTGCGTTGAGTTCGCGCTACGGCCTCCGCACCCGGGTCGGACGCGGGACCCGGCCCCTGCGCGCCGTCGCTCGGCCCCGGACCGCTGTTCCTCGGATTAGCGACGGGATTCCTCCGATCGGGCGAGCCGTTGTTCGGATGCGATCCGGCCAGCTGATCCGGCGTGCCGCCTCGCCGATCCGCTACACCCCTCTGATCCGGCGTGCCACCTCTCTGATCCTGCGTGCCAGCTCTCTGATCCGGAACGACACCTCCCTGATCCGGCGCAGCACCTTCCTGATCCCGCGCAGCACCTCTCTGATCCGGCGCAGCACCTCTCTGATCCGGCGTGCTGTTGGCCGGATCCCGAGGGGTGAGGCGGTGGCGCTGGGCGGCGTACAGGGAGTCCTTCATGGGGCCGGGTGGGAGCGTCGGGAACGGGTCGGGGTGGGGGGTGGCGTGCGGCGCGTCCTCGGACGGGGTGAGGCTGTGGCGGCCCGGTGGCCGGGGGCGGCGGGGTGCGGGACGACCGTTCGGTGAGATCCGGTCCGCGACGGGGAGCGATCCGGTCCGGTCCGGGGCCGGGAGCACGGCCGGGAGTTCGCCGGACTCGCGTGGTTCCGGGAGCGGTTGCGGCACTTCGTGTTTCACCTCCGGACGGGCGACGATCGGATCGGAGAGCAGGGCGGACGGCAGGAGCAGCCGCGCGACCACGCCGCTGACCGGCGATACCGTGAGCTCCACCTCGATATCGAGCCGCCGGGCCAGGCGGCCGACGACGTAGTGGCCGAGGAACCGGGTCGGCGCGACCAGGAATTCGGCCTCGCCGCGCAGCCGGGCATTGGCGTCGGCCAGCTGGTCGGCGGTCATTCCGACGCCGTGGTCCACGACCGCCAGCAGGTACTGATGGCCCAGGTGGCGGCCGTAGATCTCGACCTCGAGATCCGGTGGCGAGAAGGCCAGGCCGTTCTCGATCAATTCGGCCAGCATGTGCGCCAATTCGCTGACGACGGCGCCGGCGATCGGGACGTCGTCGACGCGGCGCAGGGTCACCCGCCGGTAGTCGTCGACCTCCGACAGCGCGGCGCGGATGACGTCGGTCAGCGGGATCGGCTCCGCCCACCGGCGCGGGCTGGCCTCGCCCACCAGCACCAGCAGGCTCTCGGCATTGCGGCGCATGCGGGTCGCCAGGTGATCGAGTTCGAACATATTGGCCAGCGTCTTGGGATCGAGCTCCTCGCGCTCGAACTCGCTGATCAGCCCGAGCTGCCGGCGCACGAGATTCTGGTTGCGCCGCCCCAGATTCGCCAGCGACTCGGTCGTATTGCGCCGCAGCAGCGCCTGTTCCGAGGCGAGTTCGTACGCCGTCGCCTGCACCCGGTCGAAGGCCTCGGCGACCGAGACGATCTCGGTACTGGCGCTGCGGGGCGTGCGGACGGGGCGTGGCGGTTCGGGTTCGGCGTCGCTGGTCGCGTGCCAGGCGTCGACCAGTTCGGGCAGCCGCCGGGAGGCGACGTCGTCGGCGTCGGCGGCCAGGGCGGCCAGCGGCCGCACGATCGCCCGGGCGCTGGCGACGACCAGCACCACCAGCGCGAGCAGGGCCAGCACGGCGGCGCCGGTGTAGACGCCGAGGGTGATCGCGGCCTCGGCGCGCAGCTGATCGGCCCGCGCCTCGATCCCGCGGCCGATCGTGCGCTGCTCGGCCCGCTCCGCATCGATGACCGCGGTCGTATTCGTCCACCAGTCCGCGGCGGCGACCGGCCGCTCGAGCGGACCGCGGTCGGCGGCGAGCGCCACGGCCGCCGAGTCGGAGGCGCGCAGGGCGGGCTCGGAGCGGAGCACGCGGTCCAGCGCGGCCTGCTGCGTCGCGTCCGCGCCCTGCTGGAAGGCGGTCACCGCCGCCTGCTGGGCCGCGCGAATTCCGAGGTAGCGCACGTATTCTCCGGGCCCGAAGCCGCCCGCGGTGAAGACGCCGTTGAGGAATCCGCGTTCCTGCGCCGTGAACTCCTTGACGTCGCCGAGCGCGTAGAGGGATTGCAGCCCGCGCCACACCTGCTCGTCGCGGGCGTGGTCGATGCCGGGACGCGCTTGGTCGAGGGCGCCGATCGCGGCGGTATAGAACTGGAAGGCCGCGTCGCGGCCGACGCGGCGGGCATCGGCCCCGGTACGGGTGTCGGCGAGCGCGTCGAGGCGCTCCAGCGCGGTGCGCACCCGGCCCGCGCCCGGCGCCTCGGCGGTCAGCGCCGCCCCGAGCGCCAAGCGGGCCTGATCGGTCGCCGTCCGCTGGTCGTCGACCGTGCGCCGCAGCGTCGCGTCGCCACCGAGCAGGCCGTTGGTCAGGCCGCGTTCCCGCTGCAGTTCGTGCGCGAGGTCCTGCACCGTCAACGCCAGCGAGACCGCGCGCACGGTGGCGTCGGTATCGCGGTACGACCGGACCTCGCGGGCGACGATCACCCCGAGCAGCACCAGCGACAGCACGACGGACACCACGAGCACCCGGGTCAACTGACCGCGAATGGTCCGCGGCCGGAACAGGCGGCCCGCCGGTGTGAGTTTGTTGTTACCCGGCGGCAACTTCCGGGATCGGCGGAATCGCACCAGCACTCCTCGCTTTCCGCTCGACACCGACTCCCCGTTGCGCGCCGCGGAGAATCACAAGCAACGTGGCACACGCCGACCGGTTCCGCAACGCAATGGCGCGAGTGCGACACCCGGGCGTCGACACGCCGCGTCAGCCCGTAGATGACACATCCAGTACGGAAAGTCCCGTGGATTTCCCGTCCGATGCGAAACAATTGACGGCACAACCGGCTCAGGGCAGAGCCGGACGCCCGGAAGGAGCGTGATCATGAATTCGACAGCACCCGCGTACCCGGTTCGCGTGCGCGGTGACCTCGATCCCGGACTCTCGCGGTGGCAGTGGATAGTCAAATGGATTCTGGCCATTCCGCATTACATCGTGCTGTTCTTCTTACACATCGCGTATGCCGTCGTCACGGTGATCGCCTTCTTCGCCATTCTGTTCACCGGTCGCTATCCCCGCGGGCTTTTCGATTTCAACGTCGGCGTCATGCGGTGGTCCTGGCGCGTGGAGTTCTATGCCCTCTCGGCACTGGGTACCGATCGTTACCCACCGTTCAGTCTGCGGTCCGACGAGAACTATCCCGCCGATCTCGAGGTGGATTACCCCGAGCGCCTGAGCCGGGGTCTGGTGTTGATCAAGTGGTGGCTGTTGGCAATTCCCCATTATCTGGTGATCTGGGCGTTCACCGGCACCTGGCAATCGTGGGGCGACAGCGACGACGACGGCATGGGCGGCGGGGTCTACTTCGGGTCCCTGCTGACGATCCTGCTCCTGATCGCCCTCGTCGGGCTGCTGTTCACCGGCCGCTATCCGGGCGGCCTGTTCGCCTTCGTCATGGGCGTGAACCGCTGGATGCTACGGGTGTACGCCTACGCCACGCTGATGCGCGACGAATACCCACCCTTCCGCCTGGACATGGGCCCCCGCGATGCGGGGGAACAGGGAAGTGCGGGGGTGCAAGGAAGCGCGGGAGAACAAGGAAGCGCGGGGGAACAGGGAAACACGGGGGACCAAGGGACTCCCGGTGATCAGGGACCGGAGCCCCGGGAACCCGACCTCGGCCAGGATCCCAACGCGCCGGGGTCCGCTTCGTAGATACGGCGCACCACATCCTCGATGCCGGGCTCCTCGATGGCGAGGTCGCGGACCTCGGCGCGGGCCGAGACGTCGGTGAGAAGCTGTGCGGCCGTGGTGGTCTCGGTATCGAAGGCCAGGCGCTGCCGGATGCCCCCGCCCTCGCTCGAGATCAGCTGGGCGCCCGGCAGGCCGGTCAGGTCGGTGGTGGGTGCGGCGAGGTCGACCACGAGCACCCGCCGCACCCCCACCGTCGCCGCCAGCCCGGTCAGCGAGCCGTCGTAGGCGAGGCGGCCGTGGTCGACCACCAGCACCCGTTCGCACAGCCGCTCGATATCGCCCATGTCGTGGGTGGTCAGCAGCAGTGTGGTGCCGCGCTGGATCCGCTCGTAGGACAGGAAGTCGCGCAGCCGCTGCTTGGCCAGCACGTCCAGGCCGATGGTCGGCTCGTCGAGGATGAGCAGTTCCGGCGAATGCAGCAGGGCCGCAGCGATTTCCGCGCGCATGCGCTGCCCGAGCGACAGCTGCCGCACCGGGATGTCGAGGGTCTCCGCCATCTCCAGCTGTTCGACCAGTTCGTGGCGGCGCTTGCGGGCGGCGTCGGGATCGAGGCGGTGGATGGCGGCCAGGATCGTGAACGATTCGCGCAGCGGCAGATCCCACCACAGCTGCGAGCGCTGCCCGAACACCACCCCGATCCGCCCGGCCAGTTCCCGGCGCTGGCGCACGGGTTCGAGCCCGCAGGTGCGTACGGTGCCGGAGGTCGGCACCAGGATGCCGGTGAGCATCTTGATGGTGGTGGATTTGCCCGCCCCGTTGGCGCCGATATATCCGACGGCGGAACCGGTCTCGACGGTGAAGCTCATGCGGTCGACCGCGGTGATCACCTCGCGTCGGCGGCGCCGCCGGCCCTCCTCCTTGCGCCGCAGCACGAACTGCCGGGTCAGATTCGTGATCTCGATCGCGTTCATCCACCACCTCCCTGGTAGTGCCGTACACCGAGCTGCCAGCACGTCAGTGCGAGAACCCAAACCCACAGTGCCGCGACAGGAGTCGCCCACGCCAGTGTCGCGGGCAGCCACGCCGGACCGGGCAGGCCGAGCAGCGCGATCGTGGGCAGATAGGCGACGAAGGCCACCGGTACCGCGAATCCGAACACCAGCGTCAGCGGGCCGGCGAACACCGACGCCGGTTGCTGTGACGCGAAGGAGCCGCCGTAGGTGAAGCTGTTGGTCAGCTCCGCGCCGTCGATGAGGAAGAACTGCAGCCCGGCCGCGCAGACGAACATGCCCGTGAAGATCGCGACCCCGGTCACCAGCGCCAGCAGCAGCAGGGCGAAAGATCGTGTGGTCCAGGCGATGTCGTTGACGACGAGGCCGACCCCCAGTACCGTCCCGGCCACGCCCGCGCGGGCGATCCGGCGCAGCGAGACGTCGCTGGTGATCAGTTGCAGCAGCAGCGGTTGCGGGCGCAGGTGGAAGGCGTCGAGGGTGCCCATCCGGATGTAGGTGGGCAGGGTGTCGGTGTGCCCCACCGCGATCTGGGCGATGGCGAAGGTCAGGTTGGACAGTCCGAACAGCAGCAGCATCGCGTGCAGGTCCAGCCCGCCGAGTACCCGGACGTTGTGGTAGATCACCCACACCTCGGCGAATTCCACCAGCCCGATCAGCAGCGACGACAGCAGGTCCGCGGCGAACGACAGCGGATAGGCCCGCTGCGAGCGCATCCGCGACCGCAGCACCGCGACGTACGGCGTGAAGCAATTGCCCTGCGCCTCAGCCACCCTGCACCTCCAGTTTGTGGCGGCCCGCGCGCAGCAGCAGGCGTCCCAGCGCCACGCCGGCGATCACCCAGAGCACCTGCACCGAGAGGATCTGGACCGCGGCCATCCCCGTCGCCCGGCCGGACAGGACGTCGATCGGCCCCTGTAGCAGCGAGGGGAACGGGGTGAGGACGGCGATGGTGTACAGCCAGCCCGGGAACAGGTGGACCGGGACGAACAACCCGGCCAGGAAGGTCGCGACGATCTGATAGAGCAGCCGGATGCCCCGCGTCTCCACCAGCCAGAAGCCGACGAGGCTCACGGCGAACAGCAGCAGGAACGACATCGTCACCGCCAGTAGGACACTCAGCGTGCCCAGCAGGTAGGGGGCCCCGGTGTCCGGTAGCCCGAGTTCGAAGGTGAGCATGCCCGCGATGACGCTCGGTAACCCCCGCAGCAGCAGTGTGCACCCGGCCCGGCCGAGATCTCCGGCCAGATAGGAGAACTGGATGTCGACCGGCCTCAGGAAGTCGATCGCGACGTCGCCGTTCTTGATTCGCTCGACGATATCCAGCGGCGGCCCCATCACACCCAGCGCGCCCAGCAATCCTTGGGACAGCCACACGTACGCGCCGATCGAATCCGGTGTGTAGCCCCCGAATTCGGAGGTGGCCCGCACGGCGGCGAGCATCACCGAGGCTCGCACCAGCCCGAACACCACATTGGTGAACATGCCCGCGAACATTGCCAGCCGGTAGTGCCACTGCCTGCGGAATCCTGCCTGCGCCAGCCGCACATAGACACCTGGATCAGTGCGCACAACCAATTAACGCTACGGCGATCGGGTCTCGTTCACAACAGGATCGGGGAACCGGCCGTGTTCCGAAAGCGATACCGGGAGGTTGCTGCGCCGTGCCGCGGAGGCGGTCATGTCCGCTGTTGTGTGATTGTGACTTGCGTCGCATAATTCCTGTCATATGTTGTTGCCTACAACATATGGCCGCCGTCGTCCGGACCCACCCCGAGCCCGGGTCGAGCGGGCGGCCGCCTGCTCGAGAGGTTCACCTGATGAGGACGAAAACGATTGGGGCGGTGGCGGTTGCGCTCGCCGGCCTGCTCACGCTCAGCGCGTGCGGTTCCAACACCACGCGCGACGACGGCGCCACCGGGGGCGGGTCGGGGGGAGGCGCCAACGGGACCGTCGGCGTGATCCTGCCGGAGACCGCGACCTCCGCCCGCTGGGAGGGTTTCGACCGGCCAATGTTGCAGAAGGCGCTGAGCGCCCAGGGATTCGACGCCGATATCCAGAACGCCCAGGGCGATGTGCAGAAGTTCTCCAGCCTCGCCGACGGCATGATCGCCAAGGGCGTCAAGGTGCTGCTCATCGCCTCCATCAACAGCGAGGTCGGCTCCGTGGTGGCGAGCAAGGCGAAGAAGGCCGGTATCCCGACCATCGACTACGACCGGCTCAATCTCGGCGGATCCTCCGACTACTACGTGTCTTTCGACAATGTCCGGGTCGGTCAGCTACAGGGTCAGGGCCTGGCCGACGCGCTGAAGGACCGGCAGGGCGCGCAGGTCATCGAGATCGAGGGCGCGCCCACCGACAACAACGCCACGCTGTTCGCCCAGGGGCAGCGCAGGGTCCTGCAACCGCTCTACGACGCGGGCGCGCTGAAACTGGTGCACAGCCAGCCCATCGACGGCTGGGACAACCAGAAGGGCGGCCAGACCTTCGAGCAGTTGCTGACCGGCAACGGCGGCAAGGTCGACGGCGTCGTGGCGGCGAACGACGGCCTGGCCGGCGCGATCATCACCGTGCTGAAGAAGAACGGGCTCGCCGGCAAGGTCCCCGTCACCGGCCAGGACGCCACGGCCGAGGGCCTGAAGGCGGTGCTGCGCGGCGATCAGTACATGACGGTGTTCAAGCCCATCCAGGACGAGGCCGACGCGGCCGCGAAACTGGCGGCGGCGCTGGCGAAGAAGGATACGGCCACCGCGGATTCCCTGGCCACCGCGGCCAGCCAGGACCCGAAGGGCAAGCGCGAGGTGAAATCGGTGCTGCTGGACCCGCATTCGATCACCCGCACCGAGGTCAAGCAGGTCGTCGACCTGGGCTACGTCAAGGCGAGCGAGCTGTGCTCGGGCGACGTGGGCCCGCTGTGCGTTCAGCAGGGGATCGCGTGACCGGCACCCCAGCGCCCCCGTTTCCCGGCACGCTTTTGGCCGGGATCCACAGGTGTACAGAGATTCCGGCCAAAAGCATGCCGGAAAAATGGGTGGTGGGCATGGAGGCGGGTGGTCGGCATGAGTGAGCCGCTGCTCCAGATCACCGAACTCAACAAGAGTTTCGGCCCCGTGCACGTATTGCACGATGTCGAGTTCACCGCTCCCGCCGGTGAGGTCACTGCCTTGGTCGGGGACAACGGGGCGGGGAAGTCGACGCTGGTGAAGTGCATCGCGGGCATTCACGGGGCCGATTCGGGGACCGTGCGGTTCCGGGGGGAGTCGGTGCATCTGCGCGGGCCGAAGGATGCGGCGGCGCTCGGGATCGAGGTCGTGTACCAGGATCTGGCGCTGGCCGACAATCTCGACATCGTGCAGAACATGTTCCTCGGCCGGGAACGCGGGCGGCCGTGGCTGCTGGACGAGGCGAGTATGGAGGAGGCCGCGCGGCGCACCCTCGCCTCGCTGTCGGTGCGCACGGTGACCTCCGTGCGCACGCCGGTGTCGGCGCTGTCCGGCGGGCAGCGCCAGACCGTCGCCATCGCGAAGGCGGTGCTGTGGAACAGCACGCTGGTGCTGCTCGACGAGCCGACCGCCGCGCTCGGGGTGGCGCAGACCCGGCAGGTGCTGGATCTGGTGCGCCGCCTCGCCGAACAGGGCCTGGCGGTGGTGCTGATCAGCCACAACCTCGCCGACGTGTTCGAGGTCGCCGACCGGATCGCCGTGCTGTACCTGGGCCGGATGGCGGCGCAGGTGCGGGCGGCGGAGGTCACCCAGAGTCAGGTCGTGGAATTGATCACCGCGGGGCGGTCCGGCGAATTGGGCTTGGCCCGGCCGGAATCCGCGGTGCTGTAGCAGGAAGCCGATGTGATGACTCGAGTTTCGACGGCCGAGGTCTCCGACTTCGGCATCGACACCACCGCCGTGTCCACGGCGGAGGCCGTGCGTGCCTATCTCGCCCGTGTGAGGGGCGGCGAGATAGGTTCGCTGCCCGCGCTGTTGGGCCTGGTGGTGCTGGTCGTGCTGTTCACGGCGATGTCGGACGTCTTCCTGTCGCTCAACAACATCGCCAACCTGCTCGCGCAGGGGGCGGGACAGACCGTCATCGCGATGGGCATCGTCTACGTGCTGCTGCTCGGCGAGATCGACCTGTCGGCGGGCACCGCGTCCGGCGTGGCGGGGGCGGTGCTGGCCATGCACTACGTCGAGAACGGGAATCTGTTGTCGGGCATGGGAAGTACGGTCTTCGTCGTCTTCAACGGATTGCTGGTGCTGGCCGCCGTGCTCGCCGGGCTGCTGCGGGTGTGGCCCGGCGTGGCGCTGTCGCTGCTCGGCGTCGCGATCACGCTGGTGGGCTTCCCCGCGAACCCGTGGATCGAGATGCTGCTGGCGGTGTGCGTGGGCGCCGCCATCGGCTGTATCACCGGCTTCCTCATCGCCCGGATCGGGATGCCGTCGTTCGTGGTGACGCTGGCGCTGTTCCTGGCGTGGCAGGGCGCGATCCTGCAACTGATCGGCGAGGGCGGGGTGCTGGGGATAAGCTCGTCGCACGTGCTGGACCAGGTGGCGAACGGAAATCTGTCGGTGGTGGGTAGCTGGGTGCTGTTCGTGGTGGCCGCGGGCGGGTACGCCGCGGTGACTCTCGGCGGCCACTTCCGCAGGCGCGCACAGGGTTTGGTGACGCGTCCGACGCCGCTGGTGGTGGCGAAGGTGGCGGTGCTCGCCGTCCTGGCCGCGGTGGCGACGGCGTTGCTGACGGTGAACCGCTCGCCGAGTGCGCTGATCGAGATCTCGGGCGTGCCCTATGTGGTGCCGATCGTGCTGGTGCTGCTGGTGATCGGCACGTTCGTGCTCAACCGCACCACCTACGGGCGGCACCTGTACGCGACCGGCGGTAACCGGGAGGCCGCCCGCCGCGCCGGGATCGACGTGGTGCGGTTGCGTGCCAGTGTTTTCGTGATCTGCTCGGCGTGCGCGGCGGTGGGCGCGATCATCTACTCCTCGAAGGTGGGTTCGGTGGATCCGCAAGCGGGCGGGCTGAATACGCTGCTGTTCGCGGTCGGCGCGGCGGTGATCGGCGGGACCTCGCTGTTCGGCGGCCGGGGGCGGGTCGCGGACGCCGTGATCGGCGGCGCGGTGCTGGCGGTGGTCTCCAACGGGCTGGGTCTGCTCCGGCAGCCCGCCGCGGTGGTCTCCATCGTGACCGGACTCGTCCTGCTGCTCGCCGCCACCGTCGACGCCGTCTCCCGCCGCCGGGCGGCCGCCACCGGCCGATGACCGTCGCCCGGCCGGACGAGGTGCGGCGCTACAACCGGGCCTCGCTGCTGCGGCTGCTGCATACCGGCGGCCCGGCGACGCGCGCCGCGCTGGCCGCCGAGCTGGGATTGAACCGGTCCACCATCAAGATGCTGGTGGACGGGCTGGCCGGCGACGGCGTGGTCGAGGAGAAGGTGCCGCGGCTCGCGCAGGGCGCCGGCCGGCCGTCGCTGCTGGTGCTGCCGCAGCCGCAGGCGGTCGTGGTGCTGGCCGTCGATGTCCAGGTCGAGCACGCCGCGATCGCGCTGGTCGGGCTCGGCGGCCAGATCCTCGGGCGCAACAGCTGGAACCTGCGCGGGCGGCGGCGCGAGCCGGAGGAGGTGGTGTGCCACGTCGCGGAGTCGGCGGCATTCCTGGCGCAGGACCTGGGCCTGCGCCCGGTCGCCGCGGGGGTGTCGGTGCCGGGCATCGTGCGCCGGTCCGACGGCATGGTGCACGGTGCGGCGAATCTCGCCTGGCTGGACGTGCCGCTCGGGCAGCGCATGGGCACCGCGCTGGGTGTGCCGGTCGCGGTCGGCAACGACGCGGAACTCGGCGCGCTGGCGGAATTCGTGCGCGGCGCGGGCCGCGGCGCGTCCGACGCGGTGTTCGTCTCCGCGGATGTCGGCGTCGGCGGGGGCATCATCGCCCAGGGCGCGCTGCTGCGCGGCTCGGCCGGGTATCTCGGCGAGATCGGCCATATGACGGTGCATCCGGGCGGCCGCCGGTGTCACTGCGGCAATGTGGGCTGCTGGGAGACGGAGGTCGGGGAGGCCGCGCTGCGGCGGGCGCTGGGCCTGGTGGACGACGCCCCGCGCGGGGCGATCGTCGCGGAACTGCGTGAGCTGCGGCGGGATTCCGATCCGGTGGCCCGGCTCGGGGACTACGTCGACTGGCTGGTGCTCGGCCTGGTCAATGTCGTCAACGTCTTCGGCCCGGAGCTGGTGGTGCTCGGGGATCTGTTCACGGCGCTGCCGGACGCGGTGGTGCGGCGGGCCCGGCGCGAGGTGCACGAGCGCAGTATGGTCAGCCGCGCGCTCGGCGGTGTGCGGATCGAGAAGTCCGCCCTGGGAGCGGATCTCAAACTTCTCGGGGCGGCCGAGGCGGCGTTCGGCGATGTGCTGGCCACGGTGTGAACCCGTCAGGTGAGCAGCGACGAGACCGGAAGCTGTTCGGTGAGAACCTTTTCCAGGAATCCGGGATCGGACAGATGCGGCTCCAGCAGCCGCCAGCCGTGGTAGTAGCTGAAGATGTAGGGCTCCGTGAACGGCGTGCCCAGGAAGTTCACCATGAAGGCCAGTTCGTCGTCGGAGGCCAGGGCGGTATCGGCCAGATAGGCGCGGACCTCCGCCCACGACTTGCCGTCGGCCACCAGCAGCGCGGCATTGCAGTACGCGCCCCACAGGAGGGTGCGGGCACGGTGGATCTTCGCGAAATCGCTCGAATCCGGGTGTAGCTCTTCGACATTGTCGAGCAGCCAGCGCTGGGCCGAATCGTCCGGGAACACCTCCTGCGGGGCGTGCAGGCCGATGCCCTCCGACACCACGGAGGCCGGCGAGGGCATGAAACGCACCTGGGTATCCGGCCGGTGCCCCTGGTCCATCTCCTTCAGCATGTACTCGCAGATATGGCCCGGGATGGATTCGTGCGCGACGACCTGGAGCAGATCGGCGAGATTGAACGGCAGGTCGCCGTCCACGAAGACGATGCCGCTGGCGCCGCCGAGATGGAGTCCGCGAAACGGGCCGGGCGTGAATTCGACCGTCACGTCGATATGTCCGGGCAGGGGGAGCAGGGCCTCGGTGCGCAACCGGGTCTCGGCCAGCGCGGCGCGGATCAGCTCGGCCAGCCGTTCGGTATGCCCGGGCGGCAGGCTGTGCGCGGCCCGCCAGGCGTGCATCCGGTCGGCGAGCGTGCCTCCGGACCGGGGCAGCCCCTCGTCCAGCAACCGGTGCGCCTCGCCGAGTACATCGTCGCCGATCCATTCGGCCTCGAGGCCGAGCATGCCGCGCACCTGCTCGCGCAGCGACAGCCGCTCGCCGTTCAGCCGCCGGGCGATGGTCCGCAGCGCCTCGACCTGCTCGGCCAGCGCGGGATCCTCGTCGCGAACGGCCGCGCACAGATCCTCGGCGTCCTGGACGAGCGCGGCGGGCTCGGCCGCCGGCTCGTTCGCGACGCGGACTCGCAAGTCCTCGGGCCCCCGGTAGTCGAGAATCCAACTCCCCACGGGATGTTCGGTCACGAGCCGATCGATTCGCAGAGCCAGCATCGCAAAGTCACGCAACACATCCATGTGTCCACGGTGCCCGATTCGGGGCGTGCCCGTGGTGTTTACGGCCCTTGCGTGATTACGGGTGCGTCACTCAGCAGCCGGTGCGCCGTCCCGCCGAGGACGAGGCCGCGCACCTCGGAGGAGCGTCGCGGTGTCCTCCCCGCCCTCCGGGAGCGCCTGGACGAATTGGACCGTCGCGCAACCGAACTCGATGCCGCGCGAGATCTGCTGCGCCGCACCATCACTGCCACCGAAGCCGCCGCGCCGGGCCGGGACGGGCACGGCTGATCAGCGGCTGACGGCGGTCTCGTGCTCGAGGCGCGACAGCTTCTCGGGATTGCGCACGGAGTAGAGGCCGGTGATGAGGCCCTCCTCGACGCGCAGCGTCATCACGGTGTCGACCTCCCCGTCGACCCGCAGGATCAGCGCCGGGTAGCCGTTGATCTGCGCCTGCTCGACCGACATCAGCCGCTTGATCCGGGGCAGGCCGAGGGACAGCAGGTTCGCCACCGGGCGCGCGCCCACGACGGGGTGCAGCGCGGCCTGCTTGATGCCGCCGCCGTCGCCCAGGAATACGACATCGGGCGCCAGGCGGTCGAGCAGGCCCTGGAGGTCGCCGGTTTCGATGGCGCGCTGGAACGCCTCCAGCGCCGCCCGGGATTCCGTCGGCGAGACGGGTCCGCGGGGGCGGCGCGCGGCGACGTGCGACCGGGCGCGGTGGGCGATCTGGCGGACCGCGGCCGAGGTCTTGCCCACGGCCGCGGCGATCTCGTTGTAGTCCAGATCGAAGACGTCCCGCAGCACGAACACCGCGCGCTCGGTCGGCGTCAGCGTCTCGAGCACCAGCAGCATCGCCATCGAAACGCTGTCCGCCAGCTCGACGTCCTCGGCCACGTCGGGCGCGGTCAGCAGCGGTTCGGGCAGCCAGGGTCCCACATAGGACTCGCGGCGGCGGCCGAGGCTGCGCAACCGGGTGAGCGACTGGCGGGTGGTGATCCGGACCAGGTAGGCCCGGCGGTCCACGACCGTGTCGAGGTCGACGCCCACCCACTTCATCCAGGTCTCCTGCAGCACGTCCTCCGCGTCGGCGGCCGAACCGAGCATCTCGTAGGCGACGGTGAAGAGCAGGTTGCGGTGGGCGACGAAGGTCTCGGTCGCGGAGTCCGGGCGCTCGCTCATCGGTGGCTCTCCTTCATGGGATATCGGTACGGGCACGAGACGCTCGATTCGGCCGTTCTGTGACACCCGGGGCCGGTGGTCTATGTCACAGAGACGAGCCGTCACGACCGACCGGCGACCGGCATCTTGTGTTCGTTCGACGCAAGACGACGAGTGAGGACGACATCATGACATCCCGTATGGACCTGGCCGGCACGGAGATCGGCGCCAAGTTCGCCAAGCGGTTCGGCAATGCCAGCCTGGCGATCATGCAATCGTCGCTGCCGAAGGTCACCCAGGATCTGGTGATGCTGCGCGTCAGCCAGATCAACGGCTGCGGCTACTGCACCGACGCGCACAGCAAGGACCTCGCCCACGCGGGAGAGAGCGCGGTGCGCGTCAACCTGGTCGCCGCCTGGCGGGAATCGACCGTGTTCACCGATGCCGAGCGGGCCGCGCTGGCCCTCGGCGAGGAGGGCACCCGGATCTCCGACGCCCAGCCCGGCGTCTCCGACGACACCTGGGCCGAGGTGCGCAAGCACTACGACGACGAGCAGGTCGCGGCCCTGGTCTCCCTGGTCGCGCAGATCAACGCCGCCAACCGGCTCGGCGTGATCCTGCGTCAGCAGGGTGGTTCCTACGTGGCCGGAACGTTCGGCTGACCTGGGAACGGAAAAGGCCGAGTGCCCGTGCGGCACTCGGCCTTCCGGCTGTTCGGACTACTTCGACGTCGTGGTCGCCGGGGCGGTCGTCGTGGTCGTCGTCGTGGTCGTGGGCGGGGTGGTGGTTGTCGTTGGTGCCGTGGTGGTTGTCGTCTGGCTCTCGGTGGATGTGGTCGCCGGAGGTGTGGTGGTGTTCGGCGTAATGGACGTCGGTGCGGGAGTGGTGGTCCCGGACTTCGGCGTCGTGGTGGCCGGAGCCGTGGTCGGCGTACTGGTCGGAGCGTTCGACGTGGTCGCAGCCTTGTACGCCGCGGCCAGATCGGCCTCCTCCGGCTTGGACGCCGGGTCGACCTGCTTACCCGCCTGCGCCTGCTGCGCGAGGTGGGTGAGCCAGGCGGCCGCGTACTCGGACGAGGTCATCGGCTTGCCGTTGGCCGGGTCGGCGTCCTTCCAGTAGTCGAAGTGGTGACCGGTGTGGTCCGGCCCGAAGGTCTGCTGGTAGGGATCGCTCAGCACCACGGGAATCGTGTTCTGGTTGGTCACGATGAGGCCGACGATCTCGTTGAGGACCTTCTGCGGCAGGTAGGCCAGCGGCGACATCTCGCCGGTCGAGATCGAATCCGCCTTGGCAGGCGTCTTCGGCGCCTGGCCCGGCTTGTAGGCCGGGTCCGACACCCGCAGCAGGACCTGGAGGAACGTCTCGTCGCTCGCCATCCAGTTCGGCTGCGACTGGATGTCGGCGAAGGCGGCCATCGCGATGCGGCCGAGGACCACGGCGACATCCTGCCCCGTGGCGGGTGTGAGCCCGTCCTTCTGCAGTGCGTCGACATTCAGCTGCCGACCGACGTTCACCGCCAGTTGCAGCAGCGAGATGTTCTGCGGCGCGGAGCACGTGAGATCGCCGTCGGAGCAGAACGAGGCGACCTTGCCGTTCAGCGAGCCGAAGTCACCGCTGGTGCCCGGCAGCGCGCCCTGCCCGGCGACCGGCTTCCCGCCGTAGCCCTGGTCGAAGCCGTCGGGGTGGTTCGGATCCTTCGCGCCCGGGAACGGTCCCTCTCCGGCGGAGCGGCCCGCGTCGGCGAGGATGACGACGCCGACGACGTTGTCCGGGTTCACGACGCTGTAGGCGCCGTCCTTACCGGGCGCCTCGTGCCCGATCCCGGTGGCGACGCGGCGGACGACGTCGGCGCCCTCGCTGTAGCCGACGATCGAGAACTTGGTGTCGGGGCACGCCTGCGCGATCTCCCGCATCACCTTCTGAGTGTTCGCCACGCCGGTGTTCACGGCGTCCTCGTAGGTGTTCATATTCGCCGGATAGGCGATGTAGACCGCGGCGTAGGAGCCCGGGTCGACGGCGCCGGCCGGGGCGTTGACCACCGGATCGACCCATTCGCTGCTGTGGTCGCCCGACAGTGCGGCGGGTAGTTCGTTGCCGTTCGCGTCGACCAGCATTTTCGTGGTGCCCTCGACGGGGGTGTCGTTGCGGCCCGCGACCGAGATGGTCACCATGTCGTGGCATTCGGTGACCGACGAGGTGAGCTGGGTGTCCCGGGTCTGCGGGGACGACGTCAGTGCGAACGACGCGGCGACGATCGCCGCCACGCCCAGCACCGCCGGTGCGGCCGCCGCCGTGGCGATGCGGTGGCGCGCAAGGAACTCGCGAAGAGCCATGTCCTGATTCCATTCCAGATGATCCGACAAGTGAATGGACAAAGCCCCCCGACGGGCATGTGTCATCGAGGACGTCGCGGCAGCGGCGACGAACGTTACCGGCCGGTTTGCTGATGGTGAAATAAATTGCCACGGCCGGGTGGTTCGCCCCGGTATGAAGATCGGAGTCAACACCTTCCTCACCGACGAAGGAATCAGCGGGCCGAAACTGGGCGTGGCGCTGGAGGAACGCGGGTTCGAATCCCTGTTCCTCGCCGAGCATTCCCACATCCCCGCCAGCCGCGAATCCGCGTATCCCGGCGGCGGCGAACTGCCCCGGGTCTACTACCGCACCCTCGACCCGTTCGTCGCGCTCGCGGCCGTGGCGCAGGCGACCGAGACGCTGATTCTCGGCACCGGCGTCACCCTGCTCATCCAGCGCGATCTCATCCACACCGCGAAGGAGGTCGCCTCCCTCGACCTGCTGTCCGGCGGCCGGTTCGTCTTCGGCGTCGGCGTCGGCTGGAATCGCGAGGAGATGGCCGACCACGGCACCGATCCGAAGACCCGCGGCGCGCTACTGGACGAGCAGCTCGAGGCGCTGGTCCGGATCTGGACCCAGGACCTCGCCGAATATCACGGGCGCTTCGTGGATTTCGATCCGATGTTCGCGTGGCCGAAGCCGGTGCAGCGGCCGCATCCCCCGATCTTCATCGGCGGCGCCGAGGCCGCGGCCAAGCGCGCGATCCGCCACGGCGTCGGCTGGGTGCCCAACGGCGCGCCCGATCCGGACGCCGTCCGGGCGCAGCTCGCCCTGGTCGCCGGGCACGATGTGCCGGTCGCCGTCACTCCCGTCGCGCCCGATCCGGCGATTCTCGACGCGTACGCCGAGGCCGGGGTGCGGCGCGTGACGCTGTCGTTGCCGACCGTGCCGGAATCGGAATCGCTGCGCATCCTCGACGACTACGCGAAACTGGCCGACCGGTATGCCGCCGAGTCCACCGGCACCTAGACTCGGAATCGACGAGAGGAAGGACCGCCGATGAAGCGAAATCTGAACTGCCCCTGTGGAGAAGCCATCGTGGGCACCGACGAGGACGATCTCGTGGAGAAGACACAGCGGCACCTGGCCGAGAACCATCCCGGGCACGACTACTCGCGCGACGAGATCCTGTTCATCGCCTACTGATCCGCGGGCGTGCCGTTCAGCGCGTCGAGTTCGGTTCTCAGGTTCGTGATCTCCGCGGCGAGTTCGTCGCGGAGTTCTTCGCGTTCGCGGAGGCTGAGCCGGAGGCTGTCGATGGTGTCGTTCATGGCCGCGAGCTGGCGGTCGTGGCCCTCGAGATGCCATTCGATGACCGCGCGCCGGTCCACGTCGGCGCTGGCGTTCGCGACCCAGTCGACCACGTAGTCCAGCCAGTCGGGCTGTTTGGGCATCTCCTCCTCGGCCGACTCCCAGCCTCGCCGGAGTCCGGGCTTCGAGGACAGCACCCGCTCGGGCTCCGGGCCCGGGGTCTGCATCTGGACGATGGTGAGTTTTCCCGCGCTGGTGACGACGGCCGTGAGGCGATAACGCCCGGCCAGGTGCATCCGCAGCTCCGCGGTGCCGCGCCCGTCGGCGTCCATGGCGCCCAGCCAGGGACCGCTCGCCGCGTCGAGGATCGCCTCGATCATGCCCA
Organism: Nocardia transvalensis NBRC 15921; assembly: GCF_000308875.1. Lineage (GTDB taxonomy): Bacteria > Actinomycetota > Actinomycetes > Mycobacteriales > Mycobacteriaceae > Nocardia > Nocardia transvalensis. The sequence goes on from NZ_BAGL01000118.1 coordinate 23,172, forward strand.
GCTGCCCGACCCCGCGGCGCAGCCGTGTCGCGCGTTTGCGCAGATCATCGGATGTGGCGGTCATCTGGTCCCAGTGCATCGCACCCGCTTCCTGGTTGGTCGGCTCCTGGTTACCTCCGAACATAGTTGCCCGGGATCTTTCGCGACGGCGGACCTGCGGGGCGGGCGCGGACGGAGTTCAGGCGGGAGCGAGGTCGGCACCGGCCGGTGGCCTGATCCGCCGGACCGTGCCGTCGAAGAGCGTGGCGTAGAGCGCCCAGCCGTCGCCGTCCGGGCCGATGCGGACCGAACTCGGGCCCGTCCAGCCGCCCGACAGGCCCGTGGCGACGGGACAACTCGCTCCGGACTCCGGGTCGACGCGGTAGATCGTTCCCGTGAAGTGCGCGGCGACGTAGAGATCGCCCGCCCGCGACATGGTCAGATCGTCGGGGCTGGGGAAGAATCCGGGCAGGGTCGTGACGATGCTCCAGCTGCCCGGGTCGTCCAGCGGGACGCGATAGATCTGCCCCGTGAACAGGTCGTCGGTGTAGACGGTGCGGTGGTCGGGGGACAGCGCCAGCCCTTCGCCGTGCGGCACCGGTGACCAATTCGGTTGCACCGCACCCGTGTCGTGCCAATACCGGGTCAGGCCCCTTGGCGGCCCACCTTCCGTGCCGACCCAGGTGGTCAGGAAGTCGCCGCCCGGCAGACGCAGCAACCCGTTGCCCGCGAAATCGATCGGCTGGTCCAGGCGCCCGGAGGTGATGTCCAGCCGTTGGAGCTTGCCGTCCTGGCGGGTCAGGAAGTACAGATCGTTCCCGTCCCGCTGCAACCCGCCGGGGGCCGCCAGGTGATCGAGCACGGTGCGCACCTCCCCGGCCGCACCCATCCGGTAGACCTTCGTATCCCCGGCCAGGTAGAACCCGCCCTCCCCGTCGGGCTCGAGATTCTCCACCTGCTCGAGCCCGCGGGCCACGGTGTCGACCTGCCACCCGCCACACTCGGCCGCCGCCGCCTGCCCCGGCACAGCCGTCAACACCGCCCCGGCGACGGCCGCGGCCATTCCTGCCACCCGTACCCGTTTGCCGATCTTTCGCACCCGCGCAGCGTATGTCCCGGCCGAGGCGGTGTAATGCCCCCGCTTCTCGCGGCCCACCTCTTCGCGTCGGACACGCACCCTTCCTTGTTTCCGGCACGCTTTTGGCCGGAATCCACGCGCGCAATGGACGGGAAGTCGCCTGGTCAGGCCAAGGGGAGGAGGGCGGTGGGGGCGTCGGCGGGCGATTCGGCGAGGTCCTCGAATTCGGTGATCTTGTCGATATCGGTGGCGCCCATGGAGATGTTGGTGATCTTCTCCAGAATGATCTCCACGACCACGGGGACGCGGAACTCGTCGGCCAGGTGGCGGGCGCGGGTGAGGGCGGGGGCGATGTCGTCGGGGTGCTCGACACGGATCGCCTTGCAGCCCAAGCCTTCCGCGACGCGGACGTGGTCGACGCCGTAGCCCTTGGCCTGGCCGATCGAATCGTCGGCATTGATGTTGTCGAAGCCGAGCTGGACGTAGTAGTCCATGTCGAAGGCCCGCTGCGCCTGGCGGATCAGGCCCAGATAGGAGTTGTTCACCAGTACGTGCACGTACGGCAGGTGGAACTGGGCGCCGACGGCGAGTTCCTCGATCATGAACTGGAAGTCGTAATCACCTGACAGCGCAACGACATTCGCCTCCGGGTCGGCCGCGACCACGCCGAGCGCCGCGGGCACGGTCCAGCCGAGCGGCCCCGCCTGGCCGCAGTTGATCCAGTTGCGCGCCTTGTAGACGTGCAGGATCTGGGCGCCCGCGATCTGCGAGAGCCCGATCGTCGACACGTACCGGGTGTCGCGACCGAACGCGCGGTTCATCTCCTCGTACACCCGCTGCGGTTTCACCGGGACGTTGTCGAAATGCGTCTTGCGGTGCAGTGTCCGCTTACGCAGGGTGCATTCGTCCACCCATGCCGAATAGTCGGGCAGCGTCCCGGCCGCCCGGCGTTCCCGCGCCACCGCGATCAGCTGCTCCAGCGCCGCCTCGGCGTCGGAGGCGATGCCGTAGTCGGGCGGGAACACCCGGCCGATCTGCGTCGGCTCGATGTCCACGTGCACGAAAGTGCGTCCCTTGCGGTAGGTTTCGAGCCCGCCGGTGTGGCGGTTGGCCCACCGGTTCCCGATGCCGAGGACGAAATCCGACGCCAGCAGGGTGGCGTTGCCGTAACGGGTGGCGGTCTGCAAACCGGCCATCCCGGCCTGCAATTCGTGATCGTCGGGCACGATGCCCCAGCCCATCAGCGTCGGCACCACCGGCACGCGCAGCAGTTCGGCGAATTCGACCAGCAGGTCCTCCGCGCCGGCGTTGATGATGCCGCCACCGGCGACGATCAGGGGCCGCTGCGACGCGGTCAGCATGTCCAGCGCCTTGGCGGCCTGCGCGCGGGTCGCGGCCGGTTTGTACACCGGCAGCGGCTGATAGGTGTCGGGATCGAATTCGATCTCGGCGAGCTGCACGTCTATCGGCAGATCGATCAGGACCGGACCCGGACGTCCCGAGCGCATCAGGTGGAACGCCTGCTGGAAGGCCCCGGGGACCTGCGCCGGTTCCAGCACGGTCACCGCCATCTTGGTCACCGGCGCCGCGATGGACGCGATGTCGACGGCCTGGAAGTCCTCCTTGTGCAGCCGGGCGGTCGGCGCCTGCCCGGTGACGCACAGGATCGGAATCGAATCGGCGATGGCCGAATACAGGCCGGTGATCATATCGGTGCCGGCGGGCCCGGAGGTCCCGACGCACACGCCGATATTGCCGTGCGCGGCCCGGGTGTATCCCTCGGCCATATGCGCGGCGCCCTCGACGTGGCGGGCCAGCACGTGCGCGATCCCGCCGTGCGCGCGCAGCGCCGAGTAGAAGGGATTGATCGCGGCGCCGGGCAGGCCGAAGGCCTGGGTGGCGCCCTCCAGCTCCAGGATCTTCACGGCCGCATCGACGGCCCGCATCCGTGTCATGTGGTGGTACTCCAATTATCCGGTGTGAGTGGGTATGTCAGCCCGCGGTCCCGCGGTAGGCGCGCCAGTCGCCGATATCGGAGATATCGATCAGCTGCGCGGAGCCGAGTTCCGTGCGGCGCAGGACGGTCGCCAGGCAGGCGGTGCCGTCGTCGAGTTCGATGAGGCCCAGTTCGAGTTCCGGCGGCTCGGCCGGAATCAGGTTGTCGCGCAGGACTTCCATCGGCACGTCGTACACCTCGCCGGCGACCGCGCGGCCCTCGGCGTCGGTGGCGATCATGGCCGGAAAGCGGTCGGCGACGGAGTAGTAGCGGTACTTCGGCGCGCTGCGGGCGGTGCGCAGCAGGGGCGCGCCCGCGATCTGGTCGTGCAGGCGGCCGCCGCGCATGCCGTCCCCGTTGAGGAACATCAGGACCATCGGGATCTCCGTTCGGTCAGTTGCCGGTGGTGGTGGCGATGAAGTGGTCGTGCAGCGCCTGCCGGCCGGCCGGGGTAAGCGGTCCGTACAGGCGCAGGCGGGCGATGCCGCCGTCGGGAAAGACGTTGAGCCGCACCTGGTTCACCGGCTGCTCACCGGTGAGGCGGAAGCGATGCGGCGCGTCCGGCTGCGGGGTGACGGGCGGCAGGAGCGGCACCACCTCGCCGGAGTCGGTGTAGCCGTCGAGTGAGAGACGGCTGGGCGCATTGCCCTTGTAGTGGGTGGTATCGAGTTCGAGTACGGTCGGCACCGCCTCGGCCGCCAATGCGACGGTGGCCCAGTCGTTTCCGTCGTCGCGCCGCCGCCGGGTCTCCCAGCCGTCGGCCATGAAGCGCGAGATGCCCGGTTGCAGCATATTGTTCGGCGGGGAGAAGAATCCGTCGCTGCATCCGACGACCCGGCCGCCGTTGTGCAGCGCCGCCAGATCGAACGGCACAGCGTCGAGCCACTGCGGATCGGGAACCGCCGTGCCGTGCACCCGCAGCCGCGCGATACCGCCGTCGGGATGCATATTGAGGCGCACGTGGGTGAGCCGCCGGTCGCCGGACACCTCGAAGACGGTGCGCGTGTCGCCCGCCACGGGGGACCGGGGAACCACCGTGTGCCAGTCGGCGGCGAGCAGTTCCTCGACGCCGGGCTGCCCGGTGACGCAGGCGCCCTCGACGGAGACGTGCGGGGGATAGTTGCCGACGAAGTACGCGGTGTCCACGACGATCGCGGCCGGAACGCCCGCGATGCCGAGGCGCAGCAGCGCCCAGTCGGGTCCGGCGCTGCCGTCGCGACGGCGCCGGGTCTCCCAGCCGTCGTACTCCTGACCCTTGTTGGTGAAGGTGTGCGGCCGGTAGGCCGGCGCCTCGTCCTTCACGAGATTCTCGCGCTCGGCGAAGAATTCGTCGTTCGCGGCGACCACACTGCCGCCCACCTGGCGGGCCGCCAGGTCGGGCAGCTGGGACCAGTCACTCATCTACATCCCTTTCTGCAGCAGGCGGCCACGGGGTTGGTCGCCGGTGATCCGCTCGCCGCGCAGCCAGGTGGATCGCACCACGCCGCGCAGCTCGCGGCCGTCGTAGGCGGAGATCGGATTGCGTTGGCGCAATGCGGCCGCGTCGACGACGAAGGTCTCGTGCGGGGCGAAGACGCAGAAGTCGGCGTCCGCGCCGATCGCTATGCGCCCCTTGTGATTCAGGCCGACCAGATCGGCGGGGCCGGTGGCCGTCCACCGCACGATGTCGGTGAGGGCGACCCAGTCGGGCGCGGCCGTCCATACCGCGGACAGCCCGACCTGCAGGCCCGCGATACCGCCCCACGCCGTGCCGAAGTCGCCGCCGCCCGCGCGTTTGAGATCGACCGTACTGGGCGAGTGGTCGCTGACCACGGCGTCGATAGTGTTGTTTCGCAACCCGTTCCACAGTCGTCGCTGGTTGTCGCGGTCGCGGATCGGCGGGCAGCATTTGAACGCGGTGTCGCCGTCCGGGATCTCCTCGGCGCTGAGTGTCAGGTAGTGAGGGCAGGTCTCGGCGGTGATCCGCACACCCCGGGCGCGGGCGGCGGCCAGGAGCGGCAGCGCGGTCGCGGCCGACAGGTGCAGCACATGCACTCGGGCGCTGTACTTCTCGGCCAGCTCGATCAGGGTCTCGATGGCGCGGTACTCGGCCTCGGCGGGACGCGAGGCGAGGAAATCCGCATAGCTCGGTCCGTGTGGGGCCGGGGCCGCGTCGATGACGTCCGGGTCCTCGGCGTGCACGATGAGCAGTCCGTCGATCGCGGCCACCGCGCGCACCGTCGCCTCCAGCTGGTCGCGGTTGAGGTGGCAGAACTCGTCTACGCCGGACGGCAGCAGGAACGCCTTGAATCCGAAGACGCCCGCCTCGGCCAGCGCGGGGAGGGTCGAGAGGTTGTCGCCGACCGCGCCGCCCCAGAACCCCACATCGATGTGGCATTTACCCTGCGCCGCTTCGGTTTTCGCACGCAGGGCCGCCGTATCGATGGTGGCGGGAATGCTGTTCAGCGGCATATCGATCAGCGTGGTGACGCCCCCGGCCGCCGCCGCGCGCGTCGCCGACGCGAAGCCCTCCCATTCCGTGCGGCCCGGCTCGTTGACGTGCACATGACTGTCCACCAGGCCGGGCAGCAGCACGGCGTCGTCGGATATCTCGACGACCTCGGCCGCGCTCACCGGCGCGTCGAAGGGCACGATCTCGGTGATGCGTCCCGCGCGGACCACCACGGACGCCGCGCCCTCACCGTGGGGCGTGATCACGCGACGCGCGCGAAACACTCTGGCATTCACGGCTTCTCCTGTACTTCTCGATGGTGCGGGGCACCGCGGTCCGCAGATCCAGCGGAAGTCGGGGACCCATTGACGGCGGATGGGTCCCCGGCCTCCGCAGGACCGGCGTGGCTACGGCGCGGGGAGATGGGTGTGGGCAATTCGTTCGGCTTGGTGGGCCAGGAGTTCCGCGGCGTTGTCCTGGCAGCGCCGGAGGTCGGGTTCGAGGTCGGTGAGGGCGTAGGCGGCGGTGAAACCGGCGGCGCGGAGTTGCTGGTCGCCGAGGAGATTCCGGCCCGCGATCGCGATCGTCGGTATCCCGGACCGGGCGGCGACACCGGCTGGGGCCTTGCCGTGCAGCGTCTGATCATCCAAGGAGCCTTCGCCGGTGATCACCAGGTCGGCGCCCTTCGCGACGCGGTCGAAGCCGACCAGGTCGAGCATGATGTCGATGCCTCCGGCCCGCCGAGCGCCGAGCACCGCGATCGCCGCGAAGCCGATGCCGCCCGCCGCACCTGCGCCGGGCCGGTCGGCGGCATCGAATCCGGTGCGTCGCGCGACCAGGTGCGCCCAGTGCGCCAGCCCGGCCTCCAGCGCCGCTACCTCCCCTCCACTCGCGCCCTTCTGCGGCCCGAAAACCGCTGCCGCGCCGTCGGTTCCGAGGAGTGGATTGTCGACGTCACTCGCGAGCACCAGCTCGACCTCGTGGATGCGTGGATCGAGGCGGTGCAGGTCGAGGTAGGCGATATCGGTGAGCCCGCCGCCACCCGGACCCGCCGGGCGGCCGTCCGCGTCCAGCAGGACGGCCCCGAGGCCGTCCAGCAGGCCCGCGCCGCCGTCCGTACACGCGCTGCCGCCCACACCGAGAACCAGTGTGCGGCAGCCGGTATCGAGCGCCGCCCGCACCAGCTCGCCGACCCCGATGCTCGTCGCGGTGAGCGGTGCGAGCGTGCCGCCCGGCAGCCGCGACAGGCCACACGCGGCCGCCGCCTCCACGACCGCGACGGTGCCGTTGTGCGCGAATGCCGCTCGCACCGTCTCGCCCGTGGGGCCGCCGACGTTCGTTGTGACACGGTCGAACCCGGCCGAGACCGCCGCCTCCACCGTCCCCTCGCCGCCATCGGCCACCGGCACCCGGCGGATATCGGCATCCGGCCACACCCGCCGAATCCCGGCGGCGAGCGCCTCGGCAACCTCGGCGGCGGTCAGCGACCCCTTGAACTTGTCCGGGGCCAGGACGATGCGCGGTGGTCTCATGGGTCCTACCGCCCGTTGAGGTTCTCGACGACCTTCAGCAGCGCCGAATGGTCGAGCGACCCGTACCCCTGCGCGCGCCCGGCCGCGATGAGCGAACCCACCAGCGCGCCGGTCGGCAGGGCGATATCGGCCTGGCGCGCGGCGTCGGCGACGATCCCCATGTCCTTGTGGTGCAGGTCGATCCGGAATCCGGGCGCGAATTCCCGCGCCACCATCGAGGCGCGCTTGAGTTCCAGGATCCGGCTCCCCGCGAGGCCACCCGCCAGCACGTCGAGGCCCTTCCCCGCATCGACGCCCAACGCCTCCATCAGCAGGATCGCCTCGGCCACCAGGGCATAGGTGCCGCCGACGACCAGCTGGTTGGCGGCCTTGACGATCTGGCCCGCGCCGTGCTCGCCGACATGGATCCAGGTCTTGCCCACCGCCTCGAAAATCGGTGCGGCAGCGGCGAAATCGCTCTCCGTACCGCCGACCATGATGGACAGCACGCCCTGTTCGGCGCCCGCCTGCCCGCCGGACACCGGCGCGTCCAGGACCCGGAATCCGGCCTGTGCGCCCGCCTCGGCGACGGCGAGGGAACTCTCCGGCCGGATGGTCGAGAAGTCGATCAGCAGAGCGCCTTTCGGCGCGTGGGCGAAGACGCCCTCGGCCCCCAGCACGACCTCCTCGACCTGAGGATGGTTGGGCAGCATGGTGATCACGATCTCGGCGTCCGCGACCGCCGCCGCGATATCACCGGCCCGCCGGCCACCCTCGGCCTCCAGCTTGTCCAGCGCCTCGGCGTTGAGGGTGAAGCCGGTGACCTCGTGCCCGGCCCGGACGAGATGGCCCGCCATCGGCGAACCCATGATGCCGAGGCCGATGAATCCGATCTTGCTCATTCAGATGCTCCTTCAATTGCTCCGTGTCGCGCTGGGCAGCCAGGCGAGACTGTCGGCGCTGGCGCCGGAGGGGACGTATTCGGCGGCCACGTAGCCGCGGTATCCGGCCGCGCCGATCTTGTCGACGTAACCGAAGAGGTCGAGGTCGCCGGTGCCGGGCTCGTGCCTCCCCGGCGCGTCGGCGATCTGCACGTGGGCGATCCGGTCGCCGTAGCGTTCGACGACCTTGTCCAGGTCGTCGCCGTTGACCGCCAGGTGGTAGAGGTCGGCGAGCAGGCCGAGATTCGCCGCCCCCTGCGCGGCGCGCACCCGGTCGAGCACACCGATCACATCGGCGGCCGACTTCAGCGGATAGGCCGCGATCCCGCTGACCGGCTCGAGCAGGACGGTGCCGTCGATCTCGCCGAGCGCGCGGGCGGCCAGTGCCAGATTGCGCACCGCCACCTCGTCCTGTTCGGCCGGGTCGACGCCGTCGATCCGGTTGCCGTACAGCGCGTTGAATGCCCGGCAGCCCAGCCGCCGGCCGATTCGCACGGCGAGCGCCACGCTGTCGGCGAATTCCCGCTCGCGGCCCGGCCAGGAGACCAGCCCGCGCTCGCCGCCGGGCATGTCACCGGCGAACAGGTTGAGGCCGATGAGCCGGACGTCCGCCCGCTCGATCGCCCGGACGAACTCCTCCACCTCGGCCTCGCCGGGGGTGGCGGTGGCGAACGGCCACCAGAACTCGACCGCGTCGAACCCGGCCGCCTTTGCCGCGGCCGGGCGATCGAGCAGGGGGAGTTCGGTGAACAGGATGGACAGGTTCACCGCGTAGGGGAGTGGTTGTTCAGTCATGCGATCTCTCGTTCGATGTCACGAAAGGCGGGGTGAATTCCATAATGTGGAAACTAACTTCCGTAATACGACGGTAACGCTGCCGTAGTGTGGCGGTCAACACTTCGAACGAAATTCGGGCCAACCTCCGCCGGAGCGTTGACAGGCCGCTGCGACGGGTCTTACATTCGGTCAGACGGAACTAAAGTTCCGCGATGTAGAACTATCCCAATCCCGGTCTACCGGGCGGAGGTATACCGGTGACGGATTCGCTCCCGATCTCCCGAATCAACGAACTGCCCGCCGCGGCCTGGGCGGAGGCCCTGAAAAGTGTTGTGGGCGTGGCGGAATGGGTCGACAGGATCGAGTCGGCTCGGCCGTACCCCGACCGCGCCGCCCTGCTGGAGCTGGCCGAGCGGGAGGCCTCGGCGCTCACCGAGGCCCAGGTGCGCCGCGCGCTGGCCGACCATCCCCGCATCGGGGCGCTCACCGCACCCGGCTCCCGGGCGGCGGCCGAGCAGTCCGGGGTCGACGCCGCCGATGCCGACCTGACCGAGCGGCTGCGCATCGGCAACCGCGCCTACGAGGACAGGTTCGGCCACATCTACCTGGTGTGCGCCGCCGGCCGCGGCGGCCGCGAGCTGCTCGCCGATCTCACGGCCCGGCTGGACAACGATCCGGCCGCCGAAATCCTGGTCACCCGAAGAGAACTCGCCGCGATCGCACGAAAGCGGCTGGAACGGATGGTTATTCCATGAGCCGCAGCGCCATCACCACCCACGTGCTCGATACCGCCGCCGGGCGTCCGGCGCGCGGGGTCGAGACCCGCCTGGAGGCCCGCGCCGGCGACGGCTGGCGGTCCCTGGGCGTCGCCCGCACCGACGACGACGGCCGCGTCACGAATATCGGCCCCGAGCGGGTCGAGGCCGGCGACTATCGCCTGACCTTCGACGCCGCGGGCTATTTCGGCGATCGAGACCGCTTCTTTCCCGAGGTGACCGTGACCTTCACCGTCGCCGATCCGCGGCAGCACCACCACGTTCCGCTGCTGCTGTCCCCGTTCGCCATGTCCACCTACCGAGGGAGCTGAACTTCCATGGCCATCCAGCTCGGGCCCAACCAGTACGGCAAGGCCGAGAACCGGCTCGTGCGGATCGTTCGCGATACCGCGCGCCACCAGATCCGGGATCTCAACGTCTCCTCGGCGCTGCGGGGCCGGTTCGCCGACGCCCACATCACCGGCGATCAGCGCGACATCCTTCCCACCGACACGCAGAAGAACACGGTGTTCGCCTTCGCCAAGGAGAAGGGCGTGGAGGCGATCGAGGACTTCGGCCTCACCCTCGCCGACCACTTCATCGCCCGCTGCCCGGGCGCGGACGGCGCGCGCGTCGAGATCGACGAATACGCCTGGGACAGAATCCCTGTCGACGGCATCGGGCACGACCACTCGTTCGTGAGCAGCGGCGGCGGGGTGCGGACGACGGTGATCAACGTGGACGGGGTCGGCCCCGACCGGCGCGCCCACGTGGTCTCCGGCATCAAGGATCTGGTGCTGCTGAAGTCGACCGGGTCGGAATTCCACGGCTACTTCAAGGACAAGTACACGACGCTGGAGGAGACCAGCGACCGCATCATGGCCACCTCCCTGGTCGCCCGCTGGCGCTACGACCGCGCCCAGGATGTGAACTGGGACAAGTCCTTCGACTCCATCCGCTCGATCCTGTTGCGGCAGTTCGCCGCCGTGCACTCCTACGCGCTGCAACAGACCCTGTACAGCATGGGCCGTGCGGTGCTCGAACAGCATCGCGAGGTGGCCGAGATCCGGTTCTCGGCGCCGAACAAGCACCACTTCCGCTACGACCTCGAACGTTTCGGCGTCGACAATCCCGGTGAGGTCTTCATCGCCGCGGACCGGCCGTACGGCTTGATCGAGGCCACCGTCGAGCGCGACGACGCCACCGACCCGGGTGCGGCGTGGCACGGGATTCCCGCCTTTTGCTGAGCCGCCGCGGCCGTCCGGCCCGCCGATAACAGGAGGTGCGGCCATGGCTGCCGCGAAATCCGAAGCGCCCGTACGACATCCGGTGGACGAACTGCCGTCCCCGTGGCGGCTGCTCGCCGGCGGACTACAGCACATCGCGGCGATGGTCGCCGGCGTGGTGGCGCCGCCGCTGATCATCGGGGCTGCGGTCGGGCTGAACCACGCCGATCAGGCGATGCTCATCACCGCGAGCCTGTTCAGCGCCGGGCTGGCCACACTGCTGCAGTCGCTGGGCTGGTGGCGGTTCGGGTCGCGGCTGCCGCTGATGAACGGGGCCTCCTTCGCCGCCGTCGCGCCGGTGCTGGCCATCGTGAAGACGTCGTCGCCGGGGTCGGCGCTGCCCGCCGTCTACGGCGCGACCCTCGTGGCCGGTGTGCTGGCAACCCTTGCGGCGCCGTACTTCTCGCGGCTGCGGCGGTTCTTCCCGCCCGTGGTCGGCGGCACCGTGATCACACTCATCGGGCTGTCGCTGCTGCCGGTCACCCTGAACTGGGTGCGGGGCGAGGGTGCGGGTGCGGGGGCTCCGGTGCCGATGCGCAATCTGCTGATCGCCGGGGTCTCGCTGCTGTCGGTGCTGGCCTGTCACCGGTTCCTGCGCGGGTTCGCCAAGCAGTTGTCGCTGCTGATCGGGCTGGTGGTGGGTTCGCTGGCGGCCTGGCCGCTGGGGCTGGTGGACACCGCGCCGCTGCGGGGCGCGGCGGTCGCCGGATTCGTGCCGCCGATGCACTTCGGGGCGCCGCAGTTCCAGATCGGCGCGATCGTCACCATGGCCATCGTGATGCTGGTGGTGATGACCGAGAGCACCGCGACGATGATGGCGCTCGGCGAGATCGTCGAGCGACCGGCCGACGAGCGCACCATCGCCGACGGGCTGCGCGCGGTCGGGGTCGGCACCGCGGTGAGTGCGGTCATGGGCGGATTCGCGTGCAGTGCCTTCGCGCAGAACGTCGGGCTGGTCGCGTTGTGCCGCATGTACAGCCGCTACATCGTGGCGGCCAGCGGTGCGCTGCTGGTGCTGCTCGGACTGTTCCCGGTGGCCAGCGGCGTGGTCGAGCTGGTGCCGAAACCGGTGCTCGGCGGGGCCGGGCTGGTGCTGTTCGGGACCGTCGCCGCGGGCGGCATCCGGACGCTGGCCAGGGCCGATCTGGCCGACCCGGTCAACTCGCTGATCGTGGGGGTGTCACTGTTCATCGGTATGACGCCCACCGTGGTCCCGTCGTTCTACGAAGGTCTGCCGGGTCCGCTCGCTACGATTATGGGGTCCGGGATCAGCGCGGGCTGCCTGACGGCGATCGTGCTGCATCAGGTGTTCCGGCTTCGCGCGCGCGTCGCGGGTGCCGCGGTGAACCCGTAGAACCCCGGCTACCGGATTATTCTTCCGTATCATAGAATTCTGTTTCCGCTATACGAACTTTCGTGCGGAGCCGGATGATGAGGTGGGTGCGACCACCGCGACGGAAGGATCGCCGTGACCGAAGCACGTCCGCGGACCGGCGGGGTGCAGTCCGTCGATCGCGCCTTCGAACTGCTGGAACTGGTGGCCGACGCGGGCGGTGAGGCGACGCTGTCGCATCTGGCCGAGGCGTCCGGCCTGCCGCAGCCCACCATCCACCGGCTGCTGCGGACCCTGATCGCCGGCGGCTACATCCGCCAGCAGCCGTCGCGGCGATATTCGCTGGGGCCCAGGCTGATCCGGCTCGGCGAGACGGCCAGCCGGGTCCTCGGCGCCTCGGCCCGCCCGCATCTGACCCGCCTGCGCGACCTGACCGGCGAGACCTCCAATATGGCCGTCCTCGACGGCGACCAGGTCGTCTACGTCGCCCAGGTGCCCTCCCCGCACGCCATGCGCATGTTCACCGAGGTCGGTCAGCGCGTCGACCTGCACTGCACGGCCGTCGGCAAGGCCGTCCTGGCCACGCTGCACCCCGACGAGACCGCCCGCATCCTCGCCCGCCTCTCGATGAGCCCCCGCACCATCCACACCATCACCGACCCCGAGGTCATGCGCACCGAAATCGACCGCATCCGCATCCAGGGCTACGCGGTAGACGACGGCGAACAAGAAATAGGCGTCCGCTGCTTCGCCGTAGCCGTCCCCGACGCCCCCACCCGAGCCGCCATCTCCATCTCCGGCCCCCAGGCCCGAGTCTCCGGCCTCGACATGGACGCGATAATCCCCCTCCTCCAGCAAACCGCCACCAACCTAGGCCGAGACCTACTGTCCCAGAGCTGAATTCCCGGGCGCGAGTTCGGCTGGGTATCAGAATTCGAGTTCGCTCCACGGGATCCGGATGGGGAACGGGAAGTCGAAGGTGATGCCGTCGGTCTGCGCGGAGGCCCACTCGCCTGCGACGACATAGTTCGCCGGGCGTAGTGGTGAGACTCCGGCCGGGAGGCGGCCGTGACCGGTTTCGAGGGCGTACGCGCGGACGATCGATATCGGCCGTTCGGTTCCGAGTAAAACTTCCCAGTACCAGGGTATGCCAGCGCCTGCGTACCGGGTCTTCTTCGCCTCGATGTCACGCTCGGTATTCGACGGGGACAGCACTTCACCGGCGATGTAGACGTCTGTGGCTCGGATTTCCTGGTACCTCCGCTCCAGACAGTGGTAGACCAGGAAGTCCGGAGTCACGAAGTCGGATTTTCCTGTGGCACCGAAGAAAACGTTCGTCCCGGTAGTCGCTCGCCAGCAGTGTTCAGGATGGTTGGACATATGGTCACGTGCACATCGCCGCAGTGCGCTTCGGAGTTCTACGCTGCAGTCCTGATGCTCGGCGGGACCGCGCCGGACCCATACGACCCGACCGTCCCACAACTCGATCTGACCGGCGATCTCGTCGGGTAGGCGCTCGAGCTCCTCCCAAGTCATGTACTCGGGGAGATTCGGTCGCTCGACATGTGGGGTCGACATCGCTGCCATGATATCCGCTGGTACCTGCCGGTTGGGCCTGGTGGCGATCAAGGTCGGGTGGTCAGCATTCGCTCCAGCTCATCCCATGGTTCGGCGGTGGATCGGCGACGGGTTCGGGTCGCGTGTGTGTTCTCGGCGGCGAGACAGCCGATCCGCAGGAGCAAGGGAATGTTCATGTGGCGCACTGCCGTCCAGCGTTTCTTGTCGTCCAGTACGACGAATCGGGCCAGAGTCTTGCCCGCTGCCGCGGCGCCCGACAGTGCGTGTGCGGCGAGGAGGAGTTCGGTCCGCAGTGCTTGCCGGCGTTCGTCGAGATCGGCGCTGCCGGTGGCGATGTATGCCTTCGCGTGAATGTGAGTGCGCAGGACCGCCTCGGTGGCGAGAACGCTCAGCGACGGTGTAAGGATCCCGGATCGCACATTGAGCCCGTTGCCCGCGGACGGGCCGAGGTAGACCGCGTGGGCGAAGGTGCGGAGATCTCGATTGTCTAGCTCGTACAGCAACGACGATCCGGGCAGTGGCAAGCTCATCGGTGTTACCAGATCGGCGGCGAGGTGCTTGACCCACAGCACCAACGCCTCCGAGGTGGATTCGGCCGCGCGGAACGGACCCGATATCGGGATCGTTTCCTTTTCCCCGTGGTCCCAGCGCACTCCACGGAATTCACCGGTGCGGATCTGCCTCAATGCCTCGAACGGGCGGCCGAGATCGTGCCCGGCAGAGCGCACTCGATGGGCTCGCCCGCCGAATCCCGGCCCCGTGTAGTCGATCGGGAGCTGTTTTCCTGCTCGCTCCCATGCCCGCATTCGGGCGGTGCGCCGAATCGGCGTCATCGACTCGGCAGCGGCCCGATCGAGCGTCGAATCGAACCATGCCGCGAGCGCGCCGATGATCCCCGTGACACCGACGGCCAGCAGGTCGTCGCGATCCCAGACGATGCGCCGGCGTGCCCGCCACTTCTCGAACTGTGCGCGTTGCTCGGGCGTCAGAGCGGCATCGAAATCTATTCCGCACCATCCCGACTCGGCGCGCACCCGGTCGTTGATTTCGGTCATTTCGGCGTACGACGCGGGCGCGGGTTGTCCACGAACATTCGACGCGTCGCCGTCCGTGAGCGCCGAGTCCGTGGCAGCCTCTAGTTCGGCTATCCGCCGACTGATGGTGTCGAGATTTCGATCGATGGAGTCGTCCATCTCAGCTCGCAGCCGACTCTGGGATGCGACTGAGGACGACTTCGATAGCGCTCTCGGCCATGTCGACCTGCTCGCGTTCGCGGCGCAGCTCGTCGCGCAGTCGGCGGTTCTCCGCGGTGAGCCGCTTGTTGTCGGCGCTGAGCCGCCTGATTCGCTCGATCAGCAACTCGCGGTCGGCGACGAGCGTTTCCAGGCGTTGATGCAGCGCCAGCACCACCCGCCGGCGTTGTTCGTCGCGATCGGTGTCCTCCGAGAGCACCACTCGGTTGATCAGATCCAATCGCATCGCCCCGACTACAACCTGTCCGGCCGTCCACGGGGTCCAGCGTGCGCCGGTCGCCGCCACACCCGCGACCGCTATGCCACCGACACCGGTGACCAACGCGGTACCGCCGGCGACGCCGAATCCGCCCGCCGCGATCGCTCCGCCACCGAGGGTAGCCAGTCCCGCCGACGTCGCCGCCGCGCCGGAAAGTCCTGCCGCCGTGCCGATTGCGGTGCCGATCAGTGGTGCGGCCCAACCGGCGGTCGCCACTCCGATGCCGAGGCCGAGCGCGCCGGCCACGGCTACTCGCCCCCAGCGGACGTTCTTCCGGCGGAGTCGGCGGATGAGCACTCTGTGCTCTGTGAGCATCGCATCGAGGTCCGATTCCCGGGCAGCGGGAAATCCGGCGGCCAATGCCCGAAGTGTGTCCCGGCGAGCCGTGGCATTCCATCCGAGTTTGGCGGGCCAAGGGTCGAAGAGCACCAGGTCGACCAGCAACAGCAAGGATCTGCTGCGGGAGTCGATTCTGTGCGGCGCTTGCCGGCCGTGATCGGCGATCAGCTGCACCGCGGAAGTGCTGTCCGACTCGATCGCGGTGGCGAGGTCCGATACGAATTGTGTTTGGGCGGTGAGCTTTTCGGAGGCCGTAAGTTCCGCGCGCAGCTGTGCTACCGCCTGGTCACACACCACCTGTTTCGCCGCGAGTTTGTCAGGGTCTCGGGTTGCCGCCAGATCGGCCTGCATCATCGTGATCTGCATCGTCGCGAGCGATACAGATTCCCCCCACGCCAGCGTGAACCGGCTGTTGTCGGGCTCGTCGTCCGTCCTCACCACACCCCCAAGCACTTTCGGGTCCGTTCAGTATTGCGGTGCCCGCCGACAAGCCTTGGTTTTCGAGCGATTCGATCGGGCGAACGGACTATCACAATCTCTGCCCGGTTCGTTTCATGGAGCGGATTGCCGAGTCTTCGACCAGTCGGAGCCGGGTTGTGTAGATGAGGGAGCTTCAGAATCGGAGAGGACGTTCGGAACGGTCGCTGCACGTTGCCGAGCTGTATTTCGTGGAGCGGATGACGGGATTCGAACCCGCGACCCTCACCTTGGCAAGGTGATGCGCTACCAGCTGCGCTACATCCGCGTTTCGCCGTTCGGCGATGGGAAAACGATAGCGGATGGGGGTGGGGATGGACGAATCGGGTGGTGGGTGGGGTGCGCAGGGGGCTCACAGCAACACCACAGCGTTGTTGTACGGCGGACCCAGGTGGGGTCTCGACCATGGGATCGAGACACGAGAGGACCACCATGACCACGATCGAGGCTCCCGCGCGGCGGGAGGCACCCCAGACCCCGAGTCCGCCGTCGCGGCGCTCGCGGGCGCATCACCTGTTCTTCGGGCCGGACGACCAGCCGCGCTGGGCCCGTCCGGCGCTGTGGGCGCTGCTGCTCGCGACTGCCGTCGCCTATCTGTGGGCGTTGAGCGAAAATGGTTGGGCCAACGACTATTACGCGGCCGCGGTGCAGGCGGGCACACAGAGCTGGAAGGCGCTGCTGTTCGGTTCGCTGGACGCGGGTAACGCCATCACCGTGGACAAGCCACCCGCCTCGCTGTGGGTGATGGGGCTCTCGGGGCGCCTGTTCGGCTTCAGTTCGTTCTCGATGCTGCTGCCGCAGGCGTTGATGGGAGTGGCGTCGGTCGGCCTGGTGTATGCCGCGGTGCGGCGCTGGAGCGGTCCGGCCGCGGGTTTGCTGGCGGGTGGCGCGCTCGCGCTCACGCCGGTCGCGGCGCTGATGTTCCGGTTCAACAACCCGGACGCGCTGCTGGTCTTCCTGATGGTCGCGGCCGCCTACTGCACGGTGCGCGCGACCGAGCGTGGCAGCGGGCGCTGGCTGGCGCTGGCCGGTGTGGCGATCGGATTCGGATTCCTCACCAAGATGATGCAGGCGTTCCTGGTGCTGCCCGCGTTCGCGCTGGTCTTCCTGGTCGCTGCGCCGATCGGAATCTGGCGGCGGATCGGCAAGCTGCTGGGCGCGCTGGTGGCCGTGGTCGTTTCCTCGGGCTGGTACATCCTGCTCGTCGAGCTGTGGCCGGCCGGGTCGCGACCGTATATCGGCGGATCCACGAACAACAGCCTGCTGGAACTCGCGCTGGGCTACAACGGGCTCGGCCGGGTCCTCGGCGGATCCGGTAACGGCGGAGGCGGCGGCCCGGGTGGCGGTGGCAACACCGGCTTCGGCGGCGGCACCGGGATCACCCGGATGTTCGGCGACTCGATGGGGACCGAGATCTCCTGGCTGTTCCCGGCGGCACTGATCGGACTGGTCGCGGGCCTGTGGCTGACCCGCCGCACGCCGCGCACCGGACGCACCCGTGCGGCGCTGATCCTCTGGGGCGGTTGGCTTCTCGTGACCGGCGTGGTGTTCAGCTTCATGCAGGGCACGATGCACCCGTACTACACGGTCGCCCTGGCCCCGGCCATCGCGGCGCTCGTCGGTCTGTCGGTCGTCGAATTGTGGCGTGCCCGTGGGCATATCGCGGCGCGCGGCGTACTCGGCATCATGCTCGCCACGACCGGCGTGTGGAACTTCTTCCTGCTGAACCGGACACCGGACTGGTTCCCGGCGCTGCGCTGGGTCCTGCTGATCGGGTCGATCGTCACGGCGTTGGTCCTGGTCGTGGGCGCGCACCGGCTCGGCCGGCTGACGGTGGTCGTGACGGCCGCGGCGCTGCTGTTCGGGCTCGGCGGCACCGCCGCCTACACGATCGACACCGTGACCACCGCGCACAGCGGATCCATCCCGACCTCCGGCCCGCAGACCGGGCACGGAATGGGCTTCCCCGGCGGTTCGGGCGGTCCCGGCGCAGCGGATGGATCGGGTCGGCCCGACGGTGCGGACGGA
>NZ_BAGL01000117.1 GCF_000308875.1 Nocardia transvalensis NBRC 15921
GGTTCGGATGGCTCGCGTGGTGGTTTCGGTTCGGGCCGTGGTGGTTCGGACGGCTCGCGTGGTGGTTACGGTTCCAGCCGTAGTGGTTCGGATGGGCCGCGTGGTGGATTCGGTTCCGGGCGGGGGGAGAGCCGGTCGCTGGCAGGGAAGCCGAGTATCGGTGGTGGGCGACCGCTGACGCCGAAGCCGGCGCCGAGCCGGAAGCCCAAGCCGAAGCCGCAGCGTAAGCAGCCGACCGTGCTCAGCTTCGCCAAGCCGGCCCGCCATCAGAACGTCGAGCCGGAGGAGATCGGGCCGAAGAAGCTGCCCTGGGGCGAGGGCGAACGGCTGCAGAAGGTACTCGCCAAGGCGGGCGTGGCCTCGCGCCGCGCCGCCGAGGAGCTGATCGAGGCGGGCCGCGTCGAGGTCGACGGCGCCGTCGTGCGCGAACAGGGCCTGCGCATCGATCCGAATACCGCGGTCGTCCGCGTCGACGGCGTCCGGATCGTGGTCCGCGACGAGCAGGTGTACCTGGCGCTGAACAAGCCCAAGGGCTACCAGTCGACCATGTCCGACGAACTCGGCCGCCCCTGCGTCGGCGATATCGTCGCCGAGCGGGTGATGGCCGGGCAGCGGCTGTTCCACGTCGGCCGCCTCGACGCCGAGACCGAGGGCCTGCTGCTGCTCACCAACGACGGCGACCTCGCCCACCGGCTGATGCATCCGTCGTTCGAGGTGCGCAAGACATATCTGGCGACCGTCGACGGCGAGGTGCAGCGCACGGTCGGCAAGCGGCTGCGCGAGGGCGTGGAACTCGACGACGGCCCCGCGAAGGTCGACAAGTTCACCGTGCTGGAGGTCGGCGAGGGCAGGTCCCTGGTGCGGGTGGTACTGCACGAGGGCCGCAAGCACATCGTGCGGCGGCTGCTGGCCGAGGTCGGCCATCCGGTGGAAGCGCTGGTGCGCACGAATATCGGCCCGGTCGCGCTGGGCGACCAGCGGCCCGGCACGCTGCGGGTGCTGGGCCGTGACGAAATCGGCAAGCTCTACGAGGCGGTGGCGTTGTGAACGGTGTGCAAGCGGGAGGAATCGTCGTGGACGGTACCGAGATCCCGGAGGAGCTGTCCCGGGCGACGCTGGTCGTCGCGATGGACGGCCCGTCGGGCACCGGCAAATCGAGCGTATCGCGCAAGCTCGCCGCCCGGCTGGGCGCGCGGTACCTGGACACCGGCGCGATGTACCGCGTCGCGACCCTGCGCGTGCTGCGCGGCGGCGTCGACCTCGACGATCCGGCCGCCATCGCCGTGGCCGCCAAGGATCTGCCGCTGACCATCGGTACCGACCCGTCGCACGAGCTGATCGAACTCGACGGCGAGGACGTCTCCGGGGAGATCCGCGGCAATGCCGTGACCAAGGCGGTCTCCGCGGTGTCGGCCGTGCCCGAGGTGCGCGAGCAACTCGTCGCGTTGCAGCGCGAGATCGCCGCGAGCGCGGGCCGCGTCGTGGTGGAGGGCCGCGATATCGGCACGGTCGTGCTGACCGACGCCGACGCCAAGATCTACCTGACCGCCTCCGCCGAGGCCCGCGCCTTCCGGCGCAACCAGCAGAACATCGACGAGGGCCGCGGCGACGACTACGAGGCGGTGCTCGCCGACGTGCAGCGCCGCGACAACCTGGACTCCACCCGCGCGGTGTCGCCGCTGCGGCCCGCCGCGGACGCGGTCCTGGTCGACACCAGCGACCTCAGCCGGGAACAGGTCATCGACGAGCTGTACCGGGTTGTGGCGCAGGAGATTTCAGCGGGAGGCAGGCGATGACATCGGAGACCTTCGCCACCGACGGGGTCTGGAACGACGAAACCGACTGGGAGATGGCCGATCTCGACGGTGACGTCGAGGCGGACGAGCACGTGCCGATGCCGACCGTGGCCGTCGTCGGGCGGCCGAACGTCGGCAAATCCACTCTGGTGAACCGGATCCTGGGCCGCCGCGAGGCAGTGGTCGAGGACGTGCCGGGCGTGACCCGCGACCGCATCTCCTACGAGGCGTCCTGGTCCGGCCGGAAATTCCTGGTGCAGGACACCGGCGGCTGGGAGCCCGACGCCAAGGGGCTGCAGCAGTCCGTGGCGCGGCAGGCCGAGCTGGCGATGGGCACGGCCGACGCGATCCTGCTGATCGTCGACGCCACCGTGGGCGCCACCGCGACCGACGAGGCGGTGGCGAAGGTGTTGCGCCGCTCCAAGACTCCGGTCATCCTCGTCGCCAACAAGGTCGACGGCGAGAAGCTCGAGGCGGAGGCGGCCGTGCTGTGGTCGCTGGGCCTGGGTGAGCCGCGGCTGGTGTCCGCGACGCACGGGCGCGGCACGGGCGATCTGCTCGACGATCTGCTCGCGGTGCTGCCGGAGACGCCGCGCGAGGGCACCGCCGCGGGCAGCGGCCCCCGGCGCGTGGCGCTGGTCGGCAAGCCGAACGTCGGCAAGTCCAGCCTGCTGAACCGGCTGTCGGGCGACGAGCGCTCGGTGGTGCACGACGTGGCGGGCACGACCGTCGACCCGGTCGACTCGCTGGTCGAATTGGACGGCAAGCCATGGCGTTTCGTCGATACCGCGGGCCTGCGGCGCAAGGTCGCCAATGCCAGCGGCACCGAGTTCTACGCCTCGCTGCGCACCAAGTCCGCCATCGAGGCGGCCGAGGTCGCTGTGATGCTGATCGACGCCTCGCAGCCGATTACCGAACAGGACCTGCGGGTGATCAGCATGGTCGCCGACGCCGGCCGGGCGCTGGTGATCGCCTACAACAAGTGGGATCTGGTCGACGAGGACCGCCGCTACATGCTGGAGCGCGAGGTGGACCGCGAGATGGTCCAGGTGCCCTGGGCGCAGCGGGTGAACATCTCGGCCCACACCGGACGCGCGGTCCAGAAGCTCGTTCCCGCAATGGAAACGGCGCTGGAGTCCTGGGACAAGCGCATCCCCACCGGGCGCCTGAACACCTGGCTCAAGGAGGTCATCGCGGCCACCCCGCCGCCGATGCGCGGCGGCCGCCTGCCCCGGGTCCTGTTCGCCACCCAGGCGACCACCCGGCCGCCGACCTTCGTGCTGTTCACCACGGGCTTCCTCGAGGCCGGCTACCGCCGCTTCCTGGAGCGCCGCCTGCGCGAGGAATTCGGCTTCGCCGGCTCCCCGGTGCGCATCTCGGTCCGGGTCCGCGAGAAGCGCGAACGCAAGCGCTGACGCGGGCCATGCCGTACCCGTGCGCCCAGTGCCGGTCCCACCGGGACCAGCACTGGGCGCAACACGGCAGAAGTTGATACCTCTACCTAGATATGCGCATCTGAACATTTAAATCGTTCGTGTTCGGCTGACACCTCGGTTCAGTACTCCGCGCGCAGGGTCCGCAGTAGTGCGAGTGTCCGGGCCTGGTCGGCGGGCGTTCCTATGAGGCTGATCAGCAGATCGGTGACGCCGGCGGCGGCATAGGCCCGGAGACGGTCCGCCACGGCGGCTTCGTCACCGAGGGCGGCTGTTTCGCGGGCGGCGGAGAGTCCTTGGCGGTCGAGGAGTTCGCGGTAGCTGGGCAGGCTGCCCACGGGCGCTGTCCGCTGGGCCAGCGCCTCGCCGATACTGCCGGGATCGTCGGTGACCGCCGTCGTGACGATGGCGGCGACGCGCGGTGCGGGGCGTCCGGCCGCGGCGGCGCGAAGGCGGGGGACGACCGTGGAATCGAGGAATTCCGGTGTGGTCCAGGTGGTTACGGTGCCGTCGGCCAGGCCGCCCGCGATATCCAGCATGGTGGGCCCGAGGGCGGCGAGGAGAACCGACGGCGTTCTCGGATCCGGGATATCCAGCGCGGCAGTCGCGTTCACCGTCTCGCCGTGGAAGTCCACGCGTTCGCCGCGCAACAGCGGGAGCAGGACCGACAGGAATTCGCGGCTGTGGCGGGCGGGCCGATGGTACGGCAGCCCGTAGGCGTTCTCGATGATCGGGGGATGGCTGGGTCCGATACCCAGTGTGAGGGGACCGCTCAGTGCGGCGGCGGTGGTGAGCGCCTGCCCGGCCAGCGCGACGGGATGGCGCGGATAGGTATGCACCACGGCCGTACCGAGTTCGAGGCCGGGCGCGGCCTGGCCCGCCAGGGCGGCGAGAGTCAGTGCGTCCCAGCCGAACACCTGCCCGAAGAAGACGCTGTCGAGCCCGGACGCCGCCACCGACCGGGCCAGGTCGAGCACCCGGTCCAGCGGCAGCGTCCGAGCGAGGTAGACACCGATTCGCACGACGCACCCATCGTCGTCGCCCGGTCGTGAACCGGGCGCTTGCTGTTGGACGGGTCGATCGTATCGATCGCCGGGAAGGCGGGCGAGCGTTGCGATTCGGGAGATTCCAATGGCGGCTCAGCGGGCGGCGGCGGACAGCGCCTTGACCACCTCGGCGGCGACGACGGCGTGGCCGGAGACGTTGAAGTGGATGTTGTCCGCGGACATGACGGTCGAGCGGTGGCCGACCGGATGCCACCACAGGTCGATGAGGATGGCGTCGTGGCGGGTGGCCGCGCGCCGGATGGCCTGATTCAACAGGTCCAGACGCTCGCGGAACGGGAGGAGTTCGGGCACGTGCTGCGGGACCGCGTCGGCGATGGTCATGGTGGCGACCCGGGCGCCGCGCTCGACGCCCGCGGCGAAGATCCGATCGAGATTGCGCTCGGCCGCCTCGTAATCGGGAGTATCGGTCCACAGGTCGTTGCCGCCGCAGGCGACGTACAGCAGATCCGGTTCGAAGGCCAGCGCGGCGTCGAGCTGCTCGTCGATCACCTGGCGGGTGGTGGCGTTGATGCGGCCGGTGTTGAGGAATTCGACCTCACCCACTGCCGTGCGCAGTGCCTGGAGAACCCGAGGCGCCCAATACATTTCGCGGTACCCGGGGCTCGGGTCGCCCGCGCCGTGCGCGGTGCTGTCGCCGACGAGCGCGATCCGGCGCCAGGGCGCGTCGCGCAGCATCTCCGCCGCGACGTCGTCCGGGATGCAGTCGGGATCGGTGTCCTCGGTGTAGACCGCGCCGGGCGCCGCGGACGTGGTGGTGGACCCGCTGGCCTCCGCCATGGGCTTCTCCTTCGTTGCTGAGCGGATGTCCGTCGCGCTAACCGAACGAACGTGCGTGCTTGTCACGCTACCGGCTTCGTTGTATACCGGTCAAGGTAGCCAGGTCGGCGCCCGCGTGCGCCGACGATAAGGGATTGGTTAGGGGTTTACCCTGCACAGCCGGGAGGCGGACGCTGAGCCTCGTATGCGAACGATCGTTCGGTAGAGGCCGCCCGGTCGGTGCGTATTCGCACCCGGACTCCAGGAGGAGCAGTGAAGGATCTGAAGGAACGCACGGTATTGCTGACCGGCGCGTCGGGCGGTATCGGTAAGCGGGTGGCCCGGCGGCTGGCCGCGGAGGGCGCCCAGGTGGCGCTGGTGGGCCGGCATGCCGAGGTGCTCGGCGCGCTGGCGGAGGAACTGCGCGAGACCGGGGTCAAGGCCGAACCGGTCATCGGCGATCTGGCCGATCCGGCCGGCCTGGACGATCTGGTCGACCGGGCCGAGCAGGCGCTGGGACCGATCGATGTGCTGATCAACAATGCCGGTGTCGAACTGGCGTCGGCGTTCACCCGGTACCGGCGCGAGGAACTGGACTGGATCGTGACGGTGAACCTCATGGCCCCGACTCTGCTGACGCGGCGGGTGCTGCCGGGCATGGTCGAGCGCGGCCGCGGCCATATCGTGTACGTCTCGACCGGCGCGGCCAAGGTGGCGCCGGCGTTCCAGGCGCCCTACGCGATGACGAAGGCCGGGCTGGTCTCGCTGGCCCAGTCGCTGCGCGCGGAGTACCACGGGACGCCGATCGGATTCTCGGTCGTGCTGCCCGGCTTCGTGAAGGGGGACGGGATGTATCAGGCGTGGGTGGACAAGGGCATTCAGGCCAGCGCGCTGCTCGGGTCCACGAACGTCGACAAGATCTCGGGCAAGATCGTCGGCGCGGTGCGCCGCAACCGGTCCGAGGTGCTGGATATGGGCATGCCGGTGCGGTCGATGTTCGCGACCACCCAGATGTCCCCGGGTTTCGCCGACCGGATGGCGCGGCGGATGTCTCCGGTGTTCCGGAAGCAGGCCGCCGCGCAGGATCGGCTGTAGGCGTACCTCCGCATTCGCTCCGGCCGTGCGCGGACTGACGACGGCTACGCCGACTGTGCCGACCAGTCCGGCTCAGCGGCACGCCGAGCCCTGGAAGGACGCGAGATCTATCGCGTCCGCCAGGGCCTGGTGCCCCTTCGGGTTCGGGTGGACAAGGGTGGGGGAGACGAGGTCGGGCCGCTGGGCGGCGGGGTCGGCCGGATCGCGCAGCACCGCGTCGAAGTCGATGACGCTGTCGGAGAGTTGCTGCGTGCGAATCCAGTCGTTGACGCGCTGCCGGACCCCTTCCGCCTCGGGGGCGAGCCCGCCGGCGATGAACGACCGCACCGACGGCGGGATCGTGGCCAGGTGCACGCGAATTCCCGCGGCGTGCAGCCGATCGATGATTTCGGTGTAACCGGCCGCGAGCTGTTCGGGATTCTGGGTCGGCGGAAATGCGAGATCATTGGTGCCCGAGGCGATTATCGCGTCGCTCACGCCGGCGGTATCGATGACGTCGTGCTGTAGGCGCGCCAATGCGCCCGGCCCGGTTTGCGGAATTGTCTGATTGCGCACGACGCGATTGCCCCAGATGCTGGAATTCAGCACCGTTATCGGAATTCCCGCGGCGTCCAGGCGGTGTTGCAGGAAATCGGTGTACCGGAGATTGCGATCGACGATGGCCGGATCCTGCGGGCCTTCGAAATACGTCGCTCCCGCGTATCCGGTGCTGATGGAATCGCCGAGCGCCACCACGCTCGATTCCTGTGCGGGGGCCAGGACGTCGACGCCGCCGGCGAACAGCACGCTGGTGGTGCGCATGGTCAGCGCCGCGCCGGTGGCGTCCGCGGTCTGATCGCCGGAGCCGGGCGGGCCGTAGTAACTGGTGGACAGGCCGACGATGTTCTCGGTCGCGGGGGCCGACAGTCCCGGCACGTACGCGCTGACGGCCAGCGGCGCGAACGCGTCGACGTGCAGCGGGATCGGGTCGCTGATCAGCTCGGTTCCGGGTGCGGCCGTCGCCGACGGGCTGCCGCCGAAGGTGACCGCGCGCAGCGTGTCCGGGTCGATCGCCGCGCCCTGCGCCTGCCTGGCGACGGTGACCGAGGCGAAGGTGACGGGCAGCGGCCCGAGCCGGTTGGTGAGGTGCAGGCGCAGCGTCTCGCCGCCGAGGTGCGGGGTGACGACGATCCGGTAGGTCTGGTCGGCCAGCGACATCGTGGGCGTGAGCGCCATATCCGAGACCGGGGTGGCATCGGAGGCCGCGATCAGCCAGCTGCCCACCCAGTGCGGGCCCGCGCAGCCGGATTCCGCGGGGTCGGCTCCGGCGGATGCGGCGGCGAGACCGAATGTCAGGGTGAGTGCCGATACCGCGATCCGGGCGGTGCGGGAAACTGCGCGGCGGTGCGGATTTCCGGTGCGTTTCATGAAGACGACCTAACTGTGTTCCCGGACGTTTGCCGGACACGAATGACGTTGTGCCGGAGTATAAGCAGACCGTTGTGACGGTGTCCGCCCCGTAGCGCGGGGATAGGGGCAGGCTAGGGGTTACCGCCACTCGCCGCCGGCCGCAACCATGGAACTCGTTCGCGGCGCGGGTATTCGAGCCTGCCGCGAGGGGATCCTTGCCGAAATTCGGGAGACGGGTATGGCGACTGAAGAAAAACTCCGCACCTATCTCAAGCGGGCTGCGATCGATCTGCATCGGACGCGGCAGCGGTTGCAGGAGCTGGAATCCCGTGGGAGCGAACCGATCGCGATCATCGGAATGGCGTGCCGCTATCCGGGCGGCGTCGCGTCGCCGGAGGACCTGTGGTCGATGGTGGCCGACGGGCGCGACGTCATCTCCGGATTCCCGGGCGACCGGGGCTGGGATGTGGACGGCCTCTATCACCCGGACCCCGATCACGAGGGCACCTCGTATGCGCGGGAGGGCGGGTTCCTCCGGGGCGCAGCGGATTTCGACGCCGCGTTCTTCGGGATCAGCCCCAAGGAGGCGCTGGCGATGGAGCCGCAGCAGCGGCAGCTGCTGGAGGTGTCGTGGGAGGCGCTGGAGCGGGCGGGTCTCGACCCGGCGACCCTGCGCGGCACCGCGACCGGCGTCTTCACCGGGATCATCGAGGTGCAGTACGGGCCCAATATCTCCGAGGACCGCAGCGGCCTGGCCGGGCTGATGCTCACCGGCCGCACCACCAGCGTGGCTTCGGGGCGGGTGGCGTATGTGCTGGGCCTGGAGGGCCCGGCGGTCTCGATCGATACGGCGTGCTCGTCGTCGCTGGTGGCGATGCACGACGCGGCCCGCTCGCTGCGGTCGGGCGAATGCAACCTGGCGCTGGCCGGCGGCGTCACCGTGATGCCGACGCCCGAGGCATTCATCGCGTTCTCGCGGCAGCGGGTGATCTCGCCGGACGGCCGGGCGAAGGCGTTCGCGGCGGCCGCCAACGGCACCGCGTGGGCTGAGGGCGCGGGAATGCTTGTTCTGGAACGGCTTTCGGACGCGCGCCGCAACGGTCACCGGGTGCTGGCGGTGCTGCGGGCCTCGGCGGTGAACTCCGACGGCGCCTCCAACGGATTGACCGCGCCGAACGGCCCGTCGCAGCGGCGGGTGATCGAGGCGGCGCTGGCCGGGGCCCGGCTGGGCGCGGCCGAGGTCGACGTGGTGGAGGCACACGGCACGGGCACGTCGCTCGGTGACCCGATCGAGGCGCAGGCGCTGCTGGCCACCTACGGGCAGGACCGCCCCGCACCGCTGTGGCTGGGGTCGATCAAGTCGAATATGGGGCATACCAGCGCCGCGGCCGGGGTCGCCGGCGTGATCAAGATGGTGATGGCCATGCGGCACGAGACGGTGCCGCCCACGCTGCACGTGGACGAGCCGTCGCCGCATGTGGACTGGTCGGCGGGCGAGGTGCGGCTGGCGACCGAGGCGCAGCCGTGGCCGCGCAACGGGCGGCCACGGCGCGCGGGGGTGTCGGCGTTCGGCATCAGCGGCACCAACGCGCACGTGATCGTCGAGGAGGCCGAGGAATTCGCGGCCGCCGAGGCCGAGGGGGACGCGGAGCCGGTCGCCGAACCCGTTGCGCCGCCGATGATTCCGTGGGTGGTGTCGGGCGGCACGGAGGCGGCGCTGGTCGCCCAGGCGGGCCGGCTGGCCGAATTCGCCGCCGCCCGTCCGGATCTGGCGCCCGTCGATATCGCCCATACGCTCGCCGCCGGGCGGGCCCGCCTGCCGCGCCGGGCGGTGCTGCTGGGCGCGGACGGCGCCGAACTGCGTGCCGCGCTGGACGCTCTCGCCGCGGACCGGGTGTCGCCGAATGTGATTCGCGGACAGGCCGCTCCGGGTGCGAAGACGGCGCTGCTGTTCCCGGGCCAGGGCGCGCAGCGGGTCGGGATGGGCCGCACGCTGTACGCGCGGTACCCGGTGTACGCGACGGCGTTCGACGAGGTGTGCGCCCAGTTCGACAAGCAGTTCGATCCGCCGCTGCGCGAGGTCGTGTTCGCGGAACCGGAGTCCGCCGCCGCGGGGCTGCTGAGCCAGACGTCCTATACGCAGGCGGCGCTGTTCTGTGTGGAGGTGGCGGTCTTCCGGCTGCTCGAATCCCACGGTGTGCGACCGGATCTGCTCATGGGCCACTCCATCGGTGAGGTCACGGCGGCCTACCTGGCGGGTGTCTGGTCGCTGGCGGACGCGGCGAAGCTGGTCGCGGCGCGCGGCCTGCTGATGCAGGCGCTGCCGGAGGGCGGCGCGATGCTGTCGGTGCCGGCGGGGGAGAGCGAGGTGGCCCCGCTGCTGGCGGGCAAGGAGGGCCGGATCGCGATCGCCGCGGTGAACGGCCCCGCGACGGTGGTCGTGTCCGGGGACGAGGACGCGGTCGACGAGGTGGCCGCGACCCTGGCCGAGCGCGGACACGCCACGCGGCGGCTGCGGGTCAGCCACGCCTTCCACTCGCCGCGTATGGATCCGATCCTCGCCGACTTCGCCGGTGTCTGCGCGGGTTTGACGTATCACCCGCCGACCGTGCCGATCGTCTCGAACGTCACCGGCGAGCTCGCCGATCCGGACATGCTGTGCGATCCCGAGTACTGGGTGCGGCACGTGCGCGAACCCGTCCGCTACCTGGCCGGGGCGCTGGCCGCGCGCCGGGCGGGCGCCACCGTATTCCTGGAGGCGGGTCCGGGAACGACGCTGACCGCGCTGACCCGCGACAGCCTCGCCGACGAGGACGCGGACGAGGTGACTGCGGTCGCCACACTCGATCCGAAACAGGACGAGATCCGGTCGCTGCACGCCGCGCTCGGGGCCGCCTTCGTCGCCGGTACCCAGGTCGACTGGACGGCGACGCTGGCGGGCGCCGGGGCACGCGGTGCGGATCTGCCGACCTACGCCTTCCAGCATCGGCGGTTCTGGCTGGACAAGCCCGCGGGCACGGGGGATCTGAGCGCGGCCGGGCTCGGCACGGGCGAGCATCCGCTGCTGGCGGCCGTGGTTCCGCTCGCCGACGGCGGGGGTGTGATGCTGACCGGGCGGTTGTCGGTGGCCGCGCAACCGTGGCTGGCCGATCACGTCGTGGCGGGAACGGTGCTGGTTCCCGGCACCGGGTTCGTCGAAATCGCTTTGCACGCCGGTGATCTCGTGGACTCTCCGCGCCTCGCGGAGCTGGTGTTGCAGGCGCCGCTGACCCTCGCCGATCCCGCCGGCGCGGATCTGCAAGTGGTCGTCGGCGCGGACGCGGGCGGTGACCGGAGCATCGCGATCTACTCGAGGCCGCACGGGGCGGACGAGGCGCCCTGGCTGTGCCACGCCACCGGCACGCTGTCTCAGCCCGAAACACCGACCGGCGGTGACGAGTTCGTGACGTGGCCGCCGACCGGCGCCATCGCGGTGGAGGTGGCCGATGCCTACGACACCCTCGCCGAGGGCGGCTACGGCTACGGGCCCGCGTTCCGGGGGCTCACGGCGATGTGGCGGCGCGGCGAGGAGTTGTTCGCCGAGGTCGAACTGCCCGAGCAGATCCGTTCGGACGCCGCCGGATTCGGCCTCCATCCGGCTCTGCTGGACACCGCGCTCCACCCGATGGCCGTCGCGGCGGTCACCGACGGAATCGACGCGGTGAAACTCCCCTTCGCCTGGGAGGGCGTCTCCCTGTCGGCCGTCGGCGCCACCGCCCTGCGCGTGCGGCTGGCGCCCGCCGGTCCCGACCGCCTGTCGGTCACGGTGGCCGACACCGGCGGGGCGATCGTCGCCGCCGCGGACGCCCTGTCCGTGCGCGCGCTCACCGCCGACCAGCTCACGCAGTCGGCCTCCGCGAACTCCGATCTGTACGCCCTGAACTGGGTGGCGATGCCCGCGAACACCGCGGAGGATGCCGCGGGAATCTGGGAAGAGGGTGCGGCAGAAGACGATTCGGCCGAGACGTACTCGCATGCCGGTACCGCTGCGGTGGTGCTGCGCTGCCTGACCGGCGACGCACCCGGCGAGGACCCGGCGGTGCGTGCCCTGGCCACGGTGACCGCGCTGCTCGAGCGGATTCGCGGCGTGTGGGCGGCGGACCGCCACACCGACGCCGTGGTCGTCGTGGTGACCAGCGGCGCGGTCGCGGTGGAGGGCGGAGAGGACGTCACCGATCTCGCCGCCGCGCCGGTCTGGGGACTGTTGCGGAGCGCGCAGGCCGAACAGCCGGAGCGGCTGGTGCTGGTCGATGTCGACGATCCGACCGGATACCGGGCGGCGGTCGAGGCCGCGCTGACCCTCGACGCCGAACCGCAGGTCGTGGTGCGGCGCGGCGCCTTGCACGTACCGCGGCTCGGGCGCGCCGGCGCCGATACGGTGGGCGGCGCGGAGCTGATCGGGCGGAGCCCGTGGCGGCTGGGCGCGCTCGGCGGCGGCACCCTGGACGGCGACAATATCGTGCTCGCCGAGGACGAGAACGCCGGCGCCGCACTGCGACCCGGCGAGGTCCGGGTGCGGCTGCGCGCCACCGGCATGAACTTCCGGGACGTGCTGATCGTGCTCGGCATGTACCCCGATCCGGATGCGCCGATCGGCGGCGAGGGCGCGGGCATCGTCGTCGACGTGGCCCCCGACGTCACCGACTTCGCGCCCGGCGACCGCGTGATGGGACTGTTCGCCGGAATCGGCGACACCGTCGTCTCGGACCGCTCGATGGTGGTCCCGATGCCCGAGGGCTGGACCTTCGCGCAGGCGGCGGCCGTGCCCGCGGTCTTCGCCACCGCCTACTACGCGCTGGTCGACCTCGCCGCCGTGACCGCCGGCGAGACCCTGCTCGTGCACGCCGCCACCGGCGGCGTCGGTATGGCCGCTGTACAACTGGCCCGCCACCTCGGCCTGGAGGTCTACGCCACGGCCAGCCTCCCGAAGTGGGACACCCTGCGCGCCATGGGTTTCGACGACGACCACATCGCCAACTCCCGCACCCTCGACTTCGAATCGGAGTTCCTGGCGCGGACCGGGGGCCGGGGCATGGATATCGTGCTCGATTCGCTGGCGGGCGAATTCGTGGACGCGTCGCTGCGGTTGCTGCCGCGCGGCGGGCGGTTCGTGGAGATGGGCCAGACCGACGTCCGCGACCCCGACGAGGTCGCCGCCGACCATCCGGGCGTCCGGTACCGCGGGTTCGTCCTCATGGAGGCCGGTCCGCAGCGGCTGCACGACATCCTCGCCGAACTGCTGAAACTGTTCGAATCCGGCATACTGCAACCGCTTCCGGTGACACCGTGGGATCTGCGGCGCACCCCCGAGGCGTTCCGCTACCTCAGCCAGGCCCGGCACGTCGGCAAGAACGTGCTCACCGTGCCCACCCCGCTGGACCCCGACGGCACCGTCCTCGTCACCGGCGGCACGGGTGTGCTGGGCGCGGCGGCCGCGAAACATCTGGTGGGGCGGGGCGCACAGCATCTGCTGCTGCTCAGCCGCCGCGGCAAGGACGCCGAGGGCGCGACGGAGCTGGCCGCGGAACTGACGGAACTCGGTGCCCGCGTGGACATCACGGCCTGCGATGCCGCCGACGCCGACGCGCTGCGGGACGTGCTCGCCGAGATCGACCCCGATCATCCGCTCACCGCCGTCGTGCACGCGGCCGGGCTCATCGACGACGCCCTGTTCACCGAGCTGACTCCCGATCAGCTGGCCGGCGTCTTCCGGGCCAAGGCGCAGGCCGCGTGGAATCTGCACGCGCTCACCGCCTCCCGCGAGCTGTCGGCGTTCGTGCTGTACTCCTCGGTGGCCGGCGTCCTCGGCGGACCCGGACAGGCCAACTACGCCGCGGCCAACGTCTTCCTCGACGCCCTCGCCGCGCACCGGCAGCGGCACGGGCTGGCCGCGTCCTCGCTGGCGTGGGGCATCTGGGAGCAGGCCAGCGGGATCACCGGCCACCTCGGCGACCAGGACTTCGCGCGCATGCGCCGCGACGGCCTGCTGCCCATCCCGACCGCCGACGGCCTGGCGATGCTCGACACCGCCCTGGTGCTGGGACAGTCGCTGACCGTGGCCGCGCGCCTGGACGCGCCGACCATCCGCGCCGCCGGGGCGCAGGCGCCGGAGGTCCTGCCACCGGCGCTGCGCGGGCTGCTGCGGGGCACCCGCCGCACCGCCGAGACCGCGGCCGCCGGGGAGTCCTCGAAGCTCGGCACGGCCCTCGCCGGTCGCACTCGGTCGGATCAGGAAGCGTTGGTGCTCACCACGATTCGCACCCACGCCGCCGCGGTGCTCGGGCACGAGTCCCCGGAGGCGATCGGCGCGGACCAGGCGTTCACCGACCTCGGTTTCGACTCGCTGGGCGCGGTCGAGTTCCGCAACCGCCTCAAGTCGGCGACCGGTCTGAAACTGACCACCACGGTGGTGTTCGACTACCCGACGCCGCTGGCGCTGGCCCGGCACATCCGCGACGAGATCGTCCCCACCGAGGATCCCGCGGCGGCGATCCGCACCCAGATCCAGGTCCTCGGCGACAGCGTCGGCAGCGCCGAACTGGATCCGAACGCCGTGGCCGATATCGCCGACCGGCTCGACGACCTGCTGCGGCGGCTGCGCGGCGGCGAACTGGACGAGATCCTCGACGACCTCGACACCGCCGGCGACGACGAGCTGTTCGAGTTCATCGACCAGCCCGTCCCGCCGGCCAACTGAACGGAGATCACCGATGGCTCTTCGGCTCTCACTGCTCGTCGCCGCGGCGCTGGCCACCGCCGCGGCTCTCGCCCCGGGCGCCGCCGCCGACGGCGACATTCTGCAACCCGACCGCGTCCCCACCGCCGACCGGCAGTGCGGCGCGGCGGAACGGACCGCCTCGCTGGCCGCCGACCAGGCCCGGGTCCTCGACCGGCTGGGCGCGCTGCGCACGCTGACGGGACCGCAGGACGTCATGGCGCTCGCCGCGCGCGGCGGCTGGGGTCCCGATTCGCACGGCTGGGTGCAGTACCGGGGGATCGGAGTGGGCCTGCTGGATCTGCCGCGCTCGCTGGACATCATCGCCAAGGGCATCGACGGCGTCACCGCCGGGACGATCGCCCGCGACGCGGTGACCAGCGGGCAGCCGACCGGGCTGTTCTACCGGTCGCTGAATCCCGCGGCGGTGTACGACGATCCGTATGTTCCGTCGTTCCCGTACGAGCTGGTGGGCTGGTTCTACGGGGCGGTCTACACGCCGGGCGTCACCCCGATCGAGAACGGGCTGTGCGTCTACCCGACCGATTGGGGTTTCCACGAGCGCGGCGTGCACGCCTTCCCGAATTTCGACATGGTGACCCAGCCGCCCGCCGAGGAGTGGGTGGGCCAGGATCCGGGCAGCATTCCGGCCGCGGCGCCGAATCCGCCGGGCCTGGTCCATCCGCGGGCCTGGGATCTGCACATCTGGATGGTGCCCGGCAGCGACACCCCGATCACGGGCGGGGTGAACACCGCCCAGGCCATCGCCGGTCACGACGGCGGCATTCCCGGTTCGTTCCCGTATCCGGAGGGACCGACCGCGGTCGGACCGGATCTGCCCGAACACCACGGACATTGAGCGCGGAGGGGGATATGGATACGACTGTCCTGATCGTCGGTGCGGGCGGCTGCGGCCTGACGGCGTCGATCTTCCTGTCCGAGCTGGGGATCGACCACCTGCTGGTCGAGCAGCGGCCCGACACCGCGCGACTGCCGAAGGCGCACTACCTCAATCACCGCACCATGGAGATCTTCCGCCAGTTCGGCCTGGCCGAGGAGATCCAGGCGGTGGGCGCCCCGCTGGAGAAGTTCGGCAAGGTGTGCTGGCAGACCACGCTGGCCGGGAAGGGCCCATTCGACGGCCGGGTGATCTACGAGATGGACGCCTTCGGCGGCGGCGACCTGCGCGAGACCTGGTCGGCGGCGAGCCCGGTGGCGGCGACGAACGTGCCGCAGATCCGCTCGGAACCGTTGCTGCGCACGGCCGCCGAGCTGCGCGCCCCCGGCCGCATCCGGTACGGGCACGAACTGGTGGAGTGGGCCGAGCGCGACGACCACCTCGTCGCCACGATCCGCACGGCCGCGGGCGAGACCACGACCGTCACCGCGAAGTATCTGATCGCCGCCGACGGCGGCCGCACGGTCGGGACCACGCTGGGCGTGCGCTACGACGGCTGGCCGCGCTTCCACCACGTCACCACCGTGCATTTCACCGCGGACCTGTCGCGGTGGCAGCGCGACGGCGCGCTGCTCACCTACTTCGTCAACCCGAAGCGCCCGGACCTGTCCGGGGCGACCCTGGTCGAAATGGGGCCCACCTGGGGCAAATTCAGCGAGGAGTGGGGCCTGCACTTCACCACCGGCGAGGACGATCCGGCACGCTCGCAGCGCGACGCGGTGCTGGCCCGCATCCGCGACACCCTCGGCATCCCGGACCTGCGGGTCCGGCTGCACAAGGTCAGCAACTGGACCGTCGACGCCGTCAACGCCCAGCGCTACCGGCACGGCCGTGTCTTCCTCGCCGGCGACGCCGCGCACAAACTGCCGCCCGCCGCCGGACTCGGGCTGAACACCGCGATCCAGGACGCCCACAATCTCGCCTGGAAGATCGCCGCCGTGGAGCGCGGGCACGCCGGTGACGGGCTGCTGGACAGCTACGAGCACGAACGCCGCCCGATCGGCCGCCGCAACCTGGACTGGGCGGTGGGCATCATCGCCAACTCGGAACTGGTGAGCGAGGCCGCGCTCGGGCTGGGACCGCATGTGCCGCACTGGATGCGGCCGACCTTCTTCAACACCTACTTCGAGGATTCGGCGCGCGGGCGCACCGCTCGCGCCCGCGCCGCCGAGGTGCTGGACACCCACCGGATCGATTGCCAGGCATTGGATATCGAGATCGGCGCGGCCTACGAGCGGGGCGCGCTGGTTCCCGACGGTACCCCCGCCCCGGAGCCGGACCCCATGGGGGACAAGCACATTCCCACCACGCGACCCGGGCATCGGCTGCCGCACGCCTGGGTCGCGCACGAGGGCGCCCGCCGATCCACCCTGGATCTCGTGGCGGCGGGGGAGTTCACCCTGATCACCGGGCCCGCCGGGCGGCCGTGGGCGGAGGCCGCGCGGCGGCTGCGCGACCGGACCGGCGTGCCGCTGCGGTCCGCCGAACTGGGCCCCGGCGATACCGAGTGGTCGCGGGTGTGCGGCATCGCCGAGGACGGCGCCGTCCTCGTCCGGCCCGATCAGCACGTCGCCTGGCGCAGTGCGGGGCCCGGCGCCGATTCCGACCTCGACCGGACCCTTCGACAGATCACCTTCTGCTGACACCGAATTGGAGTGACCATGGCCGACACGACCTACGACACGATCGTCATCGGCGGCGGACCGGCGGGCTGCGCGTACGCGCTGACCATGCTGCGGCGCGGCTACCGCGTTCTGCTGCTGGAGAAGGTGGAATTCCCACGCTTCCACATCGGCGAATCGTTCCTGCCCTACACCGTCGAGATCCTCGACCAGCTCGGGCTGCTGGACGCGGTGATGGCCAAGCCGTACGCGTTCAAACCCGGCGTCGAGCTGACCGGAATCGCGGGCAACGCGCGGCGCATCGACTTCGGCGACATCGGCGACGGCCGCCGCTCCTGGGCCATTCAGGTCGAGCGCGCCGAATTCGACAAGACCCTGCTCGACGAGACCGAGAAGGCCGGCGTGACGGTGCTCCAGGAGGCCGTCGTCACCGAGGTCGACGTGGACGGCGACGGCCGCGTCACCGGCGTCACCTACACCTACGAGGACGAAACCCACCACGCCACCGCGCCTTACATCGCCGACGCGTCGGGCCGGGCCGGTGTGATCGCCAAGAAGCTCGGCCTGCGGGTCGCCGACAGCAAGCTGCGGATGGCCGCGGTCTTCAAGCACTACGACAATCTCGACGAGAGCCAGAATCCGGGCGTCGAGGGCGACACCCAGCTCGGCATCCACCAGGACGGCTGGGTGTGGGCGATCCCGTTGCGCGCGGACGCGATCAGCATCGGCGCGGTCGCCCCGATGGCGCTGTTGCAGACCGATCGCCCGGAGCAGGTGTTCGACGAGCATCTCGCCCGGGTCCCGCGCGTCCAGCAGCGGCTGCGCGGCGCCACCGTGCTGCGGGAACTCAAGGGGGAGCGCAACTTCGAGTACCACGCCGAAACCCTCGCGGGGCCCGGCTATTTCCTGGTCGGCGACGCCGGGAGCTTCACCGATCCGGTGTTCTCCGGCGGTGTGCTGCTGGCCCTGGCCACCGGCCGCAAGGCGGGCGAACTGGCCGCGGATCTGCTGGCGGGCGCCGTTCCCGAAGAGCGGGCGGCCGACTCGTACGGGTCGTTCTTCAAGACCGCCTACGAGACCTACTATCGGCTCATCCGCGCCGTCTACGACAACCGGCAGCCCGTCATGGGGCAGGTGATCCTGGACCTGGCCGCCGACCTCGATCCGAAATGGCATGTGCGGCTGGTCAGCGGCGACTTCTGGACCCAGGAGAGCCCGCTGGTGAACCGCCTGCGGGCCGAACCGGAGTGGTCGCTGTTCGAGCCGTTCGAGCTGTTCCCGGACTGCCCGATCTATCCGCGCACCGCGGATACCCGATCCGTCGTCCCGGCCTGAGGTTCCCATGCCGTCGTTCCTCGATCTGACGCTGCACTTCTTCCTGCAGATGGCGGTGATCCTCGCCGCGTACCGGCTGGTGTGGCCACTGTTGAAGCGGCTCGGGCAGATGCAGGTCGTCGCCATCATGGCGGCCGGCTTCCTGCTCGGCCCGTCGGTGCTCGGCGCGGTGTGGCCGAGCGCCCAGAGGTGGTTGTTCCCGGCCACGCTCGTGATCGGCGGCCAGTCGATTCCACATCCGTCGCTGACCGTGCTCTACGTGGTCGGGCAGCTGGGGCTGGTGCTCTACATGTTCCTGGTCGGGGCGTCGTTCCAGACCAAGATCCTCACCGAGCACTTCCGGGTCGCGGGCACCACCGCGGCCGCCGGGCTGGGTGTTCCGCTGGCACTCGGCGCCGTCGCCGGGTACCTGCTGTTCACCCACGGTGACTACTTCACGGACAAGATCCACGCGTGGCAGGCGGCGCTGTTCCTCGCCGCCGCCGTGGGGATCACCGCGTTTCCGGTGCTGGCGTGGATCATTCACGATTCCGGCCTGCACCACACGCGGGTGGGCACCATGACGCTGGCGTGCGCTGCCTTCGACGACGCCTGGTCCTGGATCCTGCTGGCGGTGGTCGTCGCCAGTGCCAAGGGCAATATGAACAGCGCCGTGTTCGCCTTCGTCGGCGGCGTCGGATTCGTGCTGTTCATGCTGGTCGTGGGGCGGCGGTTGCTGCGGCTGCTCAACGACTGGGCCGAGCGCGACTCGGGGCGGGACTCCGACGGCGGCCTGCCGCTCGGCCCCTACGTCGTGGTGCTGCTGGTGGTGCTGGTGTGCGCCTGGTTCACCGACTGGTCCGGCATCTATTCGGTCTTCGGGGCCTTCCTGGCCGGCGTCGTGATGCCGCGCGGCAGGCTGCTGGACACGGTGCGGGAGCGGACCGAACCGGTCGTGGCCTACCTGCTGCTGCCCGCGTTCTTCGTCTACGCCGGCCTCAACACCAAGCTCAGCCTCCTGTTGCATCCCGCGGCGCTGATCGCGGGCGTCGCGATCCTGGCGGTGTCGTTCGTCGGGAAGTTCGGCGCGGTCTCGCTGACCTCGCGATGGCAGGGGATGAGCTGGCGCGAGGCGGGCGCCATGGGCGCCCTGGCGAACGCTCGCGGGCTGATGGAGCTGGTCCTGATCAATATCGGCCTCACCCAGGGGCTCATCACGCCGACGCTGTTCACGATCCTCGCGATCATGACGATCGTGACCACGTTCGTGGCGAGCCCGCTGTTCCGGTTGTTCGAGCGCAGCGCGTGGCGCAACGGGATGGTGTTCGGGGCCGGCGGGGAGACCGCCGCGCCCGCCTCGAGCCGGGCGGATCCCCGTTCCGGTGGCGCTGTGACCCGGCTCACGGTACGTTGAATCCGCTTGACACCCAATAGAAGAGGGCTCGTATGTGGAGTATCGCCGTCATCGCCGTGATCAGCGCCATCCTGATCGGGGTCGCGTTCCAGGCGTCGTTCCCCGACTGACGAGCCTGTCTCACTCCCGCGGCGGGGCCCCGGATCCGGGGTCCTGCCGCATGATCCGGCGTAGCCCGTCGGCCAGATCCCGTCCCGTGGGGGCATTGCCGGGATCGATCAGATACTGCGCGGCCACGCCGATCAGCAGCGCCTGAGTCAGCGCGCCGACCGTGGCCGCCGCCCGGTCGTCGGATTCCTCGTCGCCGTTCAGCAGGCGGGCGAGCCCGGAGCGGGCCTCGTCCGCGCCCGCGGCCAGCTGCTCGCGGGTCTCCGGCGCCGCCAGCGCGTCGAAGGTCGCCGACCATACCCCTGGATGCGTGGCGATCGTGCCGAGCACCGCGTCCCAGCGGGTTTCCCAGCGCCGCAGCGGATCCGGGTCGTCCGCCGGTGAATCGGCCAGCGCCCGTTCGAGTTCCGCGCCCCAGTCCCGGGTCTCCCCGGCCAGCGCCTCGGTGAGCAGCGCCTCCTTCGATCCGAAGTGGTAGCCGATCGCCGCCATGCTCACCCCCGCCGCGGTCGAGATGTCGCGCACCGTCGTGCGGGCGTACCCCTTCTCCCGCAGGCACCGGCGCGCGCCGGCCAGCAGATCCTCGCGATTTCCCATGCCCTCACCCTAGCGCATACGCCTTAGACAAACGTATTGCGCAAACGCCTAAGACGGTTGTACAGTTCTCGGCATGCGAGAGATGACGAACAAGAACGTGCTGATCTCCGGTGCGAGCATCGCCGGTCCCGCCCTCGCCTTCTGGCTGCGGCGCTACGGCTTCACGCCGACCGTCGTCGAGCGGTCACCGGCGCTGCGGGAGGGCGGTCAGGCCATCGACGTGCTCGGCACCGCGACCGAGGTGGTGCGGCGGATGGGGCTGCTGGAGCGGGTGCACGAGCTGAGCACCGGCAAGCGCGGCACCTCGTATGTCGACGCGGCGGGCGCGGTGCGCGCGAGTATCAGCAGCGAGGTGTTCAACGGGGTCGGCGCGGGCGGCGATACCGAGATCCAGCGCGGCGATCTGGCCCGGGTGCTGTACGAGGCGACGCGCGACGACGTGGAGTACCTCTTCGGCGATTCGATCTCCGAGCTGTCGGAGGGCGAGGACGGCGTCCGGGTGGTCTTCGAGCACGGCGAGCCGCGGACCTTCGATCTGGTCATCGGGGCCGACGGCGTGCATTCCCGCACGCGCGCACTGGCTTTCGGGCCCGAATCGCAGTTCGTGAAGCATATGGGCTACTACATCGCGATCTACACCGTTCCGAATTTCCTCGGGCTCGACCACTGGGAGCTGGACCACAACGTGCCCGGCAAGATCGCCGGCTGCTACAGCGCGCGGGAGAACACCGAGGCGAAGGCGATCTTCGCGTGGGCGTCGGATCCGATCGAGTACGACCACCGGGATTCGGCGCAGCAGAAGCGCCTGGTCGCCGAGGCCTACGCGGGCGTGGGCTGGGAGGCGCCGCGGCTGCTCGAGCACCTCGGGAACGCACCGGACTTCTACTTCGACGCCATGGCGCAGGTCCGCATGGATTCCTGGCACCGGGGGCGGGTGGCGCTGGTCGGCGATGCCGGGTACTGCGCGTCGCCGCTGTCCGGGCAGGGCGCCGATCTGGCGCTGGTAGGCGCGTATCTGCTGGCCGGGGAGCTGGCGGCGGCGGGTGGCGACCACGCCGTCGCCTACGCCGGATACGAGCGGCGGATGCGGCCGATGGTCGACGCCTGCCAGAAGTTCGCCGAGGGCGTGGGGCCCTGGTACGCCCCGAACAGCAAGGCGATGATCCGATTCCGCGACCTGAACGTGCGCCTGCTGCCTTACCTGCCCTGGCGCGGGCTCATCGGCGGCGCCCCGCAGAAGGTCGCCCGCACGATCACCCTCGAAGACCACGCGGCGTGACCGTCGACCCGGGTCGAAGGCCGACCGTCGACGAGATGGTGGCGGTGGTCAGAGGCGGGACGGGTGGGTGTCGGGGAGTTCGAGATAGGCGTTCTGGGTGAGGAGTTCGTGCTGGAGGGCGGCGACGGCGGGGGTGTGTGCGGTGGCGGCGTGGAATGCCGCGGCCACTCCGGCGGCGTGGCCGGTGGCGAAGGCGGTGCCCATGACGCGCAGGGAGGCGCCGGCGCCGCGGTCGGCGTCCACGGTGCGGCCGGCGGCGTAGAGGTTGCCGGTGTCGGCGCTGTGTATGACGCCGAACGGGATGTCGTAGTGGGCGTTTCCCGCGATGAACTGCCACTCCGGGACGACGCCCGCGGCGGGGTGGTATTCGATCGGCCAGGCGCCGATAGCGACGGTCTCGTCGTTGCGGGCCGCCCCGAGGACCTCGCCGGCGGTGAGGCGGTAGCGGCCGAGGATGTGGCGGGATTCGCGGGTGCCGATCTCCGGGCCCGTGCCGACGATATAGGCGTCGGCACAGCCGGGCAGGGTCCGCACGACGTCGAGATAGTCGCGGGCCTGCGCGCGGGCGTGGGCCTGGGCGCGCGTCAGCTCGCGGGCATCGCGGGCGTCGTAGCCCTCGTCCACCACATACGCCACCACGTCGCCCGAGATCGGCAGGCGCGCAACGAGTCCGCGCTCGGCGAGGAGCGGTGCGCCGCGGAGTTTGGCGTCGGCCACCGCGGCGGCGAGGAGGTCGCGCGTGAATTCGGCGTGCGGGGGTATGCCGCCGAAGCGCACGCCCATGGTGCCGTTCTGGACGTGGCCGTCGTTGCCGTAGCGGACGGCGGCGCCGCCGAAGGCCGCCAGATCGGCCTCGCCGGTCGCGTCGACGAAGGCGGCGGCCCGGATCGTGTGCAGCCCTTGATGGTCGGCGACGCGCACCGCGACGATCCGGTCGTCTCGGCGTTCGGCATCGACCAGCAGGCTGTCCATCCGCACCTCGACCCCGGCGTCGCGGCAGCACCGGTCCAGTACGTACTTGACCGATTCGGGATCGAATACCACTGCGACGGAGGTGAATCGGAGTGGTTCGGTCACCGCGCCCAGCCGCCGCAGCGCCCGGAGCACCTCGTCGGCGACGCCGAACACGACCTGGCGCGGGGGATCCTCGCGGGTGTACAGCCCGCAGTAGGTGAGCACGGTGCGCAGGGTCGCCGCGCCGCCCAGGCACGGCCCGCGTTCGATCAGCAGGGTGCGCGCACCGGTCCGAGCGGCGCCCACCGCCGCCGCGACTCCCGCCGACCCGCCGCCCGCCACCACCACGTCGTATCGCTCGCCACCAGGCATCGGATCACTTCCTCGGGAACGGGTCGTCACGCGGGCAGGCCGTCGGAGCGGCGGTCTATGAGGTCGAAGATCTCGTCGTCGCCGGCGATTTCGATGAGGTCGACCGTGGGGTCGGGGTGGTGCAGGGCGGTGGTGAGTTTGGTCGCGAGGCGTTCGAGGTCGGCGCGGGGGACCTCGGAGTCGATGAGGCGGTCGAGCGCGCGCTCCACCTCCGCGAGGAGACCGCCGGCGGCGGTGGGCGGGTCCATACGGCCGCGCAGGTGCTCGGCCAGGGCGATGGGCGTGGGATAGTCGAAAACGGCGGTGGGAGAGATGGTTACGCCGGTCGACTTGCGGAGCTGGTTGCGCAGTTCCACCGTGGTGAGCGAGTCGAAGCCGAGGTCGGCGAAGCGCTGGCGGCCGTCGAAGGCCCGGTCGGCCCCACGGTCGAGGACCGACGCGACGTGGTGGGCGAGCAATTCCAGCAGTAGGCGGTGCTGCTCTTCGGCCGTGCGTCCGGCCAGCCGGGCCGCGAAATCGGCGGTGGGCGCCGCGGTCGCGGCCGTGCGGTGACGGCGGATCAGGCCGCGTAGCAGCGGAGGCGGATCGGTGACGGCCGCCGGATCGAGGCGAATCGGCACGGTCACCGGCAGGCTGGTGCGGAGCGAGGCGTCGAAGAGCGTCAACGCTTGTTCCCTTGTGAGGGTGCGGAACCCGCCGCGTTCCATGCGGGCGATATCGCGGTCGCCGAGGTGGACGCTGACCGAACTGCGCTCCGCCCACAGCCCCCATGCCAGCGATGTCGCGGGCAGGGCGTGGCGGTGGCGGTGCGCGGCGAGGGCGTCTAGGAAGGCATTGGCGGCGGCGTAGTTGGTCTGGCCGGGTGTGCCGAGAATGCCCGCGGCGGAGGAGAAGACGGCGAAGGCGGCGAGATCCGCGTCGCGGGTGAGGTCGTGCAGGTGCCAGGCGGTGTCGACCTTCGGGCGCAGCACCCGGTCGAGGCGGTCGGGGGTCTGCGCGGTGAGCAGGGCGTCGTCGACCGTGCCCGCGGCGTGGACCACCATCGTCAGGGGTCGGGCGGCGGGGATCTCCTGGAGCAGGCTCGTCACGGCGGCGCGATCGGCGGTGTCGCAGGCCGTGATTCGCACTCGCGCACCCGATGCGGCGAGATCGTCTGCCAATTCGGCAGCGCCGGAAGCGGATTCGCCCGTGCGGCTGGCCAGTACCAGATGCCGGATCCCGTATTCGGCGACGAGGTGACGGGCGATCGCGCCGCCGATCATTCCGGTGCCGCCGGTGATCAGCGCGGTTCCCTCCGGATCCACCGCGGGCGGCCAGGTCAGGACCACCTTGCCGATGTGCCGGGCCTGTCCGACGTACCGCAGCGCCGTGATCGCCTCGCGCACATCCCAGGTGGTGAGCGGCGGCGGCGTGAGAATCCGGGATTCGAACATGACCACCAGTTCCGCCAGCATGCGGCGGATGCGGTCGGGATCTACCTGCGTGATGAGGAAGGAGTGGTAGGCGACGCCCGGGAACTGCCCGGCAATGGTGTCCGGGTCGCGGACGTCCGTCACGCCCATCTCCACGAACCGGCCGCCGCGTGGCAGCAGTCGCAGCGAGCCGTCGACCAATTCCCCGGCGAGCGAATCGAGTACGACATCGACCCCGCTGCCCGCTGTGGTCGTGGCGAAGTGCCGCTCGAAGTCGAGGGAGCGGGAGTCGCCGATATGGTCGTCGTCGAGGCCGCGTTCCCGCAGCACCTCCCACTTGCCCCGGCCGGCGGTCGCGAAAATCTCCGCGCCCCAGTGCCGCGCCAGCTGCATCGCCGCGGTGCCGACGCCGCCGGTGGCCGCGTGGACGAGCACCGATTCACCGGCGCGGAGTGCCGCGAGGTCCGTGAGCGCGTAGTACGCGGTGAGGAAGACCACGGGTACCGCGGCGGCCTGTGCGAAGGTCCAGCCCGCCGGAATGCGGGCCACCAGGCGGTGATCGGTGACGACCGTCGAGCCGATGCCGTCGAACAGTCCCATCACGCGGTCGCCGGGGCCGATATCGGTGACCTCCGCACCGACTTCGAGCACGATCCCGGATCCTTCGCCGCCCAGGACGGCATCCGGATCGGGGTACATGCCGAGTCCGATGAGGATATCGCGGAAGTTCACCCCGGCGGCGCGCATGGCTATGCGGACTTCGCTGGGGCGCAACGCGGTTCGGTTCTCTTCGGTGTGCGTCATCGTCACGGAGTCGAGCGTGCCGCGATCGGCGACCACCAGACGCCAGCTCTCGCCTCGCAGCAGGTCGGGTGTCGCGTCGGCGGCGACGCGAGTCAAGCGGGGGACGAACGACTCGTCGCCTCGGAACGCCACCTGCGGTTCGCCGAGCGCCAGCGCCCGCGTCACCTCGGCTGCCAGGTCGTCTCCAGGAGCCTCGGGGTCCAGGTCGAGAAGGACTATCCGATCCGGGTATTCGGTCTGCGCGCTGCGGACCAGACCCCAGACCGCGGCTCCGGCCAGGTCGGGTCGGTCGCGGGCCGGATCGGGTGCGGTGGCGCCGCGGGTCACGACCACGAGGTCGCCGTCGTCCGCGAGCAGGTCTCGTAGCTGGGCCATGATTCGTGTCAGGTGGTGACGAACCGCTTCGGGGGGCGAGGGCGTCGTCTCGGTGGCCGGGATGTCGGCAATCAGAACGACAGTGTCCGGGTCCTGCGCGAAACCGTTCGTGGCGGACGGATCGTTCTCCGGATGCGGGCCGGACCCGTTGCCGCGGAACGAGGA
Organism: Nocardia transvalensis NBRC 15921; assembly: GCF_000308875.1. GTDB lineage: Bacteria > Actinomycetota > Actinomycetes > Mycobacteriales > Mycobacteriaceae > Nocardia > Nocardia transvalensis. Next base: position 25,665 of record NZ_BAGL01000117.1, read on the forward strand.
CGGATCGCCGGGATGTGGCCCGGCGAATCGAATGGTGACCGGAGCGGAGGTCGCCGGCTCCAGGGCCGGAATCCACTCGACCGCGTACAGCGGCTCGCGGGAACGCGTGCCGGACACGCGCGGCATGGCCCGCAATTCGATCGAGGCGGCGGTGATCACGGGGCCACCGGCCGGATCGGTGATCTCTACCGCGAGGTGATCCGGTGCCGTGGCGGACAGCCGGACGCGGACCTCGGTGGCGCCCTGCGCCGCCAGCGAGATACCGTGCCAGGCGAAGGGGACCAGGGTGTCGTCGCCGGGAGAATCGAGTCCGGCGAGGGCGTGCAGAGCCGCATCGAGCAGGGCGGGATGGACGCGGAATCCGGAGGCGTCGAGATGGTCGGGGAGTTGCACGCGAGCGAGGAGATCCGTTCCGTCGCGCCACACCTCGCGCAGTCCTCGGAACGCGGGGCCGTAGTGCAGGCCGGAGGAATCGAGGCGGCGATACAGCTCGTCCGGATCGAGTTCCACGGCACCGGCGGGCGGCCACGGTGCGGCCGGAGCCGCGGTAGTAAGCGTGGTTTCCTCGTCCAAGCCGCCCTCGGCATGGGTGGTCCACGGACCCTCACCGAACCGGGCATGAATCGTGAACGCCCGGCCACCGCCGTCGCCGGCGGGCTCGACGCGGACCTGCACCTGCGCGGGCTCGTCCGCCAGTACCAGCGGCGACACGACGGTCAGCTCCGTCACGGCGGAACACCCCGCTTCGTCGGCGGCGCGCAATGCCAGCTCGACGAAGACCGTGGCGGGAACGACGATCCGGTCGCCGACGCGATGATCCGCCAGCCAGGGATGATCCTGCACCGACAACCGGCCGGTGAGTACCGTGACGGCATCGCCGGGCGCGGCCACCACCGCCCCCAGCAGCGGATGATCGGCTTCCGACAGGCCCGCCGCCCGCATCTGCGCGCGCGGGGCCGCCGCGAGCCAGAAGCGTTGGTGCTGAAAGGCATACGTCGGCAGGTCGACAACGCGCGCGTCGGGCACGAGGGCGGACCAGTCGACCGCCGCGCCCGCTACGAACGCCTCCGCCACGCCGGTGGCCACGGCCTCCGGTTCGGGTGATCCGGGCCGCCACAGCGGGGCGGCCGCGGCCCGGTCGGCGGTCGCGGCGACCAGCGTCGACAGCGCCGCACCGGGGCCGACCTCCGTGAACACCGTCGCCCGTCCCGTATCCAGCAGCCAGCGCACGCCGTCGCCGAAACGCACCGTGTCGGCGATATGCCCGACCCAATACTCGGGTGTGGCCAGCTCGCCGGGTGCGGCGGGCCGCCCGGTGCGGTCGGAGACGACCGCGAGCGCAGGCGGGCGGTAGGTCAGCCCCGCGCACACCTCGGCGAAGGCGGCGAGCATGGGACGCATGCGAGGGGAGTGGAACGCATGGCTCACCCGCAGCCTCTTCGCGGTGTATCCGCGCTCGGCGGCGCGCACCGCGATCTCCTCGACCGCGTCCTCGTCACCCGAAACGACCAGCGCCGCCGGGCCGTTCACCGCCGCGAGCGCGACCCGCTCCCGATGAGGTGCGAGAAGATCCGCGACCGCGTCCTCGGCGGCCGCGACCGCCAGCATCGCCCCGCCCGGCGGGAGATCCCGCATCAACCGGCCGCGCGCCGCCACCAGCGTGACGGCATCGGTCAGCGACCACACCCCGGCCAGATAGGCGGCGCTCACCCCGCCGATGGAATGGCCCAGCAGGAAATCCGGTGTCATACCCCAGGATTCGAGCAGGCGGTACAGCGCGACCTCGACGGTGAACAGCGCGGCCTGTGTGTAATCGGTGCGATCCAGCAGCGCGGCCTCGGGTGATCCGGCCGCGGCCCAGGCGATCTCCCGCAGTGGGCGCTCCAGTTTCGGATCCAGCAGGGTGGTGATCTCGTCGAATGTCTCCGCGAACACCGGGTAGGAGGCATGCAGCTCCCGCCCCATCCCCGGCCGCTGCGAGCCCTGGCCGGGAAAGAGGAAGGCGGACTTGACCTTCGGCGCCGCCTCTCCACGCACCACACCCGGCCCGTCGGCGGCGAACGACGTCAATCGCCCTGCCAGCTCGGTGCGGTCGCGGCCGAGGAGCACGGCCCGATGGGGGAAGCGGGAGCGGGTGGTGGTGAGGGAGAGGGCGATATCGGCGGCGGACGGGTCCGCGTGGGATTCGAGGTATTCGGAGAGGCGTGCCGCCTGCGCGGTCAATGCTTCCGGTGTGCGGCCCGACAATGGCCATGCGATCGGAAAGTGGTGTGGTGCAGTGCTTGTGGAGGTGGTTGCGGGTTCCCGGCCAAAAGCGTGCCGGGAAATGGGGGTGTTGGAAGGGTGGAGGGTGGAGACGTTCGCGGCGGTTGTCTCCTCCGGGGCCTGCTCGAGGATTACGTGGGCGTTGGTTCCGCTGATGCCGAACGAGGAGACTGCCGCGCGGCGGGGGTGGCCTGTTTCGGGCCATGGTTGGGGGGTGGTGGCGAGGCGTATCGGGGCCTCGCTCCATTCGACGTGGGGTGAGGGCTGGTCGGCGTGGAGGGTCGGGGGGACGCTGCCGTGGCGCATGGCCAGGATGGTCTTGATCACGCCGGCTACTCCGGCGGCGGCCTGGGTGTGGCCGACGTTCGATTTCACCGAGCCGAGCCAGAGGGGGCGGGTGCGGCCCGGGCCGTAGGTGTCCAGCAGGGCCTGGATTTCCACGGGGTCGCCGAGCCGCGTGCCGGTGCCGTGGCCCTCGACCACATCGATGTCCTCCGGCCGCAGGCCCGCGGTGGCGAGTGCCTGCCGGATGACCCGTTGCTGCGCCGGGCCGTTGGGGGCGGTGAGGCCGTTGGACGCGCCGTCGGAATTGACCGCCGACCCGCGCACCAGCGCGAGGACCCGATGCCCCAGCCGCCGCGCGTCCGACAGCCGCTCCAGCACCAGCACGCCGACGCCCTCGGACCAGCCGGTGCCGTCCGCGCCCGCGCCGAACGCCTTGCACCGCCCGTCCGGCGCCAGCCCGCCCTGCCGGGCGAACTCCGCGAACACCTTCGGCGTCGACATCACCGTCACCCCGCCGGCCAGCGCCAGCGAGCATTCCCGCTGCCGCAGCGCGTGACCCGCCAGATGCATGGCCACCAGCGACGACGAACACGCGGTATCGATCGTCACCGCCGGACCGTGCAGGCCCAGCGCGAACGCCACCCGCCCGGACACCACGCTGCCCAGGCTCCCGGTGCGCAGATGCCCCTCGACCCGTTCGGGCACGGCCCCCAGCCGGTCGGCGTAGTCGTGGTACATGACACCCGCGAACACGGCGGTCGACGACCCCCGCAGCGACACCGGATCGATCCGGGCGTCCTCGATCGCCTCCCACGACGCCTCCAGCAGCAGTCGCTGCTGCGGATCGGTGGCGAGCGCCTCGCGCGGCGAGATCCCGAACAGATCCGGATCGAAATCCAGTGCGCCGTCGAGGAATCCGCCGACCTTCGGGTAGTCGCCACGCTCGGCCAGGGCGTCGTCGCGCCATCCCCGGTCGGCGGGGAAGGCGGTGATGCCGTCGCGCCCGGCCGCCAGGAAGTCCCACCACTGCGCGGGGGTACTTACGCCGCCGGGGAACCGGCAGCTCATCCCGACGACGGCGATGGGCTCGTCGAGGCGGGCGGTGAGCCGGGAGTTCTCGCGGCGCAGGCGGTCGCGCTCCACGAGCGCGGCGCGCAGGGCCTCGACCAGTTCGGCGTTCGGGTTGGTCATGCCGTCCCCCGGTCCTCGGCGAAGAAGTCACTGCCGTCGGCCCAGAAATCGGTGGAACCGGCCGGGTCGCCGCCGGCATGGGCCATGCGGATCAGCTCCGCGGCGTCCATGTGCAGGATCGCGGCGGACTCGGCTGGGTCTTCAACCGGACCGGCGTCCGGGAGGCCCCGGACCGTCGCCGGCTCGTCGCTCGAATCGTCGGCGAGGAGCTGGGCGTGCAGGTGCGCGGCGAGCGCGTCCGGCGTCGGGTGGTCGAAGACGAGCGTCGCGGGCAGCCGCAGTCCGGTCGCGCCGACCAGCCGGGTGCGCAGCTCCATCCCGGTCAGCGAATCGAAGCCGAGTTCGGTGAAGGTCCGGTCGGTGGTGGGCAGATCGCCGGTGTGCCCGAGCACCGCGGCGACCAGTTCGTGCACCAGGTCGTGCACGAGATCGCGGCGTCCGGCGGCCTCCAGCGCCGCGAAACGTGCCGGGAACGACACGGTTTCGACGACGCGGGCGGCGCGCGGCGCGCTCTCGCGGCGCGGCTGGGCGAGACCGCGCAGCAGGGGCGGCGCGGCGACCGGATCCAGCCGCGTGCGATCGAGGGCGGCCAGCACCGCGACCGCGTCGCCGCCGGCGCATCCCGCGTCGAACAGGTCCAGGCCGTCGGCATCCGGCAGCGGCAGGATGCCGGTGCGCGCCAGCCGGGCCCGATCGGCGTCGCCGAGCCCCGCGGACACACCCGTCGCGCGCGCCCACAGACCCCAGGCGAGCGCGGTCGCGGGCAGGCCCTGGGCGTGCCGCAGCCACGACAGCGCGTCGAGCGAGGCGTTGGCGGCC
>NZ_BAGL01000116.1 GCF_000308875.1 Nocardia transvalensis NBRC 15921
CCGCCGGGGCCGGGGCCACCGGCAGCGCGACCAGATCGGGGCGGTGTCCGTCGGGCACCGAGCAGTACTGGAACGGCCCCTCCGGATCCAGCAGCGCCGCCATGGTCGGCGCGAAGTGGGTCAGCCAGAAGATCGACATCTCGACCGTCTCGCCATGCCGCAACGCCTCGAACGCGGTCCACAGCGCCTCGAACCGGCCGCGGGCCTCACCGTGGCGCCACCACTCCGGGCACCAGCGGCGCTTGCCCTCCAACCCGATATCGCTGACCTCGCGCCGGTACACGTGGCACACGTAGTTCTCGACGAACGCCTGCACCGTCGCGTACAGCCGCTTCGGCGGCTCCGGCTCGGCCGGGACCTCCGGCTCCGGCTCGGGCTCGGGTTCCTCCACGGGCGGAGGCGGATTGAGCGCCTGCTCCGCCTCGTGGACGGCGGTTTCGGCCATCTGCTTGCGCACGTCGGCGGTCAAGAACTTGGCGACGACGTCGGCGGCGATGTCCTTGGCGGCCGTGGCGAACTGCGCGCTCACCGCCTTGCGGATCGCCGCGTCCATCAGCTCGCCCAGATCACCGGCCGGAATGCTGTGCGCGGCAGCCGATTCGGCCGCCGTCGTGCCGCCGCTGTCCGGGCTGTCGCCGGTCGCGGGGGCGGCACCGTTGGTGCTGGGGGTGGTGTCGGTCATGCTGCGTCCTCCTCGCTGGTCGGCACGGCCCGCAGCCGCGGGCTCGCCGGGGTGGCGGTCGGGTTGGGGGTGTGCGCGTCGAGGGAGGCGCGGATCTCGGCGGCGTCGCCGCGCTCCATCCACGGAATCGACCGCACCAAGACGGGTCGGTGGCCGGAGGCGAACACGAGGCACCGACCGCGCGGCAGCGCGCGCAGATCGCTGACGGTCAGCGTGGTTTCGGTGACACGCGAGGTGGACTCGGTCGCCGAGTCGGGCCGCTGGCCCTGCGAGGTCGACGTCGACAGCTCGTAGTGGCTGCCGATCGCTTCGGAGCGGCCCCGCAGGAAGTCCTCGTCGTCCAAGCCGCTGCCGAGGACCTTGATGTTCGCGGCCGACCACAGCGCGTCCATGCCCTCGCGGCCCCAGCAGCGCACGCCCTGGGCCCACGACTGGAGGATCGTCATGACGACGATGCCGCGAGATCCGAAGTGGGAGTACTGCTTGGGCAGGTCGCGCCAGCGCACGATGTTGGCGGCCTCGTCGAGCACCATCAGCAGCGGCACCGGCATGCGGGTGCCGTAGCGGATGCCCTCCTTCTTGCCCGCGTCGGCGACCGCCGCCGCCAGCGCCGACACCAGCGGCCCGCCCGACGCCTTGCCCTCCTCCGACAGCAGATACAGCGTGTCGCAGGAGGTGGCGACGAAGTCCGCGACGTCGAACGCGCGGCGCGGGCGCTCGCCCTTGGCCGGCGGGCACACCCACTCGCGGATGTGCCGGTACTTCAGGATCGCCGCCATCTTCTTGGCGGTGGCGAAAACGCCGTCACGCTGCTTGACCTGCGCGTTGTACTGGCTGGCCAGCGAGCCCGCGACCAGATCGAAACCGTGCCGGGTGACGATCTGGACCGGGGTCTTGTCGTCCGGCTTGGTGATCCACGCGAACACCTGCGTGATCGGCCTCTGATCGAGGGCGGCCGCCAGGATCAGACCCGTCAGCAGGTCTTCCCCCTCCGGTTCGAAGAACGCGTCACTGCTGGTGGCGTCCACGCTCGCGGAGAAGTGATCGGCCAGCTCCGCCGCGCGGGTCTGCGCATCGTCGCCGCCGTCGCCGCGCACCCACGCGCAGGGATCCCAGTACCAGCTCGCGGGCTCCTCGGCGACGCCCTGCGGGTCGAACACCCACACGTCACCGCGCGAGGCCCGATGCTGGCGGGTCGCGTCGACCACATCCCGCTTGTTCGACGTGGCGACGACCGCGCCGGGGGCGTCCATGATCGCGGGAATCACCCGGCTGGTGGACTTGCCCTGACGCGGACCCCAGATATCGAGGTGCAGATCCTCGAACGTGCCGAACAACTCCCGGTTGTCCGACACCGTGCGTCCGATCAGCACGCCCGGCGCCTGACCCTCGCGCAAGCCGATCCCCAGGCTCAACGCCTTGGCCTCGGCAGCCTCCCAGCACAGATCGTCCAGCTCCTGGCCCCGCGCCATGTACTTCGCGCGGTCGTCGATCTCGTGCCGATCCGCCTTGCGGCCCTTGCCCAGCGCCATGTGCGCGGGACGGCCCCTGCGGTAGCGGCGCTGCTCCCGCGCCGCCGCGCACCGCCGGCAGGCCCACCGCACACCGACCGCCGACGCGGCCACAGCGGCCAGGCCGCCGCCGACCAGAGTCCCCAGCGCGGCAGTGGCCTCACCCGTCCACGCCAGCTCGTGCGTGGCCATCAGGTGCCAGCCCAAACCGGCCGGATTCGTCAGCGGCACATCCTGTTTCGGGCCGCCGTACATTGGAGCCGCCCACACCGCCAGCCCGGCCAGCTCGACCAGCGACGGCACACCGACCCCGAGGAACGCAGCGCCCGCGAGTTCGCGGTACTGGCCGTTCGTGGTGGTCGGGGCTTTCACACTGCGGTCCATGCCGCACCGCCTTCCGGCATCTCGCTCCAGGTCCGGCCGTCCAGGTCGCGGCCGGCGGACTTCGGGGTGCGGCCACCCCACTGCTTGAAAAAGAAGGACACGCCCGCGCCCGCGCAGACATCGCGCAGCTCACGCACCCAATCCGGGTCCATCGGCCGCGCCTCCGGGCCGGACTCGCCCCCGGTGATCACCCAGTCCAGGGCGGGCCAGGCCACGCCCGGATACGGGTCCGGGAACAGATGCGGCGCGATATCCAGCGGGCCCAGCAGCGGCTCGCAGGACAGGAACCGCACCGCCGCCGGGATCGCCCGCAGGTGCGGGATCCGGGCATCGGCGGCCGCCTGGTCCTCGACCGAGACACCCAGCCACACGTTCGACGGGATCTCCAGGCCCGCCTCGACCAGCCGCCGAGCCCGCAAGGGCCGCTTGGTCAGCACCTGATACGTGTGCTGCGGCGTCTCGCGGATCACGTCGAACACCGACCGCACGAACCCGGCCGGGACGCGGGCGTGGAACAGGTCGGACATGGAATTGACGAACACGAGGCGCGGGGCCCGCCACCGGCGCGGAACATCAAGGGCCGCAGGGTGAACCGTGACGCCGAACCCGGGCCCGGAGGTGACCGGGTGGCCGTCGTTCTGGTACTTCGGCGCGCCCATCGCCTTGAGCCGCTTCGCCATCGCCAGCGCGTAGCAGTGATCACAGCCCGCCGAGACGCGGTCGCAGCCGGTCACCGGGTTCCAGGTGACCTGGGTCCACTCGATGCCCGTCACGACGCCATCTCCTCGTCGAGCGCCGCGGCCGGGACCACGTCGCTCACCGCACGCCCGGTGGCCGCGACCCGCTCCAGCTCAGCGGCGACGGCGTCGCGGGCGGCCTGGCCGTCGCCATAGCGCGGCAGCAGCACCGTGGCGATCAGGCCCTCGGTCAGCGCGCCCGACCGGGCCAGCGGCGCGGCGTAGGCCGCGCACTCCCGCAGCAGCGGGCAGCCCTCGCAGATGTCCTGCGCGTACGCGAGCGCCTTCACATCGCTGCGACGCGGGAAAAACACGTTCTGGGCGACGCCGCGGCATGACCGATCGGTGTCGGTCGCCGGATCAACACCACGGATCGGAGCTATCGGCCTCACCGCGCACCCCCGAACGGGAACTCCGCCGGCGGAACCGGTGCCGCGGACGTCGAGACCGGGCAGAACGCGCCACACGGCTGGTCGTAGTAGCGGTGCTGCGGCTCCGGGTGCGTGAGCACCACCGCCACCATCACCAGCACCGCGACCACCACGACCCCGGCGGCGACGGCGAAGATCGCACCGACACCGCCCAGGCCGGACGCGGACGGCGCGATGACCGGGATGTACACGTCGACCACACGCTCGCGGGCCATCACGCCTCACCCCCGCCGCCAGAAGCGATGCGCGCGAACAACTTCCGGTCGGCTAGCCGCTCCGCGTCGATCGTCTTCACCGCCGCCGAGCACTTGGCCTTGCCGACCTGGGCGACGATGCGGTAGTCGATCGGGCAGCGACGCACGCCCTTCCAATCCGCGTAGGGCTCACCGATCGCGACGACCAGCAGCGTCCGGGCATCGGCACGAGCCACGTCCTGGAAGCGGTCACCCAGCGCGATCCGCGTGCCGCGGCTGGTGGTGTAGATCTCCCTCACCGGGCCACCCCCACCGGCATCGCGGCGAAACCACGCGCCTCATCCGCCGTCAGCCCCAGCAGAGCCGCCCAGTCGGGCACCTCCAGCCGGTCCGGCGCCAGCGCGATCCGCATCGCGGCCGTGGCCTGCGCACGCGACAGCTGACGACCCGGCAGGTAATCCACCACCCACCGGCCGTCGCCGACGTAGTCCGCGTGATGGGCAGTGGCCTTGCTGACCAGATGGCCGCCCTGCTCGCGCACCGACGGAATAGCAGGCGCAGCGGCCCGGGCCCAGATATCGGGCGTCCAGCTGCTCGGCAGAATCGTCACGTCATCCTCCTATTGTCCTAGGACAAAACTCTATGTGAGTATTGTCCTAGGACAGAGCGGATGGGTCAATACTTGTCCCAGGACAAAATGAGGAGATGCTGATGCCACCGCCAACTCGATGGCGCGAGATTGCTGATGACCTGCGCCGCAGAGTCGCAGAGGGTGAGTGGGGAGTAGGTGAGCCCATCCCCTCCACACGCGCACTGATGGCGCAGTACGACGTCGAATCCAAGTCGACGATCTCGCGCGCGATCGCGGTGCTGGCAGACGAGGGAATCCTGTTCACGGATCCTCTCGCGCCCCGGCGAGGTGTGAGGGTTCGTGCGAGGACCGAATTTCTCAGGCCCATCGATCAGCAGCTGGCGGCGCCAGTCGAGGTCGACGGCGGCCGCACGTTCGAGGAGTTCTCATTCCTTGGCAGTGGCGAGCTGGATGTCGAGGTCTCCTACGCCCGGCGGGAAGCCAGCGACCTCGCCGACTTGCTCGGCGACGAGCTGCTCCTTGAGCGGACATACCGTTACCTGGTGCGTGGGACACCCCACCAGGTGATGCGGTCGTGGATGCCCGATCGCATCGCGGCGGCCGCCGGGCTGACCGACCCCTCCGACGAGGTGGCCGGTCGTTTCGTCGAAAGCTGGCTCGTCGCGGCAGGCGTTGAGCCCCACCATGTCTCGCTGACACTCAAGTCTCGCCTGCCGACGGCAGAGGAGGCGGCCGACCTGGCCATGCCCCGAGCGCTGCCGATCATGGTCCGTCGGCGCGTTGTGTTCACCGCCGCCGACCAGGCGGTCGAGCTGAGCACGAGCCTGGTCGTCGCTGACCAGATCACCTACCTGGCCGAATATGAACTGAGGACACCATGCTGAGCCCAGATCCGATGCGAATCTCGGTGATCACGCCCGTCTACCGCGCCCGCGCCGACTGGCTCGCCGAGGCGTACCAGTCCGTGCGCGACCAGGTGCTCCCAGAGGGCTGGACCCTGGAATGGCTCGTGCAGGCCGACGGCGACGACGAGCCTGTGCCCCTCCCGGAGGAGGCGCTCGCCGACCCACATGTGCTGGTCGCCAAGGGAATTCAGGGCGGCCCGGCAATCGCGCGTAACCTCGCGCTCGCTCGCTCTACAGGCGGCTTGGTCGCAGTCCTCGATGCTGACGACATGCTCACCGCGGGGGCGCTCGCCCGCAGCATCGACGTGCTAACTCGGCGACCCGAGTACGGCTGGACCACCTCGAAGGCACTGGACCTCATGCCGTCCGGAGAACTCATCGAGCCCCCTACCGACCGGAGAGTCGCGCCTGTAACCGAAGGGCTGCTGCCGCGCGGGTTCATTTTCGAGCGTTGGCGGAACCGCTCGTACCACCTGGCTGTACATCCCGCGACGCTCTGCATCCGTCGCGAATGGCTTATGGCGGTGGGTGGTTGGATGGCCATGCCCGCTGCCGAGGACGCCGGCCTGCTGCTCGCCGTCGAAGCAATGGTCCCCGGCTACTACATCGGCACCCCAGGACTGCACTACCGGCTCCACGAAGGTCAGATCACGCGGACGCTCACCGCCGAGACACGGCCCGAACGCCTCGAGATCCTCGCTGAGCGGGTGCGTGCCATACAGACTCTGCTGGTCAAGCCGATACACCGCTGGCAACCCGGTGACCGCGAAGGCGGCAGCAGCGGGCTGTCCTGACCAAATCCGGCCACGTAGAACCCCTTTCACACCTGCTGGGGGAATCCGGTGCGGCGTGTCGCCTGGATTTGGCAGGATCCCCGGTTAGCGTTAACGCCCATGTCCAGACCGGTGACCATGCCTCCGTCCAAGCTGTCCGGCGCACGGCTGTCTATCGACCTTCTGGAGAAGTGCGACAAGGCAATCCGTGAGCGCGGGCTCACCAAACGAGAGTTCTTCGAACGAGCACTCCGGCGGGAGTTGGAGATCGGGGCACTCGACCCGGATGCGACCGACCCAGCAATGTTCGAAGTGGACCAGGAGGAAGTCGCGTAACTGACCTTCACCCGGCCGGGCCGATAGGCCCGAACCCCACAACCCCATAAAAAGCGGAGAGCCCCCGACCTGGTACGTCGAAGGCTCTCCATCCCCGAAGGGATCATGTCTTTGCAGGACGGATCTCAGGGTAACGCACGCGCGCACACGACCGCGAGCGAACACACCCTGTCTCACCACGCCCCTACACCTCTTGCAGCACCTACGGCTGCTGACCAGCGGTTTCGCGACCGCTCGTTTCTCGGTGCGCTCGACACCGCCCTATTCGTCGGGCGTTTCGTGCTGCTCAGCGACGACAACACTTCACCGGCCCGCGTCACCACGCTCAGCGAGGCCCGCACCGCGCTAACCAACGGTGCCGCCCGCTCGGCAGCGGGACGGCTTGCGAACGGTCTGCTGGGGGCCGACGTCGACGCCGCGGATCCGGTTACCGGGGATGCGTGCGCGGAAGCGCTGATCGCCTGGTGCAGCGACCACGGGTTGCCCTACGTGCTGCGAGAGAGCGGCCGCCTGGGCGGCCGCCACGTGATCGCCGTCGTGACCGATCCCGCTGTCCCGGTACGGCAGTGGGCGCGGTTGTGCCGTCGCCTGGCCCGGCAATACGGCACGGTGGTCCAGGATCGCACAGGGCAGCATCTGCGGCTGCTGACCGCGCCGCACAGGATCGGGCTGCCCTCCCCTGTGATCGCGTGCACCGCCAGTCCGGCGCAGGTGCTCGACGCTGTGCAGATCACCTGGCCCCGAGTGCGGAAGTGGCGCGGGCGCCGGAGGTCGCCGCGGCCGGGCCGGTACACCGGTCCCATCGACCGCACCCGGTCAGGGCGCGAGTATGGCGCCAGCTGCGCGATGGCCCGCGCCGGGTACACCGCCGGCCAAGCCTGGAAGGCCGTCCGGCAGTTGGGCGGGAAAGCGGCGGGGCTGGGTGAGCGGTGGTGGCGGCGCTACGTGTGGTTGTCGGCGGTGACCGTGGTCGCGGCGGAGCAGGGCCTCACGGAGGATGCGGCATGGGATCTCGCGCGCCGCGCCTGCCCTGCGGCGTGCCTGGCCCGGGGCCGGGCCTGGTGGCGGGACAAAGCGTGGACGGCTGCTGTCGCGGAGGCCGCCGTGGATCGGCCGCGCCGCTACCGGCTCGACGGCGTCGACGACGCGCCCGCCGAGTTGGAGCCGGAAACCACCGCCCAGATTGCCACGGTCCGTCACGGCCTGGCGGCGGCCGCCGACGCCGAGCTCTGCGGGTTGCACCCGCAGCGGCGGCACAGCGTCCGCGCGGTCCTGGACGCCCTGGCGACCGCGCTCGTCACTCGGGAGGGGTCGATCTCGGTGCGGTGCCTGGCGATTCGGGCGCGTCTAGACACCAAGACCGTTCGCAGCGCACTAGCCACCGCGCAGGCCCACGGGCTGCTCGTGGAGACTCACGCCTATACCGGCGGCCGCGCCGACTGCGACGCCTACGGTCCCGGACCTGCTGCGATGCCCCATCTATCTGCCGCAGCTAGATCAGGTTTTTCCCCCACTAGGTGTACCACCCCCGCGGCAACCGGCCGCGCCAACCGCAACCGCCTACACCGCGAAGCCCATACGGCCCGCCGCGTCTGGTCGCTACGCTGCGACGCTCTGGCCGCCCTTGCACCCGGCGAGCGGCTGGCCGACTCCCAGCACCCCGCCGCTCGCCTGCTGCGCTCCATCCACCACCAGCGCACCTGGTGGCGGTCGCTGAGCCCCGCCGAGCAGCAGCAACGCCGGGAAGCCCGTCAGCAGCAGATGCGCCAGCTCGATCCCGCCGACCGATCGGCCTGGTTCGGCTGGCTCGCCCGCCGGGAATCGATTTGCAACGCCACTGATCGGCTGCTTACCCACGAGACGTCACCAGACGACCTGGAAACCCTCCTGGCTGCCCCGCTGACGGCCCATCGCGGCATGCGTGACCCACGGTGGCGCACCGGCGGAACGCCTGTCTCGGCGGCCGCGTGACCGGGGGCCTGCCCGTCTGGTTTACCGCGGTAAACCAGAGCAGCTATCGGCGGCCGCCGAGTTCGTCGAGCCGCGCGGTGAGCTGCCCGACCTGGTCGGCGTCGAGGTAGTCCCACAGTGCTTCAGCCAGGGCGACGGGCGCGGGCTCGAATCGGCGCAGCGCTTTCGTGAGCCGCGGCACGGACGCTGGCTTCGGCTTCGCCTCCGGTTTCGGGGCGGTGTCCGGCTGCTTCGTCGCGCGCTCCTGTTCGGCCTGCCACCGGGCGACCTGCTCCTCCCTGGGTACCCGGGCGAGACTGCGCGCGACGCGGATCGCGAGTTCCCCGCGGCGCAGCGCCTCCTGCAGTTCCGGCGCCAGCTTCAGCAGGGCCCGCCGCTGGGACACCCAGCCCTTGGATCGGTTCAGCCGGTCGGCGGCGTCGTCGGCGATCCCGCCGCATTCGGTGACCAGCTGCTCGACAGCGTGGGCTTCCTCGAGGACATCGAAGTCGCGGCGGCCGATGTTCTCGTCGATAGTCGCCCAGATGAACGTCGCCCGATCCGCGGCGACCTCGTCCTTGACGACGATGTCGAGATTCTCGCGCCCGTACTCCCGCGCGGCGGCAAGCCGTCGGCTGCCCGTCACGACAACCCACCGCGCCGCGCCGATCGCTGCGGCCTCGTCCGGGTACAGGCGCAGATATGCCGCGCGGGTAACCACGAGCACCGGCTGCAACTGCTGGACCGCGATCGACGCGAGATCGCTCAGGTCACCGACCTCACGCGGATTATGCGGGTTCGCCACGAGATCGGCCAGCCGCGCCGTAGTCGCGGGCGGCGGTGGCACCTGCCGCGTCTCCAGGCCGTCGACAGGGGAGTGGTCACCGACCGAGCCGGTCAGGTCCGCCAGGCTCTTGCGCTGTCCTCCACGAACCATCACACACCCGCCCGCAGCTCGAGAGCGAGCTTGTAGAAGTCCTCGCGGGCCCGCAGCGCGGTCCCGCTGCTGGCGTACTCAGTGACGACCTGCCCGTTGAGGCTCGCGCGGGTGTGGACTTTGTAGCGGCGGATCACCGTCTTGGTGCCCAGCCAGTTCTGGCGGCGGATGAACTCCAGAGTCTCGTCGCGTTCCGCCTCGCCATCGCGGGGATCCCACGCGTTAAGCACCACCCGATAGGGCAGCCCGCGCGGCTTGATCACCTTGTGGATCGTCCGGGCCGTGGGGTCGAACGACAGCGGTTCCGTCGTGATCGGCACGACCACCATGTCGGCGCACTCAAGGACCGCACGCAGGGCGTCGCCGGCGGGGCCCTCGCCGAGCGGGTCGCGGTCGTCGTCCTGATCGGTGACGTCCAGCCAGCCCGGGGTGTCGACGACCACGGTGTCGATACCCGGCAGCTCCCGCAGTCGCTTCAGCTGGTCGAGATCCGAGTGGGCCTGCACGACATGGAACGGCAGGTTGTCGACGCGGGAGCCCCACCACACCGCCGAGCCCTGTGGGTCGATCGAGACCGCGGCGACGGGGGAAGGGTCGTCTGGGCCGAGGTCCGCCCCGGTCACTTCCGCAGTCACAGCGGCCAGATTGACCGCCACCGTGCTCTTGCCGACGCCGCCCTTCTGGTTGAGCAGCACATACACGACAGCCATACAGCGTCCTTCGTCCGTGGCTTCACCCCAGGCCGGGGCTACTCGGATGGATAGCGATCGCAGCATAAGCCGCGCCGACCCTCCCCGGCCCGGCGAAACACCGCCGACCAGCTGGATCGGCGTCCAGATCACTCGACAGAGCCCTCAGCCCCGGTTTACCGCGGTAAACCACGATGCCCTCCGAATTTAATTACGTTCTGTTAAAACGTAAAAACGTATAGCGTTAAAACGTTTTTATAGGACGAATTATGGTAGACTGATCGCATGAGCGAATCAGCAGAGTCGACCGGCCCGGCCGGTCGCGGCGCGTCGGCGGGAGCCGACCAGCGCGTTTGTCAGTTCCCGCACGGATTCGACGCGGAATCGGGGGAGTGGACGGTGCACGGCGCGGCGATCGCGCCGGAGCCGGGGCGCGGGCGGCCCGGGGACTACTGCGGCCAGCTGGTCGCGGACCCGGACGGCCAGGTGCGCAAGCACGACCGCGCCGGGGCCTTCGCGCGTCGGCGAGAGTTGAAGGCGATCGCGGCGGCCGGCGGTGCGATGCCGGCGCAGCAGCGCCGCGCGGGGCGGCCGGTGACGGCGGCGCGGGCGACGATGTCGGAGCTGATCGCCCAGTTCGAGATGCTCTCGACCTCGCACCTCGCCCAGGTCGGGGAGCTGATGGCGCGGGCGGAGCAGGTCATCGCCCAGGCGGGGGATCCGGATTCGGCGGTCGCCGAGGTCACCGCCGCGCGGCGCGATGCCGAGGAGACCGCACGGCGTGCCCGGCTGGAAGCCGAGGACGCGGCTGCCGACGCGGCCGCCGCGCGGCGCGAGCGGGACCAGGCCATCGAGGACCAGGCGCTCGCCGAGGGCGCGGCGACCGACGCCCTGGAGGAGCGGGACCGTGCCCTCGAGGCCGCCCAGACGGCCCGCGAGGAGGCGGAGACGGCACGGGCGGCCGCCGCCGAGGCGCAGGAGACCGCCGAACGGCGGATCGCCGCCGCGAAGCAGGACGCCAAGAACGAGGTCGAGGCGGCCAACAAGGAACGCGATCGTCTGGTGAGGGCCGCCAAGGCCGCCGCCGACGAGCGGATCGTCCGGGCTACCGAATCCGCGGAACTGCGAGTGTCGGAAGCGCACGCCGCGCGGGACGAGGCCCTGGCCGCGCAGCATCGCGCCGAGACCGATCATGCCCGGGCGGCGCAGGCTCGCGCCGACGCGGAGGCCGACGCCACGCGGGTGCGCGACGAACTCAGTGCGGTCCGGACGCAATTGGGCGATGATGTCGCGCAGTTGCGCCGCGATCTCGCCGACGCTCGCGAGCAGGCCCGCGCCGATATCCGCCAGCTGCGCGAGGACCACACCGCCGAGCGGGACCGTCTCCAGGCCGCCGCCGACGCTCGCGCTCACACGTTGGAGCAGGCGCTGTCCGCCGCGAACTCCACCATCGCCCGTCTCGAGGCCCAGCTCGCCGATTCCCGACAGGAAGGCTGACCGATGTTCCGTCGTAACCCCACCCCGCC
Source organism: Nocardia transvalensis NBRC 15921 (assembly GCF_000308875.1). Lineage (GTDB taxonomy): Bacteria > Actinomycetota > Actinomycetes > Mycobacteriales > Mycobacteriaceae > Nocardia > Nocardia transvalensis. The sequence continues at coordinate 11,648 of NZ_BAGL01000116.1, forward strand.
GCCGATATCCGGTGACGATCCGTTGATCACGGCGGATCTGCCCGAACGGGTCCGCACCGCGAAGGACCGCCTGGCGCATCAGGACGATCCCGCCCTGAGGGAGGCGAAGTCGGTCGCCGAGATCGCCGCCGACCGCGCTGTCGCCGAGCGGATCCGTGCCCACCACCGCGACGAGCAGCTCGCGGAGGTGACCGCGGTCGAGGCCACCGCCGCGCAGGTGCGTAAGGCGACGACCGCGATCGTGCGCGCCGACGCGAAGGATCTGATGCTGGCGCGGCGCGCGCTGGCCGACCGCCGGCGCCAGGACAGCCCGCACGCCCAGCTCGCGCACCTGTTCCGGGTGAAGACGTGGTCCGGTCGCGGCCTGGCGGCGGTCGTGGTCGGCGCGATGATCTACAGCGCGGTCAACGTGCAGCACAACCTCGCGCCCGGCGGCGCGGGCGATCCGCTGTTCTGGGCCAGCTACGGCCTCGAAGCGCTCATCTCGACCGTGCTGGTGGTGTTCATGGTCTCCGGCGCGGCGGTCGCGCGGTGGGGGGTCACCGACGGCGACACCCTGATCCGGTGGACCGAGGCCCTGCTGCTGGCGGGGTCGATCCTGCTCAACACCTACCCGTATCTCCGCGGCGGCGAGTGGTTCAACGTCGGCGCGCACGGCGCCGCGCCCGTGATGGTCGGCGTCGCCCTCGTCGCGCACGACGCGGTCTCACGGCGGATGGGCACCGCGATCGCCCGCGCGTCGGCCACGATGCCGGCGGACGACGACACCGCCGAGCGCCTCGCCGCCCTCGGACAGGTCGCCGCGGCCCGCTACACCACACCCTCGCCCGCGTCCGCTGTCGGCGAGCCGACCGCACCGGAGACCGGCGGCGCTCCCGCCGTCTCGCGCGCGGCCGCCGCCGGGGAGATGGTCGAGTTCGAGCGGGAATTCACTCCGGCGTCGCGCGCGGAGGAGCCGATCGCGCGCGACGAGATCGAGGACGACCGCGCGACGGAGTGCGCGACCAATCCCGCGCGCGAGACCGTCGATCGCGCGCCGATCGCGCGCGACGAGACAGCCCCTGTCCGCGCGACGGAGGACACCGCACCGATCGCGCGCGAGAGCGACGCCGCGCGCGAGGAGACGCCCGCCGACACGGTGCCGGTCGCGCACACGGACGCGACGGACGATCGCGCGCCGCGCGCCGCGCAGAGCGCCGCTGACCTGGATTCCGAGCGTGAGTCGATCGCCGCGCAGTCCGACCAGAGCGGCCCCGGCGAGGAGGGGGAGACGCGCGAGCGGCGCGCGGTGGTGGCGCTGGTGCGCGGCGAGGAGCCCGCGCGCGGTGAGCGGCCTGCCGCCGATCGTTCGTCGCGCGGTGGTCGCGCGTCGATCGCGCGCGAGGAGGTTGTCGACGGGTCGCTCGCGCGGGCGGCCGATCGCGCGCCGCGCACGGTTCCGATCGCGCGCGGCAGCGAGTCGGGCGGACCGTTCGCGCGCGAGTTGTCGCGCGCCGAGGCGATGCGTCTCGCGCGCGCGGTGGCCGACCAGGGTCGCTCGCGGCAGCCCCTCGATGTCCTGACGCGGATCTACCTCGCGCACTCCCAGGGCCACTCGCCCAACCACATCGGGACTCTCGTCGGCCTGCCCCACTCCACCGTGGGCCGCGCCCTGGCCGCCGCTACCCAGGTGGCCGGCCCCCGCCCGATCTGACCCCCGCACACCCTGAAAGACGCGAAATCCCGGCGGCGCCTATCCGCCGGGATTTCGCATTTCCAGACCCTACCGACTCACCACACGCTCCCTACCCACCACCGGAACCTCACTCACCGCAATCACGCCGCAACTCTCTCTATCTCCTTCCCAAATCTCCACTCAACCCATCTCTTCCTCACCACTCAAACCTCTCTCACCCATGTAGTCACTCACCAACTCATTCCCCTCTCAACCGCTACACTCACTACATAGTCCCTGACGGAGCAAGCTAACACTTACCTGCGGTAAGTGGGATGGCTCCTCGGGGGAGGAGCCCCACCCGGGGTCGGGTGGTCGCTGCGCTGGGCATGGGTTTCCGACGGATCGGAGGGTGGTCGCGGTGGTCGCGGAGCAGGACACAGCGGGTCGTCCGCGGCGGTCTCAGCAGATCGCTCGCGATCAGCGTCGCCGCCGGCGTCCGAACATCACGGGCCCGAAGGTCAAGTTGGAAGTGGTGCTGTCGGAGGCGGAGTACGCGAAGGTCGCCGAGGCCGCGGCGGAGGCGAACTGCACGGTGCCGTGGTACCTGGTGCAGTCGGCGCTCAACCCGCCGCAGGCGTCGGCGAAGCCGGGCCGCAAGTCGCCGGGGCCGTGGTTGGCGTGGCCGAAGCGGCTCGCGATCTCGCGGGCGGTCATGTCGGCGGCGAACGTGCTGTCGCGGATCGTGCTGGATCACCTGTCGCACATCGGCGCGAACCTGAACCAGATCGCCCGGGCGGCGAATATCGACGGCGTGGTGGGGGACGAGTTGGCGGAGACGATCGTCGAGCTGCGGGAGACGGTCGGCGAGATCCGCGGCCGTGCGGCGGAGATGGAGCAGCTGGCGCGGGACGTGACCCGGCGGTGACGCGATGATGCCGAACGTGATCCGCGGGCGGAAGCTCAGCGGTCTGCTCGTCTACCTGCTCGGGCCCGGGGAGCACAACGAGCACAAGGACCGGCACATCGTGACGGGGTCGCCGACGATCATGCAGGCGCGGTGGCTCGGAGTCTTCAACGGCCCGGCGGGGTCGCCGGAGTCGCGGGCGGCGCGGCAGGTCGGGCTGGAGGTGGCGGAGGAGCTGGAGATCCCGCGCCAGCTGTACGGGACGAAGGTGCGGATGCGCGCCAAGCCGGTCAAGGCGCGGGTCGGCGCCGCCGGCGTCGAGAGTGACGGCCTGGACGTCGTCGAGCCCGCCGCGAAGGGCGAGAAGGGCGAGATGCGGGACGCTCCGGCGTGGCACTGCGTGCTGGCGCTGGAGCCCGGCGAGCAGCTCGACGACGCGAAGTGGGCGCAGCTGACCCAGGACTTCATGGACCGGATGGGCTTCAACGGGACACCGGACGGCAAGCGTGCGCAGGCCCGGTGGGCGGCGGTGCGGCACGGGCTGTCGGGAGAGGACGGCGAGGGCCAGGAGCACATCCACATCGCGGCGTCGCTCGTGCGCGAGGACGGGTCGAAGGTGAACACCTACGACTACGGGCCCGGCAAGAAGCGCGGCGACTGGAACCGCGCGCACGAGGTGTGCAACGAACTCGAGCACGAGTACGGGTTGCGCGTGCTGCTGTCGCGGGAGCAGGGCGGCGGCCTGTCCGGCGACTCCCGCGCGGAGCAGGAGCGCGCGAAGCGCGAGGGCCGGCCGGAATCGGAGCGGGATCGGTTGCGGCGGATGGTGCGGGCGGCCGCGACCGCCACCGACACCGAAGCCGAATTCGTCCAGTCGCTGCGGGAGTCGGGGATCTCGATCCGGGCCCGGTACGCGCCCGGCGGCACCACCGAGGTCCACGGGTACTCGGTGCGGCTGCGGCGCGACGGCGGCGAGGTCGGCCCGTGGCTGGGCGGCGGGAAGCTCGGCAAGGACCTGACGCTGACCGCGCTGCGCGAGCAGCAGTGGGACGACACCGCGCAGACGCGCCGCGACGCGCTGGCGGTGTGGATGACGCCGGAATCGACGCGGGGGCGGCGCGTCGACCGGGACGTCGAGGACCCGCAGATGTGGCGGCAGATCGCCGCCGAGGCCGGGCAGTGGCGCGAGCGCCTGGCGGAGATCCCGCACGCGGACCGGGCCCAGTGGGCCTATCTGTCCGGGCAGGCCGCCGGCGTCTTCGCGGCCTGGTCGGAACTGCTGGAGGGTGACGAACCGGGGGTGTTCGCGCACGCGCACAAGCAACTCGCGCGCTCGGCGCAGCTGCCGTACGCGTCGCAGCGCTACCGGCCGCCCGCCGGGACCGCCGCCGGGGCCGGGCTCGGTGGCCTGGCGAAGGTGCTGTGGGAGGAGACCTACCGCGGCACCGGATCGATGTTGCGCCGCGCGGCGGCCGGTCGCCGCGGTGACGATCCGGTCGAGGAAGTCGCCGCGGTCGTACTCGCCGCGATGCTCGTGCTGCTGTTGCTGGCGATCGAGATCGCGATGCAGGTGGCGCAAGCGCACCGGTCACGCGGCGAGCTGACGTGGGGGATGGCGATCGAGCAGGCCACCCGCTACGGCTTGGATCCGGTGCGCGCCGAGTGGCAGGCCCGCCTCGAGGCCCGCCGGCATCAGTGGGACCGCGACGCCGCCGACGTGTTCGCGGCGGCCGTCGAACGCCGCGCCGCGAAGGCCGCCGACCACGACCACGACCGTGACGACGTCGCCGAGGCCGCGCCCGTGCGGGCGGTCGATCAGCTCGACCCCGACCGGCTGGCGGCGCTCACGGCCGATGCCGAGGAGCTGGTGCCCGACATCACCGATGCCGAGGCGTGGCCCGCGCTGTGTGAGCGCCTGGCCGCGATCGAGGTGGCCGGCGGCGACGCCACCGAGCAGCTGGCCGCCGCGATCGCGATGCGCGAACTCGGCACCGCCGACGACCTCGCCGCCGTGCTGGTGTGGCGGCTCGAACACCTCGACACCCCCCCGTCCGCCGAGGAAGCTCCGGGCGAGGAGCCCGCGCCCGCGGCGCGACCGGACAAACCCGAACGGCCGTGGCGGCGCGGTTCGGCGGCCCTCGCGGCCGCGCAGGGCCCGCTGTCGCCGCCGTCGCAGGCCCGCGCCTCGCGTCGGCCGTTCTACACCGAGCTGGACGAGGAGGGCCGCCAGCTGGCGGCCACCCGCAGAACTGTCGCGGTCGCGTTCGCGGGCAACGATGTGGCGCCGGAGACCTGGAGCGACGCGCGCCTGGCGCAGGAGCTGGCCGACCGGCGGACCGAGGTCGAGCTGCTGGCCGCCGACATCGAGGCCCGCCGCGACGGCGGCGAGCTGACCCGGCAGGCACGGGACTACAACACGCTGGTCTCCGCACGGGCGGAGAAGATCCCCGCGGCCCGGGACGCGCGGTCGAAGGCCGCCGACCTCGACCGCGAGAAGCGTCGCCTGCTCCAGCAGCAGACCCAGCTCCAGGAGCAGATCGACGCCACCTCACGGCTGCGGGCGGGAGCCCGCCGCAAGCTCCAGGAGCAGATCGACGCCGCCGCCGATCGACTCGACGAACTGGGCGGCGAGATCGACCAGGCCCGCGTCGACGCGGTCACCGCCGCCGAGGCGACCGGGGTCTCCGAGCAGGAATGGACCCGCGTCGAGCAGGACGCGAACCCGCAGCAGCAGCGCTGGCGGCTCACCCAGGCCACCCAGAAGGACGCGCAGGCCCTGTCCCGCGACGAGGCGATGCTGCACCACCTCGAACGTGACCTGGATCCGGTCGAGCGCGAGGCCGCCCGGCGCGACAAACTCACCCCCGAACAGCGCGCCGCCGAGGAACGCGCGCCCCGCAAGGCGCGGCAGCGGTGGACGCCCACGCACGACCCGGACACCTCGCTGGGACCGCGCCCGCCCGGGCCCTACTACGGGCCCGACCACGGTCCCGACCACGGTCCGAGCCTGTAACTCTGTGCCCGCGTCGCGGATCGATGCTGCCGCGACAGCTGCGCTGCCTTGCCCTCAAAGTCCGCCGGGCCGGGTCAGGTAGGCGAGGCCGCTGTGGACCGGTTCCGCCGCGCCGCCGCGCAGCCGTCCGTCGTCGAGCTGGTCGCGGACCCGCATCAGGACTTCACGGATCGAGCGCGGGGACGACAGCACCTTCTCGACCGCGGCGCGGTGGGCGGCGGCCGCCGTCGGCACTCGCGCCGGCGGATTGTCCGCGGCAGCCGGATCGGTCGGGGCGTGGAACGCCTGCCACACCTCGAGGACGGTCGGCGCGAGGGCGCGGTGGGCGGCCAGATCGGTGTCGGGCCCGCGGTGGCGCCACCGGTGGGCGAGGGTCCGCAGCAGCTGCTCGGTCGCGGCCGGATCGTCGAGTAGCCGCGCGATCTGCGCGTCGACCGAGACCCGTTCCGGGCGCACCACGACGCGTTCGCGGACGATCTCGTGGACCTGGACGCCTTTCTCGTGGCCGCGTCGGCGGCACTGGTCGGAGCACCACTTGCGCGGGCGGCCGGTCCGCTGCTGCGGGATCGGATTCGCGCAGCGCGGGCACAGGCGTAGCTCGCCGACGTCCATGCCCTCCACGCTACGGACTTTCATCGGACGAAACCCCTGCGGTGACCTCACGGAGTGCAGAAGGTGTGACGGTGTTCCAGCCTGTTTTGTCGGACGAAACTCCCTCGACCTCACGGGATGGTGGAAGAGGTGTGACGGTGCCGAGCGGCGCGTCGGAAGATGCCCAGGTCAGGAAGTTAACGGCCGTTGTGCAAGAGATTTGGCCTTGGTGGAGGGGTGGCGAAATGTGTGGTCTGGGAGTGGGCCGGGCGGGCGGCTCCGGGATACGACCGGTGGCCGAATCTCGGGCGGGGGTGTCGGTGGGTGGGCGGATGATGCGGGCTATGGCTGAGTACCGCCCGATGCGGCGTGAGCCGCTCATCCCGCACGCCGCGACGATCGACGACGACGTGCGCCCGGAGTGCGGGCACCCGATGACCCAGGTCTGCGACGGCTGCACCTCGTGCACCGCCTGCGAGGGCTGCTACTGCGGCGAAGCCGAGGACGAGCCGCGGTACCTACTCGCGAGCTGACCGCCGCGCCGCGCGGCTACCGCCGGCGGCGGGGTCGCAGCGCGTAGGCCGGGACGAGCTGAGCGCGCACATGCATCGCCGGGCGCCCGTCCGCGTACGGGACGGAGAAGCTGGCCAAGCCCAGCCAGTCCCCGCTCTCGGCGGGGATCCAGTGCGTGACGCGGGCGGGCCGCTCGCCGGTCATGTCGAGCCCGGAGCCGTTGGTCCGGCGCGGCGTTCCCGGGTCCCGGACGCAGAGAGCGTCTAGGCGCACCCACATCTCGGTCGGTGGCTCGGTGAGCGTCCGGTGGTAATGCCCCGCGCCGTCCGGGTCGAGCAGCCGCGGCTCGGTGCCCTCCGTGCGCGGCGGCGTGTCGTTCGCACACATGTTCGGATTGTAAGCCCTGGGGCGATATCGTTGACACGTGATCGAAATCGGTGACCTGGTGAAGAAGACCCCGGACAGCGACCACATCTTCCGCGTCGACGAGATCGAGGACGGCGTCCGCACCCTCCTCGCGCCGACCGGCGACATCGCCGAGGTCCCTGGGAGTTACCCGCACTGGTGGCCGCTTCGGTACCTCGTGCCCGCTGGACACGAATGAGCGGCCGCGCAAGGGATTTCGGCGGTAGGGTCGGCCAATGCCGCTCCAGGATTCGCTGCCGCCGATCGAGCAGGCGACCACGTACACCGCCGTCATCGGCTCGGACCCGGTCCTGATCGTGCTGCCCCGGATGCGTAGCGTCCACATCGCGCCGTCCGGCGAGCTGGCGGCCGCCGACGCCTGGACGGCGGCGGTCACCGCGCACGGCGCGATGCCGATGACGGATGCCGAGTTCGCGCACCAGGTGACGCCGGGCTGGCTGGTCACCATCGCCAAGGCGATGACGACGGCGACGATCGCGGGCCCGCCCGGTCTCGGCGAGATCTACACGGGTGCGCTGGAGGCCGATCGGCGTTGGCGGCAGCTCGTCGAGCAGCTGCACCAGGACGGCGGCGGACTGGTGGTGATCACCGGGACCGCCGACCGCATGGAGCCGGAGGCCGCGCTGGAGATGATGGAGGCCGAACGAGCGGTGTGGGTCCGCGCCCGGACAACGCTGCGCTGATTCCCCTGGCACGGGGCGGACGGGCGGTCAGCTCTCCACTTTGCGTAGCAGCTCGGAGTGGTTCCCGCAGTTGACGAGCTGCCAGAACCCGGGTGCGTAGATCCGCGTGCCGTAGTTCCTGCTCTCCACCTCCAGCACTCCGGATGCGCGGATGGTGAAGCGGTCGTTGTCGCTGAACTCGATGACGGCTGTTGGGTCTTCGGCGGTTTGCACAGTGAATGCCATGCGCAGATTATGGGGCCGACCACCCACGAAATCCCTTAGCCCACGACACTTTGTGCGGGTCCCTTCCCTGCTCAACGGTGGTGCGACAGATGTGCGACACCGGCGTGCGAGCCTGGCGCACATGACGATTCCTGAATCCACACCGCCCGCCGAGCTTGCCGCGATGCGTACCGCCTATGCCGCTCTGGCGGAACTCGATGCCGGCGCTCGCGGCCGGGCGCTGCGCTGGCTGTTCGGCGCCCTCGACTGCGGCGTCCACATCCGTGTCCCGGTCGACCGGGACACCGGCATCCCACAGCTGCCGCCGTACCCCGGTGTCACGGCGTAGCGGCGTCGGAATTCGCAGACATCGATGGGCCATCGAAAGCCGGTCAGACGCCGATAACGTTCACTTATCGGCTCCCAGAATCGGGGCCGAAAACGGCCGTTTCGGTCGGGGTCTTCGGGGTCTTCGGGGTCTTCGGGGCCGTGGTCGATCCGTGGGGCGTTCCGTAGGGCGACCAAACCGCCCCACCCGAACGACGGGAATTCGCAGGTAGATGGGCACTTCCAAGGGCCTCTGTCCCCCGGGAGGACCCCGTGTATCGGTAGATGCTCACGTAATCCTCCCCTGCCGCCGCACGTCGCGGCTTACGCTCGACAGACCCGCGCCTCGGGAAGCCCCACCCCCTCCTTATGCGGAGCAGCAGGCGCGGCACGGCCCGGATGCCGAAGCCCCCACCGGCTCCGGGCCGTCCCATGTCCCCTCAAATCCGTGCGCAAAACCGGACACTGCCGAGGTCAGACGCGGGAAGGGGTGCGCTGGTCGGTGGCCGCGGGCATACTGATCGGCTGGGCGGACGCGAGCGAGGGGACAGAGCGATGGCGTGGACGCGGACGTATTCGTGCGCGAATCCCGGGTGCGCGTACCCGTTCCACTACTCCCCGGTGTGCCCATACCCGTATGGGCCGCGACCGCTGACGGAGGCGGACAAGCGGGCCTTCGCCGCGTACTCGAAGATGGCGGCCGCCGGGGACTTCGACCTGCGCCGCACACCGTCCTACATGCGGAAACGGCATTTCATGCGCCAGTACCGCGCCGAGGTCCGCGCCGCGCGCGGCCTCTCCGATCCGGGACACGGGTGGCTGCTGGTGCTGGCGCCCGTGGCGCTGCTGCTCGTACTGGTGATGGCCGCGCTGCTGCTCTACGTGTAGACCCGCTCCCGGGACACAGCTGACCCCCGCCGGCGGATTCGGCGGGGGTCAGCTGCGTTTCGGGCGCTATCGGCGGGCGGTCGTGGGCCCGCCGAGGGATTCGAGGTGCGCGGTGCCGTCGGAGACGTAGCGCTCACCGCGGCGGGTGACCTTCGGTCCGTGCCAGGGCCCGGTGCGTTCGTAGCCGAGCCGGGTCAGCGTGGTGTCGATGTCGTCGAGCGCGGCCGGGACGCCGTCCTCGGTGGCCATCGGGACCGATTCCCACCAGTGCCCACGCTCGTAGCCCTCGTAGCTGCCGTCGTCGGGGTCGTAGATGACCTCACCGCCGAAGATGTCGACCACGGGGGTGTCCTCGATCGGGTCGGTGTAGGCGACGAACACGACGTACTCGGTGTCGAACAGCATCACCGATCCACCTCCATGCTGTGCAGCTGCCGGATCCCGGCCGGGGCCGGGGACTGAACTCCGTTGAGGGACTGGTCGATCCGAGCCGTGCACGCGCGCTGCAGGCCCGCGCCCCGGGCGGCGTCCGGGGGTTTGGCGCGGCCGGCGGTGGCCGCGCGCTGCTGCGCGGCGTGGTCGTCGCGGACCATCGCGACGCGTTCGACCTTGACGCCCCACCGCTGGTGGCGGTCGGCGGCGACCTGTCCGGCGACCCCGGCCCGGTGGGCGGTGTCGTCGATCGCGGCGCGGACCGCCTGGCGCTTCTCGTCCTCGACCCCGGCGCGGCGCAACTCGTCGTCGAGTTTGGCGCGCTGGCCGACGTAGCGGCGGCGTTCGTGGTCGACGCCGTGGGCGGTCGCGCCGAAGGCGACCGACGCGATGGTGTCGCGGAGGATGCCCGTCTGCAGAGTCACCATGTTGGGGGTGGCCATGCTGGTCTCGCCGAGGATCTCGGCGACCCGGCCGCGCACCGTGGCCGCCACCTCGCTCGCGGTCGCGGCGAGGCGCTTCTCGTCGACTGCCCGCTTGGACCGTTCGTCGGCGAAGACCAGCTCCGGCAGATCGGCGCGGGCACGGATGCGGCCGGCGTCGACGTCGTCGACGATCGAGGCCACCTGTACCCGCTCGATATCGGCGAGGCCCTCACCGGCGGCGGCCGCGAGGATCCTGTCTCCCCTCGATGCGAGGCGCGCGATGTTCTCGCCGAGTTCGTCGTCGACGCCCCACATCTCGGGGGACTCGCTGCTGATGTCGTTGTCGGCGATGTAGTCCGCGGTGACCGCCAGCTCCTCGACATCGGCGGCGAGCGCCTCGATCTCCCGGCCGAGCTGGTCGCGGTCGACGTAGCCGGGCCACAGCTGCACGTCGGGGTCCTGTCCGGCGCGGATCGCCGTGCCGACCTCACGGACGCGGGCCTGGTCCTCGGGAGTCATCACCGCGATCTCGGTGGCCATCTGCTCGGCGGAGACCTGGCCGTCGCCGAACCCGAGCAGCAGCGAGGGGATCCGCCCGCGGGCTTCTTGGCCGGGGTCGACGAAGACCGGGCTGGCCAGCAGGTCGATATCCCGTCCGCCGCCGGTGAGGTAGTCGACGACGAAATCGATCCGCTCACGGTCGGCGCCGGTGACGCCGGCGGAATCCAGATCGGCGGCCAGCTGCGCGCGCCGCTGCTCGCCGTCACGCAGGTACGCGCCCGGATCGTGGTCGAGATCCTCGCCGCGCCACCGCACAATGGCGTCGGCGGCAGCGGCTTTCACGGCCTGGTCGAGCGGCAGGGTATCGAGGGTTTCCAGGATGGCGGTCTGCCGGGCGTGCACGGCGGCGGCCTCGTTGTAGGTCTGCCGTGCTTCGGGATCTACGGCCGGGTCGATGCTGACGGTCAGTTCGTCGACGTCTACGAGGACACCCCACTGCTCGGCGAACACGCGGCGCAGGCTGTCGAGCTGGGTCGCGGCGAGATCGGACGCGCCGTGCCACATCAGCGCGTCGGTGAGGGACCCGGCCAGCGACCATTGGTTGGCCCAGGCGATCCGGTCGAGGCGGGTTTCGGCGAAGGCGCGCTGCTGGTCGAGCTGTCGGGTGGCGAGCAGGGAATCGGGGCGCTGCGCGGCCTCCTGGCTGGCGCGGATCTGGTGCAGGCCGTAGCGGGCCTGGTTGACAGCCGTGACCGCGAGTACGTGCGCGATGCGCTGCCCGTGCCCGGCCGGGACGCCCGCCGTCTCCGGCGGCGCGCTCTCGGCGCGGTCGAGGCTCGCGTAGTAGGACGTCCAGTGCGGATCGCCGCCGAGCTGCTCGCGGTGGTCTCGCAGGTGAGCGTCGAGGCGTTCCTGGGCGACCATGACCCACTCGGCGGATTCGTAGCCGGTGATGTCGTCGGCATCGATCTCGGCGTCGCGCTGCGCAGCGGCCAGCTCGTCGGCCAGCTGAACAGCCTCGATGTGGGCGGCTCCGTGAGAGATCTCGAATTCGTTGTCGGACATGGGTTCCTCCTGATCGGTGGTTGCCGGGGTGTCGGTCCACCCCGGGCCCGGGTCGGTGGCCCGGGAGAGTTCGGCGCGGCTGTAGCCGCGGCGTTCGGCGGCGCGGGCCTGGTGCTCGCGGATCGCTTTCGCGACGGCCCGCAGCTGGGCCGGGGTCGCGATCCGCTTCGGCGCGGCGCGGCGGGAGTCGTAGAGGCCCGCGTACTGGGTGCGGCCGCGCCACTCCACGGGCACCCAGGCCACGGGCTGCTGGCCGCCCGGGCGCAGGCCCGCCGCCCGGAGCTGGCGGCGGGTCATCAGGTGCGCGGGCGCGGTCCGCCAGTCGTAGAGGTCGGGTTCGCGCTCCCCGGCGGTGTCGAGCGGTGGCATCGGTCAGTCCCCGATGCCCTGGTCGCGGCCGTTGGCGCGGTTGTATGCCTGTTGCAGGCCGGTGCCGGGGGTGGTCAGCCGGACCTTCTTCTCCGGCGCGGGAGCCTGCACGGGTGTGCTGGGCGGTTTGGCGCGGCCGCCGTCGGCGGCGATGTTCTGGCGGACCTCGTCCGGGGACAGTCCGGCGTTGCGCAGGTTGTGGGCGAGCCCGGCCCGGCGTTCGGGGCTGTCGTAGGCCGGCCCTTCCGGGGTGCGCTGGACCGCGACGGCTTCGCGGCGGTCGGCCCACCGGTCCTGGATGCGGCGGGCCTGGTGGCCGGTGACCGCGGAGTCCTCGCGTGCGTTGTCAAGGGCTTTGCGGACCTGGTTGCGGACCGGTTCGGGGACACCGCCCGCGACCAGACCGGCGAGGAGTTTCTCGTCGGCGCCGGTGCCCTCGTAGTCGCGCAGCGAGGTCCGGCCTGCCGCGAGGCGGGCCTGCTCGACCGCCACCCGGCCCAGCTCGTCGCGCACCGACCGCACCGCGGTCTCGGGTGCGGCGTGGCCCGACAGGATCTCCTCGACCTCGCGGCGGTTGATCGCGGCGGTGCGGTAGCCGATCTCGTCGGCGCGGTCGCGGTCGAGCGCGGCGGTGGTGCGGTCGTCGGCCAGCAGCATGTCCGGCACGGTCGTCTTGCCCGCCTCGACATCGGCGAGCACGGCGCGCAGCTGGTCTTTCTCCAGCCGGTCCAGGCCCTTGCCGGAGCGGATCGCCTTGTCGATCTGCGACCGCATCGTGGTGGCCCGATCGCGTTGCGCGGCAGCCCAGTTCGCGTCCACGTCCGTTCCGTCGGCGCTGGCGGCGGTGGCCTCCACGGTCGGCGCGAGCGCGGCGTAGGCGCGGACGGTGGCCGCCAGCTCGTCGCGGTCGACGTGCTCGGGCCACAGCTGCCGGTACTGCCCGGCGGGGTTGTCGCGGATCGCTTTGCCGCGGTCGCGGGCGATCTGCTGGTCCTCCGGGGTCATCACCGACACCGCGTCGGCGAGACGGGCCTGCACGGAGACGGTGTCGTGGCCGTGCTTGAGCTTGGCCTGGTAGTCCATCAGCAGCGTGTCGACGCGGTATTTGACTTCCTCGCCCGGGTCCACGAGGGGCTCGTCGAGCTTGCGCAGCGCGGTCGACGCCAGCGTGGCCGGGCCACCGAGATCGGTGATCGGCGTCGTCTCGGCGACGGCGGGTGCGCCGAGGTAGAGCGCGACGAACCTTGTGCGGGTGCGGGTCTTCTCGCCGACGCCGGCGGCTTTCATCTTCTCGGTGAGCTGCTGGAGGCCCTGCGGGGACGGCGCTTTGCGCCACTGCTCGACCGCCGCGTACAGCGACTGCCGGGTGGATTCGTCGATACTCGCGTCGGCCAGGGCCTGCACCTGCCGCGACACCAGCTGGAGACGGTCGGGCGAGGGCTGCTGACGCCAGTGCTCGATCTGCTCGAGCAGCCGCTTCTTCGCCGCTCCGTCCGCGCCGCGCGCGGCGAAATCGTGCAGGTTCCCGGCCAGCTGCGCGACACCCTCCGGGGACGGCGAAGTGCGCCACTGCTCGATCTGCGCACGCAGCGCCCGCAGCGACTCCTCGTCGACGCCCTCGGTCGCGATCATCTCCACCATGCGGTCCTGCGCGGTGGCCAGCCGCGCGGCGGCGGCGCGTTCCTGTTCGGCGGCAGCGAGTTTCGCGGCCATCTCCGGTGGGGCGTCCACGGTGACGTGGCCGTTGTCGACGTCGACGTGCACGCCCCACCGCTCGCGGATGTGGTCGGCCAGCTCGGTCGCCGCGTGACGGGCGGCGTCGGAGTCCGGCGCCCACTCCACCGCGTCCTTGAGCACGGCGGCGATCTCGCTGCGCGACAGCCGATCGAAGCCGGTCTTCTTCGCCGCGGCGAGGATCTTCTCGACCGCCTTGCGCTGGGCGGCGTGCTGGGCTTCCTCGGCGGCGCGGCGGCGCTCGTCGTACTTGCGCCACTGTTCGGCCGCCTCGCGGCGCGCGGCGTGGCTGGTGATCGCGCGCTGCATCACTTCCTGCATCACGCGCTGCATCAGCATCGCGAAGCGGCCGCCGATGTGGTCCATCGTGTCGTCGTGGTGGTGACCGCTGTCGCTGCTGTGCAGGCCGGACAGGTTGATCGTCGAGTTGTCGGGCATGTGGGAACCTCCATTGGTGGTGGGGTGATCGAGCTGGGACCCGTCGGCCGCGCGGGCGGGCGACGGGTCACCGGCGAAAGGGGTGGCTACGGCCTCCGCACGGGCCGGGAGCGGGGTGCGCGGGTCCAGGCCCGGCACCGGTTCGAGTTCGCCGAGTTCGTGCCCGGCCGCGAAGTGGTCGCGCAGGTCCTTCCCGGCGGCGGCCTGCACGATCCGGACCTCACCGACCAGGCCGCGCAGCGACTCGGCGACCTTGTCGGCGTGCCGGTAGCCCGGGGCGTCACGGTCGGCGACGATCACCACACGGCGAGCGCCCTTGAGCCACTGGGCATGTTCGGGCCGCCACTTCCCGGCCCCGGCGGCGTTGCAGGTCGCGGGAATCCCGGCCCGGGCGGCGGCGAGCACGTCCTCCTCGCCCTCGCAGACGTAGACCGAGCGGCCCTCGCCGATCGCGTCGAGCAACTGCGGCAGCTGGAACGGCACCGGCGCGAACCCACCGGCCTCCATCCGGCCCGTCTGCGGGTTCCAATGCCGCTGGTAGAACTCCTTTTTCCGGCCGTGCTCGTGCGGGATGTGGCGGCGGACCACCTCACCGACCACGACACCGGCCTGGTCGACGTACGGGTAGGAGGCCACCGTCTTCACCCCGCCGGTCTGTGCGCCGTGGTCCTTCGTGACCTTGACCAGCGGCAGACCGGCGGCGGTGATGGCCTGCTCGGCGCGCGGCACCGGCCGCGGCTGCGGTGCGCGGGTCGGCCGGCGGAAACCCTTGCCCGCGCGGGTGATCGGCTCGTCGTAGAGGTCGCTGACCTGGAGATCGAGCCTGCCGAGGATCTCGGTGTCGGGGCAGCCCGCGAAGCACCGAACCTTCGTGCGGCCCGCGTCGGTCAGGTACTTCACGCCCAGGGACGGATCGTGCGCGCGGCCGTCGCCCTCGTGCACCGGGCAGCAGTACCGGGTCCAGCTACCCGCCTCACGACCGCCGCCCACGGCCTGCTCCAGGGCGGCGGTGACCCGCTGCCAGCTGGCGCGCGCGTGGGCGGCGGTCGGTCTGCTGGTCGGCGCGGTCATTCGGGGAATCCCCGGACGACGCGGCGGTGGTGCACGGTCGGGCCGGTCTCCACGATCAGCCCGCCCGCGAAGTGCGCGTGCTGCTCGGTCTCGGCCGGGGGCACGTAGTCGCTGTTGCTGTAGT
>NZ_BAGL01000115.1 GCF_000308875.1 Nocardia transvalensis NBRC 15921
GCACCAGGGCCACCCGTCCGGCGGTGTCGCGCAGATCGGCGGCGACGGCATCGGCCAGCCGGTCGTAACTCGGCTCCACGTCGTCGACCGCTCGGCCGTCACGAACGCGCGGCCGTCCGGCATCCGCCGCGCCCACTCCCGGACGACCTCGCCGACCGGCATGTCCTCGTAGCTCTCGGGCGAACTCAGGAACCCTCCCGGGCCGGAGCATGTCGGCCATCACGACCACCTCGTTCCCATCGCGAACACCAGCGGTAGGAAAGTACCGGCCGTTCGCCACGCGCACCGAGCCGCGGCTACCAGCTGCCGGTCAGGCGGTAGACGGCCATGATCGCGTCCAGGGGCGGGTTGACCGCGGGCGGCAGCACCTCGACGCCGTGGTTCGCGGTGGGGATGAGTCCTTTGGGGGCGCGACCTCTTCGGGTGCGGCGCAGCCAGATCGCCCAGCAGTTCCACTCGCTGCCGTGGCGCGAGCCGTACATGATGCCGTGGGCGAGGCTGTTGTCGTCGAGGGTGATCGGCCACAGCCGGGTGGCGATGGCGGTGGTGAGCGAGCGGTCGCTGCCGCGCAGTTCGGCCACGGTGACCTCGCCGATACCCCGGTCGACGAGGCTCTGCGGCGGGTACTTGGCGATCGCGGAGAGGCTCGACGCGGCCTCGATATCGATGAACCAGCCCATGGTGGGGAGGGTGACCCGGTAGAGGCGGTACTCGGCCAGCCAGGCCAGGTCGATATCGCGGGGCGGGCGGAAGCCGGCGTCGTCCCATTCCTCCTTGATCAGCGAGTCCAATTCGTCGTCCACACCGACATCGTCGAAGTAGGTCGAGGCGGCGACGGGCAGTTTCGGTTTCAGCGGAGCGAGCAGTTCACCGTAGGCGCCCTCCTCGGTGCTGGCCGCGTAGACGGTCCGCTGACCGGCCACGTCGTACCGGTTCCAGGGCGCGCGGGACTCGTCACCGGAGACGGCGCGCAACAGCGGGTTGAGCGCGCCGTAGGACGGTTTCGCCAGCCGATAGACCTCGCGGCTGGCCGAGGGAACGAGCACCAGCCCGGTCTTCGAGCAGGTCCGCCGGGCGCTCGAGCGCCTGACGTCCCTCATAGACACGAAGAATCCCCCTCACAGCCGGCTCAATCCGCTTGCAGCAGTTGAGCTTACTGGAAGGGGAATATCGAGCGCCCCTCAGTTACCCCCGGAACCGTCCACGAAAGCGACTGCGGCAGCGATCACTTCGGGATAGCGGCCCTCGCGGATGGCCACGGCGGGCGATTCCTCGCCCAGCCGCGGGTTGGCGCCGATGAACCACGAGCGGGCCACGTCCTCACTCTCGGCCGTGGCCAGCAGGATCCAACAGCGATGCGCGACCTGCAGCCGCGCCAGCGCCGCGTCCCGCGGGCGGGGGCCGTCCGCGTGCGCCCACTTGTGCGGGAGCTTGCGGTCGCGCACGCCGGCCACGAGTGCCACCAGCGTGGGGCCCAGATGCTGGATCAACTGACGTGCGAGCTCGGACGGCTTCAAACGGGCCGTCTCCACGTGGCTGGTGATGGCTCCGTTGAGGACTGCCATAACTGTCACGACCTTCGCTGCACGAGTTGATTCCCATATGGAGCTGACCAGGCAAGACTACCGGGCATGCCACCCAAATGCAACCGCTTGTGCTACCGTAACATCCCGCTGAAAACCCCACATCCCCTCTTCGAACGGCTACTCCTCCATGTGGCGATGGCTCCGCGGCGAACAGAACCCCGCCCATTCGACGGGCCTGCACAGCCCTCAGTCGCCGCCTCCGGACGCCGATCCACTCGGCATCAGCCTTCACTACCTGCATCTGTTCCGCGACGAGTACGAACGCTCGCGGTTTGTGGTGAAGACCCGGGCCAAGCGCGTCGTGGTCTGGACGGCCGTCGCCAACGGGCTCATCGCCGTACTCGGCACCGCCATCGCCGTGTACGACGCGCCGTGGCTCGGGCTGCTCAGCACCGGCCTCGCCGCGTCGACCAGCGTCATCACCGCGTGGGACGGGCTGTACCGCCATCGCGAGATGTGGGTGCAGCGCAGCGTGATCCTGGGCCAGCTGCAGACTCTCCTGCGCACCACCGAACTGCGGCAGGCCGACGGTGAGGACCGCAACGCGCTGGCACGCGAGACGATGCGGGAGCTGAACGACATCCTCGAGGAGGACCTCGAGGCCTGGACCTCGCTGCGCCGCACCCAGTCCGTGGTCCGCGACCGCGCCGAGGACGCCGACGAGGAATGACACGAAAGTCCGTATTGCGGGGGCGCAACCGGCGAGTGAATATTCTCTCGAGTTCTCGACTACCGGGGTAGCGTGGGCGGATCGCCCGCGATCATTGATCGGTTACCTCTGCGCTATCCCGTTGGGTCTCTTACACTCGCGGAGTAGACCGAGCCGGCCGGTCACCAGCCGCGCCGTGAACACCGGAGTATCCAGATGCTTTCTCGATGGAAGACCACCGCCGCCGCCGTGGCCGCCCTGGTCGCCGCCGCCCTGCCGATCGCCGCGGGTGCGCCGGCGGCACACGCCGCCCCGGACGGGTGCCCCGGCACCTATGTCGTAGCGATTCCCGGAACATGGGAGACCTCGAATTCCGAACCGGGCGAGGGCATGCTCGCCGCGGTGACCGACAACCTGCCGGGCGATATCCGAACCGACTACGTCGCCTACGCCGCGACCGCCTTCCCCTGGGAGGGCGACGTCTACGGCCGCTCCAAGCGGGAGGCGTTCGAGAAGGCCCGCGGACTGGTCGACTCGATGGCCCGCGCCTGCGGCGCAACGCAATTCGCCATCCTCGGCTACAGCCAGGGCGCCGACGCCGCCGGCGACCTCGCATCCGAGATCGGCACGGGACTCGGTGTCGTACCGGCCAACCGCGTCTCGATGGTCGGGCTCATCGCCGATCCGCGCCGCGCGCCCACCGACAACCTGATCGGCCCGCCCGTCCTGGGCGCCGGCGCCGGTGGCCCGCGGCTGGGCGGTTTCGGCTGGCTGTCGCCCCGGACCTACACCTTCTGCGTCGCCGGAGATCTGTACTGCTCCATGCCCGACGGCGATTTCGCCGGCCGCATCGCCGGATTCTTCGCCCAGATCTCCAACCCCGACCCGGCCCAGGTCGGCAACTACCAGCAGCAGGCGAACGCCCTCATCGCCGACGCCCTCGCCGCCGGCGGCCTCGGCCTGCTCTCCGACCAGCTCAACAACCAGGCCTACGACCAGCGCAAGAAGCAGGTCGACGATTTCGTGAAATCCGGTATCCACCAGAGCTACCCGGGCTACGTCGTCGACCCCTCCGGCGCCACCCCGCTGACCTGGCTGCGTCGCCAGCTGATCAATTCGGCATAGGGTCACCCGAATCCGGTCATGCCCCCTGACGGCAGGGGATCCGCACGACGGCGAGTTCTGCCGCGTAGCCCTCGTGCGGATCCCCTGAAGCCGTCGGCTGCGTCGCGAATCCGAGGGCGCCGCAGCCGTCCCCTCCTGGACCGGCTACACCCGCGAGATGCGGGTTCCGTCTCGAAAAGGCTAGTGAGCGTGCGGCTTTCAGCGGAACCTGTTTTGCGTAGACGGTTTTGCGCACGGGACGCCGGTGCGCGCCCGCTGCCTCAGCTCGCCGGGGTGGATGTCGAACCGGGCGACGAACGCGGCCCGGAACCAGCTCATCGAGGTGTAGCCGCAGGACGTCGCGATATCGACCACGGCCTGGGTGTTGTCCGGATCGGCGAGGCGTTCGTAGGCGCGCCGCAGCCGGGTTTCGCGCAACTCCTCGCCGGGCGTCCTCCCGGTCACCGTCTTCATCGCCAGCTCGAGCCGCCGGCGCGAACAGCCGAGGCTGTCGGCCAGCGTCTGCACCGTCAGGCGTGGGTCGTCGCTGTAGAGGCGGATACGCCGGCACGCGTCGGCGATAAGCCTGGCGTAGCCGTCCAGTTGCGGGGCCTGCCGATCGTCGAGCGTCCCCGCGACGAGATCGATGAGCGACCGGCCGATCGCGACGAATTCGACCGGGGTCAATCCGTGCCGATCGGCGGCGAGATTGCCAGCGAGGAGCCGGACGGTTCTCAGGACGGCGTTCTGTGGCCGGATCCCCAGCGCGCCCCGGGGGTCGGCGGCCGGTGGCAGCGCATAGGCGGGGATATTGAGGATGAAGGCGCGAAATCCGTCGTCGTGCGACATGACCATGCCCCGGTCCCAGCGCAGCACGCCCAGTTCACCCGGCCCCGCGCACACGGCGTGACCGGCCTGGCGCAGGCCGATCCGCCCGTCGAGCGGGATGACGAGCCGGGCGCTGTCGTCGCCGTCCGCCTTCGCGGCCGCGTCGCAGCGGTCGTAAACGATGGCGCTGGAGGCGAATTCGACGAGTTGCAGCTGATCGGGATCGTTCTCCTTCCGGCCCAGCGCCCGTTGCGTCCAGGTATGGCCGACGAACGCGTTCCGGGAACCGAACAGCGTCTCGGCCGTGCCCTGATTGCCGCCGACGTGGTCGCGCCACATATCGGTTCGGTCGGCCGCGGGCAGATCGGTGCCGAGGGATACCTCGAACACCTCGTATCGCAGACCCGCATCCGCGCTCTTCGCCATCGCGACCACCCACCCTCGGTCTCCGCGCGCACGCGTCCGCGCGGACCTGTCCGTCGACCCGCGCGGCCCGCCAATCTTCGTGTGCTCGTACGGATAGCACAAGACACGGGCCGGTGCGCGGCGAGCACACGACTCCGGTCGAGGGTTGCGGGAATGTCGCGGTAACGTTCTCGGCGATACCTCTACGGCCGGACGGGAATCTGTCATATGCCTATCGATGTTCGGGCCGCTGTCGGGGTCGCGGTGCCGGAGCAGGAGTTCGGGTGGGCGGAGGAGGACGTGCTCCGCTACCGGCGGGCCGTCGGTCAGGGGGCGCGGCAGCGGGGAATGCTGCCGACGTTCGCGATGACCGCTCCCGCCGCCTTCGGGGTGGCGTCGCCGGATTTCTACCAGCCCGAACCGCCGGAGATCCGGTTCCCCGGTATCCGGCTGAATCTGGCGACCCTGCTGCATCTGGAACAGGAACTCGTCGTGCCCGCGCCGCTCCCCCGGACCGGTTGCGCGCGGTGCACGGGTGAGGTCGTGGGCATCGAGGAGCGCGGGGACGCGGCGGTGCTGGTTCAGCGCACGACCTTGCGCGGGGACGACGGCGCCGCGCTGGTGTCCGGGATCTCGCGGATCCATGCCCGCGGCGAGGGCGGGGCGGGAGGCGGCAGTCGCGGCACGGCGATCGCGCCCACGCCCGATCGCCGTCCGGATGCCGAAATCCGCACGCCCACTTCCCCTTCGCAGGCGGTGTGGTACCAGGCGTGCGTCCGCGGCGCGTCGCTGCACGACAACATCCACACCGACGAGATCTTCGCCCGCGCGGCCGGATTTCCGGGACCGATCCTGCAGGGCGTGTGCACCTACGGGATGGTGTGCGCGGCCCTGGTCGACGCGGTCGCGGAATCGGATGCCGGGCGAGTGCGCAGGTACACAGCACGCTTCCGCGGCATCGCCTTCCCGGGAGAGTCACTGCACACCCGGATCTGGGACGAGGGCGACAGATACATCTTCCTCACCACCGTGCCCGAACGCGCCGACAAGCCGGTGCTGAGCGGCGAGTTCGGCATCAGGTAAGGGCGCGGCCGACATCCTCCCGCACGGTCCCGGTCAGCTCATGGTGCAGGCCCGTGGTGTCGCCGTCGGCGCGTTCCCTCGCCTGGTATTCGGCCATGCGCCGCACTGCCGCCCGGAAGTCGTCGTCCTGGACCAGCCGCACGAGGTCCATCCACGCCTCGACCTGTTCCGCGGTGGGATCCTCCGGCAGGTCGGGCATGGTCGGACCCGGTCCGCTCGGCCAGAGCCCCGATCGTGAAGAGCGCATCGTCGTCCATAACCCAGCCTCCTACCTCCCCCTGGTGGAGACTCGAGCGGACGGGGCCTCATACCACCGGGCCCGTGTGGCCGCCGTAGGTGGCTATCTTGTATTCGGTCGCGGCCAAGGAGAGGGTGAGTTCGCGGATGCGGCGGCGGATGGTGTCGCGGTGTTCGACGAGCATGTCGAGTCGCTCGGGAACCGTGTCGTCGCCCGCGTCGACGAGATCGACGTAGTGCTGGAGGTCGCGCATCGGCATGCCGGACAACCGCATTCGCGTCAGGAACACCAGCCGCCGGACGGCCTCGGCGTCGTAGCGGCGGTGGCCGCTGCTGTCGCGGCCGACCTCGATCAGGCCCGCGCGCTCGTAGTAGCGCAGGGTGTGGGGCGAGACGTCGAGCATGTCGGCGACCTCGGCGATGGTCATGGGCGCGGCGATGTCGCCCGCGTCCGCGAGGCGATGGATCACCTCGACCGACGCCGCGTCGTCCTCGTCGCCGAGCATCGCCAGCGCCCGCGCCATCAGTTCGTCGGTTGCCACGACAGCCAGCTTAAACGGGGTGCGCCGCGGCGGGGACGGCGTCGAAATCGGCGCTGCGGGCGGTCTCGGCCCAGCGCTCGACCTCCGCCAGGCCGCGGCGATACAGATCGGAGAGCCGCTCGACCGCCTCCTGCCCGAGCGGCAGCCGCAGCGGGACCTCGTCGCTGTGCGCGAGACGCACGATGATCTCGGCCGCGCGCACCGGATCGCCCTCCTGGACGCCGTGGGCGTCCGCCATATCGGCACGCAGCGTGGCGAGACTGTCGCGGTAGCTGTCCACGGTGTCGGCGAACTCGAGTTCAGCGTTGAACTCGGTGCGGAACCGGCTCGGCTCGACCAGCAGCACCCGGACCCCGAACGGTTCGACCTCGGCGGCCAGTGCTTCCGACCAGCCCTCGAGCGCGAACTTCGAGGCGCAGTAGGCGGAGACGCCGGGGAACGACACCCGGCCACCCTGGCTGCTCATCTGCACGATCGTGCCCGCGCCCTGGCGGCGCAGCACGGGCAACGCGGCCCGCACCAGCGCGGCCGGGCCGAACAGGTGCAGGTCCATCAGGTCCCGCAGCTGCGCGTCGCCGACCTCCTCGACCGCGCCGATCACTCCGCGCCCCGCATTGTTGACGAGTACGTCGAGACGCCCGAACCGGTCGATCGCGGCGTCCACCAGGCCGGCGGCCGCCTCGGTGGATCGGGCGTCGAACCGCACGACCGAGCAGCTGCCGGAGTACTCGGCCGCCAGATCCGCCACGCTGTCCGGCGTCCGGACGGCCGCCACGACATTGTCCCCGGCCGCGAGCGCGGCTTCCGCCAGCGCGCGCCCCAATCCCTTGGACGCGCCGGTGATGATCCAGGTCTGTGATGTCATGGCGGCGACGCTATGGCTTCGAGCGCGCTCGAACGCAAGAGCTGCCGCGCGGTGAGCCAGGTCATGGTGCGCCGAGGGAGTACGGGGCGTAATTTCGTTAATAAGCGAAATACCGAAGGGTGGTGGGCGTGCTCGACGAGTGCAAGGCGCTGGCCAACGGAACGCGGTTGCGCATCCTCGAGTGGCTCAAGGACCCGGCGGTGAATTTTCCGGAGAGCGCTTCGGACGCAAAGGATCTCGGGGTCTGCGTCGGGCTCATCCAGCGGAAGGCGGGGACGTCGGCGTCGACGATCTCGGCGCATCTGGCGATCCTGCAGCGCGCCGGATTCCTGGTGGCCACGCGGCGCGGGCAGTGGACGTACTACCGCCGGGACGACGACCGCATCCGCGTCTTCACCGCACACCTCCATCGCGATCTCTGACCTAGGAAAGGCTGCGTCGCATGCCTCTTGCACTGTCCATCCTCGACTTGGCGTCGATCGCCCCGGGCCGGTCGGCCCGCGACAGCTTCGACAACAGCGTCACCCTGGCCCGGGCGGCCGAGCGCAGCGGCTACCGGCGGGTCTGGTACGCCGAGCACCACAACATGGGCTCGATCGCCTCGAGCGCCACCAGTGTCCTGATCGGCCATGTCGCCGCGCACACCGACACGATCCGGCTCGGCTCCGGCGGCATCATGCTGCCCAACCATTCGCCGCTGGTGATCGCCGAGCAGTTCGGCACCCTGGAGACGCTCTTCCCCGGCCGCATCGACCTCGGGTTGGGCCGCGCGCCCGGCAGCGACCAGACCACCATGCGCGCCCTGCGGCGCACGCCCAGCTCCGCCGACTCCTTCCCCCAGGACGTGCTGGAACTACAGGGCTACCTCAGCGGCCACTCGCGGGTACCGGGTGTCCAGGCCGTCCCGCGCGCGGAAGGCGTTGTGCCGCTGTACATGCTGGGCTCGTCGCTGTTCGGGGCGCAGCTCGCAGCGGAACTCGGGCTGCCGTACGCGTTCGCCTCCCACTTCGCGCCCGACGCCCTGCACCAGGCGGTCGCCGTCTACCGTGACCGCTTCAAGCCGTCGGACCAGCTGGCCGAGCCGTACGTCATGGCCGGCGTCAACGTCTTCGCCGCGGACGACCACGAAGAAGCGGCCGAGCAGAAGACGATCGCCTACCGTGCCCGAGCCCGCATGATGGTCCGGCGGCGAGCCGCGGACGCCGACTTCACCGACGAGGAGATCGACGCGTTCCTGGCCTCCCCCAACGGCGCCCAGCTCACCTCGATGACGCGCTACACCGCGGTCGGCACCCCGGACGAGGTCCGCGCCTTTCTCGACGACTTCGCCGCCGATATCGCCGCCGACGAACTGATCCTCGCCCATCACGCCCACGACATCGATGACCGCGTGCGGTCGGTCGAATTGACCGGCGCCGCGTACGCGGCTCGCGCGACGGTCGACTGAGGCCGGGTATCGTCGGCCGGGCAGCCGCCGTACCGGACCGGGGAGAATCGTCATGCGTTTGATTTCGCTGCTCGTGTTCGTGTGGTTGATCGTGGGGGTGGTCGCGGCCGGTCAGCGCGGGTACCTCACGCAGATGTCGCAGAGCTGCGGGGAATTCGGGACCATCGCCCTGAATGTGATCAGCGGGCCGCTGAACTACCTGGGCCTCGATCCCAAAGTGACCGATTGCACGCTGCCGGAACCCAGTTCGACCCCGGAGTGACACCGCCCGCGTAGGCGGACCCGATACGCAGCGTGCAGCTACATCTACGGCAGGTGAAACGGCCGATCCTGAACGCGCTTGCCGGGAGGTTCCAAGTAGGAGAACCGGTTTCACACGCTGCGCCCGGGTAGGCGAGGAACGCGACAAGGCATGCGCTCCACCGGGAACGCTACGGCCTTCCCGGCCATGGGCAGGTCGCTCAGTCCGTCAGATCCCACAGCTCCAGCAACCGCTCGCGGAGCGGTTGCCGCGGTGAGGCTTTCGGCTCAGCGGCTGTGCGCGCCCGACGGGTCGCCGGTGCGGCCGACCACGCGGCTGCCCAGGAACGCGACGTAGGCGATCAGCCCGATGGCGCCCACGGTGCGGGTGCGGCGGTAGGCGATGGCGAGGCCGAGCAGGAGTTCGGTGAACCCGTTGCGGTAGGTCCACTGCCGCGTCGCGCTGGGGAAGGCGACGCCGGTGAGCTGATCGAAGACCTGCGGGGCGGTGAAGTGCGCGGCCCCGGCGCCCGCGAGGCCCAGTCCGAACAGCCGGGCAGGGGCGCCGGACGTCCGGCTCGGCGCCGGAGCGTGGCTCGCCTGACGCTTCCGCCTCCTGGGGCTCATAACTCACTCCTGTCGTCGGTCGTCGCGGCGACTCCGAGCGCCGCACCTCATGTCTGGGACAGTCTGTCACACACGCCGCGCATTTCGCCGAAGGCGTTGCCGCAGTTGCCCGGTAGCACACTGCACCCCGCTCGCGGCGTCTACACTGCGCTCGCCGGGATTTGAGGGGCCGACTATCGAAGGCGGGCGCATGACGAGCGTCGGAGACAGCATCGCGGGCCGGTACACACTGCGCGAGCTATTCCTCCTGGGCGGCGAGGGGATGGTCTGGCGGGCGACCGACGAGGACCTGCGCCGCGATGTCGTGCTGAAATGCCCCCGCCCCGACGATGCCGACAGCGCCGAGCGGCTGCGGACCGCCGCGCGCAACGCCGCGCGCCTGCGCCACCCGCACCTCGTCGGCGTGCACGACATCCTCACCCACGAGGGCGTGTGCTGGCTGGTCATGGAGTATGTGCCCGGCCGGTCGCTGGCCGAGATCGCCCGCAGGGAAAGCACACTCGGCCCACGCCGCGCCGCCGCCGTCGGCGAGCAGATCGCGGGCGCGCTGGCACATTGCCACGAACACGGGATCCTGCACTGCGACGTCTCCCCCGAGAACATCATCGTCACCGAGGCCGACGAGGCGCTGCTGACCGACTTCGGCAGTTCCCTGGATGTGCGCGAGGCCACCACCGGGGAACAGCCGGCCATCGATGTGACACGCGGGAAGTGGCAGTACGTGGCGCCGGAGATCGAGCGCGGCACGTCCGCCGGACCGAAATCGGACGTCTACGCGCTGGGGGCCACGCTGCTCGCCGTGACCGAACGCCGGCGACACTCCGGCCCGTTCGAGGCGCTGCTCGCCCAGCTGATGCGCCCGCACCCGAATCAGCGCCCGACCGCCGCCTCGGCCGCCGCCCGTTTCGCGCGCGTGGAAAGACCTGCGCGCGAATGGGATCGCGCGGTGCTGCGGCGGGCCGCCCTCGGCGCGGTGGAGATCGCCGCGGTGGCGCTGACGGTCGTGGCCGGGGTGGCCGTGCCGGTCGCCGGGGCCGCGGACCCCATCGGTGATCCACGCAGCGCCGATCCGTGCGCGCTGCTGGATCCGTCCACGCTGTCCGGGTTCGGGCGGATCGACACGGCCACCGACGACGCCAATTTCGACACCTGTGACCTGCGGGTGCGGCAGTGGGGCGAGGATTTCCATCCCGATATCGGCCACGTCCGGCTCACCCTGTCGGCCGACGCGCCCGAGCGGAGTTCGCAGATCGCCTATCGCCGCACCGGGAACGTCACGGTCGCCGCGGAACCGGCCGGCGCCACGAGATGCGTTCGGACCCTGATTATTTCGGGGAGCGGCAATATCGAGATCATCGGCGAGCGCAAGACGCCGGACGGGCCGGACCCGTGCGCGCTGGCCGACGCGACGGCCGCGCACGCGCGAGATGTGGTGTGGCACGGCCCGATTCCGCGCCGGCCCGCGCCCTTCCCACCCACATCCCTGGCCCGGCACGAGGCGTGCGGGCTGGTGGACGCGGGCGCACTCGCCAAGGTGGCGGGGATCGACGCGGTCCACCCGGCGGCCGGATTCGGCAACTGGTCCTGCCGCTGGGACAGCACCATCGACGGCCACGTGACCGTGCGCTTCGACCGCGATCCGGTGAAGACCGCCGCGGCCGGCCAACCACTCACCCTCTCCGGCTTCCCCGGTTTCCGCCGCAGCGGCCCGAAACCCGTGGACGACTGCGTAATCCAACTCGAATACCGTCCGTTCCGCGGCCCCACCGGCGGCCTCCACGCCGAGGTGGTGGTCATCCGATTCACCTCCGCCCAACCCCCGGACCAGCGCTGCGCCACGGTCACCGACCTCGCCACCACAGTCGCCACCAACCTCACCCGCTGACACCCGCACATCCCGGCCCCCAACGACATCCGCTCACAGGCCGCGCCTCCTGGGCACCATCCCGCCCCCGCACCGCCTTTTTCCGGCATGCTTTTGGCCGGAATCCACCTACGCCACTGGGGGTCCCGGCCAAAAGCATGCCGGGAAATCCGCGGCGATCGGCGGGGGGTCAGGGCTCGCCGCCGAACTCGATCAGGTCGAGGTCGCGGGGGACCAGGGTGCCGGTCAGCATGAGTTCGCGGATCAGGTTGTGGTTCAGCATATTTCCGATGGGCTGGGGGACGTCCTCGGCGGTCAGGCCGAGCACGCCGAGGCCGGCCAGGCGCAGGCGGACGGCGGTCACCATCTCCTCGACGCGGCGGCGCTTCCAGCCGGCGCCGGGCTGGATCTCGGCCAGGAGTTTCGCGGTGGCGTCCCAGGTCCACGGCTGCGGGTTCGGCTCGTGGCGCAGGTACCGCTGGCCGAGCACGATCAGCGCCAGCCGTTCGGTGTCGCTCAGGTCGTAGGAGGTGACGGGGCTGGTCACGTGCCGGTGGCGAGGTCCGGGCTCGCACTGGTCCGCCTCGCTGACGAAGATCTCGAGCAGGTGTTCGCGACGATCCGTGCCGCGAATGAACAGCGGTGTGTAGCCGGTGTCCAGGGGCATGGGCTCCTCGTCGCGGAACAGCATGCACGATTCGGCGATCCGGATCGGCTGCGCACCCAGATTGTGGACCCACCACCGGCCGCCGCCGCAGACCAGCGTGCCCTGGCGGCGGCTGATGCGCAGATCGTTCTCCCCCACACAGACGTGCACCAGCGGGCGGTTGCGGCCGAACAGGATCTTCCGTCCCTCTTTGGGACCGAAACTGACGCCGCCGACCAGCGACAGCGCCGACATCGTCCCCGCGACCGGCGCGGCCACCCCCCGCGCGAGGCTGTCGTGCGAGGCGGGCAGGCGCTGCCCGCCCACGGGCTCCAACGTCCGACACATCCGAATCACCTGTCCTCTCCAGGCCTACGTCCGTAGATCAGATCCTGACAGCGTTTCCCGGGACCCGTCCCGGAAAGCCGTTGCGGCATTAGGGTGACTGCGACGCTGCCGGTGATCCGGGCAGCCCGAGGAAGGGGGTTCGCGTGCTGATTCCGTTGCGCGACGAGGGCGGCGCGCCGCTGGAGTACGTCGTCATGGGACTCGGCTGGGACCCGGCGCACGGGCGGCGCTGGTTCGGCGCGCGCAAGCCCCCGGTCGATCTCAACGCCGCCGCGCTGCTGTTCAGCGGCGGCGACCTCGTCGACGTCGTCTATCACGAACAGCTCGGCACCGCCGACGGCGCGGTCCGCCTGCACGGGGACGATCTCACCGGCGAGGGGCCCGGCGACGACGAACTCCTGATGATCGACTTCACCCGCATTTCGCCGTCGATCGATGCCGTCGTCCTGCTGGTGACGTGCTATTCGGAGCAGACGTTCGGCGATATCGAGAATGCCTACTGCCGGCTCACCTACGCCTCGGGCACCGAACTCGCCCGCTACGACCTGCCGTCAAGCCCCCACACCGGGCTGGTGATGGGCGTCCTGCAACGCGCGGGCTCGGAGTGGCGATTCCGGCAGGTCATCGAGGGCATCGCCGCCCGCCACCCGGCCGACGCGGTCCCCCTCCTGGGTCAGTACCTGACCTGAACCGCGTGTCACCCCCGCCGACGCGGAGACAACGGGCAACACTTTCGGCATGACCGACGAGCCGGATCAGCCTGCCGAGCCACGGCCCGGCCGCTCTCCCGCCACCCGCGGCGGTTCCGCCACTGCCCGCGGCAATTCCCCCACGGCCCGTAACCGTTCCTTCACTGCCCGCAGCCGTTCCTTCACTGCCCGCGTCCTGGCTTGGGGGCGGGCGGCCGAGCGCGCCCTGCACCCGAACTACGCCGGGGTGGTGGTCGCGGCGATCTTCTTCGCGTGGTCGGTGTCGCCCTCGCTCATGCCCCGGACGTGGCTCTTCCAGGGGCTGGTCAGCGGGGTCACCGCCGCGATCGGCTACGGCGTCGGATGCCTGCTGGAGTGGGCGTTCCGGCGGTGGGTGAGCCCGCGGCTGCCCGCGCTGCCGCCGCGTCTCGCGCGGATCGCGCAGCCCTCCGAGAACGCGCGCAACGTGGTCAAGGTGGTCGTCCTGCTCGCGGTGGTGATCGGCGCGGCCGTGATCCTGGCCCGATCGGCGCGGTGGCAGCGCGATATCCAGAGCCTGATGGGTATGGATCCGACCACCACCTCCGGATATCTGCGGACCGAACTGCTCGGCTTCGCGACCCTCGCCCTGATCGTCCTGCTGTTCCGCGCGCTGCGCTGGGCGGTGAACAAGGTTGCTGGAGCACTGGTTTCGCGGCTGCGCGTGCCCCGGCGGGTCGCGCTGGCGGGTGGGGTCGTGGTGGTGGCCGTCGCCGTGGTGCTGCTGTTCCAGGGTGTTCTGGTGCGGGCCTTCTTCGATGTCGCCAACTCTGCCTTCAGCCTGCGTAACGGCCGCACGTCCCCCGCCGCCGTGCAACCGCAGCTGCCGGAACGTTCGGGCAGCCCGACGTCGGCGGCGCCCTGGGACACCCTCGGCTCCGAGGGTCGCTGGTTCGTCTCGTTCGTGCCGTCCGCCGAGCGGATCGCGGCGGTCACCGGCGCACCGGCCCGCGAGCCGATCCGGGTCTACGCCGGGCTGGAATCCGCGCCGGACCCCCAGGCGGTCGCGGATCTCGTGGTGCGAGAGCTGGAGCGCACCAAGGCATTCGAGCGCAAGGTTCTGGTGCTGGTGACGACGACCGGCACCGGCTGGGTGGATTCGACCACCGCGGAGGCCGTGGAATTCGCCTACGGCGGCGATACCGCCATCGCCGCGACGCAGTACTCGTACCTGCCCAGTGTGCTGTCGTTCCTGTCCGACCGCGACAAGGCCACCGAGGCCGGGCGGTTGCTGATCGATACGGTGCACGCCCGCTGGTCCACGCTGCCGCCGGAGTCCCGCCCGAAACTGCTGGTCTACGGCGAGAGCCTGGGATCGCAGGGCTCCGAGGCGGCCTTCGGCGGGCTCGGCGACATCCGGAGCAAGGTCGACGGTGTGCTGTGGGTCGGTCCGCCGAACTCCAACCGCATCTGGAGCGAGGTCGCGCGACGCCGCGACCCGGGGACGCCGGAGGTGCTGCCCATCTACGCCGACGGTCTCGTGGTGCGTTTCGCCGCCGCCGGCCCGGAACTGGACCGCCCACCGGGACAATGGCTTTCACCGCGCGTGGCATACCTCCAACACGCCTCCGACCCGATCGTGTGGTGGTCGCCGGACCTGCTGTTCCAGCGCCCGGACTGGCTGTCGGAGCCGCGCGGCGCCGACGTGTCCCGCTCGATGCGCTGGTGGCCCGTCGTCACCTTCTGGCAGGTGAGCGCGGATCTCGCGCTGGCACAGTCGGTTCCGTCCGGCCACGGCCACCGGTACGGCACCCTGGTCCTCG
This sequence comes from Nocardia transvalensis NBRC 15921, assembly GCF_000308875.1. Classification (GTDB taxonomy): domain Bacteria; phylum Actinomycetota; class Actinomycetes; order Mycobacteriales; family Mycobacteriaceae; genus Nocardia; species Nocardia transvalensis. The sequence continues at coordinate 14,963 of NZ_BAGL01000115.1, forward strand.
ACGGCTGGGCGGCCGTCGCGCAGCCGCCCGGCTGGACTCCCGAACTCGCCCAGCGCATCCGCGTGGCGCTCGACGAGGACTGGGATCGGGAGATCGCGGAGAAGTGAGGACCGGCTCTACACTCGGTGCTTCGCGCGTCGAGAGGAGTTCAGCATGACGGTCACCCCGGACGACACGGTGCTCCGGTGGTTGCGTGAGCCGAGATTCTGGACCGTCGGGACGCTGAATCCCGATGGCTCGCCGCAGCTCACGCCCATGTGGGTGGGGCTGGAGACCATCGACGGCGTCGAGCGCATCGTCATGAACACCTCGGCCGGCCGGGTGAAGGAGGAGAACCTGCGCCGGGATCCGCGCCTGTCGCTGTGCTGCTTCGACACCGAGAACCCGTACGACCGGGTCGAGATCCGCGGCCGCGTGACCGGCTTCGTCGAGGGCGACGAGGCCGTGCGCATCATGGACCGGCTGGCACGGAAGTATCTCGGCGTCGAGACGTTCCCCTGGCTGATCGAGGGTGAGCGGCGGGTGGCCGTCCTCATCGAACCGGACCGCATCCATCACACGGTCGGCGTCGAGCCGTTCCGGCCCGGCGTCCTCGCCGCTCCGGAATCCTGATCCGCGGGCATTCGCGAGGAGGCGAAAATGTTGTCCCTGCAAGAGATTTCGGATCGGCTGGAGATTCAAGACCTGATGGTGCGGTACTCGCACGCCGTCGACACTCGGCAGTGGGAGTTGCTGGACGAGGTCTTCACCGCCGACGCGGTCATCGACTACTCCGCCATGGGCGGCTCCCAAGGCGGCCTGGCGGAGACCAAACAGTTCCTGGAGCAGGTGATGCCCAATTTCCTCGCCTTCCAGCATCTCATCAGCAACTCGTCCATCACCGTGAACGGCGATACGGCCACCGGCCGCACCATGTGCCACAACCCGATGCTCGTCGCGGACCAGGACGGGACGCAGCGCATGATGCTGTGCGGGCTGTGGTACCTGGACACGTTCGAGCGGGTGGAGGGGGCTTGGCGCATCAAGCGGCGGGAAGAGGAGAAGAGCTATATGTTCGTCGCGCCGTCTGTCGGGTAGGCGGGCGCGGGGTGCGCTGACGGAATCCTCGGGGAGCGGGGGCGTTGTCAGAGGTATGACGTCTTTGCGCTCGGTTCGGTTCTCGGTGTTGGATCGTTCGCGGGTTCGGCGGGGGCAGAGTCATCCGGAGGCGCTGCGGGAGACCGTGGAGTTCGGGCAACTGGCCGAGGAATGGGGTTATCACCGGTTCTGGGTGTCGGAGCATCACAGCGTGCCGGGGGTGGCCGGGTCCGCCCCGACCGTGCTGGCCGCCGCCGTCGCCGGGGCGACGAGCCGGATCAGAGTGGGGACGGGCGGGGTGATGCTGCCCAACCATCAGCCACTGGTCGTCGCCGAGCAGTTCGGGGTGCTGGAATCGCTGTTTCCGGGGCGGATCGATATGGGCCTGGGCCGCTCGGTCGGCTTCACCGGCGGGGTGCGGCGCGCGCTCGGCCACGGCAAGGACGACGCGGACGATGTCGACCAACAGCTCACCGAGCTGCTGGACTATTTCTCCGGCGGCCGGCAGGGCGTGCACGCGTGGCCGGCGGAGGGGCTGCGGGTGCCGGCGTTTCTGCTGGCCATCGGCTCCGGCGCGGACCGGGCCGCCCGCTTCGGCCTGCCCCTGGTCATCGCGGCCGCGCGCGGCGAGGACGCGATGGTGCGCTCGATCGAGCAGTACCGCACCGACTTCCGGGCCACCCGGTGGGGCTCGGAACCCGTCGTGATCGTGTCCGGATCGATTGTTCTCGCCGACACCGCCGAGCAGGCCCGGCGCCTGCTGATGCCCGAGGCGTGGGCCGCCGCGTACTCGCGCACCCGGGGCGAATTCCCGGTCCTGATCCCGCCGGAGGATATCGACCCGGCGGCGATGACCGAACGCGAGCGGCAATTCTTCGACGCGTCGATGCAGGGGCATTTGGCGGGGACCGAGGAAACCGTCGCGGAGGAACTCGAGCGACTACTGGATCGCACCGGAGCCGACGAATTCCTGGTGCACACCAGCACCTACGACCGAGCCGCGCGGCTGGAATCGCACCGGCGGCTCGCACGGCTCGTCGGCCTGGCTCCGAGCGACAGGCTCTGTGCCCCATCTGGGGACACAGAGCCTTTGGTCGCCTCGAAGGCACGGACATAACGCAGATGCTGCAGCATCGTCGCACGGTCCGAGCGGGAGCCTACTTGGACAAAGCCGCCGTTTCGGTGACCTCCGCGTGCGAGTTGCTGCCCCATCCCACATGCGCCTCGGCGCGCATCCGCTCGACCATGTGCGGGTAGTGCAGCTCGAACGCCGGACGCTCCGACCGGATACGCGGCAACTCGTAGAAGTTGTGCCGCGGCGGCGGGCAGGTGGTGGCCCATTCCAGCGAGTTGCCGTAGCCCCACGGATCGTCCACGGTGACGACCTCGCCGTACCGGTAGCTCTTGAAGACGTTCCAGACGAACGGCAGCGTCGAGGCGCCGAGAATGAAGGCGCCGATGGTCGAGATCGTATTCAGCAGGGTGAAATTATCCGACGGCAGATAGTCCGCGTAGCGGCGCGGCATGCCCTCGGCGCCGACCCAGTGCTGCACCAGGAAGGTCGTGTGGAAGCCGATGAACGTGGTCCAGAAGTGCCACTTGCCGAGACGCTCGTCCAGCATCCGGCCCGTCATCTTCGGGAACCAGAAGTAGATACCCGCATAGGTAGCGAAGGCGATCGTCCCGAACAGCACGTAGTGGAAGTGCGCCACCACGAAATAGCTGTCGGAGACGTGGAAGTCCAGCGGCGGGCTGGCCAGGATGACGCCCGACAGGCCACCGAACAGGAACGTCACGATGAACCCGACCGAGAACAGCATCGGCGACTCGAACGTCAACTGCCCCTTCCACATCGTCCCGATCCAGTTGAAGAACTTCACACCCGTCGGCACCGCGATCAAGAACGTCATGAACGAGAAATACGGCAGCAGGACCGCACCGGTGGCGTACATGTGATGCGCCCACACCGCGATCGACAACGCGGCGATACCCAGCGTCGCGTACACCAGCGTCGTATACCCGAAGATCGGCTTCCGGCTGAACACCGGGAAGATCTCCGACACGATCCCGAAGAACGGCAACGCGATGATGTACACCTCGGGATGCCCGAAATACCAGAACAAATGCTGATACAGCAGCGCACCACCGGAAGCCGGATCGTAGATGTGCCCACCCAGGTGCCGATCGTAGGCCAGCGCCATCAACGCGGCGGTCAGCAGCGGAAACGCCAGCAGGATCAGCACGCTGGTGACGACGATATTCCAGGTGAAGATCGGCATCCGGAACAACGTCATACCGGGAGCGCGCAGGCACACGACCGTCGTGATCATGTTGACCCCGCCCAGAATCGTGCCCAGACCGGAGACCGCGAGTCCGAGAATCCAGAGATCGCCGCCGACGCCCGGGGAATGCACGATATCCGACAGCGGTGTGTACGCGGTCCAGCCGAAATCGGCGGCGCCACCGGGAGTGAGAAAACCCGCGGTCGCCATCGACGCGCCGAACAGATACAGCCAATAACTGAACGCGTTCAGGCGCGGGAACGCCACATCCGGGGCGCCGATCTGCAATGGCAGCACGATATTCGCGAAGGCGAACACGATGGCCGTCGCGTAGAACAGCAGCATGATCGTGCCGTGCATGGTGAACAGCTGATTGAACTGTTCCGGCGACAGGAACTGCAGGCCCGGACGCGCCAGCTCACCACGCATCAGCAGCGCCATCACACCGCCGATGAGGAAGAACGACATGGCCGTGAACAGATACATCTGGCCGAGCATCTTCGGATCGGTGGTGGTGATCGCCTTGTACAGGAACGACCCTTTCGGCCCGGTCCGCGCCGGATAAGGCCTCGCGGCCTCGAGCTGGCCCTCCGGCTTCGGAGATACAGCAGTCAACACATCCTCCTAGGTCGTTCCCCGCAACTCGCCCGCGCTGACGGAACCGCACATGAAAAGCCTGAATGACGCGCACTGTCGAACCCAAGCAGCATACTTGCGGCTACCGGATGGACGTGGGGGAACACTCCGCAACAGGCCCCGTGTCCGCTGAGGACACGGGGCCTGTGTGGAGCCCGAGGGACCTGGCTGTCAGGAGCTGGGCTGGGTCAGGTCGTAGACCGTCGTGCCACCGACCGTGACGGCGGTGAAGTGTGCCTCGACCCACTCGGTGATCTCCGACGACACTCCTCGCTCACCGCCGGGGCCGCCCATGCCGCTGCCCGCGATGTAGTAGTGGATATCGCCGTCCGCGACGTACTGCTGGAACTGGGCCGGCGTCGGGGATTCGTCGCTGCCGGTGAATCCGCCGATCCCCATCACCGAGGTCCCGGTGGACAACTCGAGGCTGCCGGCGGACTGCGCGCCCGTCGTCGCCGCGGCCCACCGGTAGTCGCCGCTGTTCTTCAGCAACTGCTGGAGTTCGGTATTGCTGCTCGCGTTGCCGCCGGGAGTGCCACCCTGAGGCGCCGTACCGCCCTGCG
>NZ_BAGL01000114.1 GCF_000308875.1 Nocardia transvalensis NBRC 15921
ACACCACCACACCCCCGCCGACCTCGACACCCTCACCACCCACCTCTCCACCGCCGCCCGCGTCCCCATCACCGCCACCATCGTCACCACCGGAACCGACACCATCCCCACCGCCGCCGACCAAGCCCACCAACTCCTCGACATGGTCGCCCGCCTCCACAGCGAACCCGCCCTCTACCGCTTCGACGACCTCGCCCTCGAATACCAACTCACCCGCCCCGGACCCGGCCGCGAATACCTCGGCAGCCTCCTCGACCCCCTCGACCACCACCCCGAACTCCTCGACACCCTCCAAACCCACATCGCCCACAACCTCAACCGCCAACGCACCGCCCGACTCCTCCACGTCCACACCAACACCGTCGACTACCGCCTCAAACGCATCGGCCAACTCACCGGCTTCGACCCCACCCAAGCCAGCGGCCTCTGGTACCTCCGCTCCGCACTCGTCGCACGGAGTTACAGCAGGTGAAGTGGGAAAGCAGCGAAATAGATCGCAGTTTCAGCACATGAGAGCGGAAAGCAGCGAACAGATCGCAGCTACCGCGGGTGAGAGTGGAAATGAGGGCCGCTACGGGTCCTGGATCGCGGCGACGTAGGCGCGCGAGACGGTGGAGGTGAGCAGGTCGAGCATGTCGACCAGGAAGGCGCGGTCGGCGCAGCCGCGCTCGCCGGTGGGATCGATCCGGTCCAGGCTGACCTTCACCCCGCGGTGGATCGCGTGTTGCACGGTATCTATGGGCACTCCGTCGCGCGCCCAGTCGCCCGCGGCGACCTCCAGCCGCTCGAGGGCCTGGGTGGCGACCGCCTCCGTCGCGTCCAGCAGCACGATCGCGAGTTCGAAACCCAGGCGCATGACCGATTTCGGATCGGATCCGGAATCGTTGCCTCGCATCGCGCTCCTTCCGTGCGCCGCCTCCCCTTCGCAGCACCGAAAGTAATGGGCACGGGCGGCATTGACGAGCGCTCCGGACGGCTTGACACAAACCTCCGAACGACGGCCGGTCGCCGTTGTGACATCTCCCAACGGCGGAGTCAGTACACCCGCCCGGAATCGGGTTTGAGCCGGCCCTCCGACACCAGCGTCTGATACGCCGCGCGCTTGCGCGGGCACTCCTCGCGCCGGCAGGAACGATGACGCTGCATGACCAGATGCGCCTCGCTCACCGACAGGGGCTCGTCCGGGGCCTCGTGTGGCCAGCCGATCGGCCAAACGGACACGTCCATTGTGTCTCCTCCGGAAACGGGCGCCGGGGCCCCGTCGTCGGTCTCGCTCGCCGCGCGGTCGCCCGGCCGCACCGCGGCCACCGACAGCGCGATCACCGAGACGAACACCACGATCACCGCCACCACCGCCGTCACAGCAGACTCCGACCCGCGCGCATGATCAGTCGTCGTCCAGTCCGGCCGACAGGTAGGCCGCCGCGGCGAGCCACCGGGCGCACGATGCCGCGTGCTCGGCGCCGAGGATCCGGCGAGCGACGGTGTCGGTCAGCTCGCCGTCCACCTCGCAGTGCGGTCCGCCCTCGCCGGATAGGCAAGGCGCGGAACGCCTTTCCGTGGTAGTCGTCATCGACTCCCCCTCCAGCCGGACGCTGCCGAAACCTCCGGCGACGCCCGCTTGATACTGAAAACGTGATACTCTGAACGTGATAGATGCTAGCGTGATTATCACGATAGCGAAAGAGGTTGGGGCGGAAGGGGTTCACGCGTCTCGGCTCGGCCGGACGTCAACCATCATGGGCACGCGATTACGCACGGCGCGGAAGCTGTTGCTGGGCCGCGAGATCGAACACATGATCAATACGGCCGGCCTCAGCCAGAGCGACGCGGCCAAGATCATCGAGACCAGTCAGAGCCGGATCGCCATGCTCACCAACGGCGCCGGCTCCATCACGGTCGGCGATCTGGAGCGGTTGGCCACCGAACTCGGCTTCACCGATCCGGGCTACCTCGACACCATCAAGGAACTACGCCGCGACAACCACAAGCGCGGCTTCTGGAACACCGGGTTCCGCCGGGCCTATATCGAGGATCTGCGGCTGCTGGTCGATCTGGAGGCGCACGCCGGTCTGCTGCGCGTCGCCGAGGCCGAGATCATGCCCGGACTCATCCAGTGCGAGTCCTACATCCGCGCCCTGCACGAGCCCGAGAACCCCGCCGACGAGGAACCCGACACCGTCTCCATCGAGGATTCGGTGCAGGCGCGCCTGGCCCGGCAGGAGATCCTGGTCGATCCCCGCTCGCCGGAATACCGCGCGATCCTGTCCGAATCGTGCCTGCGCCGCGAGTACGGCGGCCGCGAGGTCATGGTCGAGCAGCTCGAACACCTGCTGACGCTGTCCAAGCGGTCCAACATACTGCTGCAGGTGCTGCCGTTCACGGTCACCACCCGCGGCGCGGGCATGGAGGACCGGTTCACCCTGGTGCGGGTGCCGTCGCCGGGCGCCGCCGGCGATCTGGACATGGCCATCGTGGAGAGCCAGGGCGATATCCGCTACATCGACGACAAGCCCGCCGTCACCGCGCGCGAGACGGTGTGGTCGCGGTTGTCGGCCGCCGCGCTGAGCGCCGAGGACTCCCGCACCTTCATCCAGCATGTCGCGCGCTCGTACCGCCGCAAGACGTTCATGACGTGACGGATCGTCCGTCACCACCGAGGAATTGGGGGTTGCCGTGACCGACTTCGAGTCCCGCGAGGGCGATGCCGTCCGGCCGTCGGCCGCCCGGATGTACCACTACTACCTGTCCGGCGAGGCGGTCTCCGAGACGGACAAGGCCTTCGGCGAGCGCGTATTCCGCGTCTACCCGTACGCCGACACGTGGGCACGGCACAACCGCGAATTCCTGCAGCGGTCGGTGAGATACATGGTGGGACAGGGCATCCGGCAGTTCCTCGACATCGGCGCCGGGCTGCCGACCGCCGGCAGTACCCACGAGGTGAGCCGGTCGATGGACCGCGGCGCCCGGGTGGTCTACGTCGACAACGACACGGAGGCAGTCGATCTCGCGCACGAGGCGCTGCTGGAAGAGAACGCGCTCGGCGCCACCGCCGCCGTCGAGGCCGATCTGCGCGTCCCCGAGCTGATCCTCGATCACGCCGACACCCGCCGGCTGATCGATTTCGAGGAGCCGCTCGGGCTGTTGATCGTCAGCGTCTGGCCCTTCGTGCCCGACAGCGACCGCCCGTACGACCTGATGGCATACCTGCGCAACCGGCTACCCTCCGGCAGTTTCGTGGCCATGAGCCACGTTTCCGCCGACGACGCGTCCGCCGAACTGAAAGAGCGCATCGCCGCTGTCGCCGATCTGTACAAAGAGACCTCCGATCCGGTCACCGTGCGCAGCCGCGACGACTTCGCGGCCTTCTACGACGGCCTGGAACTGGTCGAGCCCGGCATCGTCTACGCCCCGGACTGGCGTCCCGAGCAGCAGGCCGATCCGCGAGATCCGGCACGGCCGTGTAATTTCGCCGCGGTTGGCTACAAGCCATAGGTACACAGCAGACGCGCGAATCGCGATATCCGTGTGTCTGTAGCTTTACTCCGTAGAAAGGCACCACCAATGACGCTGCTACCTACCTTCACCGCGGGCGAATTCCGCAAGGCGAGCGCCAGCTCGCCGAACCAGAACTGTGTACGTGTCGCGCGTAAGCAGGGCTGGACCGCGGTCTGGGACGACAAGCGCGCCACCGACCGCACCACCCCGGCCTCCACGCTGTCGGCCGACGAACTGCTGCTGTTCACCGATGAACAGTTCGACGCTATCCAGAGCGCCGTGCGTGGCACCGATACGCGGTCACCACTGGTGGTCGTGCACCGCACCGACGGCCACTACGTTTTTCGCGCTGCCACGCCGCAACCGGTGGACGGCGTCGAACTCGTCTTCGACCAGAACGAGCTCGACGCCTTCCATCACGGGGTGCGCAACAACGAATTCGATCACAACTGAAGCGATCGATATCCGATTCCCACCGACGTAATCAGGGATCTCGCGTATCCACGGCAGGTGCCCGCCCCGCGCGGGCACTGTGCCCGGTCCCCCTGCGACCGTGGAAGCAACAATCTTGCGCATCGACAACTGTAGGCGCGTCGCCCGTGTACCGCACCCCGGGCGGGGCAATTCACCAACGGTGGGGGGCGCCGCTCGGGCGCCGTCACAACTCCTCCGGCGCGCCCGCCGGTCAGCTCGCCGCGTCGAGGCGGACGCGCACCGTGACGCGGCCGCGCTCGTCCCGGACCGCCGATGCGTGACCGGTCCGGTCGCCCTCGGCGAGATGCAGCGTGATCGGCCCGCCCGCGCCGAGGAAGTTCCGCCACCAGGACTTCCGGTCCGGCAGGGCGACACCGATGACGTACTCGTCCCCGGACCGCCGGTAGTTCACCGGGGTGCTGAAGGTCTTGCCGGATTTGCGGCCCACATAGCTGATCCGCACGAAACTCTTCCCCATGAGCGGCCCCAGCACGGGGACCCGGGTCAGCGCGACCACCCCCGCGTTGAACCCGCGCACCACCGGACCGGCCACCGTCTTCAGCTCCATGGGCCCCACCCTAGCGCGGCCTACCGGCCGAATTCGCGCAGCGCGAGCAGGATCTCACGCCCCATGTCCGGACTGCCGGTGTGCCCGGAGTCCTCGACGATCCGCAGCCGCGCGTCCGCCCACACCTTCGCCAGCTCCCAGGCGGTGCCCAGCGGCCCCGACAGATCGAGCCGGCCGTGCATGAGGATGCCCGGAATGCCCGCGAGCCGTCCCGCGTCCCGCAGCAGCTGACCGTCCGCCAGCCACGCACCGTGCGAGAAGTAGTGCGTGCAGATCCGCACCATGGCGAGCATCCGCGCGTCGTCCTGGGCGCTGTAATGCCCTGGGCGGCCCAGTTTTTCGTGCGCGATGACCGCGTCCTCCCAGGCGCACCAGTCGCGCGCGGCCCGCATTCGCACGGCCGGGTCCGGATCCTCCACCAGCCGCGCGTACGCCCGCACCAGATCGCCGTCCCGGTCGGCGGGCGAGACGCCGTCGCGAAAGGCCTCCCACGCGTCCGGCAGCAGCCGGGCCAGCCCGTGATACAGCCAGTCGATCTCCTCACGCCGGGTCGTGGTCACGCCGGCCAGCACGATGCCCCGGACCCGGTCCGGGTGGCGTTGCGCATAGGCGAGGATCAGGGTCGAACCCCAGGATCCGCCGTACAGCAGCCAGCGATCGACGTCCAGCGCCACGCGCAGCCGCTCCATATCGGCGATCAGGTGCTCGGTGGTGTTGGCCGCCAGCCCGACCGCCGGATCCGACGCGTGCGGCACGCTCTGCCCGCAGCCGCGCTGATCGAACAGGACGATGCGGTAGACGTCCGGGTCGAACAGCCGACGCGGGTGGCGGGCGCCGCCGCTGCCCGGACCGCCGTGCACCACCAGCGCGGGCCGGCCGTCCGGGTTTCCGCTTGTCTCCCAATAGATCCGGTTGCCGTCACCGACGTCGAGGAGGCCGTGGGCGTACGGTTCGAGGTCCGGGAACGGTTGTGGGGACTCCGATGTCATTGCCTCCGACTCCATTCCGCCGATGGTCGCGCATGCGGGTTATCGGATGTGTGGATCGAATCGTTTGCCTCACAGGCTATTCGACGGCAAACAACGACCTCGCCATTTTCCGTAGACTGGCGAACGTTCTCGGGGCACACTCTACAGTGACGACGTTCGGCGACGACGGCCGGACGCGGGGGCGAGGGCAGGCACACATGAGGGTTCGGCCGCGGCAACAGCTGCTCGATCTGTGGCGGGCGGTACTCGCCTACTCCTATCGCGACGGGGAGTGGATCTGGGGCGGGCGCGACGGCGCCAACTCCATCAGCGACGCCGAACAGTTGCTGTGCCTGCTGTATCCGGCGACGGCGATCAGCGCGTTCGCCCTCGACCAGCCGAACGAGATGGCCTCCGACGCCCGCTCCGCCCTCGCCCCGTTCGGCGAGGAGACGCGCATCGGCGGCGTCCTGGTCACGCTGCTCGAGGACTATCTGGCGCGCTATACCGTGGACGATCAGCCCGTCTTCGCCGCCGGCAGCTATCTGCACTCCAGCGAGAGCCGCCCGCCCACCGCGGCGCAGCGCGACCTCGAGGTCGTCGACTCCTACTCGATGTCGCTGAGCCTGTGCATCGCGGCGCTGCGGTTCCTGCGCGGCTTCGAGCGCTTCGTCGGCGGCGAGGTCCGGCGGGAGGCGCGGCAACTGCGCGACCGGATCCCGGTGCTGATCGAGCGGGTCGGAGTGCGGCTCACGGCCGCCATGGCGGGTCTGGTCCGCAGCTTCGTCATCCACACGCCGGACCCGAAGTCCCCCGAGGGACAGTCCATTCTGCGCATGCTCAACCAGAGCCGGGCCCCTTCCGACGATTTCATCCAGCGGCTGTCGGGGCGCATGGAGCAGCTGCGCGTCCAGGCCGCCAACGAGGTCAAACTCAGCCAGACCGCCGATGTCGACGTCGCCGACGACGACCGGCTGTTCGAATGCGGGTGGGGCTGGGGCGTGGTGACCACGGCCGAGCCGATCGAATTCGTGCAGGGCCATATCGGCACCGTCCGCGGCAGCGCGGAACCCCGGCCCTACCTGTACTTCACCGCGGTCGCGCTGGACGGCATCATCGACCTGTCGTCGCAGCGCATCCGGGAGCTGGACCTGCTGAGCGACGAACAGCGCAAACTGGCCGACGCGCTGCAGCTGCGCTTCGAGATCACCCGCGACTACTGGTCGACCGTGGCCCGCTTCGGCGGCACCCGCTGGCCGCTGGAGGACATCCCCTGGCGCACCTCCGACGGCGAGGAGTCCGACTACTTCAGCCTGGCGGTCACCGCCATGCTCATCCAGGACCTGGTCTACCGCGAGAGCACCGAGGACCTGGAGCGTACGGTCGCCGTCTTCGACCGGCTCGCCCGCCGCGGGCGCATCACCAGCCGGCTGACCACCGACGATCCGGCCGCGGTCCTGCACTATCCGGGCGTGCGACTACGCCTGTCCGGTAGCGAGGACGTCGACGGCGGCCCCCAATTGCAATGGCACGTCCCCGATTTCGCGACGCTGATGCTCAAGCGCTGTCTGGAGGCCGCGCGCCTGCGCACCGACGTCGGCACCCGCGACCAGCTGATGGGCCTGGTCGAGGCGGCCATGGATCACCTCGACCGCGGCATGCTGCGCAACGGTCCGGCCGCGGGGCTGTGGGACGACACCGCGTGGCTGCTCGGCAACGGATTCACCGCGCCCGAGGGCCCGTCCTGGTTCGTCACCGAGCGCGTGATGGAGTCGCTGGTCATCGCCTACGGCACCTTCGAGCGGCCGCCGCTGGCGCCGCAGACCATGGTGTCCCGCGCGGTCGATCTGCTGAGCGAGGCCGAGCACCTGCTCAATCAGGAGGAGCTCGAGGTCGAGGGCGACGACCTGTCGCCGAAACAGGAGGCCGTCAACCGGATCCGGCAATCGCTCGACCGCGCCCGCCGGGTGCTGCGCGAGCGCCCCGGAACCGCCTACGGCCTCGCCACCCAGGCATTGATCCAGCTGGACGAACTGGCGTACGCGCGCCAGGACGCGACGCGGTGAGGACGGCACGGTGCTGGTGTTCTCCACCTCCGACAAGGGCGGTACCGGGCGCTCGGTGACGAGCTGCAACATCGCCCACCGGCTGTGCATGTCCGGCCGCAATGTCGCCTACGTCGACTTCGACTTCGGATCCCCCACGGCCGGAGCGCTGTTCGAGATCAGCGCGGTGGAGCGCGGGCTGCCGGAGGGCGGGCCGCGCGGCATCCACTCCTATCTGCTCGGCGGGACCGGTACCGCCACCCGCGTCGACGTCGGCACGGCCACCGACCGGGCGGAACTCAAGCGCACCGGTCCCCGGTCCGGGCGGCTGGTGTTGTTCCCGGGCGACGAGGGCGGCGCGGAGTTCCTGACGGCCGACGACGCCGTGGTGACGCGCTGCGCCGAACTGCTCGTGGCGCTGGAGCAGGAATTCCGCGTGGTGGTCGTCGATCTGAGCGCGGGGCGGTCGGTGGCGCTCGAAATCGCCCTCCAGGCAACGGCTCTGCCGCAGCTGCGGCGCAGCACCCCGCGCTGGCTGATCTTCCATCGCTGGACCCGCCAGCACATCCTGGCCGCGTCGGGCCTGGTGCACGGACCGCACGGGCTGCTGCGCACCGGCGCCGAATGCGGTCACAACGAGGAGGAGCTGCTCGGATCGCTGCGCTACGTGCGCACCGCCGTACCCGCCGCCAACTCGCATCTCACCGCCCAGCGCGCCGCGCAGGCGGCCTGGTTGCAGGAGCAGGACGCCGCCCTGCGCCGCCTCGCCACCACCAGCCGGCTCGGTTCCACCGCGGTCCTCGGCGCCACCCCGATGGAGCCGGTGCTGCAGTGGCGCGAGCAGCTCATCCTCGACAGCGACGTCAACGCCCACATCGCCAATGCCGAGACCGCGCGCGCCTACACCGAACTGGCGCGCCGCCTCGTCGACACCGCCACCTGGGAGAGGCTCTAGATGCGGGATACGCGGGGATACAGCGAGGCGTCGGAACAGCCGTGGATCGCGTCGGTTCCGTTGTCGCACTTGTCTATCGAGGTCGGCCACTTCTATCTCAACGACATCACCGGCGATATCGACCGGGTGAAGGCCGAGTTCCGCCGGATCGTGCCGCTGGTGTCGGCGTTCGTCGAATCGGCGCGGGTGCAGTTCGGTCCGGGCGCGCGGGTCAGCACCTGCTACCTGATCGACGACTACTTCCAGCCCGACACCGATCCCGCGGAGGTGCTCGACAAGCTGCTGGCCGCCGCCGACGAGACCGGCTTGGCCATCGACTATCTCGCCCGCGAATCCGGCTGCTGGCAGACCTCGGAGTTCGTGGACGGCGTGCCACTCGGCGAGCCGATTCCCGTGGCGGAGATGGTGGCGGCGCGGATCGTGGCCGAGCCGGCGCCGCCCGATACCGGCCGCCGCCCTCCCACGGCGGAGTCGGGGTGGCTGTGCAACGGCCGCCGGTCCTCGGAACACGAACCGGCACAGGCCATGCGCGGGCGCGCCTATCAGCCGCCGGAGGAGTTCGGGCGGCGCGAGCATTCGGTCTTCCTCGACGTCCAGCTGTGGAGTACGCACGTCGAGAACGGGGTGACGACGACCCGGTGGTCGTGCCCGTTCCTGGCCGCGGTGTGGCATCTGCTGCGGCTGGGGATGCTGCGGTATCACGGTGCGGCCGTGGTGGATCCGCAGCCGTGGCGCGGCGAGCCGTGGCCGCGCCGGTGGCACGAGGTGCCGCCGGTGGTGCAGCTCGCCCCGGACGCCGCGCCGTTCGCGGCCTATCAGACCCTGTCGATGCTGCCCAAGCGCTACATCGGCATCGAGCACGCGGTGCGGCTGGTGCTCGACCACCTGGACCTGGACGACGACGTGGTGGCGCAGATCATCGCAGGCGGCGCCGCCGACGAGGTCCCGGTGACGGTGCCGCGCAAGATCAGCGACCGGCTGTCCCACCTGCTGCTCGACGGGGCCTGAGATGCCGTCCCCGCTGATCGTGCTGGGCGAGGTCCGCACCTGCCTACTACCGTCGGCCTCCGCCCTGTCGCGGGCGGAGGCCGGTGAACTGCTGGCGCTGATGCCGGGCCGTGCGGTGCGCTGGCGGGAGCGGCCGGGCACGCTCGCCGTCTCCCCGACCACCGCCGTCGGCGTCGACTGCGAGCTGGCGCTGGGCGCGCGGACCGCGCGCATCGTGGGCACGGTCGCGACCAGCATCGTGCTGGCCGGCGGCCGGGTGTTGCAGTCCTCGGCGCGGACGCGCGTGGTGCGGGCCGCCGACCGGCGCCGCCAGACCTGGTCGCACTATGTCAGTCAGAAGGGCGTCACGGAGGTCCTCAGCCGCCTGCCCGACCGCGATACGGCCGAGACCGCGCTCGCCGACGGATATCTCGACGGTCCCGCCGACGGCGACATCCTCGATCTGGCCTCGATCAGCGAACGCCTGCTGGCCCGCATCCGCGCCGACGCCAGCCTGGATCAGAATCCGCCGGTGCGGGCGGGCACCACGCGGCTGCGCTGGACCGCCGGCATCGGCGGCGCCACCGCGCCCTCGGCCGATCTGCATCTCGCCGACGACAGCGTCCGCTCGGTCCGGCTGACGGTGCGCAAGGAGACGGATCTCCCGGCGGCACAACGGTTCTGCGAGGATCTGGCCGCACACGACTGGCTGCTGACGGTGCTCGCCGCCGCCCTGGACGAGGCGGACCGGTTCGCCTCGAACAGCCGCGAGCGGATCGATATCCTCGCCCCGGCGCTGGAACATCTGCCCGAGCTGTGGATGCCGGGGGCGCACACGCCCGCCGAACTGCGCGCGCTGTGGAAGGACCTGCAGACCGATCCGGGTTTCTCCCGGCAGTGGAATACCCTGGTGGCCCGGCTGCGCGACAGTATCGCGGTCGCGACCCTGGACGCGTTGCGGCACAAGGTGTTCGATCCGGACTGGTAGCTACATCCGGAACCACTTGCGCACCAGCAGCGCGAAGAACACCGACATCGACACCACGCCGGCCCACGACTCCACCGCGAACAGCGGCCGCGCCGCGGCGTGCAGGCCCGCGGTATCGCCCTGCCCCTGCGGGTTCAGGAAGCTGGTGGCCGTCATGTAGACGATCGTGGTGGGCGACGGGCTGCCGCTCAGCAACAGACCGGCGATCGTGAACAGCACCAGCTGCACCGCGACCCAGCCGAGCAGCCACGAGGGCCGGAATCCGTGGCCGCACGACACGTAGGACAGCTGCCCCGCCCAGCGCCGCCAACCTCGCGGCAGCGCGCGGGTGCGCGAGCGCGCCAGCCGCAGCCCGCACCGGTCCTCGCCGTCGTCGTCCTCGTTCATCCGGTACAGCGCGACCGCCCGGCGGAACGCCAGGGCCGCGTGCGCGTACAGCCGCAGATCCCACAGCTGCGCGCCCAGCCGCTCGTATTCCTCGGCGAGCAGGGCGTTCTGGCGGGTGCTCAGCCGCAGTGGCCCGCGGAACTCGACCTCGGCCGCCAGGAGCGCGGCCAGGACGGCGCTCGGCACCCGCCAGCCCTCCTCGTCGGGCTTCGGGTGCCGGGCGGCGGCGTACAGGTGGACGAAGACCAGCCCGTCGGACCGGCGGCGGACGCTCGGCGGGTCGTATCCGGTGAGGATCACCTCGACGTGCGTGGTGAACGCGTCCAGCGCCGCCTGTTCGGGGACCTCGTCGCGGTCCACCTCTGCCGCGTATTCCGCTGCGCGCCTGGCGATCCGGGTAGAGACGGAGGCGACGAACGACTGCATATCAGGCATGGACGCGGATCCGGACCTCAGTCGCGCAGCCGGAATTCGAACAGATCGCGCGGCTCGCCCGGGCCGAAGTACCGCTCGTCGTGCGAGACGAATTCGAATCCGGCCCGTTTGAACAGGTTGCTCGCCGACTGGTTGTCGGGGCGCACGGTCAGGTACATCACGTCGGTGCCCAGTTCGCGGCACACCTGCATCGCACGATCGAGCAGGGCCCGGCCGAAGCCGAGCCCCTGATGCTCCTTGTCCACCGCGAAGGTGAACAGTAGTGCGCGCCCCGCCTTCTGCAGCGTCAGCGCGTAGCCGATCGGCACGCCGTCCACCTCGGCCACCAGCCACTCGCTGCCGTGCAGGTCGAACAGCTGCCGCAGCATCAGATACAGGTACGGCTCGGCGAAGACCTCCGCCTCGATGGCCGCGATGGCCTCGAGATCGGCGAAGCGGGCCTGCCGGTACTCCGGCTGCGGCGCCTTCGTGATGTCCATGTGCTCCCTACTGCCACGGCATTAGCCTTCGGAATCCAGAGCCTTCATTCCAGCCTAGAACGTTCCCCCGCGAACCGCGTCAGTGTAGATGTCGCGGAACCGTTCTGTGACGCAACAGGGCGGTCGGAATCCCGAATACCGACCAGTCGGACATACCACCCGGCAGCGATCAGGGCCGGGCGCCGGCGAGTGCGGCGGAACGCACCCGTCCGGCCCGGTCGAGCCTGTACAGGGCGATCGCCGCCACCGCGCCGATGGCCGTCAGTCCCAGCCAGACCGCCGCGTCCGCGCCGGCCGCCCGGGCGGCGCCCACCACGGCGCCGGTGCCTAGGTTCCCGGCCAGGATGCCGACCCCTACGACGGTGTTGTAGAACCCGTAGTGGGTGGCGACGAGGCGGTCGCCCGACAGCGCGACGACCGTCTCCATCTCGAACGGGAAGACCGCCGCGGCGCCGACCGCCAGGATCGCCGCCGAAATCAGCAGTGCCGCAATGGCCGTCGCGGTCCCGAACGGGTGCGGCCCGGGCGCCGCGGCGAGCGGCAGGAAGGCCAGCGCCAGCAGGACCGTGCCCGCGACGAGACCGCGGCCGGTCCCCCAGCGCGATCGGAACCACGCGGTGACGCGCAGCTGCCCGGCCACGGCGACCACGCCGGAGACGACGAAGACGGCCGAGGTCACCGCCTGCGCCCGCGCGGGGGCGAGGTGCGCGGCCTGCAGCGGCAGCGCCAGATACACCTGGAACGACAGCACGTACGAGCCGATCATCGCGGCCGCGAACGCCACGAACCGGCGGTTCGCCACCACCGTGCGCCACTCGGCGAGCACCGACGGGCGCTCGGCGGGTTCGTCCGCCCGCCGGGCCGGCAGCGCGAACAGCTGCGCGACCGTGAGCGCGGCGAACACCACCGCGGCCACTGCCGCGGCGACCCGGAAGTCCAACGCCAGCAACGCGAGTCCCACCAGCGGTCCCGCCAGGATGCCCGCCTGATAGAAGATGTTGAACACCGCGAAGGCCTCCACCCGGCGCTCCCCGGCGTCCGCGGCCAGATAGGCCCGCACCGCCGGATTGAACAGCGCGCCCGCGAATCCGGTTGCCGCCGAGGCGATCAGCAGCGCGGGCAGCGAGGTGGCGACGACGAGCAACCCGAATCCGGCCGTGCGCAACAGGCATCCGGCGACGATGAGAGGTTTGTAGCCGAGCCGGTCGGCGAGCGTCCCGCCGATCAGGAACATCCCCTGCTGGGAGAAGTTGCGGACCCCCAGCACGAGCCCGACCGCCCACGCCGCCAAACCCAGTGGGCCGGACAGGTATCCGGCCAGATAGGGCATCAGCAGGTAGAAACCGAGGTTGATGCCGAACTGGTTGACCATCAGCAGCCGCGCCGCCGGGTCGAAGCCACGGAATGTGCGCAGCACGCTCACCGCCCCCGTTCCGTGTCGGCCGCGATCGCGCGCGGGTCGACGACGGTGGCGCAGCGCGTCCACGACCGCGCCACCCGTTGCGCGGGATACGCGAGGACGTCCGGTTCGGACGGCAGCTCGGCGTCGAGCAGCCCGTGCTCGGCGCAGTAGGCGTCGTTGTAGACGGTGTCGAAGTAGCGATGCGGACCGTCGGGGAAGACCGCGACGACGCGGGTCCCGGCATCGTGGGTGCGGGCGGCCCAGCCCGCGACCAGCCCGACGGCCCCGACGCTCCAGCCGCCGCTGGCATGGTGGGTGGCGGCCAGGGTGCGGCAGATCCGGACCGCCTCCCCCGGTGCCACCCAATGGATTTCGTCGAAGGCTGCGTAGTCGACATTGCTCGGGTGGATGCTCGAGCCGAGCCCGCGCATGAGCCGCGGGCCCGCGGGCTGGCCGAAGATCGTCGAGGAGATCGTGTCGACGCCGATCAGCCGCAGCCCGGGTTCGACACGCCGCAGTACCCGCGCCACCCCGGCCGAATGCCCGCCGGTGCCGACCGCGCACACCAGCACGTCCACGCCGCCGAGCTGTTCGATCAGTTCGAGGGCCAGCGACGCGTAGCCCTCGACGTTGTCGGGATTGTTGTACTGATCGGGGCACCACGAGCCGGGTTCGCGCGCGAGCAGTTCTCGCACGCGGTCGCGCCGCGCCTGCTGCCAGCCGCCGACCGGGTGTGGTTCGGTCACCAGTTCCACCCGGGCACCGTAGGCGGTCAGCATCCGCGCGACGATCGGCTCCAGGCCGGGGTCGGTCACCACCGTGACCGGATGCCCGTACACCATGCCCGCCAGCGCGAGTCCCAGACCCAGTGTGCCGCTGCTGGATTCGATGATGCGCGCGCCCGGCGTCAGGGTGCCGCGCTCGCGCGCCCGCCGCACCATGTGCAGGGCGGGGCGGTCCTTCATCCCGCCGGGATTGAAACCTTCCAGCTTGGCCCAGAATCCCCGGCCCTCGGGCGCCAGCGGCGCGCCGACCCAGAGCAAGGGAGTGTTACCG
>NZ_BAGL01000113.1 GCF_000308875.1 Nocardia transvalensis NBRC 15921
CGGTCACGGCGGTCGTCATTCCTCGATCTCGATCAGAGCGGGTGTCTCGAAGGCGCGCAGGGTGCGGCAGGTGCGGCACAGCCGATCGCGGGGGATCACGGCATCCGGCGCCCAGGGGGTGCGGCAGTCGGGGCAGTCGACGAGTTGCCGGTTGCCCCACTTGTCGGTGTAGCGGTGCGGCAGCGGGCCGGCGGTCGACGGCGACCGCCGCACCCGCAGCACGCACGAGTTGGAATTCACAGGATCATCCGCTGTTTTCGGCGGATAGTCGTCCGCTGAATTCGGATTCATGAATTCAGGGTGCGCCTGGTCAGGGCCCACGGCACGTGGATAAACGCAGTGTCATCCGGTTTTCGCCTTCCTCGCGCCCCGGTCCGGGCGCGCCCGGTGCAGCGGAGTGGCCCACCAGCGCAGGCAGTCGGCGATCACGTCGGCCTTGCGGGGGTCGGTGAGGGGCAGGTCCGCCACTTCCCGCACCCGCCGCTGCAACTCGGAGTCGAGTTCGTGGAAACAGGCCGCGCAGCACCATTTCGGCGCGTACACGGTCGCGGTCGTGCACAGCCGGCAGCGGCGCGGCATCTGCAACGCGTCGGTCAAATCCGGTGCCACGGTCGTCACTGCGGGGCCGCCACGGTGCGCCGGGCCGGTGGCAGCCAGCCGCGGCCCAGCAGCCGCGCGACCGCGACCGCGAACTTGTCGGGCACCGGCGGAGACGGGGCTTCCCACGGCGGCGTGGTGTCCTCGGGGTCCGCGGTCACCGCGACCCACACGTCGCGCGCGAGGTCGGCGATCGACTCGTCGGGCGCCTGGACGGCGAGGGCCTCGTGCGAGGCCGTCGAGCTGTCGGACATAGCAGGTACTCTCTGGTCGGCATTTCGTCGAAGGGGTGCCGGCGGGGGCGTGGCCAGGCCGGATCTCGGGCGGACCGGCCGCCCGCTCCCGCAACACCCCGGGTATCGGGGGCGGGGTTAGAAGTAGCTGTAGCCAGGGCCCCACGGCAGGTCCATCAGCAGCACGGGCTCACGCAGCACCAGCGGCGCGGGCCGCCACAACCACGGCAGCAATCCACACATTCGCTCTCACCTCCTCTCCCTTGGTCGCAAGGGACAGCGCGCTCATCGGTGCGCCGCCGCCCAATCACAGGACACCCCGGTCGAACCTCCGGTGCCCTCCACCGCGACCACGCACGGCACCGTGCGCCCGTCGGGCATAAGCACGTCGCGGCCTTCGGTGGTCACCATCCCGGGATCACCGGAACAACCGGCCGCCAGCAGCAGCGACGCGACCAGCAGGACGCCCGGGCCGATCCGTCGGCAGGATCGAGGCCGGACCGGGACCCAGGGCGTCCACCCGCAGGGCAGTGCGGGCCGTGCGGAGGGATCCGGTACCGCGGGCGAGCGCAGAGCCGAGGGGAAGCCCGACCCGCCGATACCGGATCCCCGTACCGGGACGCCGGACAGTAGGCGGGGTGTCCGGCCCCGCCGCCCGCCGATGCCCCGGCCTCCCCAGGCCGCGAGCGATCTCAGCGCCCACGGGCCGGGAAGCTTCGAATCACCCACCGGCCACCCCGGGCGGCGACGGCGGACCCCCGTCGTACCAGCGGCGGCGTGCAGCGAGGTCCCGCCACGACTGCGCCAGCTGGGCGAGCGCCCCGGCGTGCAAGGCCAGGTCCCCCACCTCGAACGTCGACGCCGCTATGTCCACGCCACCGTCGCCGCGCGCGGTGAGCACGACCACCGTCGAGTTGTCGGTAATCGACTCGATCAGCTGTTCGATCGCCGCGCGCCGCGCCGCCGGGTCGTCGCCGAGGTATTCGCCACCGGGATCCCCGTACAGGCCCGGACGGGGGTCATCGGGCTGTGGCCGGGTCACCGGCGCCGCTGCTTCCGTATCCGGGCCGCGTGGTCGACGCGGTCGGCCACCTGCAACACCGGCACCATCGCGGCGGCACCGAGTGTCACGACCAGGCACGCCCGCAGTACATCCACGTTGATCGCCCCGGCCGCGTAGCCGCCCCACTCTGCTACCGCGCACGCCAGCAGCGCACCGGCCAGGTACCGGCCACCCGGAATCGCCCACCGCCGAGGACAATTCACCTTCGGCGGCACCGGCGCGGCACCGATCCGCCGCGGCCTCGGCAACGGCAGGGTCGGCATCCCCGCCACCGGCCCGGCATCCCGGGCCGTGTCGTCGGGCGGCGGCGGGATCGGGGCGATCACGCGAGGACCTCGATATACCCGGCGCTGAATACGTCGTCGAGGGTGCCGATCTGCCAGGTCTGGCCGGGACCATCGCACATCGGGACACACGGGTCGTCCACTGCCTGATCACCGGCGCGGCGCAACGAATAGCCGGGCGAGCACGTCGGCGTGAACCGGGCGCCGTCGGGGATCTGCGCCGCCACCTCCCAGCGGCGGCCCGGCGTCTCCGGCCGCGTCCAGCCGTGCAGTTCGAGGCGTTCACGGATCGCCCCGGCCGCGGTGATCAGCGTCTTATGTGCGGGCTCGGGCAGCTCGTCGAACGGCACCGCCGGCCAGACCGCCAGCGCCGATATCCCGCCGTGCAGCAGCGGCGCCAGGTGCGCCGCGTCGTAGTCATGTTCCCGGCGGCGCGCCAACCTGGTCGCGAACTCCGCCAGCTCGCTGTCTCCGGCGATACGCGCCCGCGCGGCCAGCTGCCGCAACTCCAACGTTCCGATCACGGTCGTGGTTCCTATTCCAATTGGTTCGAACATGTTGGTACTCAATGACTTCCGGTTGCCCCGGTGATCGCGTTCTTGTCGAATCCGGGCGGGTCGCCCGACCCGTCCCAGGTGAGCGCGGCGGCGACGGCCCGCAGGTACGCGATGCGCATCGTGCGGCGCTGCCCGGCCTCGTCGACGCCGTGGCCGAAGTAGCACCAGGCGCCGAGCACGCCTTCGCGGCCGTCGTGCGCGACACCGGTCGGTCGATATGTCGTGACGAGCCGCCAGTTGTAGAGCATGCGCAGCACGTCCACGCACCGGTCGTCGTCGAGCCGCCGCACACAGAACCCGCCCGGGATCGGCGTCGGCGGGTGAAACAATGTTTCGCGAATCGCGCCCTCGTTGACAGTCACGGCCGCACCTCCCGGTGGCCGTGACCGTGCCGGTAGCGGAACGCCGCGAGCCGGTCACCGGCCGCGTCGACGACGCACCACAACACCGCGCCCACCCCTGCGGCTACCGGGGCGGCGAGCACCACCCGCAGGTAGACCGCCATCCAATACGACGGCAGCAGGCCGGCCGCGTGTGCAGCGGTGACCACGCAGAGCACGAGAATCCCCGCGGCGCAACCGGACACGGCTACGTATTCGACGAACCGGCGCCGCGTTCGGGGCGAGTAATGCCAATTCCGGCCCATCACGCCCCGCCACCTTGAACGGACAAACCGAACTGGATCGCGGTCTTGGCGGGCCAGACACTCACCCGCAGGACAAGGCTCGCGGCCGGAACGAACGAGTCGGGCACCAGTGCGTTCCACACGTGGATGCCGTCGTCATCGACCCCGACGTAGTCCAGCTCGAGCGGTATCTCCTCACCGTCCGCGGACACGAGCCGAACGTTGGTCGGCGGGATCGGATCCCGCGCCGCCATCACGCTCCACCTCCCACGACCGGCGGGCGCGGCATCCGGGCCGCACACTGCCCGCCCGCCCGTCGGCGCGGCACGGAGACCGCCGGGGCGACCTTGGGTGGAGTGGCCGCCAGCCGGGCGTGGGCGACGGCCGCCGCGACCACCGCCGCGCGGTGGGTCCGCGACCGCCACGACCGCACCATGACCGCCAGAGCCACGACCAACACGAACGCGGCCACCGACATCACCGTCGAGATCGTCACCGCGGCCACGGTCAGGGCGGTCACCGCGTCCACCTCACGTGCATGCTGGCGCGGGACGTGCGTTCGTCGCGGGTGCTGGTGTGGCCGTTCCAGTCCACGTCCAGGCCCGCCGCGCGCATCAGATCGACCAGTTCACGGATGTCGGCCGTGACGCCGGTCAATCGGACCGTCACCGACCGCTCCAGTGGCGGCCTCACCGGCGGCGGCGTCCGGGGAACCGGGACATATCCCGGCGGCGGGCCGGGCTTCGGCACCGCCCGCGTCTCGTCGCTCACTGCGGATCCACCTCGCTCTCGTCGTCCTGGTCGTCGACGACGGGCACCTCGAACCGGTCCCGCAGCCACGGCGCGATATCGTCCGGTCCCCCGGCCGCGACCACGCCCGCGGCCAGCGCGTCCAGATACCGCAGCTGCTCGGCCGCCAGCTCGGCCAACGCCGCCGGCAGCCGCACCACCGCGTACATCCCCCAGCCGTCGGGGTCCTTGCCCTGCCACGCCCGCAGGCTCGACACCGCGTCCGCCAGGCCCGCGTGGAAGAATTCGTGCCCGTCGGCGCGGGCCGAGTCCTCCAGATGCTGGGCAACCACGAACCCGAACACGCGGTCGGCCTCGACGACCATCGGGATCCCGGCAGGCCTCGCCGCAGGCGGCGGTGTATCCGCACCCTCACGCTCGAACGTCACCGTCCACCCCGTCGGCGCCGGATCGACGACCCCGGCCGCCGACGGGGGCGGATCCGCCGCGCCTATCACGAGGCAGCCTTGACCGAACGTTGGCGCTTGCGCGCCGCGGCGACCGCGATGACGTCGGATCGCCGGAAAACGTAGGCGCCGTTGCGGCCTGGAGCCTTGTGCA
>NZ_BAGL01000112.1 GCF_000308875.1 Nocardia transvalensis NBRC 15921
CCAGGAAGTCGTGGGCCAGGCGGACGGCCACGCCCTCGAGTGCACGCGCCGGGTAGGCGATGAGTGCGGTGAGTGGCTGGTGGATGTGGTCCCACACGCGCCGCCCCCAGTCCGCGTCCCCGTAGGCGGTGTGGCGGGTCTCCGGTGGTGGCGCGTCCACCCCGGCCAGGCTGGTGACCTTCCGTGAGCTGGGTGGCAGGGCCAGCACGGCGCGGACGTCCGTGACGGCGGGGATGGGGTGGCCGGCGAGAGCGGCGTCGCGGCCGGCGATCAGGCCGGCGAGGTATCCGGCGGCGCGGTCGGCGACACAGCGGGGGTGGTAGTGCCAGGCCGGGGTGATGCCGTGGCGGGCGAGCATCCCGGTCAGGATGCGCTGGTCGAACGCGGGATTGACGCCGATGAGGTGCGCGCCGGTGGTCCAGGCGGTCACGAGGACCGCGGCGAAGGCTTCCTCGACACCGACGGTGAGACCGGTCGGGAATTGCCGCCAATCGGGGATATGGCTGGTGGTCGGGAGCACGATGTGCTCGGGCGGGGTGGTGCCGTGGACGATGTGGCGCTCGTGGAAGCGGCCGATGCTCAGGGCCTCGGGATCGGCGGTGGTCAGGTCGACGTCGAGGATCTGCAACAGGATCACGTAGTCGAGGGTCCGGTGTCCGGGGCGGTGTTCGCGGGCGATGAGCGCGATCTCCCAGGGGCGGGCGTCGTCGTGGGTGCCGGTGGTCTCGGTGTCGACGAACACCTCGCGGATGTCGCGCACGTTGTCGTCGGCGGCCTGTACGGCGGGGGATGGACTGGTGGTCACGGTGCGGGGGTCCTTTCGGGGTCGTCGGCGGTGATCAGGTCCCGCCAGGCCGGGGGGAGGTCGGTGGTCCGGTGATCGCACTTCACGACCGGGTAGTCGCGGTGGGTGAGTTCGGCGGGCGGTACGCGCCAGCCGTCTTCGTCGCACAGCGGTGGGAGGCCCGCGTCGAGGCGGCGGCGGGCGCAGGCATGGATGGCGGCGTAGCGGCCGGTGTCGGCGCGCTGGCGGGCCTGGTGGCGCTCGAGCCACTCCTCGTGGAGTTCACGGCGGGCCTTGCACCGGCGGCACGGCCAATCGCTGCCGCCGGGGTGGTGGTCGTCGCAGTGCCGGGGCGGTTCGGGGTCGTCGGGCTCGGCGGCGCGCAGCTCGACGAGCCACCGCTCGTGGGCTTCGGCGCTGCGGTCGCAGCGGGTGCATCCGGCGACGTAGCCGGTGTCATGGCCTGGGTGGTATCTCGGCGGGCCTTCGCGGAATTTTTCTCGCGCGATATCTAACGCAACGTTCCCCCCTAAGTCTCTAGTAAATGGATATTGGTTATGGGTTCCGTTCTGCTTCGGTTTTGCTTGAGCATGTGCTTCGCTGTTGCTTCGCATCTGCGCTGGTGGTGAAGGCTCTCGGCCGAAATTTGCGGATTTTTCGGTGGTATCGGGTGGGCCACGGAATTGCGGGGCGTTTGCGTTATCCACAGGCTGAGGCGGAAGCGGAGGGGCAGCATCCGGTGAAGCAAATGCTTCGGCGTCCGCTTCGGATTCGCTGCGGCCGTGCTGCCCTGTCCGTCGCCGGGTCTGCCCGGATCGCTGCCCGCCGATGCGGCCGGCCTCGGCCCGTTTGCGTTGGTGGTCGAGGATCGTCTCGCGCGAGCGCTGGCGGCCCGGGCCGAGCCATTCGTGGAACTGGTAGCCCCCGGTCACCTGATGCCAGAGCTTCGTGGCGACCAGTCGCTTGATCTGCGCGGGGGTGCCCATGGTCCGGGCCATGTGCTCGGGGATGAACCCCTCGGTGAGATTCGCCTGCTGGTTGGACCAGGCGCCGGCGCGCGTCCAGAGTCCGATAGCCGCGTTACCCGCGGCGACGATCTTGGCGTGGAACGGCATCGAGTCGTCGACCAGGAAATGGGGCACTTATGCCTGCCTCTCCGAGCCCGGGCGGTCGTCGTTGACCAAAGCCCGGCTCACGTGGTGTGGGGGATGTCGAACAGCGGCAGGGCGCCAGGGCCCGCCCCGCCGGTCGCGTCGCGCGTGCGGTGGCGGTGCGTCGGGCCGACGCCCGCGCCGAAGGAATCGGGCGAGACGAGCCAGCCGCCGCATTCACGGCACCGCACAGCCGGGCGCACCGGCGTTCCGTCGGGCATCCGCGCGATCGCATACGGATCGTCGCCCTCGTCGTCGGCGGGATAGGGATTGTCGGTGT
>NZ_BAGL01000111.1 GCF_000308875.1 Nocardia transvalensis NBRC 15921
GCGAGGAGCAGGTCGACGAGGCGCTGCAACTGTTCGGCGGGAGGCAGGTCGGCGATCCCGGAGTCCAGGAAGCGGCGGGCGGCCTCGTCCCGGACGTGTTCCCAGACCCGTTGCAGCAGATCGTTTTTCGTCGAGAAGTAGTACTGCACGGTGCCGATCGACACGTGTGCGCGGGAGGCCAGGGTGCGGATGCTGACGCCCTCGATACCGTCCTCGGCGATCACCTCGGCCAGCCGGTCGAGGAGTTGGCGGCGGCGGTCGGTGGCGTCGGCGGTGGATGCCGCCCGCCTAGCGCCCATAGCGCCGACTCCTCTCCCGCCGATTGTGGTCCTGATAGTAGCGCCAGGCCGCCGCGCCGAGTTGCCGTGCCGCCGCGACCGGTTCGCGCCGGCCGTCCTCGATGTCACGCTCGACCACCGCCGCGAAGAACAGCAGCAGGATCCCGATGCCGCCCACGCCGAAGTACACGGTATCGCCCAGCAGGCTCACGATGAGCCGCGCCGACTCGTGCTCGTGCCCCTCCAGCGCGGGCATGATCGCCGCCAGCTGCACCCAGTGCAGACCTTCGGCGAGCAGCCAGACCAGCGCACCGGCGGCCAGCGCGAGCCCCGCGACCCGGTACCGCCGCGCCAGCGACACCCCGATCACCAGCGACACCACCACCAGCAGCACGACCACCGCCTCGCTGACCCCGAACACCACCGGCCCGGCCATCACCGCGCCTCCGCATTCCGCTGCGGCCGCCGCACGATGGCCACCAGCAGCAGCGCCCACGCCACCGCCAGCAACAGATTCCGCACCCCCGCACCGAGTTCCATGCGCTCGGTCATCCCCTCGGCCCCGCCGCCGCCGAACCACATGGCCCGGCTGGTCACCATCCCCACCACCGAACCCACCAGCGCGACCACCGCCGCCACCACGGCGAACCCGGAAGCCGCGCCCATCCGCCGCCGGTAGTACAGCACCAGCCCCGCCCCGATCAGCGGGGCACACAACCCCAACAGCTCGACCACCCGCAGCATGACCACTCCTTTCATACGATCGTATGAACACGGTAGGCCGGGCGCGGAGCACTGTCAATACGATCGTATGAAGTACCAGGTGGGCAAGGCCCTTGCCCAACCGGGACCGGTCCGGAGCGATCGTGGGGAATCGGGGGTGATACAACACGACGGCCGCCCGATGAGCGTCGGGCGGCCGTCGGGAGGTTCGTTCTATTCGCCTGCGGCGCGGCGGATTTCGCCGCCGGCGGCGCGGTTGCGGGTGGCGCGGGCCGCGG
>NZ_BAGL01000110.1 GCF_000308875.1 Nocardia transvalensis NBRC 15921
GCCGAGATGATCCGTCGACGGCACGAGCACGGCATCGGCATTGGTGGTCGCGACCTGGGCGACAACGGCCGAGTAGGGCGCCGCCCACGTCGTTCGGTCGCCCAGCATCTCGGCGATGATGTTGTAGCCGCGCTCGTGGCACTCGCGGACCATCAACTCGTAGTCCCGCGCGGCCGCGGGCCCCGAGATATCCGTGCGCTGGAACAGCACCACCCGCACCGGTACGGCCGGGGCGCTCACGCGAGCTCCTCGTCGTCTGCGGTGAGGTATGCGGCCGCGGCGAGGTACGCCTCGCACACGCCCGTACCGCCGTGGCCGGCATGATTGATGAGGATTCGCACGGCGTGTTTTTTGTCGATGATCGCCGGGACTCTGCCGCCGTATTCGGCAAGGCATGGTTCCGAATTCTGTTGCGGTATAACGCATTCTGTTGATGCGGGCACGCTGGCTCCTGTGTGGTGTGCACCCAGGACGCCGGTCCGGAAACGACGGGTGTTCCGGGTGATTACTGCGTTTCGCCCAGCCTGGGCGGCCCGCATCGGCCGAATGGGTACGAATGGCCCGGTGCCGGAAGGGGTCCGATTCCTACCCCCACGAACGGGGCCGGATCCGTACCCGCGCGCGTAGGCTTGTGGTACCTCTTCGCGGAGGAACTGCCCCCGGCCGACGGGCCGGGGGTATCGCGAAGGGGAACAACCAGCGAATGATCCGCGGAGAAGGTGACGGTCAATGCCGAATCCCGATGACGTACTCGCCGCGCAAGCGATCGGCGAGCGCATTCAGCAAATCCGCATGCGAACCGGCAAGTCTCGCGCCGTCGTCGCTGGCCTCGTCGGCAGGTCGGAGGAGTGGCTCAAGAAAGTCGAGAAGGGGCAGCTCGCTCACCCGCCGAGTATCGAGGTGCTCGTGCAGATAGGACGGGCGCTCGGCGTGCGAGACCTCACCGAGATCACCGGCGAGCACGAACTTCTCGTCGGGGTGTCCCGGCGGGCCGGGCATCCCGTGGTCCCCGATATCCGCGACGCGATCGAAAGCATGGACCTCGCCGCCGCCACCCCCGCGGTGGCCGCCGCCGAACTGCGGGCCCGCGTCGACCGGGCCCC
>NZ_BAGL01000109.1 GCF_000308875.1 Nocardia transvalensis NBRC 15921
CACCGTGTAGGGGATGCCGGCGATGGTGGCGAGCAGCTCGGCCTCGGTGTGGGCGTGGACGCTGATGGCGGCCTCGATCGCGCGGCGAGGCAGCCGCACGGCGGTGTCGTACTGCGGGGTGACGCGGACCAGCTCCAGCAGGGCGGTGGTGAACGCGTCGACCGCGCCGCGGAGATGGTGGCGGGTGGCGAGGTCGCGGATGATGTCGCGGACGACGGCGTCTGTGGTCACCGAGGCTCCTGGGTGGTCGCGAGTGTGCGGACGAGTGTGCGGATCCGGTCGTGGAGGGGATCGACGTAGTCGGCGCTCGGTGGCCAGGGCTCGACGGTGTCGCCGGGTGTGCGGGATACGCGCACGGAGTACGTGTTTCCGGCGGTGTCCGCGGTGACGACGAGGGCTTGCTCACCGAAGGCGACGGGGGCCAGGGCGCCGGGCCCGGCGGGCAGCACAAGGGTTTCCACGACCAGGGCGTAGCCCACGATCGGCGGGTGCGGGCCCGGTGAGTTGTTGCGCTGGTTCCGGTGGCTGATAGCGAGCGCTTCCAGTTGGGCGCTGTGGTAGTAGCCGAACATGGCGGCGGGATTCAGCCCGGTGCCGAGGATCTCGATGTGTGAGCGTTCGCCGTCGTAGGTGATCGCGGCGAGCAGCTCGGCGACGCCGCCGAAGG
>NZ_BAGL01000108.1 GCF_000308875.1 Nocardia transvalensis NBRC 15921
CAGCTGTCCGCCTTCGGCCGACGAGGTGACCCGCGTGGCCCGCGAGGTCGGCACCGAGGGGCGGCTCGGCGGCCAGGCGCAGGTGCTGGGCGTGTCGGGCACCTGGAAGAGCCTGACGGAGTCGGTGAACTTCATGGCGGCCAACCTCACCGACCAGGTGCGGTCGATCGCGCAGGTCTCCGCGGCGGTCGCGAAGGGCGATCTGTCGCAGAAGATCAACGTCGAGGCCAAGGGCGAGATCCTCGAGCTGAAGAGCACCATCAACACGATGGTCGACACCCTGTCGTCGTTCGCCGACGAGGTGACGCGTGTCGCGCGTGAGGTCGGCACCGAC
>NZ_BAGL01000107.1 GCF_000308875.1 Nocardia transvalensis NBRC 15921
ACAGTCGCCCATTGACAGTCGCCCATTGACAGTCGCCCATTGAATGTGAGTCGCCCATTGACAGTCGCCCATTGACAGTCGCCCATTGACAGTCGCCCATTGACAGTCGCCCATTGACAGTCGCCCATTGAGAGTCGCCCACTGAAAGTCTTCTAATTGCACCTGATCGTCGCCTATTGAAGGTCGCCTATTGACAGTTGCCTCTTGGTTACCCGGTAGCCATCCATTGAGAGTCACCTCTCAGAGCCGCCTATCTGTCC
>NZ_BAGL01000106.1 GCF_000308875.1 Nocardia transvalensis NBRC 15921
CCATGATCGAGTTGCCGCCGATCTCGAAGAAGTCGGTCTCGACGCCCACCTGGTCGACGCCGAGGATCTGGCCCGCGATGTAGGCGATCGCCGCCTCGACCTCGTCGGCGGGCGCCACGTAGGCGTCCGCCGAGCCCGGGGCGTCGGCGTCGATCGCGCGGCGGACGGCCGCGCGGTCCAGTTTTCCGTTGGCGGTCAACGGGATCGCGTCGAACACCTCGACGGCCTCGGGAATCATGT
>NZ_BAGL01000105.1 GCF_000308875.1 Nocardia transvalensis NBRC 15921
CGACCACCAGCCATATCCCCGATTGGCGGCAATTCCCGACCGGTCTCACCGTCGGTGTCGAGGAAGCCTTCGCCGCGGTCCTCGTGACCGCCTGGACCACCGGCGCGCACCTCATCGGCGTCAATCCCGCGTTCGACCAGCGCATCCTGACCGGGATGCTCGCCCGCCACGGCATCACCCCGGCCTGGCACTACCACCCCCGCTGTGTCGCCGACCGCGCCGCCGGATACCTCA
>NZ_BAGL01000104.1 GCF_000308875.1 Nocardia transvalensis NBRC 15921
CCGGTCGGCGGCGGCCGCCACCCGGCCGACCTCCGCGCGCAGTCGCTGATCGGCGACGAGAACCAGCGTCGGATCGCCACCGGAATCCTGGTTCGCAGCAAGGGAATTCATGGGGAAAGCCTGATCCGCGGGGAGCGGCGGGACCAGCCCTCGACCGGCGATTGTGGATAACTCCGGGGCTGTGAGCGAGCGGTGTACCCCGAG
>NZ_BAGL01000103.1 GCF_000308875.1 Nocardia transvalensis NBRC 15921
CGACCTGCGGTCCGCGCGCACCGCGGCGGTGACCGCGGAACTCACCGGATTCGTCGCCGTGCAGAACGATCTCGCCGAGGTGGAGAAGGCCGACCTCGCCCGCGCCGAGGCGATCGGCCTACCGGTCGCGCTCGCGATCATGGTGCTCGCGCTCGGCGCGCTGGTGGCCGCGGCGGTGCCGGTGGGTATCGGCCTA
>NZ_BAGL01000102.1 GCF_000308875.1 Nocardia transvalensis NBRC 15921
TGGCGCTCTGCCCGGAGAGGTACTGCAACATCTTCGACCAGGCCCACCGCAGCGCCGTATCGGTGCGCATCTTGGCGACATAGGCCTCCATCGCTCCGCCGACGGCGAAGGTGATCGCGGCGTGCGCCAGCGTCCAGGCCAGGATCACCGCGAATCCGATGACCGTCCACTTCTGCATCTCGAGGCCGTTGG
>NZ_BAGL01000101.1 GCF_000308875.1 Nocardia transvalensis NBRC 15921
CCCACCGGTCATTGGTCCAGCGCGCCATGAGGTCGCCGAGATTCACCAGCAGCGCACCGTCCGCGGGCCGCACGTCGTGCCAGCGCCCGTCGGCGGACAGCACCTGCAATCCGGGAACCTGGTCGGCCCACAGCACCGTCACGATCCCGTAGTCGGTGTGCTCGCCCATGCCGGT
>NZ_BAGL01000100.1 GCF_000308875.1 Nocardia transvalensis NBRC 15921
GAGGGAACGCCGCGAAATCGGGGCGAAAGGGACCTACGGACCGACCTGTCCCTCTGTTCCGGATTCGTAGCGACGGACGGGCAAACGAACCGTCCAGTGCGGATACGGTCCGGGCGTGATGGCAGCGAAGTGTCGCGCGCCGGGCGGGGGTGGTCATACTGAGTGGGTATA
>NZ_BAGL01000099.1 GCF_000308875.1 Nocardia transvalensis NBRC 15921
ACCGGCGTTCCGTCGGGCATCCGCGCGATCGCATACGGATCGTCGCCCTCGTCGTCGGCGGGATAGGGATTGTCGGTGTCCAGGAAGTCGTGGGCCAGGCGGACGGCCACGCCCTCGAGTGCACGCGCCGGGTAGGCGATGAGTGCGGTGAGTGGCTGGTGG
>NZ_BAGL01000098.1 GCF_000308875.1 Nocardia transvalensis NBRC 15921
GCAGTACTTTTCGGCGCGGAGGCGATCTCCACCGTGCGGTCCCTGGCGGGCCGCCCCGCCGCCGAGCGCCCCGATTTCGGCGAGCACACCGAGGGCTCGCTGGAGGATCGAGGCTACGGGATCGAGGGAATGACCCCGGCGCAGGCCGTCCTGCA
>NZ_BAGL01000097.1 GCF_000308875.1 Nocardia transvalensis NBRC 15921
AAATCTTCGAGGGCCGAGTCGAAACGGCGTTCGTCCGCGAACTGTCCGATCGCGAGCGAAGGGCTTGGCGTAGCGCCGAATCCGTCGACCGGCGGGTCGAGCGAATCGGCGTGATCCTGATGTGCGCCCTCGTCCTCGGGAGCCTA
>NZ_BAGL01000096.1 GCF_000308875.1 Nocardia transvalensis NBRC 15921
GGGAAGACGTTTCTGGTCACCGGAGCCAATGCGGGCATCGGGTACTTCGTCGCCGAGCAACTCGCGGCCACCGGCGCCACCGTGGTGCTCGGCTGCCGCGACACCGCCAAGGCCGACCTCGCGATA
>NZ_BAGL01000095.1 GCF_000308875.1 Nocardia transvalensis NBRC 15921
TGGGCGATGGACCGCACCTGATCGGTCAGGTTGTCGGCCATCACGTTCACCGACTCCGTCAGGCCCTTCCACGGTCCCCGACACACCCTTCACATCCGCCTGACCACCCAGCCGGCC
>NZ_BAGL01000094.1 GCF_000308875.1 Nocardia transvalensis NBRC 15921
AGGTGCCGGGCGTCTCGGGCACGTGGCGCGATCTCACCGAATCGGTGAACATCATGGCGGGCAACCTCACCGCGCAGGTCCGGTCCATCGCCGAGGTCACCACCGCGGTCGCGAAA
>NZ_BAGL01000093.1 GCF_000308875.1 Nocardia transvalensis NBRC 15921
ACATCCTGGACGGCATCACCAACCGGGCGGCGTTCGACGGCGCCAACTTCCAGCTCGACCGCCACGGAAACCGCAGGCGCGGGTTGGGTTTCAAGGATCTCCCGGG
>NZ_BAGL01000092.1 GCF_000308875.1 Nocardia transvalensis NBRC 15921
GCCGACCTCGCGCGCGACGCGGGTGACCTCGTCGGCGAAGGAGGACAGCGTGTCGACCATCGTGTTGATGGTGTTCTTGAGTTCGAGGATCTCGCCGCTTGGCGTC
>NZ_BAGL01000091.1 GCF_000308875.1 Nocardia transvalensis NBRC 15921
ATGTGCATCGGCGGCGGTCAGGGACTAGCNGCCGTGTTCGAGAGGGTGAGTTGAGCCGCTCTCAAGCCGCCTCGTGATAGAGGTGGTCGAATACGCCCTTCT
>NZ_BAGL01000090.1 GCF_000308875.1 Nocardia transvalensis NBRC 15921
AACACGCCCTGGCCGACCCACATCACGCTGGAGAACTTCCGCAACGCCTTCGACACCACGCGCGGTAACGACTTCGGGCGGGCGGTGACCAACAGCATCGTCATCGGCCTCGCCACCGCGGTCGTCGCGCTGC
>NZ_BAGL01000089.1 GCF_000308875.1 Nocardia transvalensis NBRC 15921
GATCGTCGGGCTGGTCGGCATCTGCGCCGGATACGTCGGCGAGATCGGCGGCCCGTTCGCCGAACAGGTGCGCATCTTCCTGGACGCCGGCGGCGCGCCGCTGCGTAATGTGCACAAGCTGGAGCCACTGATCCGGATCCCGCTGGTGGTCGGGCTCGCACACCTGCTGCGCGCGGTGCCGCTGCCCGCTTCGGTGCGAATGCCGGTGTGGCGCCGCGCCTTCGCGCATCCGGAGCGGAATCCGATGGTGGCGCTGGCGGCGTTGATCCTGACCGCGCTGGCGCTGTCGACCTCGCTGGCCTGGACGAGCAAGCTGGCACCGCGCGGCGCCTACGACACCGTTCCGGCCTACTGGCAGCAGACCGCGGAGTGGCTGGCGCACAACGCCTCCGACACGCGCGCGCTCGTGGTCCCCGGTGCGCCGTTCGGCAGCCAGATCTGGGGACTGACCCGCGACGAACCGCTCCAGGCGCTGGCGACTACGCCGTGGGCCGTGCGGGACGCGGTGCCGCTCACGCCGCCGGGCGCGATCCGGGCCATGGATTCGGTGCAGCGGCTGATCGCCGACGGGCGGCCCTCGGCGGGGCTGGCGCCGACGCTGATCGGCCAGGGCATCGGCATCGTGGTGCTGCGCAACGATCTCGATCCCGAGACCTCCCGGTCGACGCGGCCGATGCTCGCCCACCAGGCCGTCGAGGGCTCGCCGGGCCTGACGAAGGTGGCGGCGTTCGGCGACGACATCGATATCGGGCACGGGGACGGGCTGGTCGCCGACGGGGACTTGCGGCCGATCTATCCGGCCGTCGAGATCTACCGGGTCGACGGTGCGCAGCCCGGGACTCCCGAGACGGTACACAGCGGTCCCGGCGCGCCCCCGGCGTTTCCGGGCGCCTACAGCGTGCCGCTGGATTCGGTTCCCGTGGTGCAGGGCGGCCCCGAGGTGCTGGAACGGTTGCGACGCGATCCGGCGGCAGTGGGTCCCACGCTGCTGGCCTCCGATGCCGCGCGGGCCGGACTGTCCGGCGGCGCGACGACCGTGACCGACACCCCGATGGACCGCGAGGCCGATTTCGGGCGCGTCGACAATCACGCGTCGGCGCTGCGCGCGCCGACCGACGCCCGGCGCACCCACAATCTGGTCCCGGACTACGCGGTGCCCGGCGCGGCGCCGGTCGAGGGCGAGTGGTCCGGCGCGACGGTCACCGCCTCCACGTCGGCGGCCGATGCCACGCAGCTGGGCGGGGCCGCGCCGGGCAGTTCGACCGCGTCGCTGGTGGACGGCGACACATCCACCGCCTGGCTGAGCAACAGCGCCGAACACGCTGTGGGGCAGTGGGTTCGACTCGATCTGGAGCAGCCGATCCGGACCGGCTCGCTCCAGGTGACGACCTCTCCGGCGGCGATCGGTGATCCCGTGAAGTGGATCGAGGTGCGCACCAACAACGGGACCGTCGCGGCACGCATCACCGAACCCGGTGTGCCGGTATCGGTTTCGCTGCCGCCCGGGCGCACCGACTGGCTGCGGATCATGGCGACCCGCACCGAGGGCGGCAGCGCGGGCGGGCAATTCGGCATCAGCGAGATCGGCCTCACCGACTATTCGAATCCGGATGCGCCGGTGCCGGTGGACATCCGGCATCGCACCATCCTGCCGCCGACCGGGCCGTCCCCGCAGGGATGGTCGCTCGGACAGGAATTCCCCGGCCGCAGTGGCTGTTTCGACGCGCCGGACCGGGTGCGGTGCAGTAAGGGGCTGGCGCTGTCCGCCGAGGAGCCGGGCGCCTTCCAGCGCACGCTGAACGTGCCGGCTCCGATGGACGTCGGCGCGGACCTGACCGTCCGCACCCGGCAGGGCCCGGCGCTCGAGGCGCTGCTGACCGATCCGGACCGCCCGATCGCGCGGGGCAAGGCCGACGTCGGCGACCTGCGCGGATCCGCCTTCGCGGCGACGGACGGCGATGCGCACACGAGTTGGACGGCGCCCGAGGAGACGGTCCGTAACCCTGCCGGGCCCAAACCGACGCTCACCATCGAACTTCCCGAACCGCGGTTGGTGACGGGGCTGGACGTGACGGCGTCGCTGGGTGCGCTGCCGGCGCCGCCCACCTCGATCGCGGTGAATCTCGGTGACGGCCCGCAGGTTCGCGCGATCGACGAGGATACGGAGCCGGGGACACCGGCGCGGCTGTCGCTGCACCCGCGGGTGACCGACCGCATCGAACTCAGCATCGCCGGCTGGAAGTCGGTGCTGGATCGCAACGCGCTGGGTTTCACCCAGCAACAGCCGCCGGGTCTGGCGGAGGTCTCGGTGCTCGGGCCGGACTATCCGCCGCCCGCCTCGCTGGACCGTCCCGTCACCGTGGATTGCGACCACGGGCCGACCCTGGCGCTGGCCGGGAAGATCGTGCACACCACCGTGACCGCGACGGCGGGCGAGTTGCGTTCCGGCGCACCGGTTCCGGCGCGGGTGTGCGGGGTGGAATCCGGCGATCCGTCGGTGCCCCCGCAGGGCTCCGAAGATTCCGTTCCCCTGCCCGCCGGGCCGGTGGACGTCACCGTGGCCCCGACCGAACTGTTCTCGGTCGATCAACTGAAGCTCGGCCGCACCGATGCCGCGCCGCCGCCGCTGTCGTCCCCGCCCGGGGCCCGGCTGCTCGTTCTCCCGCTGAGTTCGAATGTGGGGTGGCGCGCCCACACGGCCGACGGGCACGACCTGCGACCGATCGTCGTGGACGGCTGGCAGCAGGGCTGGCTGCTCCCGGCGAATGCCACCGGCCCGGTCACCGTCGAATTCCCCACCGACCGCTGGTACCGCATCGCCATCTTCGGCGGCCTGCTACTCCTGATCCCCCTTGTCGCCCTGGCGATCCCGTGGCGTCGCCGCCGAAACCGGCCGAGTGGCAACACATCCCCGCCGGAAAGTCATGTCGCTGATCTATCCACATCGGCTGACAACGGCAGTGCACCCCGCACCTGGAATGCCCGCATTCTCGCCATGGCCGGGATCGGGGTGGCGGCGCTGGTGATCTCCGGGCCGATCGGAATCGTGCTCACCGCAGGGGGTCTCGTCGCGGGGCACTTCTGGGCGCGGGTTGCGCCGCGGGTGCTGGTGGGTGTCGCGGGGGTGGGTACGGCGTTGTCGATGGCGGCGTTGTCCACAGGGCCCTGGCGGTCGCCGGAGGGATATATGGGCGGTTCGGTGTGGGTGCAGCTACCCGCCCTGGTCGCGGTGATCGCGCTCGGGATCGCCGTTCTTCCACCGCGGCGGGACACCTGACTTACGGTCCGGTCGGTCAGGCGGCGAAGACGGTGCGGACGACCGATTCGTCGCCGTCGATCTCGACCGCTCCGAGGGCGCGAACGTCGCCCAGGGTGAGGGCGCCGGCGGCGAGGCCGAGGACGTAGGCGGGGTCGGCGCGGACGGTGGCGTCGAGGTCGCGACCATCGTGCGGGGTGACCTCGAAGCCGGAGCGAGAAGCGCGGAGTTGCAGAGGCGGGCCGCCGATCTCGAGACCGACCGTCGCCGGGGCGCGGATCTCGACCCGGGCGCCCAGCAGGGCGGGGACGGCGAGGGCGAGCCACCCTGGGCGGAAGGCGTCGTCGCCGGGGCCGCGGACCATCAGCGGGGTGGACCAGCGGATCAGGCTCTCGATCGGCTCGCGCAGCTCGGCGCCCCACGGCGTGAGGGCGTACTCGACCGCACTGCCCTCCCCGGCCAGCCGCCGCTCGACCACACCCGCGGACTCGAGGTCGCGGAGCCGATCGGCCAGCAGGTTGGTCGCGATGCCGGGAAGACCGTCGATCAGGTCCCGGTAGCGGGCGGGGGCGATGAGGAGCTGGCGGACGATGAGCAGATTCCACCGATCGCCGACGACTTCGAGGGACCGGGCAAGCCCGCAGTACTGGCCGTAGCTACGCATCATTACCTTCTACTTGACGTTCTCAAGTGTGAGTGAGAAACTCAAGTCTACCGTGGACCGAGCCGAGAGGGGGCGTCCGTGGCCGACGCCATCGAGAGTGTGCGACCCACCTGGGTCGACGACCGCCTGTTCCCGTTCGAGAGCCGCTTCGTCGACATCGACGGCCATACCGTGCATTACGTCGACGAGGGGTCGGGTCCCACACTGCTTCTCCTGCACGGCAATCCGACCTGGTCGTTCCTCTGGCGCGACGTGATTCGCGCGCTGCGCGACGACTTCCGGTGCATCGCCCTCGACTACCCGGGCTTCGGGCTGTCGACGCCGAAACCCGGCTACCGGTACCTCCCCGAGGAGCACGCGGATGTGGTCACCGCGTTCGTCGACAAGCTGGACCTCGAAGGGATCACGCTGGTCGGGCAGGACTGGGGCGGCCTGATCGGCCTGGCCACCGCACAGCGGCGGCCGGGTGTCTTCGATCGGCTGGTGCTCGCCGACACCTGGGCCTGGCCGGTCAACGGCGTCCTCCACTTCGAGGCGTTCTCCCGTGTCATGGGCGGATTTCCGGCCCGCTTCCTGGTCCGGCGGTTCAATCTGCTCGTCAACGTGTTCATCCCGACAGGCCACAAGAGGCGGAAGCCGACCGCGGCCGAGATGACCCACTACCGCCGGGCGCTGGACACCCCCGAACGACGTCAGGCCTCCGCCGTCCTCCCCGGCCAGGTCCTCGCCAGCCGGTCCTTCTTCGCCGAGGTCGAGGCCCGCCTCGCCGATCTCGCCCACCTGCCGACCCTGATCGTGTGGGGCGACGCCGATATCGCCTTCCGCCCCCAGGAACGCGAACGCCTCGAAGCCACCTTCCCCGACCACGAAACCGTGATCGTCGAGGGCGCCGGCACCTACGTGGAGTCCGACGCACCCGAGGAATTCGTCACCGCGATCCGCGACTGGACGGCGAGGTAGCGGATCAGCCGATCGTGCGCCGAACCCAGTGGCGCACGGGCTCTTCTATCAGGGCATAGCTGGCCGCGGCCAGCGGGAGGGTGAAGGCGACCGTGAGCGCCAGCACGTGGAGGAAGCTGCGCTGGAACGGGATGAATCCGAAGACCGGGAACACCATGGCCAGCACAGCCAGGTGCCAGATGAAGATGCCGTAGGACCACCGGCCGATGGTGGCGGCCACGCGGCTCTCCAGCCAGCGGTGCGACGCGTCGCCCAGCACGAGGGGGGCCAGCAGGCCGAATCCGATCAGGGCCCCCAGCCCCATCTTCATGGCGTATTGCCATGGCTGACCGCGGTCCAGCCCGGCCGGACCGGCCAGATCGGTCGCCGCGAGCAGGAAGGCGATCAGCGCCGTGGGCCACATGATCCAGCGATTCCCGGCGATCCGCCGCCACCCGGCGCGGGCCGTGTCCGGACGGACGGCATCGTTCTCGACCAGTTCGGCCAGCAGCATGCCGGCGGCGAACCACGGCAGATAACCCGGCAGCCAGTTGTCCGAATGGATCGCGTCGGGCGTCGGCACGGGCAGGAAGTTCCATCCCAGGCTCACGATGCCGAGACCGAGCACCACCGGAATCCGCCACCGGGCCGCCGGACCCCGCAGCCACACCACGGCCACGGCCAGCAGGGGCAGCAGCAGATAGAAGGCCACCTCCACCGAGAGGCTCCACATCTGGGTCAGGCCGTCGGTCAGGGTCAGCGGCACGAACACTTGCAGCAGAGCCAGATTCGCGACCCAGACGCGTGCCCCGGCCGAATGCGCCGCCGACGGCAGCAGCATCAGCACCGCGCAGACCACCACCCAGTAGGCGGGCAGGATGCGCGCCGCGCGATGCAGGAGGTAGCGGCCGGCGGGCGGCGCGGTCCCGAGCCCGCGGGCGGACGCCGCGTGCGGACGCCACAGCAGGAATCCGGACAGCCCGAAGAACACGGCCACCGCCATATCGAACCGGCCCCACACCCGGCCCAGCACCGGCATCCCGGCGGCGCCGGTCTGGAACGCGACGTGGGTGAGCACCACGCCCAGCGCCGCGAGCCCGCGCATCCCCTCCAGCGCCGGAACGAACGCGCGCCGGCCCGCCGGTAGGGGTGGCGCGGCCGCGATCGGCTCGGCATGCGGTGTCATGGGCGTCGTCATCGCGCTCCAGTCTGCCGGGTGGCACTCACCGGCCGACATTCCGTTGTTCGATTCACCATTTTCGGGCCTCAGCTCGGCAGCCGAACGGACCGGACTGTTAGTGTCGGGGCTCACGAATACTGCGCGGCGACCGCAGGGTTCGACCCCGGACGACCTGTTCGACGACGAGGAGAGTTTGCATGGCACTCAGTGCCGGAACCAAGAGGACGGTGGCCTGCCTGCTCGTGGGACTCGGCGCGCTGTTGATCGTGGCAGCGCTGCTGATCCCAACATACGCCGTCGGCCAGCTGGGCAAGACTCCCCTCGACATCGAGATCACCACCATCGCGAAGAACAAGCCGGACGCACCGAGCGAGGTGCTGGACTCGAAGTCGCTGACCTCCGGTGACGCCCCCGCGAAGGTCGATCAGAACGTCCGCCTGCTGTCGCAGCGGTTCCTCACCGTCGAGGATCCCTCGGACAAGGATCAGATGACCATCCAGGCCGGTCAGACGCTGCGCAATATCGACAAGCAAGGCGACACCGGGCTGCTGAGCGCGACCATCGACCGGGTCACCATCGACCGCAAGGACGGGATGCCGGTCGACACCGATCCCAACGGATCGATCGCGTCGACGGTGAACAGCAAGGGCGAAAGCGTCGCCGAGCCGGTGCAGCACACCGGGCTGTCCTACCGGTTCCCGATCGGCACCGAGAAGCAGACCTACCCCTACTTCGATCTGAACGCGCGCAAGTCCTTCGACATCAACTTCGTCGAGGAGACCGAGATCAACGATCTGAAGGTCTACCACTTCCAGCAGCAGATCCCGGCGACCGATCTCGCGAAGGTGGCCAACTCGCCCACCAACCGGCTCGCGCTGCCGGCCTCGAAGTGGGGCGTGGAGGGCGGCGACGCGACCGTCACCATGGACCGCTACTACACCAACACCCGCGACGTGTGGGTGGAGCCGAAGACCGGCACCGTGATCAAGGGTTCCGAGCAGCTCCACATGTACTACGGCCGCACCGAGAAGCCCGAGGTCACGGCGCTGAAGTCGACCCTGGTCTTCGATGACAACACGGTGGCCTCGCAGATCTCCGAGGCGAAGAAGTACATGGACGAGCTGTCGCTGTACAGCCGGATCCTGCCGATCGTCTTCGGTGTCGTCGGCATCATCGCCCTGATCGCCGGCCTGTTCCTGGGCCTGCGTGGCGGCGACGGCTCCGGCCCCGGCCGCCTGGTCCAGCGCCGCCAGTCCAGCGATCCGCAACCGGGCCAGGACTTCTCCGACGCCCCCACCCAGCAGATCAACCTCAGCGGGAACCAGTAGAGACTTCGGTTCAGCCCAGTGGCCCCCCGGCACGAATGCCGGGGGGCCACTGCGTTTCAGGGCACCGGAACCACTGCGGTTCCAGGCCGGGGGCCACCGCTTTCCGGGGGGCTAGGAAACGGTCGTGCCCGGGCGGGCCGCACGCAGGACCACTATGACTATCGCGGCGGTGACGGTTGCGGCGACGGCTGTCGCGGTGCCTAGGAGGAGAGGGAGGGAGCGGGCGAAGGTCAGCATGATGGCGATCTCGGCGATCAGGCCGGCCCAGGTGATGGCCGCGGGGGCGGTGCGATCCACGGCGATGGCGGAGAGCAGGGCGCCCTGGAGCAGGGCCAGCAGCGCGCCGTCGAGGGCGAACAACCACAGCCAGCCCTCGATCGGGGCGTAGTCCTGCCCGGCGAACAGGGGCGCGAGCGGGGCCAGGACCGCCGCACCCGCGACGGCGAGGACACCGATTCCCGACAGCACCCCGAGCGCGTCACGCACCGCCCGCGCCGAATGCTGCGGCTGCGCCATCCGCGGATACAACACCACCCCCACCGCCTGCGGCAGCCAGAACGCGATCTTGGTCGCGATGGCCCCCAGCGCATACCGGCTGGCATCCGCGTCATCCAGCACCACCCGAGCCACGATCAGATCCACCGACGACAACGCCATCAACGCCGCCTGCACCTGCGCCGCCCGCAACACGGCTAGCACTCCCGCACCCCCTGCACGCTCCCGCACCCCCTGCAGTGCACTGGAACGGGTGCGGGAGTGCGGAAAGGGTGCGGGAGTGCGTGTCTCGCGAGGTTCGGCGGCGCTCGACTCGCTCGGTAGGGGATTAGAGGGGAGGTTCCGTGTTTCCTCGGGGGTGTGGGAGGGGCCCGCGGCGCGGTGGGCGCCGAAGGCGGCTACCGCCAAGCCCGCGGCGGTGGACCAGAGGGCGGTGGCGGAACCGCCGCCGAGAGCCAGGGCGATCAGGGCGGGGGTGACGCGGGCGATTCCGGTGCCGCCCAGAACCATTGCCAGGGAGCGGAATCGGCGGCCGCCCTGGAGGACGCCCTGTTCACCCGAGACCAAGACCAGGACCGGGGCCGCCGAGAGCGCGCCGGCGGCGGCCACCCAGTTCACGTGCAGAATCACCGCCACCACAGGGACCAGGACGACCGCGATCCCGGCCACGATGGCCGCGCAGCGCCGTTGCAGCCGGCGCACCTCCGCCACGGAGGCGCCCCGGACCAGCTCGCGCGCCACCACGTTCTGCAAGGCCAGCGCCGGAACCGCACACAGCAGCTGCATGGCCAGGAGGCTCGCGAATTCGCTGTACCCGCCCACCCCGAGCCACCGCCCGGCCAGCAACTGCAACAGATACCCGGCGACATTCGCCACCATCGCCCCCGCCGTCACCAACGTCAGATCCGCGACAACGGGCAGACGACGCATGGCAGGCACTCCGCCATGCTCCCACCCCCCGAACCACCCACCCAATCCATCCCCAGGTCTCCCCAGGTGACCTACTCCACCGGCCCCATCCCAACTCTCCAGGCTCGGCCGCGCAGATAGCTCCCCCCAACTCCCAGGGTGCCGCGCGAATCGCCTCCCGAGGCCGCCGTGGGGGTGGTGGGGGCGGCACGTAGGGTGGCTGAGCGTGATCGCGGGCGGCCGGGAGCGGAATCGGGAGCGGGGTGTGGCCGCGCTCTACAGTCTCGTGCTGGCGGTGGTCGTCGTCGGGCCGCTGCTCGGGTCCGGGTATCTGTTGCTGCGGGACGCGGTGAGTACGCCGCGGTCGTATCTCACCGATTCGGCGCTCGGGCTGGGCGATGCCGCGCCGCGAGCCGTGCCGCAGGATGCGTTGCTGGCGGCGCTGTCGACGGGTGTGGACGGCGGGATCGTCGTGAAGGTGATCCTGGTGGGCGCGCTGTGGGCGGCGGGCTGGGGCGCCGCCGAGCTGGTCCGGCGGCTGCTCGACGTTTCGACCGGACCGCAACTGGTCGCGACCACGGTCGCGGTGTGGAATCCCTATGTGGCCGAACGTCTCCTGCAAGGCCATTGGAGCCTGCTGGCGGGATACGCCGCGCTCCCGTGGACCGTGCTCGCGGCCCTGCACCTCCGATCGAGCCCGGAATCACCTGAGGCCGAACCTGATTCGTCATCGATACGAACACGCTTCGGCCCCCGCGTCCGCGCGTGGGCGATGCTGGGCGGCTGCCTGGCCGCGGCGGGCCTGACACCCACCGGCGCGCTTCTCGCCGGATGCGTGGCGCTGGTGGTGATCGGACGGCGGAATATCCCTGGCGCGCTGGCACTCTGGGTCCTGGCGTCGGCACCGTGGCTGGTCGCGACCGCGCTGTCGGGCGGCGGTACGGAGCCCTCGGATCCGGCGGGGATCGGCGCGTTCGCGGCGCGGGCCGAGCCGGGCCTCGCGACACTGGGCAGCCTCGCGGGACTGGGCGGCATCTGGAACTCCGACGCGGTCCCGTCCTCGCGCACCACGATCGTCGCGCTGATCGGCACCGTGGTCCTGCTCGCGCTGGTGGCGGCCGGTATCCGGCAGGTCGCCCGGCCCGGGGACGCTCAGCAGGCCCGCCGGGCGCTGCTCGTGGTGGCGGCCCTGGCGATCGTGCTGCCCGCCGCGGGGGCGACCGGATGGGGCCTGCACGCCGGGGAATTCCTGGTCACCAGGATTCCCGGCGCCGGATTGCTCAGGGACACACAGAAATACGTCGCGCTCGCGATGCCCGCCTTCGCCCTGTGCGCGGCGGCCGGATGCCGCGCCGTGGCGGGGCTGGGCCGCCGGTGGGGCACGCCGATCGGAACGCCGGTCACCGCGGCCTTCTGCGTCGCCGCGCTGATACTCACTCTCCCCGATCTCGCGTGGGGCGTCGGCGGCGCGCTGCGGCCGGTCCGGTACCCGGCCGGGTGGGAGCGCGTGGCGGCCGCGACGGACGGTCCCGGCGATGTCGCGGTGCTGCCCGGCGGCATGTTCCGCAAGTTCCCCTACAGCGGCCGCTCCCCCGTCCTCGATCCGGCGCCGCGCATGCTCCCCCGGGACGTCCTGCAGACCGGTGAGCTGCCAGTGCGCGGCCGGATGGTC
This sequence comes from Nocardia transvalensis NBRC 15921, assembly GCF_000308875.1. Lineage (GTDB taxonomy): Bacteria > Actinomycetota > Actinomycetes > Mycobacteriales > Mycobacteriaceae > Nocardia > Nocardia transvalensis. The sequence continues at coordinate 10,444 of NZ_BAGL01000089.1, forward strand.
GCGGGCGAGGGCAACCGGGCGCGGTCGGTGGAACAGCTTCTGCTGCACGGCGGTACGGCGTCCGACCTCGCGTCCCACGGCGTCGGGTGGGTCCTGGTCGAGCGGACCACCCCCGGCCCCCTGGGCGATTCGGCGACCACGCTCGCTCAGCTGGATCGGGTCTACTCGGACACCGAGCTGGCGCTGTACCGGGTCCCCGGCGCGAGCGACCTGCGCTCCGATTCCCATGCCGCACACCGGGTTCTCGCGATCGCCGCCCATCTGCTCTGGGCACTGCTCCTGGCCGCGAGCGTGGCGGCGCTGCTCTACCGCCGATCCGCCGCCCGCCGTGCGGCAGGATGAGCCCATGACCGAGAGCTTCCCCACCGTGCGCTCGACAGTCCTCGATACCACCGATCCACGCGGCCTCGCCGAGTTCTACCGCCGCTTACTGGGTTACGACTACCGCCCCGGCGACGAGCCCCCGGCGGACGGCGAACCCGATACGGCGGACTGGCTCGTCCTGCTCGATCCGGCGGGCCGGGTGCGGCTGGCCTTTCAGGGCGTTCCCGAACTGCCCGCGCCGACCTGGCCGAATCCGGATGTGCCGCAACAACTCCACCTCGACATGAGCGTCCCCGGCACCGACGAACTCCGGGCCCAGGATGCCCGCGTCCACGAACTGGGCGGCACGCGGCTCTACGACCGGTCCGACGATCCGGTCGAACCGCTGTACGTGTACGCCGATCCGGCGGGCCATCCGTTCTGCATATTCGTCGTGCCCCCGGCCAGCGAGGAACTCTGAGCGCATTTCACCGCCCCCGGACGCCGAGGAACCCTGAGCGCATTTCACCGTCCCCGGACAACGAGGAACCCTGAGCGCGTGTCACCGTCCCGGACAGCGAGGAACTCTGGGCGCGTGTCACCGTCCCCGGACAACGACGAGTCCCTGAGCCGCATCTTCGCCGTCCCGGACAGCGTCGCCCTGAGACGCTAGTCCGCTTCGCCGGAGCGCCCGCCGACGAGGCCCGAGACGTACTGCCCGCGCACCGCGGCGGCGAGCACCTCGAACACCCCGGTCGCCGTTTGCTCCCAGGAGAATTCGCGCGCGCGGGCACGAGCCTTCTCGCCCATCACGGTGCGGGTCTCGGCCGAGGTGAGCAGTTCCCCGACCGCCTCGGCCAGTTGCCCGGCATCGTCGACCAGCATGCCCGTGACACCGTCGACGACGGAGTCGGTGAGTCCGCGGGAGCTGCGGTAGCCGACGGTCGGCACGCCGTGCTGCGCGGCCTCGATCACCGCCAGGCCCCAGCCCTCCTTGCGGGACGGCAGCACGTGCACCCAGGCGCGAGACAGCAGTTCGTGCTTGCGGGACTCGTCGACGTGGCCGTGGAAGGTGACCGCGTCCGCGATACCGAGCTGGTGTGCACGGGTTTTCAGGTTGTCGGCCCACCACCCGCCGCCGATCACGTCCAGCCGCAGCCGGGGTACCGCCGGGCGGAGCGCCGCCGCGACGGCCAGCGCGTCCTCGATCTGCTTGTGCGGCACCAGCCGCGACAGCACCACGATGCTCGGATCCGCGGTGCGGGTCGCCGCGGCGCCGGTCGGCACGCGCGGCGGGATCGGCTCGGCGCCGTTGCGCACCACCGCGATCCGTTCCTGGGCCACGCCGAGCGCGGCCAGTTCCTCCGCCGACGGCAGCGAAACCGTCAGATACTGATTGCGCCGATGCGCCCGCGGCGACAACCGCGATTCGATCCACCAGCCGATCCGCCCGACCAGCCGACCGGCCACCGGCCACTGCTCGCGATGACCGTGATGGACGAGGACGACCGACGGCGCGCCGGCCACCGCCCGCGCGAAGAAGGGGATGCCGTTCTGGGTGTCGATCACCGCGTCCGGCCGCGCTCCACGCAGCGGCCCTAAGCCGATCCGGCCCAGCGCCATGGCGGCCAACGCCCGTGGATACACGCTGTATCGGCCACCCGCTCGGCTGATATCGATGCCGTCGACCCGCTCGCGCCGCGCCGCGCCGCGGTACCGCGCGGTCCGCAGCGTGACCTTCACGCCGCGCGCGGCCAGTTGCGCGCCGACCTGCTCTAGATACCGTTCGCTGCCGCCGCCCTGGGGATGACCGGTATCGCGCCAGCACAGCAGCAGCACCTCGCGGACCGCGGCGCTACCGGCGGCTGCCCGCGTCACCGTGGTGGGCTCGCGGGGGCCGGTATCGTGCACGGCTGATCTCCAGGTGGTACTCGGACGGACGTCTGACAGTGGGCTCCACCCTATAGGCCGCCCGGCGCGCCGTGCGATCGGCGGGGCGACCGGCGCCGGACTGCCGCCGCGGCCGGGAAGTCTCCGGACCCGGCCCCTGTGCGAGACTGATCCGCTGTGCACCAGCCAGCGAACACACCGATGCCGCCGGACAATCTATTCGTATCGGCGGCCGGTACCGGTGCGCGGGTCGTGAGTGCACGGTCGTCACACCGCGCGTCGCACGCGACGGTACCGAGCGCCGGCGAGCGGGTGGCGTGAGCGGGCGGCCCAGTTTCGCGCGCCGGGCCACGCTGCGCCGCTCGGCGCGCCTGCTGGCCAGCTTCCGCCACGAGCAGACCGACCCCGCGCTGTTCTACGGCGGCGTCGCCACCGATACCGCCGACCTGGTGCGCGATTTCTACCGCGATCTCACGGGCCACGGCCTCGACGGCGCGACCGTGCTCGACGTCGGCGGCGGCCCCGGCTACTTCGCCGACGAGTTCACCGCCGCAGGGGCCCGCTACATCCCCGTGGAACCCGATCCGAGCGAGATGCACGCCGCGGGCCTGACCGTGCCGGGCGCGGTCCGCGGCTCGGGGATGGCACTGCCGTTCCGCGACGACGCCGTGGACATCTGTCTCTCGTCCAATGTGGCCGAGCACGTGCCGCAGCCGTGGTCGATGGCCGACGAGATGCTGCGCGTGACCAAGACCGGCGGGCTGATGATCTTCTCCTACACGGTCTGGCTGGGACCGTTCGGCGGCCACGAGACCGGCCCGTGGCACTACCTCGGCGGCGAGTTCGCGGCTCGCCGGTACCGCCGCAAGCAGGGCCGCGAGCCGAAGAACCGCTTCGGCCGGTCACTGTTCGCGGTGACGGCGGCCGAGGGCGTGCGCTGGGCCGCGCGCACCGGGGATCGGGCGCGGGTCCTGGCCGTCTTCCCGCGCTACCACCCGCGCTGGGCGTGGTGGCTGGTCCGGATTCCGGGTCTGCGGGAACTGCTGGTCAGCAATCTGGTCGTAGTGGTTGCCAAACGGTGACCGTGGCCGGTGGCCGCGCGGGAGCTAACGTCCCAGACGGCCCCGGCGCCAGAAGCCGCCCGTATGCGCGGGTTCGCTCCAGGGTGGCTCCTGTATTGCCAAGCCCACGGTCTCCAGCGGGGTGAGTCCCACACGATCGGACAGGGCGCTGACGGTCGAGACGGCCTCGGCCGCCTGTAGGGCCGCCGTGGCCTGCTCCAGCGTCAAGGTCCGGCCCGGAAGGAAGGAGACGACCCAGCCTCCTTGGCCGACACATCTGGCCTGATGTGGGGTCTGGTCGCTGGTCATCAAAGACCGTCCGACCACTTGCACCGCCATGATTCGGACTCCCCTGCGATTGCATTTGAAAAATCAAACGGGCGAAGCAGATTGCTCTAAGCATGCTCCGCGACCGTCCGGAATGCAATAGTGCGTTCTACGAAAAGCGAACCGGCGGGTAGGGTTTCGGTAGTGAGGATGCCTGTCGTTAACTGGCGTGGCGCATGTGGCGCGGGTCAGCGCTCCGGCATCAGGATTCGCAGGATGGGCTCCGCCACCTGCCCCGGACCGCGCACGGCATCGACGACATCCACATGCCACCCGGGGGGCAGGACATCCTGCAACCGGCGCGCGGCACGCTGCAACGGGGTGCTCGGGGCCGAGGGCCCGATATCGGCTACCTCCTGGACAACCATGCCGTCTACTGTCAGATCGATCATGCCCACCACCCACCTATCCACGTTCGCCCGGTCAGGCCGCGACGGTGATACGTCCGCGAGCAACCACGAGGCTACCGGTGCAGTCGATCAGTTAATACCCTGCAATCGAACTGGTCAGTCCTGAGACGTAGAACACATTCCAGGATACGGCAGACCCCGGCGAATCCCGCACACCCGGCGCGGCACGCCCGAAACAAACCGCCCGCACCGAAATACGATGCGGGCGGGTGAGTTTGGGCGCCCGCGCTACGTGCTCGCGTGCGGGCGGGGAAGATTCGATGCCCGCACCACCCGTGCGCGGTGCGGACCGCGACATTCGCTGTATATCAGCCCAGACGCTGCTTGAGGGCCTCGAATTCGTCGCGCACGCCCGAGGGCAGCTTGTCGCCGATGAACTCGAACCACTCCTCGATGAGCGGGATCTCCTTGCGCCACTCGTCGACGTCGACCTTCAGGGCCTCGTCGACGTCGGCCGGGCTCACGTCCAGGCCCTCCAGGTCGAGCTGGGCCGCGGTGGGCACGTTGCCGACCGGGGTGGACTCGGCCTCGGCCGTGCCCTCGACGCGGTTGACGACCCACTCCAGCACGCGGGAGTTCTCGCCGAAGCCGGGCCACAGGAAGCGGCCGTCCGCACCGCGCCGGAACCAGTTGACGTAGAAGATCTTCGGCAGCTTGGTGGCGTCGGCGTTCTTGCCGATATTCCCCCAGTGCGCCAGGTAGTCACCGACGTGGTAGCCCATGAAGGGCAGCATCGCCATCGGATCGCGGCGCACCGAGCCGACCTTGCCCTCGGCCGCAGCGGTCTGCTCCGACGCCATGGTGGCGCCCATGAACACGCCGTGCTGCCAGTCGAAGGACTCGGTCACCAGCGGCACCGTGGTCTTGCGGCGACCGCCGAACAGGATCGCCGAGATCGGCACGCCCTGCGGGTCGTCCCACTCCGGGGCCAGGGTCGGGCACTGCGACATCGGGGTGCAGTAGCGCGAGTTCGGGTGGGCGGCCAGGGTTTCGGTCTCCCGGAGGACCCAGTCGTTACCCTTCCAGTCGATCAGGTGATCGGGCTCGCCCTCCATGCCCTCCCACCACACGTCGCCGTCGTCGGTCTCCGCCACGTTGGTGTAGACGGTGTTGCCGGCGGCGAGGGTGTCCATGGCGATCGGGTTGGACTTGTGGTTGGTGCCCGGCGCGACGCCGAAGAACCCGAACTCCGGGTTCACCGCGTACAGGCGGCCGTCCTCGCCGAAGCGCATCCACGCGATGTCATCGCCCAGGGTCTCCGCGCGCCAGCCCGGCACGGTCGGCTGGATCATCGCCAGGTTGGTCTTGCCGCAGGCGCTGGGGAAGGCCGCGACGACGTAGTAGTTCTTGTTCTCCGGCGAGATCAGCTTGAGGATCAGCATGTGCTCGGCCAGCCAGCCCTCGTCGTGGGCCATCGCCGAGGCGATGCGCAGCGAGTAGCACTTCTTGCCCAGCAGCGCGTTGCCGCCGTAACCGGAACCGTAGGACCAGATCTCGCGGTCCTCGGGGAAGTGGGTGATGTACTTGGTGTCGTTACACGGCCACGGCACGTCGGCCTGGCCCGGCTCGAGCGGCGCGCCGACCGAGTGCAGGGCCTTCACGAACGGCCGGTCGGTGCCCAGCTTCTCCAGCGCGGCGCTGCCCATGCGGGTCATCACGCGCATCGAGACGACCACGTACTCGGAATCGGTGATCTCCACGCCGAGCTTCGGGTCGGCGGCGCCCAGCGGGCCCATGCAGAACGGGACCACGAACATGGTCCGGCCCTTCATCGAGCCGCGGTACAGCTCGGTCATGGTCTTGCGCATCTGGGTGGGGTCGACCCAGTTGTTGGTCGGGCCCGCGTCGGACTCGTCGTGCGAGCAGATGAAGGTGCGCGATTCGACGCGCGCCACGTCGGAGGGGTCGGAGAGCGCCAGGAACGAGTTCGGGCGCTTCGCCTCGTTGAGCTTCTTGAAGGTGCCGGCCTCGACGAGCTGGGTGGTGAGGCGGTCCCATTCCTCGTCCGACCCGTCGGCCCAGACGACCCGGTCCGGTTGGGTGAGTTCTGCGACCTCCTGCACCCAGGCGAGCAATCCTGCGTGTGCCGTCGGTGCGGTGCCATCGGATCCGTGAAGACCAGGAATGGTCACTGAGGTCATGAAAAACTCTCCTGAGACGGGCGGCTCCCGGCGGCTCGCGACACCGGGAGGCCACCGTTGGCGGTGGGTTCCCGCTCCGGCTTGCCAAAGCACGCCCCGGCTGGGCGGCGTACAAGGACGAAAGCGGACGCCCAGGTTCCTTGTTTAAGAGGTTAACGCGATGTGACCCCAGGTACGGAATGGGGTCGCTCACTCGGTACCCGGTCGAGATGCTCGGCAATCGTCCACGCCGAAGCCGTTACGAACCGATACTGATCGGTAATGCCGCCCTTACGGGGCTCATAGCCGGTCCAGGCGTATTGACAGGATTTGCGGCATCCAACCAGCATGTGACGCGTCACACAGGAATGGTCGCCGAATTCGGGCCTGCCGCACGCCCCGCGCGCGGTTGTATTGCCGATCGGAATTATTGCCGTGTTATTCCGGAAAAGCGTCGTTCAACACCGCGAGATCGCGTTCGCACGCGGCGAGCTGAGCCGGCTGTCGCGACGCCGCCTCGCGCAGTTGTTTCTCCAATTCCGCTACGCGGCGGTCGGTTTCGACCACGCGGGCGGTACTGGCCCGCACCACCTGATCGGTGAGCTGGGACTCCGCCTCCACCAGCGCGGTCGCGACCCGCTGCTCCAGCTGGGCCTTGACGTTCACCAGCGCGTCGGACACCCATTGCCGCAGGTGCGTGCGGTCGGCGAGGTGCCCGCGCGCCCGCACCACCCAGTACGCCACGCCCGCGCCGAGCAGCAGGGTGATCGGGACGGTCGCGTAGTCCAGGGCCGGGACCAGGGCCAGCGGCGCGACGACCAGGCGGCCGAGGCCGAATCCGGCGGAGGCGCCCAGCGCGATCATCAGGTGGTCCTCGACACCGCGGTGCCGGGGTTCGAGGTCGGGGGCCAGCCGCGGCGGCGGATCCGACCGCGGCCGCTCCCGATCGCCCGCGGCCTCGGGGGCGGGACCGGTGACGGCCTCGAGCTGCCGCGCCAACTCGGCCAGCCGGCGCCCGACCACATCGTCGAGTTCGGCGGTCAGCTGATTCACCGAGCGCTGTAGCTCCTCGGGATAGTCGCGGGCGTCGCGGCGGGCGAGACGGTCCACATCGGCGCGCGCGGTGGCGTTCAGGGCGCGGATCCGGGCGCCGGCCTCGTGCAGCAGGTCGACCCGGGCCAGGTGCAGCCGGTTGCGCAGCGCGGCCAGGGCCTGTGCCCGGCCGCCGTCGCGGCTCGCCAGCAGCGTGGCGCGTTCGGCGCGCAAGCGGGCGACCGAGTCCTCGGAGCGCAGCGTGTCGGCCTGGGCGCGGATACGCCGGCGGGTGTCGGCGAGGACGCGGGCCGTGACCACCGCCATCCGGTCCGCGCCGCCGCCCGCGCCGACCGCCCGGGTCAGATACGCGTGCAGGGTGCCCAGGCCGGACCGGTCGAGCAGGGAGTTGTCGCCGGAGGTGCGGGCGGCCACCGCCAGCCGCGCCGACATCGGCACGATGTCCGGGTCGGCGCCCAGCACCGGCTCGAGCAGCTCGGTGTTGCGCTCGAACACCACACGCCAGTCCGGATGCGCGTGAATGCCGTTCATGGCGAAGAGGATTCGCGTGCCGCCCGAACGCAGCCGCCCGACCCGGTCCAGGGTGGCCGCGCCGAGCGTGGCGCCGGCGTCGAGCAGGATCAGCGCCACCGGCGGCGGGGCGACCAGCGCGGCGGGATCGGACAGCGGATCCGACAGGTCGATGTGCGGTTCGAATCGCGCCAGTTCGGTGCGCAGCAGGATGGTGTCGGGGTCGGCGGCGCCGATCAGGGTGACGGGCGCCGGGCGCGCGGCCGGGTGGGCATTCGCCGCCTCCGCCGGGGGCACCGCGCGTAACAGCGCGCTGCCCTGGGGATTCCAGCGCGCGACCACGGCGTCGACCTCGGGCGGCAGAGCGGGATCGGCCGCCGGAGGCGTGCCCGGCGCCGGACGGGCGGAACCGAGGGGATCAGAGTCCGGCACTGCTCATTCGCTCCCAGATCCGGACATAGCCGTTGTGCACCCGCACGGCCGCGCGGCGAGCCGGCGGGGACATATCGCTGGAGACCACCGCGCGCCAGCGCTGGGCGCGGGTCAGCGCGTCGTCGGCATCGGTCGGCTGGGGCGCCGGATAGCCGGCCGCCAGGTGCAGCACGTCCGGACAGGCCAGCCCGGCCTGCAGGCCCAGCCACAGCGCCTCGTCACCGGCGAGATAGTCCTCGATCAGATCGCGGCCGCGGCCGGGAGCGGCGCCCGGCCCGCCGGGGACCGCGCGCGCGGCCAGCCGGTCCAGCTCGTCGAGGAATTCACCGCCGCGCTGCGCGCCGATCCGCTCGTAGTGCCGGTGCAGCAGGCCGTGCACCGGATCAATGCCGCTGACGGCGTGCAGCAGCTGAAGTAGTTCGCGCGGGCCGAGATTCGGCTCGTAGCGCAGGGCGGTCAGCGCGCAGGACACCCCGTACAGGCCCCAGTGTTCGAGCACCGCCTGCCGCTCGGCGACATCGGGGCCCGCCGACTGCGCGGTGAACAGCTCGGGCGACAACGTGAAGTTCGGATCGGCGTTGTTCGCGTGCCGGCGCAGGGTGCGCAGATCGTCGTCGCTGGGCGTGCCCGCCCGGGTGCGCACGGCCAGCGCGGAGACCAGCGGCAGCGTCGGGAAGCCCAGCCCGTGGGCGATCTGGTCGGCGGCCGCGACGGCCTCACCCCACCGCGAGCCGATCGCGTCGGCCTTGTTGAGGACCACGATCGTCCGGTCACGGGGCAGGTCGGCCAGGATGCGGCGGTCGGCCGGCTGCGGGGCCGCCGAGACGACGTAGACGATCAGGTCGCCGTCGAGGACGGGATCGGGTTTGCCCGGCTCGTCCACCGGCTCGGTCTCCACCGCCGACATCAGCGCCAGCGCGCGGAGCAGAGTGGACTTTCCGGCGCGGGCGCGGCCGGTCACCTGGATGCGCAGCGGCCGCCGCCACGCGCTCGCGGCGGTGACGAGCTGGTCGGCAATGCGGGGATCGTGGCCGCCACCGACTCGCAGGTTGGCGATCAGCTGATCGAGTTCCGGGGCGGGCCCGCCGTGATCGTTCACGAGCCCGGACGCGGTGGGTGTCGACACGAGTAATACCCCCTTCCGCCGCGCAATTCTGTCAGAAGGCGGCCCGGTTGTCGGCACCGACCGCCGAGTAGGTTCGCCTCGCCGTCAGCGCGAGCGCGTGATGATCAGGTTGGCGGTGCGGACGACCCAGCCCGGCGCGTATTTCCCGGCGGCGGCGAGGAGTTTGGCCTGCGCGCCGATCGAATAGTGCACCCGCGGCAGCAGGCCGCGCCGCCGCGTCGCGTCCCAGATGCCCGCGGCCACATCGTCGACGGTCAGCCGCACGCCCAGCGAACGGGTGGACGCGGTGTGCACGCCGTCGAGCATCCCGGTCGCGACGAACAGCGGCCAGACCGCGAGCACGCGAATGTCGTGCCGCCGCCACTCCAGGTCGAGCGCCTCGGTGAGGTTGCGCACCGCGGCCTTGGTCGCGCCGTAGGAGGCGAGTTCGGCCTGGCCGTAGATGGCGGACGCCGAGCAGAGATTCACCACCTGCGCGCCGGGGGTGTCCCGCAGGTAGTCGAACGCGGCGTGCGTTCCGGCAAGGACACCGTCCAGGTTCACGGCCACGATCCGCCGGTGCGCGGCGATATCGATCGACTCGAACGGCCCCGCCCGCAGCACCCCGGCATTGTTGACCAGCACATCCAATCGGCCCGTGCCGGAATGGAACTCGGCCAGCCGCGCCGCCCACTGTGCCGGGTCGGTCACATCCAGCACCCCGGTCGCCACGCTGCCCCCGGCCGCCTTTATCTCCGCGGCGAGCCGCTCGAGCCCCACCTCGTCGAGGTCGTACGCACCGACGTGATACCCCCGCGCCGCGAACAACAGCGCCGTCGCCCGCCCGATCCCGGCCGCGGCCCCCGTCACGAAGATCGCCGGTTCATCCATGCCCGCAGCATATGCGGACCACCGCCCCCGCGCCCGTCCCCCACACTTCCCGCACCCTCTCCGTCCTCCCGCACCCATTGCGGTGCGCTGGAGAGGGTGCGGGAAGACGGAAGGGGTGCGTGGAGTGTGTGCTCACTCACAACGGCGGGGTGGGTAAGAAGGAGAGGGGCGGGGAGCCGGAGGTGTCGGTGCAGGTGGGAAGGGTTGTGGGCGCGGACCGGGGAACAACTACGGCGTGTCGTGGTTTCCCTTGTGGCACAGCACAATTCGCAGTTGGCGAACTGTCGGTCTGCGCGCTCGTCCCCTACTCTGAGTCGGTAGGCCGCCGATGCGCGGCGTCGGCGGGTGCCGGTCCGGGGGACCGGCCGGGCGCACGTCCGGCCGCGGGGACCCGAAGGAGGATGTGATGGCAGTCGTCGGCGTGATCGAGAAAGTCGGTGCGGCCGCGAGATTCGGCATCGCCGCGGCGGCCGTGGTGCTGGAGAGATTCGGCGGCCGGACCGAGACCGCGCCGGTCGCCAGGCTCTCCGGCGGCCGCCCGCTCCTGCCGTCGCAGGATCCGTTCCTGCGCCCGCCCGCGGATCTCGCCGACTACGCGCCCGGGACGATCGTGCGCAGCCGCACCGTGGAACTGGGCCTGCTCGGGGTGGTCCCGCAGCAAGTGCGCGCGTGGCAGCTGGTGTATCGCAGCACCGATCTGCACGGCCGCCCGGAGGTCGCGATCACCACGACGCTGCTGCCCGCCGGCGATCCGGGCCCGGGTGAACGGCCGCTGCTCGCCTTCCAGTCGGCGATCGACGCGGTCACCGAGCGCTGCGCGCCGTCCTATGCCCTGCGCCGCGGCGCGTGGGTGCCCGGATCCATCACGCAGCTGGAGTACCTGCTGGTCGCCAACGCGCTGCGGCGCGGCTGGGCGGTCACCATCGCCGACCACGGCGGGCCGAACGGCCACTTCGGCGCCCCGCGCGAGCCCGGCTACCGCTCCCTCGACGGCGTCCGCGCGGCGCTGCGCTTCGGGCCGCTCGGTCTGCACGCCCTGACCCCGGTCGCGGTGTGGGGCTATTCGGGCGGCGGCATGGCCAGCTCGTGGCTGGTGGAGATGGCCCCGACCTACGCGCCCGAACTCGATATCGTCGGCGCGGTGCTCGGCGCGCCCGTCGGCGATCCGGGCCAGGTGTTCGTGCGGCTCAACGGCGGCCGCTACGCCGGTTTCCCGGCCATCGTGATCGCCGCGCTGCACCGGATCTACCCGGCGCTGGGCCAGGTCCTGGAGGAGCAGCTGAACCCGGAGGGGCGGCGGCTGGTCGACCGGGCCGCCCGGCTCGCCCCGATCGTGGCCCTGGCGGTCCTGTCCCGGCACAACGTCTCCGATTATCTGACCCGCCCACTGGAGGAGATCCTGGCCGAACCGCCCATGCGGGCCATGCTCGACGACCTGCGCCTGGGCACCGCGGCGCCACACTGCCCGGTCCTGGTGACCCAGCCGCTGCACGACCGGATCATCCACGTCGACGGGGTCGAGGAACAGGTCGGCCGGTACCGCCGCGGCGGGGCGACCGTGACCTATATCCGCGACCGCGCCAGCGACCATTTCTCGCTACTGCCGCTGGCGACGCCGCTGAGCCTGAACTGGCTCGCCGACCGGATAGCCGGCATCCCGGTGACGGACACCACATCGCGAACTGTCCGATCGGTGGTCGCGTCTCGGGCAGGCTTGCTGGGTCTGCTCGAAATGGCAGGTACCGCAACACGAGTCGTCCTCGGCCGCCCGCTACGCCAGCGGCCCGCCCCGCCCCCGCGCCACACCGACACCTTGGCCGCCTGAAACGACCACCCGACCGGTTGGCGTGGTCGATTGCTGCGCTGACGATCGAATACTGGACAATGGACGCCGTGAACGACGCCGCGAACCCCACCGCCGCCGGGCACGCCACCGGTTCTCGCCTGTATCCGCGGGTGACGAGCTTCCGGTCGCGCCGGGGTGCGCTCACCGCTTCGCAGCAGGAGGCGTGGGAGCGAACGTGGCCGCGCATCGGGCGCGAGGTGTCCGACGATCCGCTCGACGCCGCCGCCTGGTTCGGCCGTGAGGCGCCGCTGATCGTCGAGATCGGCTGCGGTACCGGCACCGCCACCGCCGCCATGGCACAGGCCGAACCGCAGTTCGACCTGATCGGCATCGAGGTGTACAAACCGGGCCTGGCCCAGCTGGTGCAGCGCATCGAGCGCGAGGGCATCGAGAACGTCCGGCTGCTACGCGGCGATGCCGTCGACGTCCTCGAAAACATGATTGCCGAAGATTCGCTCACAGGCGTTCGCGTCTTCTTCCCCGATCCCTGGCCGAAGGCCCGCCACCACAAGCGGCGGCTGCTGCAGCCGGAGACGATGGCCCTGATCGCCAGTAGGCTGCGCACCGGCGGCGTGTTGCACGTCGCGACGGACCACGCCGGCTACGCCGAGCACATCGCGGCGGTCGGCGCGGCAGAACCCCAGCTCGTCGGCATGAACGAGGCCGCGGGCGGCGATGCGGAGACCTTCCGCCGCACCGCCCCGATCGGCTTCGACCGGCCCGTCACCAAGTTCGAAAGCAAGGCACATCGCGCCGGAAGCGCCATCACCGAGCTCATTTGGGGGAAGATCGACTTATGAGCGAGCGCAACGAGCGACCAATTAGCTCAGCCGTGGCCGCGGCCATGACCATGCCGAGTGTCAGCGAGGCCCGGTCATGAGCGTGAGCGAGATGGCCCACGGGGTCATGGATGTTTCCGGGATCATGCACGGCGCCGCCTCGGAGGCGAATACCGGCTCCTCCGGTTCGGGCGGCAGCCCGACCGACGTGCGCCGGGTGCTGCTCGTGTGGGACGCGCCCAACCTCGATATGGGCCTGGGCGCGATCCTGGGCGGCCGGCCCACCGCGGCGTACCGGCCGCGGTTCGACGCGCTCGGCCGATGGCTGCTCGCCCGCACCGCCGAACTGTCGGTGGGCAGCGTGCAGCGCGTCGAGGCCGAGGCGACGGTCTTCACGAATATCGCGCCCGGCACCGCCGACGTGGTGCGCCCCTGGGTGGAGGCGCTGCGCAACGTGGGTTACGCGGTCTTCGCCAAGCCCAAGATCGACGAGGACTCCGACGTCGACAGCGACATGCTGGCCCATATCGAGATGCGCCGCAGCGGCGCGGGGCTGGCCGGCATCATGGTCGCCTCCGCCGACGGCCAGGCCTTCCGCGAGCCGCTCGAGGAGCTCGCGGCGAGCGGAATCCCGGTTCAGGTATTGGGATTCCGTGAGCATGCCAGCTGGGCGGTGACGTCCGATATCCTCGAGTTCATCGACCTCGAGGACATACCGGGTGTGTTCCGCGAACCGCTCCCCCGGGTCTCCCTCGACTCGCTGCCCGAAGAGGGAGCCTGGCTGCAGCCCTTCCGGCCGCTGTCGGCCCTGCTCACCTCCCGCCCCGCTCAAGGAGTCGCTTAGTGTTCACCCGGTGGGGCGACCTGGTCTACAGATTCCGCTTCCTCGTCCTCGCTGCGGTCGTGGCCGCCCTGCTCGCCCTCGGCGGGTTCGGCTTCGGCATCGAGAAGCACCTCAGCGCCAGCGGCTGGGACGATCCGACCTCGCAGTCGACGCAGGCCGCGCAGCTGAAGGACGAGGCCTACGGTCGCGACCACACCGGTGACGTCATCGTGCTGTACACCGCGCCGGACGGGAAGACCGTCGACGATCCGGAGTTCAGCCGCAAGATCACCGACAGCCTGGTCGCCCTGCCGAAGCAGCATCCCGACCAGATCGACAAGGTCAACGTCGCCTACTGGCGGGCCACCGGCGGCGCCCAATGGACGACGACGGGCGTCGCGTCGCCGGACAAGAAGATCACCTTCGCGACGCTGGCCATCAAGGGCGCCAACGACACCGAGATGGTGAACAACTTCCGCGACGTCAAGGATGTCTTCGACATTCCCGGCGTGGATGTTCAGGTCGCGGGTATGCAGGCGGTGTCCGGCACGCTCAACGACACCATGGCCCAGGACCAGAAGCGGATGGAGATCATCGCCATCCCCGTGGTCGCGGTGCTGCTGTTCTTCATCTTCGGCGGTGTCGTCGCCGCCGCGCTGCCGCTGATCGTCGGTGGTCTGACGGTGCTCGGCGCGAACGGCATCGTCATGGCGATCACGAAGTTCACCGAGGTGAACTCGTTCGTCAGCCCGGTCGTCTCGATGATCGGCCTCGGCCTGGCCATCGACTACGGCCTGTTCATAGTCAGCCGTTTCCGCGAGGAACTCGCCGAGGGCTACAGCACCCGGGCGGCCGTGCGCCGATCGGTGATGACCGCGGGCCGCACGGTGGCCATGTCGGCCACCATGATCATCGCGGCCAGCGCGGGCATGCTGCTGTTCCCGCAGGGCTTCCTGAAGTCGGTGGCGTACGGCACGATCGCGACGGTGCTGCTCGCGGCGCTGACCGCGCTCACCGTGCTGCCCGCGATCCTCGCCATCCTCGGCCGGCGCGTGGACATGCTGGGGCTCAAGTGGTTCCGCAAGACCAAGACCGCCGAGGAGATCGAGAACGGTTTCTGGGGCAAGAGCACGCAGTGGGTGATGAAGCACCCGCTGAAGGTCGCGATCCCGCTGTGCATCCTGCTGTTGCTGCTGATCATCCCCGTGAAGGATCTGAAGTTCGGCGGTATCAGCGAAACCTATCTGCCGCCGGACAATCCGACCCGCGTGGCGCAGGAGAAGTTCGACCAGCTGTTCCCGCAGTACCGGTCGAATCCGCTGCAACTGGTCATGGTCACCGACAACCCCAGCGGCATCTACAGCGTCCTCAAGGAGGCGAACCAGGCGCCGGGGCTGGCCACCAAGTTCAAGACCCCGGATTCGCCGCCGAGCGGGTCCAACGTGTGGGCGACGCAGGCGACGCTGGTGGACGCCGATACGACGACCGCCGACGAGGCGATCGGCTATCTGCGCGACAACGTCGCGGTCCCCGACGACATGCAGTTCATGGTGACCGGGCAACCGGCTATCCAGAAGGACAGTATCGACGCGCTGCTGTCGCGCATGCCGCTGATGATCGCGCTCGTCGTACTCGTCACGACGCTGCTCATGTTCCTGACCTTCGGCTCACTGGTCCTGCCCATCAAGGCCGCCCTCATGAGCGCGCTCGGCCTCGGCTCCACCCTCGGCATCCTCACCTGGATCTTCGTCGACGGACACGCCGCCGGACTACTCAACTTCACACCACAACCGATCATGTCACCGGTCCTGGTCCTGATCATCGCGATCATCTACGGCCTGTCCACCGACTACGAGGTCTTCCTGCTCTCCCGCATGGTCGAAGCCCGCACCCAAGGCGCCAGCACCACCGAAGCCGTCCGCATCGGCACCGCCCAGACCGGCCGCATCATCACCGCCGCCGCCCTCATCCTGCTCGTGGTCACCGGCGCCTTCGCCTTCTCCGACCTCGTGATGATGCAGTACATCGCCTACGGCATGATCGCCGCGCTGTTCATCGACGCCACCGTCCTGCGCATGCTCCTCGTCCCCGCCACCATGAAACTCCTCGGCGACGACTGCTGGTGGGCGCCCAAGTGGATGAAGAAGATTCAGCAGAAGATCGGCCTGGGCGAACCCATCCTCGACGACGAGCGCCCCGGCAGCGACGAACTGGTCGACCTGGTGAAGACCACGCCGGTCACCGATCCGGTGACGCTGCAGATTCCGGTGCTGGCCGACGGCACCCCCGCCAAGCCGCCGCGGAAGAAGAAGCCCAAGCGGGCCCGCTTCATCGGCGGTGTGGACGGCGACGCGCCGACGCAGCAGCTCGGGGCGATCAAGCCGGGCGATACCGGCGCGGTGACCGGTGCGTCGCAGGCATCCGCGCCGCTGCTGAATTTCGGTACCGGAGAAGAGGATTCGACGCCGCCGCCGGAACCGTTCGCGCCGCAGACCACCCCGCAGACGAATCTGAAACTGCCGCGGGCGATCGAACCGCAGTCGGGCGTCATCGGGCTGACCCCGCTGACCGAGGTGACGGACGTGACGCCGGAGGATTCGGGTCCGGCCACGCCGCCGTCGATCTCGACGCCGCCCTCGGTGTCCACGCCGCGTCCGCCGCTGCCGCCGCGGACGGTGCCGCGGGATCCGTCGGATCCGGGCGATTCCACGGAGACCCAGCCCACCGCCCCGGTCGGCACGACGCCCCGCGTCCTGCCGCCGCAGCCGAAGACGCCGCCGCCGGTGGCGCCCCATCCGGCCAGCCGCGCCCAGCAGTTCCCGCATGAGGAGCCCGCGCCACATCACGAATCCGAGGCTCCCGCACCGGATCCCGCCCCCGCCCCGGAGGAACACCCCGCGGACCCGCCCGAGGCCGGCGACACCAGCCGCAACAGCATCGAGCGCTGGATGGCCGACCTCCGCTCCTCCCGCCGCCGCCCCGAACCCGACCCCGACGAGGGCAAACACCACGGCACCCCGGGCCGCACGGTCAGCGTCAACGAACTACTCCGCCGCCAGAACCGCGACTGACCTGAGCCAAAAGCGCTCAGGTAGTGGGTGTCGCAGCGCTCAGGTAGTGGGTGTCGCAGCGCTCAGGTAGTGGGGGTCGCAGCGCTCAGGTCGTGGGGGTCGCAGCGCTCACGTAGTGGAGGCCGCAACGCTCACGAGGTGGAGGCCGCAACGCTCACGAGGTGGAGGCCGCAACGCTCACGAGGTGGAGGCCGCAACGCTCACGAGGTGGAGGCCGCAACGCTCACGTAGTGGTTGGCGCGGCGCTCAGGTCGTAGGTCGGTACAGCGCGTAGGTGCAGCCGTTGCCTAGCGGTCGAGTAGTTGGGTTGTCGCGTTTCGGTAGCGGGTTGGCGTCACGCTCCGGTAGTGCGTTGGCGCGACCGGGTGGGGTTGGCGCAGTGGCCGGGTAGACAACGGGGGTGGCTGAATCGCCGGTGTCGGCGAAATCCGCACAGGGAAAGGCGTGGCGCGGAGGGGTTTCCGGGCTGATCTGAGGGGCGGCGTGGTGCTCAGGTGTGGAGGGGGGATTCGGTGTGGGTTGTGGCGGCGCGGATTTCGGCGGCTATCAGGGTGGGGGCCTCGAGCATGGGGACGTGGCCTACGGCGGGGAGGGTGCGGGACTCGAGGGTGGCGGTGGTGGCCGGGGTGGTGTGGCGGCGGGGTGGGAGGACGCGGTCGTGCTCGCAGTACAGGAGGGTGACGGGGACCGTGATATCCGCGAAGCGCGTGAAACCCGCGGGGAGGGCGGGATCTTCGATCAGGTCGTCGACGATGTCGCACTGGGCCGGGGCGGCCGCGACGGCGGCGGCCAAGCGGTGCGGCACGCTCGCCGGACGGTAGGACAGCAGCGGAATCACCAGGCTGCGGGCCATGGCGCGGGCCCGCCCCGAACCGACGCCGATCACCGGGGCGAAGGCGCGATATCGGCGCACCAGCTGCGCGGCGGTGCGGGTGTCGGCGTCCCACATGCCGCCGGGAGCGATGGCCGTCACCGACCGCGCACGGCCCCGCGCGGCGAGTTCCAGCGCCAGCCAGCCGCCCAGCGAATTACCAGCAAGATGTGCTGTCTGCCAACCTCTTTCGTCCAGGATCCGCTCCACGAAATCGGCCAGCGCGGTGAAGGTGGCCGGACGCCGCACCGGTGGCCCACCCCGATGGCCCGGTAGGGTCGGCGCGAAAACCGCGTAGTCCCGGCGCAATTCGTCGAGCACCCCGCCCCACGACTCCCACGTGAGCAGCAGCCCGTGCAACAGCAGCAGCGGATCGCCTTGTCCCGCAGCGTAGTACGGATCCGGTTCGGTCACTTCCGCCATGCCGCGCGCCATGGGACGAGGCTACCCGCCGGTATCAGAACCCCGACATCAACCGGCGCCACTGAGCGCCGAACGGCTGCTTGGCCGTGACGGAGCCGAAGCGCGTGCGGCCCTGCACCACCAGGTGCAGCGCGCCGATGGGCGGACCGGTGCGCACCTTGTTGTTGGCGCTGGAGCCGATCAGGTCGAGACCGTTGAGGTCGACCGTGGCCTCGCCCGGCACGATCAGCGTGAGCGAACTGCAGAAGTCGTCCACCCGCAGCTCCACCACCTGGGTCGACATGATCGCCTGGGTGAAGTCCAGGGTCACGCCCGACAGCTGGTTGGCGAGGTAGAGGACCGGCGGGACCTGCCAGCGACCCTTGCGCGTCACGCTGGACAGCCGCGCGCGGATGGTGTCGCCCGAAGAGACCGGGGCCGCACGCGGGGGCCCGTAGGAGGGCCGGCGCGGCGCGGGGCCGGCGGGATTCGGATAGGGATTCGGGCCCGGCTGTCCCGCCATCCGGATGCCCGGCAGATCGACCAGCACGGCATTCAGCTCACCGCGGGTCTTGGCAGCCAGCGCGGTATCCATCCGCTCGGTGAACTCGCCGAGCGACAGCATCCCGAGCCCGACCGCCCGCTGCAGCAGCATGCCGACATGCTCCCGCTCGGCATCGGACACCCGCAGATCGCGGTCGCCCACCGCACCTCCGGGCTCCGGCACAGACCGTGTCCCCGGAGTCGAAACCGTCTCACCGCCCATGCGTTCGAGGGTACCGACGGCGGTGTTCCCGCACATCAGGGCAATCCCTGATCTCG
This sequence comes from Nocardia transvalensis NBRC 15921, assembly GCF_000308875.1. Taxonomy (GTDB): domain Bacteria; phylum Actinomycetota; class Actinomycetes; order Mycobacteriales; family Mycobacteriaceae; genus Nocardia; species Nocardia transvalensis. The sequence goes on from NZ_BAGL01000089.1 coordinate 29,160, forward strand.
GGGACGACCTCGCGTCGTACTCCGAACCTGCTCTATCGCGCTACTCGAGACCCTGCTCTATCGCGTAGCGGGTGAGTTCCACCCGGTTGGCGAGCTGGAGTTTGCGGAGGGTGGCCTGCACGTGGTTCTCGACCGTGCGGTGGCTCAGGCTCAGGCGGGTGGCGATCTGTTTCGCGGACAGGCCCTTGGCGACCAGGCGCAACACCTCGGTCTCGCGGTCGGTGAGGGCCGGGCGGTGGGGTTCGTCGCGGTCGGCGGGTGCGTTGGCGATGCGCCGGTACTCGCCGAGCACCAGCCCCGCCAGACCGGGCGTGAACACCGCTTGACCGGCGGCGGTGGCATGCACGGCGGCGACGAGTTCCGCCGCCGAGGCGCTCTTCACCAGGTAGCCGGTGGCGCCGGCCTTGATGGCGTCGAGCACATCGCCGCGTTCGGCCGAGGCGGACAGCACCAGCACCCGGCTGTCCGGCGAGACCCGCAGGATCTCGGCGGTGGCCTGAGCGCCGTTGCCGTCGGGCAGCTGCATATCCATGAGGACGACGGCAGGTTGCACCGCCGCGGCGCGCCGGGTGGCCGCGGCGACGCCGTCCGCCGTGGCGGTGACCCGGAAGCCGGCCTCGGCGAGATCGCGCGAGACGCCGTCGCGCCACATCGGGTGGTCGTCCACCACCATCACCGAGATATCCCCGGCGGCAGGCTCTTCGGTCATCGGTTCACCTCCGGCTCTCCGGCGCCGCGCGGCACCCGGAACTCCCACTCCGTGCCGTCGTCCGCGGTCAGCAGGTCCGCGACGCCGCCCGCCGCCTCGATCCGGCCGACGATCGAGCGCGAGACGCCCATCCGGCCCTCGGCGGTGGCGGCGGCCAGCCGTCCGGGCGCGATGCCCGGCCCGTCGTCGCGGACGCTGACCACCACGGCGTCACCCACATCCTCCAGCAGCACGTACGCCTTCGCGCCGGAACCGGCGTGCGACGCGGTATTGGAGAGGCATTCGGCGACGGCCGCCGCGATCTCGCGGGCCGTCCACTCGCCGACCGGAACCGGCTCACCCGGCGTGGAGACGAAGACCGCCGGGGACGCCTGCGCTGTCAGGGCCGGTCGCAGATCGACCTGCGCGCCGACGGTTCGCGGCGGACCGCCCTGTTCGGAGATCAGCACCCGCAGCGCGACCTCCTGCTCGCCGGCCCGACGGGCCAATTCGGCCGTGCCGCCGCCTATCTCGGCGCCGCGGCGTTTGATGTAGCTGAGCACCTGCAGCACCCCGTCGTGCACCTCGCGCGCCAGTCGTTCCCGCTCCTCGGCCGCCGCGGTGAGACGGACCGCGGCCTGCAATTGCCGCTGGGCGCGGCGCGCGGTATTGGCGGCCAGGCCGATCGCGAGACCCACCGACACCAGCACCGGCGCGGTGGCATCGCTCCACAGATCCAGTTCCCACTGCTCCCGCACGACGATGCTCACGGCCGAGATCAGCACGCCCGACAGCACGCCGCCGATCGGGCCCCACAGAATCGCCGCGGACATCACGGCATTGGCGGCCCACAGCGTGGTCGGCAGCGTCTGGTGCCCGTGATACCAGTCGTAGTCGGCGACGAGCCGGGTGGCGGCCATGAGCGCGATCACCACCGCGTGGTCGCCGAGCACCACCGCGGTGCGCAGCCGCGCCGACTCCGGATCGGCCCATCGCGACAGCAGCACCGCCGACACGATCGACCACGCCACCAGCGCGCCGATCAGCGCCCAGCTCAGCTCCGGCGCGCGATAGGAATCCACCGAGGCGAACTGCTGCCCCACCGCGTACAGCACGGTGACCAGGCGGAACGCCTGCGCCGCCCGCCACAGTGGCGCAGTGGCGACAGTGTCCGATTCGCGCTCAGGTATCGCCCGCATCGGTGGTTCCTCCACCGCCCGACTCCGTAGTTCCCCCACGGCCCGAATCCGTAGTTCCCCCGCCGCCCGCACCCTTAGTTCCCCCACGGCCCGACCCCGTGGTTCCTCCGCCGCCCGACCCCGTGGTTCCTCCACCACCCGACTCCGTGGTGCCCCCACCGCCCGCACCCGTAGTTCCACCACCACCCGACTCCGTGGTGCCCCCACCGCCCGCACCCGTAGTTCCCCCACCACCCGCGGCGGTAGTGCCCGCCCGCTCCGGGGGATCGGACGAGGCGGAACCACCCTCGGGGTCGGGCAACGTATAGCGGCCCTCGACGGGCGTGTCGGGCGTGGCGTGGAACATCGGTTCGCCCTCCTCGCCGGTGTTGAGTTCCTGGTACAACTCCTCGGGCGTGTCGGCCAGCAGCGAACGGATGGCCGTATTCAGCACGGCCACGAACGGCACCGCCAGCAGACCGCCCGCGATACCCGCCAGCACCACGCCCGCGGTGATCGCCAGCACGACGGCCAGCGGATGGATCCGCACCGCCCGGCCCAGCAGCAGCGGTTGCAGCACATGGCTTTCCAGCTGCATCACCGCGATCGTGATACCCAGCACGATCAGGGCCGTGACCAGGCCCTTGGTCATCAAGGCCAGGAATACCGCGACCGATCCGGCCAGTACCGACCCGATGATCGGGATGAACGCGCCGATGAACACCAGCGAGGCCAGCGGCAACGCCAGCGGGACGTGCAGGATCGCCAGCCCCGCCCCGATGCCGATGGCGTCCACCGCGGCCACCACCACGGTCGCGCGCACGAATCCGATCAGCGTCCCGAATCCGAGCCGCCCGGCCGTGCGCACCCGCTCGCGCTGCGGGGTCGGGACGATCCGGGTGACGAACTCCCAGATCTGATCGCCGCCGTAGAGGAAGAAGATGGTGATGAACAGGGTCAGGAAGACACCGGTGAGGAACTCGCCGATCGCCGTCGCGGTGGTCAGCGCGCCGCTGGTCAGCGAATCCTGGTTGGACTCCAGGGTTTTGATGATGGTGTTGCCGGCATTGCGGATCTGGTCGTCGCTCAGGTGCATCGGGCCGTTGATCAGCCAGTCCTGAATGGTGTGGATGCTGGTCTTGAACTCGTCGGTCAACTGCGGCAGGCCGTTGACGAACTGCTCGATGACGAAGGTGAAGATGCCCGCCAGCAATCCGAGCGACCCGATCAGCGCGACGAGAACCGCGACCGACCGCGGCAGCCCCATCCGCTGCATCCAATCCACCAGCGGCGACAGCAGTGCCGCCAGCAGCAGCGCGATCGCGGTCGGGATGACGACGGTGGTCAGGCGCTGCGCGAGATAGGCGAAGGCCAGCACCGCGATCAGGATGATCAGCAGCCGCCAGCACCATTCGGCGGCCTCGCGCACCAGCGGGTGCACCACCTCGGGCCCCCCGCGTTTGCGCTCGGCGACGGGCGCGCCCCCGCCGGCTGCCTCCCCGGCGGCGCCGGTCGTCGCGCCACCGCTGTTCCCCGCGTCACTCACGCCGCGAGCCTAACCGTACCGGCCGACAGCGGCACGTGAGCGCGCGGAACGGACCGGCCGCACCCATCCTGAACGACTCGGAACGCTAGATTGGTCTGCGTGTCGGCGCCCCTGTTAGCGGTCAAACAGACCATGCGAACGCGCTGGCCGCTGTACCTCGCATCGATGCTGGCGGCCAATGCCTTCGGTGCGATTCTGGTGTACGCGTTCATCCAGTACGGCCTGCCCTCCCCGGAGGGCTCGCCGACGGGTGTGCGCCGCACCGGCCTGCTGGTTCCGGTCACGGTGTTCGTGGTCGGCGGCGCGCTGAGCGTGACCGCGTCGGCGCTGATGTTGCGCCCGGTCATGCGCTGGCAGCTGCGCGGCGGGCCGCCGAGCCGCCAGGAGCAGATGGCGGCGCTGCACGCCCCGTTGCGCCAGGCCATCGTGCATCTGACGTTGTGGCTGGTCGGCGGCGGCGTCCTGGCCGCGACGATCATCGTGGACACACCCGAACTGGCCGGTGCGGTCATCGTCACCGAGTGCATGGCCGCCACGATCGTGTTCGGGTTCACCTACATGCTCGGCGAACGCATCCTGCGACCCGTCGCGGCGCACGCGCTGTCCACCGGCACCTTCGACCACACCCTCACCCCCGGCGTCGGCACCCGCATGGGCATGACCTGGGGGATGGGCACGTTCGCGCCGACGATCGCGATCGTGCTGCTGTGCGTCACCCAGATCACCTCGCAGGTGCATTTCTCCGCGCAGTCGCTGGCGATCTCGATCCTGCTGCTGTGCGGTGTCGTGATCATGCAGGCCCTGGCGCTGTCGATGCTGACCGCCTCCAGCATCTCCGATCCGGTGCGCCAGCTCTCGCGGGCCATCGACCGGGTGCAGGAGGGCGCGCGGGACGTGCAGGTCGAGGTGTTCGACGGCAGCGAGATCGGGCTGCTTCAGGTCGGATTCAACCGGATGATGGGCGAGGCCGCCCAGCGCCGCGAGTTGCAGGAACTGTTCGGCCAGCACGTCGGCGAGGAGGTCGCGCGCCGCGCCCTGGAGTACGGCACCGAACTCGGCGGCGAGACCCGGTTCGTCGCGGTGCTGTTCGTGGATATGGTCGGCTCCACCGCGACCGCCGCGGAAAGGCCGCCGACCGAGGTGGTCAGCCTGCTCAACGAGTTCTTCCGGGTCGTCGTCGATGTCGTCGACCGCAACAACGGCCTCATCAACAAATTCGTCGGCGACGCCGCGCTGGCCATATTCGGCGCGCCGCTGGACCGGCCGGACGCGCCGACCGCGGCGCTCACCGCGGCCCGGGAACTGCGCGAGGCGCTACGCGAGGTGCCGGGCCTGGATATCGGCATCGGCGTGTCGGCGGGGCTGGCGGTGGCCGGGAATATCGGCGCGGCAAATCGTTTCGAATACACGGTGATCGGCGATCCGGTGAACGAGGCGTCGCGGCTGACCGAGCTGGCCAAGGACTCCCCGGGCCGGGTGCTCGGCTCGGGCAGCGCGCTGTATTTCGCGGACGCCCGCGAACAGCGATTCTGGGAATCCGGCGACGAGGTCCAGCTGCGCGGACGCCGCCGGAAAACGCTTCTGGCCTGGCCGAAGCCCGTCGCCGAGAAGGCCGCCGACGCGGATTCCGACGACACCGAACTGCGGTCGGATACAGTTCTGGACTAAACAGTTCACAACCACGCCCGACGCGCGGCGGCGAAACCAGGGGGCTGCTCCCATAACGACCGTTGGTTAGGCTGACGGACGTGAGGGCCCATGGTGAACTAACCGGCGAACCGGCCTCGCCCGCCGAAGGGGGCAGCCGGGGCCGGTTCTGGTGGTTGAAATGGGTTCTCGGACTCGCATTGTCGGCGTTGCTGATCGCCGAGGGCGTTTATCTGTGGCCGCGTTTGCACGATTCCTGGCGCAATCTGACCGAAATCCATTGGGGCTGGGTGGCGGCCTGCATCGTCATGCAGGCCGCGTCGATGAGCGGTTTCGGCCGGATCCAGAAACAACTCCTGCGCGCCGGCGGGGTGACGGTCAGCCAGCGCAAATCCGTCGCGGTCGTCTACGGCGCCACCGCCATGTCGGTGACGCTGCCGGCCGGGCAGGTGTTCTCCACCGCCTTCACCTACCGCCAGACCCGGCGCTGGGGCGCGAGCCCGATCGTCGCGTCCTGGCAGCTGGTGATGTCGGGCGTGGTCGCGGCGGCCGGCATGGTGCTGCTGGGCGTCGGCGGCGCGGTCCTGGTCGGCGATCAGGTCGGGCCGTGGAAGCTGGTGCTGCCGGTGGCCGCGGTGATCGCGTTGATCTGGGCGGGCAATCACGTCGCCGGGAATCCGGGCGCGCTGGAGTCGCTGGCCCGGCGGATCCTGCATCTGGTCAACCGGATTCGGCGGCATCCGGCCGACGACGGCATGGACAAGATCCACGAGGTCCTGCACCAGCTGGAGTCGGTGGACCTGGGCCGGCGCGACGGCGCCCTGGTCGCGGTGTGGGCGCTGGTGCACCGGCTCGGCGATGTGGCCTGCCTGGGTGCGGCCTGCTACGCCGTCGGCGCCGATCCGCGCTGGGCCGGACTGATGATCGCGTTCAGCGTCGGCAAGGCGGTCGGCACCATACCGTTCGCTCCCGGCGGCATCGTCTACGTGGACGCCACGCTGGTCTACAGCCTCACCGCGGCGGCCGGACTGCCCGCGGCGCAGGCGGTCGCGGCGGCGTTCGTCTACCGCATGGTGAGCTTCATCCTGGTGGCGATCATCGGCTGGATCGTCTTCGCGTTCCTGTTCCGCAAGCCGCAGGCGGAGGACGCGGAATTCGAGAAGGAGTTCGAACGCCGCTCGGCGATCCTGGCCGAGCAGCGGCTGCTGAACGAACGGCGGCCGCGCGAGGACCGGCGCGACGACGAGCCCGACCGCGAGGAGCCCGGCGCCGCGAGCTGACGGGTATCCCTCGCCGAGCTGCCGATTCGCTTCACTACCCTGTCCCGCGTGAGGAAACTGGCGCCGTTCGCGGTCGACATCCTGCTGGTGATCGTGTTCTGCATGGTCGGCCGGCGCAGCCACGACGAGGCCGTCTTCCCGGGCCTCCTCCGCACCCTGTGGCCCTTCGGCACCGGCCTGATCATCGGCTGGCTCCTGGCAGCCTGGCTGTCGGCGCGCGGTCAGCTCGACGCCATGCGCCGGTTCGACATCGGCACACTGTGGCCGGCCGGTGTCGTGATCTGGCTGTCCACCCTGATCATCGGCATGATCCTGCGGGTAGTGAGCGGCCAGGGCACGGCATTCAGCTTCATCCTCGTCGCCGCGACCGTCCTCGCCCTGTTCCTGCTGGGCTGGCGAGCGGCCTGGCGCGCCCTCCGCTGACCACCCCCACCCTATTTTTCCGGCATGCTTTCGGCCGGAATCCACCGCAAGATTCCGGCCGAAAGCATGCCGGAAAACCGTGGCCGGATGCGGGCGGTTCTACTTGTCGTCCGGTGCTGCCAGGGCTTGGAGCATGCGGGCGGCCATGCGGGCGGTGGCGTCGCCGCTGTCGGCGTCGTCGATGTGGATGGCGAAGGCCAGGTCGCCCATGTTGGCGAGGAGCCAGCCGCTGGTTCCGGCGGTTGCCGCGTAGGCGGTGACTCCGGCGTAGCGGCGCAGCGCGGCCAGTTCGGGCCCGCCCGCGGCATCGTCGGTGAGCATGCGGCGCAGTTGCTGCACCACCGGATCGGGGAGCGCCGACAGCTCGGCCTCGGTGGTGGCCGGGCGGCCGATCTCGATCATCGGCGGCGCGACCGAGCCCCGCGCGATGGTCGACGCGGCCACGGCCATGCCGAACGGACTCGCCAGGATCGGGTCGTTGCTGCCCTGGCGCACCTGCTCGACCCCGCGTCCGCCGATCGGCAACCGGCCCGTCGTCTGATCGAGCCCCGGCACCTTGAACCCGATACCGACGCCGAGCATGGCCGCGGCCTCCGCCGCATCCTGCACCGAGACGTCCTGCGGCGCCTTCTTCTTCACGATCGCCGCGGCCTGCTTGAACAGCTCGGTGGTGCCGCCGGCCGGATAGGCGCCGGTGAAGGCCACCGCACCCTGCTCGGTCGCGTAGGTGTTCTGGGCGGCGGCCACGACGGCGCCCGTGGACGGCTGCATGGCCACGATCGAGGCCGGCGTGCCGACACTGACCACCGCGTCCTCCGCGGCCCGCTGCAACCGCTGGTCCAGCGTGGAGGCGATGTCCGGTCCGGGCGGTCCCTGCTGTCCGGCGAGCTGCGTGACCTGACGGCCGTCGGGCTCGAACAGCTTCACGCCCCAGCCCGCGTGCTGATCCCGATTTTCCTGCCACACCTTGCGGAACGCGTCCGTCAGCGGCGAGAAGATCCGGCGGTCGGTCACGATCAGGCGCGGCTGCTTCTCCATCACCACGCCCGGAATGGCGGCCATCCGCGGTTCGAGAATGGCGAAGTCGTCCTCGCGCAGCTGCACCGCCACGATGGGCTTACCCTGCGCGGACCCCAGCTGCTGCATGAGTGAGGGCCCGGTGATCAGCGGCGCGACCGGGGCGATGGCATCGGCCAGGGCATTCGTCGAGCCGACCGGATCGCCCGTCTTGGTGGGATCGACCTTCACGACATTGATGACCTGTTCGGCCATCAGCGTGTTGCCGGCGTTGTCGTTGACCTTGGGCGGCGGCGCGTCGGTGCGCGACAGCTTGACCGTGCGCCCGTTGTCCAGTTGCGGGACGACCACATTCGGGTCCCAGGAGATTCGCCAGCCGATCGCGAGCTTGTGAATCGAGCCCTGCAGATCGTAGCTCCAGTCCTTACCGGGGCCGAAGTTCCAATCGGCCTTGAGGTTGAACATCGCCGAATCGCCGTCCAGGCCGATGTACTGGGCGAGCTGGTAATCCGGTTTGCCGGGATTGAGCCCGTCGAAGATCTGCTGGAGTGTCGCCTCGGCGCCGTTGGGGTACGAGGTCAGCTGGGCGGCGCCCTTGGCGTCGCGTTCGTCCAGCAATTGGGCAAACTTCTTGACGACGGCCTCGGGACTGTTCGGCTTGTCGTTCAGGCCGCACGATCCCAGCGCGATCACCAAGGCGACCGCGCCCGCTAGTGCCGCTGCGCCCCGAACGCGAAAGCGGCGGGATCCCCACACATCCATGTCGCCCACTCTTCACTCTTGTCACTCCAGCAACAAGACCAACGGTACCCGATAAAAACGGACCCGGCGCCGGTTGACGCCGTCCGCATTCTCCATGCTCAGCGATAAGAATAGTGCCCGAACCGCGACATACGTCCCACCGGTCGCGAAATCGTTAGCCGTGTTCACTGTGCGGCCATCTCACAGCCGTTCTCCCACAGCCGAATTCGCCGCGTCCGAATCGGCGTAATCTTGTAATCACTGTTACAACGCTACGAATGCAAACGAGGTACGACCATGAGACACGGACCGAGAGGCCGGGGATTCGGGCGGACGGGCGGCTGGCAACAGGCCGATCTGCCCGATACCGCCGAGGTGCCCGACTGGTTCGCGGGAAGGTTGCCGGAGGCCTGGTTCACCGGCCCCCCGGTGATCGAGATCGACCGCGACGAGATCGTGGTGATCGGCGAACTGCCGCTCCCCCGGCCCGAATCCGACTCCGACGAGACCACCGACCCGGCCACCGAGGTGCCGCAGGCCACCCGGGACGGACTGGTCGCGCGGTTCCGCGAGTCCACCCGTCTCGACCGCATGCAGATCGCGCAGGAGGCGCAGAATCGTTTCGGTCGCAGTGTCGCCTGGGGCGTGTCGATCGAGGGTGAGCGAACCCTGTTCACGCACCTGTCCGTTCCGGTCATGACCCGGCTGCGCCAGCCGGAGCGCAAGGTCCTGGACACGCTGGTGGACGCCGGCGTCGCCCGCTCCCGCGCCGACGCCCTGGCCTGGACGGTGAAGCTGGCCGGGCAGCACGCCGAGGAGTGGCTCGCGGAGCTGCGTGCGGCCATGCGCAAGGTGGACGACCTGCGTGCCGAGGGGCCGCGCGGGCTGTGACCCGATTAGGGTGTCCGGCATGGCACCGATCCTCGTGCTCAACGGCCCGAATCTGAACATGCTGGGCACCCGCCAGCCCGAGGTGTACGGCTCGGACACCCTGGACGACGTGGTGGCCCTGTGCCGGGCGACGGCCGCACGCTTCGACCGCGAGATCGTCGCGTTCCAGTCCAATGCGGAAGGCGCGCTGATCGATCGGATCCACGCCGCGCGGGGCGCCGAATCGGCCATCGTGATCAATCCCGGCGGACTCACCCACACCTCGGTCGCATTGCGGGACGCGCTCGTGATCCCCGAGGTCCCGATCGTCGAGGTGCACATCTCGAACGTCCACGCCCGCGAGGAGTTCCGCCACCACTCCTACATCTCCCCCATAGCCACCGCCGTCGTCGCGGGCATGGGAATCCAGGGCTACGCCGCCGCCATCGAATTCCTCTGCGCCAGTAGGTAATCACCGCGCCGACACGATCTCTACTCCCGGCATGCCCACTCTTCGTTTCCCGGCATGCTTTTGGCCGGGAAAATCGTTGGCCGCCCCCGAATGTAGTAGTTATGCTACATCCCATCCTGAGATTGCTACGGAGGGCGGGATGACAGTAGGCGACGGCGTCGCACTCGACGTCCAAGGTCTGCGGATGCGGTACGGCACCCGAGATGTATTGCACGACGTGACATTCCGGGCCCACGCCGGCGAGGTGCTGGTGCTGCTGGGCCCGAACGGGGCGGGAAAGACCACCACGATCGAGATCCTGGAGGGCTTCCGGATGCGCTCGGCCGGCGAGGTCTCGGTGCTCGGCGCCGATCCCGCGCACGGCGGCGAGGCGTGGCGGGCGCGCCTGGGTGTGGTGCTCCAGTCCTGGCGCGACCACGGCCGCTGGCGGGTGCGAGAACTGCTGTCGCACCTGGGTTCCTATTACGGCCCGTACTCGACGCCGGCGATCGCCCGCCCCTGGGACACCGACGAACTCGTCGCCGCCGTGGGCCTGACCGAACAGGCCGACACCAAGATCAGCAGGCTGTCCGGCGGGCAGCGCCGCCGCCTCGACGTCGCTATCGGCATCGTCGGCCGGCCGGAACTGCTGTTCCTCGACGAGCCGACCGCGGGCTTCGACCCGCAGGCGCGCCGCGAATTCCATGACCTGATGCACCATCTCGCCGACGACGAGCAGACCACGATCATGCTCACCACCCACGATCTGGACGAGGCGGAGAAACTCGCCGACCGGATCCTCGTGCTGGCCGGCGGGCGGATCATCGCCGACGGTTCGGCCGACGAGCTGTCGCGCCGCATCGCGGGCGAGGCCGAGGTGAAGTGGACCCGCGACGGTCAGCGCTTCGTCCACACCACCACGGAGTCCACCAAATTCGTCTACGAGCTGTTCAAACAGTACGGCGAGGCCATCGGCGAATTGGAGGTGCGCCGCGCGTCGCTGGAGGACACGTATATGACATTGGTGCAGCGCTTCGAATCCGGGCAGGACGACGCCGAGATCCACACCCTCGAGGAGGTGACCCGATGACACCGACGCTGGTGGCCGCGCGCGCCGGGGTGGCGCGCGGACTCATCGAGATCCGCCAGATGCTCACCAACGGCCAGGACCTGTTCATGCAGTACTTCTGGCCCGTGGTCATCCTGGTGGTGCTGTTCTTCATGCGCGACAGCAGCTTCGGGGATACCGGGATCGGGCTGGGCGCGCTGGCGCTGCCGGGCGTGGTGGGCATGCTGGTGGCCTCCAGCGGCATCATGGGCATCGCGCAGTTCCTGAGCGTCGACCGCGAGGACGGAACCCTGTTGCGCGCCAAGGCGACTCCGAACGGCATGGTCGGCTATCTGATCGGCAAGATCATCACGAGCGCGGGCACGCTGCTGGTCCAGGTGATCGTCATGCTGGCGGCCGGCGCCTTCATCGTCGGCGGCCTGCACCTCGACAACGTCGGCGCGTGGGTGACCCTGATCTGGGCCTTCGTCCTGGGCGTGCTGGCGACGCTGCCGATGGGCGCGGTCTTCGGATCGATATTCGACAACCCGCGCAACGTCGGATTCGCCATGATGCCGGTCATGGGCCTCATCGCGGTCTCCGGCATCTTCTACCCGATCACCTCGATGCCCGGCTGGATCCAGGGGCTGGCCCAGGTGTTCCCCATCTACTGGCTGGGCCTGGGCATGCGCTCGGCCCTGCTGGACGGCGACGCGGCCGTGGTCGAACTCGGCCGATCCTGGCGGCACTGGGAGACCTTCGGCGTGCTGAGTATCTGGACCGTCGCGGGCCTGGCTCTCGCGCCGATCGTGTTGCGGCGCATGGCCCGTCGCGAATCCGGGTCGAGTGTGGCGGCGCGCCGCGAGAAGGCGATGCAGCGTGCCTACTGAGATCATCTACAACCGCATCGCGATGCTGCGCGCCGAGCGCGGCATCTCGCGGCGGCAGCTGGCCGAGGCGCTGGGCGTGCACTACCAGACGGTCGGATATCTCGAACGCGGCGAGTACAGCCCCAGCTTGCATCTGGCGCTGCGGATCTCGGAGTATTTCGGAGTGGCGGTGGAGGTCGTGTTCTCCACCGCCCCCTTCCCCCGCCTGGGTTCGAACTCCGAATCCGCCTGAGCCCAAGTTCGCGAAACTTCCTGAGCCGAAACCTTTTACGCGGCACTCCCGCGCATCAACTCGAAGATGGAGACCGCGCGCCCGGACTCCTCGCTCGCCGCGACCGCCTTACGCCAGAAGCCCTGCGCCGTATGGGACAGCGTCGCGTCCACGCCCACCTCCTCGCTGGCATCGATGATGTGCTGCGCACCGGCGTCCATCATCCGGAAGGCCGAGATATCGCCCCAGCCACCGGCTTGCGCGGCCGCGGCGTACTCGGCCATGAAGAACGGAAAGGCTTCGCTGGAGCGCTGGGCGTACGGCAGGAACTTTCCGATATCGTGCCCGGACCGCTGGATCACCGCGAGCGCCTGATCGAAGGCGAGCATCCAGGGGTGGAAGACGATCAGCAACGCCTGGTAGAAGACCTGCGCGACACCGTCGTCCGCGCCCACGTACTCCTGCGGGCTGAGCGGCCGCAACAACTCGGCGTGCGCGTCGAAGACCTCCCGCGGACCGCTGTAGAAGATGTAGGACGCCGGATGCGTGATGTTGTCGCCCGCCGACATGAACCCGCCCGACAGGAACTGCGCGCCGTGCGAGCGGACCCACGCCGCGCCCGCCCGCGCCTTCTCGGGCGAATCGGAGGACAGATTGACGATCACCTTGCCCGCCAGCCGATCGGTCGCGGGGCCGAGCACGTCGTACATGGCGTCGTAGTGGGTCAGGCTGACCACGGTCACCGCGTTGGCGTCCAGCGCCTCGGCGACGGTCGCGGCCCGCACGGCGCCGAGTGCGGCCATGGTCTCGGCCTTCTCCGGGCTGCGGTTCCACACCGTGACCTCGACACCGGCCGCCAGGAACTGCTTGACCATCGCCTGCCCCATCGGACCGAGGCCGAGGACGGTGACGGAACGGGACTGCTGAGACATCGTGAACCCTTCGCTGATGGTCGTATTCGGATCGGCGCCGGATCCCGATGGTCGTCCGCGCAGGTAGGCTCGGGAAGACCGCACGTCGAGGTCGGGTTGCTTACCTCGAGGTTCGAGAACTGCTCAGGAGGTCGCAGTGCAGCCAGGCCGTGACGCGGATCACGAAGTGTGCGGAATGTCGATCGCCATCGACGTCGTCGGCGGCAAGTGGAAACTGCACCTGATGTGGGTGCTCGCCGAGGGCCCGCAACGCTTCGGCCAGATCCGCCGCCTGCTCACCGGCGTCAGCGAGAAGGTCCTCGCCGAGAATCTCCGCCACCTGGAGGCCGCGGGCGTAGTCCACCGCGAGATCTACCCCGAGATCCCCCCACGCGTCGAATACTCCCTCACCCCCCGCGGCGAGGAGTTGAGCGAAGCCCTCAGCGCCCTGGAGGCATGGGGCGACAAACACCGCGACCACGTCCTGTCGTGCGAGCTGAGCACGGCGTAGTCCCGCGCCCCACCCCGGAACGCCCGGCAGCTCGCAGAGTTTCCGGCATGCTTTTGGCCGGAATCCACAGGTGAGATCCCGGCCAAAAGCATGCCGGGAAATAGGTGGGGTGTGCCGGGAAATAGGTGGGGTGTGCCAGGAAATAGGTGGGGTGTGCCAGGAAATAGGTAGGGTGTGCCAGGAAATAGGTGGGTGTGCCAGGAAATAGGTGGGTGTGCCGGGAGGTGGGGTTCAGGACGCGGGGTCAGGGTGCCAGGTAGCGCGTGGCGAGTGCCGCCCCGATTCGCTCGAGGAGGGGCACGGCCTGCGCCATCGAGCGCGCCGGGTCGGGTTCGATCTCGGCGAGGGTGTGGCAGGCCGTGAATCCGGCGGCGCGTAACTCGTTCTCGGACAGCGGGCACCGGCCCGCGACCGCGACGACCGGAACCCCCGCCGCCAGCGCGGCGCGGCACACGCCCATTGGAGCCTTGCCGCGCAGGGTCTGCTCGTCGAACGAGCCCTCGCCCGTGACGACGAGATCCGCTCCGCGCACCAGGGATTCGAACCCGATCAGATCCAGGACGACATCGATACCGGACCTCTCGACGGCCCCGAGCACGGCCATCGCCCCGAATCCGGTACCGCCGGCCGCACCCGCGCCGGGGCGCTCCGCGCCATCGGGATCCACCAGCTTCGCCCAATTCGCCAGGGCCGCTTCGAGTACCGCGCACTGCTGCGGATCCGCGCCCTTCTGCGGCGCGAAAACCGCTACCGCCCCGTGGGTTCCGAGCAGAGGGTTGTCGACATCGCTCGCCAGGGTGACCGAGATATCGGCGAGGGCCGGATGCAGCCCGGACCGATCCACCCCCACGGCCCGCGCGAGAGCCGCACCGCCCCTGGGCACTTCGTCACCGCGCACATCCAGCACACGCAATCCCAAGGCTTGCAGCATGCCCGCACCACCGTCACTGGAGGCACTGCCGCCGACACCCAGCACGAGTGTGCGCACACCCCGATCCAGCGCGTGCGCGATCACCTGCCCCAGCCCGTAGGTGCTCGCATGCAGCGGATCCGCGTGCCCGCCAGGCAGTTTCGCCAACCCCACCACGGCCGCCAACTCGATCACCGCGGTTTCGTCCCGCACCGCATAGGCGGTCGGCCCCGGCACCCCGGTCGGCCCCTCGGCCTCGACCTCGACCCGCTCCCACCCGGCCGCCAGAAACGCGTCCACGGTCCCGTCCCCGCCATCGGCCACCGGCGCCCGGACCACCTCGACGCCCGGCGCCGCCCGCACCATCCCGGCCGCCAGCGCCCCGGCCGCCTCGGGCCCCGACACCGACCCCTTGAACTTGTCCGGCGCCACCACCACCCGCCCGTTCACCACGATTCCCGCCCCCCTCAGTCGATGGGCGCTTGGTCGGCGTGCGAGATGGTGACCTTGCCGGTGCGGAGGTAGGTGAGAACGGCCTGGTCGACGGTGGGATTGTTGCGGCCGAAGGTGCCGTGGTCGCCGCCCTCGACGGTGATCAGGTGGCCGCGCAGGGCCGCCGCCATGCCGGGGCCGCCGTCGTACTCGGTGACCGCGTCGTGGCGGCTCTGCAACACCAGCGGCGGGGTCGGCAGGCCGTGGTCGGCGATGGCGACCGGCGTCGTGACCGGATCCCAGTCGGCGCAGGCCACGCCGGAGCGCACCATATCGGCGCGGGCGTCGAGGGCATTGCCGCCGGAGGCCACGGTGGCCGCCGCGGCCGCCAGCAGCTCCATGCGCCCCGGCACCGCGTTCTCGTTGCAGGTGATGGCGGAGAACACATTCCGGCCCGTGGCGCCGGGAGCCGCCACATCCTCGATCGCGCGCAACTGCCGGGTATCGGTCGGATCGACGCTGGCATCGGCCATGGCGCGGGCGAAGGTGGGCCAGAACGACCGGGTGTAGGTGGCGACCGCGGTGGCCGACACCATCGGCACCTGCGCCGACGTACCGCCCGTGGCCAGGGCGCGGATCAGGTTCTGCAACTGCCCGATCTGGTCGCGGCCGCCGTTGAAGCCGTCGCGGGCCAGGTCCGCGATCGGTGCGGGCAGATCGCCCGGCAGGTCGGCGGTCGAGGCCGGCGGCGGCGTGAGGTTGGCGTACCAGCCGCCGCCCTGGGCGACGACCATCCGCACCCAGTTCTCGTACACCCGCAGCGGGGTCGCGCCGAGGTGGTACTCGCCGTCGTGCTGGGCGATCCAGGTGAACAGGTCGTCGAGCCGCTGCTTACCGGCCAGCTGCTGCTGGGCGAACTGCTCGTTCCACACCCAGTCCGGATGCACGCTCGAGTCCAGCACCATGCGGTCGACCCGCTGCGGGAACAGCGAGGCGTAGACCGCGCCCAGATACGTGCCGTAGGAGGTCCCGAAGAAGTCGATCCGGTCCAGCCCGAGCGCGTCCCGCACGGCGTCCATATCGCGCGCCGTGTTCTCGGTGGTGATGGTCGCGACGTAGCCGGGCTGCGTGGCGTCGCAGGCCGCGCGGGTGGCGCCGCGGTCCTTACCGTTCGCGCCGCAGTCCAGCGGGGTCGCCCAGCGCAGCCCGCGCGGCTGTACCGCGACGCGGTCGTAGTGCCGGCCGATCTCGGCGGGCAGCCCCGCGGAGCGCCGGGACCAGAAGTCCAGCGAGTCGGCGCCGGGACCGCCCGGATTGGCGAAGATCGTGCCGTTCCGCTCCCCCGTGGCGCGAATCCGGCTGACGGTCAGCTCGATTCGCGGTCCGCCGGCGTCCGCGTAGTCGCGGGGAACCGAGACCACCGCGCATTCCGCCCCGCCGCCGGGCGTCACCGCGCCGTCCGGACACTCGCCGAAGGCCGCCCGGTCGTCGGCGCCCGCCACTCCGGCCGGCTGCACGGCCAGAAAGGCGGCACACGCCCACGCCACCGCTCGCGCCGTCCGTCGTGTCTTCATCCGCGTCATCTCCCCGGTCGGGCCGGCCGCGCTCGCGAGCGACCACAAGCATTCTCTGCGGCTCCCCCGCCGGTCACAACTCGGGACATACCCGGCCGCCGCGGGCGAACACTCGTCACATCGGGACACATTGTGTCCGCGACACAGTAGCGTCGAGCCATGTCGATCGATGTGCGCAACAACACGGAGCTCGATCGTTTCGAGATCTATGTCGACGGCGGACTCGCCGGCATCGCGGAGTACCAGGACACCGCCGCCGAACGGGCCTTCGTCCACACCGAGATCTATCCGCGCTACAGCGGCCAGGGGTACGCGAACACCCTGGTCCAGGCGGCGCTGGACGCCAGCCGGGACGAGGGCTACGGGATCCTGCCGCTGTGCCCGATGGTGCACCACTTCGTCGAATCCCGGCCCGAATACCTCGCCCTGGTCCCGCACTGGGCGCGGGAGCGGTTCGGCCTGCCGCAATGACGCGCCCTCAGTAGGGGAGAGCGCGGGAACCGTTCGGCCTGCCGCAGTGACGCGCACTCAGTAGGCGGCGACCGCGCCGTCGAGGGCCAGCTGTAGCCGGTCGCGCACCACGCGGGCGATCTCGGCCGGGCGGGCGGGCAGTTCGGCCAGGGTCGGTCCGAAGTAGAAACTCGCCGACCGCACCTCGTCGGCGGTCGGTTCCACCGCCGGATCGGGCCGCGGGCCGTAGCTGAGCCCGAGGCTGACCAGGGCCGGACGCGCGCCGAGCTTCATCGCCCGGAACGCGATGTGCCCGATGCCGCTGCCGACGGCCTGGACCTGGGTCGGGTCGACGTCGTTGCAGGTGCCCTCGGGAAAGACCGCGACCGCGTCGCCGCGCGCCATCCGCTCGGCGCACACGTCGATCATCCGCTGCCCCGCCGCGTTCACCGCGCGAATGCCGTGATCCTTACCGCGAAACACCGGTATCCCGCCCATCATGTCGACCTTGCGGCGCTGGTCGGGATCGATGAACAGCTCGTCCTT
>NZ_BAGL01000088.1 GCF_000308875.1 Nocardia transvalensis NBRC 15921
GCTCCGGCACCGGCGACGGCACCCAGGCCCGCACCGAGCGCACCGCCCACGCCTGCGATCACGTCGGCACCTGCCTCTGCCGCAGCACCTACTCCGGCGACGACGTCGGCCCCAGCCCCTGCGACGGCACCCAAGCCGGCCGACAGGCCCGCACCCAGTGCAGAGCCCACGCCTGCGACCACGTCGGCACCGGCACCGGCGGCGGTACCCAGGCCGACGTCGAGCGCACCGCCCGCACCGGCGATCAGATCCGCGCCCGCACCCGCGGCGGCGCCCAGACCGGCCGACAGGCCCGCACCCAGGTCGGCGGCGGCGCCCAGTCCCACGTCGAGGCCGGATCCACCGGACAGGCCCAGTTCCAGGCCGGAGCCCGCGGTGCCTTCGAGGCCCGTGCCCAGGGCCGCGCCGGCACCCAGCGCCACCTCGGTGCCCAGGTTCACTGCGGCGGTCGCGGCACCGCCCGCGTTCGCACCGGCACCGCCGCCCGCCGCCACGATGGCCGCGAGCTGGGAGCCGCCGGCGACCAGGGCCGACTCGGCCACCATGGGCGCGACCGCGGCGATGTCCTCCGGCGTCACCTCCACGAGGCCCGCGGCGGCCAGGGCCTGGGCGGGGTTGGCGCAGTAGCCTACGGCGGCCTCGTGGTCGCGCAGCAAGCTCAGAATGAACTCGAGAATCGCGTTGGGGCTCATCGCACATCGTCTCCTGGTTCGGCGGACCTCGGATCCGCAGCAACTGAATTGCCTTTCACGCTAGGAAGGCTCGCCGTTACGCGAAACGGGGCGAACCCCCCTCCCTCGAGCCCCGCCGGCGCTGGGGGCACCAAGGTCATTAGGGGAATTTCCCCGTACTTGCCCGAAGCGAGTAACGACCACCCCTCAGCAACCGAAAGGCCCGGTAGGTCGCGACGACCACGCAACTTCCGGCAAGACCCGTATCACCTCGCGGTTCGGACGACAGGGGTTCTCGAATGGCTCAGGGCCTGGCGCTCGGCATCACCGTCGGGTCGTCCCGGACGGTCGCCGTGACGACATCCGGTGCGTACGGCGCTTTCGACGCCCGCGTGCGGCCGAGCGCGCCGCCGGGCGTCTCGGACGGTTTCCTGTCCCGCGTGGGCGATCCCGTGGACATCCTGACCGCCGACGGAGTGCCGGTCGCCGCGGCCGATCTGGTCGCCACAGCGATCATCGCGGCGCTCGACGGCAACACCCCGGCAGCCACCGTCGTGGCATACCCGACCTGGTGGCGGCCGCACGCCGTCGCCGCGCAGCGGGAGGCCCTGGAGCGCGCCGGACTCGACGCGGTGACGCTCGTCCCGGAGGCCACCGCGGTGCACCGACTGGCCGCCGAGCACGACCCGTCCGAGCGGGACACGGTCGTATACGACCTGGGCAGCACGGGTCTGACGGTCTCGGTGGCCGGCCCCACCGGCGATCCGCGCGGCGAACCGGTGCGCTCCGAGGACGTCTCCGGCACCGAATTCGATCTGCTGCTCCTGCGCGACGTCCTCGCGAATACGCTGGGGGACAACGACTTCGACCCCTTCGATCCGGTGGTCGAACGAGAGCTGTCGACCCTGCGCCACCGCTGCGAGGCCGCCAAGCGAGAACTCTCGGAGAAGACCGCGACGGTCGTCGAGGTCAGCTACCCGGGCCGCCCCGCGCGCGATATCCGCCTGGTCCGCGACGATCTCGAGGAACTGCTGCGCCCGCCGCTGACGGAGTCGATGGCACTCGTCCACGAGGCCCTGCGTCGCGCCGGTATCACCCCCGACGCGGTGGGCCGGATCCTGCTGGCGGGCGGCGGTGGCGCGATTCCCCTGCTCACCGAACTGATCTCCGCCGAATTCGGCATCCCGCCGACCGTCGCACCGACCTCGGCGGCCACGGCCGCAGCACACGGCGCGGCCCTACTGGCGGTCGACCTGGCGGAGGAGTCGACGGAAACCGTTGCCACTCCGCTGGTCCCGGCAAAACAGCCGACCGCGGAAACAGACCCCCAGAAGCCGACCGCAGGCACGGGCCCCACAGAACGGACGGAGGACACCGCGTTGCCGTCCCTGCCGGTGGATACCGCGGACGATTCGCGTCGCGGCGCCTGGAAACGGCTCGCCCTGATCGGCGGCGTGGCCGTGGCGGTCGCCGCGCTCACCACCGGAACGCTCGCCCTGGGCACCGCCGTCCAGACATCCACGCCCCCAGCCTCTTCCAGTCCCGTTCCCGCGGCCGCCGACGGCACGACGACGGCACAATCCGGCGACACCACACGAGCCGGCGCGGCGACATCAGCAGCCGCCGGAATTGCCCAGCGAGACGGCACCACAGCGGCGGCCGCACCGGTCGCCGCCGTGGCACCCGCTCCCGGGTCCGCACCGGAGGCGGGTGGCGCGCCCGCGGCAGCCGCTCCGGCCGCGCCGAACAACCCGGGCGCCGCACCAGCGGCCCCGAACGCCCCTGCGCCGCCGCCCGTCTCGGCACCCACCGCACCGCCGGGCGGCCCGTCACTACCCTCCGCACCGACCGCGCCCGCACAGCCGGGCGGCCTGGGGAACACCCTGGGCAACACCCTCGATCAGACGGGTGACACCCTCGGCACGGTGCTCGACGCCCCGGGCCGGATCCTCGAACGTACAGGTGGTTGAGGTTCGGTGACAGGTACAGCCGCGATAGCCCACGAGTCCCTGCCCGGTGTCCGAGAGATGTTCCGCGAGCTGGACTCCGCGCGGGCGGACCCTCTCGTCTACCTGATCCGGGGCCGCTCCGGCACCGGCAAGTCGACCCTGCTGGCGGCGGTGCGAAACCGCCTGCGCGCCCGCGGAATCGCCGTCTGCGACACCGTCGCCGAGGCCGCCGGCTACCCCCGGCCGCGCCCGACCCTGGTCGTCGACGACGCACACACCGTCGATCCCGGCGAACTGGTGAAGCTGTGCGCGGCCGTCGAATCCGAGACCTGCACGATGGTGATCGCGACCCGCCCGCGCCCGCACGATCCCGCCCTGCGCGCCTTCACCGACGCCGTGGCGCGCCGCGGCCGGGTCATCGATCTGCGCACCCTCGGCGTGGCCGACATCGCCCCGTTCGCACGGGAATTGGGGATGACGGTGCCGCGCTCGGTGGCCCAGCACATTCACGCCTGCACCGCGGGCATCCACGGCGGCGTGGTCGCGGCCCTCGCGGCGGCGTGCACGACGCGGCTGGACGCGAGCCTCGCGGCCGTCGACACGGCCGTAACCGCCTGGGCGCGAACGCTACTCGACCACGCCGATCCACACCTGCTGGACGCGTTCGTCATCGCGGCCACCGGCACCGGCCTGGACCCCGCCGAACTCGCCGAGGTCCTGGACACGCCCGCGGCCGACGCGCTCGACCTCATCGACCGCGCCCGCGCGAGCGCGCTGGTGACCGACGCGGATCTGCTGCTCGCACTGGCCGTCGGCCCCTTGCGCACGCTCGTGGGCGACCGGCGCTTCCTGACCGTGCAGCGCCGTCTCCTGCAAGCTCGGCTCGAGGCCGGCCTGCTGCGCGACAACACCGCGCTGCTGCTGGCGGAATCCGGCGTCCGGGACGCGAGGCTGGCCACCTACCTCAGCGCCGCGGCGGAATCCGCCGGCGCCGAGGCGGTCCGCTACTACCGGGCCGCCGCCGCCAGCGGCGCCGGGACGGGCTGGAAACCGGGGATCCCGACCACGATTCGCTGGGCCGAGGCCGCCGCCCGCACCGGCAATCCCGACCTCGCCCTCCGACTGGCCGAACCGCTGCTGAACCACGCCGACGTCCCGGCCGCCGAACTCGCCGCGGCCGTGCGGGTCTGCGCCGGAGTGTGGACGCGGCGCGGCCTGGCCGCCCGTGCGGCGCAACTGTATTCGTGGCTCGGACCGCTGCGGGTCGGCGGCGACTGGTCGGTCGGCGCCACCGTGCTCTATCTGGCGGGCGAGATCGAGACGGCCGAGGCCATGTCCGCGTCGTCCGCGCAGTGGCCACCCACCCGCACGACCGCACCCGCGAGCCTGATCGCGACCGCGCTCGCCCGCTCGCTCGGTGCGGCGGTGTCGGCGGATGGTCTCGCTGCGGCCCCGGTTCCCGACGATCCGGACATCGCGTCGGAAACCGGTGCGCACGACCGCAACTCGGCGCTCGCGGCCGCCTCGGACCTCATCCAGGCGGCACGCGCCGAACTCGCCTCCGCCGAGGCCGCCGACCGGTTCCCGCCCTGCACCGCGGTCTCCATCGCGACCCTGCTGTGCCTGAGCATGGGCGAACCGCGCCGCGCCGCCGACGCCCTGCGCGGGGCCATCGAATCGGCGACGTCCCCGACGGCGGACGATCCGCACCTGCTCGTGCTCTCGGCCTGGACCTCCCTGCTCGGCGGCGACGAGCAGGCGGCCGCACACCTGGTCGCGTCGCTCGCCGTCGACACGCTCCCGGCCCGTGACCGCCTGCTCGCCCACGGCGTCCTGGTCGGCCTCGCCCGCCGCGGCGGCGACTCCGCGGCGCTGGCGCTGGCCTGGCAGGCCGCGCATCCGCTGTTCGACGATATCGGCGCCGACCTGCTCGCCCTGCTGCCGATCGGGGAACTGTGGCTGGCCGGAATCCGGCTGCGCGACGAGAGCCGCGTGACCGCCCTGGTCGACGCCGCCGGAAAACTGTTGCACCGCTTGGGCAATCCCCCCGCGTGGTCGAACGCTTTCCACTGGTACGCGATCCAGGCGGCCATCGCCCGCGAGCGGCCCGACGAATTGCTCCCTCCCGCACAGCGATTGAAGGCGGCCGCGCAGGCGGGCGATCCGCATGCCGCGGCGCTGGCCGACGCCGGCCGCACCTGGGTGCTGGCGCTGCGCGGCTCGGTCGCCGTCGACGACGTGACGGCTGCGGCGCGCCGGCTGGCCGCCATCGGCATGGTCTGGGACGCCGCCCGGCTGGCCAGCGAGGCCGCGCTCGCCGCCGACGACTCGGCCGCCGCGACCACATTGCTGAAGCTGGCCCGCACGATTCGCACCGAGGCCCGCCCGCCGCGACTGCCCGTGCGCGCGCCCGAACCCGCGGCCGACCCGCGGCCCGAACCGCCGCCGGGCAGCGACACCCTGCTCAGCGAGCGCGAACGCGAGGTCGCCGAGCTGGTCCTGCTGGGCCTCACCTACCGGGAAATCGGCGCTCGGCTGTACATCTCGGCGAAGACGGTGGAGCATCATGTCGCGCGGATCCGGCGTCGGATCGGAGCCGGGTCGCGCTCGGAGTTATTGTCGATGCTCCGCGCCATGGGCCACGGCTCACTGCTCGTGTGACTTCGGTGCGGAGCCGACCCGGACGCACCGAAGCGAGGTAGAGACAGATGGCCACAGGGGTGGGCCTGCGCATCGCCGAGGACGAATGCGTCGCGGCAATCGTCGCGGGAGCCGGCGAGACAGCGGAAGACACGCCCGAACCCCACTACATCGTCCGCGAGTCGGTCCTGCACATGTCCGACGACGGCGATGCCTCACTGGGGGGCGATCCACCGACCGGCCACTCCCATTCGATCCGCGGTTTCTTCGCGGCGGTCGGGAATCCGGCCGGTATCTCCGTCGACGCCGGTGAGGCGTACCGCGCCGAGGATCTGGTCGCGACGGCACTGTTCTGCCTGATCAACCTGGCCGCCGACCATCTCAGCGGCCCCGCCGAGTTCTACGCCACCCATCCCGCGGACTGGCCCGCCCAGCAGGTGAGCGCCCTGCGCGACGCCCTCGACTACCTGGGCCTGCGGTCGGTCGCACTGGTGAGCGAGGGCGATCTGCCCGCCCCGGAGCACAAGCCCACCGGCGCGATCGACGGCCGCAGCTATGCCCGCGACGCCGCGCGCGCCGCCCTCGCCGCCGTCCTCGCCACCCCGGCGGGCACCACCCCGCCCGATCCGACCCACGCCGAGAACGCGCTCATCGTCACCGACGTGCTGCCGGCGTTGCAGGACGACGACGCGACCAGGCAGGCGTACTCGGCGGCGATGCCCGCGGCGTATTCCGCGGCCATCCCCGCGGCCGCCGAACCTCCCCCGGCCGAACCACCGGCGACCGCCGAGGCCGAGAAACCCGCCCCACCGCCACCGCCGGCCGAACCACGCCGCCTGCGCCGCACGCCGCTGCTGATCGCCGCGGCCGGAGTGCTCGGCCTGATCTTCGGCGGCGTCGTCGTGGCGCTGCTGCTACGCGACGACACCTCGACTCCCGTTCCGCCACTACCGAATGCGCGGTCCGAACCCGCGCCGACGTCCGCCGCCCCGCCGCCGCCCCCGGTCTTCGTGGCCCCCGCGCCGACGGTGGCGGTGACGCCCGAACCGGAGCCCGAGACCACCGAGCCGCCTCCGCCGCCGCCCCCGACATCCGAAGCGCCTCCGCCGCCGCCCCCGACGACGACCACCACACCGCACCGGACGACCAGGCCCACGCCGACGCCGCACCGAACGACGACGCCGCCGCTGTTCCCGTCGCTGCCCTTCCCGACCTGGATACCGACGCAGCCGGGACCGTATTACTGAACTCCGTGATCGTTTCGTAGCGAAGTCTGCGCATTTGTGCCCTAAAGTGAAGCGCTGACCCGGGTCAACGGCTCCAGACCGGACGCTCGGTCTGTTGTAGGACGGGGATCGTTGCCGCACAACGGCTTAACTCCTCGCGGATTCACCTGGCACGCACCGTGCCTGACGAAGGGACTTCATGCGCAAGTTGCCGGCGCGTCGCGCCTCGGTCAAAGCTGCCGCCGCCGCGTTCGCCTCGACTGTTCTCGTAGGTCCCTGGTTCGGTACGTCTCCCGCGTTAGCAGAACCCGCGCCGGAACAGGCGCAGCTCTCCGCCGATCAGCTCCCGCCGGAAATGGCGCAGGCTATCGGCCGCGACCTGAAGATGACCCCGGCCGAATACCTCGACCGCGCCGCCCGGGCCCAGCAGTTGCGCGACTACGCCCGCGGCTTCCGCTCCGAACGTCCCGACGAATTCGCCGGCGCGTGGCTGGGACCGGACGGCAAGCCGGTCATGGCGGTCACCTCGGTCGACGCCGCGCACGCCGCCGCCTCGGCGGGCTACCAGACCCGGATGTCGCCGATCTCCGCGGACAATCTGGAAACCTCGCTCGACCAGCTCGTCGGCTGGGTCGGCGGCCTGCCGCGCGAACTCTCCACGGCCATCAACTCCGTGGCCATCGACTTCCTCAACAGCCAGCTGGTGCTGACGGTCGCCAACACCCCGGCCGGGCACATGCTGAACCTGCCGACCCTGATCGCCAATATCAAGGTCGTGCTCTCGCCCGACGGCGGCGGCCCGGTGGAGCGGCGGCCGATGGGCGGCGACACCTACATCAGCGCGCCGACCTCGCTCGACGACGCGGCGCTGAAGACCGTCGACGTCTGCTCGTTCGGCTTCAACAGCGTCGACGCCGCCGGTAACGCGCTGAATATCAGTGCCGGACACTGCGATCCGAATCTCGACAAGGGCGACGGCGCGGCCGACGTCTATCTGCCCGACGTCCGCAACCTCAAGGCAAGCCCCAAACTGGGCTCGTTCGTGCGGGCCCACGTCGGCGGCAGCAGCGGCCTGGACTACTCGGTGATCCAGCTGAGCGAGCGCGCGGTGCGGGCGGGTATGGACCAGCCGTCGGTGCGCGGCGCCAACGGCACCACCATCAGCGTGACGGGCACGGCCGACCCGGTCATCGGCGCGCCGATCTGCAAGTCCGGCCAATCCTCCACATTCACCTGCGGTTTCATCGTGGCCGACCGTGTCGAGACGCAGCTGTTCACCGCGGAGGGAACCTCGAAGACCGTGCGCGGATTCGCCAGTTCGGCCTGCACCCTCGGCGGTGACAGCGGCGGCGCGATCGTGTCGGGCACGCTGGCGCTGGGCATCACCAGCGGGTCGAACGCGGCCGACGCGCCGGACTGCAACGAGGCCAATATCGGCCTGGCGCAATATGGTGGCACCGCTTCGCTCGGCATTCCGATCCGCGCGATTCTCAGCGATATCGACGCCGCGTCCGGTGGCGGACTGGGCTCCGGAATCTCGGTGCGCACCCGCCAGAACGCCGGGTAGGAGCCGGTTCACGGCCGGGTGAAAGCCGAACCACGGATGAATTTTTCGCGAAACGCCGGGGCGGCGTGGCGGTGTGCCGAGATGTCGTCTCGATCAAATTCGAGGATGAGTAGGCATAACCGCCCAGAACCCATATAGTCGGCTCATGCTCCTGCCACGCATCCGTCTTACGTCGCCCGCCGAGGGGCGAAACTCCCGCACCCGTCTCCGTAAAACCGCCGTTGTCGCCTCGGCCGCGGCGCTGGTCTTCGGACCCATGGCGGCGACGGTGTCCGCGGAACCGGCCCCGGCCCCGAACCTGCCGACCGACCTGATCGCGGCCGTGACCAGGGACCTGAAGATCTCCCCCGACGAGTACATGCACCGGGCGGAGGTCGCGCAGCAGGTGGGTGCGTTCGCCACCAACGCGCAGCGGCAGTTCCCCCAGGCGTTCGCGGGCGCGTGGCTCGACGACGCCGGCCGGGCCGTGGTGGCGCTGGCGCAGGGGCAGGGCTCGGATGCGGCCCGCAAGTCCGCTCAGGACGCCGGTTTCCAGGTCAAGGACGTCGCCAAGAGCGAGACGGTGCTGCGCAGCGAGAAGAACGCCTTCCAGCAGTGGCTGTCGACCCAGCCGGAGCCGGTGGCCAAGGCCGTGCGCGGCGTGGTCGTCGATACCGTCAACAACAGCATCGCCGTGCGCGTGGACAAGGTCGGCCTGCCGATGCCGGGCTTCGTCGACCCGGCGCGGGTCGTCGTGATGCCCGCACCGCCGGTGGGCCCGGAGCTGTCCGAGGTGGCACAGGCGACCCCGGTCGCCGGCGAGCAGGCTCCCGCCCCGATCGCGGCCGGCGACGGCTACGCCTCGGTGGCGGGCAAGATGAAGCTGGTCTGCTCGGCCGGTTTCAACGGCCTGGACCGCAACGACAACGTCGTCAACATCACCGCGGGCCACTGCGACCCGAACATCCCGGCCGCCGGCACCGCCAACGCCCCGGGCATGTTCGAGCTGCTGCCGGGTAACAAGACGGGCGCGCAGCTGGGCACCTTCCAGAAGTCGGTGCTGGACGCGCAGGACTACTCGGTCGTGGCCATCAACGACGAGGCGCGGGACCGCTTCTCCAACAACCTGGTTCGCCAGCCGGGCGCGCCGATCGCGATCACCGGTGTCGCCACCCCGGTCGTGGGCGCTCCGGTCTGCAAGTCGGGCTCGCGCACCGGCTTCTCCTGCGGCGTGGTGAACGCGATCGACCAGACCGTGCAGATCGAGGACCGGCAGCAGACCCAGGCCTTCTCGGCCAACATCTGCGCCCTCCCCGGTGACAGCGGCGGGCCGCTGGTCACGGGCACCATGGCGCTCGGCATCGCCAGCGCCTCGTCGGTCGCCGACTACCCGATCTGCGAGATCCCCAACATCATCGGCGCGATCACGGGCGACGCCCCCCAGATCTTCGCCCAGCCGGTGAGCACCGTGCTCTCCGACAACCCGGGCCTGCGGGTGCGCACGAGCTAGTCCACGGACCGAACGAGGGCCGACGGCAGATATGCCGTCGGCCCTTTTCGTCCTCTTCGTTGTCCCGTCAACGGGCAGCTCAGCGGCAGTGCACGGCCGTATCCACGCCCGGATGCCGTCGGGCATGCTGGAGTCATGTGTCTTGTGCTGGTGGGCTGGCGGGCTCATCCGGAATATCGGTTGATCGTCGCGGCCAACCGGGACGAGTTCTATACCCGCGCAACCGAATCGATGCGGTGGTGGCCGGAAGCGCCGGGTTTGCTGGCCGGGCGGGATCTCGGCGCGGCCGGGCCCGTACCGGGCACCTGGCTGGGCATGATGCGACCGCAGCACCGTTTCGCCGCCGTGACGAATGTGCGTGGCCCGAACGAGTCGCGCATCGACGCCCGCTCGCGCGGCGCGCTGCTGATGGACTATCTGCGCGGCGAGGTGGGTCCCGAGAAGTTCGTCCGCGGCGTCGCGGCGGCCCCGGACGACTACAACGGCTACAACCTGGTGGTCTCGGATCTGGAGACGCTGTGGTGGCACAGCAATCGCAGCGCGGGAACGCCCCGGGAGCTGACCCCGGGCCTGCACGGGCTGTCCAACGGGGCCCTGCTCGGCTCCCTGAACGCGACGGACACCGCCGTTCGCACCGATACCGGGGCTCCGGTATGGCCGAAGGTGCGCGCGGGCCTGCTGGCGCTGCGCTCGGTGATCGCGACCGACCCGGCCGATGTCGCGGGTTATCTGGACGTGCTGGCCGACCGCACCCTCGCGCCCGACGACGAACTACCGGATACCGGCCTGCCGCTGCCCCGCGAACGGGCGGTCTCGGCGCGCTTCGTCGCCGACACCATGCACGGAACGCGCTGCAGCACCGTCTTTCTGGTGCGCACGGACGGCTCCTTCAGCATGACCGAGCGCTCGTTCGGGCGGACCGGGCGGCGCACGGGCGAGACGTCGTTCACCGGCACGCTGGAATTGCCCGCCTGACCGCGGGTCAGCCGTCCTGCCGGTCGGCCCACGGCGTCGTCCCGTCCGGGGCCTGCAACGTATTCATGAGTTCCACCCAGTTGGCGACCACGCTGGGCCCGCCACCCGCGATCGCGCCCAGCGCGCCGCCGATGACACCGCCCACCACGACCCCCGGCACACACAGGAAGAAGATGCCGACGACGCAGCCGACGGCACCCCCGACGACGGCCCCGATCAGGCCGCCGATGGCCGCGGCGACACCGAGCTTGGACGTGAAATCGTTGATGGCCCGGTCGTTCTCGATCGGCGAGGCGACCGGTGCGACAGGCGCGCCCGCCGCCTTCTCCACAATCAGCTCGAGCACCCGGCCGCCGTCACGCAGCACGGGCCGGACCGGAACGGGCAGCCCGCCGGCACGGAAATCGAGCGGGAACTCGAGGGCCACGACGCCGGCGGAATCCTTGATATCGACCAGCGTCCGCGGGGCATCGGGTGTCGCGCCCGGGCTGTCGACCAGTTCGAATGTGCCGCCGGTCAATTCGGTCGTCACCGTCTCGCCCGCCACCGCGGCGGAATAGCCGATCTGCCGGTCGGGAGCCGGGGCGGCGTGCGCGGTACCGAAACCTACGGCCAGAGCGCCGATTACCGTCAGAGCGGCCACGACGCCGCTACGGATCGTCATCCGATCTTCCATCCCTCATCAGGTTCGGCGGCGCATCTCTCCCCGACCGATTGTGAAGATGCACAAACAACGTCGTAAACATAGCCGACCCCGATGCCCCACGTGACCGAATTCGCGCGACAGCAGCACCCGGCCTTGCCCGACGCCTTCCCCGGCAGCGCACACCACTATTCCGGCGCACACACCACTATTTTCCGGCATGCTTTCGGCCGGAATCCACGGTGCCGATGGTGGATCCCGGCCAAAAGCATGCCGGGATCAGGGATGCGGCATGCCGGAATCGGCGAGGCGGCATGCCGGAATCAGGGATGCCGCATGCCGGATAACGAGTGTTGTTGCGGCGCTAGGCCGGACCGGGCACGGTTGGAGCGCCGGGTGCGGCGGGAGCAGGCGCGGGAGGGGCAGGAGCTGCCGGAGCGGGCGGGCGCACGTCGGACGGTCCCGAGAGGTCCGCCCACGGCGTCGTACCGGGCGGGGCCTGGAGGGTGTTCAGCATGTCGACACCGGAGCTGGTGACCGTCGGCCCGCTGCCGATGGCCGCGCCGATGACGCCGAGCGCGAAGGCGCCCAGGATGGGACCCGCGACGGCACCGACCACAAGGCCGGGGACACACAGGGTGGCGGCGTCCACCGCACACCCGACCGCAGCGCCGATCGGCACACCGAGCACAACGCCGATGGCGACGCCGACGACGGCGCCGATCACCGTGCCGATCCCCGCACCCAAACTCATCTTGGTGACGAAATCGTTGATCGCGCGCTGATTCTCGAGATCCGAGGCGATCGGATGCACCGAGGTCACCGGGTGGACGCGATCCACGTCGGCGGGCTGCTCCGGCGTGATCTCCAGGACCCGGCCGTCCTCCTTCACCGCCGCCGCGACCGGGACCGGCACCCCGGACAGGCGGAAGTTCAGAGGCATCTCCAGCGCGACGTGTCCCGTCTCGTCCTTCAGGTCGAGGACCCGTTCGGAGACGGCGCCCGGCTTGTCGACCAGCTCGAAGGTTCCCCCCTTCAGCCTGGTGACGATCGTCCTGTCGACGATCTTGGTCGCGTAGTCGACGAATCCGGCGTCCGGTAGCTCGGGCGCGGGATCTCCGGCCGCCGGACCGGCGACAACGGTCATCGCCCCGATGACCGTCGCCCCGACCGCGGTCAGTGCGCGGAACTTCATTCGGTCTTCCCATCCCTCATCAGGTCACACCGCACATGCACAGTGCATACGAGGACGTGAGCCTAGTCGAACGCGAACCGGCCCGCTCGCGCGAAGGCGAGCGGGCCGGTTCGGGGAGGAGCCGAGACTAGTTCGGCTTCTGCTGCACGACTTCCTGCTGCTGCTTCATGGCCTCGTCCGTGTACCGGGTGGTGCCGTTCGGCGCGTTCAGGGTGTTCATGAGGTCGACACCCGCGGCCACCAACGTCGGCCCACCGACGACGACGGTCCCGAGGATTCCGCCGATGGCCGCGCCGGTCGGCAGACCGACGAGACATCCGACGATGACCCCGATCAGACCGAGGGCACAGCCGACCACCGCGCCGATGGCGGTGCCGACGAATCCGCCGATCGCGGTCGCGAGACCGAAGTAGGTGGAGAATTCACCCAGCGCCCGCTGATTCTCGATATTGGATGCCACCGGCTTGACGACAGGCTTCACGTTCAGCGGCTGGTCGGTCGGCAATCCGGCCGGTCGCTCGGGCGTGACCGCCAGGGTCTTGCCGTCGTCGCGCACCTCCGCCTTGACCGGAATCTGCTGCCCGGCAATCGAGTACGCCAGCGGGAAGCTCATCACGGTGCTTCCCGCGTCGTCCTTGAGAGTGACCAGGGTCGGCGCGTCCTCCGCGGGCTTGCCCGCGATCTCCGAGGCCGTGGCATCCGCCGCCGCGGGTGTCTCCGCCTTCGACAGTTCGAAGGTTCCTCCGGCTCCGAGACGGGCTACGGAGGACTTGTCCTCCTGTTTGACCGAGTAGCCGATGGTCTTCTCGGATGGTGCAGCGGGTTCGGCGTGGGCAGTACCCAAACCCACAGTGAGGGCGCCGATCGCCAAGGCGCCGACCGCAGTAGTGCTGCGGAATTTCATTCGGTTATCCAATCCATCATCAGGGTGCCACGCACAACTTCTCCGCGAGAGCCCACGCATCCCTCAAGTCGCTGCTCCGTCCGAGCGACCTGCAAGACCCTCCCCGAGCGGTATGAAGCTGAACAAAGCAGGCAGGACGAAGTGAGCCTAGATCACAGACTGGCCGGACGCGAGAACCGTTTCCCGCCAGTGGAACTAAGCGTGTCCTGGGTTATGGACCGGATTTGCCGGGTTTTACCGTGATAGCCGAACTACGTCCGTGGAAAACCCCAGCATCGCGGGGATTTCCGTGAGTCCTGTCACACGGCGGTTGCGAGGCGAGCCCAGCAAGCTGCGGCGCGCCCCGGCAGAGATCATAGGGTGGACAGATAAGTTACCGGCGAGTAACTTACCGGAAGTTAAGATGCGTGCAACCGCCGACGGCAACAGCCCTGCCGTCGGGTGCTCGTTGACTCGAAGGAAGGTCGCGACATGAATGCCCTGACAGTGACGCTGGGCACGATTGGGGTGGCGTTCAGCCTATTGGCCTGGGCGTCATTCTTCGGCGGCGTCGGCAAGATGGTCCGCTCCATCATGATCGGGCAGTCCGCCCCGGACAGGTGGCGGCCGTTCCTCCCCCGAATCAAGACGATGCTCGTCGAATTCCTGGCCCACACGCGGATGAACAAATTCCGCACGGTGGGCTGGGCGCACTGGCTGGTGATGATCGGCTTCCTCGCCGGTTTCATCCTGTATTTCGAGGCCTATCCGCAGACGTTCGATCCCGATTTCCACTGGCCCGTCGTCGGTGGCTGGGGCATCTACCACCTGATGGACGAGGTGCTCGGCATCGCCACCGTGATCGGCATCGCGGTGCTGATCGTCATCCGCCAGCTCAACCACCCGCGGGTGCCGCAGCGGCTGTCGCGGTTCAGCGGTTCGCGATTCGGCCCGGCCTACACGATCGAGCTGATCGTGCTGATCGAGGGCCTGGGCATGGTGCTGGTGAAGGCCGGCAAGATCGCCACCTACGGCCACGCCAACGCGTGGAGCGACTTCTTCACCATGCAGGTGGCCAAGCTGCTGCCGAGCAGCGTCGCGATGGTCGCGGTGTTCGCCTTCGTCAAGATGGTGTCGGGCAGCACCTTCCTGCTGCTGGTCGGCCGCAACATCAACTGGGGTGTCGCGTGGCACCGGTTCGCGGCGTTCTTCAACATCTATTTCAAGCGTGAGGACGACGGCGGTGTCGCGCTGGGCGCGGCGAAGCCGATGATGTCGGCGGGGAAGCCGCTGCTGGACATGGAGGAGATCGATCCCGACACCGACACGCTGGGTGTCGGCCGGGTCGAGGACTTCTCGTGGAAGGGCTGGCTGGACTTCACCACCTGCACCGAGTGCGGTCGCTGCCAGAGTCAGTGCCCGGCATGGAATACCGGTAAGCCGCTGTCGCCGAAGCTGCTGATCATGTCGCTGCGCGATCACGGTGTCACGAAGGCGCCGTATCTGCTGGCCGGGGGCCGCAAGGATATGGGCGGCGACGAGGTCGGCCTGGTGGACGCCGAGGGCAAGCCGAACGAGGCCGCGCTGGCGAAGATCTCGCAGACCGCGAAGGACGAGGCCGAGCGCCCGCTGGTCGGTGGCGAGGACGTCAGCGGCATCATCGACCCCGAGGTGCTGTGGTCGTGCACGACCTGTGGCGCGTGCGTGGAGCAGTGCCCGGTGGATATCGAGCACGTCGACCACATCATCGATATGCGCCGCTACCAGGTGCTGATCGAGTCGGAGTTCCCGTCCGAGCTGGCGGGCCTGTTCAAGAACCTGGAGAACAAGGGCAACCCCTGGGGCCAGAACGCCAAGGACCGCCTGAACTGGATGTCGGAGCTGGAGTTCGACATTCCGGTGTTCGGGCAGGATGCCGACAGCTTCGACGGGTACGAGTACCTGTTCTGGGTCGGTTGCGCCGGCGCGTACGAGGACCGTGCGAAGAAGACCACCAAGGCCGTCGCCGAACTGCTGGCGACCGCGGGCGTGAAGTTCATGGTGCTGGGCGCGGAGGAGACCTGCACCGGCGACTCGGCGCGCCGCGCGGGTAACGAATTCCTGTTCCAGCAGTTGGCGATGCAGAACATCGAACTGCTGAACTCGGTGTTCGAGGGTGTCGAGAACGCGAAGAAGAAGATCGTCGTCACCTGCGCGCACTGCTTCAACGCGCTGAACAACGAGTACCCGCAGGTGGGCGGCAACTACGAGGTCGTGCACCACACCCAGCTGCTCAACCGCCTGGTGCGGCAGAAGAAGCTGGTGCAGGTCAAGCCGGTCTCGGAGAAGGTCACCTATCACGACCCCTGCTACCTCGGACGGCACAACAAGATCTACAACGCGCCGCGCGAGCTGATGGGGGCCTCGGGTGCGACGGTCACCGAAATGCCCCGGCACGGTGAGCGTTCCATGTGCTGTGGCGCCGGTGGCGCGCGCATGTGGATGGAGGAGCAGCTCGGTAAGCGCATCAATATCGATCGCGTGGACGAGGCGCTGGACACCCTGGACGGCGGCAACTCGCCGTCGCTGATCGCGACCGGCTGCCCGTTCTGCCGCGTGATGCTCACCGACGGCGTCACCGCGCGCAAGGATTCCGGCGAGGTCGGCCAGGGCGTCGAGGTCGTCGACGTGGCACAGCTGATGCTGCAGTCGATCGACCGGGTCGAGTCCGGCACGCTGTCGGAGAACCTGAAGGTCGTCCAGGAGCCCAAGAAGGCCGCGCCGGAACCCGCTGCCGCGGAGGCATCCGCAGCGGCTACCGACACCGCCGCCGCTTCCTCCGCCCCGGCTTCCTCCTCTGCCCCAGCTTCGTCGTCTTCCCCGGCTTCCTCGTCTGCCCCGGCTTCCTCCGCTTCCCCGGCGAACGCCGGGGCCGGCAAGGGGCTGGGTATGAAGGGAGGCGGCAAGGCACCCGGTGGCAAGGGCCTGGCGATGAAGGGCCCCGCGAAGGCACCGGGCGCGAAGGCACCGGCCAAGGAATCGGCGGAGGAATCCACCGACACTCCCGCGACCCCGGCGGCCAAGCCGGGCGGCCTGGGCATGAAGGGCGCGGCGAAGGCACCGGGCGGCAAGGGTCTCGCCATGAAGGGCGGCGGCAAGGCACCGGGAGCCAAGGCTCCCGCCACGGAATCGGCGGAGGAATCCACCGAGGCGCCCGCGACCCCGACCGCCAAGCCCGGCGGCCTGGGCATGAAGGGCGCGGCGAAGGCACCCGGCGGCAAGGGCCTGGCCATGAAGGGCGCTGCCAAGGCGCCGGGAGCGAAGGCACCGGGCGCGAAGGCACCCGCCGCCGAGCAGCCGGAGCCCACCGAGGCCGCGGACGCCTCCGCCACGGAATCCACCGCCGCGGCACCGGAATCGGAGGCGCCGACCGAATCCAAGCCGACCGTGGCGCCCAAGGGCCTCGCCATGAAGTCCGGCTTCAAGAAGCCCGGGCCGAAGGCGCCGGGAGCGCCGAAACCCGCTCCCGCCGCCGAGACTCCGGCCACCGAGGCGCCCGCCCCGGAGCCCGAGTCCGCACCCGAGCCGGAGGACGCCGCCCCGGAGACGCCGTCGAGCGGGGGCAACGGCAGCACCGCCGAGCCGCCGGCCGCCAAGCCCGGGGGTCTCGGATTCAAGTCCGGGGCGAAGGCTCCGGGCCGGAAGAACTGACCGGCTCTCAGTAGTCACCCGAGGGTGGCGTCGCCAGCGATGGCGACGCCACCCTCGTTTTTCGTCCGGGGCCGCCCCGGCGCAGGCAATTGTAGAATTGCACAAAACTCACGCACATTACGAGTGCACTTTTCGATGCCGCCGGGTTTCCCGGACCATAAAGCGTCGTGTTAAGTCGAAAAGTTTGCTGGACAGCAAACATAACGACCGACCGGAAGTTTCTCATCATCCACAGTCGGCAATCGACTCGAGCTATCACAGCAGCTCGAAAGGTTAGTCGAAGACTGGACAACGGCCCACCTGTGACGCAGGCCCCATCGAGCGTTTGACTGTCGGATTGCTGCACCCTAGGTTTTAGATCACCTGGGTTTTAGAGCATATCTATCCTGCAAAATGATCTGGATCATCACGCCACTATCACGTAGTGATCACGGCAGCGTGTGCCGGTAGCGCTGTCCACAATCTCTCACAAGGAGCATCAGTGAGCAAAAGAATGCTGTCCCTAGTCGGCGCGGCCGCGGGGATCGCGCCGATCGTCCTCGCCGTCCTGCCCGCCGCCACCGCGGGGGCGCACGGCTATATCTCCTCCCCGCTCAGCCGCCAGGCGCAGTGCGCCAAGGGCGAGGTGTCCTGCGGTGACATCACCTACGAACCGCAGAGCGTGGAGGGCCCGAAGGGACTGAAGAACTGCGGGGCGAACAAGTACCCCGAACTCGACGACGACAGCAAGGGCTGGAAGGTCCAGGACGTCGCCGGCAAGGTCGATTTCACCTGGACCAACACCGCGCAGCACAAGACCTCCGACTGGGAGTACTTCATCGGCGACACCCAGGTCGCCAAGGTCGACGGCAAGAACGAGCTGCCGGGCGATACGGTCACCCACTCCGTCGACCTGAGCAAGTTCAGCGGTAAGCAGAAGCTGCTCGCCGTCTGGAACATCGCCGACACCTCGAATGCCTTCTATTCCTGCGTCGACCTGAACATCGGCGGCGGAGACGGATCCTCGGGCGGCGGCACGACCACGCCGCCGGGCACCACCACCCCGGCGCCGTCCACCTCGGCCCAGCCGACGACGCCGTCGCAGCCCACCTCGTCGCAGCCGACCACCAGTGCCCCGGCGACCAGCGAACACGACCACCCGACCACCACGCCGCAGCCGCCCACCAGCGGTAACCCCTCGGCCTCGAACTGGGCGCAGGGCACCAGCTACGCGGTCGGCGACAAGGTCACCTACAACGGCAAGACCTACAGCTGCCTGCAGGCCCACAAGGCCACCGACCCCAACTGGAATCCGGAGAGCGCCCCCGCCCTCTGGCAGGCCGCCTGACCCATCTCGCGGACGGCCCCCGACGTACCGGCGGCAGCCGACCCGGCAGGACGACAACGGGTTTCACCATCATCATCGGTGCGCCGCCGGTGCCCTCGGGCCCGGTCCCCCTCGGCCGGGCCCGAGGAACCCACTTCGGGTAGCCCATATCCGGGTCCGCCCCGTCGACTGCCAAGTGGGGCGGACCCGGTGCGGGAGGGTGAGGACCGGTCTGCGGTCAGTCCTCGCCCCCGCCTCCCACCGCCAGTGCCGTCGTGATGACCACCGACAGGGGTGGAAGTTCGTTGTCGCGGCTCGGCGGCTGGACCCAGTGGCACCCTTCCCTGGTCCAGCGACCGAGACCGGTCGGCAACATCACGGCGCTACCGATGGCGGGAATGCCTATGTCCAAACGGTTGAGCACGTCGAGCACCTGGGCGCCGGGACGGCTGTCGGGCGTCACCAGGAAGCTCCAGCGGATCTGACGAGCGAGCATCGGGCCCGCCATGTCCTGTTCGGACAGGCAGTCGCGAACGGCCTCGGCGCGTGCGGTGGGCAGATGCACGATGCCGATGCCCACGGTGATCGGGAGCATGACGAAGCCACCCCGTTCGCTCACCGGCAGGCCGTACTCGTGCTGGTAGAACGCCACCCAATCCTCGACGGTCCTGAGTTTCTCCACATTCACGACGAGCTCCCTCGATCCTCTCTCAGCTTCGCGCCCGCGTGGCCGATGTGAAACGCCCGCACGCCCTCCTTGCGCTGCCCTTCCGCTGCCTCTGCTCCGAGAGCTGGGGAAATCCCTGATACCAGCTCGGTTTCGGCTGTGGCCGCGATCACCACGCACTCGTACTCTGGAGTACGGAGTTCGTGCGGAAGGGATGACATCGTGGTCCGGCAGTGGTCAGGTAAGGAGGCCCGTGCCCTCCGCGATGCCAAGCGGATGAGTATCCGGGAGTTCGCGGCGCACCTCGGTGTCCACGAACGCCTGGTCTCGAAATGGGAAGCGGGCGGCGCTCGGGTACATCCCCGTCCGGTCAACCAGGCCGCGTTGGATACATCCCTTGCCAGGTCCGACGAAGTCGTGCGGGCACGGTTCGCGGCCTTGATCGATCAGCCACTGATCGACCGGCCCGCGCCCGACATCGATGCGTGCCTCGAGAATCCGGCGCGCGCCAAGTATTCGAGCGACGCGGAACTTTTGGCTCTGGTTGACACCGGTGCGATGAGAGGTGATGCGTTAGCAGAGATTTCGGAGAGGGATCTGATCATGGCGGCTGCCCATGAAGCCAGCGAACATGCCGGTCGGGCCGAAGTCAGTAATGTGGGTGCCACCGCTCTGGAGCAACTCGACGCCGACGTGACGCGCATCGCCAACGACTATGTCCACGTCCCACCGGTGCCGATGATGGTGGAGATGCTTCGGGTGCGCAGGCGGGTGTACACGCTGCTGGAGGGTCACCAGAGGCCTTCGGACACAACCC
Source organism: Nocardia transvalensis NBRC 15921 (assembly GCF_000308875.1). GTDB lineage: Bacteria > Actinomycetota > Actinomycetes > Mycobacteriales > Mycobacteriaceae > Nocardia > Nocardia transvalensis. The sequence goes on from NZ_BAGL01000088.1 coordinate 19,719, forward strand.
ATCTGTATCTGCTGGCCGGGACGTTGTCCGGGCTCCTGGCCAATGCCAGTACCGACCTCGGCTATCACGACGCCGCCGGCGAACAGGCCAGGGCCGCGTGGGCGTACGCGGAGCTGTGCGGGCACAACGGATTACGCGCCTGGACCCGCGGCATGCAGGCACTGATCGAATACGGATCGCAGCGCCCGCGCCGGGCGGTGGTGCTGGCGCAGAACGGTCAGCAGTACGCCGAATCGGCGACGGCCCGGGTGCGGCTGCACAATATCGAGGCCCGCATCTGGGCCAAGCTGGGCAGCCCGGCCGATACCGAGCGCTGCATCGGCGCGGCCGATACCGCCCGCGAATCCACCGCCACCGACAACCTGCACGACGAGGTCGGCGGCGTCTTCGGATTCAACGAGCCGAAGAGCCAGTACTACGCCGGCGCCACCTACATCCACCTAGGCCAGGCCGCACCCGCATTACAGGCGACGCAGCGCGCGATCGATCTGTACGCGAACGGCCCCGAGGAGCGCCGCTCGTACGGCGCCGAATCGCTCGCCCGCGTCGACAACGCGACCGCGCACCTGATCAACGGCAGTCTCGACGGCGCCGCGAGCGCCCTGCACCCGGTCCTGGAGCTGGCCGAGGACAAACGCATCGCACAATTGGAAGAGCGCCTGAGCGGCGTCCGCCGCCGCATCGCGGATCCCGAGTTCCAGGACGCGGTCGAGGCCCGCAGGCTGGACGAACGCATCGAGGAGTTCTGCGGGGCCGGCGCGGCGCGGGGGATGATCCCGCCCACCTGACGAGCACCGGCGCAATGGCACCATTGGACAGGTGAGCCCTACCAGCCAGTCACCCCATCGGCCGCCGCGCGCTCTGGAGCAGTCCACCAAACTCCAGAACGTCGTCTACGAGATCCGGGGTCCCGTACACGCACACGCGTCGCGGCTGGAGAACGAGGGGCACCGCATCCTCAAACTCAATATCGGCAACCCGGCGCCGTTCGGGTTCGAGGCGCCCGACGTCATCATGCGCGACATCATCGCCGCGCTGCCGCATGCGCAGGGGTACTCGGAGTCGAAGGGCATCCTGCCCGCCCGGCGCGCGATCTTCACGCGCTACGAGCTGGTGCCCGGGTTCCCGGAGTTCGACGTCGACGACGTCTACCTGGGCAACGGCGTCTCCGAGCTGATCACCATTACCATGCAGGCGCTGCTCAACAACGGCGACGAGGTGCTGATCCCCGCCCCGGACTACCCGCTGTGGACGGCGATGACCAGCCTCGCCGGCGGCACCCCGGTGCACTACCTGTGCGACGAATCCAACGGCTGGCAGCCCGATATCGCCGATATCGCGTCGAAGATCACCGACCGCACCAAGGCGCTGCTGGTGATCAACCCGAACAACCCGACCGGCGCGGTGTATTCGGCGGAGGTGTTGCAGCAGCTCGTCGACCTGGCGCGCAAGCATCAGCTGCTCCTGCTCGCCGACGAGATCTACGACAAGATCCTCTACGACGATTCCAAGCACATCTCGCTGGCCACGCTGGCGCCCGACTTGCTGACCCTGACCTTCAACGGCCTCTCCAAGGCGTACCGGGTGGCCGGTTATCGCTCGGGCTGGCTGGTGATCACCGGGCCCAAGGAGCACGCCGCCGGCTTCCTGGAGGGCATCGACCTGCTGGCGTCCTCGCGCCTGTGCCCGAATGTGCCCGCGCAGCACGCGATCCAGGTCGCCCTGGGCGGGCATCAGAGCATCGAGGATCTGATCCTGCCCGGCGGCCGGCTGCTCGAGCAGCGGGACGTGGCCTGGGAGAAGCTGAACATGATCCCGGGTGTTTCCTGCGTCAAGCCGAAGGGCGCGCTCTACGCGTTCCCGCGGTTGGATCCCGAGGTGCACGAGATCCACGACGACTCCAAGCTGATCCTGGATCTGCTGCTCCAGGAGAAGATCCTGATGGTGCAGGGCACGGGATTCAACTGGCCGCAGCACGACCACCTGCGCATCGTGACCCTGCCGTGGGCCCGCGATCTGGCGGTGGCGATCGAACGCTTCGGCAACTTCCTGGCCAGTTATCGCCAGTAGGAACGCTGTGCCTTTCAACCCCCGCAAAAACAGACCGTGAGTACGAAAACTATGCGGTTTTAAAGACTTAGCTAGCGCAAAGATCGGCCGTTTGTGTACAGTGGTCCTCGGCACTGAGAGTGCCCCGGCCGAGCCGCCTACCCCCCTGGGCCGCTCGGCCCTGGGTTCGACCGCCTACCCCCCTGGGCTGTCGGATCCCCCGGGCGGCGGAGACATCCCCCTGCTCTCCGCCGCCCCTCCCACTTCCTTACTTCGCAAGCCCCGTGAATTCGCCTGTGCCGGTACGGTTTCCGATACGCCGCGGCCGAGCCCCCGCGGGGCGCCCGCCCTGACGATGTCGACAATCGATACCAATTAGGCTCGCAGCGGTCAGGTATACGAGCGGACAGGCAGGGATCGGGTGAGCGACCACCATCATCACCACCACGACCATTCCGGGCCGATCGCGATCGGCGCCACCGCGGCGCGGGTCGTGGTCGGGCTACTGACCGGCATCGGCGTGCTCGTGCTGATCGGCACCGTCTGGCTGTGGCCCAGCAATCAGCACGTGGACATCCCGCTGCCGATGCAGAACGGCGGCGGCGGGGCGGTGCACACCGAGGCCGGCACCGTGACCTCGCAGGACCTCGGCCCCTGCGGCAGCCTGTCCAACGGACGCGTCTTCGACGACACCCCGAACGCGCCGCGCAACACCGGATACAACTGCCAGCGCAGCCTGGTGGCCATCACCTCCGGACCGGACGAGGGCAAGCACACGCTGTTCGAGATCGCGCCCGGTCCAGGCCAACCGGACCTGCGCGTCGGTGACGACCTCCGGATCGTCCGGCAGAACGATCCGGGCGGCACCACGATCTACTCGTTCGACGACTACGCGCGCGGCCTGCCGTTGACCGTCATCGCGCTGGTCTTCGTCGTGGTGATCGTGGCCGTGGCGCGCTGGCGCGGATTGCGGGCCGTGCTCGGTCTCGGATTCGCGTTCGGTGTGCTCGTGGTGTTCCTGCTGCCGGCGATGCTCGACGGCAAACCGGCCGTCCCGGTCGCCCTGGTGTCGGGAGCGCTGATTCTCTACGCGGTGCTCTATCTCGCACACGGCGTCAACCTGCGGACCAGTTCGGCCCTGCTGGGGACGCTGAGCGCGATGGTGCTGGCGGCGGTGCTGTCGTGGGTGACGCTGGAGGTCACCCATCTCACCGGGTTGTCGGAGGAGCAGAACGCCAACGTCGCCACCTATCTCCAGCATGTGAGCATCACCGGGTTGCTGCTGGCCGGATTCATCATCGGCTCGCTCGGTGTGCTCAACGACGTCACCATCACCCAGGCGTCGGCGGCGTTCGAGCTGGCCGCCCTCGACGAGCAGGCCTCGCGCCGCGAGATCTTCGCCGCGGCCATGCGCGTGGGCCGCGACCACATCGCCAGCACGGTGTACACGCTGGTCCTCGCCTACGCGGGCGGCGCGCTGCCGCTGCTGCTGCTGTTCTCGGTGGCGGGCCGCTCGTTCCGCGACGTCCTGACCGGCGACGCGGTCGCGATCGAGATCAGCCGCTCCGCGGTCGGCGGCATCTGCCTGGCCCTCTCGGTCCCCCTGACCACGGTCATCGCGGTCCTGCTCGCCCGCCCGTTCGGCCACCGCCCCGCCCCCGCACCCGCCGCCCGCCGCTCCCGCCATTCGAAGGGCGCGAATCCCCCAGCGAGCCAACGCCGTTCGGCGAACGACACCGGCCGCCCCGCCCGCCCGGCCGCGAACCGCCCCCGCCGCCGAGCTGCCCCGACCTCCGCCCCGATCAAATCCTTCGACGCCTTCGAAGACGACGCCACCCCACCCGAGGGCCTCCCCACCCGCCCTCCGGCAGACGGCCCCCGCCGCACCTACCCACCCCACACCGACCCGCCCTACTCCCCCCGCCACTCGAACCCCAACCGCCCCCGCCCGACAGACGACCCCGACTACGGCCACCGCCCCGGCCCCTACTGACCGCCCACTTCCGCACCCTTTGCACACTCCCGCACCCTCTCCATAACGCTGGAAAGGGTGCGAGAACACGCAAAGGGTGCGTGAACCGGGAATGAGAGCCCACGCGCCGATGGCTCGGCGGCAAGTGAACGGCTCGGCCGCCGAGCGCTGCCCCGGCGCTGGGGAACAGCGGCGCCGACGAAAAACTCAGCGGCGGGGTGGCTGGCCGGGTGGGGGGAATTGTGGGAGGAGTGGGGGGATCGTCGGGACGACGATCGGGGGGAGGCCCGGGACCATGATGGTGTTGGGGCCGGGCGGGGGTGCGTCCGCTTCGGTGGTGGGCGCCTGTTGGCGTACCGGCGGGGGTGCGGCGATCGAGGCGTTGGTGGTGTCGCTCGGGGGCGGGGCGATCGAGGGTTCGAGGGCCGCCGGGCGCGGGGCGCTCGTGGTGGCCGAACTCGGGGCGGAGTTGCTGTGCGAATCCCCTTGCAGCACTTGCGGGCCCCAGCCGAGGCCGAGCCCGAGGGCGGCGACGACCACGAGGGCGCCCGCCGCGATTCCCGCCACGCTCAGCTCGCGCCGGCGCCCGAGCGCCAGGTCACGCACCGGACCGCGCGCCGACTCGCGGCCGCGGAACAGGCCGCGCCTGCCCTTGGCCGCGGTGTCCTCCGGCCGGACGATGGCCAGCTGCTCGGTCTTGGCCTCGAACGACACCGGCGGCGCGGCCGTGCGGGTGGGCCGGGCCAGCAGCGCCGCGCCGCGCACCACCACCGAATCCGGCTGCGCGGGCACCGTGACCGGCATACTCAGCCAGCGCTCCAGAACCCGTGCCACCATGGGTATCCGGGCGCAGCCGCCGATCACCACCACCGCCTGGACGCCCTGCTCGGAGCGCATGATGACATCGCGGGCCATCCGCGCCGACGACTCGACGGCCAGCATGATCAGCGCCTCGAAGTTCTCCTGCGAGAGCAGTACCAGGCCGTGCTCGGACGGCAGCGCCACGGCGGTGGTCGCCGACAGCTGCTCCTTCGCCTGCCGGCACAGCTCGTCCAGCGCGGCCAGGCCGTCGGGATCGGCCGGATGGGCGATCCGCCCCGAGGCGATCTGCTGTTCGCGGATCAGTGAATCCAGATAGTCGCCGCTGATATCGCTGGTGCGCTCGCTGTAGCGGACCTGGCGGCTGGCGACGTCGACGACGCTCACCGACAACCCGGCGCTGCCGAGGTCGTACAGGGCGATGGTGCGCAGGCCCGACAGTTCCCCCGAGGCCTGCAGAAACTCCACGGCCGCCACGACTTCCGGGACCAGCTCGTAGTTGGTGAGCTGGCGGCGGGCCAGCGCCGCGCGCACGGATTTGGCGTACTGTTCGGAGCGGTAGGTGACGGCGATGGCCGCGACATCGGGATCGGCGGCGAGCACGCCGGCGACCGTCTCGGCGGCCACATCCTCCATACGCTGGTCGCCCACGGGCACGGTCTGCAGATCGAAACGATCGGGCGCGAAATGGTCGGCGGAATTCCCGGCATGCGGCCACGCGACGCGAACGGCGCCCGCCCCCACCGAGACTCCCAGTACCGAACTCATCTGCTGCCCATCTCGTTTCACCTCACCCCGATCCTCGGAACACGGATGGTCGGCGCGCTTCACACTCTGCTCATTGTGGCGTGCACGGGCCCTCTGCGGTAGGCACAACTTGCCTCCGAGCCCATCGCTCATACCGAGTATATTGCCGCGTCAGCGGGGCCTTCGTGGTTGCGTAGACTGCCTCCTCCGGCCCATCGCTCATGTCGCGCGGTGTGGGTCACTGTACCTGTTCGCCACCCTACGACGTGCCGAGGCCCGCGTACACCCATCCGGCGTCGCGCCAGCTGGCGCGTTCGAGACAGTTGCGCCCGTCGATGATGGACCGTCCGCGCACCACGGGGTCCAGATCCCGCGGGCGCAGGGCGGTGAATTCGGCCCATTCGGTGAGCACGAGCACCACGTCCGCGCGATCGCACGCCTCGGTGACGGAGGTGGCGTAGTTCAGGGTCGGGAAGACCTTGCGCGAATTCTCCAGTGCCTTCGGGTCGTACACGGTCACGACCGCGCCGTTCAGCTGGATCATGCCGGCCACGTTCAGCGCGGGCGAGTCGCGCACGTCGTCGGACTCCGGTTTGAAGGCCGCGCCCAGCACCGCGACGTTCGCGCCGAGCAGCGAGCCGCCGCACGCGCGGGCCGCCATATCGACCACCTTCGCGCGGCGGCGCATGTTGATGTTGTCGACCTCGCGGAGGAAGGCCAGGGCGTGGTCGGCGCCCAGTTCGCCCGCGCGGGCCATGAAGGCGCGAATGTCCTTGGGCAGGCAGCCGCCGCCGAAACCCAGTCCCGCGTTGAGAAATCGGCGGCCGATGCGGGCGTCGTAGCCGAGCGCGTCGGCCAGGACGGTGACGTCGGCCCCGGTGGCCTCGCAGACCTCGGAGACCGCGTTGATGAACGAGATCTTCGTGGCCAGAAAGGCGTTCGCGGAGACCTTGACGAGTTCCGCGGTGGCCAGGTCGGTCAGCAGGAACGGCACCTCGGCGACGAGCAGGTCGTCGTAGATCTCGCGCACGAGTTCCTCGACCCACGAGGAGTTCTCGCGGTCGCGGTCCACGCCGAGCACCAGGCGGTCCGGGCGCAGCGTGTCCCGCACGGCGAAGCCCTCGCGCAGGAATTCGGGGTTCCACGCCACCTCGACGTCGACGGACGCGGCGGCCCGGGCGCGGCGGCCCAGTTCCACGGCGGTGCCGACCGGGACGGTGGACTTGCCGATGATCACCGCGGGGCGTTCCAGCATCGGCGCCAGCGAATCCACCACGGCATGGACGTATTTCAGATCGGCGGCGTATTCGCCCTTCTTCTGCGGCGTCCCCACACCGAGGAAATGCGCGTCGGCGTGCGCGGCCGCCTCCTCGTAGGACGTGGTGAACCGGAGACGCCCGGCGTCCAGATTGCGGCGCAGCACATCCTCGAGCCCGGGCTCGTAGAACGGCACCACACCGTCGGACAGCTTCGCGACCTTACCGGGGTCGACATCGACCCCCACTACCTCGTGCCCGAGCTCCGCCATGCACGCGGCATGGGTGGCTCCCAGATATCCAGTCCCGAAAACCGTGAGACGCATGATCGATTGGTAAGCGCCACGGTTGGCCGCACCCCCACATCTGGGCGAGTCCCCGGGCAACAATTGATGTACACGAGGAAACCCCCAGCTCAGCTGGCTTTGCGAGGGGCGACCACGGTGGTGGGGATAGCATCGGCGGGTGCGGTGGGGCCGGGTGGTGGGCGTGCTGGGGGTGGTCGTCGCCGTACTCGTGGTGGCGTTGTGGCCGGTGTATGTGCGGCCGGAGGTGGACGAGCCCGCGCGAGCGGATGCGATTCTGGTGCTGGGCGGGGCGCACGATGGGCGCGAGGAATTGGGGCTGCGCCTGGCCCGCGACGGATACGCGCCGGTGGTGGTGTTCTCCGATCCCTACGAGCACAGCCCGCTGATGAACCGGATCTGTCACGGTGGCTACAGCTTCCGGGTCGAATGCTTCGATCCGCGGCCGCGCACGACCCTCGGCGAAGGGCGCGAACTCGCGGCGCGGGCCCGGGCCGGCGGCTGGCATCGGGTGATCGTGGTGACGTGGACGCCGCACATCTCGCGGGCGCGGTACATCCTCGGGAAGTGCTGGGACGGCGACATCCTGCTGGCGGACGCGCGGCCGCACATCTCGCTCCCGCGCTGGGCGTACAACTTCGCCTACCAGTCGGCGGGGTATCTGAAGGCGTTCACCGAGAGTTGCTGATCAGAAGCTCGGCTTCTCATCCCATGATGTGACGTAACGGGTCCGTAACGGCGACGAAAAGCCGACTCTACATTCACCCACGACCCTCAGTCTTCGAGCCTGCTCTAACGAGCCGGATTGAGGAGTACTTGTGGTCGACGTAGATACCCGCCCGGCGAACTCCGTCGCGGCGACGAAGGAAACGCTGGAGGATTACACGCTGCGCTTCGCGCCGCGCAGCTACCGCAAATGGAGCCCGGCGGTGGTCGGCGTCTCCGCGCTCGGCGGTATCGCCTATCTGGCGGATTTCTCCATCGGCGCCAATATCGGCATCGCCAACGGGACCGGTAACGCCCTGCTCGGGATCGGCATCTTCGCCGTCCTCATCATGCTGACCGGGTTCCCGCTCGCCTATTACGCCGCGCGCTACAACATCGACCTGGACCTGATCACCCGCGGCAGCGGCTTCGGCTACTACGGGTCGGTGGTCACCAATCTGGTATTCGCCTCGTTCACGTTCATCTTCTTCGCGACCGAGGGTTCGATCATGGCGCAGGGATTGGAACTGGGCCTGCACATCCCGCTGTGGCTCGGTTATCTGGCGTCGACGCTGATCATCTTCCCGCTGGTGATCTACGGCATGAATACGCTGGCCAAACTGCAGGTCTGGACGACGCCGCTGTGGCTGCTGCTGATGGTGCTGCCGTTCCTGTTCCTCGTTGTGCGGCATCCGGATTCGGTCGGCGCGTTCTTCGAATACGGCGGTAAGGACGGGGCCGGCGTGAGTATCACCGGCGCGCTGCTGGCCGCCGGGGTGTGTCTGTCACTGATCGCCCAGATCGCCGAGCAGATCGACTATCTGCGCTTCATGCCGCCGAAGACGCCGGAGAACGCGCGCCGGTGGTGGGGCTGGATGCTGCTGGCCGGGCCCGGCTGGGTGATCTTCGGCGCGATCAAGCAGGCGGTCGGCCTATTCCTGGCGGTCTATCTGATCGCGAATCTGCCCGGCGCGCAGGGCATCGCGAATCAGCCGGTGCATCAGTTCCTGGAGATCTACAAGGATATGGTGCCGTCCTGGCTGGCAATGACGCTCGCGGTGGTGCTGGTGGTCATCAGCCAGATCAAAATCAATGTGACCAACGCGTATTCGGGCTCGCTGGCGTGGACGAACTCGTTCACCCGCGTCACCAAGACCTACCCGGGCCGGCTGGTATTCCTGGGCCTGAACCTGGCGATCGCGCTGATCCTGATGGAAGCCAATATGTTCGACTTCCTCAACGACATCCTCGGCTTCTACGCCAACTGCGGTATCGCCTGGATCGTCACCGTCGCAACGGATATCGCGATCAACAAATACCTGCTGAAGATCTCCCCCAAACAGCCGGAATTCCGCCGCGGCATGCTCTACAACGTGAACCCGGTGGGCCTGGTCGGTTTCGGCCTGTCCGCGGTCCTGTCGATCATGACCTTCTTCGGCGTCCTCGGCGAGACCCTGAAGCCGTACTCGCCCATCGTCGCCGTGGTCATCGCCTTCGTCGCCACCCCGCTCACGGCCCTGGCCACCAAGGGCAAGTACTACCTCCGCCGCACCGACGACGGAATCGACCTCCCGATGTTCGACGAACACGGCAACCCCTCCGGCGAAACCCTCCCCTGCGCGGTCACGGGCCTGGACTTCGAACGCCCGGACATGATCGCCTCCGCGATCCCGGGCCCGGAAGGCGAAATCCAATACATCAGCTCGCTGGCGTTGTCGACGGACAAGTCGGGCGGGCATGTGCTGCCGGACCATGAGGGGCGGTAGCACAGACCACACGCGCGAACGCCGCACTCGGCCGGTACCGACGGCCGACTGCGGCGTTCGCCGTGTGCGGGGTCAGGGGCGGGTCGGCTGAACGAAGTTCAGGTAGGCGCGGGAGGGGGTGGGGCCGCGCTGACCTTGGTACTTCGAGCCCGCGGCGCTGCTGCCGTAGGGGTTCTCCGCCGGACTGGAGAGGCGGAACAGGCACAGCTGGCCGATCTTCATGCCGGGCCACAGCGTGATCGGGAGGTTGGCGACGTTGGACAGTTCCAGGGTGATGTGGCCGCTGAAGCCGGGGTCGATGAATCCGGCCGTGGAGTGGGTCAGCAGGCCGAGGCGGCCGAGGCTGGACTTGCCCTCGAGGCGCCCCGCCAGGTCGTCGGGCAGCGTGCACACCTCGAGGGTGGAGCCGAGGACGAACTCGCCCGGATGCAGGACGAAGGGCTCGTCGTCGCCGGGCTCGACCAGGCTGGTCAGCTCGTCCTGCCGCTGGGCGGGGTCGATGTGGGTGTACCGCGTGTTGTTGAACACCCGGAACATCCGATCCAGGCGCACATCGATACTCGACGGCTGGACCAGCTTCTCGTCGAACGGCTCCAGCGCGAGCCGTCCCGTGGCCAGTTCGGCACGTATGTCGCGATCGGATAGCAGCACGCCGAAGAGCCTAATGACCCCGCCGCGGGCCGCGGCAACCGCACGCCCGATGGTTACAGCGGCGTCCGCATGAGCACGACGTTGTACTGGTTGTGCATGGTCACCAGGTAGTACAGGTCGCTGCCGGTCTGGTACGGGTAGATCATCGGCGCGTACGCGGTGGGCAGCTCGCGGGTGTCGATGAGGACGCGCGCCGGGCTCCACGGCCCCTCGGGCGAAGGCGCGGTGCGCATCACGACCGAGTTGTTCCGGTCGGTGGTCATCATGACGTACTGGCCCAGATACTGGTTCCACATGACCGACAGCTCGCCGACGTCGCCCACGATGGGCTTGGCCGCGTTGACGTCGTTCAGCTTCCAGGCGCCGCCGTCCCAGTACTCGTAGGCGTCGATATTGGCGATATCGGCCTCCTTGACGCGCGAGACGAAGCCGTCGTTCTCACGCCCGGCCGGGGTGCCGTAGCGGTAGACGTAACCGTCGGCCTTGAGGTACGCCGCCTGCTGGAAGTTGTGGAAGCCGCCCTCGTCCGCGCGACGGGTGGTGGGCAGCTGCGCCCACGTCTGCCCGCCGTCACCGGAGACGGCCATCGTCGAGAAGTTGGTGTCCCAGTGGCCGTTCGCGCCCCACTCCCGCACCGACATCATGTTCATGTACTGCACGCCGCCCACCGAGATGCCGGCGGTCGGGATGAAGCTGATCTCGATGCCCGGGATCTTCGGGCTGGGCAGGGGGTTGTCGACGAAGCTCGTATAGCGGATGCCGCCCGCCGGATCGGCGCCCGCGGGGCTGCGGAACAGCACATTGGACCGCCACGCCCACACGCTGCCCGCGAGCAGGTTCGGCATACCCAGGCCGGCGGTGTCGCCGTAGGCGGTCATCATCTGACCGCGGCCGTCGTCCCACATGATGCCCAGATCCGCGCCGAGCACGTTGTTGTCCTGGGTGCGGTTCGGTGAGGCCATGCCCGTCATCTGGTACACGGCCTGGGTGGCGCCGCCGAGATGGGGCAGCCCGTTGACACCGTTGAGCCCCGGGATCGGATTGATGTTGTTGGGGTCGGCTCCCGCCGGCGAGGCCGACAGGGTCAGCAGCGCGACCGCCGCGCAAGCTCCCGCGAGTGCGGTCAGTCGATTCATGCTTCCGTTCCCCTTCCGGTTTCAGGTCACGCCGAAGGTATTGTGCCCGTTCCGCGTGATCGATGTGAGGCGTGTCCACGGCAACATAGATCACATCGCTGTCACAGCTGTGAATCGTTACGAAAACAAGGCCCCGCAGCCGGTGCGAATCCGGTTGCGGGGCCTTATTTTCCGGCGCTCAGCGCGGACGTGCGATCAGAACGCCGCCTCGTCGAGCTCCATGATGTCGTTGTCCAGGTTGGACAGCACCGCGCGCGTCGCGGTCAGTTCGGGCAGCACGTTACGCGCGAAGAACTGCGCGGTGGCCACCTTGCCCTGGTAGAACGGCTCGGTCGACCCGTTGTCGAGGGCCTTGATCGCGACCTCGGCCTGCTGCAGCAGCTGCCAGCCGATCAGCAGATCGCCGACCGACAGCAGGAACCGCACCGACCCGAGACCGACCTTGTACAGCTCGTCCGGGTTCTCCTGCGCACCCATCAGGTGCCCGGTGAGGGTCGCGGCCATGCCCTGCACGTCCTCCAGCGCGGTGGCCAGCAGCTTGCGCTCGGCCTTGAGCCGGCCGTTGCCGCCCTCGCGCTCGATGAACTTCTGGATCTGCCCGGCCACGTGCGCCAGCGCCACACCACGGTCACGCGCGATCTTGCGGAAGAAGAAGTCCTGCGCCTGGATCGCGGTGGTGCCCTCGTAGAGCGAGTCGATCTTCGCGTCGCGGATGTACTGCTCGATCGGGTAGTCCTGCAGGAAGCCCGAACCACCGAACGTCTGCAGCGACTCGGTCAGGTACTGGTAGGCCCGCTCCGAGCCGACGCCCTTCACGATCGGCAGCAGCAGATCGTTCACGCGCGCGGCCAGATCGGCGTCCGCACCCGAAACCTGCTCGGCGACAACGGCGTCCTGATGCGCCGCGGTGTACAGGTACACCGCGCGCAACCCCTCCGCATACGCCTTCTGCATCGCCAGGCTCCGGCGTACGTCGGGATGGTGGGTGATGGTGACGCGCGGCGCCGCCTTGTCGGTCATCTTGGTCAGGTCCGCGCCCTGGACACGCTGCTTGGCGTAGTCCAGCGCGTTCAGGTACCCGGTCGACAGGGTGGCGATGGCCTTGGTGCCGACCATCATCCGAGCGTGCTCGATGACCTCGAACATCTGCGCGATGCCGTTGTGCACCTCACCGACGAGCCAGCCCTTGGCCGGGACGCCGTGGCCACCGAAGGTGACCTCACAGGTGGCCGAGACCTTCAGGCCCATCTTGTGCTCGACGTTGGTGACGAACACGCCGTTGCGCTCGCCCAGCTCACCGGTTTCGTGGTCGAAGTGGAACTTCGGCACGAAGAACAGCGACAGGCCCTTGGTGCCCGGCCCGGCGCCCTCGGGGCGAGCCAGCACCAGATGCATGATGTTCGGGAACAGATCGTCGGCATCGGCCGAGGTGATGAACCGCTTCACGCCCTCGATGTGCCAGGAGCCGTCCTCCTGCTGAACCGCCTTGGTGCGGCCCGCGCCGACATCCGAACCGGCGTCGGGCTCGGTGAGGACCATGGTCGAGCCCCAGCCGTTCTCGACGGCGATCTTGGCCCAGCCCTTCTGCTCCTCGGTGGCGTTGTTGAAGAAGATGTTGGCGAAGCCCGGGCCCGCGGCGTACATGAACGCGGCCGGGTTGGCGCCCAGCACCAGCTCGCCGATCGCCCAGTAGGCGGCGCGCGGAACCTTGATGCCGCCCAGCTCCTCGGCGACGGCGTAGGAGTCCCAGCCGCCCTCCTGCAGGGTCCGGTAGCTCTTCTTGAACGACTCGGGGAGCGACACGGTGTGCGTCTCCGGGTCGAAGACCGGCGGGTTGCGGTCGGCGTCGGCGAACGACTCGGCCAGCGGACCCTCGGCGAGGCGGCGAACCTCGCTGATCATCTCCTTGACGGTGTCGGTGTCCAGGTCGCCGAACGACCCGCCGTCCAGAATGGAACCGAGGCCCAGGACCTCGAAGAGGTTGAACTCCAGGTCGCGGACGTTGCTCTTGTAGTGACCCATTTTTCTCTCCGTTGAGGTTAGGTGCGGTCCGGTTGTGCCGTTCCCGCCCGTTGTCTCCATCGGGTAGCCGTCAGCCTGCTACTCGCGGGTAACTTACACCGTATATTACCGACGGGTAATGCAAGTTTCCAAGGAATGCGCAACCGATGTGACGCGATGAACAGTGCGGTGCGGTTACGGCGGTGCGCCCGGACGCGCGCCGCGAGGCGAGTTACCGTGAGGCGTGCGCCTCGAAACCAGTGCGGGACCTGCGGAGATCGAACTCGACCGGCCGCGTGGGGCGGCGTTTCTGCTGTTGCTCACACACGGTTCGGGCGGCGGGGTCGACGCGAAGGATCTCCTCGCCGTCCGGGACCGCGCGGTGGATCTCGGCGGGGCCGTGGCCCGCGTCGTACAGCCCTACCGGGTCGCGGGGCGCCGGGCGCCCGGCTCGGCGACCGTGCAGGACGCGGCGTGGCTCGAGGTCGTGGCCGCGCTGCGCAAGCGGGTGCGCGGGGTTCCGCTGATCCAGGGCGGGCGCAGCAACGGCGCCCGGGTCGCCTGCCGCACCGCGGTCCAGGCGCGCGTGAAAGGCGTTGTGGCCCTGTCATTCCCGCTGCACCCACCGGGTAAGCCGGAGAAGACCCGCCGCGACGAGCTGCTGGCCGCGCGGCCGATCGACGTCCTGGTGATCAACGGCGCCCGCGACCCGTTCGGCATCCCGGACGCCGCCGACGCCGCCCAGGTCACCGTCGTCCCCAACCAGCCCCATTCGTTCCGCGGCGGCTTCGACCTCATCACGGAGACTGTCGAACCGTGGTTGCGCCGCTGGTCAGCCAAGGGGTGAGTCGGCGGGCCCGGCTTCCACCGCCTGCTGTTCCAGGTCGGGGACGGTTCTCGTCGCGACGACCAGGGCGTCTATGGCATCGCCCGCCTCCGTGGGCCGGAGGATGCGGTCGGCGACGCGGATGCGGATGTGGTCGACGCCCTCGGCCAGGTCGGCCATGATGTCGTTCGGCGTGAACAGGATCGACGGGTCCTGCGGCCCGCCGTGCCCCTCGGTGATGTTGGTGGAGTCGTGGCCGAGGACGAGCAGCGTGCCGCCGGGCGAGAGCATGTCGGCCAGCCGCTGCAGCAGGCCGCGGCGCTGCTCGGCGGGCAGATGCAGGTAGGCCAGCAGGATCAGCTCGAACGGGCCGGTGATGCCCGCCGCGTCCGGATCGGTGACGTCGGCGCACTGCCAGGTGACGCGGCCACGCACCGACCGCGACAGCCGCGACGCGACCGTCCGCCCCTTATCGATGCCGACCTGCGAGAAGTCCACCGCCCGGACCTCCCAGCCGTGCGTGGCCAGCCACAGGGCGTTGCGCCCCTCGCCACAGCCCAGATCGAGCGCCCGCGGCAGGGCGGGCGGCTCCGCACCGGGCGCGTCCGGAAGCAACGGCGTCCGCCGCTCCAGCCCGAACACATGCTCGACCACGGTGCCGTTCGGCGGTGCGCCCCACACCAATTCGCTCTGCGCATACCGCGCGTCCCAGTCGGCCGCCTCCATGGAACCGAGTCTATGGTGCCGTCGCCGGGGAGCGGACTACAGCGTGGTGCGCATCAGGACCACGTTGTACTGGCTGTGGACCGTGGTGAGGAAATAGAGGTCGCGACCGGTCTGGTACGGGAAGATCGCGGGCGCGTAGGCGGTGGGGAGTTCGCGGGTGTCGATCAGGACCTCGGGATCGCTCCACGGACCCTCCGGTGACGGCGCCTTGCGCATCACCACCGAATTCCACGGGTCGGTGGTCAGCATGACGTACTGGCCGAGGTACTGATTCCACATCACCGACAACTCGCCGACACCGCCGGCGATCGGGGCGGCGGCGTTCACGTCGCCCTTGACCCAGCGTTCGCCGTCCCAGTACTCGTACTCGCCGAGGTTCTGGATGTCGTTCTCCCGCACCCGCGCCACATAGGCCGAGTGGTCGCGTCCCGACGGCGTGCCGTATTCGAAGACCCAGCCGTCCGATTTCGTGAAGGCGTTCATCTGGAACTTCGCGTTGCCGCCCTCGTTGGGCCGCCGCGTGAAGCCCAGGTCCGCCCACGTCTCACCGTTGTCGGCCGAGGCGGCCAGTCCCGAGAAGTTGGTGGTCCACTGCCCCACCTCGTCCCAGCTCTGCACCGACATCAGGCTCATGTACTGCACGCCGTTCACGGCGATCCCCGCGGTCGGGATGCGGCTGATCTCGATGAACGGGATCTTCGGGCTGGGGATCAGGTCCCGGGCCTGGCCGAAGACGTCCCGCACCACGCTGTCGAAATAGATGCCGCCCGACGGATCCTGGGTGTGGCTGCGCACCAGGATGTTGCTGCGCCACGCCCAGGTACTGCCGGCCAGCAGATTCGGCAGGCCCACCCCGGCGGTATCGCCGAAGGCGGTGAGCATCTCGCCGTTCCCGTTGTCCCACATGATGCCCAGATCGGTGCCGAGCACGTTGTAGTTCTCGGTGTTGTTCGGCGAGGCCATACCCGTCAATTGAAATACCGCCCGCGACCGGCCGGGCAACTGCGGCAGGCCGTTGGTGCCATTGAGTACCGGTATCGGATTGATCGCATTCGGATTGGCCACGGCCGGCGAGGTGACGGCCAGAAGCGCGGCCGAGGCACCCGCCATCGCGGCGAGCAGCATGGAAACAGTCCTGGTCAAGGTCGGTAGCCCTCCGGTTTCGCAGCGAAACGGGGTGAAGCGGAGGGAATGCTAGCAGCGGAACTCGGCGAAATGCGTTTACGTCACCGAGTTTCGGGGTAATGCACAAAATCCGGCCGGAATTGTTATTTCTTCGACAGCGCCTGACGCACCAGTAGCGGCAGTTGCGTGGCCCGCTCGATGCCGAGGGTGCGCCGCACGCCCGCCTGCCAACTCCGGTCGAAAAGTCGCTTGGCGCTCGCCACCGCGTGCGGCGAACGGGCGGCGATCCGGTCGGCCAGCTTCTCCGCGGCGGCGAGCGGGTCGGCGGCCACCTCGGTGATCAGGCCGATGCGCTCGGCGTAGGCGGCGTCCACCGGATCGGCGGTCATGGTCAGCACCAGCGCCTTGTCGATGCCGATCAGCCGCGACAGCGTGGCGGCGCCGGTCATATCCGGGATCAGGCCGTGTTTGACCTCCATCACCGAGAAATCCGCGTCGGGAGTGGCGAACCGGATGTCGGCCGCCAGCGCCACCTGCAACCCGCCGCCGTAGCAGTGGCCGTGCACCGCCGCGATTACCGGCTGCGGCAGCCGCCGCCACGCCCAGCACGCTTCTTGGAAGGTGTTGGTGCCCAGCCAGGGAATCGGCACGAAGTTGCGCACGATGGTCAGCGGATCGCCGACGGCCTTCGCGATATCCAGGCCGCTCGAGAAGCTCGGCCCGTTCCCGGACAGGATCACCGCGCGGACGTCGTCGCGGCGGCCCACGACCCGGGCCACCTCGACGAGGTCGCTCAGCATGTCGATGGTCAGGCCGTTGTGCTTGTCGGGCCGATCCAGGGCGACATAGGCGCGGTCGCCGTCGATCGTCAGAGATACGTTGCTCATCGCGGGGCCTCCTCCCGGTCTCGGTCAGTCTCTCATTCCGGGCGAGCGTCCAATTGATCGAGGAGGATCCGCGCGCACCGGTCCGGATCGTCGAAGAACGGGGTGTGGCCGCTGCCGGGCAGGGTCACGTGCCGGGCGCCGGGCAGCCGGGTCCGCGCCCTCCGGCTCTGCGTGGCGTAGGTGAGCAGGATGTCGCGATTACCCCACGCGACAGTGACCGGAATGCGATCCAGCCGCCCGCCGTCCTGCAACCGCGCCTCCGCGAAAGAGGCCAGGGCGCAATCGAATCCGGGCGCATACATGGCGCCGTGCGCGGTCTCGAGCGCCACCCGGGTCTCGACGGCCCACGGCTTGCCGAACACCAGGCCGAGGAAGGCGGTGCGGCCTGCGGGGGTGCCGAGCACCGCGGGCAGCGCGGGTTTCACGCGCAGGCCCGCCGCCTTGGACCCGCCCAGCGACCGCTGGCACCATATCCGCCCGGCGGTGGACCAGAACCCGATCGGCGAGAACGCGGTGACCGAGCGCGCCAGGCCGCGCGCGCCGAGGTTCAGCACGATCAGCCCGCCCATGGAATTCCCCGCCAGATGCGGCCGGTCCAGTCCCTGCTCGTCGAGGAAGGCCGCGAGCGCGTCGGTGAGGGTGTCGACCGTGGTGCGCTCGAGGGGCGGCGAATCACCGAATCCGGGCAGGTCGACGGCGATCACCTCGAACGACTCCGCGAGCGTGTCGAGGACCGCCTCCCACACCCGCCAGTGGCTGCCCACGCCGTGCACCAGGACCAACGGTTCGCCCGCGCCGATACGGCGGTGGTTCAGCATGGCGCCCACCCTAAGCAACGATTGGCACGATGCCAACAGGAAGCGGACGGCAAGCGGTACGATAAATGGTATGGCTACCCGTAAGGTGACGTTATCCCTGGACGCGGCGGCCTGGTCGTACGCCGAACAAGCCGCCGCCCGGGCCGGAATGTCCCCGTCCGCGTGGATCTCTCGCGCGGCCCGGCGCGAGGCCGTCCGCACCGGCTGTACCCCCGGCCCCGACCCGCTCGAGATCGCCGCCGCCGACGAGGCCGAACTGGCCCTGGCCGAGAAGGAGATGCGTGCGCAGGGGTGAGGTCTGGATCTACAACCCGCACGGCACGCCCCGCCGCCGCACCGTCGTCCTGATCTCGAGTGACGGCATCAACGAGTCCCCGCGCCCCTGGCTGATCGCCGCCGAGGTCCTCGACGAGGACCCGCTCGACATCCTCGCCGTCTCCGTGCCCGGACACGGCTGGGTGCACGCCGGCAATCTGGGCCGCATCTACCGAGGCTGGCTGGCCGACCGCGTGGGCGAGATCGACTCCGATACCGAGGAGCGGCTCGACACCGCGCTGCGCGCCGCGATGGATCTTTGAGCCACGACTGTTCCCGGACCGCGCGATACGGCAGGATCACGACGGCGGTTGTGCCGCCGCCCGACACACCATCTTGCGAGAATCGAGGAACCATTGAGGATTTCGCTGCTTGCCGCCGCGCTCATCGCCCTGCCGCTGCTGGCGGGGTGCGGCGGCTCGGACCACTCGGACCACGCGAAGATCTCCGAGGCGGATCTGTCCAAGTCGCTGCAGGACAGCGGCCTCAAGGACGCGAAGATGGCCGACTGCGCCGCCAAGCACTATGTCGACCAGGGCATTTCGCAGGACGGCCTGGAGATCATGACCAAGCCCGGCAACAATGCGCAGACCTCGGACCCCTCCGCGATGGGCCTGAGCGAGGACGACGCCGGTAAGGCCCGCGACGCCACCAAGAAGATCGTCGAGGACTGCCTGAAGTAGATTCGCGCCGCCCGAATATTTCCAGGCGAAAATGACGCGCAGTTAGCTGAACACTGGCTAAGCTGGCGGCGTCTCCGTGGGGAGACACCTGCAGGGCGGGCCGCGATTGCCCCCGCGGCCCGCTGTCGCACTCGCTTCGACGACGTCCCCAGGGGGAGGATGATGTTCGGACCGATCGCCCCGGTATCACCCGCGGAGCAATTGCTCTCCACTATCCGCGCAGCTGGCTACAGCCTCGACGAATTCATCGCCCTGCTCCGGGTCGACCCCGTCGAGGACACCCGCCCGCTGTCCCCGATCCCCGACACCGATTTCTGGGTCATTCCCCCGCGCCGCGCGGGATGATTTTCCGGATCGGTTTGCCGAAGACTCGCCGGTAGCTTTATCGCGCCATTCCTACTCGGGGAAGTAACTGGGGTCCGGCTCGCAGGTCGTATCGGCGGCGGGGAGGGTTCCGTCCGCGAAATAGGTGTTGACCTTGTCGCTCACGCAAGGACTCAGGCCGACCCGGAAGGCGCCGTGGATGCGGGTGTCGGCCAGGGTCACCAGCCGTGAGCCGGTCAGATCCTCGTGCAGCGCAAGACCTTCCGGATACGCCGTGCGCGTGTCGTGGACGGTGGCCAGAATCAGGGCCGGCACCGAGTTGTGCACATCGGTGGGCGGCTCGACCGGATCCGGCCAGTACGCGCACGCCGTGATGTTGTTGGCGAAGGCGCCGAATACCGGCTGCGTCGCCCGGACAGCGTCGATATTGCGGTAGTACCAGGCCGGATCGCGCGGGGCCGCCTTGTCGCCGCACATGATTCCCGCCATCCCGGGCACCTCGGTCGGCACCGCGCCCGTGATCTTCGACTTCAGCCGCTGCATATCGGTGAACCGGCCGGAGACGCCGTCGTCGATGATCCCCAGGACATCGGCGAGATCCGCGTTGAACTTCGGATTCACCAGCAGGGCGAACAGCATCATCGGCACCGTGTGCTCGTCGAGGAGATAGAGATCCTTGACCACCGGATGCGCGGCCGCCCGGTGGACGAGGTCCTCGACATACGCGCGGACCTGCGGCGCGGTACCGCCGAAGTGGTAGTCGGCGTCGTGGCGGGCCGCCCATCGCGCCCAGTCGTCCAGCGCGTATTCGTTGATCGGGCCCATGTCCTGGAACATGCCGAGCCAGTAGCGTTCCGGGTCGACCGCGCTGTCCAGGACGAAACGGTCGGCGTGCGCCCCGAACATCTGCATGTAGACGGCGCCGAGATAGGTCCCGTAAGAGCCGCCGTAGTAATTCATCGTCCGCTCGCCGAACGCGCCGCGGATGACGTCCATATCGCGGGCGATATTGCGGGTAGTGGTGGAGCGCGCCTTCTCCGGATCGGGCGCCACGCAGGAGGTCGCCAGGGCCGCGGCCAGCGTGGTGTCGCGGGCGTAGCCGAACAGGTCGAACCCGGCCGAGAAGAGCATGGTCGGCAGCGGGATCGCGCAGTTCATCCGGTCCGAGCGGCCGATGCCGCGCGGGTCCATGCCGATCAGGTCGTATTGCGCGCGCACGTCCGGGGTCAGCCGGTCCTTGACCGTCACCATCATGTTCAGCCCCGGACCACCCGGACCGCCAGGATTGGAGAGCATGATCCCGCGGCGGCGCGCCGGATCCGTGGCCGGAATGCGCGAGAGGGCGACGGTCGTCGTGCGCGCGTCGGGGCGGGCGTAGTCGAGCGGGACGACCACGGTCGAGCACTGCGCCCCGGCGTCGTCGAGCGCCTTGTCGTTACACGGTTTCCAGTCCAGCCCCTGGTGGTAGAACCGCTCGAGACCGGCCGGGACGTCGTCCGCGGTCGCCGGAACCGCGACGAGCGTGGCGGTACCCGCGATCAGCACCATCCCCAGAACGACCCGCCGAACCCACCGTGCCCGCATCGCCTCTCCCCTCGCCGTCCGAGTCCACAGGGAACGCTACGCCCCCAACGGTATTCGGCCACGACCAGAGCGCGAGGGGACTTCGAAACATCCCCGCCTCAGATTCACCGGCCGGTGACATTCGCCCAGCCTATTGACAGGCACCGACCCTGGGATGCTATATCTTAGGGGAGGCTTACCTCGATAAGTTGAGGCTAACCTCGCCGACCTTGTTCCTGCGCTATGAGGCCCGCCGTGTACGTCTGCATCTGCAACGCCGTCTCCGAGAACGACGTGCACCGCTGTGTTGCCGCCGGCGCCTGCTCGACCCGTCAGGTCAAGACGGCGTGTGGCTGGAAGCCCGGCTGCGGCTCCTGCACTTCCCGCTTGGCCGAGGTGATCGGCCGCGCCCGCACCGAGTCGGCGACCGCGGAGGCCCCGGCGGCCTGACGCCGTATTCAGGGCTGCCTTACCATACTCAGGTTCGCCTTATAGAAAAGCCGAATGTGAGTCGTGACACCATAACTCGCTATGGAAGGCGACAAGGAAATCATCGCGCTGCTCAATGAGCAGCTGACGGCCGAACTCACGGCGATCAACCAGTACTTCCTGCACGCCAAGATGCAGGAGAACTGGGGTTTCACCAAACTCGCCAAGCACACCCGCTACGAGTCCATCGACGAGATGAAGCATGCGGAAATCCTCACCGACCGCATTCTCTTCCTCGAGGGGCTCCCGAACTACCAGAAGCTCAATGTCCTGCGGATCGGGCAGACCGTTCCCGAACAGCTGCGGGCGGATCTGCAGATCGAAATGGAGGCGGTGACCCGACTGCGCGGCGGCATCGAATTGATGCGCTCACGCGGAGACGTCACGTCGGCCCGAATCTTCGAGACCATTCTCGAGGACGAGGAAGGCCACGTCGACTACCTGGAAACCGAACTCGACCTGGTCGAGAAGCTGGGCGAGCAGCTGTACCTGCAGCGTTTCACCGACACCCCGGAAGGGGACTGACCCCTTCAGGCGCGTTCGCCCGCGCCGAGGCCGTGGAGCATCGTATCGACGACCACGTCTGCGGCGCGGGCAGCGCTCATATCCGGCAGATCCTCCGCGGCGCGCAGCATCAGTTGCGGTAACAGCGCGCCTATCCAGCCGGGCGGGAGATCGGCGCGCAGCAGTCCCTCGTCGGTCGCTCGCCGCAGAAACGCGTCGACCTCGTCGATGAAATGCTGCCTGCGCGCGCGAATCGTCTTCTCGGACATCATGCGGAACGTCTCCACCGGCCATTGCCGATTGACCGCGATGATTCCCTCCACATAGCGATGCAACGCGACCGCGACCGGCGCCTCGCGCAGCCGAGCCGCGGCGATGACCTCCTCGACCGCGTCGTAGCGCGCTCGATACACCGCCGCGAGCAATTCCTCACGCGACGCGAAACGGCGATAGACCGTGCGGCGGTCCACCCCCGCCGCCGCGGCGATGGCGGCGATGCTGGCCGAGGGGTCGTCGGCGAGCAGGCGCGCCCCGGTACTCAGGACCAGTTCCAGGTTGCGCGCGGCGTCCGCTCTCATGGCTTCACCATATTCGTGTCAGATTCGGGAATTTCCGCTGCCCTTGTATGGCTATAGCTTTCATAAGAGTCACATCATCGTGACATTTATGGGCGATACAGCGCCTCGACGGACGGAGAGGAACGGACCATGACCAGGACTTGGTTGATCACCGGAGCATCGCGCGGCATCGGACGCCGACTCACGGAGGCGGTTCTCGACTACGGTGATCAGGTAGTCGCGACCGCCCGCCGGCCCGAGGACCTCGACGATCTCGCGGCCCGCTACGGCTCGCGGATCCTGCCCGTCGCACTCGATGTCACCGACGCCGCCGCGGCCTCGCGCGCGGTGCGGCAGGCGACGGACGCGTTCGGCGCCCTCGACGTGGTCGTCAACAATGCCGGCTACGGCAACAGCGCACCCATCGAAGAAATGGCCGAGGACGATTTCCGAGCGCAGATCGAGACGAACCTGTTCGGCGTCGTGAATGTCACCCGGGCCGCGCTACCCGTACTGCGTGGCCAACGGTCCGGTGTGTTCGTCCAATTCTCCTCCATCGGTGGACGAGTCGGCGGGACGCCGGGCATGGGCGCTTATCAGACAGCCAAATTCGCGGTCGAGGGCTTCTCCGAAGTCCTGGCCGCCGAAGTAGCTCCATTCGGCATCGAGGTCGTCATCGTCGAACCGGGCGGCTTCCGCACCGACTGGCAGGGTTCCTCGATGACCCTCCACCCCGTCGGCCCCGACTACGACCAGACCGTCGGCGCCGTCAACCGCTACCGCCGGGACACCGACGGCACCCAGCCCGGCGACCCCGCCCGCGCCGCCCAGGCCGTCATCGACGTTGTCACACAACCCAAGCCACCCCGCCGCCTCCTGCTCGGCACCGACGCCTTGACCTCCGCCCGCAAGGCCGCCGAACTGCGCGCCGCCGAGACGGAGGCATGGGCCGAGGTGAGCCGGTCCACCGATTTCCCTGCCGCCCAGCCGGTCTCGACATCGCGGTAGCCCCTCGATCAGATACGGTTTCTCCCGCGTGCGGTCGGTGAGTGAATCACTTGTCGATCTCGTAGCGCAGGAGTAGCAGGCCGTTGTCGAACGCGGTGGCCTCGGCCAGTTTCAGGTCTCGCCGATCCTCGAAGACTCGCCTGCCCTTGCCCCGCGTGGTCGGGCAGACCAGCATCCGGACCTCATCGATGAGACCGGCGTCCAGCAGGAACTGCATGAGCGTCAGGCTGCCCCACAGCCAGATGTCCTTGCCGCTCGATTCCTTCAGCTCCCGGATGGTGGCGGCCGGATCGCGCGTTACGGTCGCGGCGGGGAAATCGCCCCAGGGGGCATCGTCCAGCGTCGACGAGGCGACGTATTTGGTGAGGTTGTTGAGCTTCTCGCCGTACTCGCCCTGCTCGGTGGCGGACGGCCAGTAATCCTTGGATTGGGCGTAGGTGTTCGCTCCGAGAATCAGGGTGTCGACCGAGTCGATGAGCCCCATCACGCTGGCCTCGAATGCCTTGTCGGTCTTCTCGGAAAAGGGCTCCCCCGACACGAAACTCAGCCCGCCGTCCTCCTCCGCGGCGATGTTGTCGACGGTAACCCACTGCTGGACTACGAGCTTGCGCATAGCGGTGATCCTCCTTCGTCACGCGGCCCGATTCGGCCGCTGTAACCCTGGGACGGAGCCGCCGCTACGTTCTCGACATCGGACCCGAAGTTTTATCGGGAGGCACGGGTCTCGGATCCCGCCGAGAACCACGTCGAGCATCCGGCCGAATTCCTCGACGGAACCGAAGCCGGCCGGGAGACCGCTTCACTGATCACGGAATCGACGTTCTGGAGCAAGTTCTCGGAGGCGAACTCAGACCTCCAACACTAGTTTGATTGTCGCGAGAAACGCCGCTGTGTCCTCCAGAGAGGGCAGAACTACATCGGCGCCGGCCTCGGCGAGAACGTCTGCGCGATCGCTGCCGGTAGCAACAGCCGCGACCTTGGCCCCTCCTTCGAGCCCAGCTCGCACGTCGCCGAACGCTCCGATGCCCCATTCCAACGGAGGGCCCGCGCGAGGGCATCCAGGGCTTCCCGTACTCCGGCCAGCGCCCGACCACGGGCAGCGAGATCTGTTGCACGGGCGTAGCCATCCTTCGACACCCGCCATTCGCGATCATCGTGTTGTCCACGCCCCACAGGACAAGCGTCGGCCCCACGGAGCGAAGCGTACGTGCCAGGGCGAATAGATTCACCGGTGAGTAACCGGATTAGGGGCGGGCCTCTTCCCACAACATCATCAGCCGAGGGAGGACATGCATCGCCACGATACGAACGGTGCACGGAGCCAAGAGGCCCCGCACACGAAGGCTGACCTACGAAGATTTATGAGTGGAATAGAGAGCCGGTGACGGGAATCGAACCCGCACTCTCAGCTTGGGAAGCTGATGTTCTACCACTAAACTACACCGGCGCTGCCTTGAAGGCGCTGGAGAGACGATAGCAGATCGGCGGGGGCTGGTTGCAATATCCCTGATCAATCTGACTGTGAGCTGCGAGGATGCTGTTGGGGGCAGCGGCTTGGAGTGGTTGGTGGGCCGGCGTCGCCGGGGTCTTGTCGGTCATCACGCTGGTCCGGGGTGGAATGATCATCCCGAGATCTACCGCTGGTCGTTTGCGCACGTCACAATCAGCGTATGACGCTCACCGTGGGTGCGCCGCCCACGCGCAAAAGTACTGTGGCCCTTGGGGTTGGGTTTCTGACGGGTGGGGTGGGCGGGGCGTCGGTGGCGGCGTTCGTCGTGGGCTGTATTGCCGAGAACGTGCTGTTGTGTGTGGTGGGGGTGGGGGTGGCCTCGGTGTATGGGCTGTGTTTCTTCCTTGTGGGGAGGCGGCGGCGGGTGCGGGAGGCGGCTGTTGTGCCTCGTACCGCGCTCGCGATGATCGAGTCGTTGCGGGCGGTGCGGGGTGAGACGAGTGATGTGCCGGTGCATTTCGATCTCACTGTCGCGCCGGACGGTGAGACGCCGTACCGGGTGGAGATCCGGCAGGACATCAATCTGGTAGAGCTGCCGGACTATCGGCCGCGCGGAATCGTGGTGGTCACGTATCCGCCGGATCGGCCGTGGCGGGTGAGGATCGTGAAGCGGCCGACGCCGGAGTGGGAGGAGCGGGCGGCCGGGGCGCGCCTCGATTCGGCGTCCGGACCTGCGCTGAACGGTGATGCTCCCGAAGGATGTGCCGGCGGATTCGTCACGCTTCTCGGTCTGCTGCTGGGTGCCGCGGGGTGGTGCTGTTGTTCCGGGCGGATCTCTTCGATCGGGATGCCGTGGCGCAGCCGCCGTCCTCCACGTCGTCGACCACGGTCGTGTCGTCGGGGTCCGGCACGATCACGCTGGGGCCGGGGCAGTCGCTGCTGAAGGAGGGCGCGCTGCGGCCAGCCATCGAGTCACTCGGCCGGGAGCAGGACGGACGCCCCGCTCTGGTCGTCGTCGTGCAGGAGCGTCTGTTGTCGATCATGTTCGCTCCGTCCGGCACGCCGGCTCGACAGTTCGACCCGAATTCCCTTCCCTGCGAACGCATTCCCGACTTGGTCGAGGAGGCCACCACCGGGCTCGGGGTCGGCTCGCCGCAGACCTGGCAGATCACCGTCGAACGACTCACCGGCGGCCTCACCATCAGGGTCGCGGTGACCGGTGCGGACGGTGCGGCCTTGCTGGAGGCGGATGAGCATGGTGCGGTGGTGCGCCGCGTCCCGGCACGCTGATCCCAGCGCCCGATCGGCGCTCACATTCGGCCGGGAATTGCGTGGGATCGGTTCCGCGGCAACCATATTCCGAGATCGGTAGGAGGGCGCATGGGTTGGCACGTGTATCCGGCGCTGTGGTGCGGGGTGTGGGGAATGGTGGCGCTGGTCGGGTACGGCCGGTCGCTGGCCGGGGTGACGGGGGCCCAGCGGAAGGTCCGGGTTGTGGGCCGGATTCAGCGTGTCCGGGAGCCGCGGCACCGGACCTCCCAGAGTGACGGGATATCCGTGGTGGTCTCTTTTCGTGACCCGGACAGCGGGCAGGACGTCACCGTGACCAACGACGGCGAGTGCGGGGAGCGGATCGACGCAGCCTGGGTCGGCCGGGAGATCGGCGTTCTCTACCCGCCCGGCAGTCCGCACGCCTACCGGTTCACCAGCGATCCCTGGGACGGCAGATATGGGCTCGGCTGGCCGAATTTCGCGGTCTTCCTGATCTACGGGGGGCTGGTGGTCGCGGCGGCGATCGAGTGGGGCTGGCCGTGGGCACTGCTCGGCTTCGGCATTCCCTTGGCCTTCCTCGCCGCGCGTTACCTCCCCGAGAACACGCGTCGGACGAACCACCGGATCGAGAAGCTGGCCTCCCGACCGGCCGTCCCGGGCCGCGTCATCGCCGTCCTCGAGGACATCGACACCGACCAGGACGGCGGTACCTTCACCCGCCACATGCCGGTCGTCAGCTTCACCACCCACGAAGGCGCGGCAGTGATCGCCTACTGCGACGAAGGGCTGCCCGACCCCGCCAAGTCATACGGCCGCAACGTCACGATCCATTACGTTCCCGAGGATCCGGCCGACTTCACCCTGGACCTCACAACCGAATATCGCTCCCGCACAATCGATATCGCCTGCACTGTCGGCGCTCTTCTCATAGGAGTGGCTGCGGTCTCGGTCGGAGCGGGGGCGCTGTGGGGCGGGCGATGATCGCATCCGCGGCGCGGACAACGCCTTCGGCGAGGTTCCGCATCTCAGCCCTGAGCGCTTCCGCGAACCAGGGCCAGACGGCCTCATCGGGCCTGGAGAATCCCAGCAGGAGGTCGGCATTGAGACGCAATACTCGTTCGCGCAGTTCGTCAGGCAGATTCTCCACAGTGGCTATCGAAACACCCGAATGCCCCGGCAACTACCGAGTATTCGCGACCATCCGCGTTTGCCCATCGAGTTTTATTGGCACACAGTTTATTTCGTGCCATAAGCGCCGGTACCGGTATGGCCGCTTTTCGCTCAGTCCGAACGATCGTGAAAAATTGCGACGATGGCTGATTGGCCCCGGCGCTGAGCGTTGTCGAGGGCGGTTCGGCCGGAACCGTCGGGAATCGAGGGGTCGGCGCCCGCGTCGAGCAGGGCTGTGACTACCTGTTGATAACGCTGAGAGCCGTCGCCGTAGACGATGGCCTCGTGGAGGGCGGTCCAGCGTGGGGTGTTGATGTGGTTGACGTCTACGCCTGCGGTGATGAGCCGGTGGACGGTGGTGATGTGGCCGTGCTCGCTGGCCGGGATGAGGGCCGTGCCACCGAAGCGGTTGGTGCTGCGCAGGTCTGCGCCGTGGGTGAGGGTGAGCTCGAGGATGTCGTCCAGGCCCTCGGCGCCGGCGTAGAGGTAGGCCGAATCCTGGAGGTCGTCCTTGGCGTTGACGTCGGCGCCGGCGGCGACCAGGACTTGCGCGGCAGCGGTGGCATGGTTCTCGGTGGCCGAGACCAGCGGTGTCCTGCCGTGGTCGCCGCGGGTTTCGACGGGGGCGCCGCGGGCGATGAGTTCGCGCACTCGGGGTGCGTCATTGGCGGCGGCTGCGGCGACCAATTCTCCGCCCAGCGCCGGGTTGTCGGGCGCAGGTTGGGTGGAGACGGGATCGCCGGGCCCGGGAACGCCGTCGGCCGGTGTGGAGTTCGGCTGCTCCGACGAGAGTGCGGAGGTGGACGAATGCTCGGCTGATCCGCTCGCATCGCAAGCAGCGGTGAAGGCGAGTACGGCGAGCGCGAGGGCGGTCGCCGCCAAGCGCGGGTTGGGGTGTTTCATCGTCCGGTTCCTTCCGCTCAGCACTCACAACCACGATGCCGAGCAGCGCTTATAGCGTCCAAGACGGATATCCCATGACGATGATCGACACGGCCTATAGTCGACCGATGGAGCTGCGGCATATTCGGTATCTGCTCGCGGTTGCGGATCATGGGAACTTCACGCGGGCGGCGGAATCGTTGCATATCTCGCAGCCGACGTTGTCGCAGCAGATCAAGCAGCTCGAGCGGGGGCTCGGGGTGGTGTTGCTGGATCGGTCGGGGCGGACGGTGCGGTTGACCGATGCCGGTGAGGTGTATGCGGGTCATGCGCGGATGGCGCTGCGGGATCTGGATGCCGGGGAGCGGGCGGTGCACGATGTGCAGGATCTGAGCCGCGGGCAGTTGCGGATCGCGACGACGCCGACCTTCACGGCCTATCTGGTCGGGCCGCTGGTGCACCGGTTTCGGTCCGAGCATCCGGGTATCGCCCTCACCGTCCGGGAGACGACCCAGGATCTGATCGAGGCCGATCTGATCGCCGACCGGCTCGATCTGGGTATCGCCTTCAGTGGCCCGCATGCGGCGGGGATCGAGCACACCGCGCTGTTCGTCGAGACGCTCGGCCTGGTGGTCGGGCCGTCCCATCCGCTCGGGGAGACGGCCGGCGCGCTTCCGGTCGGGCGGCTCGCCCGCGCTTCACTGGGCCTGCTCAGCAGCGACTTCGCGACGCGCGGGCATATCGACGCCTATTTCGCGGAATGCGGGGTGGAGCCGGATATCGCGGTCGAGGCGAATTCGATCAGCGCGCTGCTCGAGTTCACCCGGCGCGGTTCGCTGGCCACCGTGTTGCCGGATGCGATCACGCGCGTGTACGACGAGCTGCGGCCGGTGCCGCTCTCCCCGGCCCTGCCCAGCCGGACGGTCGAGCTGTTGCGGCGACACACGGCGTATCACTCGGCCGCTGCCCGGGCGTTCGCGCAGGTCGTCCACGAGGTCGCGGGCGAATACCGCTAACTATTGTCACGAACAATCGCGACCATGGAAGACAAGTCTTGGACTCTATAGCTACAGGCAGATGACCATGGGTCAGGGGTTCGGCGCATCGAAGCCGGATCCGCATATTTCCGTCGGCGGTACGCCGGAACGAAAGGACCCGCGCCATGGTGCATGCACAATTCGACCCGGCGGCCCGGCAAGCGCTCGCCGCCACGGCGGTAGAGGCCAAGATCGCCAAGGATCTGACCTGGCAGCAGATCGCCGACGCCGCCGGCTACTCGCCCGCCTTCGTGACCGCCGCGGTGCTCGGTCAGCATCCGCTGCCGGAGTCCGCTGCCGTCGCGGTCGCCGAACTCCTCGGCCTCGGTGACGAGGCCGCGGCACTGTTGCAGACGATTCCCACACGCGGATCCATTCCCGGTGGCATTCCTACGGATCCGACGATCTATCGCTTCTACGAAATGCTGCAGGTGTACGGCACGACGCTCAAGGCGCTGGTGCACGAGCAATTCGGCGACGGCATCATCAGCGCCGTCAATTTCCGGCTCGATGTGCGCAAGGTGGCCGATCCGGAGGGCGGCGAACGCGCCGTGATCACTCTCGACGGTAAGTACCTGCCCAGCCGGCCCTACTGACCGATCGCATAAGGACCACAATGGATTTCGCGCAACACACCATCGATTTGGCGCGGCGCAATGTCGAGGAGGGCGGGCGGCCGTTCGCGACCGTCGTCGTCAAGGACGGAGAGATCCTCGCCGAAAGCCCGAACCGGGTCGCGCAGACCAGCGATCCCACCGCGCATGCCGAGATCCTCGCCATTCGCGAGGCCTGCACCCGGCTGGGCACCGAGCATCTGACCGGCGCCACGATCTACATCCTGGCCCTGCCGTGCCCGATGTGCCTGGGCGCGCTCTACTACTGCTCCCCCGACGAGGTCGTCTTCCTGACCACCCGCGACGCCTACGAGCCGCATTACGTCGACAACCGGAAGTACTTCGAGTTCAACACCTTCTACGACGAGTTCGGCAAGCCCTGGGATCAGCGCCGGCTGCCCATGCGGCACGAGCCGCGCGCGGACGCGGTCGACGTCTACCGGCTGTGGCAGCAGCGCAACAACGGCGAGCGGACCGTGCCGGGCGCGCCGACCGCGCGTTGATCGTGCGAGTTCGGCTGCGCGCAGGCCATTCTCTGTAAGTTAGCTGACAATTCCCCTATACCGATGGGACATCACATGAAGACACTCGCCTCAGCCCTGGCCGCGCTCGCCGCGGTGGGCGCTCTCGCCGCGTGCAGCAGCAGTAATGACAGCGACGACTCGACGTCGACCCCGGCTGCCGCGACGTCGGTGGCCACCGGCTCCACGCTGGTAGCCCCGCGTTCGCCATCGGCGACATTAGCCGCCACTCCGTGGGAGACCACCTCCGCACGAGACGCACAGGGCGGGACCGTGGCGCTGACCGACGATCACGTCAAGAACTACGTCGGATTCGCCTACTTCAAGCCGGACGGCACCTTCACCATGGTCAATCTCGACGATTCGCCGAAGATGCACGGCGACTGGTCGGTGCCCGCGGACGGCAAGACCCGCACCATAATCGCGAAAAACGATGCGGGCCAGGAACAGTCGCGCCGCACCGTCGACATCGTCACCCTCACCGACAAGGAATTCACCTACCGCGTTTACCCGACCGCCGACGACAAGACCGTCTACTACGACATCGTCCACACCCCCACGACACACGCCGAACCGGCCAAGTAACGGGATTCAGGCGACTCCCGGCCCAGGTGTTGCGAACATCGCGATGTCGTCCAAGGTGTCGTCGGCTCGGCCACCGATCTCGGGGTCGTTCGAAAGATGTTGCAGGACAGGCACTACGCGCTCACGGTCGATAACCCGGTGGATACGGGCGAGATGTCCGAGAGGGCCAGGGCGCGTTCGGTCACCCACGCGATCGCTTCGCCGCGCTCGATCGGGTCCAGTCGCTCATAGCTCCTCATATCCAGAGGCTCCTCGCGTTCACCGAACCATTCTGCGGTCGCATGCCCGCGAGTAATACCTACCTTGTACCGATGAGTTCGGGTGCGAGATGCGGTCTCCTCTGTAACTCGGCAGAAGGATGGACTCATGCAGGTTTTGGCTCGGATGTGTATGTCGGCGGATGGGTATGTGACTACTCCGGATGGGTGGCCGCCGCAGGTTATCGATCCGGTGCACGGGCCCGGGAGTCATGGGGTTGCGGAGTTCTTGCGGACTTGTGAGGCGGCGTTGATGGGGCGGACGACGTTCGAGCCGGCGTTGAGCGCGGAGCGGTGGCCGTGGCCGGAGTTGGAGGTTTTCGTGCTGGGGTCGCATCGGCCCGAGGGGACTCCGGACGATGTCGTCGTCGATGAGGATCCGGTGCGGCTGCTGGAGAAGATCCGGGCGGTCAATCGCGGGGGCGATGTGCATCTCATCGGTGGGCCGGGCACGATCGAGACCTATCGGGCCCTGGGCGCTCTCGATAAATTGGAGATCGTGGTGCTGCCGTTCTTCGTCGGCGGAGGCATGCGGCTGACCGAGTCACTGAATCCGGCGACCGGCCTGGAATTCGAGAGTTCGCGGCCGCTGGAGGGTGGTGGGGTGGAAATCATCTATCGGGTGCGCAAGGACTGACGTCGAAGCGCAGGGCATGATCTCGGTATGACCTCCTTCGATCCTCGTTCGTTGCTGGCGGAGAGCCGGCTGGGTGTGTTGGCGACCATCAAGGCGGATGGGCGGCCGCAGCTTTCGCCTGTGACGCCGTATTACGACCGGGACGCCGATGTTATTTATGTGTCCATGACCGAGGGGCGGGCCAAGACGGTGAATTTGCGGCGGGATCCGCGGGCGGCGTTGGAGGTCACGAGTGCCGATGGGTGGTCGTGGGCTACGGCGGAGGGGGCGGTGACGCTGACGGGGCCGGGGACCGATCCGCAGGGGCCGGAGGTCGAGGCGCTGGTGGACTACTACCGGGCCGCCGCGGGGGAACATCCCGACTGGGAGGAGTATCGGTCGGTCATGGTGGCCGATCGGCGGGTATTGATGCGGCTGGCCGTCGAGCATGTGTACGGCGAGCGGATTCGCTGACAGCGGGTCGATCCGCGGGCGTGGTGGCTACGCCGCGGTGCCCCCGTAACTGGTGGCCCGCCGGGCGTGGAGTCGGGGGCGGCGGGCGAGCTAGCATCGGCAGCGAGGCCGACGGTCATGGACGATCGACCGGCGCGGGGAAGGATGAGTCGACCGGTTCGGTGAGGATGCCGGTCGACCGGCGCGGGGGAGGACGATATGGGCTCGCTACAGGATTTCGTGGGCGACGCGGTGGATCGCTCGGTCGCGCTCGGCGACGGCACGGCGGTGATCGACGCGGGTTCCGGCATCGTGCAATGGCTTTCGTCGGCGCAGGGCGTCTTCGACATCGAAGTGGTGCTGCCGAATCGGGAGAGCCATCGGTCCTGGCGGCAGCGGCTGCGCGGGCGGATGCGGACGGAGCCGGAGTCGGCCCTCACCGAGAGGCAGCTCGCGGTGATCGGCAGTGCGGGGTTCGTGGATTCCGGCGCGGGTTACGTGCTGCGGGCGGACGAAGCCGGGCTCGACCGCGACCACGTCGTGCATGTCGTCGTCACGATGCTCCACGATGTTCTCGAGGCTCAAGACGATTCGAATTTGTCGGTCGAGATCTTCTGAGCGCCGAGAGCTTCATGAGCGCAGATGGTGTGAAAACGACTGAGGGCGACCCGTTTTCGGACCGCCCTCAGTCAATGTGTCACTTGCAGAAGCGGATCAGACGCCAGCCTCGACCGGGACATCGACGGGAGCCGGGGCATCGTCAGGCGTCGGGACCTCGTTGACGGGTGCGCTATCCACACCCGCACCGATCGCGCCACCGATGGCACCCCCGACGACGCCACCTGCGACCGCGGCCGGAATCCCCAGAGCGGCAGCGCCTATCGCGCCACCAACAGCAGCACCGACACCGGCACCGATTGCGGCACCCGCGGGGCTCGCAAGCAGGCCGACACCGCCAACAGGAACTGCTGGAAGTCCAGCCACCAGGCCTGCGCCGGCACCGATGAGCCCGCCGACGGCCGCACCGACCACCGCACCCGGCACCGCGCCGACGACGGCCGCCGGAATACCGGCAGCAGCGGCTCCGGCGGCGGCACCCGCCAGGGTGCCTGCGGCTACCTTGTCCGACCGAGTGCCGCTGATACCAACGGATTTCAGGCCGGTAGCAATATCCGCTTCGCCCTGGGCAACGGTCGTGTTGAAGCCGTAGAGCGCATCGTCCGGCACATTGTCGGGCACCGGCGAGGTGAAATCACCGACGCGGAGGGTGCGCGGGGGCGGGGCGATCGGGGCGACCGGCTCCACCGGGGCGGGAGCGTGGAGGTTCTGCCAGTTGATGCCCGGGGCCGAGCGGCCCGGCGCGCTGTCCTTGGGGATGGGCCGGAAGTTCGGGGGGACAACGTAATCCGGGGCCGGCGGGGCGGGGCGCGGCGGGGCCGGAGTGGTGACGCCGGGCTGGACCTGGCCGCCGGGACGCGGGGAGAACAGGCTGTCGGCGCCGGGGCTGCGCGGCGCGACGCCGGGCTGCGAGGTGCTGGTGGGGCCGGGGCGGTCCGGCTTCACCGACTCGTCGCGGGGCGGCGGGACGGCCGTATCGGGGAGCTTCGGCGAGGTGGACTGCTGGGTCGACGGCGTACCCGCTGTCGAAGACGCCGTGGACGTAGAGGATTTGACGGCCTGGTCGGTCGAGCTCGAGCAGGCGACTACCGCCAATGCGAGCGGGATGGCACCGACCGCGGGCAGCAGGACCCGTCGCGTCGTTGCGTTCAATTTCCGATGCCGACCTTGCACGTCGTCACACCACCCTCATCCGTTTTTACTCGACGGCCCCCCGCAGCCGGGTGGCCACGTGCGCGAGTGATCGTATCCTTGCGGCAACACGTTAACGCAAATCAATGTGATCGAGACCACATTCATGATCTTGCTAGGTCCCGACCCGCAGTGCGGCGAATTCTGCCACGCATCAAGCGAATTCGCTGAGCGAAGTGTCGGTCCGGAGCGGCCGAGGTTATCAATTCGCCCCGCGTAGGGGTGAAAACCGTTGCGTCCGCACCGGACACGAGTCAGGACGCCGCGACCGTGCCCACCAGGGCGATCATCCGTGCCGACGGCGGATCCGGAGCCGGCCGCCGAGCCGGATCGAGCCTCCGGTCCGCGGGCGCGGCAGCTGCACTCCGAAATAGATTGCGGTGATACGCAATACGAACACCAGGCAGGCGGAGACGACGGCCGCGGGGCCGTCGGAGACGCCCGCCGCGTGCATGGCCAGATAGCATCCGGCACCGGCGAACGCGGCGACCGCGTAGACCTCCTCGCGCAGTAGCAAGGGCGGGAACTCACCGCAGAGCACGTCGCGGATCACCTCACCGGTCACCCCTGTCATCACCGACAGGATGAGGACCGCGAGCGGGGTCACCTCGGACTCGATGGCCGCGCGGGCGCCGATCACCGTCACCACCGCGAGGCCCAGGGCATCGACCACCAGCAGCGATCGGCGGGGCAGATGCCGGAACCGGAGGTAGGCCATCGTCACGACGGCCACGACGATGATCAGGGTCAGCAGCACCCAGTCGTGCGTCCAGTACAGCGGGTGACGGTCGAGGATCACGTCGCGCAGCGTGCCGCCGGAGATGGCGGCGGCGAAGGCGAGCGCCAGGCCGCCGAACGGATCCATATCGGCCCGGTGGGCGGCCAGCACGCCGCTCGCGGCAAAGGCCGCGATACCCACCAGATACAGCACATGCAACATGCCGACATGATCTCAGCCGCCGCCTGGCAAACAATCCGGGTCCACGAGAAAGGCCCCGCGCGGTTGCCGGGTCGGGGGTCTGGCAACAGCGCGGGGCCGACCTGAATATCGGTACATCGGCTCGGGCGTTACACATGGGCCTGAGAAATTCCCCGGGGAGTCACCGAGCACAATCGAAGAGGTTGCGGTGCGGGCGGCCACCTGGGTCACCACGTAGGGTCACGGTGGGCCGCCAGGCATCGCCAGCAGAGCTCGGACCTGCCGGAGCTCGGACGACTCGAGGAGATGAGTATGCAGCTTGGAATGATCGGGCTCGGCCGGATGGGCGCCAATATCGTGCGGCGCATCGTCCGCGACGGGCACACCGCGGTCGGTTATTCGCGGCACGAGGACCAGATCAAGGAGTTCACCGCCGAACTGGGCGAGAGCTTCACCGGCACCACCGATTACAAGGCCTTCGTCGCGCTGCTGGAGAAGCCGCGCATCGTGTGGGTGATGATCCCGGCCGGCGCCACCGGTGCGGTGATCGATCAGATCGCCGAGCTGCTCGATCCGGGCGACATCATCATCGACGGCGGCAACAGCCGCTACCACGAGGACATCGCGCGGGCGAAGGAACTCACTCCCAAGGGCATTCACTACGTGGACATCGGCACCTCGGGCGGCGTGTGGGGCCTGGAGCGCGGCTACTGCCTGATGATCGGCGGCGAGGCCGAGACCGTGAAGCACCTCGAGCCGCTGCTGCAGGCGATCGCGCCCGGTGTGGACGCCGCCGAGCGCACCCCCGGCCGCACCGGCGAGCCGTCGCCCGCCGAGCAGGGCTACCTGCACTGCGGCCCGGCCGGCGCCGGCCACTTCGTGAAGATGGTGCACAACGGCATCGAGTACGGCGCCATGCAGGCCTACGCCGAGGGTATGAACATCCTGCACAAGGCCAATATCGGCAAGACCGACGCCGGTAAGCACTCCGCCGAGGAGACGCCGCTCGACAATCCCGAGCACTACCAGTACGACATCGACGTGCCCGAGGTGACCGAGGTGTGGCGGCGCGGTTCGGTCGTGGCGTCCTGGCTGCTGGACCTGACCGCGGCGGCGCTGCACGCCGATCCGGAGCTGAGCACGTTCGGCGGCCGGGTCTCCGATTCCGGCGAGGGTCGCTGGACCATTCACGCCGCGATCGACGAGGGTGTGCCGGCGCCGGTCCTGTCGGCCGCGCTGTACCAGCGGTTCTCCTCGCGTGGGGAGTCGCTGTACGCGGACAAGGTGCTGTCGGCGATGCGCAAGGCGTTCGGCGGGCACAACGAGCTGCCGGGTAAGTAGATAGATAAGGAACGGCCCCCGATCATCCGCTGATCGGGGGCCGTTCCTTTGGGTGGTGGCGTACCGGAAAAGGGTGAGCTAGTCGAAATTGCTGTCGAGCCAGTCGATCGTCTGCATGCCGAACAGGTCGGTGCCCCAGCCGTACATGTCGGTGAGCATCTTGACCATGGAGCAGTCGGTCGGCTGATAGGTGACGTCGGTGCCCTGGGCTCGGTAGGTGTCGGCGAGGTGGCGGGAGTCCGCGGCGGGCACCAGCGACATGAACGAGTCGTCCTTGGCGCAGGAGGTGATGAGCACCTTGGACTTCGGCGCGCCCGATCTACCGAGTTCGTTGTCGTCGAACACGTGCTGGAACGCCGGTTCGTCGGCCGGGTTGACCCCGGAGTTGAACAGCGCGTTCAGCGGGACGAACGGCATGCCGAAGTACGCGTCCTGGCACTGCGTCCGGAAAAGATTGGCGACGCCGAGACCCGCCGGGTTCAGCCGCGAATCCAGGGCCATCTCCGGATATTTCGGCTCCAGGCCCAGCAGGGTGGCGAAGGCGAATCCGGATCCGACGCCGCCGTCGGCCACGCGCATGAAGTTGCGCTGATTGACGACCATGCCCTCGAGCACGGTCGACTTCACGTTCAGTTCCGGCGCGTAGTCGCCCTGGAGTTCCGCCGAGAAGGCCGCGCCGACGCCGCCGCCCGCGATACCGAACAGCGCCATCTGCGCCTGCGGATCGAGGCCCGCCTCGCGGAAGTTCAGCGCCGCGCGGGCGCCGTCGAGCTGGGTGTGCGCGGCGAACTTACCCGCGAAGACGCCGTGCGGCTTGCGATCCGCGTCGTTGCCGACGTCGGAGATCATCACCGCGTGGCCCTTGCCGAACATGAGCGCCAGCGGTCCCAGCGCCGACCACGACGCGCCGTCGAGCGGGTCGCCGCCGGTCCACTGCGTACTCGGGTGGCAGCTCCAGCCGACGCTGTCGTTGGCCTCCTGGTAGGAGACGAGACGCTTCTCGTTCGCGGGCTTGCCGTCCCGCGGGATCATCAGGATTCCCGTGCTGACGACCGGGGTCACGCCGTCGAGATCGGTGCTGACGTACATCAGCTTCCAGGCGTCGAGGTTCGCCGGCTTCACGCCGGTGAACAGCACGTCGACCTTCTTGGACTTCAGGACGGTGCCGGGCTTCTCGGAGCCCGTGAGCGGCGGCTCCTCGTAGAAGGGGTCGTTGGCCAGCAGCGCCTGGAACGCCTCCTGCGGCGAGGCCGGTTGCGCACCTCGCAGCGAGCCGACGACGTACCCGTTGAACACCTCCCCCAGCCCCGGCGTCCGCGGTGGCGCGGGGGCGTCGGGCGGGGCGACCGGAGCGTTCTGCGGCGTCGGATCCGCTTGGGGCGCAACGGGGTCGGCGGTGACGACCCCGGCACCACAGGCGAGGATCGCCGCCACCGCCGTCAGCACGGCGAGGGTGCGTTTACCCATCTCAGTTCTCCTGTCCGGCCGGGGTGACCTTCAGCTGCTGCGCCGCCGAGATCAGCAGCTGCGGGATGTTCAGCAGCGGCCGATGCGATTCCAGCTGCTGCTCGTAGGGCACGCGCATGGTGGCTTCCAGTGCGGGCCAGTTGTTCTCGACCTGATCCTTGTACTTCGGCAGCAGCTGGCTGGTGATGTAGTCCCAGCGATCGTCGAGGACCGACCAGTTCCAGCTCGGCAGCGGCATCGTCAATTCCATGGCGCGGCCGTCGGATCCGGTGAACGGCACTCGCACGGGACGGAATTCGCGCGGCGGGATCACACCGGCGACCGACGGCGACCCGGCCGCACCGCTCAGGTAGGTGATGGCCTCGCCGACCGGGCCCTTATAATTGCGGACCTCGTCCCACTGCGCGCCGATCGCCCACTGCTGCTCGCGCCGCAGCAGGACGCCGTTCCCCTCGGCGATCCGGCCCTCGTCACCCGAGGCGACATCGCGCCAGGCGTTCATGATGTCGCCGCCGAACAGTCCCGCCGACTGGAACTCCTCGAGCGCGGACAGCCCGCCGGTGACGTAGGCGTCGTGCATCGGCATCAGGTCGGAGAAGATGTTCTTCTGCATCACCAGGATCATGCCGAGGATCCAGTGCAGATCCTCCGGAGTGATTCGCGGCCCCGCCTCGGCCAGCGCCTTCAGGCCCTCGGGCAGCAGCGCCACCGCCTGCGGGCCCGCGGCCTGTTCGACCGAGCCGAGCACGGTGTGCGCCGCGTCGGCGATGCCGGGCAGGTTGTAGACGTTGCCCATCAGTTCGAAATCGACCAGGCCGCCGCCGAAGTCCGCGCCCACCTGACCGCCCATCCCGGCCCATTGCAGTTCGCGATGGTCCAGCTGGAGGTTCTCGTAGTAGCGGTACGATTTGATCAGGTTGTCCCGGTTGGCCTGCACGCCGGTCCGCGGATCCCAGGACCGCAGGTCGATACCGGCCTTACCGGTCGCGTCGACCAGCCAATACTGGTACAGCAACGCGGCGTAACGAGTGGGAGCCACGCCCTCGGCGCGCGCCTCGTCCAGTAGCCGGCCCAATTCGGCCGGGTCGTAGGGCAATTCGGGGTTCACACCGCCAGGACTCTGCGCCGCGTTCCGGTTGACCAGCGGCAGATCGAGATAGCGATCCACCTCCGAGGCCGAGGCGGGCGACGCGGAGACGAGTCCGAGTCCTACCAGTGCCGCGAGAGCCAGTCCCGCGCCGCGCAGCATTGCGCCGATACGCATGGTTGTTTCAGCCTTCCGCTATGCGCTGTTGGTTCGAGGAAATGACGCCGACGGCACAGGGCCTTCGGATTGCCGCATACCGTCGATATCAGTTCCTTTTCGCCGCGCGGTGATGGCGCGCCGACAACCATCGGAAGCCGATGGTCGACTCGATCGTTAACGGGAGGTTATCAATTTCCGTTACACGGATTCACATCAGTTGCGGGACGACTTCGCAGCGCGGAGAAACCGGCATTCGGTTCGAATCGCCTGGCAGTACCGGAATTTGCGGATCCGGCCGAGATCCGAACAGGTCGGTCGACCGACAGTTATCAATGATGGATGTCACAACACGATAACGTTTGGCATCGAGAAAAGTGATGTGGGACACACCGCTCCGGCTAGCGGCGGGTCGCGCGGCCGACGTGCCATCCCGGACTGTCCCGCGATTCACCGGACGGCTACCGTCGAGACCCATGCGCACAGTTCCCGGGATCGTTCTCGCGGTTCTCGCGGTCACTCTGACCGCATGTTCCGGCGGCTCCGACCGCACCGCCGAAACCACCGGCGCCACCGCCGCGCCGCCGAGCCCGGCGCCGTCGCCCACCACCAGCGCTCAACTCGATTGCACCGCAGGCTTTCTCGCGCAATACACCACCCGCCAGAAACTGGCCCAGCTGCTCACGGTCGGCGTGACGGGCACCGCCGACGCGGAGAACGTGGTGCGCACCGAGCAGATCGGTGGCGTATTCCTCGGGAGCTGGACCGATCAGGCCATGCTGAGCGAGAAGCAGCTGGGCCGGGTCGAGGCCGCCGCGCGCACGCCCCTGATGGTGACCATCGACGAGGAGGGCGGCCGGGTGTCGCGGCTGAGCAAGCTGATCGGCCCCGCGCCGTCGGCCCGCGTCAGCGCGCAGACCGTCTCGGCCGACGACTTCTACAAGGAGAGCGTGGCCCGTGGCCGGGCCATGAAGGAACTCGGCATCACCGTGGACTTCGCGCCGGATGTCGACGTCTCCAGCCAGCCCGACGACAGCGTCATCGGCGACCGCTCCTTCTCCGACGATCCCCAGGTCGTCACCCAATACGCCGACGCCTTCATCCGGGCCATGCACGACGCCGGGCTGGGCGCGGTGATGAAGCACTTCCCCGGGCACGGCTCGGGATCGGGCGATTCACACACCGGCGCGGTCCGCACCCCGCCGCTGGACCAGATGCAGCAGGTGGACCTGGTGCCGTTCCGCAACCTGGTGGGTTCCGGCGCGGGGGTCATGGTCGGCCATCTGGACGTGCCCGGCCTGACCGAGGCGGGGGTGCCCGCGAGCATCAGCCCGCAGGCGATGGCGCTGTTGCGCCAGGGCGCCGGATACGGCGCCGCGCCGTACGACGGGCCGATCTTCACCGACGACCTGAGCGGGATGGCCGCGATCACCAGCCGAATGGGGATCGAGGACGCCGTCGTTGCCGCGCTGGAGGCCGGCGCCGACAACGCGCTGTGGATCAGCTCGGACGCCGTCTCGCGCGTGCTGGACAAGCTCGAGCAGGAGGTGCGCGAGGGTCGCCTGCCCGCCAAGCAGGTCGACGATTCGGTACTGCGGATGGCCCGCTTCAAAGGCATTCCGATGCATTGCTGAGCGGCACGCGGAGCGAATAACCGGCAAGTGCCTGCCATGGGAACTTACCTTGGAGTAAGATAAGGGTTTCATCATGGTCTAGGAGAGCGAATGGCAGGCGGTACGAAACGGCTTCCTCGGGCGGTTCGTGAACAGCAGATGCTGGATGCCGCCGTAGAGGTGTTCTCGCGCAAGGGTTATCACGACACCTCGATGGACGCCATCGCCGCGGAGGCCAAGATCTCCAAGCCGATGCTCTATTTGTACTACGGCTCCAAGGACGAACTCTTCCGGGCCTGCATCGGCCGCGAGAGCGTGCGTTTCATCGAGGCCGTCGCGGTCGCGGGCAATCCCCACCTCACCCCGCACGAGCAATTGCGCGCCGGTCTCGAGGCTTTTCTGTCCTATGTGGACAACAATCGGCTGTCCTGGCAGGTGCTGTACCGCCAGGCGCTGGGCCAGCAACCGTTCGCCTCCGAGATCGCCAACAGCCGCGAGCGCGTGATCGAGCTGACGGGCAAACTGCTGGAATCCAGCGCCAAATACGCCGAGCCCGGAACCAATTTCGACGTCGTAGCCGTCGCGGTCATCGGCGCGGGAGAGGCCATCGCCGACCGCATCGCCAGCGGCGAGGTGGAGGTCGCCGAGGCGGTGGACCTGCTCGACGATCTGGCGTGGCGCGGCCTGGCCGGTAAGAAGAAGGCCGAATAGCCCGAAGAAGGGCCGCACACCTTTTCGGTACTCGCCGCCATCGAATCCCCCATGCGACTCGATATGCGGCGGCCGAAAATATGTGCGGCCCTCTTCTTTCGGTCCCCCGACGAGACCGAAGACTCAACTCAACGCAGCGTAGCCGTCAAGTGCGGGTAGCCCTTCTTCGGGTGCTTCAGCGACAGGTCCCAGCCGGCCGTGCCGTCCGCGTCGCTCACCTGGTCGGCGTAGAGATTGACCGTGGCGGGCAACAGGATCGGCTTGCCGAATTTCACCGAATAGGTGGACTGCGCCGGGACGCGGCCCTCGATGGCGCCGAGAATCGCGGCGGCCGACCACATTCCGTGTGCGATCGAGCGCGGGAACCCGAAGGCCTTGGCGCTCAGTGCCGACATGTGAATCGGGTTGCGGTCACCGGACGCCGCGGCGTAGCGGTGGATCTGCGCCTGGTCGACGCGCAGCGTGCGC
The DNA here is from genome assembly GCF_000308875.1 of Nocardia transvalensis NBRC 15921. Classification (GTDB taxonomy): domain Bacteria; phylum Actinomycetota; class Actinomycetes; order Mycobacteriales; family Mycobacteriaceae; genus Nocardia; species Nocardia transvalensis. Next base: position 61,379 of record NZ_BAGL01000088.1, read on the forward strand.
AGCGGCGGCGGGGGCGTCTCCTCCGGCTTGGGCTCCGGCTTGGGGCCGCCCGACAGCGATGTCCGCTGCTGGTGCAGGAAGGTGGTGACCTGCCGCCACACCAGCTCACGACCGACGCGGACCTCGCTGATCGCGTCGACCAGCAGGCCCTTGGGGTGCTCGCGCAGATTCTCCACGTGCGCGTGGAAGTCCAGCGGCTCGCTCACCGAGATCTCGCGGGTGCGCTCGATGACGTTCTCCGCGTGCACCGCGCCGACGGCAACGAACGGGAAGTCGCGGGCGACCACCAGCTGCATGACCAGCGGGAACGTGAGCACGAACGGGTAGGTCAGCGGCAGCGAGTCGCCGAACCGCAGCCCGGTCGCGTGGCAGTACGCGGCCAGGTTGTCGGCGTCGACCTGGACGCCCTTCAGTTCGATGGCGCGGTCCGGGATCTCGGACTTGCGCCCGGCGACCAGCGGCAGCGGGACGGCGCCCAAGGCGGCCTTGAGGTACAGGTTGCCGGTCTTGGGCGGCTCGCCGAGCGAAATGGTCTTGGTCATCGATACTCCGATCAGGCGCCGATGAGGCTCTGGCCGCATACGCGGACGACGTTACCCGTCACCGCGTTCGACGCCGGACCGGCGAAGTAGGCGATGGTCTCGGCGACGTCGACCGTCTGGCCGCCCTGCGACAGCGAGGCCATGAGCCGGCCCGCCTCGCGGGTGCCCAGCGGGATGGCGGCGGTCATCGCGGTCTCGATGAAGCCCGGGGCGACGGCGTTGATGGTGATGCCCTTCTCGGCCAGCTTGGGGGCCTCGGCGTCGACCATGCCGATGACACCGGCCTTGGAGGCGCCGTAGTTGGTCTGGCCGCGGTTGCCCGCGATGCCGGCGATCGAGGAGATGTCGATCACCCGGGCGCCCTCCTTCAGCACGCCCTTGGAGACCAGGGCCTCCGTGATCCGGTGCGGCGCCGCGAGATTGACGTTGAGCACCGAGTTCCAGCGGCCCTCGTCCATATTGGCGAGCAGCTTGTCGCGGGTGATGCCGGCGTTGTGCACGACGATGTCGAGGCGGCCGAAGCGCTCGGCGGCCAGCTCGGCGATCTTGTCGGCGGCGTCGGCGGCCGTCACGTCCACGGCCAGGGCCGTGCCGCCGACCTTGTTGGCCGTCTCCGACAGCGCCTCGCCCGCGGCCGGGATGTCGGCGACGATGACCTTGGCGCCGTCACGCGCGAAGACCTCGGCGATGGTGGCGCCGATACCCCGCGCCGCGCCGGTGACCAGGGCGACCTTGCCGTCGAGCGGCTTGTCCCAGTCGACCGACTGCACCGCGGCGTCCTCCTTGCCGACCCGGAAGACCTGGGCGTCGACGAAGGCGGACTTGCCGGACAGGATGAACCGCAGGGTGGACTCCAGACCCGTCGCGGCGGCGGCCGCCTCGGGGTGCAGGTAGACCAGGTTGGACGTGGCGCCGCGCAGCAGCTCCTTGCCGACGCTGCGGGTGAAGCCCTCCAGCGCGCGCTGCGCGATCTGCTCCTCGACGCCCGAGGTCAGCTCCGGGGTGGTGCCGATGACCAGGACGCGGCCGGACGGCGCGATCGAGCGCATGGCCGGCTGGAAGAACTGGTACAGCTGCTCGAGTTCCTCGACGGAGCCGATGCCGGTGGCGTCGAAGACCAGGGCGCCGAATTTGACGCCGGGTGTGAGCGAATCCACGAAGGTGTAATCCGACAGCAGGGTGCGTGTCGCGTCGGCGACACGGCCCTTGCCGCCCAGCAGCACCGGGCCGGGCAGCGCCGGCTCGCCGGGGGTGTAGCGGCGCAGGTTCTCCGGCTTGGGCAGCCCCAGCTTGCTCGCCAGGAACGCGCCGGGGGCCGAGTGAACGAACGATCCGTAGAGGTTGGGAGCGCCCTTGCTCTTGCTGGCAGCCACTGTTCCTACCTTTTCCTTCTGTCGAGTGTGGAGGTCTGTATCGGCCGGGCACGCGGGCCCCGCTTCCCGGCGCGCCCCGAGCGTTTTTGCGCACATCAACGGGGTACGGTGTCGACAACGAACTTACTCCAGAGTAAGTTTAATGTAAACCGACAGCGAAGGGGCATCGGTGCTGAGCCGATTTTTTCGGCCACGCCCCGAGCGCCGAACAATTCCCGACGAGACAGTGGAGACTCGAGTGACTACCAAAGCCCGTTCGGCGAAGGCCGCCTCCTCCAACAGCGGAGCATCGAGCAGCGGAGCCAAGCGCACCAAGCAGACCCGCCCCGTCGCGGTGCTCGGCGGCAACCGGATCCCGTTCGCGCGCTCCGACGGCAAATACGCGCACGCCTCCAACCAGGATATGTTCACCGCCGCGCTGAACGGCCTGGTCAGCCGCTACGGCCTGCAGGGCGAGCGGCTGGGCATGGTGGTCGGCGGCGCGGTGCTCAAGCGCGTCGGCGAGCACGGCATGATCCGCGAGAGTGTGCTCGGCAGCGAGCTGTCGCCCTACACCCCGGCCCACGACCTGCAACTGGCCTGCGGCACCGGCCTGCAGTCCATCGTCACCGTCGGCGACGCGGTCGCGCTGGGCCGCATCGAGGCCGGCGTCGGCGGCGGCACCGACACCACCTCCGACGCGCCGATCGGCGTGAGCGAGTCCATGCGGGAGTGGATGCTCGACGCCAATCGCGCCAAGAAGAACGCCGACTACGTGAAGCTGGTCGGCCGCCTGCGCCCGAGCATGGTCGGCATCGAGATCCCGCGCAACGCCGAGCCGCGCACCGGCCTGTCGATGGGCGACCACGCCGCCATCACCGCCAAGGAGTTCGGCATCGCCCGCGAGGCGCAGGACGAGCTGGCCTACCTGTCGCACCGCAATATGGCCGCCGCCTACGACCGCGGCTTCTTCGACGACCTGGTCACCCCGTTCCTGGGCCTGACCCGCGACGACAACCTGCGCCCGGGCTCCACCATCGAGAAGTTGTCCACACTGAAGCCGGTCTTCGGCAACAAACTGGGCGACGCCACCATGACGGCGGGCAACTCCACCCCGCTCACCGACGGCGCGTCCGCGGTGCTGCTGGGCAGCGAGGAGTGGGCCGCCGAGCGCAAGCTGCAGCCGCTGGCCTACCTGGTCGACAGCGAGGTCGCCGCGGTCGACTACGTGTGGGGCCCGGACGGCCTGCTGATGGCCCCGACCTACGCGGTGCCGCGGCTGCTCGCCCGCAACGGGCTCACGCTCCAGGATTTCGACTACTACGAGATCCACGAGGCCTTCGCCTCCGTCGTGCTGGCCACGCTCCAGGCCTGGGAGTCCGACCAGTACTGCAAGGAGCGGCTGGGCCTCGACGGCGCACTGGGCTCGATCGACCGCAGCAAACTCAATGTCAACGGCTCCTCGCTGGCGGCCGGCCACCCGTTCGCCGCGACCGGCGGCCGCATCATCGCCCAGACGGCGAAGCAGCTGGCGGAGAAGGGATCCGGCCGCGCGCTGATCTCCATCTGCGCCGCCGGCGGCCAGGGCGTCGTGGCGATCCTGGAGCGCTGAACGCGAGCGGTTGCCCGGTCCTCCGCGACCGGGCAACCGCCCGATCACATTTCACGGGACTGGTTCTAAAGTCACCGTGTGAGTCCTGCGCGCGTCGGTGAAGAGCTGGTGACCTCACGGCTGTCGCTGCGGCGTCCGGTCGCGAGCGATGTCGACGCCGTCCTCGACATCTGCGGCGATCCACAGCCGTGGGTGTCGACGGTGGCCGATCGTGAAGAGGCGCAGCGGCTTTTCGAGCGGTGGGACGAGCAGTGGCAACGGCTCGGTTACGGGTACTGGGTGGTCCGGCCGCGCGGGGAGGCGACGCGACTGGGGTTCTGCGGGTTGCGGACCGCGCGGTTCAAGGGGCAGCCGGGGCTCAATCTCTTCTACCGGTTCGCCAGCCATACCTGGGGGCGGGGGCTGGCGAGCGAGGCCGCCACGGCCGTGGTGCAGTGGGCCGGGATCTGGCTGCCGACGCTTCCCGTCGTCGCCCGGATCCGGCCGGACAACGTCGCCTCACAGCGCGTGGCCGAGCGGGTGGGGCTGGTGCGCGCGGCGGAGCTGGACGAGGTCGATGCCGACGGGCTGGACTGGATTCATTACGCGAGCCCGCGCGGCTGATTCAGCAGATTCGGCCCATATTCACGGTCCCGGGCGGCGTTCCCAGCGGGCAGGCTTGGTCGTGCTGCTGCTGATCCAGTTGGTTCTGCCGTTCACGCAGGCGGTCGAGTTCGTCCTGCTCCTCCTGCTTCCGACGCTGCTGTTCGGCCTGCCAGGCCGTGAGGCCCTGGGCATTCCACAGGATCGGGAACGCGCCCGGGCCGCAGTCCTCGACGAACTGCTGGGTGGCATTGGCCTCGGCCGTATAGCCGAGCCAGAAGATGCGCAGATTGGTGCACAAGGCCTGCATCCCCACGCCCGCGGGAGCATCGTCCTCATTCGTGCAGGTCGTCACGATCCGGCTGTCCTCCGGCTGCGCGCCGCAGGTGACGGGACCGAACGGCCGGGCGGACGCCGTCCCCGCGCCGAGAACCGCGCCGGTTCCCAGAGTGATCGCCGCCGCGGCCAGACATGCCGACACCGCACGCAGATTCATGAGACCCCCGACTGTTCGATCCAGTTACCGGCGAGCTTGGCACACGCGAAAGCCGCATGTCAACGGATCGCCGTCCGGAGCGTGCGGAATTCCGCTGGGGCACTGCGCATCCGGCATCGGCTCACCCGCACACCGCATGCTGCCGGGCCAGGTCGAAGGTGCGGCGGGCCAGGTCGGAGATACTGACCTCGTCGTATCCGGATACGGCGCTGCGCAGCCGGTCGTGCAGCGGATCGGTCCAGTGCCGCGGGATCGCGCCGGCGCCCAGCAGCACCCCGGCTACCGAACCGGCCGTCGCCCCGTTGGAGTCCGTATCCCACCCCGCCTGCACGGTGAGTGCGACGGTTCTGGTGAAATCCCCAGCGCCCCAGAGCAATCCGATGGCCACCAGGCAGGCGTTGCCGATGGCGTGCGCCCAGTTGTAGTGCCCGTGGCGGACGTGCACCGCCTGCACCGCCTCCTCCCAGCCGAGACCGCGGCGGTGGTCGTCGATCACCTCGGCCAGCGCCGCCGCGAGCCGGGACCGTTCCGGGACGACCTGCTGTGCCGTGGTGATCGCGGTCAGTGGGTCGGGGGCGCCGAAGGCGGCGGCGATCAGCGCGGCCGCCCACATCGCCGCCCAGATCCCGTTGCCGGTGTGGGAGACCGAGGCGTCGCGGGCCACGAGCGTGGCCGCGCGCACCGGATCGTCCGGGCAGACGTACCCGTAGATGTCGGCGCGGGCCATGGCGCCGGTCCACTCCCGGTAGGGATTGCGGTGCTGGGCGGTGACCGGCGGGACCAGGCCATCGATGAGGTTGCGGTAGGCGACCCGCTCGGCGGTGTAGGTCTGCAGGAACGGCAGCCGCTCCAGCCATTCGTCGGCGACGTCGGCGGCGGTGAAACCCGTACTGTGCCGCTCCAGCAGGTGCAGGCCGAGCACCGTGTAGTCGAGGTCGTCGTCGCGGGGGCAGCCGTCGACGCGGCCCCGGGTCGACTCCGGCCAGCTGCGCTGCAACCGGAAACCGTCCGGCATCGGGCTCAGCACCGGCACGTAGTCCGCGAGCGGATAGGCGTCGGCGCGTTCCAGATACGCGCGGATCAGCTGCGGGCTCCACCTGAAGCCGTTCTCCAGCGGCTTGCCGAGCGTGCAGCCCACGCACCGGCCCAGCCACCCGCCGAGGATGCGGTCGTAGAGCCGGTTGCCCGACTGCGAGTGACTCTCGATCCGCCGCGCCGCGACGACCGTGCCGATCTCGTCGTAGGGCCATCGCGGATCGCGCGGCGCGTCCTCGATGCGATCCAGCAGATGCCAGCACGCGGCGGCATTGGGTAACGGAGTATGGGTCAGGTCGCGGATCTCCTCCGCGAAATCCGCGACGACATAGCCGGATTCGCGCCGCTGCAGCCATTCGAAATACAGCAGGGCGCGCGGGTCACCCTCGGGGTGGCCGAAGAAGGCCGATTCGATCGGTTCCATGACTTTCACAGGATGGTGATGGCCGTCGCGACGACTTCGGACAGCAGCGGCAGCGATTCGTCCCGCCGGGGCGCACGCGCCCACCAGCGTCCCTCGTGGGTGTGGCGGCCGAAGCCGGTGGGCAGGATGACATTGCTGCGATGCGGGCCGATATCCACGCCGTGACGCTCCAGTTGGACGGTGAATTCGAGAGAGGGGTACCCATCGAAGACCGTAAGGAACGTCCGGCGCGCCGGTCGTTCCCGGACCAGTACCGGCCCGGGTATCCCACGCACCGTCAACTCGCCGAGGATCAGTGCGCCGAGTGGTTCGGGCGTATTGACGGCAGCGATGGAATCGACCAGCGGGAGCACCACGAAACCCGGAGCTGTGACATGCACACCGGGCAGACCGAACAGCGAGCGATACGCCTGGGCCCAATCCTGGGGAGTAGCAAGTTCTTCCAACCGCAAGATCAACCTCGTTCGGTTTTCGGTGGCCGGCACCGGCGCCCGGCGACAGTCCTGGGGATCTTCCAGTGAAGCCGGAATATCCAGTGATATCAGCGGTTTCGGTGAATCACGCGCAAATTGTCAGATACGAGTGCATGGAAGTTCTGTAGCAGGCGAACAGTGTGAAACCTTTGTGCCACAAACCGATCGGTTCCAATTTGCTGTCTCAGATGCATATCGAACCGGTATGTCCATCGTATCGGCCCGACCGGCGGCCGCGGGGGAACGTTCCGGTAACGGGCTACGCCGGGGCCCGGGTACGGAGGGTCCGCGCGGGCGGCGAGTGCCCCGGCACGCGGCCGGCAAGGGGGCTCGACATCCGCGTTTCCTGAGGTCGGCCGGGGTACCCTCACACACGAGGCCGAGGCACCGGAACCGGAGGTTCGCTATGCCCTGCGACACGATGCTCATTGCCTACGACGGCTCGGAGAACGCCAAGCGAGCCGTCGAGTATGCGGGCCGGTTCCTGTCCGCGACCCGCGCGGTGGTGCTCACCGCCTGGGAGCCCATGGTGCGGCAGGCTGCGCGCATGTCCGGGCTGTCCGGGGTGATGCAGCCGGAATGGTTGCCCGACGAGGAGATCGAGGACGTCGCCTACGTCGACGCCAAGCACATCAACGCCGAGGGCGTCCGGCTGGCGAAGCTGTCCGGGCTCAACGCCGAGGCGCGCACCGCCGAATGCACCTCCACGATCTGGAACGCCATCGTCGACGTCGCCGACGAGCTGAACGTCGACATCGTCGTCGCCGGCACCCGCGGCGCCACCGGCATCCGCGCCCTCCTCCACTCCAGCGTCGCCGAGGCGGTCCTCAAACACTGCCACCGCCCCATCCTCCTGGTCCCCCCGGGCAAAGATCCGGCGGAAGTGAGGTAGTCCGGGAGGGATTCCGGCCAAAAGCGTGCCGGAAAAGAGGGGACTGGGCGCGCCGGAAAAGAGGGGACTGGGCGCGCCGGAAAAGAGGTGGACCGGGCACGCCGGAAAGAGGTGGACCGGGCACGCCGGAAAGAGGGGACCGGGCACGCCGGAAAGAGGGAGACCGGGCACGCCGAACCCGATGGTCCCGGCATGCTTTTGGCCGGGACCCCGACGCCTGGAGTGCGGGCGAACACATGAGACCTCCGTCGCTTCGGCGGGAAGGTGCGGAACGGCTCGGACTATGGTCGGGAGATCATGGACGGATTTCTGCTGGCCCAGCCCGGGGGCGTCGTGCGCACCAGTGGTGTGCGGCGTGCGTTCGACGAGGCGCGGGGGGCGGCGGATGCCCTGCGGGACGGGGCCGGGCTGATCGTGGGGGCGCTCGCGTTCGATCCGCGGCGGCCCGCGGCGCTGTGCGAGCCGGAGCGGGCCGAGCACACCGCCGGGCCGTGGCGGCCGGCCGCGCTGCCGCCGTTGCCGGAGGTCCGGGTCATCACCGAAATCCCCAGTGCCGCAGAACATATCGCGCGGGTCACCAAGCTGGTTGAGCAGCTGTCGGATACCGCGCAGCCGCTGCGCAAGGTGGTGGCGGCGCGCTCGCTGCTCGCCGCCGCCGACGGGCCACTGGATCCGGTGGTCGTGGCCGGGCATCTGCTGGCCCGTCATCCACGGGCCAATGTCTTCGCGGTGGATCTGACGCCGGCGGGACGACCGGGGGCGACGCTGGTCGGCGCCACCCCGGAGGTCCTCGTCGCCCGGTACGGCGAGACCGTCACGCTGCGGCCGCTGGCCGGCACCGCGCCCCGGCACCCGGATCCGGACATCGACGCCGAGCGCTCGCGAGAACTGTTGTCCAGCACCAAGAATCGCGCCGAACACGCCTTCGTCATCGACTGGATCCGGGATCGGCTCGGACCCGTCTGCGCCGAACTGACCGTGCCCGACGGCCCGGAACTGATCAACACCAGCGAGGTCTGGCACCTCGCCACCCCGATCCGCGGCCGCCTGCGCGATCCGGGCACCACCGCCCTGGACCTGGCGATGCTGCTGCACCCGACGCCGGCCGTCTGCGGTACGCCCACCGACCTGGCCCTGGAGACGATCGTCGAGGCCGAGGAGGACCGCGGTTTCTACGGCGGCGCGGTCGGCTGGTGCGATGCCCGCGGCGACGGCGAATGGGTGGTCGCGATCCGCTGCGCCGAGTTGTCCGCCGACGGGCACGGGGTCCGCGCCTTCGGCGGCGGCGGCATCGTCGCGGCCTCGGATCCGCGGACCGAACTCGACGAGACCACCGCCAAACTCCGCACGCTGCTCGGCGGATTGCACTGCGAGCTGCCCGGTTAGCCGGATTCGCCCCGCGCCCGTCGCCGGTCCCGGGTTCATGTTGTAGGTTGGCCGCAATACGCCGCGTCGAAGTATGGGAGTTCCGCGATGAAGTTTGCCGTCCCTGGTGCCACGAGCGCCGTCGCCGGAGCGCTGCTCGGTGTGGTCGCGGTCTTCGTTGTCACCATGGCGGCACAGCAGAGCTCGCGGCCCGAGGTCGACCGCAGCGGTGACGCGTCGTCGTCGCTGCTGAACAACGTTGAGTACGGCTCTCGCTGAGTCGCCGACCGCTACCCTCCCCGCCGACCCCGCACGCGTAGCGCCGCTGGGCCGGCGCTGGTTCGCCGGTACGGTCGTCGTCGCGTTCCTGCTGAGTTTTCTCCAGGCGCCCGGACGGACCGTCGCCGATACCAAATACGATCTGGCCCAGAATCCGCTGGGCTTCCTGGACCGCGCCGCACACCTGTGGAGCAGCCAGGCCCCGATGGGCCAGGTCCAGAATCAGGCCTACGGCTACTTCTTCCCGCACGGGGCCTTCTTCTCCCTCGGGCACATCCTCGGACTTCCGGCGTGGGTGACGCAGCGAATCTGGTGGGCGCTGCTGATACTGGCCGGGTTCTGGGGAATCGTCCGGCTGTGCGAGGTACTCGGCATCGGCTCCCGCGGCTCGCGCGTGGTGGCGGCGCTGGCATTCGCGCTCTCGCCGCGGGTGCTGACCACGCTCGGGTCGATCTCGTCGGAGACGCTGCCGATGATGCTGGCCCCGTGGGTCCTGCTCGCACCCTGTGCGCTGGGCACCGCCTACGGCGTCCGCAAGCGCGGGGCCCGCTCCCCCGCGGGTAGCGCGCTGGCGCTCGGGCTGATGGGCGCTGTGAACGCGGTGGCGACCGCGGCCGCGTTCCTGCCCGCGCTGCTGTGGTGGCTGTCGTACCGGCCGAACCGGCAGTGGTGGCGTTTCACGCGGGCCTGGATTCCGCTGCTGGTGCTGGCCACCTGCTGGTGGGTGGTGCCGCTGCTGCTGCTGGGCAGGGTGAGCCCGCCGTTCCTGGACTACATCGAATCCTCCGGCGTGACCACGCAGTGGGCGTCGCTGGGCGAGGTGCTGCGCGGCACCGACAGCTGGACCCCGTTCGTCTCGCCGGAGCGC
>NZ_BAGL01000087.1 GCF_000308875.1 Nocardia transvalensis NBRC 15921
GGCGGAACAGGTGCCGCCCAGGCAGGCACGACCGGAGCAAGCGCGACCAGGCCCGGTAACGCCGGAACAGGCGCGGCGGGAGCAGGTGCGACCAGGCCCGCTAGCGCCGGAACAGGTGCAGGCGGAACAGGTGCCGCCCAGGCAGGTGCGGCCGGAGCAGGGGGGACCAGGCCCGCTAGCGCCGGAACAGGCGCGGCGGGAGCAAGTGCCGCCGGGGCGGGCGCGACCGGAGCGAATACAACCAGGCCGGGTAACGCCGGAGCGGGTGGGGCCGGAGCGGGTGCGGTGCAACGTGGTTCGAAGGAACCTGGGGCACCGGAGCAGGGGGGCGGAGAGCAGGGGAAGGTCGGGGAGAAAGGTGGGGAGGCGGGTTCCGCTGCGTCGCCTACGGCGGATTCGATCAAGCGGACCGCTGCCGCCGCGGCGGGGGGTGAGGCCGCGACCGAGGCTATTCCGAAGTCTCAGGGAGCCAAGGGCGGGAAGCCTTCCGGTGCGGCTGGAAAGGACGAGGCTCAGCCGGACGACAAGACCGGGGGCGAGGCGGAGACCGCGGCCATCCCGGCGGTGTCGAATCCCTCCGACGCCGCGACCATGGTGCTGCCCGTCCAGCCGTCCGGAGATCAGCCCACCGAGAAGATCCGCACGAGCGGTGCGCAGCAGGGCGACCGGGTGGTACCACCGGCCGGTGGCCCGGCCCCGGTGACCCGGCCGCCCGCCACCCCGCGTCCCGGCGCGGGGCCGAAAAACCCGTCGCCGCAAGGCCCTCCGAAGGGCCCCGCCCAGCAGGGCACACCCGGCTCCCGCGGAGTTCAGGGCGCGCAGGGCCTGAGCGGCCAGGGCCCGCAAGGCCAACAGGGCAGCCCCAAAGGCCCGCAGCCCCCACAGGGCCCCCAAGGCGCACAAGGTCTTCAAGGTGCGCAAGGCCCTCAGGGCACACAAGGTCCCCAAGGCCCACAGGGCAGCCAGAGCCCCCAAGGACCACAGAGCGCGCAAGGCTCCCAGAGCCCACAGGGCACGCAAGGCTCCCGGGGCCCACAGGGCACGCAAAGCCCCCAGGGACCACAGAGCACGCAAAGCCCCCAAGGACCACAGAGCGCGCAAGGCTCCCAGAGCCCACAGGGCACGCAAAGCCCTCAAGGGCCACAGAGCGCCTCAGGCCCGCAGGGCACCTCGGGTCCGCGCGGAGGGCAGGGCGCGGACGATTCCCCGGGCGCGCGAGGTTCTCGAGGCGTGGCGGGGCTGCAGGGGAGTCAAGGGGCCGGGCCGCAGGGGGAGCCGGGGCGGGCGGGGGCTGTGCGGCCGCCGGTCAGGCCGCGGCAGACCGCTAGTGCGCCGTCGCCGGCGGATGCGCATCCGACCTCCGCGCATCCGATTCCGCCGCAGCCTCGGACCGTCGCGCCGCCGCAGCACGTTCCGCCGGCCGGTCCTGCCGCACAGCAAGGTGGCGGGACGAACAAGCGCTGGCTGATCATCGCGGGTGCGGCCGTGGTGGTCGTGGCGGCGGTGATCGCCGCGGTCGTCGGGCTCGCCGGGAGCGGCACGGACAATTCGCCCGAGGGGAAGGTGAAGTCGGCCATCTCGAGCTACGCCGACGCGCTCGACGGCGGCAATCTGAGCGAGTTGCGGGCGGCCACCTGTGGTCCGCTGCACGACTTCTATCAGAACATCGCCCCGGACCAGTTCGCCGGCGTGTACAAGCTCTCGGTGGATCAGAAGAAGGTGCCGCGGGTCGACAGCGTCGACAGCGTCCAGATCACCGGCGACAAGGCGGTCGCGCAGGCGACGGTGTACACCGAGGCCGATCCGAACAACCGGATCGCCCGCACCTTCGACCTGCAGCAGACCCCCGACGGCTGGAAGGTCTGCGATCCCCCGAACGCCGCCCGCTGATCCGTGGCGTAATCCGCGAATTTTGTGATGTCCGCCGCGACCCGTGACGTTTTCGCACGGGTCCGCGATGGACCTCACAGAGACCTGGTCGCTGGTCCGGAATGCCCGGTAGCATGGCCCGGTTACCCGACCGCGCCATCGACGGCCGGTCGCGGCCGAGGGGGTTCGGCCGCCCAGGGATTTACGCAGTAAGAGTTCGATAGGGAGCAAGGGATATGCCGCAGCTGGCATCCGACGCGCCGGCACCCACGGCATTGGTCGGTCGGCATTACCGCATCCGAGACCGCTACGACATCGGCCGGGAGAAGATTCGCGAATTCGCGCGGGCGGTGCAGAACAGCCACCCGGCGCATCAGTACGAGTCCGATGCGAGCAAACTCGGCTGGGACGGCATCGTCGCGCCGCCCACGTTCGGGTCGGTGATCGGCATGTCCACCACGCAGGCGCTACTGGACACCGTCCTCTCGGACTACGACCTGTCGCAGATCCTGCAGACCGATCAGGTCTTCGAGATCCACCGCCCGATGATGCCCGGCGACCGGCTGCGCACCGAGGCCGTGATCGAGTCGATCCGCCGCGTGCGCGGCAACGACTTCCTCGTGGTCAAGGCGATCCTCACCGATGAATCCGGCGAGGTCGTCCTGGTCGCCTCCACCAGTATCGTGGCGCGGCTGGGCGCGGCCGACCCGGATATCGTGCGGCTGGTCGAGGGCTTGGTGATGCACCGCCGCAACGGCGACGCCGATCCGGACGTGCTGCAGACGCTGTCGGAGGACGGCATCGCGCGGGTTCCCACCCTGGCCGAATCACGCAGCGGGACAACGGTTCACACCGAGCCGAACTTCGACGACCTGACCGTCGGATACGAACTGCCCGCCCTGGCCATGCGGCTGACCCGCGGCGATCTGGTGAACTACGCCGGCGTCTCCGGCGACCCCAACCCGATCCACTTCAGCGAGCACGCCGCCCGGCTGGCGGGCCTGCCGACGGTGGTCGCGCACGGCCTGCTGACGATGGGCCTGGGCGGGCACTACCTGACGTCCTGGCTGGGCGATCCGACGGCGATCGAGAGCTACAGCGTGCGGCTGGCCGGATTCGTGCCGGTCGAGGCGATCACCCCCGCCGGCATCGACTTCACCGCCAAGATCAAGTCGCTGGATCCGGAGCGTCGAACCGCGACGGTCCTGCTCAGCGGCACCTCGGCGGGCAAGAAGCTGTTCGGCCGCGCGATCGCCCAGGTCCGGCTGAGCTGAGCCGCGCCGGTCCGAGGGATCAGTCCAGCTCGGCGTGCATCAGGTAGACGTTGTAGTCGCTCCAGGTGCTGATCGTGAAGTAGAGGTCCGAGCCGGTGGACCACGGGTGGATGAAGCCGCCGTACAGCTCCGGATACTGGCTCACCGAGACCGTGGAGGTGCTGTCGGACCAGACGCCCTGCGGTGATTTCGCCTCGCGCAGCACGATGGCCGCCTTCGCGGTGTCGAGGTAGCTCATCTGCCAGACGTCGCGGCCGGGGTCGTAGCGCACCGACAGTTCACCGGCGGGCCCGTCGACGATCGGCGTGGCCGAGGTGGCGCCGCCGACGGGCGTCCAGCTCCCGTCCCGCCAGTACTGATAGGCGGTGGTGTTGAGCACCTGGTCCTTCGGCACCCGGGCCAGCCCCACCGATCCGAGCCGGGTGTTGGGCGTGCCGAAGACGTAGACGTAGTCGCCGTGCGGAACCATCGTGGACACTTGGAAATTCGCGAGCCCGAAGATGTTGTCCCAGCGCGCGTGCGGATCCTTGGTCCAGGTCTGGCCGTGGTCGTCGGAGTAGGCGATGCCACCGTAGTTGGTGTAGAAGGTGCCCGGAAGGCTGTTCCAGGTGCGAATCGACATGTAGCTCAGGTACTGCCGGTCGCCGAGCGCGAAGCCGGAGGTCGGGATCGTGGTGATCTCGATGTTGTCCTTCTTGCGGCTCGACAACACCTCCGCGGCGTGACAGCGGTCGTCGGTGACCATGCGGTCGAGGACGACGCCCTGACTCAGGTCGCGATTGCTACTGAAGGCCAGCAGATTGCTGCGCCAGTCGCCGCCCATACCGCCGGGCGGGTGGAAGCCGACGCCCACGGTGTCGCCGAAGGCCATCGCGATCTCGTCCGGCGCGCTCTCCCACATGATCCCGAGATCGGTGCCGTACACCTGCCACCGCTTGTCGGTGCGGTTGACCGAACCGGCGCCGGTCAGCTTGCTCACCTCACGCACGGCCCGCACGCCGGGTGCGGCCGGGGCGGCCGTCCGGGGCGCGGCCTCGACGGGCGGATCGGCTCGCGGCGGAGGCGGCGGCCCGGGATCCGGCGAGGGTCCCGGCGGCAGCGCGAAGTAGAACGGGTTGGGTTTGAGCAGCAGCTCCGGCAGGCCGAGGCGGTTCAGCAGGCCCGGCGGCGGCTCGGGGGCATCGGTGAGATCCGGGCACGGGTTGGCGCACGGATCCGGCGGCAGGTCCATGTGGGTGCGTGTGGGCGTCGCGGCGGCCGGAGCGCCCGGATCGGTCGTGACCACCGGATACGGGATCGGCACCTCGAGCGTCTTCGGCACCAGATTCGCGTGGCCGGGCGCCGGATCGGCCGCGCACGGCCCGGTCCCGGGAATCGTTGCGCCGGGCGCGGATTCGCCGTCCGGCGCGGCGAACGCCGCCGGATGCTGTGCGCCCGCCAGCATTCCGGCGCTCACGACAACCGCCCCAACGACGGCCGACAGCCGCACGGCCATGGTCCAACCCCTCGACACCGTGTATTCGCGCGTATCCGGACGCCGCGCACTGCCGCGGCGCTCTCACCGCGCCAGACACTACCGGGACGAAACGGGTGATTCGTGGCATTCGGCGCCGGTGTCCGCCGGGCGAGTTCCCCAGCGGCGAGGTGAAAGCTGTGAATGATCCACAGGGAACGCGATTACAGTGGGATTCGACCCACGAATTCCTGTTCGGAGCGCCATATGTCCGTGGACGAGACCACCACCCACCCTCGTCGGCTGCCGGGCGGGCGCGCCGTCACCAGGAACGCCCTTCTCCGGCGCGTACTCCCGGCGATCGCCGCGGCCGGCGTGCTCACGTTCGGCGCGGCGGCGCCGGCCCTCGCCGCCCCACGTGACGGCGGTTCACCGCCCCCGGGTTCCAGCGGCGCGGCGCCGAGTGCGGGCGGCTCCGGCTGGTCGGACAGCCCGAACGAGACGGTGCTGACGCCGCCGTCGGACGAGCCGTCCGGATACCCGTTCTACGCGACCTGTGGACAGGTCTGGGCGGAGCACGGCGGGCCGCTGTACGCCGGCCAGCGGGGGTATCGCCCGCAGCTGGATTCCGACGGCAACGGCGTCGCGTGCGATCTGCCGCAGTGAGCCCGCGTCAGTCCGCGTCGGCCTGGAAGACCAGTACGGTGGCCCCGATCCGGACCACGTCGCCGTGGGTGAGCATGGCGCCGCTGTCGACCGACTGCTCGTTGATGTAGATCCCGTTGGCGGAGTGCAGATCCTTGATCAGCAGTCCGGCCCGGCTGGGCTGGATATGCGCGTGATACCGGCTCACCTTGGGGTCGTCGAGCACCAGATCGTTGTCGGTCATGCGGCCGATCTTCAAGCCGCCCTTGGTGATCGGCACCGTGCGGCCGTCCGGCAGCCGCAGCCGCCCGCCGCGGGCGCTGCGCGGCACCTCGGTGACCGTCTCCGTCATCGCCTTGGCCATGCGCTCGGCCTGCACGATCGCGAGGGTGTTCAGCGGCTCCTGCCGCAGCACCCGCTGCTCCAGTTCGACCAGTGCCGGACCCGGATCGATACCGAGTTCGTCGGCGAGCACCGTGCGCACGCGGCGGCAGGCGTCCAGCGCGTCGGCCTGGCGGCCCGACAGGTACAGCGCGGTGATCAGCTGCGCCCACAGCGGCTCCCGCAGCGGGTGCGCGTTGGTCATCGCCACCAGCTCGCCCACCACCGAAGACGCACGCCCGCACGAGATCTCGGCGTCGATCCGGGCGGAGGCGACCAGCAGCCGCTCCTCGTCCATGGCCGTCGCGAAGCTCTCGGCGAACGACAGCCCGGACAGGTCGTCGAGCGCCTTCCCGGTCCATTCGGCCAGGGCCGAGGCGAATCGCCGCGACGCGCCCTCGTGATCGCCGGCGTCGGCGTATTCGGTGCCCGCGCGCCGGGCCAGTTCGAACCGGCCCAGATCGCAGCCGCTGTCGGGCACCTCGAGCCGGTAGCCCGACGATTCGGTGCGCAGCACCACCGCCGGGTCCACCCCCGAATTGCGCAGGGCCTTGCGGATATTCGAGACGAAGACCTGGAGGCTGGCCTGATAGGAGTCCGGCGGCTGCTCGCTCCAGACCATATCGGCCAGGGCCTGCGACGACACCGCGCGACGGCGGTTCACGGTGAGCGCGGCCAGCAGCGCCCGCGGCTTGGGACCGCCGACGGCCACCGGCGCGCCGTCGACGAGTAACTGCACCGGCCCCAGGACACGCACATCCAAGCGCTGCGTATCCGCGACTCTGTGACCGGACGTATCGGCGTTGCCCGAATTCGTCATCGGTCCCGTATCGCGTGCATGACCGGGTTCGGGCGAACCCGACGTGGTACCCATACGCTCACGAAATCAGCCGCCGCCCCGGATAGCAACATCTGCACCGTGCGGAATCCTCCTCCTCCGGATCCCAGCGTCACCGCTACTTCGCGCTGACCGACTTGCCCGCGGACTTCAGGTCGTTGCAGGCCTCGACGACGCGGTCGGCCATCGAGGTCTCGGCCTTCTTCAGGTAGCTGCGGGGGTCGTAGACCTTCTTGTTGCCGACCTCGCCGTCGATCTTCAGCACGCCGTCGTAGTTGGCGAACATGTGGGCGGCGATCGGGCGGGTGAACGCGTACTGGGTGTCGGTGTCGACGTTCATCTTCACCACGCCGTACTTCAGCGAATCCTCGATCTCGGACTTCAGCGAGCCCGAGCCGCCGTGGAAGACGAAGTCGAACGGCTTGGAGCCTTCCGGCAGGCCCAGCTTGGCGGTAGCCACGCGCTGGCCCTCGGCGAGCACATCGGGGCGCAGCTTCACATTGCCCGGCTTGTACACGCCGTGCACGTTGCCGAAGGTCGCGGCCAGCAGGTACTTGCCGTTCTCGCCCGCGCCCAGCGCCGCGATGGTCTTCTCGAAGTCCTCCGGCGAGGTGTAGAGCTTCTCGTTGATGGCGTTCTCGACGCCGTCCTCTTCACCGCCGACGACGCCGATCTCGACCTCGAGAATGATGTTCGCGGCAGCGGTCTGCTTGAGCAGTTCCTTCGCGATCTCGAGGTTCTCGTCGATCGGGATGGCCGAACCGTCCCACATGTGCGACTGGAACAGCGGGTTCTGCCCGGCCTTCACCCGCTCCTGGGAGATGGCGATCAGCGGGCGCACGAAGGTGTCCAGCTTGTCCTTGGGGCAGTGGTCGGTGTGCAGCGCGATGGTGACGTCGTAGCGCGCGGCCACCACGTGGGCGAACTCCGCCAGCGCGGTCGCGCCGACGACCATATCCTTCACGCCCTGGCCGGAGCCGAATTCGGCGCCGCCCGTGGAGAACTGGATGATGCCGTCACTGCCCGCCTCGGCGAAGCCGCGGATCGCCGCGTTGATCGTCTCCGACGACGTGCAGTTGATCGCGGGGAAGGCGAAGGAGTTCTCTTTGGCCCGACCGAGCATCTCGGCGTAGACCTCCGGAGTCGCGATGGGCACTGCAAGACCTCCGTGTGTGTGCTGCGAACAACAATTCTGTTGTGAATACCCTAAGTTCCGCGCTGTCCCGGGGGGAAGGCGGGCTGGGGTTCCCGGCCGAAAGCATGCCGGGAAAACGGGATGCGGGATGCCGGGCAACGGGATGCGGGGTGCCGGGAAAACGGGATGCGGGGATGTGGCTCGACCAGGAACCTTCTGTGAGGTTGCCGTGACGTTCGGTGCGATAGCCGCAGTCCCGGTACTGTGGGGGCCGTGACCTTGCTGGCCATATCTGACGCTGTCGCGAGTAGCTCCGGAACCTCTGGGATCAAAGGGCTGCTCGACCCCATGCACCTGCTCACGGAGACGTGGCTGAAGAACGCGGTGCTACCGGCCATCCTGGTCATCGTCTTCATCGAGACCGGTCTGCTCTTCCCGATCCTCCCGGGCGACTCGCTGCTGTTCACCGGCGGCCTGCTCGCGGCACAGCCGAATCCGCCGGTGAGCATCTGGGTGCTGGTCCCGGCCACCGCCCTCATCGCCATCGCCGGCGACCAGAGCGGCTACTGGATCGGCCGCGCCATCGGCCCGGCGCTGTTCCACAAGGAGGACGGGCGCTTCTTCAAGCAGCGCTATGTCACCGAGACGCACGAGTTCTTCGAGAAGCACGGCCCG
Source organism: Nocardia transvalensis NBRC 15921 (assembly GCF_000308875.1). Lineage (GTDB taxonomy): Bacteria > Actinomycetota > Actinomycetes > Mycobacteriales > Mycobacteriaceae > Nocardia > Nocardia transvalensis. The sequence goes on from NZ_BAGL01000087.1 coordinate 8,271, forward strand.
AAGACGATCATCCTGGGCCGGTTCGTGCCGATCGTGCGCACCTTCATGCCGGTGCTGGCGGGCGTGTCGAAGATGGACTATCGCAAGTTCCTGACCTTCGACATCATCGGCGGCATCGCGTGGGGCGGCGGCATCACCGTGCTCGGTTACTTCCTGGGCAATGTGGCCTTCATCCGCGACCACGTCGAGGCCATCTTCCTCGTCATCGTCTTCGTCTCGATCCTTCCGGGAATCATCTCGGTGGGTCGCAAGCTGCTCAATCGCGAGCCCGCCCCGGCCGGCGCCCCCGCCGAGTCCGAGATCCCTGTACCGACGAACGAACACATGCGCTGAGCCTTGTCCACCACGCCGCTACCCCTCGCACTGGGCGGATTCGATCCGCTGCAGTCCGCCGGGCCGGCACTCGTCTGGACCGTTGTCCTCGTCTTCGTGTTCCTAGAGTGCGCCCTCATCATCGGCCTCTTCCTGCCCGGTGACTCGATGCTGCTGACCGCGGGCATCGTGCTGGCCTCGCACGCCTCGGGCCATGCCCAGGTCTGGGGTCTGGCGGTGGCCACCATGGTCGCCGCCATCGCCGGCAACCAGGTTGGCTACGTCGTCGGCAATCGCACCGGTCATCACCTGGTGGCGCGCAAGGACGGCCGATATATCAACGCCCGGAATCTCGCCCGGGTATCGGAGTTGCTGCACAAGCACGGTTTCACCGCGGTGCTGGTGGCGCGCTGGATTCCGTGGGTGCGCACGCTGTGCCCGATGGTCGCGGGCGCGGCGGGGATGGATCACCGCCGCTACACGCTGGCCAGTTCGATCGGCGCGGTGATCTGGGCGCCGGTGCTGCTGCTGATCGGCTTCTACGCCGGGGGATTCCTCGACCACGTGTCGTGGCTGATGCCGACGGTGATCGGCACCCTGGTCGCGGGCCTGATCGTCGGCACGGCGATCGGCATCCGGCAGTACCGCATCGAGATGGCGCGCCCGGCCGAGGACTTCGACCTCGATGAACTGCCCGCCCACGACGAATCCCCCGTCGTGGTGCGCGGCCACGAACGGCCCTAGAGCCCCGCGGCCGTCACCAGGTGGGCCGACTCCATCAGCAACCATCCGGACAGCTGGACCGACAGGTCGCGTTCGGGGGTGTCGGACGAGGTGACCGAGCCGCCGGAGGTGAAGGAGGCGGCGCCCGTCGTCCCGGTGGGCAGGGTCGCGGGCACGGTCCAGTCGTGGCCGAACAACGGTTCGCCCTCGACCGCGAGCCGGTGCTCCCAGGCCGCGCGGGCCGAGGCGGTGACGATGCGGGCCGCCGTGCGCCGGGCCCCGCGCTGATCGGCGCCGTCGCCGGGCAGCATGAGCGCCACCAGGGCCAGGTACCGGGCCAGGATTCCGTTGAACAGGCCGCCGTCGCCGCCGCCCCCGCCCGTGACGACGCCGTCGGCGGTGAGGTGCTCCTCGACCGCGGCGAGCAGCCGCTGCACCCGCTGGACGTGTTCGGCCTCGCCGGTGTGCACGGCCAGTTCGGTCTCGAGGCCGAGCACCACGCCCTGGCAGTAGCTGAATATCGTGCTCTCGACCTCGCCCGAGGGTAGGTGGATGCCGTCGAGGATCAGGCCGGTCTCCGGATCGCGCAGCCGCTCGTCGATGAAGTCGGCGATCCGCGCGGCCTTGTCGAACTCGCCGAAGCGGGCCAGCGCGACACCGCCGGGGCCGTTGGCGGGGGTGTTGAAGTAGTCCGACTCCTTACGCCACGGCAGGGCGCCGTACTCCTCGTGGAATCCGGCCGACAACTCCTTGTGCAGGGCGGTCAGCCCGCCGCGCACCTCGGTGATGCCCTGGGTACGCTCGGCGCGTTCCAAAGCGATTGCCAGCCAGGCCATATCGTCGTAGTAGTTGTTGGTCCACCCGGAAATATTGCGGATCCGGTGACTGCGCGCGATGGTCTCGACGCGGCGGGTGCGGGCCGGCGTCGTGACGCGGTTGGCGGCGTCGACCGAGACATCGATGAGATGCGCCTGCCACCAGTAGTTCCAGGTGAAGAAGGCGCGCTCGGCGACCGTGGACGGCCAGCCCACCACGCCGAGTTCGGTCCCGGGAAGCATCCACAGCATGCGCAGATGCCGGTCCGCTATGGCGGACTCGGCCTTGTCCGCACGCTCGGACCACGCCGCGGCATCCGGCTCGGCGGCCGGATTACCGGTGGGGCGCGGCCGCCGCTGCGGGGACCGCGACGCGGGCGCGTCGTCGCTGCGCGATGTCATGTCTCAATGGTGCCAGGACAGCACCGGATTTCGCGCCCGATTTGTTACGGAATCGACTCACACCCGCGATGTGCCTAGCCATTGCTGTGCCACTTCCCGAAGGACTGCTACCGAAACGCCGATGTGATGCTCCGGTCAGCCGGCGGGCGCATCGGGGTCACGCCCCGCCCGCTCGAGACGGCCGGCGAGTGCCCGGCACCGCTCGCGGAACTCCGGCGGCCGCTCGATCGTGAAATCGGCGTCCAGCAGGGCGAGATTCAGGACCAGCCACTCGAACGAGTCGACCCAGGTGGTGAGGAGACAGCGATCGGCGGCGACGGCCTCGATATCGCAGTCCTGGAACTTCAGGGAGTCGGCGACGCGGGCGGCGGGCGCGTCGACCGCCACCACCGCGCGGTGCCGACCCGCCGTCAGCTCCGCCCGCAGATACTCCGCGGCCGAACCGGCGGGCAGCGGCCGCGGGACGAATGTCGTTGGGCCGCGCGAGATCTCGCCGATGCGGTCGAGCCGGAAGGTGCGCCAGCCGTAGCGGTCGCGATCCCACGCCAGCAGGTACCAGCGCAGGTGGTGATGGACCTGCCGATAGGGCTCGACGCGGCGGCGGCCCACGGCGCCGGTGCGGGTGGTGTAGGTGAAGGAGACATGTTCGTGGCGGTCGGCCGCGTCGGCGAGGGTGGCCAGCGCCTCCGCGTCGACCGCCGGTGCGGCCGCCGCCGCGGCCTCCACCGTGGAGCGCAGCGCGGCGACCCGGGGCCGCAGCCGCTTGGGCAGCAACTGGTCGATCTTGCCGAAGGCGCGATCGGCGGCCGAGGCCATCCCGGCGCCGCCCGTGTCGGAAACGGTTGTCGCGGCGAGCAATCCGACGCCGACGACGACGGCCACCGCCTCCTCGTCGTCGAAGACCATGGGCGGCAGGGTATTTCCCGCGGACAGCCGGTAGAACCCGCCGGGCCCGGGCTGAGTGTGCACCGGGTAGCCGTATTCGCGCAGCCGCTCGACGTCGCGGCGGATCGTGCGGGCGCTGGTCTCCAGCCGCTCCGCCAGCTCGGCGCCGGTGAATCTGCGGCCGGTCTGGAGGTAGGCCAGCAGATCGAGCAGGCGCCGGGTGCTCATGCCGCGCTCCTTCCGAATTGCGGTCAAAATCCGACCGCATCTAATAATACCGTCGATGTCATGGCTGATATTCGTATTCGGGGGGCGCGGACCAACAACCTGCGGCGTGTCGACATCGACGTGCCGCGGCGGCGGCTGGTGGTGTTCGCGGGCGTCTCCGGCTCCGGGAAGTCGTCGCTGGTCTTCGACACCATCGCGGCCGAGGCCGGGTATCAGGTGAACGAGACCTATCCGCCGTTCGTGCGCAACCGGCTGCCGCGCTGGACCCGGCCGGAGGTGGATCTGATCGAGGGGCTGTCGCCGGTGGTGGTCATCGACCAGAAGCGCCTCGGCGGCAACGCCCGGTCGACCGTCGGCACCATCACCGACGCGTACACGTATCTGCGGCTGCTGTTCTCGCGGGTGAGCGAGCCGTATGTCGGTGAGTCGAACCACTTCTCGTTCAACGACCCCGCCGGCATGTGCCCGACCTGCGCCGGCCTGGGCGAGACCCTCGCGACTCAGGTGGACCGGATATTCGACCCGGACAAATCACTGGAGCAGGGCGCGGTGCTGCTCCCAGGGTTCGGGAACGGCCGGTACTGGTATCGGCAGTACGCCGATATCGGCGTCTTCGATCCGGCGACGCCGCTGCGCGACTGGACCGAGCGAGAGCGGCGGGCGCTGCTGTACGGCGGCGCGGCCGCGGCGGAACTGGGCACGCCGCCGGACTACGAGGGCGTCGTCGAACGGTTCGAGCGGATCTACCTGCACACCTCCGATACGCTCTCGGATCACAAGAAGGCCGCGGTGGAACGGTTCACGACCTCGGCGCCGTGCCCGGACTGCGGGGGCGAGCGCCTGAACGCCGCCGCCCGCACGGCCCGGGTGCTCGGGCACACCGTCACCGAGATGAGCCGGATGGAGATCGGCGACCTCGCCGGGCTCGTCACCGGGGTGCGGGAACCGAGCGTCGCACCGGTGGTCGCCGCGCTGCACGAGAAGCTCGTGGCGCTGGACTCGATCGGCCTCGGGTATCTGTCCCTGGCCCGCCCGACCACCACGCTGTCGGGCGGGGAATCGCAGCGCATCAAGACGATCCGGCATCTGGGCAGCAGTCTCGTCGAGATGCTGTACGTCTTCGACGAGCCGACCGTCGGCCTGCACCCGCACGACGTGCGGTCCATGACGGGACTGCTGAAGCTGTTGCGGGACAAGGGGAATTCCGTGCTGGTCGTCGAGCACGATCCGGACGTCATGCGGGCCGCCGACCACATCGTGGAGATCGGCCCGGCGGCCGGTGAGGACGGCGGCCGGGTCGTCTTCGAGGGCGGCTTCGCGGCGCTGCGGGAGGCCGATACCGTCACCGGGCACGGCCTGCGCACCCGGCGCGCACCGCGGGTCCCCCGGGTCCCCGCGGGAAAGCTGCGGATCGAGAACGCCAGCCGCAACAATCTGCGGAACGTGTCGGTCGACCTGCCGACCGGCGTGCTGACCGTGCTCACCGGGGTGGCCGGATCCGGTAAGTCGAGCCTGGTCGCCGAGCTGATCGAGCAGCATCCGGCCACCGTCGTCGACCAGCGCCCGGTCACCACCAACCGGCGCTCGACCCCGCTCACCTACGCGGGCCTGGCCCCGGCCGTCCGCACGCTGTTCGCCCAGCGCAACGGGGTGAGCGCGGCCCTGTTCAGTGCGAATTCGGCCGGCGCCTGCCCGGCGTGCAAGGGCGCCGGCGTGATCTACACCGATCTGGCGTTCATGGACGGCCAGGAGGTGGTGTGCGAGACCTGCGGCGGCCGCCGCTTCACCGACGAGGTCCTCCGCTACACCGTCGACGGCCTGACCATCGCCGATGTCGGCGACCTCACCGTCGCCGAGGCGACGCGCCGCCTGCCCGCCCGCTCGATCGCCCGCGCGCTGCACCACCTCGACGAGGTCGGTCTCGGCTACCTCCGCCTCGGCCAGTCGCTGACCACCCTGTCGGGCGGCGAGTGCCAGCGCCTGAAGATCGCCAAGGAACTGGCCCGCCCCGGCGAACACGCGCTGTACATCCTCGACGAACCCACCACCGGCCTGCACCTGTCCGATATCGACACCCTCCTCGGCGTCCTGGACCATCTGGTCGCCAAGGGCAACACGCTGGTCGTCATCGAACACAACCTCGACGTGATCCGCTCCGCCGACTGGATCATCGACCTCGGCCCCGGCCCGGGCCGCTACGGCGGCCGGATCCTGTGCGAGGGAACTCCCGACCAACTCGTCGACTGCGCCGACTCGAAAACCGCTGCGGCCCTGCGGGAATTCGAGTAATCCCGTCTACCAGGCTCGGGTGAGGTCGGCGTGCTGGCCGATCCAGGCGTGCATGGCTATGCCGGCGGCGACGCCCGCGTTGATGCTGCGGGTGGAGCCGAACTGGGCTATCGAGACCGTCATGACCGCGGACTGTCTGGCGCCTTCGGTGACGCCGGGGCCCTCCTGGCCGAACAGCAGGAGGCAGTCGCGCGGGAGGCGGGCGGTTTCCAGGGGGACCGAGCCGGGGACGTTGTCGACCGCGACCACGGCCAGTCCCTCGCGTGCGGCGAATCCCATCAGGTCGGCGATATCCGGGTGGTGGACGATGTGCTGGTAGCGGTCGGTGACCATGGCGCCGCGGCGATTCCAGCGGCGGCGGCCGACGATGTGCACCGCGGCGGCGGCGAAGGCGTTGGCCGTGCGGACCACGGTGCCGATATTCGCGTCGTGGCCGAAGTTCTCGATGGCGACGTGGAACGGATGGCGGCGGCGATCGATATCGGCGACGATCGCCTCGCGCGTCCAGTAGCGGTAGGCGTCCACCACATTGCGGCGGTCGCCCTGGGCTAGTAGGTCCGGGTCCAGGCGCGGGTCGTCCGGCGGCGCGGTGCCGAATTCGTCGAGCCACGGGCCGACGCCGTGCGGATGCTCACCCCATTCGGTGGGGCCGCTCGCCTGCTGGGTGTCGCTCACGTCGACGCCGAGGTCCCGATCAGGACCGCGATGAGGACGAAGTAGCCGACCAGCATGAGCAGGCCCAGACCCACCAGCACCGTCGAGACGATGCCGAGGATGTATCCCACCTGCACGTTCGTGCGCCCGCCGTACATGCCGGGCGAATTGTCGATCTCGGTGAGCGTCCGCTTCCCCATCACCCAGGCGAACGGCCCCACCAGACCACACAGCAGGCTGACGATCCCGAGCACGAGGACGGTGGTGGCCTGGGGATGCTCCGGGGGCTGATACGGCGAGTAGCCGTAGCCGTACTGCGGAGGCGGGGGTGGGTAGTTCACCCGCGTTATCGTGGCCGCGCGAGGATGGATTCGGCAAGTCGTCGCCGAATTCGGTGTGGCTGCCCCCACCATCGATCCGGTGGGCTGCTCCCTCGAATCCCGACGCGCCCGCGACCAGCATGGAGATATGACCGAGACCTTCGCCGAACCGACCCTCGTGCTCGAGCGCCCCGACCGGCCGCCGGTGACCGCCGGTCGGGTGTTCCGCGCGATCCTGCGCGCGCCGTTCGAGGCCAGGACCTGGAAGGAGCTGGTCTACCTGGTCGCCGCGCTGCTGCTCGGCATGATCGCCGTGGTCTGGCTGTTCGGCGGATTCGGCGTCGGGCTCTACAGCTCGATCGTCCTGATCGGCATCCCGCTGCTGGCGCTGGTGCTGCTGGGCGGGCGGATCTGGGGGCATGTCTACCGGGCCGTCGGCTCCGTCCTGCTCGACACCCCGATGCCCGCGCCGCCGCCCTTCGCCCCGCGGCCGGGCCTGCTGGGCTGGCTGCGCAGTGCGTTCACCGATCGCACCTCGTGGCGGGCGCTGGTCTTCCTGATCGCGGAGGTCGTGCTCGGGATGGTCGGCGGTTATCTCCTGCTGGTGGCCATCGTCATGACGGTGTTCACCGCCATATCCCCGATCCCCTGGGCGGTCTTCCACCCGATCAACGTGGACGAGCAAGGGCGCGAACATCATTCGCTGGCCCAGTTCGGGGACTACTACATCGAGACCTGGCCGCGGGTGCTCGGCCTGGCCGCGATCGGCGTGATCGGCTGCTTCGTGCTGCCGTGGATCGTGCGCGGGGTGTGCTGGCTGCATCGGCAGCTGTCGCTCGCGCTGCTCACGCCGACCGCCCACGACCGCCGCCTGGTGGAGTTGCAGGAGAGCCGCAAGGTCGCCGTCCAGGATTCGGCCGCGACGCTGCGGCGGATGGAGCGCGATCTGCACGACGGCACGCAGGCCCGGCTGGTCACCATCGCCATGGCGCTGGGCCGCGCGGAGGAGCGCATCGCCGCCGGGGGCGACGCCACCGAGCTGATCGCCGACGCCCACGCCAGCTCCAAGGAGGCCCTCGCCGAACTGCGCGAACTCGTGCGCGGCATCCATCCGCCCGCGCTGGAACTGGGCCTGGAACCGGCCCTGGAGACATTGACGGCACGGTGCGCGGTCCCGGTCGACCTGCACGTCCAGCTGCCGCAGCGGCCCAATCCGGCCATCGAGGCGATCGCCTACTTCACGGTCGCCGAACTGCTCACGAATGTCGTGAAGCATTCCGGCGCCGCGCACGCGTCGGTGGATGTCCGGGCCGTGCGCGCGGGCGCGTTCGCCGTCACCGTCCGCGACGACGGGCACGGCGGCGCGCTCCAGCCGCCCGTCCCGACCGGGGACACCGCGGTGAGCGGCGGGCTGTCGGGGCTGGCCGCGCGGGCCAAGGCGGTCGACGGCACGCTGACCGTGGACAGCCCGGCCGGTGGCCCCACGGTCGTGACGGTCGTTCTCCCGACGGAAGGACCCCGATGAGCCTGCGCGTGGTCATCGCCGAGGACAGCGCGATCCTGCGCGACGGCCTGGCCGGACTGCTCACCGATCGCGGCCACCAGGTCGTCGACATGGTCGGCGACGCGACGCGTCTCAGCGAGGTCGTGGACGAGCACCGGCCCGACGTCGCCGTCGTGGACGTGCGGATGCCGCCCTCGTTCACCGACGAGGGCCTGCTCGCCGCGATCGAACTGCGCCGCAAGTTCCCCGATGTCGGGGTGCTGGTGTTCTCGCAGTGGGTCGAAACCCGGTATGCCACCGAACTTCTCGCCGGGGGCGCGAGCGGGGTGGGTTATCTGCTCAAGGACCGCGTCGCCGATGTGCGTGAATTCGTCGACGCCCTGCACCGCGTCGCGACCGGCGGCACCGCCCTGGATCCGGAGGTGGTGAGCCAGCTGATGGGCGCGGCGCGGCAGCAGGATTCGCTGGCCCGGCTGACCCCGCGCGAGCGCGAGGTGCTGGAACTCATGGCGCAGGGGCTGACCAACGCGGGCATCGCGCAGGCGCTCACGGTCACCGAGCGCGCGGTGGAGAAGCACATCGGCAACATCTTCCTGAAACTCGAACTGCCGCCGTCGGATACGCATCACCGGCGGGTCCTGGCGGTGCTGCGGCTGCGAGGCTGACCGCGAAGGTGTGAAGTACACCACACAACGGGTACTCCGGACCTATCCTGGAGTTCCGTCGGCGGTGGTGGAGGCAGTCATGGACCGCACGCGCGTGCTCCGCACCGTACTCGGCGTGACGGCCGGGTACCTGATCGTTCTCGGGTTCTGGCTGGGCTGGCTCGTGCACCGCACACCGCCGGGCACCATCCCGTATCAGATCGTCGCGCTGGTGGGGATGTTCGGCTCGGCCGTCGGCCTCGGGCTGGTATTCGCCCAGCGACCCGCACGCTCCGACCGCCGCCTCCTGCGCCACGGCCTGGAGGGCTGGGCCACGATCGAAGGCGTACACCCCCTGCAACGCACCGACCACTACACCGAACTCACCGAACTGGACCTGGAACTCACCGTCCCCGGCTCCGAAACCTACCGCGGCACCGTCGTTTTCGACGTCACCCCGAGAGACGAACCGAAAATCCATGTCGGCGAAACCATCTCGATCCGGGTGGACCCGACGGACCGCGATCGCATAATCCTCTGCCTGTAGCCCACCTGGCCACCACCTCTTGTTTCCGGCACGCTTTTGGCCGGAATCCCGCTCGCAGGGTGTGGTTTCCGGCCGAAAGCATGCCGGAAACAAGGACGTGGGTGACGGTACCGACGTAGAGGCAGCAGCGCTGTGCGTCAGGTGGTGGCTCGGGCGCTATGCGAGGGGTGTAGCGCGGGCGGTGTGGCGTGTGGTGTGCACGCGGGGGTCGGTCAGGAGGTATTGGGCCGCAGCATAAGTCGTGAGGATGACGCCCTCGGTGAGGCGGCGGGAGCGTGCGCTGTGGGCGAATAGGCGGCGGAGGACTATGAGGCCGTCCGAGGCGGTGAAGAGGAGGGCGCCCAGGGCTAGGCGGCTGCGGGGGTCCGGGCCCGGGATGGTGGTTCCCGCAATGTTTTCGGAGCCCGGGGCGAGGGCGGGGTCGGAGGCTAGGACGGCGGCGGTGCCGAGGGTGGCGCCGTAGGCCGTGAGGGGGAGCGCCAGGTTCGGGGCCTTCGCGCGGAGGAGGGCGGCCGCACCGAGCCAGGCCGCCACGCGCGGCAGCGCCACCTGCGGAAGCGGCCGCGCGCCGCGGCGTCGCCACAGCACCGCGTAGCCGGTCTGCATGACCGCGAAAGCCGATGCGCCCGCGATCAACCGGCGATCGTCGTCCGGATCGATCAGCAGCACGTCACCGGCCGTCGCGGCGCCGAGCGCGCCGAGCAGCACCCGCCGGTCCGCCGGTGCGACGTCCGCGCCGCCGTGCACCAGGTCGGCGGCGAGCAGCGGCATCAGCAAGGGCTTCGCCGCCCACTGCCACCGGTCGCGGCCGGTGACCGCCCCGAAAACCGTTGCGGCAGCGGCGGCGGCGAACGCCGCGCGAAAGGGCCGGACCATCGTCAGAAGCTCGGCTCGATCGGCTTCGGCGGCAGCGTGACCACCTGGCCCGCGTAGCTGAGCCCCGCGCCGAAGCCGAGCACCAGCGCCAGCTGGCCACCCTTGGCCTTGCCGGTCACCAGCATCTCCTCGATCGCCAGCGGGATCGAGGCGGCGGAGGTGTTGCCGGTGTTCTCGATATCGTTCGCCATCGGGATGTCCTCGGCCAGACCGAGATTCTTCTTCATCAGCTCGTTGATGCGCCCGTTGGCCTGGTGCGGCACGAAGACCTCGATGTCCTCCTTCGCCACGCCCGACTTCTCCAGCGCGGCCGACAACGCGCGCGGCAGCGTGACCGCCGCCCACCGGAACACCCGCGGCCCCTCCATCCGCAACGACATCCGCCCGACCGGCTCGACCGCCGGATCGGTGCCCTGCAACGCCTGCGCCTTGTTCATGAACTCGAGGAAGTCGACGTCCTGGGCGATCGCCCCGGCGTTCTCGCCGTCGCTGCCCCACACCGTCGGGGAGATGCCGTTCTCCTCGCTGGGGCCGACCACCACCGCACCGGCGCCGTCGCCGAAGATCATGGCGGTGCCGCGGTCGGTCGGATCGAGCCCGACGGTCATCGTCTCCGCGCCGATGACCAGCACGTATTCGGCGGAGCCCGCCCGGATCAGATCGGCGGCCACACCGACCCCGTACCCGAAACCACCGCAGCCGGAGGTCAGGTCGAAGGCGGGGATGCCGTTCATCCCCAGGTCGAAGGCGATGGCCGGGGCGCCGTGCGGGGTCAGTTTCAGCCAGCTCGAGGTGGCCAGCACCAGCGCGCCGATCTTCGAGCGGTCCACGCCGCTGTTGACGATCGCGCGCTCACCCGCCGCCGTCGCCATCGTCTGCAGCGTCTCGTCGCCCGAGATCCAGCGGCGATTGCGAATACCGGTGCGTTCGAAGATCCACTCCGGCGTGGAATCGAGCATCCGGCAGACCTCGGCATTGCTGACGACCCGCCGCGGACGATAGGCGCCGATACCGAGCATCGCGACGTTCTCGCGGCCCTTGTTTACTGCGATATTCACCCGAGCGCCAGATCCTTCAATCCGAGAATCGAGCGGTACTCCAACCCCTCGTCCGCGATCACCCGGTCCGCCCCCGTCTCGCGGTCGACCACGGTGGCCACGCCCACCACCGTCGCGCCGGCGTCGCGCAGCGCGCGCACCGCGGTGAGCGGCGAGTTGCCGGTCGTCGTGGTGTCCTCCACCACCAGGACCCGCTTACCCGTCACGTCCGGCCCCTCGATCTGGCGCTGCATGCCGTGGGTCTTGGCGGCCTTGCGCACGACGAAGGCGTCCAGCGGCCGCCCCGGCGCGTGCAGCACCGCCAGCGCGACCGGATCCGCGCCCATGGTGAGCCCGCCGACGGCGTCGAAGTCCCAGTCGGAGACCAACTCGCGCAACAGCTTTCCGATCAGCGGCGCGGCCTGGTGCTGCAGGGTCGCCCGGCGCAGGTCGACGTAGTAGTCGGCCTCCTTACCCGACGACAGGATCACCCTGCCGTGCACGACGGCGAGCTCGCGAACGAGCTCTGCCAATCTGTCTCGGTCCGTGGTGGACTCGATCATCCTGGTTACGTCCTTCCGCGTGCGTTGAACATGCCTCGGTTGAGGCGGACCTGCACGGACCGCGGGATCAGTCCGGCGACCGCCGTCAGCGCTTTGTACTGCACACCGGGCACGCTGATCACCCGGTCCTTCTCCAGGTCGCGCAGGGAGCCCGTCACGACCTGATCCACACTCAGCCACATCGGTTTCGGCAGCGAGGACATTTCTATTCCTGCCCGCCGATGGAATTCGGTGCGCACGAAACCGGGGCACAGCGCCTGCACCCGGACTCCGGTGCCGGTCAGCCCGCCGGCCAGCCCCTCGCTCAAGGATATGACGTACGCCTTGGAGGCCGAATACGTCGAACCGCGCCCCGGTACGAGACCGGCGACGCTGGCGACGTTCACCACCGAACCCTTGGCCGCGGCGATCATCGATGGAAGCGCGGCTCGGGTCAATCGCACCACCGAAGTGACGTTCACGTCCAGTTGCGCCTGTAGTTTCTCGGGGGGTACCGTCCAAAACTCGCCGGTGAGGCCGAAACCCGCGTTGTTGACGAGGAAGTCGACGCCCTCGCCGACGCGGTCGGCCACCCGGTCGCGGTCGGCGGCGTCGGCCAGGTCGGCGCGCAGCACCTCCGACCGGGTGTCGAAGCGACGGTGCAGCTCGTCGGCGAGCGCGGCCAGCCGCTGCTCGTCGCGCGCGACCAGCACCAGGTCGTAGCCGAGCGAGGCCAGACGCTCGGCATAGCCCTGCCCGATACCGGAGGTGGGGCCGGTGACTACTGCGATGGGACGGGTCGCGCCGGGCAGGCGCCCGGCCGCGGAGGTTTCGCTCATGCTGTGTCCTTTCCCGCATGAGCGGGGCCCTCCGTGGTTGCGCTCCGCTGCCGCCTTCGGGCCTGACCGCTCATGCGGCCATCATCCCGCACCCGTCATCGGGGTGCGGGGCCCTGATACGGGCGGAAGCCAGGGTGGAACGGGCCGCCCGGCTGCTCGGGCTGCTCGTCGCGGACCCCCCGTTCACGCCAGTCGTCCTCGACGAAGTCGTCGTCGAAATCGGCTGCGGGGGAACCGCTCTCGTCGTCGTCCGGCAGTTCCTCGGCGGGGGGCCAGTCGCGGCGGACGCGGGTGCGCGGGTCCGGGACGACGGCCAGCTGCGGGCGGCGCGGCGGCTCCGGTTCGGAGTCGCCGGCGATGTCCTCCAGAAGGGGGGCGAATTCGGAGTCGGCGGCCGCGTACTCGTACCGCCGCTCCTCCTCGAAGCGGGGGCCCTCGTCGCGATCCCGGGGGGCGCGCTCGCCGTAGTCCCGATCATCACGCTCCCCGTAGGGGCGGTTGTCACCGCGGTCGTCGTAGGGGCGGCGGTCTTCGAACTGCGCGTCCCCGTCGAACCGCGAATCCTGGAGGGGCGGCGCCTGCTCCGGGTAGTCGTCGTCCTCCGGAACCGGGGCCTGGCCGCGCGGGCGGGGGCGGCCCGGATCGTGCGACTCGGAGTCGCGGCGGCCGGCTTCGTTCGACACCGGGGGCAGCACGTGGAGCAGGCCGGACAGCCGCAGCACCGCGTCGATCGCGGACTCCCAGTCGCGCGAGGAGGTGCCGACCGGGAGCATGCCCAGCGTCCAGTTGCCCTCGCTCCACAGCTGCTGCACCGAATCGGGGAGCGATTCGATGAAGGCGACCATGCGCTGGTCGACGGCGTGGCGGGCGATATCCGGGTTGGTGGCGAACACCACCCGGCCGCCGATCGCGCCGAGCAACTCGAGGTCGTGGTCCTTCGGCGGCGCGGCCGTCTTCAGGCGTAGGTCGATATCGATATCGGAGCCGATCTGGCGGCGCACGGCGACCAGCGTCGCGGCGTCCTCCAGATCGAACAGCACGAATTTCTCGCCCTTGCGGTTACCGGAGACCACGTCGACCGCGGACAGGTAGCCGAGTTTGGCCATCGCCCCGCGGCGCCAGTTGGCCGCCAGCGACGGCTCGACCGAGACATACGTATAACCCTGGGATTTTGCCCAGACCTGCCGCACATGACCGGTCCGCTGCCGCTGGAGCCGGTCGAAATACAGCAGCACGATCGCACCCACGAGTGCGACCGCCGCCAGTCCGAACCAGATTGCTGCCGTCATCGGTGTCGAGTCTAGTTCCCACGTGCCCGCGGCGGTGGGGGCACGCTGCGTGTTGGGCCGTCGGTCACCGCGGCGGGGTCAGCGACGTGCTGATGATGATCTTGGCGCGGATCGATCCATCAGGCTGTTTGTCGCCCTGGACCACGATCATCTCGCCGGGGTGCAGATCGGCGACCTTGCCCGAACCGGCCGCGATGACCTGCGTCTTGTCGTCGGTGTGCACGGTGACGACCGACCCCAGCAGCGATTCGACGGAGAGGGTGGTCCCGTCGTTGGTGCCGATCTTGCCCATCGTGGCGCCGATGTTGTCGATATCGCCCAGCCCGGGAATCTGCGGGAGGCCGGACTGCGGGCCGCTGTTACCGCTCGGCGGGACCACCGGGCGCCGGGTCGGCGCGGACCGCGAGGTGGTGTCGGCGGCCGCGCTCGACGACGAATCGTCGCCCCCGGCGAGGAACGCGCCCACGGCGATGCCGCCGAGGACGACCAAGACGAACACGGCGGCCGTGAGCCCGATCCACAGCCCGGTGCGCCGGCGGCGCGGCTCCACGGGCAGACCGGTCGGACCGATCTGTTCGGTGGGACCGCCCGGCGGAACGCCGCCGGGCGGCGGGCCGTATCCCGATGCGCCGTACTGGTTCTCGTAGCCGCCCCAGGCGCTGTCATAGGGCGGCAGCTCGTGCGGCGACAGCTCCCGGGTGGCGTTGGGCCCGGGCGGCTGGTCGAAATAGGAGTACGGCTCCGTCTGCTGGTAGGACGCGGTGGGATCCGCGTCCGGGCCGTACGCCCGCGTGTACTCCGAGGTGTGCAGGGACTCGTCCGGCTTGCCCGGCGCGCCGATTTTTTCGGTCGGCGCGTCGGGCGAATCCGGTCGCTGTGCCCACGGGTCACTCGGATTCGTCATGCCGTCCAGCGTAGGTGCACTTCCGCGATACAGCAGGTAAGTACCCTGCCGCCGACGTCAGCCGCGCCCCACGATCAGGCCGTCGCCGTCGGGTGCGACGGTGACCTTCACCAGGTCGCCGTCGGCGACCTCGCCGGCCAGCAGCTCCTTCGCGAGGGAGTCGCCGATGGCCTGCTGGATCAGTCGCCGCAGCGGACGGGCGCCGTAGGCCGGGTCGTAGCCGCGCACGGCCAGCCAGAACCGCGCCGAATCGGTGACGTCCAGCTTCAGCCGCCGCTGCGACAGCCGCTTCTGCAACTGCTCGAGCTGGATGTCGACGATGTGCTCCAGCTGCTCCTCGTCGAGCGCGGTGAACATCACCACGTCGTCCAGGCGGTTGAGGAACTCCGGCTTGAACGCCGAGCGCACGGCATTCATCACGAAGTCCTTGTCGCCGCCCGCCCCCAGGTTGGAGGTGAGGATGAGGATGGCGTTGCGGAAGTCGACCGTGCGGCCCTGGCCGTCGGTCAACCGGCCCTCGTCGAGCACCTGCAGCAGGATGTCGAACACGTCCGGGTGGGCCTTCTCGATCTCGTCGAACAGCACCACCGTGTACGGCCGCCGCCGCACCGCCTCGGTCAGCTGACCGCCCTGGTCGTAGCCGACGTAGCCGGGCGGGGCGCCGACCAGCCGGGCCACCGAGTGCTTCTCGGAGTACTCGCTCATATCGATGCGGATCATGGCCCGCTCGTCGTCGAACAGGAAGTCCGCCAACGCCTTCGCCAGCTCCGTCTTACCGACGCCGGTCGGGCCGACGAACATGAACGAGCCCGTGGGGCGGTTCGGATCGGCGACTCCGGCCCGCGCGCGGCGCACCGCGTCGGAGACAGCCACGACCGCGTCGCGCTGCCCGACGACCCGCCGGCCCAACTCCTCCTCCATGCGCAGCAGCTTCTGAGTCTCGCCCTCGAGCATGCGGCCCACGGGGACGCCGGTCCACGACGAGACCACCTCGGCGATATCGTTCGGGCCGACCTCCTCCTGGAGCATGACCTCGCCGTCGGCGGCGGTCCCGGCCTTCTCCTCGGCCTGTTCCAGCTGCTTCTCCAGCTGCGGGATGCGGCCGTAGCGCAGTTCGGCGGCCTTGCCCAGATCGCCGTCGCGCTCGGCGCGCTCGGATTCGCCCTTCAGCGTCTCGAGCTCCTCCTTGATGACGCGCACCGAGTCGATGGCCTGCTTCTCGTTCTGCCAGCGGGCCATCAGCTGGTTGAGCTTCTCGCGGTCGTCGGCGAGTTCCTGGCGCAGCCGCTCCAGCCGCTGCTTGGAGGCCTCATCGGTCTCCTTGGCCAGGGCCATCTCCTCGATCTCGAGGCGGCGCACGGCCCGCTCCACCTCGTCGATCTCGACGGGGCGGGAGTCGATCTCCATGCGCAGCCGCGACGCCGACTCGTCGACCAGGTCGATCGCCTTGTCGGGCAGGAAGCGCGAGGTGATGTAGCGGTCGGACAGCGTCGCCGCGGCCACCAGCGCGGAGTCGGTGATGCGCACGCCGTGGTGCACCTCGTACCGCTCCTTGAGTCCGCGCAGGATGCCGATGGTGTCGGCCACCGACGGCTCGCCGACCAGCACCTGCTGGAAGCGCCGCTCCAGGGCGGCGTCCTTCTCGATGTGCTGCCGGTACTCGTCGAGGGTGGTCGCGCCGACCAGCCGCAGTTCGCCGCGGGCCAGCATGGGCTTGATCATGTTGCCCGCGTCCATCGCCGACTCGCCGGTCGCGCCCGCGCCGACGATGGTGTGCAGCTCGTCGATGAAGGTGATGATCTGCCCGGCGCTCTGCTTGATCTCCTCGAGGACGGCCTTGAGGCGCTCCTCGAATTCGCCGCGGTACTTCGCGCCGGCGACCATCGCGCCCAGATCCAGCGAGACGAGTCGCTTGCCGCGCAACGATTCCGGCACGTCACCGGCGATGATGCGCTGGGCCAGGCCCTCGACGATCGCGGTCTTGCCGACGCCCGGCTCGCCGATCAGCACCGGGTTGTTCTTGGTGCGGCGGCTCAGCACCTGCACCACGCGGCGGATCTCGGTGTCGCGGCCGATGACCGGATCGAGTTTGCCGTCGCGGGCGGCGGCGGTCAGATCGGTGGAGTACTTCTCCAGGGCCTGGTAGCTGCCCTCGGGATCGGGCGAGGTGACGCGGGCGTTGCCGCGCACGGCGGTGAACGCCTCGCGCAGCGCGTCGGCCGTGGCGCCGTACTTCAGCAGCAGCTGCGAGACATCGGAATCGCCCTCGGCGAGGCCGACCACCAGATGTTCGGTGGAGACGTACTCGTCCCCGAGTTCGGTGGCCAGCTTCTGGGCGGCGGTGACCGCGGCCAAAGCCTCGCGGCCCAGCTGCGGGGAGGTGGTCGCGCCGGTCGCCCGGGGCAGCCGGTCGACGATGTCCTGGGCCTCGCGTCGCACCGTCGCCGGGTCGACCGCGACTGCCTTCAACAGGGGGGCGGCGATGCCGTCGGTCTGATCCAGCAACGCCACCAGCAAGTGCGCCGGACGGATCTCCGGATTGCCCGCGGCAGATGCCGCCTGCAGGGCGGCGGTCAGCGCCGCCTGGGTCTTGGTGGTGGGATTGAACGAGTCCACGGTCACCTTCCTACTAGTCGATTCCGTGCACCGCCGCGAGATTCCGGGCGCTGCTCCTGTCAGTCCAACGCCGTAGGAGTTGAGTCTGTTCCGCTCAAGTCTGGAAAACTTCGGGGCATGCCGCAAGACCACCCCGCCGTGAGGTGAACGCTACGCGCGTCGGAGAAAACCGACTGCCCTGAATTACGGAAATATCCGATGTCAGCCGTTTACGATGGCCGAAGTTCGTGCATAGCCATCGAGTTCGAAGCAATACAAACGAGCACAGTCACGAACACAGGAGCAGCGATGCGCGCGATGGTGGTTCACGACTTCGGTGGCCGGGCCGAACCGGCGGAGGTACCGACCCCCGCGCCGGGGCCCGGCGGCATCCAGATCCGGATCGAGGCGGCCGGGGTGAACCCGTTCGATCGCAAGATCGTCGACGGCATCCTGAAAGATCGGCTCCCCTACGACTTTCCGATGATTCCGGGCATCGACGGTGCGGGGACGGTGTCGGCCGTGGGCCCGGGTACCGAGGCCTTCGCCGTCGGCGACCGCGTGGCCGGTAAATTTCTCGTCCCGCCGATCGGGCACGGCACCTTCGCCGAATACATCGTGGTGCCGGAGCGGCAGGTCACCACCATTCCCGACGCGGTCACCGCCCTCCAGGCCGCCGCGCTGCCGACCGCCGGGCTCACCGCCCAGGACCTCACCGACGCCGCGGGCCTCACGCCCGGACAGGTGGTGCTGATCAACGGCGCCGCGGGCGGGGTCGGATCGTTCCTGGTGCAGCTGGCCAACGCGGCCGGTGCGCAGGTCATCGCCACCGCCCGCGCCGACGACACCGACCGGATGATCCGGCTGGGCGCGGCCGAGGTGGTCGACTACACCCGCGCCCCGGTCGGCGATTCCGTGCACTTCGTCCAGCCGGACGGCATCGATGTCCTGTTCGACCTGGTCTCCCCCGGCCCCCGGCTGGCCGATCTGCTCGAGGTCGTCCGGGCGGGCGGCGCGGTGTTCAGTACCGTCGGCGCCGCCGACGAGGCCGAACTGCGGGCCCGCGGGCTGCGCGGCGGCAACCTCGACTCCACCGCCGGGGCGGACCGGCTGCGCCACCTGCTGCGGCTGGTGGCCGACGGCGATGTGGTGGTCCCGATCGAGGCGGCCCGGCCGCTGACCGACGCCCCGGCCGTCCTCGGCGCGGGCGGTGCGCGCGGCAAGACGGTGCTCGTCGTCTGACCCGACATCGAGCCGGCGACGAGCGCCCGGTCGCGTAACCGGCCGTTGTAGACGACAATCGGCGGCATCGATGCGTCCACGCCCGGCAACTCCGGCGGCCCCCTGTTCCGACGTCGCGACGGCCCCACTCGGCGGTCCCGCGGAGACCGGGGCCACAATTGTTCCCGGTTTGGTCACCCGCGATTGTGGGTAAAGCAATCCGCCCATAATCGTGCGACCACGGTTTTATCAGGGATACTTGACGACGAGGACCTCCAGACCAGGCGGTTCTCGGATAGTTACTTGCAGAAAGGAAGCTCGACGTCGTGGATGCGCGTACAGCTGCGCTGGTCCGCGCCAACTTCCGGTCGGTAGTCGAGGCGCCGTCCGGGCCCGAACGGCTGATCAGCGCGTTCTACGGGCACCTGTTCGCGGAGAACCCGCGGTTGCGCGAACTCTTCCCGCCGACCATGGACATGCAGGCCAAGCGGTTGATGACCGCGATCGGCTTCGTACTGGACCATCTGGAGAGCTGGGACCGGGCGCAGCGATTCCTCGAACAGCTCGCCCGCGACCATCGCAAATACGGCGTGGAAGCGGCCCACTACGACCTCGCCGGCCGCGCCCTGGTCGCCGCGTTCCGCACCTACAACGGACCGAACTGGACCCGGCCGCTGGAGGCGGGCTGGCGCGATATCAGCATCCTCATCTCGGCCTCGATGGCCATCGGCGCCAATTCCGACAAGTCGCAACCGTATTGGGAGGCGACGGTGGTCGGTCATCGCCGCGTCCTCGACGATCTGGCCATCGTGCGGTTGCAGTCGGAGAGCCCGATCCCGTATCAGGCCGGGCAATACGTGCCGATCTCGATTCCGCAGCGGCCCAAGATGTGGCGATACCTATCCCCGGCCATCCCGACGAATCCCTACGGCGAGATCGAATTCCACGTCCGCAAGGTGCGCACCGGGTGGGTGAGCCCCGGCATCGTCAACGAGACCCGGGTCGGGGACGTCTGGCAGATCGCGGGCCCGCTGGGCGGCCTGCACGTGGAGCGCAACAGCGGCCGCGACGTGCTGATGATCGGTTCCGGCACCGGAATCGCCCCGCTGCGCGCGCAACTCATCGAGATGGGCCGCCGCGGCATGAATCCCCGGGTGCACTTCTTCATCGGCGGGCGCTACCCCTGCGACCTGTACGACGTGGAGAACATGTGGCAGCTGTCGTTGAGCAATCCGTGGCTGACCGTGGTTCCGGTGTGCGAGAACGAATCCAACCCGTGGTGGCATCCCTATCCCCCCGCCGACCCGCCGTTCGGCATGCACCGGCGATTGATCGGTAATCTGGGCGCGGTGGTCGCCAGCATGGGCGCGTGGGCCGACCGGCAGATCCAGATCGCCGGTTCCGGGCGGATGATCGCCGACACCCGCCGCGCCCTGCTCGCGGTCGGCACCCCGGAGTGGGCGATCATGTCCGATCCGGTGTGATCCCGGCCGAAAGCATGCCGGGAAACGAAAAGTCGCTCTTGACAGAAGGGTAGCCCCAGTGACCATCGGGCCCGACCAGACCGGGGAGATCCATCTCGGTACGCAGGAGTGGCGTTCCACGGTGGTGGGGCATCATCGGCTGCGGCACGATCTCGCGGTGATCCGGTTGATCGGCGAGTACGTGCCGTTTCTCGCCGGGCAGTCGGTGGAGGTCCAGGTGCCGCAGCATCCGGGGTTGCGGCGGCGGTTGTCGCCCGCGCTGCCGCCCTCGCTGGACGGCAAGCTGGAGTTCCACGTGCGGACCGTCCCGGGCGGCTGGTGCAGCGGGTCGATCGTGGCCGACACCCGGCCCGGCGACGAATGGCGTCTCGGCGCCCCGGCGGGCTGGCTGAGCGTCGACGACTGGGCCACCGATGTCGTGATGATCGCCGGCGGAACGGGTCTGGCGCCGCTGCGCTCGCTGCTGCTGGAGCTGTCCCGCCGCCCCGAACCGCCGCGCACCCACCTGTTCGTCGGCGCCCGCACCCCGCGCGACCTCTACGCCTCGGACATGTTGTTCCTGCTGGCCGGCGAATTGCCCTGGCTCACCGTGATTCCGGTGGTCGAGGGCGCCTACGACCCCGGCTGGGTCGACGAATGGTACGAACGCTGCCGCGTGGACATCGGTTTCGACGTGGACGAGATGCTGGAGGGCACCCTCGCCGAGGTCGTCGGCGATATGGGCCCCCTACTCCATCACCAGGTGCTGGTGTGCGGCTCCCCCGGCATGACCCGCGCCACCGTCGACCGCCTGATCCAGACCGGCACCCCCGCGGAAGCCATTCGCTACGAAGGGCTTTAGGCCGTGCGCTAGAGCAGGGGGTCGTGGCGGATGTTCTTGGTGGGCAGGCCCGTGGCCATGAGGCGGAACTTGGTGGTCTGGATCATGCTCGGGGAGCCGACGATCTGGACATCGCGGTCGTCCCAGCGGCCGTGGGCGGCGACGACCCGGCCGATCTGGCCGATGCGGCGCGGTTCGATGCCGGGAAGTTCGGGCGGGTCCTCGGGGTCGTAGTGCCACCAAGGGTTTTCGTCGCTCTCGACCACCGGGGTCACGGTGAGCCACTTGTTGGCCACGGCCAGTTCGCTGAGCACCGGCAGGTCGTAGAGGTCGCAGGGGTGGCGGCCGCCGAGGAACAGGTGCACCTTGGGATTGGAGCGGCGACGGGTCATCGCCATCAGCTGCGCCCGCAGCGGGGCGATGCCGGTGCCGCAGCCGACCATCAGCATCTTGCGCCGCGTATTGCGGAGCATGCCGAGCCCGCCCAGCGGCGCCCCGAGCAGCCACGTGTCGCCGACCTCGGTATGCGTGACCATCGCCGGGCTGACCCAGCCGCCGGTGACCGCGCGGATGTGGAATTCGATCTCCCCGTTGGGATTCGCGGGGACCGCCGGAGACAGGTACCGCCACATGCGCGGCCGGGACGGAATCTGCACGCTCATGTACTGGCCGGCCGTGTACTGCATCGGCTCGTCCAGCCGCAGGCGCACGACCGCCAGATTCCGCAGCACCTCGCGGCGTTCGATCACGGTCCCGGTCCAGTACGCCGGCGTGTCCTCCTGCTCGGCGGCGCCGATCATGGTGTCGGCGATGACGCCGATGCCCTCGGCCCAGGCCCGCTCGACCTCGTCGGTCCACAGCTCGGTACCCGCGTAGGCGCGTAGCGCGGCCTGCAGCGATTCGCCCACGGCCGCATAGTGTTCCGCCCGCACGCCGTACTTGCGATGGTCGCGCCCGAGCTGCGCGAGGAACGGGAGCAGGCGCTCGGGCTCCTCCAGCCGGTCCACCACGTGGGCGATGGCCTTGACCAAGCGGTCGCGCTGGGCTTCCAGTGCGGCGGGGAAGAATTCGCGGACGTGCGGATGCTCGGTGAACAGGATGGCGTAGAACGATCGCGCGAGCTTCTCCGGTCCCCCCTCCTCCGCAGCAACCGCCTTGAACGTCGTTCTTATCAATGCGACGGTCCGCGAATCCATGTGTCTCACAACCCCATTTCGCACTCGAACACGGGCCACACCGACGAGCGAGGTGCTGCGGACACTCGACAGCAGCCGATGTGAACAGAGTGTAGGGGAGGTTTGCCAGCAACGGAACGATCCCACCGAACAACGCGCATGTAATTCCGTCGAAACCAGCACCCCAAACGTAAAGCCCCATGGAAACCGACCGTTTGACTAGGACACGCCAGTCGAAATAGCCTCCATCACACGGAATTTGCGGGATTCGTTTTGCGATCCACAGGCTTACAGCGATTTTGCCGCAAACTTTCTGAGACACAGGAGATGTGGATCAAAGCCCCGAAACGGACACTCCGGCAACGCGAAAGCGACACGCCGGGGTGGGGCGGGACGAACGTGCCAGTAACACAATGTGTTCGATGCACGGGGAAGTCCAGCACATAGTTAGCAACAGGAAGCTTTCGTGCTCCCACATGTTTCCGGCGTGCTCTTGGCCGGAAACCCGCAAGCCGACAACGAAACAGCGCCCCCGGTCTCCCGAGAGCGCTGCTCATACCTAGCGGCGGAGACCTATCTCCGCTTGTTGCGGGGCTGCCAGACCACCAGCGCGGTGCTGCGCTGGGGCGGGGACAGTTCGGGGCGGTAGCCCGCGCGCATCCGCTCGACCTCGGCGGCCAGTTCGCGGACCCGCTCCTGCAGTTCCTCGACCTGGTTGGTGAGTTCGATGATCCGCTTGATGCCGGCCAGGTTGACGCCCTCGTCCTGGGACAGCCGCTGCACCTCGCGCAGCAGCTCCACGTCCCGGGCCGAATAGCGTCGGCCGCCACCCGAAGTACGCTGCGGGGTCACCAGACCCAGCCGGTCGTAGGTGCGCAGGGTCTGCGCGTGCATACCGGCCAGTTGGGCGGCCACGGAGATCATGAAGAACTCCGCGCCGCTGTGCGCCTTCTTGGGATCCATCACACACCTGCCCATCCCGCGCGGGGGTCGAACCCGCTGGTCTTCTCCGCCTCGGCGTAGCGCCGCAGCGCCTCGGAGGCATTGTCGTCCAGCTTCTGCGGCACCGCGACCTTCACCGTGACGAGCAGGTCACCGGCGCCTCCGCCGCGCTTGGGAACACCACGCCCACGCACCCGCAGGGTACGCCCGTCGGCGGTGCCGGGCGGCACCTTCACGCCGACCCGGCCGTCGAGGGTCGGGACGGAAACGGTTGTCCCCAGGACCAGTTCGGAGTAGCTGACCGGCAGTACCAGGGTCAGATCGTCGCCGTTGCGGCCGAAGACCTTGTCCTGGCTGACGTGCACGGTGACGTACAGGTCGCCGGCCGGTGCGCCCCGCAGGCCCGCCTCACCCTGTCCGGCCAGCCGGATGCGCTGGCCGTCACGGACACCCGGCGGGATCCGCACGGTGATCGTGCGCGTCCGGTTCTGGATGCCGCTGCCGTGGCAGTCCGGGCACGGGTCGTCGATGATCGACCCGGTGCCGCGGCAGTCGTCGCACGGCTCGCTGAACCCGAACGCACCCTGGTTGCGGCTGATCACGCCACTTCCGTTGCAGTGCGGGCAGACTCGCGGGCTCGTGCCCGGCTTGGCGCCGCTGCCGTGACAGGTCGTACACGGCGACGGGCTGGTCATCCGCAGCGGGACGGTGACGCCCTGCGCGGCCTCGCGGAACCCGAGGGTCGTCTCGGTCTCCACATCGCTGCCGCGCCGCGGCCGCGACGAGGTGCGCGCACCCGCGCCGCCACCGCGGTTGAACAGGCCGCCGAGCAGGTCGCCCAAGCCCCCGTCGCCACCCGCGGCGGCGGCGCCGCCGAAGATGTCGCCGAGATTGAACTCGCCGGTGGCGAACCCACCGGGCCCGTACGACCCGCTGGCGCCACCGGGCGAGAACCCGCCGCGGCCGAAACCGCCACTGGCGAACAGCCGCCGGGCCTCGTCGTACTCCTTGCGCTTCTCCGGATCCGCCAGCACGGCGTGCGCCTCGCTGACGGCCTTGAACCGCTCCTCGGCCTTGGCATCCCCCGGATTCTTGTCCGGGTGCAGGTCACGGGCCAGCTTGCGGTACGCCTTCTTGACGTCTTCCGCGGTGGCGCTGGAGGAAATACCCAGCTCTTTGTAGAAGTCCTTTTCGAGCCACTCCCGATTCACCGGGCATCTCCTCCTTTCGTGTTGTTACGCGATGCCGTCGGCATCGTTGCCAGCGTTCGGTACATCCGGCGTCTCCACCAGATCGGCCACCCCGTCGGTGACGCCCACCAGCGCGTGCCGGAGGACGCGGTCACCGAAGCGGTAGCCCTTGCGCATCACGACGCCGATCACCGGGTTGTGCCCGTCGCCCTCGTGCTGCACGGCCTCGTGCAGGGTCGGATCGAAGGGCTCGCCCTCCGCGCCGAATTCCTCGAGACCCAGTTTGGTCAACGCGTCGACGAGCTTGTCCGCCACCGACTTCAGCGGCCCGGACGCCAGATCGCCGTGCGCGCGGGCGCGGTCGAGATCGTCGAGCACGCCCAGCAGTTCGGTGACCACCGCCGACTTGGCCGAATCGGTCGCGGCCTTGCGGTCGCGTTCGACGCGGCGGCGGTAGTTGGCGTACTCGGCGGTCAGCCGCTGCAGATCGGCGGTGCGTTCCGCCAGTTCGGCGCTGATCGCGTCGGCCGGGCCGTCACCGTTACCGGCTTCGGCGGTCCCGGACGCCGGGGCCGCGGCGGCATCCGCCGCGGCCTCGGTGCCCTCGTTCTGCGATGCCGTTCCGGCGGACCGACCCTCGAACTCCGACGGATCGACCTTTCGCTTGTTCACGATGGTGATCGGCTCCTGTTCGGGGTGCTTGTCGGTCACTTCTTCTCCGGCTCTTCCACGACCTCGGCGTCCACGACGGTGTCATCGGTAGTGGAACCAGAAGAACCGTTAGCTGCGCTTTCAGAGGCGGCCGACTCGGCGGCCGACGCCTCGTAGATCGCCTGGCCCAGGGCCTGCGATTCGGCGGCCAGCTTCTCCACCGCGGCCTTGACCGCGGCGTTGTCGGTGCCCTTCAGCGCCTCCTTGGCCTCGCCGATGGCCTCCTCGACCTTGCCCTTCACGTCCGCGGGGACCTTGTCCTCGTTGTCGGCGATGAACTTCTCGGTCTGGTGCACCAGCGACTCCGCCTGGTTGCGGGTCTCCGCCTCCTCGCGACGCGCCTTGTCCTCGGCCGCGTGCGCCTCGGCGTCCTTGACCATCCGGTCGATCTCCTCCTTGGACAGGCCGGAGCCGTCCTGGATCTTGATCGTGTTCTCCTTGCCGGTGCCCTTGTCCTTGGCGGTGACGTGGACGATGCCGTTGGCGTCGATGTCGAAGGTGACCTCGATCTGCGGCACGCCGCGCGGGGCCGGCGGGATGCCGGTCAGCTCGAAGGAGCCGAGCAGCTTGTTGTGCGAGGCGATCTCGCGCTCACCCTGGAAGACCTGGATCTGCACCGACGGCTGGTTGTCGTCGGCGGTGGTGAAGGTCTCCGACCGCTTGGTGGGGATGGTCGTGTTGCGCTCGATGAGCTTGGTCATCACGCCGCCCTTGGTCTCGATGCCCAGCGACAGCGGGGTCACATCGAGCAGCAGGACGTCCTTGACCTCACCCTTGAGCACACCGGCCTGCAGCACGGCGCCGATGGCGACGACCTCGTCCGGGTTCACGCCCTTGTTGGGCTCCTTGCCGCCGGTCAGCTCGCGCACCAGATCGGTGACGGCGGGCATGCGGGTCGAACCACCCACCAGGACAACGTGATCGATGTCCTTGACCGAGATGCCGGCGTCCTTGATCACCGACTGGAACGGCTGCCGGGTGCGGTCGAGCAGATCCGAGGTGATCTTCTGGAACTCGGAACGGGTCAGCTGCTCGTCGAGGAACAGCGGGTTCTTCTCCGAGTCGACGGTGATGTAGGGCAGGTTGATCGAGGTGCTCTGCGAGGAGCTGAGTTCGATCTTGGCCTTCTCCGCGGCCTCACGCAGCCGCTGCATGGCCATCTTGTCCTTGGTCAGGTCGATGCCCGAGCTGCCCTTGAACTTGTCGACCAGCCACTTGACGACGCGCTCGTCCCAGTCGTCGCCACCGAGGTGGTTGTCGCCGGAGGTCGCGCGGACCTCGACGACGCCCTCGCCGATCTCCAGCAGCGAGACGTCGAAGGTGCCGCCACCGAGGTCGAAGACCAGGATGGTCTGTTCCTTCTCGCCCTTGTCCAAGCCGTACGCCAGCGCGGCCGCGGTGGGCTCGTTGACGATGCGCAGGACGTTGAGGCCCGCGATCTGGCCGGCCTCCTTGGTGGCCTGGCGCTGCGCGTCCTCGAAGTAGGCGGGGACGGTGATGACCGCGTCGGTGATCTCCTCACCGAGGTAGGACTCGGCATCGCGCTTCAGCTTCATCAGCGTGCGCGCCGAGATCTCCTGCGCGGTGTACTTCTTGTCGTCGATCTCGACGGTCCAGTCCTCACCCATGTGGCGCTTGACGGACCGGATGGTGCGATCGACGTTGGTAACAGCCTGGTTCTTCGCCGGCTGGCCGACCAGTACCTCGCCGTTCTTCGCGAACGCGACGATCGACGGGGTGGTGCGCGATCCCTCGGAGTTGGCGACGACGACCGGCTCACCGCCTTCGAGAACGGCGATGACCGAGTTCGTGGTCCCGAGGTCGATACCGACCGCACGAGCCATAGTTGTTCCTCCTAGTTGACGTCCTGGTGTGCAACGGGCGGACCTGCCGCCCCGAACACACGGAGCACGGTCCCAGCAACGCTGAGCGTGGTCGGCTCAATCCTGCCTGCCGACCCGATCCGAGTCAACCACAGACTTGAGTCTCACTAGCTCAACTTTGCATCGATCAGCTCAACGAGCGCCCGACACGGATCATTCCCGGGCGACCAAGATTTTTTCGCGGCCGTGCCGGCCGGCGCCCCTCAGCGCTTCGCGAGGACGACGTACAACGGCTCGCCGGCCGGAGTCAGCTGCAGGTATCCGCTGTCGCCGGTGTCCTTGGCATAGACGGAGACGATCGGGGCCTTGTCGGGGAGATCCGTGGAGCGCTCGACGGACAGGTGCGTGATCGCGCCACCGGGAACGCCCACGGTCCGGGGAGCGCCCGCGAGGTAACGCGCCAGCACGGACATATCGAGCGTGCCCAGATCGAACGGGCGAGCGTCCTGATCGCGGGTGGTGACATACGAGTCGTCGAAGTTCCCGCGATAGGTGAAGCGCTGGGTGCCGCCCGGTGCGGCCCGTTCGAAGGAGGCGAATTCGGGGTGCAGCGTCACCTCGTCGACCATCAGTTCGCCGAAGTGAGCGCGATAGTCGGCGAGGAACGTCTCGATCCCCTGGGCGGTAGTCAGATCGGGCAGGTGCGAAGGGCTCGATCCGGGATGGTCGGTGGTCGCGAAGCCCACGAGCGCACCGCCCGCGGCCGCCGCCACCACGGCGGCGACGGCGGGAACCCACCGCCGCGACCGTCGCCGCCGAGACGGATTCACCACGGCACTGCGGACCAGGTTGCGCGGGATCTGGAGATCGCCGATCAGCTTGTCGAGATCGCCGAAGGTCTTGGCCCGCAGCGCCGCCGCGGTTCTTTCGCCGTGTTCGTCCTCGGTGAGCTGGCCGTCGTCGCGGGCGGCGTCGATCAGCGCACAGGCGTCCACCCGGTCGGCGTCGCGGACCCGCAGGCCGCTGTGCCGCGTCGCGCTCACGGCGTCACCGCGCGCGAATCACGCTGTGCCCGTTGCTCGTCTACTACTGTGCGCACCGTCGACGCCTATCTCTTGAACGGGTAGGCCCGCACCGTGTCACCGGCCGGAGTGGCGGCCAGGTAGCCGCTCTCCTTGAACTCGTTGCCGACATAGATCGAGATCTCCGGGGCGTCGGAGATGGTGTCCGCCCCGATATTGATATGCGACACCACCCCGCCGTCGACCCGGAGCAGCCCCGGGGCCTGGGCCAGCAGCCTGCCGAGCGCGGCCGGGTCCACGGCGGCCAGGTCGAAGGTCGGGGTGTCGAGCGGGCGCGTCGTCATGGCGTGCCGCTGCTTGAACCCGCCCTGGAATTCGTATTCGACCACGCGATTCGGCTGGCCCGCCGGGGCCAGTTCGACGTACGCGTAGCCCGGGAACAGCGTCAGCTCGTCGACCACGACCCCGCCGAACTTCGCCCGAATCTGCTCCCGGACGTGCGCGAAGCCGTCGGCGGTGGTCAGATTCGGCATCGGCACCACCAGCGGCTCGACCACCGCGGGCAGCGGTGCGGAGGCCGCGGCGGGCGCGGGCGGCGACCGATGCGTGGCCAGGAATCCCGCCACCGCCGCGCACACCACCGACGCCGCCACCCCAGCGACGAGCAGGCCGCGGCGCGAACTCGGTCGCCGCGGCTCGGCGGGTGCGTCGGGCGGCCGTTGCAGATCGGCGGTCAGATCCGCCAGATCACCGAGAGTCGTTGCCGCCCCGGCTAATTCGGTCAGCGTGTCGTGATCCTGCGCCGAGAGCTGGCCGTCGCCGCGGGCCGCGTCCAGGATCGCGCAGGTGGCCGCGCGGTCGGCGTCCCGCGCGCGGACCCAGCCCGGATACTCGCCGCCGCGCCGCGGCATCCGCAGCGAATCCGGCCGGGGCAGTCCCAGATCGTCGGTGCCCGCCGACGGTTGCAGGTCGGCCACCAGGCGATGCAGCTGGGCCAAGGTCTCCGCGGCGGAGGCGCGGTCGGAACGGTCGTGATATTCGTCCGCGCCGAGCTGGCCCTCCTCGTAGGCGGCGTCCAGCCGCGCGCGCGTGGTCACCCGATCGACATCGCGGGCCCGAATACGTCCCGTCTCGGCCGAGTATCCCGACGATCCGGACGTTTTCGACACCACATCCGGATAGTAATGCCACGCAACGAACGACACGCCGCCGTGTCGTGAGCGGTCAGCGTGCGGCGGCGAGGACCTCGTCGGCCAGGTCGTCGTCGAGGCTGATCCGGACCAGGGCGGCGGCGAATTCGGCATCGTGGCCGCGCGGGCCCAGGCGTTCGAGGGCCTCCGGATCGGTGGGCAGGTGCAGGTGTTCGGCGCCCTTGCGGGCACGTTCGTCGAAGTGCGGGCGCACCCAGGTCCAGACGTCCTGCACCTCGCGCAGGAAGATGTCCGCGCCGACCGGGCCGATGCCCTTGAACTGCTGCAGCAGGTCGGCCAGCCGCGTCGGGTCACGATCGGCCTCCGCGGCCAATCGGCGCAGGTCACCGTGGTACTTGTCGAGGAGCAGCGAGGAGTTCTCGCCCAGCCGCGTCGCGGTGGACTCGTCATAGCGCTTGTAGTGCCCGCGCCCCAGCGCGTCGACGAGTTCCTGCCAGCCGGCGTCGGCGACCCGCTGCGGCGTGCGATAGCCGGACGTGTTGAGTTCGCGCGCGGCCGTGATCGCGATATCCGCCGAGATCCGGGCGCTCAGCAGCTGGGCCAGCACCAACAGCTGGAACAGGGGCGCGGGCTTGTCCGCGAGCGTGATTCCGGCCTCGGTCGCGTAACTGGTGCCCGCGCGATCCAGCAGCGCACGCACGATGGTGTTGTCGTTTCGACTCATCTCGCACCGCCTTTCGTCGGTGTCGGCCTACCCCGCAGCGCACGAGCTACACCCGGCCCCGTCGCGATTGTCCCGCGCGCCCGGGCGGTCGAAACTGCCCCGATCAGCGGGGAGGCTCGCCGAGCAGCGGGAAGCGGCCGGATTCGAGCAGGCGCGCGATCGCGTCCACGCGGGCCTGTGGCGCCGCGTAGTCCGGATGCGCGCGGAATACGGCGGCAGCATCGTGCAGCCGGACCATCTGCGACTCGGCCGCCGCGGCGGTGCGCCCGCCGGGTGTGACCGGATGGGTCGCCAGGACCGGGTGCGCCGGATCGACCCGTCCCAGGTGCACGGCCTTGTCGACGCGCCGCGCACAACGGCAGAACGCCTGCGGATTCGCCAGGCCGCAGGCCGAATTCAGGAAGTTGCCGAGGCGCTTCTTGGCGCGCTCCAGCCGCTTGCGGTAGGCGGCCGGGGTGGTGTCGAGGATCCACGCGGCCTCGGCCGAACTCAGTTCGAAGACGTCACCGAGGACGAAGGCCACGCGCTCCTCGCGCGACAGGCACTGCAACATGCCCTGGCTACAGCTGAGCCGGACCTCGCGGGTGAGCACGGTCGCCTCGGGTCCGCGATGGTCCTCGGCGGCCAGGCCGTCGCGCAGGCCCGCGCCGAAATCGTCCAGGGACAGCTGCGCCGCCTCCTGCGGGCTGCGGCGGCGCTGGTTCAGCAGGAAATTGACGCCGATGCGGTAGGCCCAGGTCAACAGCCGCGCCTCGCCCCGGAAGGTGCCGAGGTGGCCGAGGACGCGCAGCAGGATCTCCTGCACCGCGTCCTCGGCGTCCGCCGGGCGTCCGGTCATGCGCAGCGCCAGGCGATACAGCGGATCCTGCAACAACCGGACGATCTCGGTGACCGCGTCCCGGTCGCCCGCAGCGGCGCGGGCGGCCAGCGCACCGTCCGCCGCCGCGTCTCCCTCCGGCCCCGCGGCCGGTTCCACCGTCATCACCACATCGTTCGCCGCCCGCGCGAGGAGCGCAAACACCAACCCCCCGTGCCGCTCGACCGACCGGATCAGCGCCCGCCGGACAGGAGGGCGTGTTTGTCCAGCCAGGCCGCCACGGCCGCGCCGATGGCGTCGGGCCGGTCCTCGGGGGCGTGGTGCCCGGCCGGGCCGATGGAGACCGACTCGGCCGCGGCGAATGTGGCCACCGCCCAGTCGATCACGCCTCCCGCACCGAGGCCCGCGCCGTTCTCCACACTCATCACCAGCTTGGGGATCTCCGGCGACCGCGCCATCCAGCGGCCGTAGTCCTCGATGATCTCGACCACGTCCGCGGGCTCACCGCCGAGCGGAATCTCCCTCGGCCACACCAGCATCGGCAGTCGCGACCGCGGCGTCGGATAGTAGGAGCGGTAGACCTCGTGCGCGGCGGGGTCCAGGTTCCGGGTGGCGGCGGGCAGGTTGAATTCGATGAACATGTTGTCCTCCAGCACCATTCGCTCGCCCTCCGGTGACCGGAACCGGCGGAACAGCTCCGCGCCCTGCGGCGGCATCTCCGCCCAGCTCAGCGGGCGCAAGAACGTCTCCACGACCGCGATGCCCCGCACCCGGTCAGGATTCCTTGCCGCCCAGTGCATTCCGAGCGCACCGCCCCAATCGTGACCGACCAGGACCACCCGGTCCAGGCCCAGAGCGTCGAACCAGGCGTCCAGGTAGCGCGCGTGATCGGTGAACCGGTACGGGATCTCGGGCCGCCCCGAATTCCCCATGCCGATCAGATCGGGCGCCAGCGCCCTGGTCCGGTCGCTCACATGCGGTATCACGTTGCGCCACAGGTACGACGAGGTGGGGTTGCCGTGCAGGAATACCACCGGGATATCCCCCGCGCCGGTGTCGCGGTAGTCGATGAACGAGTCGAGAACGTCGATGGTGGGCATCGGCCGTGTCCTTCCGTGAGAGGCGTACATCCGGTTGGACACCGACCCGCGCGGGTTGTGACAGCGAGGTCATGTGAGCCGCATCACTAACACTCCGGGCCCGATTCACGCCGGAGGCCGGGGTGGATGCCGGGCGTCAGGCCGGCGCCGTCCGCCACCTTCTTCAGCAGCCGCCGCAGCACCGCGCGCTCGTCGTCGTCCAGCGGCGCGAGCAGGACCGCCTCCATCTCGCGGACGATCGGCTCGGCCCGCGCCAGCAGGTCGTAGGCGGCGGGCAGGAGGTGCACGGCGTAGGCGCGGCGATCGGCCGGATGCCGGCGGCGCTCGACCAGATCCCGCTTCTCCAGGTCGTCGACCAGCCCGACCATCACATTGCGGTGGATGCGCAGCGTGTCGCAGAGCTGCTGCTGAGTCTGGCCGTCGTGCGCGTGCAGCAGGCGCAGCGTCCCGAAGTGCCGGGGCCCGATTCCCAGCGGCGCGAGCGCGTCGGTGAACCGGAAGGCCGTGTTGAAGCCCAGCTGCCCGATGAGGAAGGCGGCGCGTTCGGACAGCGGAACGAAGGGGGGCTCGGTCACCCTCCCAGCATACGCAAGCAACGCACTCTTAATGATTGCACAGTTGATTGATAATCACTTCAAGTGCATAGTTTGAGAGGTTCAGCTCCCTCGAACGAAAAGAGATCGTCATGACCGACTCCCCGACCGCGGATTCGCCTCCGCTCGACCCGCGGCGCTGGATCGCCTTCGCGGTCGTACTCGCCGCCGGATTCATGGACCTGCTCGACGTCACGATCGTCAACGTGGCGGTGCCGAGCGTCCAGAAGGATCTGAACGCGGCCTACTCCCAGCTGGAGTGGATCGTCGCCGCCTACGTCCTGTCGTTCGCGGCGGTGCTGATCACCGGCGGGCGGCTCGGCGACATCTACGGGCGCAAGCGGATCTTCATCGTCGGCATGGCCGGATTCACGCTGGCCTCGCTGGTCTGCGGGCTCAGCGGCACACCGGCGGTGCTCATCGGATCGCGGTTCGTACAGGGCGCTTTCGCCGGATTGATGGTGCCCCAGATCCTGGCCACCATCCGGGTGACGTTCCCGAAACACGAACGGGCCAAGGCGATCGCGATCTACAGCGGGGTCGGCGGTTCGGCGTCGGCGGTCGGGCTGTCGCTGGGCGGGCTGCTGGTGCAGTGGAATCTGTTCGATCTGACCTGGCGGCCGATCTTCCTGGTCAACGTGCCGGTCGGCATCGTCGCGCTGATCGCCGCCGCGGCGGTGATGCAGGATTCCCGGTCCACGGCCGCCGCCCGGCTCGATGTCCCCGGTATGGCGCTCGCCGTCTCCGCCGTGCTCCTGCTGGTCTATCCCCTCACCGAGGGACGGCGGTTGGACTGGCCCGCTTGGACTTTCGTCATGATGGCCGCGGCGGCGGTCACCTTCGGACTCTTCGTCGGCTACGAACGCCGGCGCGCCCGGACGACCGGATCACCACTGATCGATCTCGATCTGTTCCGGTCGCGGCCGTTCGCCGTGGGGCTGGCGGCATGGCTGCTGTTCTGGATCGCGCTCGGCGGGTTCTTCCTGGTCTGGACGCTGTTCATGCAGGGCGGGCTGGGCTGGACGCCGATGCGGGCCGGGCTCACGGCGGTCAGTTTCGCCGTCGGCGCCGGGATCGGGGCGGGTACGTCGGTCAGCGCGCTGACGCCGCGGTTCGGCCGGCTGGTGCTGCTGGCGGGCGGGCTGATCACCGCGGCCGCGTTCGTGGCCTACGGCTGGATGGCGGCGCACTACGAGGGCGAATTCTCCTCGTGGCAGATGATCGCGCCGCTGGTGGTCGCCGGCGCCGGGTTCGGCACGGTGGTCGCGCCGACCATCGACCTGCTGCTCGGCCAGGTACCGGAGCACGAGGCGGGCGCCGCGGCCGGATTGCTCAATACCGGACAGCAATTGGGGATGGCGCTGGGTGTCGCGCTGGTCGGCATCGTCTTCTTCACCCAGCTCGACCACGATTCCGCACGCGGCGTGGCGGCGGTGGCCCCGCAGACCCGCGCCGACCTCGCCGCCCAGGGCCTGCCCGGCCCCGCCCAGGACGAGATCCTCGCGAATTTCGGTGCGTGCGTGCGTGATCGGTCGGCACAGGCCGACCCGAGCGCCGTGCCCGACAGCTGCCGCTCCGACACCGGCACGGCCTCTCCCGCTGTGGCACAGACCCTTTCGCAAGCCGGCGAGGAGGCCAACGCCGTGAACTTCGCCCACACCTTCTACTACACCCTCGGCTTCGGCGGCGCCCTGCTCGTACTCGTCGGCCTCGGATTCCTGGCCCTGCCCAGGGACGCCCGGCTGGAACAGCACGAGCCGGGGGCGGATTCGGAGGACGAACTGGTAGGAGTGTGATCGGGGCGTCCTGACCCCTATTTTCCGGCATGCTTTCGGCCGGAATCCACCGCCGCCCGCCCCCGGTACCGAAGCTCGGGACGGGTGGCGGGCGACGGAGTAGCGTGCGGGTTATGAAGGCGGTCGTCTGTTCCGAAGGCAAGCTCGAGGTCGCCGAGGTGGCGGCGCCCCGGCCGGGGCCGGGGCAAGTGCTGATCAGCGTGTCGCGGTGCGGGATCTGCGGTTCGGACCTGCACGCGCGGGTGCACTGCGACGATCTCGCCGATCTGGCGGCCACTACCGGATACGACAACTTCATGCGCTCCGATCAACGGGTCGTGC
This sequence comes from Nocardia transvalensis NBRC 15921, assembly GCF_000308875.1. Lineage (GTDB taxonomy): Bacteria > Actinomycetota > Actinomycetes > Mycobacteriales > Mycobacteriaceae > Nocardia > Nocardia transvalensis. The sequence continues at coordinate 42,566 of NZ_BAGL01000087.1, forward strand.
TCGGGCACGAATTCTGCGGGGAGGTCGTCGAATACGGGCCCGGCTGCCGCAAGCGGTGGCGGCCCGGCACCAAGGTGGTCGCACTACCGATCCTGCGCAACGGGCGCGAGCCGGAGTTGACCGGACTGTCCGAGGCCGCGCCCGGCGGGTACGCCGAACAGGTGGTGGTCCAGGAGTCGATGACCTTCCCCGTGCCCAACGGGCTGTCGGACGAACACGCGGCGCTCACCGAGCCCATGGCCGTGGCCTGGCACGCGGTGCGCCGGGGCCGGGTGGGCAAGGGCCGGACCGCCTATGTGATCGGGTGCGGGCCGATCGGCCTCGCGGTGATCTCCATGCTGCGGGCCGCGGGCGTGAAAACCATTGTGGCCAGCGATTTCTCACCGCGCCGTCGGGAGCTCGCCACGCGCTGCGGCGCCGATGTCGTGGTCGATCCCGCCGCCGATTCGCCGTGGACCGCCGCGCCGAAGAAGAGCCGCGTCACCGGCGTCACGGACGTGCTGAACCTCGGCTTCGACGCGATGGAGCGGCTGCGCCGCCTGCCGAATCTGCCGTGGTGGTACGCGTTCCGGCTGGCGCACACCCTGAACGCGGGCCCGTCCGGCCCGGTGATCTTCGAATGTGTCGGCGTCCCGGGGATCATCGACCAGATCCTCACCGCCGCCCCGCCCATGTCCCGCGTCGTGGTGGTCGGCGTCTGCATGGAGGCCGACCGGATCCGTCCGGCCGTGGCCATCAACAAGGAGATCGACCTGCGCTTCGCCTTCGGCTACGACCCCGGCGAATTCCGCGACACCCTGCACATGATCGCCGACGGCAAGGTCGACCCTTCCCCGCTCATTACCGGCACCGTGGGCCTCGCCGGCGTCGACAACGCCTTCACCGCCCTGGCCAACCCGGAACAACACGCCAAAATCCTCATCGACCCGACCTCTCCCGCCATCGAGCCCTGAGCCAGAGGATGAGCCGGGCGGCTCACGAGGTGGGGGTACGGGGTGGGTGAATTCGGGACAAGGGGGTGGTGATGGGCTCGCGGAGGAGTTCCACGATGCCTTCCGCGCTGCGAGCACCCGTTTCGCAGGCCGTGGCGGTGAAGCGATCCGCGAGGGGATGGCGGGCCCGGGAGCGCCAAGTGCGCACGGCGGCAACGGCTTCCGCGCGGAGGGTGGCGGAGTCGGCCGATTCCGGCAGGCCCAGCCGGGCGTGCGGGGCGATACCCGACCCGCCGACCAGCCGGTAGAGATCGGCGAGATCGTCTGCGGGAAGGGTCAATTCGTCGGCGCGCAGCCGCCGGAGGAGGCGGAGTTCGGTGAATCCGTGGACATCGGCGAGCAACGTGTGCACGCGGGGCAGCAGCCGGTCGGCGGGCGTGCCCGGATGCGCGGCCAGCACCCGGGCCAGCGCGGTCAGGGCCGAATGGGCCTTCAACTGGTCGGCGCGCTCGGCGAATTGGACCTCCAGCACCGAGCGCAGGTCGTCCAGACCGCTCTGCCGGGTCAGTTCGGCGGCGAGCGTCACCGAATCGCGGACGCCGAGCCGGATCAGGGTGACGGCGGTGCGAATGCCGAACAGCCCGAACCGGGCCGACAGATGCGCCCGGATCTCCGGCGGCACCGGCAAGGCCAGGTCGGGGCGGGCGAAGCGATCCGCCGACAGCAGCGCCGCGCCCAGCTCGTCGGCCGGCACCGCCGCCAGCGCCTCGAAGGCGTCGTATTCGCGCTGCCGGAGCGTGGCCGCCGCGAACGCGAGCAGTCCCGCCACCGGAATCACGGCCTGGCACAACCCGGTTCGCTCCAGTTCACCCGCGAACCGTCCGGCCACCTCACGCGCCGAATGCAGGGCGTCGATGCGCCCCGCGCCGATCTCGTCGGCCCGCGACACCACCCCGATCACACCCAGCGGTCCGGCGACTCCCGACACATGCTGTGGCCCAGTGGCTCTCGTCGCTATCCGCTCGAGGAGTCCGAGGTCCGCCGAATCGAGACGCCGGAGCAGGTACACGACGGCATCGGCCGCGGGCAGCGGGGTCGCGGCGGGATCGTCCGGATCGAGCAGCCGCGTCGTTCGCAGGGACACCTCCCGCGACAGCGACGACGTGCCCGGCGTATCGATGATCGTCGTGCGCGCCAACGCTTCCGACGGCCACTCCACCTCGAGTTGGTCGACCTCGCCCGGCTCGCGCGAGGACCAGCGCAGCGCGGACAGGTCGAAGGTCAGGCCGTGCGCGCCCGGCAGCCCGCCCACGCCCGGTGCGCGACGGACCACGACATCGGCCCTGGCCCCGCCGGCGGCATGCGCCGTCACGCGCGGCGCGGATCCGTGCCGGTACCAGGTGACGGTCCGGGTGCATTCGGTGGCGTCGGTCGGCGCGATGTCCTGGCCGACGAGCGCGTTCAGGAGCGTCGACTTGCCCGCCTTCAGCTGGCCCACCAGCGCGACGCGCAGCGGTTGATCCAGGCGGCGCGCGCACTCGTCCAGCAGGGCTGCCGGGCGCGACCGCGGCGCGAATTCCCCTGCGGCCGTGGCGATCAGCCGCCGTGCCTCCGGTACGGTCCCCTCGGCGTTCATCCGGCCACCGGGCCGGTGGTCGCGGATATCGCGTCGGCGTAGCGGCGCAGGTCCGCCACGACGCGCAGTTGCCGTTCCAGTTCGGCGCAGCGTTCGGTGCGCCGGGCCGTCTCGACCCCGGCGGCGTCCTGAGCCGCCTGGAGCGAATCGCTGAGGGAACGCAGGCCGCGGTCGGCGATACCGGTGAAGTGGTCGCGCAGCATCCGGTGGATGCGGTGCAGCCGGTCGCGGGACTGTTTGCCCGCTTCGAAGGCGATATCGTCGAGGAAGCGGCGCACCGCCGCCTTGGCCTCGCCGCGCCGGCGCGTCAGCCTGTCCCGCTTGTCGTCGCGGAAAGCCTTGCCGCCCAGCAGGATTCCCGCACCCAGCGACAACGGGTTGACCAGGGAAAGCCCCGCCACGGTTCCGGCCAGGCCCACCATGACCATGCCGCCGTAGGACCCGCGCATGCCGACGAGCAGCTTGTGGCCCATGCCCAGATCCGGTTCCAGCTCCGCCAGGGTCGCCGACGACGGGGCGGGCTCCTCCGGCGACGGATCGGCCCGCACGGACGGCAGTTCGACCGCGCCGAATTCGAGGAAGTGCTCGCCGATCCGCTCGGCCAGATGCGTCGCGCGCTGATGGGTCCACAGCAGGTTGTCGCCGATCGCGGTGTCGACTGTGGCGGTGAGCCATTCGGCGACGCCGTCCCAGTGCCGGGCCGGATCGTTGTCGTCGATCCACTCCTCCGCGGTGCGGGCGATGGCGCGTAGCCGGTCGCGCAGGTCGTGGTCGATATCGGCGACGAGATCGGTGACGCCGTCGCCCAGGGTCTGCTGCCAGGAGGCGGTCCGGCGATGCAGGTCCTCGGCGTGCGCCTTGGCCGCCCGTAGTTCCCGGATCGCCGTGGCGCCCCGTTCCGGATCGCGCAGGGCCACCAGCTCGCTGCCCAGCGCGAGCGCGAGATGTTCTGCGGCCGAGGAGATGTCGAGCGCGACCGCGCGGCGGGTGGCCGCTTGGTCCCGGGCGACGACCTGTTCGCGCAGGAAGTCGTACAGCGGGCCGAATCCCGATTCGCGGCCCAGCTGTTCGTCGCGCAGGCGCATGGCGTGGCTTCGCAGCAGCGCGGAGACCGGCAGTATCGGCAGCTCCAGCTCGTGCCCGCGGAGGTGGCGCTGATCGGCCTGGAGCACCTGCCGCCAATGCGGGTACAGGTCGATCTTGGTGAGTACCAGGGCGACCGCCGGGCACAGCTGCCGGGCCTGGCGCAGGAATTCGGCCTCCGGTTCGGTGAGTTCGGTGGAGGCGTCCGACAGCAGCAGCACCGCGTCGGCGGTCGCGGCGAGGCCGAGCGCGCCGGAACTCCCGCCGGCCCGGCCGCCGAGGGCCGGGGTGTCGATCAGGACGATGCCGTCGGCCAGCAGCGGGTTCGGGGCCTGGATCTCCAAGCGCGACACCGGTCCGTGCGGGGAGCGGGGCGTTACGTCACGAATACCGCTGAGCTGCAACGGGATACGTTTGCCCTCGCCGTCTCCCGGCTCCGCCACAACGAGTTCCGCGCGCGGTTGCGGCCCGTGGGAGAGGACGATCGGGACCGAGGTGGCGGCGTCGTCACCGACCGGGCAGAACTCGGCGTTCAGCAGGGCGTTGACGAATCGGCTCTTGCCTTGGTTGCCGAGGCCGGCGACGACGATGCGGCGCCGCGGGTCGCGGATCCGGTCGGCCAGGGCCCGCAGCCGGGTGACCAGATCGCCACGATTCGCCGCCCGCGCGGCCGCGATGGTCTCCGCGACCATCGTGGCCGGCGGCAATGCCGGTGTGCCGGAATTCGGGCCCATCGCCACCTTCGTCCTCTTCCCTCGTCCCTCGATCCGTCTCGATCAGTGCGGCAATTCGCCGCCGAGATCCGCACCGACGTGGGATTCGGTGGCCCCCGTGGCCTGCGCATCGCCGAACAGCCCACCCTGCGCACCCCCGTCCAGCGCCCCCGTGCCGCCGAACGACGCGCCGACCCCACTGCCGAACGCATGCGACACATCGATACTCGACCAGGTATCCGCCACCGGCGACACCCCACCACTCGAACCCATCCCCACCCCACCGACAACACCGACCCCACTCTCGGCCCCACCACCGATATCGACCCCACCACCAGCGCCGAGCCCACTCTCCAACCCACCACTCAGCCCGGTCCCCACACCCCCGGCACCACCCAGCCCACTCTCCAGACCGCCACTCAGCTCAGTCCCCACCCCACCGACAGCCCCGAGCCCGCTCTCCAGACCGCCGCTCAGTCCGGTCCCGACCCCACCGGCAGCGCCCAGCCCGGTCTCCAGGCCACCACTCAACTCGGTCCCCACTCCACCGGCAGCGCCCAGCCCGGTCTCCAGGCCACCACTCAACTCGGTCCCCACTCCACCGGCAGCGCCGAGGCCGGTCTCCAGGCCACCACTCAGCCCGGTCCCGACCGCGCCGACAGCGCCGAGCCCGCTCTGCACGCCACCGCTCAGGTCTCCGACGGCTCCCAGCGCGCCCTCCGCCTCACCGCTCAGTGCGGTTCCGAGCCCTGCGGCGGCCCCCAGCGCACTGTCGGCCCCGCCGCTCGACCCGACCTCCAAACCGCTCCCGACCTGAGTCGCCGAGCCGACCACACCGCCGATCTCCACACCCGCCAGATCCTGCACTCCCGCAACGGTTCCGGCCCCCACGCCGAGCGAAGCCGACAGCCCCGTCTCCAACCCGGTACCCGCCGACACGGCCCCACCGAGCGACGACTCGAGCCCCGCAGCGACATCCGCACCCGCTCCAGCGACCACACCCAGACCCGCGCCCAATGCACCACCCACATCCGCTCCGGCACCACCAGCAGCGCCCAGACCCGAGCCCAGCGCACCACCCACACCCGCAGCCACATCGGCCCCGGCACCCGCGGCAGCACCCAAGCCCGCGCCCAGCGCACCACCCACACCCGCAGCCACATCCGCTCCCGCACCCGCGGCAGCACCCAAGCCCGCACCGAGCGCACCACCGACGCCCGCGGCCACATCGGCCCCGGCCCCCAGACCGGCCGACAGGCCCGCATCCAGAGCGCCATTCACCCCGGCGATTCCGTCGGCCCCGACGCCCGCGGCTGCACCCAGACCGGCGCCTACCTGGGCGATGGCATCCGCCCCGGCACCCAAGCCCGCCGACAGCCCGGCGTCGAGGGCACCACC
>NZ_BAGL01000086.1 GCF_000308875.1 Nocardia transvalensis NBRC 15921
TGTCGTCACCGATATCGCCGAGCGGCTGGCCACGGGGGACCGCAGTGTCGTCGGCCTGATGATGGAGAGCTTCCTCGTCGCGGGCCGCCAGGATCTCACCCTCGGCCGGGCCACCGATCTCACCTACGGCCAGTCCATCACCGACGCCTGCCTGGACTGGGACACCACCGCCGCCCAGCTCGACCGCCTCGCCGCCGCGGTCGGCACCCGCCGCGGACCGACGAGCGTTCCGGCATAACCGAATTCGCGTCACTGGGATCCCGGCCAAAAGCATGCCGGGAAGGACTGACGGATGCCGCCGGCAAGGAGGACACCGTGACCAGTAGTACACCTTTGCACTGGCCGAGTGCGGGGATCGATCTCATTACCGGGGACGATGCGGATATCGACAGCTTTCGGCTGCCCGCGCTCGTCGGGCGGGGCAAGGAGGTCGACGAGATCCGTTGTCTGACAAACGATCCGCAGGTGCGGCTGCTCACGCTGACCGGACCGGCGGGGGTGGGTAAGAGCAGGCTCGCGCAGGAGGCGCTGGCGCTCGGCGACTTCCGGGGCGGGCGGGACGCCACGGTGGATCTCGCCGACGCCGGCACCCGCTTCGGCGCCTGGTCCGCCGTCCTCGCCGCCTCGGGGCATCCGGGCGGCGACGAAAACCCCGGTGTGGAGCGCATATTGGAGCTGCTCGCAACGGGCATCGGGACCTCGCGCACCACTCTCCTGCTGGACAACTGCGATCTCGTCTCCGGATTGATCGCCCGCGACCTCTCCCGCCTGCTGCGCCGGTGCCCGAACCTGCTCGTCGTCGCCACCAGCCGCATCGTGCTGAACCTGCACCGCGAGTTCGTCATGTACGTCCGCCCGCTGCGGACCCGGTCCGACTCGGGGCCCAACCGGCCCGCGTCCTCGCCCGCCGCGCAACTGCTCATGGCCGGCATCGACAGCCGCTATCGCAGCTCCGCGGCGAACCGCCTCGTCCTGGACGAGATCGCGCACGAGCTCGACGGCGTACCGCTGGCGCTGGAACTCGCCGCGATCACCATCAACCGCATCGGCTCGGCGCGCACGCTGGAGCTGATCAGGTCCGGCGCGGGCCTCACGCCCCTGCCCTACGTGGACACCCCGGCGCGGCACCGCTCCCTGCACGACGCGGTCGGCTGGGGTATCGACCGCCTCGACGACAGTACGGTCGATGTGCTGCTGCATCTTTCGCTGTGCGAATCGCCGGTGGATCCGGACACCGTCTCGCTGATGGTCGATATGGAGGAGACGTTCATCGGCGGCACCCTCACCACCCTGATCGGGCACAGCCTGCTCCAGCGGACCGTCACCGACGCCGGGCACCCCAGCTACGAGCTGATCGCCACCGTCCGCGCCTACTGCCACCGGCTGCTGGCGTCCGATCGCGAGCGCGGCGAGCGGATCCGGCGTGATCACGTGGACCGCCTGTGCGAGTTGGCCTTTCGCCTCACCCGCGAACTCGGCCGGACCGAGCAGCACGCGGCCGCGCTGGCCGTCGCCGCGCAGCGCATCGACGACTTCCGCGCCACCGTCGAACGCCTGATCGCGATGGGCCGCACCCGGCGCGCGGTGGAGATCTCCGGCCTGCTGGAGGACGTCTGGATCCAGTTCGGCTACCTGTCCGATATCGAGCGCACGCTGCACCGATTCCTCGACGACCGGTCCGGGACGGGCGATCCGGCCGTGCCCCACGTCCTGGAGTTGCTCGGGCACTGGGCTTTGCGATCGGGCCGCTTCCACCGCGCGGCCGACCTGTTCACCCGCGCGGGGGACGCCTGCGGCCGTCTGGGCGACGCCGCCGGGCAACGCCGGATCGCGGCCCGGCTGGGCATGGTCTACCTCGCGGCCGGACAGCCCCCACGGGCCCGCGAGCAGCTGGTTCTCGCCCGGGAGCACACGGGTCCCGGCTCCCGGCCGCCGGATGCGCTCGCCGACATCCCGCTCGCCGTCCTCGCGCTCCCCGAACACGGCCGCCGCCGCGACGAGGACTGGACGGAGATCCGCGACCGGATCCGCCGGATCGAGGGGCGAGCCGACCGGATGCGAATCCTCAACGCCCTGGCCCGCATCCAGCTCGACGCCGGCGCCGCGCACCGGGCGCTCGACCTCTACCGCACCGCGCTGCGCATCCCGCACTGCGGGAGCCACATCCTGGAGACGCTCGTGGCCGTCGAGGGCTGTGCGGCGGCCTACCGGAAGGCCGGGCCCGAATTCGGCGATACGGCGGCGACCCTGTTCGGCGGTGTGCACCACCTCCGCAGCACCCACGCGATTCCGCTGCCGGAGGATATCGGCGACGACGCCAGGGCGGCGCATCTGATCCGCCCCGAAACGACGAGGAATCTACGCGATGTGGTCGCCTGCGCATTGTCGGGGCCGGTCGTCCCGGAATATTCGGAATCGCCGCTCACCATTCTCACGAAAAGGCAGCGAGAAATCGCACTGCTGGTCGCCGACGGCCTGACCAACCGCATGATAGCCAGTCGGCTCGGAATAGCGGAATGGACGGTGATAAATCATCTCCGGCACGTCATGGCAAAATTGGACTGCCCGTCCAGACTGCATGTCGCGCTGGTGGTCAAGGGTGAGCAGGATCCCGCGGAAACTGCCGGTCACCACTGAATTCATGACAATTGATTGTCATTGTCATGACCGGAGAAGTCGATAGGCTTTCGGTAAACCGCACATGCAATCGAGATCTCGAGGAAAAGATAGTGACGGAACTTCGACTGGGATACAAGGCATCGGCGGAGCAATTCGGGCCGCGCGAACTCGTCGAGCTCACGGTATCGGCCGAGGAAAACGGTTTCGACAGCGCCATGATCAGCGACCATTTCCAGCCGTGGCGGTACAACGGCGGGCACGCGCCCTTCTCGCTGGCCTGGCTGGCGGCCGTCGGCGAGCGCACTCGCCGGATCCGGATCGGCACCTCGGTGCTGACGCCCACCTTCCGCTACAACCCGGCCGTCGTCGCCCAGGCCTTCGCGACCATGGCGTGCCTCTACCCGAACCGGGTGCTGCTCGGCATCGGGACCGGCGAGGCGCTCAACGAGATCGCCACCGGATTCACCGGCGAATGGCCCGAATTCAAGGAGCGGTTCGGCCGCCTGCGCGAATCCGTCGACCTCATGCGAGCCCTGTGGACCGGTGAGCGGGTCGATTTCGACGGGCAGTACTACCGGACCGTCGGGGCCTCGATCTACGACGTTCCCGCCGACCGCATCCCGATCTACGTCGCCGCGGGCGGACCGCTGGTGGCCAAGTACGCCGGCCGGGTCGCCGACGGCTTCATCTGCACCTCCGGCAAGGGGATGGACCTCTACACGGAGAAGCTGATCCCCGCGGTCACCGAGGGCGCCGCGAAGGCGGAGCGCCCGGTCGAGGACGTCGACACACTGATCGAGATCAAGCTGTCCTACGACACGGATCCCGCACTGGCGCTGGAGAATACGCGGTTCTGGGCGCCGCTGTCGCTGACGCCGGAGCAGAAGCACAGCATCTCCGACCCGATCGAGATGGAGGCCGCCGCCGACGCGCTGCCGATCGAGCAGGTCGCCAAGCGCTGGATCGTCGGCACCGACCCCGACGAGGTGGTGTCCCGGATCGAGCCCTACATCGACGCCGGCATGCGCCACCTGGTCTTCCACGCCCCCGGGCACGATCAGGCCCGCTTCCTCGAGTTGTTCGCCCGGGACCTCGCGCCCCGGCTGCGCAAGCTCGGCTAGACATCCGACCGACCACCGACAGGATCGACAATGCAGACACTCACCGTGGAACGCGTCATCTCGGCGCCCGTCGACAAGGTCTTCGACTGGTTCGCCGATTCCGAGAACTTCGCGGCCGCGACGGCCGTGCTGCGCAACGAACTGGTCCAGCCGGCCTCGGATACGCCGTACGGCGTGGGCGCGGTCCGGAAGGTCACCTGGTTCTTCGGCAGCTACACCGAGCGGATCACCGTGCACGACAGCCCGAAGAAGCTCGGCTGGATCATCGAGAGCGGCTTTCCCGCCATCCGGCACCAGGGCGCCGAACTCACCTTCTCCGAGGTGCCCGGCGGCACCCGCGTGGTTCTGACCACCACCGCCCAGGCCACCATTCCGGTCGGCGCCGATTTCGTGACCCGGAATGTCGGATTCCCGGTACTGGCCGCCGGATACCGGAATGTGTTGCGCACGGCCGATGTGGCGATCACCTCGCCCCGCAAGGCCAAGCAGGCCAGCCGCCAGGGGTGGGTGGCGAAGCCCCGGAACTATGTCTTCGATCAGGCGTTGAAGGCCATCCGGAATACCCACCACTTCATCCTCAAGGTCAGCGGTGGCAAATGGGGGAACAAGCAGTTCGGCATGGCCGCCATCGAACTCCACGTCATCGGCCGCAAATCCGGCGCCCGGCGCACCGCCGTGCTGTGGGTTCCGCTGATGTCGCCCGATCGGGTGGTCCTGGTGGCCTCCAAGGAAGGCGACGACCGCGATCCGGAGTGGTACCGGAATCTGGTCGCCACACCCGAGGTGGAATTGACCATCGACGGTGTCACCACGCCGTGGCTGGCCCGCACCGCGAATGCCGAGGAAAAGGCCGATCTCTGGCCGAAGATCGTCAAGGCGTACCACGGTTTCGCCGTGTACCAGACGCGGACCGATCGCGACATCCCGGTCGTCATCTGTGAACCGCGCTCCGAGACGGCGGCTGCCGATTCCGGCAAGCCGGCGAAGAAGAAGGCGAACAGCCAGGGAACGACCGTCTGAACGGCGTCCGGTCCCACCTTTTGTGTACCCGATCGAGGAGTTGATGTCATGAAAACCCGTCTGCCCCTTCGCATTGCACTGGCGGTGCTCGGTGGCGCGGCCGTCGTGTCGGCCGCGACCACCGCGTGCGGCAGCACCGACGCCGGCACGGACACCACGGTCACGAGCGCCCCGGCGGCGGCCGTGCAGCCGGCGACCGCCGGCTCCGCCGTCCCGGCGGCCCCGGTCTCGCAGGTCGTCTCCTCCGAGCCCGTCGCCGCGCCACAGGTGACCGAGGAGATCGCCGACCCGGCGCCCGA
>NZ_BAGL01000085.1 GCF_000308875.1 Nocardia transvalensis NBRC 15921
GGGCAACTGGTTGCGGGCCAGGAATTCCCGCACCTGCGAGCAGCGCGCCGACCAGCGGTGGCCGATCACCTTGGTCTCGTGCACCGGGCGATGCTCGTCGCCGCGCCACGCCTCCAGCAGCGCGTCGACCACCGGATAGAGCTTCTCCTCCGGCGGATCCCACGGCTTGAGCAGATAGTGGTCGAGATCGACGACATTGATCGCCTCGATGGCGGCATTGGTATCGGCGTACGCGGTGAGCAATACGCGGCGGGCGTACGGATGGAGATCCATCGCCCGCTCCAGGAATTCGATGCCGTCCATCTCGGGCATCCGGTAATCGGCGATCATGACGGCGACCGGCTGGCCGCGCAGTTTCATCTCGCGGAGCGCGTCGAGCGCCGCGGCGCCCGACTCGGCGCGCAGGATTCGGTAATCCGCTCCGTATCGGCGCCTCAGATCGCGGACCACGGCCCGGGATACTCCCGGATCGTCGTCGACGCTGAGGATCGCCGGTTTGGCGACAGCTGGTGAAGTCACCTCAAAAGTATCGTCGCTCGCGCAAGTCCGCGCTCACAGTCGATGATGCTGGACCAGATCCAGCTCGGTGGGGGTCAGCAACCGTTCGAGCCTTTCCTCGCGTTCGGCCACCGCGCGCTGCGATCTCTTACCGCCCGTCCGCATCGGGCTGGGAGTGTCCTCGTATTCCGAAACCGGAAGTAACGGAACGGAATCCGCGTACCGGCGGTGGAGGAGAAAGCGGAGATTCACGGCCGATCACCTCACGTTGGACGAAAACTCGGGCTCGGGTCGGTTGCTTCGTTGCCTTCCGTCTCATCTATCTGCCATTGTGCGTCCGTTATTACAATTAGGGGTACCCATCACATCAGAATGTGATCTAGTCGATTTTCAATCGGCTGTGGCCCGCATCACTTCGGTGACATCCCCGGGGATCCGTACCGGCTGCCCAGTAGGATTACCGGTACCGTTCGTCACACCATCGGAGGCACTGTTGCCGAACACCCTGGAAGCCACCGTCGAGATCGCCGCGCCGCCGGAACGGGTCTGGGCGGTCGTCTCGGATCTCAAGCGGATGCCGGAGTTCAGCCCGAATACGGTCCGCATGGTCGCGCTGGGCACGCCGCGCTCCGGCGCCTGGACGGTCAATCTCAATCGCGACGGGCGCAAGTACTACCCGACCACCTCGCGGATCGTCCGGTTCGAACCGAACCAGGCCTTCGCGTTCCGGATGAACGAGAACGGCACGGTGTGGAGCTACACGCTGGAGCCGACCGACTCCGGCACCCGGCTCACCGAACGCCGCGACGTCCCCAACGGGGTCCGCAAGCCGGTGCGCGTGCTGATCGACGCCTTCCTGGGCGGCGAGGAGCAGTTCGAGTCGAACCTGGTGCGGGGCATGAACGAAACCCTCGGCAAAATCAAGGCCGCCGCCGAGCGGTAGGGCGTGTTCCGCGAACACGGCGGGCCGGTCCGCGTAGGTTCCGGCCATGCGACGAATCACTGGGGCCGTGGCCGTATTCGCGGGTACGGCCGCCCTCTTGACCGGATGCGGTGACTCGGGCTCGGCGGGAACCGACCGGGATGTCACGGTCGTCGGCACCGGTCAGGTGCGCGGGGCGCCCGATACGCTCAACGCCGATCTCGGGGTCGAGGTGACCGCACCGGACGTTTCCACGGCGATCGAGACGGCCAACGGGCGGGCGAAGGCGGTGAACGACGCCGTGGTCGGCGCGGGCGTCGCGCGCGAGGACATCCGGACCACCGACGTCTCGCTGCAACCCCAGTACGGGCCCGGCTCCGATCGCGCGGTGACCGGGTATCGCGCGACGAACACCGTGCACATCACCGTGCGGGATCTGGCGAAGGCGTCGGGGGTGCTGGACGCCGCGGTGAAGGCCGGGGGTAACGACGCCCGGCTGCGCGGGGTCTCCTTCGCGCTCGACGACAATTCGAAACTGCTGGCCGACGCCCGCGCCCGCGCCTTCGCCGATGCCAAGTCCCGGGCCGAGCAGTACGCGGTGCTGTCGGGGCTGAAGTTGCGAGATGTCAAGACCGTCAACGAGACTCGTAGCGGCGGCGACGAGCCGCCGACGCCGCGCAATCAGTTCGCGACGCCCGCGGTACCGCTCGAACCGGGGATGCAGACGGTGACATTCAACGTCACCGTCACCTGGAATATGGGGTAAGCGAGGCGATTACTGCCAGTTGGGAAGCTTCACAACCTGGGCGGCGTAGGACAGCCCGGCGCCGAAGGCGACCAGGAGCGCGTCGGCGCCCGGTTTGGTCTCGCCGCTGCGCAGCAGCGCCTCCATGGCCAGCGGGATCGAGGCGGCCGAGGTGTTGCCGGCCTCTTCGATGTCGTGGGCCAGTGCGCAGCTCTCGGGCAATTTGAGCTCGCGGGCCATGATCTCGATGATGCGGCCGTTGGCCTGGTGCGGGACCATGGCGTCGATCTCCTCGGGGGTGAGGCCGGCCCGCTCGATGGCGTCGGTGCACACCTTCTTCAGCGAATGCGCCGCCCAGCGGAAGACCGCGGTGCCCTCCATCGCCAGCCAGGGGCGGACCGCCTCGAGGCCCTTCTCGTCGATCTCGGCGAAGAACTCCATCCAGTCCTTGTCCTGGCGGATGGCGTGGTGCTGGGTGCCGTCGGAGCCCCAGACGGTCGGGCCGATGCCGGGCTCGTCGGACGGGCCGATAACGACCGCGCCCGCGCCGTCGGCGAACAGGAACGCGGTGCCGCGGTCGGCGGGGTTCACCGCATCGGTGAGGCGCTCGACGCCGATCACCAGGACGTGACCGGCGGTACCGCCCTTCACCAGATCGGAGGCCAGGCCGACGGCGTGGCAGAAGCCCGCGCACCCGGCGGAGATATCGAAGGCGGCTGGGTTGTTCATCCCCAGCTCCGTAGCGATCTGCGGCGCGGCCGCCGGGGTTAATAGCAGCCAGGTGGAGGTCGCGACGATGACGCAGTCGACCTGATCGGGCGTGATGTCGGCCGCCGCGAGGGCGTCGCGCGCGGCCGCGGCGCTCATGCCGATGATCGTTTCGGAATCCGAGGCGAACCGCCGGGTCTTGATGCCCGAGCGGGTGCGGATCCATTCGTCGCTGGAGTCGATCGGTCCGGCAACCTCGTCGTTGGTGACGACCCGGGCCGGGCGGTAGACGCCGAGCCCGAGCATCGCGGTGTGCTCCACCCCTGTGACCTGGGCGAGTCGAGCTGCCATCGTGGTTCTCCTAGGTAGCCGCGCACGAACGTTCCTTCATCGGGCCCGCGTCCCCGCCCGCGTACGCGCGCGTAGACATGAGGCCCCCTCATATTAGCCGGAAGACGGACGGGCGTCGTGGGTATTGTCACAATCAATTGGGTATTGCGAGTTCGCACGCCGGTTGCGACCGGCGGTGACACCCCGTCCCAACAAGCGATGCGAGGACACCATGCTCGGTCTCGGAATTATCGGCTGGATCATCATCGGCGGCCTGGCGGGCTGGATCGCCAGCAAGTTCATGAAAACGGACGAACAACAGGGGATCCTCCTCAACATCGTCGTCGGCGTCGTCGGCGGCTTGCTGGGCGGATTCCTGCTGAAGCTGCTCGGCGTCGACGTCGAGGGCGGCGGGATCATCTTCAGCTTCCTCACCTGCCTCGGTGGCGCGGTGATCCTGCTGTGGCTGGTCCGCCTGGTCACCGGTCGGCGAAAAGTAGGCTGACCGGCCGATCGTGCCACCGCAGCGGCGAACTCGTCGCTGCGGTGGTTTTCGCTGTCTCAGCACACGCTCCGACCGGCCGCGTCCCGTATGGTGTGAGCGACTTGTCCACGCACGAAAGAGGAGCCTGTGGCCCGCCGCCCCACCCCGCCCGGCACGCCCGACCGCACCGGCCTCGGCCACGTCGCCGATCTGGTTCGCGACGCGATTCCGCCGTTGCATCCCGCCGGTCTGCCGTTCGTGGCGACGCCGCTGGTGGTCGCGCTGCTGGGCCGTCGGCGAAAGTGGCTGCGCCGCGGCGGTTTCGCGGCCGCGGCGGCGACGGCGGCGTTCTTCCGGCATCCGCACCGGGTGCCGCCGAACCGGCCGAATATCGTGGTCGCCGCCGCCGACGGGCAGGTCGCGCTGGTCGACTCCGCGGTGCCGCCGGCCGAATTGAACCTGGGCGACGCCGAATTGCCGCGGGTGAGCATCTTCCTCTCGGTGCTGGACGTGCATGTGCAGCGCACGCCGGTCTCCGGCACCGTGCGTGACATCGTCTACCGCCGTGGGCAGTTCCGCTCCGCCGATCTGCCCGAGGCGAGTTCGGTGAACGAGCGCAACAGCGTCGTCCTCGAGACCGACGCCGGGCAGTTGGTGACCGTCGTGCAGATCGCGGGCCTGCTGGCGCGGCGCATCGTGTGCGACGCCAAGGCCGGCGACAAGCTGGCCATCGGAGACACCTACGGGCTGATCCGATTCGGCTCGCGAGTGGACACGTACTTCCCGGCCGGGACGCGGCCGCTCGTCACGCCGGGTCAGCGCACCATCGGCGGGGAGACGGTGCTCGCAGAACTGCTCTCATGATCGAGGAGACCGTTACCGAACAGGGGCGGCGGCGCCGGACGGTGCGACTGCTGCCCAGCATCGTCACGATCCTGGCGCTGTGCGCGGGACTGTCGGCAGTGAAGTTCGCCCTCGAGGGCTCGCTGGGCACCGCCGTGGCCATGATCGGCGCGGCGGCCGTCCTCGACATGCTCGACGGGCGGCTGGCCCGCATGCTGTCGGCGACGACCAAGATGGGCGCCGAACTCGATTCGCTCGCGGACGCGATCTCTTTCGGCGTCTCGCCCGCGCTCGTGCTGTACGTGACGTTCCTGAACCAGGACAGCCGGGGCTGGATCATCGCGCTGATCTACGCGGTCAGCATCGTGCTGCGGCTGGCCCGGTTCAACACGCTGATGGACGACGACACCCGGCCGGACTGGCAGCGCGAGTACTTCGTCGGCGTACCCGCGCCGGCGGCGGCGCTCATCGCGCTGCTGCCGCTGGCCGTGCACGAGCAGTTCCACAGCGGCTGGTGGAACAACTTCCCGGTGGTCGCGGCCTGGACGATCTTCGCGGCCCTGCTGGCCGTCAGCACCATCCCGACGCTGGCGCTGAAGTCGGTGTCGGTCGCGCCGCAGGCCGCCGCCGCGCTGCTGGTGCTGACCGCCCTCGCCGCCGCGGCGCTGGTCACCTACCCCCTCATCCTGCTGATGGTGCTGATCGGCCTGTACCTGGTGCACATCCCGTTCGCGTGGCGCTCCCAGCGCTGGGTCGCCGCCCGCCCCGAGACCTGGCACCACAAACCCGCCGAACGCCGCGCCCAACGCCGCGCCTCCCGCCGCCGCCCGGCCCTGCGCGTCCCCCGCGTCCCGGTGTCGTCCTCCCGTCTGCGTTTACGGCGTCCGGGGGCCCGGGAGCGCTGAGTCATGCGCACCCCGTGCTCGGCGGCCCCGCCTGCTCTTTTCCCGGCATGCTTTTGGCCGGGAACCCTCTCGCGCCCGGGTGGATTCCGGCCAAA
This sequence comes from Nocardia transvalensis NBRC 15921, assembly GCF_000308875.1. Taxonomy (GTDB): domain Bacteria; phylum Actinomycetota; class Actinomycetes; order Mycobacteriales; family Mycobacteriaceae; genus Nocardia; species Nocardia transvalensis. The sequence goes on from NZ_BAGL01000085.1 coordinate 5,531, forward strand.
AGCATGCCGGAAACAAGGGAGTGCGCCGAAAATCCGCCGAGGTGATCGGACCCTGCACAATGGGACAGGTGCCTGATCTCTCATTGACCGCTCGTCTGAACCGTTCGGCCGCCGACACCCGGCGGGGGGTGGTGCGGTTGCATCCGGAGGCGCTGGCGGCGTTGGGGTTGCGGGAGTGGGACGGGATCGCGCTGGTCGGGTCGCGGCGGACGGCGGCGGTGGCGGGGGTGGCGCCGAAGGGGACGCCCGCCGGGGTGATCCTGCTGGACGATGTGACGCTGTCGAATGCGGGGGTGCGCGAGGACGCGACCGTGGTGGTGGCGCCGGCGACCGTGTTCGGGGCGCGGCAGATCTCGGTGACGGGGTCGACGCAGGCCTCGCACACCATTCCCGAGGCGACGCTGCGGCAGGCGCTGCTCGGCAAGGTGGTCACCGTCGGGGACGCCGTCTCGCTGCTGCCGCGCGATCTGGGACCGGGGACCAGCACAGCGGCTGCGACACAGGCGCTTTCGCGCACCTTCGGGATCGCGTGGACCTCCGAGCTGGTGACCGTCACGGCCACCGATCCGGTGCGCGGGCCGGTGAGCGTGCAGCCCAACAGCGCGGTCGTCTGGGGCGCGGGCGTGCCCGCGGCGGATGCCTCGCACGATCCGGGCGCGGGCGCCGACAGCCAGTCCGGCCCGCCGGGTACGCGAATGCGGGTGCGGGAGCGGCCGTCCGCGGTGGATGTGGCCGATCTGGCCGGGGTGCGCCCCCAGGCGGGGAAGCTCTCGGAGTGGCTGAGCCTCGCACTCGACGAGCCCGAACTGCTGAAAACCCTTGGGGCCCCGCCCCATCTCGGCGTGCTGGTCACCGGCCCGGCCGGCGCCGGTAAGGCGACGCTGGCGCGGGCGGTGGCCACCCCGCGCCGCATCGTCGAACTCGACGGCCCCACCGTCGGGGCGACCGAGAGCGGCACCCGGCTGCGGGAGGTGGGGCTCGCGGTCTCCGAAATCTGTTCCGGCCCCGGCGGAGTGCTGCTGATCACCGATATCGATGCGCTGCTGCCGGCGGCTCCGGAACCGGTCGCCGCCCTCATCCTCGATCAGCTGCGCGCGGCCGTCGCGACTCCCGGAGTCGCGTTCCTGGCCACCACCTCTCACCCCGCCGGTATCGATACCCGTTTGCGCGCACCGGATCTGTGCGATCGCGAGGTCGCCCTCACCCTGCCGACGGCGGCCGTGCGCAAGGACCTGCTGGAGCAGTTGCTGCGCAAGGTACCCACCGAGGATCTGAAGCTCGACGAGATCGCCTCCCGCACACCAGGGTTCGTGGTGTCCGACCTGGCGGCGCTGTGCCGGGAGGCCGCGCTGCGGGCGGCATCGCGGGCCAGCCGCGACCACACCGACCCGGTGCTGACCCAGCCCGATCTGGTCGGCGCGCTGGAGGTGATCCGTCCGCTGTCGCGGTCGGGCACCGAGGAATTGGCCATCGGCAGTCTCGGCCTGGACGACGTCGGCGATATGACGGAGACCAAGCAGGCGCTGACCGAGGCGGTGCTGTGGCCGCTGCGGCATCCGGATTCGTTCGCCCGGCTCGGCATCGATCCGCCGCGCGGCGTCCTGCTGTACGGGCCGCCGGGCTGCGGGAAGACCTTCCTGGTGCGGGCGCTGGCCGGGAGCGGGCAGCTGAGCGTGCACGCCGTGAAGGGCGCCGAGCTGATGGACAAGTGGGTCGGCTCGTCGGAGCGGGCGGTGCGCGAATTGTTCCAGCGCGCCCGCGATTCCGCGCCCTCGCTGGTCTTCCTCGACGAGGTGGACGCGCTGGCACCGCGCCGCGGTCAGAGCAGCGATTCCGGGGTCGGCGACCGCGTGGTGGCGGCACTGCTCACCGAATTGGACGGGGTGGAGCCGCTGCGCGATGTGGTCGTGGTGGGCGCGACGAACCGGCCGGAACTCATCGATCCCGCCCTGACCCGCCCCGGCCGACTGGAACGCCTGGTCTTCGTCCCGCCCCCGGACGCCGACGGCCGCACCGCGATCCTGCGCACCGCCGCCCGATCCGTCCCGCTGGCCGCCGACGTCGACCTCACGGCCCTGGCCGCCGACCTGAACGGCTATTCCGCCGCGGACTGCTCGGCCCTCCTACGCGAAGCGGCACTGGCGGCCATGCGCCGCGACGTCGACGCCGCCGACATCACCGCCGCCGACGTCGCCGCCGCCCGCAAAGCCGTCCGCCCGTCCCTGGACCCGGACCAGGTCGAATCGCTCCGGCTCTATGCCGACCAGCGCGCCGGGACCACCTGATCCCCCAACCATCCCCCCAGCCATCCCCCTTTTTCCGGCACGCTTTTGGCCGGAATCCACCGTGACGAGGTGGGATCCCGGCCAAAAGCATGCCGGGAAAGAGAGGGTCGCCCATCGGGAAAGAGACTCTCGGCCTGCCGGGAAGGAGTGCCTCAGGCTGCCGGGGACTGAGGGGGCGGGCCGGGAAGTGGGGCGGGTGCCGACTTCGGTATCAACACAAACCGGCACGTCTCCCCGGTTGTGGCGTGGATCATAGGTATTTTCGGCTGGTGCGGACCAGTGTCGGGCTCTTCGAGATGGTGACGGCATGCCTCGCGACGCTGGTTGCGGGGATGTCGCTGATGCTCCCGATCGACTTCGCGTGGACCACCGAATCGTCGGCGCTGCAGCTGGATCTGCTGGCCCACAGTTTGCCGCGGGCGATCGCGGCGGGGGTCGTGATCGCGCTGATCATCGCCGTTTTCGCGACGACGGTCAATCACGCGCTGGCCGCGTGGGGTTCGGCGCTGGGCGGGATCTCGCTCATCCTGGTGACGCATCTGGTCGGGCGGTCGAGCGGGCCGGGCACATCCCTGGCCACCCTGAACTTCCTCGATTCGATCGCGGGCGGAATCCTGCTCGGCGGCATCGCCGCAGCCGTGCTGCGCGGCCGGCTCCAGGTGTTCGGCTGGACGTTCGGGGCGCTCGGCAGCCTCGTGGTCGGCGCGGCGCTGCCGGTGCCGCACGCCAACGACGTGAGCGATCCGACCAGGTACGGCCGCTGGCCCGCGATCGATTCGCCGCCGCCGTGGCTGATCCTGACCACGCTGGCGCTGGTCGCGCTGGGCCTGCTGGCCAACCGCCACCGCGCCGAGGTGGAACGCCGCTCGGTCGAATTGCCGATGGCCCCGATCCTGGGCGGCCTGGTGTACATCGTGGTGACCCTGTTCGGCACCGAGTGGCTCACCCGCCGGGCCGACGATCGCATCGATATCGCCCTGGCCGCGGGCGCGACCGTGATCGCCGGGCTGATCGCCGCCATGCTGCTGCCCCGCCGGGACGGCACCCTGGTGCTGCTGGCGGTGGCCCTGGCCGCGGTGGGCAGCGCGATCATGCCGTCCTGGCTGCCGGTCTGGTCGTCGGCGCCGCTGCTGGTCCTGCTGGCGCTGGGCATCGTGCTGGGCCTGCGGCGGCCGGGGCCGATGTTCGCGCTGATCGTCCTGACCGTGCTGGTGCTGTACTGCCTGCTGGCCCTCGGCCACGACAGCCACGATCGGGTCCGCAACATCGTGGTCGGCGTCGTGCTGGCCCTCACCGCCGGCTACTGCTTCGGCAGCACGTCACCCCGGTACAACCCGACGCGGGTACTCGGCGTCGCGATCGTCTTCATGCCCTCGGTGGTGCTGGCGCTGCGCGACCACGTCAGCCGCGGCGACTTCACCACCGTGACGGTCGACGCGGGCCGCTGGTACGTCTGCCAGGTGCCGACGGCGAATTCACCCACCCCCTACTGGACGGCGCTGGGAATCACGGTCGGTTGCCTGGCCGGACTGGTCGCGCTGCGGCGGTTGCGCGCACCGGCGGTCGCCCCGGTCACCGCGCCCGCCGAGGACGAGACGGACTCGTGATCGCAGTAAACGCGATTGCCGATATATAGCCATGAACCGGACATATAGCCCAGAGCTGGGAACATGGTCGACGCCATAGCGTCCGGACGCGGGAATCCGACCAGCGCGTAAGTATTATCGACTGCGCACCACCCCGCCGCCGACCGACGGAGTGAAGTTTGCTCGCTGTTCTACTCGCCCATGCCGCCGCGGCCTTTTTCGCGCCGCCGTGCGTACGGGCGCTGGGTCGGCGAGGCTTCTACCTGCTCGCACTCGTTCCGGCGGCGAGCCTGGGCTGGGTGATCGCGAACTGGAACAGTGGGCGCGAACTGCGCGTGTCCTGGGCGCCCGGCATCCACATGAATCTCGACCTGCGCTTCGATTCGCTGGCCTCGATCATGTCGGCGCTGGTACTCGGGGTCGGCGCGCTGATCCTCGTCTACTGCGCGAGCTATTTCGACGACGACGACCGCCAGCGGCTCGGCATCTTCGCCGGCTATCTGGTCGCCTTCGCCGGCACCATGTTCGGCCTCGTCACCAGCGACAACATGTTGCTGCTGTTCACCTTCTGGGAAGCGACGACGGTGCTGTCGTTCCTGCTGGTCGGGCATCACGCCGAACAGTCCGCGGGCCGGCGCGCGGCCTTGCAGGCGCTGCTGGTCACCGGCGCGGGCGGGCTCGCGATGCTGGTGGGCATCATTCTGCTGGGCCAGCGCTGCGACACGTATCTGCTGTCGGAGGTGCTGACCCGGGTCGATCCCGCCGACTGGTCGACCGGTGTCGCCCTGGTGCTGATCCTGATCGGCGCGCTCAGCAAATCCGCGATCGTCCCCCTGCACTTCTGGCTGCCCGGCGCGATGACCGCCCCCACACCCGTCAGCGCGTATCTGCACGCCGCGGCGATGGTGAAGGCCGGTATCTACCTGATCGCCCGGCTCGCGCCCGCGTTCTCCACGGCCGCTCCCTGGCATCCGATCATCCTCACCCTGGGCGTGGGATCGATGCTGCTCGCGGGCCTGCGCGCACTCCAGGTCACCGATCTGAAGCTGGTGCTGGCCTTCGGCACGGTGAGCCAGCTCGGATTCCTGATCACGCTGGTCGGCATGGGCACGCCCGATGCCGCGCTGGCGGGGGCGGCGCTGATCGTCGCGCACGCGATGTTCAAGGCGTGCCTGTTCATGGTGGTCGGCATCATCGACCACAGCGCCGGAACCCGTGACCTGCGGCGGCTGTCGGGGGTGGGGCGGCAGGCGCCCGTGCTGTGCGTGACCGCGATCCTCGCCGGGGCCAGTATGGCCGGAATCCCGCCGCTGCTCGGCTTCGTCGGCAAGGAGAGCGCGCTGGGCGCGATCCTGGACGCCGACAACCTGACCGCACCGGCCAAGGTGATGCTCGGCACCGGCGTGGTGATCGGGTCCATGCTGACGGTCGGCTACAGCCTGCGATTCCTCTGGGGCGCATTCGGTTCCAAGTCGGTGGCGGTGGGAGCGCCCGAGCCCCGGCTGGAATGGCACCGGCCCAGCGCGCTGTTCCTCGCGCCGCCGGCCCTGCTGGCCGTGTTGAGCCTCGCCACCGGCCTGGCCGCGCCGTGGATGGACCGGCTGCTGCGGCCGTACGCGGCGACGCTGCCCGGTCCCGAACCCACCCACCTCGCGCTGTGGCACGGGTTCGGGCATCCGCTCACCCTGACCATGGTCGTGATCGCCTGCGGCCTGGTGCTGTTCGAGATCCGCGACCGGATCGGCGAGACCACGAGCCCGTGGCTGGGCAACGCGGACCGGGTCTACGACAAGACCCTGCGCGCGATGGACCAGCTGTCGCTGCGCATGACCGGCGCGATCCAGCGCGGGTCGCTGCCGCTCAACCAGGCCCTGATCCTGGTCACACTGATCGCCCTGCCCACGGCCATGCTCGCCGTCGGAGCGCGCGCGAGAGTGGGCCTGCGCCTGTGGGATTCACCGATGCAGCTGGTGATCGCGCTCATCATGATCGCGATGGCGATCGGTGCCACCGTCATGCGCAACCGCCTGGCGGGCGTCCTGTTGGTCGGTGTCACCGGGTACGGGTGCGGCGTCCTGTTCGCCCTGCACGGCGCGCCCGATCTGGCGCTCACGCAGTTCCTGGTGGAGACGCTGACGCTGGTCATCTTCGTGCTGGTGCTGCGCAAGTTCCCCGCCGAGATCGAGCCGGACCGCGCCACCGCGTTCAAGGCCCGCCGCGCGATTCTGGCCGCGCTGGCGGGCGCCGCGGTCGCGGTACTCGGGGCGTTCGCCACCGCCGCCCGCACCACCGAACCGATCTGGCACGGAATCCCGGCCTACGCCTACGACTTCGGCGGCGGCAAGAACGCGGTGAACGTGCTGCTGGTCGACATCCGCGCCTGGGACACCCTCGGGGAGATCTCGGTGCTGGTGGTCGCCGCCACGGGCGTCGCCTCGCTGATGTTCCGCAGCCGCCGGTTCGGGACGCTGCCGCGGGCGGCCGACGCACCGGGCTACGACCCGGATCCGGACCGCCCCGCCTGGCTCCCGGCGGCGACGCTGCTTCCGGCGCGTCACCGGTCGATGGTGCTCGCGATGACCACCCGGCTGGTGTTCCCGACCATCATGGTGCTGTCGGTGTACTTCTTCTTCGCCGGGCACAACGCGCCCGGTGGCGGTTTCGCCGGCGGCCTCACCGCCGGATTGGCCCTGGTCCTGCGGTATCTCGCGGGCGGGCGCTACGAGCTGGCCGAGGCGCTGCCGGTCGAGGCCGGACATCTGCTGGGCGCCGGGCTGACGCTGTCCGCGGGCACGGCGACCGGATCGCTGCTGCTCGGCGCGCCGCCGCTGTCCTCGGCGATCGTGGAGGTGACGCTGCCGCTGGTCGGCCACGTCAAATTCGTCACCGCCATGCTGTTCGACCTGGGCGTGTACCTGATCGTGGTGGGCCTGGTCCTGGACGTGCTGCGCAGCCTCGGCGCACGCCTGGACACCGAGACGAACACCGGTCCCCTGCCGACGGTCCGATCCACTCGGAGGGAACGATGACCTCGAATATCACCCTGCTGGTCCTGGTCGGCGTCCTGGTCGCGTGCGGCGTCTATCTCGTCCTCGAGCGCGCGGTGTCGAAGATGCTGCTGGGCATGATCCTGTTCGGCAACGCCGTGAACCTGCTGATCCTCACCGTCGGCGGTCCGGACGGGCGACCGCCGATCCTCGGCGAATCCGATCGCGCACACGAGGATTCGGCCGACCCGCTGGCCCAGGCGATGATCCTGACCTCCATCGTGATCACCATGGGCCTCGCGGCCTTCGTGCTCGCGCTGGCCTACCGCTCCTACGCCCTCACCACCACCGAGCAGGTCGAGAACGACCCCGAGGACGTCAAGGTCGCCGCGCGGCGCGAGGGCGAGGATCCCGAGCAATGAGCCCCGGCCTGATGCCGAGCCTGACCCCGCTGCCGGTACTGATCCCCTTACTGGCGGCGGCCCTCACCCTGATCGTCGGCCGCAAACCCCGCGTACAGCAGATCGCGTCGGTCGTGGCGCTCACGGCGATGGTGGTCGTCTCCGGGATGCTGCTGTACCTGGCCGACCGGGACGGCATGGCCGCGTTGCAGATCGGCAACTGGGATTCGCCGATCGGCATCACGCTGGTGGTGGACCGGCTGTCGGCGGCGATGCTGCTGGTCTCCTCGATCGTGCTGCTGGCGGTGCTCGCGTACGCCGTCGGGCAGGGTATCAGCGACGGGGCCGAGCGGCAGCCCACCTCGATCTTCCAGCCGACGTATCTCATTCTGAGCGCGGGGGTTTCGATCGCGTTCCTGGCCGGCGACCTGTTCAACCTGTTCGTCGGGTTCGAGGTACTGCTGGGCGCGTCCTTCGTACTGCTGACCCTGGGCGCCAGCGCCGACCGGGTCCGGGCCGGGGTGTCGTACGTGATGGTGTCGATGGTGTCGTCGCTGATCTTCCTCACCGGTATCGCGCTGGCGTACGCGGCCACCGGCACGCTGAACCTGGCGCATATGGCGGTGCGGATCGGCGATGTTCCTCTCGGAACCCGGGGCGCCATCTACGCGGTGCTGCTGGTGGCGTTCGGGATCAAGGCCGCGGCCTTCCCGCTGTCCAACTGGCTGCCCGACTCGTATCCGACCGCGCCCGCACCGGTCACCGCCGTTTTCGCGGGCTTGCTGACCAAGGTCGGTGTGTACGCGATCATCCGCACGCACACCCTGCTGTTCCCCGGCGGCCAGTTCGAGAACGTGCTGCTGATCTGCGGCCTGCTCACCATGCTGGTCGGCATCCTGGGCGCCATCGCGCAGAGCGATATCAAACGACTGCTGTCGTTCACGCTGGTCAGCCACATCGGGTATCTGATGTTCGGCATCGGGCTGAATACCGCCGCGGGCCTGGCCGGGACGATCTTCTATGTGGCGCACCACATTCTGGTGCAGACCACCCTGTTCCTGGTGGTGGGCCTGATCGAGCGGCAGGCCGGGTCGGCGTCGCTGAGCAGGCTGGGCGGGCTGCTTGCGGCGAGCCCGGCGCTGGCGGTGCTGTTCGGCATCCCGGCGCTGAATCTCGGTGGCATTCCACCGCTCTCGGGCTTCATCGGCAAGACCGCGCTGTTGCAGGCAGGCGCGGCCGACGGTGGCGTCCTGGCCTGGGTCTTGGTGGCGGGATCGGTGGTCACCAGCCTGCTGACCCTGTACGTCATGGCCCGGGTGTGGAGTAAGGCGTTCTGGCGGCCGCGCGAACAGGCGCCCGAGGGCAATCTGGCCGATGCGGCGCCCTCGGCGCTGATCGACGAGTCGACCGACGTGGAGTTCGGCGACCGCGCCGATGTGGGACGCATGCCGCGCCTGATGGTGATACCGACCGTCGCGCTGCTCGGGGTGGGCCTGGCGCTCACCGCGTTCGCGGGTCCCATCCTCGGCATCGCCGACCGCGCCGCCGCGGAGCTCGACAACCGGACGACCTATCTGGAGACCGTGCTGGGGCCGCTGAGCACCGCGCAGGACGGGGGGCAGCGATGAGCCGCGAAACCGTCGTCCGGATCGGCGTGCTGCTGTGGCTGGCCGTCGTCTACACGGCGCTGTGGGGCGATCTGAGTATCGGTAACGTCCTGGCCGGGCTGGTGATCGGCGCGCTGATCATGCTGGCGCTGCCGCTGCCGCGGATTCCCATCTCCGGGCGGCTGCATCCGCTGTCGTTGCTCGAATTGATCGCCGTCGCTTCGTATTACGCGATCGAATCCAGCGTGCAGATCGCCTGGTTCGCGATCCGGCCGTCCGGGGCGCCGGTATCGGGCGTGCTGCGGGTGCGCATGGCCATCCGGTCCGACCTGGTGTTCGTGCTGTGCACGGATGTGCTGAACCTGATCCCCGGCACCATGGTGCTGGAACTGGACCGGACCACGCACACCGTCTGGGTGCACGTGCTGGACGTCGGCAGCGAGGCCGCGGTCGACAAGTTCTACCACGTGACCCGCCGGTTGGAGCGGCTGCTCATCCAGACCTTCGAACGGCCCGCCGAATGGCGCGAATCGACCGATCCGGCAACGTATTCCGAGGAGGACCGATGACGGTTGTCGCAGTCGTCGCGGCCGTACTGCTGATCTCGGCGGCCGTCCTGACCAGCTATCGCATCCTGGCCGGACCGAGCACGCTGGACCGGGTGGTCGGCATCGACTCGGTCATCGGCATCACCGCCGCCGGCCTGGCGGTCTGGGCGGTCTACAGCGACGACACCACGGTGCTGCCCGGTGTCGTGGCGCTGGCCCTGGTCGGATTCCTCGGCTCGGCCGCGGTTTCCCGGTTCCGGGTGCGTGACGACCGATGACGGTCTGGCTGGACACCGGGCTGCGGTGGGTGTCGTACGTGCTCATCGTGCTCGGCGCCGTCTTCGCGCTGACCGCCGCGATCGCGATCGTGCGCTTCCCGGACACGCTGACGCGCATGCACGCCGCCACCAAACCCCAGGTGGTCGGCCTCGTCCTGATCCTCATCGGCGCCACCATCCAGCTCCGCGGCCACGGCAACGTGTGGATGCTCCTCCTGGTAGGCCTGTTCACCCTGCTCACGGCCCCGGCCATCGCCCACCTCATCGGCCGCACGGCCTACCGCGAACAACGCCACGACGACGGCCTCCTGCTCATCAACGAACTCGGCGACGACGAGGACCAGCCGGACGAGTAAGGCCCACTCAGTTTTCCGGCACGCTTTTGGCCGGAATCTACACCGGTGGTTCCCGGCCAAAAGCGTGCCGGGAAATGAGGAGGTAGCGTGCCGGGAAATGGGGAGGTCGCGCGCCGGAAATGAGGAGGTCGCGCGCCGAGAGGTATGGCTTATCGTGCGGGCAGTGCTGCGGTATCCATGGCCGACGGCACGGGGGTGCGGGCGAACCACACCGAATAGAACGCCCAGCAGTAGGCGGCGACGGCGCTCAGCACCAGAACCCCGGCCGGTACCGGATACTCGGCCATCCACTCCGCCAGGAACCGGTAGGTCAGCAGCAGCGCGCCGAGGAGGGCGGCGCCGCCGGCCACCAGTCCGGTCCGGGCGCGATCCCAGCCGCGTTCGGGGGCGCGCAGGGCGGACTCGACGGTCAGGCACAGCACGATGCCCGCCAGCAGATCGGCGCCGTAGTGGTAGCCGAATCCGAGCGTGGCGGTGAGCGTGGCCAGGACCCAGAACGCGCCGCCCCAGCGCAGCCAGCGCGGTGCGGGCGAGCCGTCGGCCGCCCGGCGGGAGTGCAGGAAGACCGTGGTGGCCCAGGCGGTGTGCATGGAGGGCATGCAGTTTCGCGGGGTCGCGTTGTCGAACGGCAGGGCGACGGGGTGCGGATCCAGCGGCGGCACGATCCGCGGCCAGTAGTCCCCGATCTGTAGCCCGTGGCCGTCCGGCCCGAAGGCGAACATCGGACCCACCACCGGGAACAGCAGGTACACCACCGGGCCGACCAACCCGAGCACCAGGAACGTCCGGACCAGATAGTGCGTCGGCCACACCCCAGTTGACGCGACGCGGCGCAACTGCCAGGCCGCCACCACCATCGCCGCCACCGGCAGTTCGATGTAGACCCAGTGCAATACCGCGGGCGCCACCGGCCCGAGCGCGTCCAGAGCCTGGCCCACCATCCACGAGGGCTGCCCGAACGCGTGATCGGCCAGCACCACGTACCGATCCAGCACGTTCGGACCGGCCATGACCGTGATGTGCAGCCAGACGTCGCCCACCTTGGTGGCGAGAATCAGCAGGGCGCCCAGCGCCGCCGCGTGCAGGGCATTGCGCCGGTCCTTGCCCTCCCAGCCGAACCAGGCGACCAGCGCCACCCCGGTCAGCGCGATGACCGCGCCGTTGCCGATGGTCACCGAACCGCCCAGCAGCACGCGCCCGACGGCGAAGACGGCATCGATGGCCAGCGCGATCCCCACAGTGACGAACCGCCGCCGCCACGACAACCCCACGAGCGCCAGCGCGAGCCCCGCCCAGGGCATCGACACCGACTTCGGCCGGCCCACGTAGTCCGACCACAGACTCTCCAGCGGACCCTCGAATCCGTTGCGGGAGGCCACGATCTGCAGCACGATCAGCAGCACGGGCACGGCCGCCACCGCGGCCGCGATCAGGACCCGCCGAGGCGGCATTCCGAGCCGGCGGCGGCGAGCGTCACCGAAGTCGGAACGCGGGTCGTCGAGTAGCACGACGACCATAGTAAACGGGTGATGAACGCCACCCCACTGGCCAGCTGAACGAGCGGCCACCTATCGGCGACGGCAGGCTAGTTGTCCAGCTCCTTGACCAGCGCGTCGACAACCGCGACCAGATCGCCCTGGGCGGCGGCGGCCACCCGGCGCTGGCGCTGATAGGACGCCCCACGCTGCGGAATCTCGGCCACCAGCGCCAGCTCCTGCTCGCACCCGAGCTGTTTGGCGATCGGCTCCAGCCGGTTGAGCTGTTCGAAGAGGTCGTCGGTGATCAGGCGCTCGTTGCTGTCGGCGTCCGTGATGATGATCGCGTCCAGCCCGTACCGCGCCGCGCGCCACTTGTTCTCCTGCACGTGCCAGGGCGGGATGGTCGGCAGGGTCTCTCCCGCCTCCACCCGGCGATCCAGGTCCACGATCAGGCAGTGGATCAGCGCGACGAGCGCGGAAAGCTCCGTGCGCGTGGGAATTCCGTCACATACGCGCACCTCGATGGTGCCCCACTTCGGCGCCGGGCGGATATCCCAGTGCATGCCGCCCAGCTGCTCGATGACGCCGGTCTTCATCTGGTCGTGCACGAAACCCTCGAACTGCGACCAGTTCTCGAACTGGAACGGCAGCCCGGCGGTGGGCAGCTGCTGGAACATCAGCGCCCGGTTGCTGGCGTACCCGGTATCTATGCCGGCCCACATGGGCGAGGAGGCCGACAGCGCCAGCAGGTGCGGGTACGACAGCAGCAGCGTGTTGAGGATCGGAAAGACCTTCTCCGGGTGGGAAACCCCGACGTGCACGTGCACGCCCCAGATCAGCATCTGCCGCCCCCACCACTGGGTGCGCTCGATGAGTTCGTCGTAATGCGCTGTGCGCGTGAGCTGTTGCGTGGACCACTGCGCGAACGGATGGGTGCCGGCGCAGAACAGATCCACTCCGACCCGATCGGCCGCGGCGCGCACGGCGTCCATCGTGCCGCTCAGATCGTCGACGACTTCGCCGACGGTGTCGTGCACGCCACTGACCAGCTCGACGGTGTTCTTCAGCAGTTCCTTGGTGATCTGCGGCGTGCCGTCGTGGGCGCGCAGATCACCGACCGCGTCGAAAACCGCTGCGGCCGTATTGGACAGATTGCGCGAGTACTTGTCGACGAGCGCGATCTCCCACTCGACCCCCAGCGTGGGGCGGGGCGAGCTGTTCCAGGGAACGTGTCCTACGCCGGCCCCACCCATGGCAGCCCCGCGCTACCCGATGACGCCGCAGGCGATCCGGCCGCCCGCGTCGCCGGTCGCCAAGGTCTCGGCGTCCGGGCCGGCGGTGCCGTTGGCCTGGGTGTATCGAGTCGGAACGTTGCCGAAGTTGTCCGCGCCCGCGTGGATCATCAGCGCCTTGCCCTTCAGATCGTCCAGGGTGACGGCGTCGGTGGTGGTGACGAGCTTGGCGGTGCCGTCCTGGCGCACCTCGAGCGAGGTCAGGTCGCCGCTGGCCGGGTGGGTGCTCTGGTCGCCGACCTGCAGGTGCCCGCCCGCGGAGAGGAAGTCGCCGGCCGGGCCGCCCGACGGTGCGGTGGAGTTGGCCTCGCACTTGCCGTTCTGGTGCACATGGAGGCCGTGGAAGCCCGGCTTCAGGCCGTGCGCCTCGACGGTGATCTCCAGGTGGTTACCCGACTTGGCCACCGACGCGGTGCCTACCTGCACTCCGGCGGGGTCCTTGAGCTGCACCGACACCGAATCTCCGGCCGGGGCGGCGTGTTCGCCGGTGCCGTGCCCGCTGGTACCGGTGGCCTCCGCCGGGGCCGCCGAGCCCGTCCACACCGGCGGCGTGGTCCCCTTGACGTCACTCGACTCCTGGCTGTTCGTGCAGGCCGCGAGACCCAGGACCGCGACCGCCAGCACCGGGGTCACAGTCCACCAGGACGGGCGACGAATTGTGGACGGGGCCATCGGGGAACTCCTTTACGAGTACCGAGTTTACGAGTAAAGCTGGGTGGACGAATTCGTTACCGGTCAAGATGATGCCAGAGCCGTTACGCGGCAGAGGCGTCGGGACGGTTGTTCAGTTGCCTGTGACGATGACGATCACACCGGGCGGATTGTTCGCGATCCCGGCGAATCGGGGCTCGGCCGCGACCCCCAGCTCGTCGGCAATCGCCCGGGCCGCCGCCTGCTCGCCCGGCGAATTCCCGTAGTAGACGGTCGTTTTCGGTATCACCCCACCCGGGTAGTTACCCGTTTCGGCCACGGTCCAGCCCTCCGCGGTGAGGTCGCCGGCGGTCTTCGCGGCCAGTCCCGCGACGGTGCTGTTGTTGAGTACCCGCACCGGGACGGATTTATCACCGGCGGCCGGGGTGGTCGTCGGCGGGGCGGTGGTCGTCGTGGTCTGCGGCGCCGAGGTCGTCGTCGGTAAGGCGGCGGCCGACGTCGTCGTGGCGACCGGCTTCGAGGTGGTGGTGCCGGTGGGCTGGCCCTGCGTCGCTTGCCCCTGGGTAGAGGTGTCCGCACCGGAATCGGAACTCGACAGCGCCATCGCGCCGAGGCCGGCGAACACGATGGCGAGTGCTATCAGCACCATCGCCAGCGCTCGCAGCGGTGGTCCACCGGAGGGCGGATTGGGGTTGCTCACCTGGTCGACCCTAGTCGTAGGCGGGCGGGCACGCCCGCATCACACCTGGAAGCCGAGACGGCGGGCGGCGCGGGCCTTCTGCCGGCTGGCGCGCAGCCGTCGCAGGCGCTTCACCAGCATCGGATCGGCGGCCAGCGCCTCCGGCTTGTCGACGACGGCGTTGAGCACCTGGTAGTAGCGGGTGGCCGACATGCCGAACAGCTCGCGGATGGCCTCTTCCTTGGCGCCCGCGTACTTCCACCATTTGCGCTCGAAATCGAGTATGTCGAGCTCACGACGGGTGAGCGCGCCGACCGTATCCTCCCCCGCGGAAGAGTTGTCCTCGCTTGCGGAAAGGTTCCGGGCCGCTGCGCTGTCCATATCACTCCCTCGCCGAGTTACAACTGACGACTCGCGCTCATTCAACCACGAACGCCGACGTTCCCCGCTCCGTCTTACGGCGTGTCGGACGCTGCCGTGTCCGTGACGATGCCCGGCGCCGGCGCCCAAGTAAAGTGAGCGACCATGGCGATTCTCCCGATCCGCATCGTCGGCGATCCGGTCCTGCACAAACCGACCGAGAAGGTCACCCGATCGCCGGAGGAGCTCGCCGGGCTGATCGCCGACATGTACGAAACCCTCGACGCCGCGCACGGCGTGGGTCTCGCGGCGAATCAGGTCGGCGAGCCGCTGCGCCTGTTCGTCTACGACTGCCCCGACATCGATGCGAACGGCGGTACGAGCCGCCGCCGCGGCGCGGTGATCAATCCGGTGCTGGAGACCTCGGAGATCCCCGAGACCATGCCCGATCCGGACGACGACGAGGAGGGCTGCCTGTCGGTCCCCGGCGAGCAGTACCCCACCGGCCGCGCCGACTGGGCCCGCGTCACCGGCATCGACGAGCAGGGCGATCCGGTCGAGATCGAGGGCAAGGGCTTCTTCGCCCGCATGCTGCAGCACGAGGTCGGGCACCTCGACGGCTTCCTCTACGTGGACGTGCTGGTCGGCCGCAACGCGCGGGCGGCCAAGAAGGCCATCAAGCGGAACGGCTGGGGCGTACCGGGTCTCAGCTGGGTGCCGGGCGACGGGCCGGATCCGTTCGGGCATGACGACTGAGTTCCCCGATATCCCGCCCGGCCGCCGGGTGATGGTGCGGTACCGGCTGCCGGACGACTACTCCCACCGGTTCACCGATGTGATCGGCGAGCTGGTGACGGTGGATCCGCCGACCGTGCGCACCGCCGACGGGCAGACCGTATCCATCGCCGCCGATCGCGTGGTGGCCGTGAAAGCCCTGGGGCCCAGGCCCATTCGCACCGGCGAGATCCGCGCGCTGGAGGCGGCGGCGTGCGACGGCTGGCCCGGCGTGGACCGCACCCGGATCGACGGCTGGCTGCTGAGCGCCGGTCACGGCTACACCAACCGCGCCAATTCCGCGGTGCCCCTGGGCGTTTCGGGTGAACCCGCACTCGCGCAAGCGGACACGCTGTACCGCATCGGCGCGTGGTACACCGACCGGGGACTTCCGCTGCAACTGCGGTTGCCCGACCGGCTGGCCCCGGTGCCGCCCGGGTGGCGCACCTGGAGCGAGACGGTGGTCATGGGCATCGATATCGGGAATGTCGTACTCCCGCAAGGCCCTTCGATGGTGCGGATCGACGCGCGGCCGACGGAATCCTGGCTCGAGCTGTACCGGTTCCGTGGCGAGGACACCGTGCCGGTCCCGCCCCCGGCGCCGGCCGAGGACGTGCTGACCGCGGTGCACGACGGCGAGATCGGTTTCGCCGCACTCGGTGTGCCCACACCGCTGGCGGTGGGGCGCGGGGCGGTCACCACCGCGCCCGACGGGCGGCGCTGGATCGGGCTGAGCTGCGTGGCGGTCGCCGCCCCGCACCGCCGCCACGGCCTGGGCACGCTGATCTGCGCCGAGCTGCTGCGCTGGGGTCACCGCCGCGGGGCCACCCACGCCTACGTTCAGGTCGAGGCGGACAATGGGAGTGCCCTGGCGATGTACCGCGAGCTGGGCTTCGTCGAGCACCACAGCTACCGCTACGCGGCGCCGGCGTAGCCCCGCGCACTGATCGACGCGAACTGATCGAGACGGGAAGACTATGACGACCTTTCGGCTGGCGACGTGGAATGTGAACTCGATCCGCTCGCGGCTCGACCGGGTGCTGAACTGGCTGGACCGCGCCGATATCGATGTGCTGGCCATCCAGGAGACCAAGTGCCGCGACGACCAGTTCCCGATGGAGCGGTTCGACGAGGCCGGCTACGAGGTCGCGCACGTCGGCTTCAACCAGTGGAACGGGGTGGCGATCGCGTCCCGGGTCGGCCTCGAGGACATCGAACTCCACTTCCCGGGCCAGCCCGGATTCGACAAGGACGCCGGCGCCTCGCTGCTGAGCGCGCCGGTGGTCGAGGCGCGGGCCCTCGGCGCCACCTGCGGCGGCGTGCGGGTGTGGAGCCTGTACGTGCCCAACGGCCGCGCGCTGGACGATCCGCACTACACCTACAAGCTGGAATGGCTTGCCGCGCTGCGTGATACCGGCGCCCGCTGGCTGGCCGAGGACGCCGAGGCGCGGATCGCGCTGGTCGGCGACTGGAATATCGCGCCGACCGACGACGACGTCTGGTCGCCGGAGTTCTTCGCGGGCAAAACCCATGTCTCCCAGCCCGAGCGGGACGCCTTCGCCGCCATGACCGAGGCCGGATTCAGCGACGTCCTGCGGCCGTTCGCGCCCGGCCCGGGCGTCTACACCTACTGGGACTACACCCAGCTGCGCTTCCCCCGCAAGGAGGGCATGCGCATCGATTTCATCCTCGCCTCCCCCGCCCTGGCCACCGTCACCACCGACGCCGCCGTCGACCGCGACGAGCGAAAAGGCAAGGCCCCCAGCGACCACGCCCCGGTAATCGCCGAATTCGAGCTGCCGTAAACAGTTCCCCGGCACGGCCCCGCCATCTCCCGGCACGCTTTTGGCCGGGACCCCACTTCTAGGAGGGCCGGGTCTTGATGGCGTCCTGGGAGATGAATACGTCGTACTCGCCCGTCGTCGCCACCACGGCGTTGCCGTAGGCCGAGCGGACGAAAGGTTTTGTGTACCAGGTCTTGTTCTGCATCTCCTCGAAGAAGTCCCGGTCGCTGCCGTTGAGGAAGATGTGGTTCTGCTTGGCGGCCACGCCGTCCAGGCGCTCGCCGAACAGCCGGGTCACCTTGTAGCCCGAATGGAAGCCGAGGGTGTTCACCCAGTGCTCGAGTTCGACGATATTCGCCTGCAGCACCCACAGATCGCCCTCGACGCGGTACTTCTCGTGCCGGTCCGCGTGGTCGCCGTCGCCGTACAGAGTGAGTTCGACGTCCAGCGTGTTCGGCTCGTCCTTGGCTTGCGTGGCGACCACGTGCGCCGCCTTCACCTCACCGGTGAGCCCGAGATACGCCTGCAGCAGGGTGGTCACCCAGAGGATGACCACCGCCACCAGCACCAGTACCAGCGCCCCGGATCCCCGCCCCGCCAACGCCTTCCAGCCGACCCTGCGCGCCCTGACCACGGCGGTGATCAACAGCACCGCGGCGACGACGAAGAGCGCGACCAGAAAGACCTGGATCCAGCCGAAGTTCACCGGGAAAACCATGCGGTAGTTGTACCCGCAAGCCTCGGCGTGGCGGAACCAATATGTATGTCACGAATCGGGCACGTCTGTTTCCGGCCAAAAGCACGCCGGAAACAGAAGGCGCTCACCATGGTTCCGGCACGCGCTCACAACACCATTCCCGGCATGCACAACACCATTTCCCGGCATGCTTTTGGCCGGGAACCTCTCAGAACGCCGCCTCGTCCAGCTGCATGATGTCGTTGTCGAGGTTCTCCACGACGCTGCGGACGCCGCTGAGCAGGGGGAGCTTGTTCTTCGCGAACCACGAGGCGACGCCGATCTTTCCGGTGTAGAACGGGCGGTCCTTCTCGGCGGCCCCGCCGTCGAGCGCCGCCTGCGCCACGGCGGCCTGCTCCAGCAGCCGCCAGCCGATGACGAGGTCGCCGGTCGCGTGCAGGAAGCGCACCGAGCCGAGACCGACCTTGTAGATCTCCTCCGGGGTCTGCTGCGACGCCATCAGGTAGTTGGTGAGCGCCGCCGCCATCGCCTGCACATCGGCCAGGGCCGCGCCGAGCAGTTCCCGCTCGCGCTTGAAGCGGTCGTCGCCGGAGTCGGCGAACTTCTGGATCAGCCCGGCGACGTGCGCCAGCGCCACGCCCTTGTCCCGAATGATCTTGCGGAAGAAGAAGTCCTGCGCCTGGATGGCCGTGGTGCCCTCGTACAGCGAGTCGATCTTCACATCGCGGATGTACTGCTCGACCGGATAGTCCTGCAGGTAGCCGGAGCCACCGAAGGTCTGCAGCGATTCGGTCAGCGTCTCGTAGGCCCGCTCGGACCCGCAGCCCTTGACGACCGGCAGCAGCAGATCGTTGACCCGCGCCGCGAGTTCCGGATCGGCGCCGAAATTCGCCTGGGCCACATCGTCGTTCTGGTAGGCCGAGGTGTACAGGTAGAGCGCGCGCAGCCCCTCCGAATACGCCTTCTGCAGCGCCAGGCTGCGGCGGATGTCGGGGTGATGGGTGATGGTGACGCGCGGCGCGGTCTTATCCCTCATCTGGGTGAGATCCGCGCCCTGCACGCGAGTCTTGGCATACTCCAGCGCATTCAGGTATCCGGAGGACAGCGTGCCCGCCGACAGCACGCCCACCATCATGCGGGCGTTCTCGATCACCTTGAACATCTGCGCGATGCCGTTGTGCACCTCGCCGACGAGGTAGCCGACGGCCGGCTTGTCGCCGCCGTAGGTCAGCTCGCAGGTGGGCGAGGACTTGATGCCCATCTTGTGCTCGAGATTGGTGACGTTCACGCCGTTGCGCTCGCCGAGTTCCAGTGTCTCGCTGTCGAACAGGAACTTCGGCACCGCGAACAGCGACAGGCCCTTGGTGCCCGGCCCCGCGCCCTCGGGCCGTGCCAGCGTCAGGTGGATGATGTTCTCCGCGGTGTCGCCCAGGTCGCCGCCGGAGATGAAACGCTTCACGCCCTCGATGTGCCAGGTGCCGTCGGGTTGCTGGACCGCCTTGGTGCGGCCCATGCCCACGTCGGAGCCGGCGTCGGGCTCGGTGAGCACCATCGTTCCGCCCCAGCGGTTGTCCCACGCGTGCTGGGCCCAGCGCCGCTGCTCCTCGGTGCCCTCGTTGAACAGCACGGTGTGCATGAGCGGGCCCATATTGAAGAAGCTCGCCGAATTGTTCGCCGCCACAAGCATTTCCTGCGATGCCCACACCAGCGCCGAGGGGGCGTTCACCCCGCCCATCGCCTCGGGCATGCCCAGCCCCGACCAGCCGGCCTCGTTGACCGCGGCGACGGTCTTGCGCAGCGGGTCAGGGACGATCACGGTGTGGTTGGCGGCGTCGAATTCCAGCGGGTGGCGATCCGCGTCGGCGAACGACTCCGCGACGGGCCCCTCCGCCAGCCGCAACACCTCGGCGAGCATCCCCCGCGCGGTCTCCGTATCCAGATCCCCGTAGGCGCCCGCGTCCAGCAGCTCCCCGATTCCCAGCACCTCGAACAAGTTGAACTCGATATCCCGAAGGTTCGCCTTGTAGTGCGACACGGACCGGCCTCCTCGACTGGGTCGAATTGCCGCGTGTGCCGGCTCCGCACACGCAGGTTTGATGTTGTCCCTGGAGGTTGCCGTACAGCCGTCCGGTTACGCAACCGTAGGCTGCGGTACGGCGGGTTAATTCTTTGTACCTTGTACAAATCCGATGCATCAGGGCATATACATCACACCCGGAAGGATGGAACATCTCCCACGGTACCGCAGTGGCAATTTGCCAACGGTATGCCGGATTTTCGGAGACCGTCCGGCGCACAGGCGGATTCGGCCCGCATGTGGAAAGCGAAATACTCAGTCCGGGCGGCGGCCGCGCGACCCGCGAGGACAGGGGTCTCCGCTGATATCTTGGTCGGCATGGGTTCGGATTCTGCGGTGCGGCCGCGGCAGCGTGCGCAACATCTCGGGCCCGAACGGCGCCGGCCCCAGGTGCTCGACGCCGCCCTGCGCATAGCCGTCGAGGACGGTATCGCGGCCATCACCGTCGCCGCCGTCGCCGAACGCCTGAACGTCACCCGCCCGGTCGTGTACGCCTGCTACGCCGACCGGGTGGAACTCATCGACGCGCTGCTCCAGCGCGAGGAGTCCTACCTGCTGAGCGGCATCGTGGACGCCCTCCCTCGGCGCCGCGTCGAGGCCGACGAGGAGGTGTTCGTCGAGGGTTTCCGCGCGCTGCTCGAGACCGTCGCCGCCCGCCCCGACACGTGGAAGTTGCTGTACGGCAACCCCGATCCCGCCGTGGCGGGCTCCTTCGGCCGCGGCCGGCGGCTCGCGGTGGAGCGCTGCACCCGCCGCCTGCGCCCCACCCTCCACGCCTGGGGCACCGCCGACGCCGAGCGCAAACTCCCCGCCCTGGTCGAGCTGTGGGTCTCCGCCGGTGAGGGCGCGGTGCGCACCCTCCTCTCGGGCGACAGCACATGGGACCCCCAGGACCTCGGGGCCTTTATCGGCGCGGCGGTGTATCGGGCCTTGCGGGAGGCATAGTTCCCGGCCAAAAACGTGCCGGGAAACGAAGAGGGGGCACGCGGGAAACGAAGAGGGGGCACGCGGGAGACGAAGAGGGGCACGCGGGAGACGAAGAGGGGCACGCGGGAAACGACGAGGGGCACGCCGGGCGTTGAAAGGCTGGTCAGACGCCACCCCCTTGTTTCCGGCATGCTTTTGGCCGGAATCCCGCTTTGAAGCCCACCCCCTGGACAATCCGCCTAGCTACCATGGGGATGTAGCGACGATCCGACCAGATGTCCGGCGAAAGGCCGATCATGGCGTTCTATCGGCAGGTGGGGGCGGTTCCGCCCAAGCGGCACACTCAGCATCGCGACGAGCGGGGCGGGCTCTACTACGAGGAGCTGATGGGTGAGGAGGGCTTCTCCGGCGACTCCTCGCTGCTGTATCACCGCGGACTGCCGCCGGCGCTCGTCGACTCCACGATCTGGACGCCGCCGAATCAGCGCACCGTCCCCAATCATCCACTGCGCCACCGCCACCTGCGGCTACACGAGCTGTTCCCGGGCGACACCCCGGCCGATACCGACGTGGTCACCGGCCGTCGGCTGATCCTCGGCAACGACGACGTCCGGATCTCCTATGTCGTCGCGCGACGCGAATCGCCCTTGTACCGCAACGCGATCGGCGACGAGCTGGTGTACATCGAATCCGGCTCGGGCACCGTCGACACCGTCTTCGGCCCGCTGCCCTTCCGGCAGGGCGACCAGGTCCTGCTCCCCCGCGCGACCACGCACCGCTGGCGGCCCGAGGGCGCCCAGCCGGTGCGCGCCTACGCGATCGAGGCCACCGGCCATATCGTGCCGCCGAAGCGATATCTGTCGAAATACGGTCAGTTCCTGGAGAATTCGCCCTACTGCGAGCGAGACCTGCACGGCCCGGCCGAAGTGCGGCAGGAGGAGGGCACCGAGGTCGAGGTCCTGGTCAAACATCGGCCCGGCCCCGAAATCGTCGGCACCCGAATGGTTTACGCCTCCCACCCCTTCGATGTCGTCGGCTGGGACGGGTACCTGTACCCCTACACGTTCAATATCGAGAACTTCGAGCCGATCACGGGCCGGGTGCACCAGCCGCCGCCGGTCCATCAGGCATTCGAGGGCTCCAATTTCGTGGTGTGCGATTTCGTCCCCCGCAAGGTGGACTATCACCCGCTGTCCATTCCGGTGCCCTATTACCACTCCAATGTCGACTCCGACGAGATCCTCTTCTACTGCGGCGGAAATTACGAGGCGCGCAGGGGTTCCGGCATCGGCCAGGGCTCGGTGTCGGTCCATCCGGGCGGCTACGCGCACGGCCCGCAACCCGGCGCCTACGAGCGCAGCATCGGCGTGGAGTTCTTCGACGAACTCGCGGTCATGGTGGACACCTTCCGCCCGCTCGGGCTCGGTGAGGGCGCACTGGCCTGCGAGGATCCGAATTACGCGTGGACGTGGTCGGGGCGCGGCCCGGCGGCCGAGCAGGCGTGAACGCCATCTTCACCGTCCCCTGACGGATACCGCCGACGGCATGTACCCTCGGCCGAGGACAACTGCACATGCCTACGGGGGCTCGCACCAGCGGGCTGAGAGGACGGCTAGCCCATTCGGGCGATTCAGGGCCGTCGACCGTTCGAACCTGACCGGATAATGCCGGCGTAGGGAGGATCTTCAATGCCATCGAAGCATGCCGCGACGACCGTGGACACCGTCACCACCGGTGCCATCCAGGGCAGCGTCAAGCACTACCAGCAGGTGGACGCCGACGGGACCGCGCTGCGCATCCCGGTGCGGCGGATCAACCTCACCAACGGTGAGCATTTCGACGTCTACGACACCTCGGGCCCGTACACCGACGACGACGCCGCCATCGATGTCGAGGCCGGGCTGCCGAAGCTGCGCGACGGGTGGGCCAAGCCGACAGCCGGCCCCGGAGTGGGTGTGTCCGGGGGTCCGCGCACCCAGCTGGCCTGGGCCCGGCAGGGCATCATCACCACCGAGATGCGGTATATCGCTGCCCGCGAAGGTGTTTCGCCGGAACTCGTGCGCGACGAGGTGGCCGCGGGCCGCGCGGTGATCCCCGCCAACCACAACCATCCCGAGTCCGAGCCGATGATCATCGGCAAGAAGTTCGCGGTGAAGATCAACGCGAATATCGGCAATTCGGCGGTCTCCTCGTCCATCGCGGAGGAGGTGGAGAAGATGGTGTGGGCCACCCGCTGGGGCGCCGACACCATCATGGACCTGTCCACCGGCAAGAACATCCACGAGACCCGCGAGTGGATCCTGCGCAATTCGCCGGTGCCGGTCGGCACCGTCCCGATCTATCAGGCCCTCGAGAAGGTGAACGGCGATCCGACCCAGCTGACCTGGGAGATCTACCGCGACACCGTGATCGAGCAGGCCGAGCAGGGCGTGGACTACATGACCGTGCACGCCGGCGTGCTGCTGCGCTACGTGCCGCTGACCGCCAAGCGCGTCACCGGCATCGTCTCGCGCGGCGGGTCGATCATGGCGGCCTGGTGCCTGGCGCATCATCAGGAGTCGTTCCTGTACACGAATTTCGCCGAGCTGTGCGAGATCCTGGCCCGCTACGACATCACCTTCTCCCTCGGTGACGGCCTGCGCCCCGGGTCGATCGCCGACGCCAACGACGCGGCCCAGTTCGCCGAGCTGCGCACCCTGGGCGAGCTGACGAAGATCGCGAAATCCCATGGCGTGCAGGTGATGATCGAGGGCCCCGGCCACGTGCCGATGCACAAGATCGCGGAGAACGTGCGGCTGGAAGAAGAGCTGTGCGAGGAGGCGCCGTTCTACACCCTCGGCCCGCTCGCCACCGATATCGCCCCCGCCTACGACCACATCACCTCGGCGATCGGCGCCGCGATCATCGCCCAGGCCGGCACCGCCATGCTGTGCTACGTCACGCCGAAGGAGCACCTCGGCCTGCCCAACCGCGACGACGTGAAGACCGGCGTCATCACCTACAAGATCGCCGCGCACTCCGCCGATCTCGCCAAGGGCCACCCCCGCGCCCAGGAGCGCGACGACGCACTGTCCAAGGCTCGCTTCGAATTCCGCTGGCACGACCAGTTCAACCTGTCGCTGGATCCCGATACCGCCCGCGAATTCCACGACGAGACCCTGCCCGCCGAACCGGCCAAGACCGCGCACTTCTGCTCGATGTGCGGGCCGAAGTTCTGTTCCATGCGCATCTCCGCCGACGTGCGCGAGTACGCCGAGCAGCACGGGCTGACCGATATCGAGGCGATCGAGGCCGGGATGGCGGAGAAGTCCGACGAGTTCGCCCAGGCGGGCGGCTCGGTCTACCTGCCGATCGTGTCTTAGGCGTCCCGACGACCCCCCCGATCGCGGAACGGCTTCCGTCATCCTCGCGGGGGTCGGGGTCCCGCCTGGCCCCGGCCTCCGCCTGGACGGCGGCCGCGGTCCGCGATCGGTCAGCCGCGCGGCCGCCAGCGCTCCGCGAATTCGTTCGGTTGCGGTGGCGGGCCGGGCAATTCGCCCTCGGCCGCCAGCCCGTCGATCAGCAATGTCAGTACGCGGCGGCGCAATTGGGCGGTGCGTTCCGGATCGGGCAGCGAGATCGCGGCGCACGATTCCAGGATCAGGCCGAGATCCGGCGTGCCGACGCCGGTGCGCAGCCGGCCGGAGGCGCGGGCGCGGCGCAGGATCTCCTCGTTCAGCACGCCCGACTGCTGCACCTCGGGCAGGATCGACTCGTCCGGGGTGAAGGTGCCCGCGAGCCGCACGGTGAGCGAGTGCACGTCGGCGTCGACCACCCGGTGCAGGAAGTCGACCAGCACCTCCCAGTCGTCCGACAGCTCCAGCGCGGCGCGCGCCTCTTCGTTGTAGCGGCGCAGCCCGTCGTAGCAGAGCGTCCGCAGCAGCGTCTCCTTACTCGAATAGCGGCGGTAGAGCGCGCTGATCCCGACACCGGCCCGCTCCGCGACGGCCGAGATCGGGGCGCTCGCGTCGGCGAGGAATACCGCGCGGGCGGCGTCGAGAATGATCCCGTCGTTGCGGGCGGCCTGGGCCTTGCGGCCGGGCAACGGCCTGGGCGCGGGGGTGTCGGCTGTCTGCGGCATGAACCCAGGCTAGCACTTGAAACGGAACAATCCGTTCTGTTCACTGAAAGGGGCTCGGACATCGATCGCCGGGCCGAACCACCGAATCGTAGGGTTGTCTCGTGAAACTGCTGCCATTGCCGTCCGACGGCCGGACGCCGGTCCGCGTGCTCACCATCGCCGGAACCGACTCCGGCGGCGGCGCGGGAATTCAGGCCGATACCCGCACCATGGCCCTGCTGGGGGTGCACGCATGCGTCGCGGTGGCGGCGGTGACCGTACAGAATTCGGTGGGCGTCAGCGGTTTTCACGAGATCCCGCCGCAGACGGTCGCCGATCAGGTGCGGGTCGTGGCCGCCGATATCGGCATCGGGGCGGCCAAGACCGGAATGCTGGCCTCGACCGCGATCATCGAGGCGGTCGCGGCGGCGTGCGGGGAGACCGGCATCGGGCAGCACGGGGCGATCCCGCTGGTGGTGGATCCCGTGGCGGCCTCGATGCACGGTGATCCGCTGCTGCACGATTCGGCGCTGGACGCGCTGCGGCAGACGCTGATCCCGCTGGCCACGGTCGTCACTCCCAATCTGGACGAGGTGCGGCTGCTCACCGGCATCGATGTGACCGACGACCGCACCGGTCGCAAGGCCGCCGAGGCGCTGCACGCGCTGGGCCCGCGGTGGGCGATCGTGAAGGGCGGGCACCTGCGGTCCTCCGATTTCAGCACCGATCTGCTGTTCGACGGCGAGCGGTTCCACGAACTGTCCGCGCCGCGCATCGATACCGGCGACGACCACGGCGGGGGTGACACGCTGGCCGCCGCCACCGCATGCGCGCTCGCGCACGGGTACGAGGTCCCGGACGCGATCGCCTTCGCCAAGGAGTGGACCACCCGTTGCCTGAAGGCCGCCTATCCGCTGGGCGCCGGCCACGGGCCGGTGTCGCCGCTGTGGCGGCTCTCGGAGAAGTGGTGACAGTAGCTGTCCTAACCGCCCGGCAGACTCTTCCTCATGAGCGAGAACAAGACGACCACCGAGCACACCGTCACCTCCTACGACGACCCGGACGCGCCGTGGAACCAGCAGTACTCCGAAGCCGAGATGGCGAACTGGAACGGCGGCGTCGTCGAGGAGTTCCGCGCGAACGGCGGCAAGGTCGGCGGCGCGTACGAGGGCGGCACGCTGCTGCTGCTCACCACCACCGGCGCCAAGAGCGGGAAGAAGCATCTGGTCCCGCTCGGCGCGCTGTACCGGGGCGACGTCATGTACGTGAGTTCCTTCATCGAGGACCGGTATCCGGCCTGGTGGTACAACATCAAGGCCGATCCGCGGGTCACGATCGAACTGGGCGACAAGACCTACGCCGCGCGCGGCCGGGTGCTGGAGGGCGCGGAGTACGACGAGTTCGCGGAGTGGGCGCTGGCAAATAATCCGTTGCTCGCGGACTACCAGTCCAAGGTCGAACGGCCGCTTCCTCTGGTCACCCTGGAACTCGGCGAGCCGATCTGATTCGCGCCGCTCCCAGGAAGTTCCCAGCCTGGCCGCAGCCCCGCCGCAGGGTGATCGTCGATCTTCGATGTCATGACCGACACAGCGACGGCCGCTCCGGCGGCGGAACCGGCCGGTGCGGTACTGACACCGGTTCTCGACGTGGTGATTCCCGTCTACAACGAGGAGCGCGATCTCGGGGTGTGCGTGCGGCGGCTGCACGCCTTCCTGAGCGCCGGCTTCCCGTTCTCGGCGCGAATCACGATCGCCGACAACGCTTCCACCGACAGCACCCTCGAGGTCGCCCGTCTGCTGGCGGACGAACTCGAGGACGTGCGGGTGGTGCATCTGGACCGGAAGGGTCGGGGCCGGGCGCTGCGGGCGGTGTGGGAGGCGTCGGACGCGCAGGTCGTCGCCTATATGGATGTGGATCTGTCGACGGATCTCAACGCGGTGCTGCCGCTGGTCGCGCCGCTGGTGTCGGGGCATTCGGATCTGGCGATCGGGACCCGGCTGGCGAAGTCGTCGCGGGTCGTGCGCGGCCCGAAGCGGGAGTTCATCTCGCGCTGCTACAACCTGATCCTGAAGGCGTCGTTGCAGGCGCGGTTCTCCGATGCCCAGTGTGGGTTCAAGGCGATGCGCACCGATGTGGCGCGGCGGGTGCTGCCGCTGGTGCAGGACGGGGAGTGGTTCTTCGACACCGAGTTGCTGGTGATCGCGGAGCGGGCCGGGTTGCGTATTCACGAGGTGCCGGTCGACTGGATCGATGATCCGGACAGCCGGGTCGATATCGTCGACACCGCGCGCAAGGACCTGCTCGGGGTGTGGCGCGTCGGGCGCGGCCTGGCCACCGGTGCACTGCCCATCAACGAGTTGCGTGCGGCGATCGGGCGCGAACCGCTGGTGGACGGCGTCCCGCTGGGCATGGTCGGCCAGCTGGTTCGGTTCGGCATCATCGGCGTGGCCTCCACGCTGGCCTACATGGTGCTGTACGTCGGGCTGCAAGCCGTCGTGGGCGCGCAGGCGGCGAACTTCCTGGCGCTGCTGCTCACCGCGATCGCCAATACCGCCGCCAACCGGGCCTTCACCTTCGGCGTACGCGGGTCGAGTTCGGTTGTCTCGCACCACTTCCAGGGACTGCTCATCTTCGGCTTCGCCTGGGTGCTGACCAGCGGTTCGCTGTTCTCGCTGCACCGGTGGGCGCCGGACGCCCCGGTCCAGCTGGAATTGTTCGTGCTCGTGGTGGCCAATGCGGTGGCTACGCTGACCCGGTTCGTCGGGCTGCGCTGGGTATTCCGCAACGCCACCGGACACGACGATCCGGCATCGGAAACGCTGGCGCCTCAGACTGTTTCGGGAGTTGATCGATGACGGCGACCCTCGCCGCCCCCGCGG
Organism: Nocardia transvalensis NBRC 15921; assembly: GCF_000308875.1. Taxonomy (GTDB): domain Bacteria; phylum Actinomycetota; class Actinomycetes; order Mycobacteriales; family Mycobacteriaceae; genus Nocardia; species Nocardia transvalensis. Next base: position 33,276 of record NZ_BAGL01000085.1, read on the forward strand.
CGCCGCTCGCGGTGCCCGCCCCTACCCGCCGCCGCTGGGAGTTCGTGGCGCTCGCTGTCCTGCTGATCGGAACAGCGGCCGCCTATCTGTGCAATCTGAACGCGAGCGGGTGGGGAAACTCCTTCTATTCCGCGGCGGCGCAGGCCGGTTCGGTGTCGTGGAAGGCGTTCTTCTTCGGGTCGTCCGATGCCGCCAACTCGATCACCGTGGACAAGACGCCGGCCTCGCTGTGGCCGATGGCGCTGTCGGTCCGGCTGTTCGGGCTGTCGACCTTCAGCCTGCTGCTGCCCGAGGTACTGATGGGCGTGGGCACGGTGGCGCTGCTGTGGGCGACCGTGCGCCGGAACTTCGGGGCGGCGGCGGGACTGATCGCGGGCCTGGTTCTCGCGGTGACTCCCGTTGCGGCGCTGATGTTCCGGTTCAACAACCCGGACGCGCTGCTGGTGCTGATGATGGTGGCGGCAGTGTGGGCGATGACGCGAGCGCTCGAGGACGGCCGCTGGCGGTGGCTCGTGCTGTGCGGGTTGTTCGTCGGATTCGGTTTCCTGGCCAAGCAATTGCAGGTGCTGCTGGTGGTGCCCGCGCTGGCGCTGGCCTACCTGATCGCCGGCCCGCCGCGGCTGGGCACGCGGATCCTGCAATTGCTCGCGGCGGCCGCCGGATTGGTGGTCGGCGCCGGCTGGTGGGTACTCGTCGCCGAGTTGTGGCCCGCGGGATCGAGGCCGTATTTCGGTGGCTCCCAGAACAATTCGATCATGGAGCTGACCCTCGGCTACAACGGGCTGGGCCGCCTGAACGGGGACGAGCGCGGCAGCGTCGGGCCCGGTGGGCAACTACCGGCCGGTGGCCGCGGGTTCTGGGGCGAATCGGGTATCACCCGGATGTTCGACTCCGCGCAGGGCGGGCAGATCGCCTGGCTGATCCCGGCCGCGCTGGTGCTGCTGGCGGCCGGACTGCTGCTGCGCGGCCGGGCCGCCCGCACCGACGGACAGCGGGCCGCGCTCGTGATCTGGGGCGGCTGGCTGCTGGTGACGGGCCTGGTGTTCAGCTATATGAAGGGCATCTTCCACCAGTACTACACGGTGGCCCTGGCCCCCGCCGTCGCAGTTCTGGTCGGCGCCGGAGCGGTCACGCTGTGGCAGCACCGGGACCGCTGGTGGGTGCGGTTCGCCGCCGCCCTCGCGCTGGGCCTCACGGTGGCGACCGCGTGGATGCTGCTGTCGCGCAGCGCCGATTTCGTCCCGTGGCTGCGCTGGGCCGTCCTGATCACCGGTATCGCGGCCACCATCGCCCTCTTCCTGCCGCTCCCCACCCGCGCGGCCTTCACCGCCGCCACAGCCGCAGGCGTGATCGGTCTGGCCGGCCCGGTCGCCTACACCGTCGACACCCTCGCCACCGGCCACGAGGGCGCGATTCCGAGCGCGGGCCCACGCTCAGGCGGCATGTTCGGCCCCGGCGGCCGCCCACCCGGAAACGCCCGCGGCATGATGTTCGGCGGCCCCGGCATGCCCGCCCAAGACGGCTTCGCCAAACGCAACGGAGCCAACCCCACCGCCTGCACCCCGACCGGCCAAGGCGTTCCGCCTGCGCCGAACGGTGTGCCAGGTACCAGAAATCAAGGGACACCAGGCATTTCACCTCGACAGGGCGGTGCGCCCGGAACAGGGAACGGCACTCCCGGGGCGACCGGTGGCGCTCCCGGAACGGGGAACGGGAGTCCCGGGGCGGCCGGTGGTGTTCCCGGAATGGGCAACGGCGCTGCGGGGTTCTGTGGTGACGGCGGGCCGGGTGGTTTCCGGGGAGGGCCCGGGAATCTGCTCGGGGCGAGCCGGCCTACCGAACGGCTGGCGACGATGCTGGAGGAGGATGCCGACGCGTATACGTGGGTGGCGGCGACCATAGGGTCCAACAGCGCGTCGGGGTATCAGCTCGCGACCGAGCGGCCGGTCATGCCGATCGGCGGCTTCAACGGCAGCGATCCGTTCCCGACGCTGGACACTTTCCGCGACTACGTCTCCGCCGGAAAGATCCACTACTTCATCGGCGGCGAGAGGGGCCCCGGCGACAACTCCGCCGACTCCCCCAGCGCCCAGATCACGGCTTGGGTCAAGGAGCACTTCACCGCCCAGGAAGTCGACGGCGTCACCCTCTACGACCTCACCCAACCCCGCTGACCACCCACGCGACGTTCGGGGTGGCCCGGGTGGTGAAAAAAGTGAAGGCCGCGCTTGCGCGCGGCCTGCTGTAGCCCCGACGGGATTTGAACCCGCGCTACCGCCTTGAGAGGGCGGCGTCCTAGGCCGCTAGACGACGGGGCCAGGACAGAATCTCCGAATCGGAGATCCGCATCGCCTTCGTGAAGAAGGCTTGGCCAGCTTAACGGGACCCGGCCCGCGGACCAAATCGTCCGGCGTTCGGAACCCACAGCGCAGGGCGGGGGTTCAGGACCCGCGCAACGCGCTCAGTGGGCGCTGTGGAGAGCAGTGTGCAGGGTGGCGGCCCACTGGTGGACGATCTCCTTGCGGCGGGTGGAGTCGTCGGTGAGGACGTCGGCGAGGCCGAGGCCGCGGGCCAGGTCGAGGGTGGCCTGGACCAGGTGGTGGGCGACGGGGTCGGAGTCGTCGACGCCGAGCGCCTCCACGGCCATGCGATGCGAGACGCGGCCGAAGCGGGCCTCGAGGGGGACGACCCGCTCGCGCAGGACCGGATCGGCGGCCGCGTGCGTCCACACCTGCAAGGCCGCTTTGAACAGGGGGCTGGTGTAGGACTCCACCAGCCCGGCGACCACCGCCTCCGTACGCCCGGCGCCCTCGGCGACCCCGGCCACGGCCAGCGCCTCGGCCTTCGCCTGCGACATCCGGGTGTCGAACATGTACTCGAGCGCGGCCGTGATCAGATCCTCGCGGGTCGGGAAGTGGTGCTGCGCCGCGCCGCGCGACACCCCGGCCCGCTCGGCGACGACCGCCACGGTGGCCGCGGCCCAGCCCAGTTCGGCCAGGCAGTCGATGGTCGCCTCGAGCAGCCGCTGCCGGGTGGCCCGGCTGCGGTCCTGCTTGGGTTCGTGCGGTTTCGGTTCGTGGATTGCAGCCATGATTCCGCTCATTCTGCCCAGCTGGGTGGGCGGCGCTGGAAGAAGGCCGTCATCCCCTCGACGACCTCGGGGGTGCCGAAGTAGCTCGCGGACCGTTTCGCCAGCTCCTCGGCCCCACGATCGAATTCGGCCAGCAGCGCCGCATTGACCAGCCGCTTGCTCTCGGCCAAGCCCTGCGGCGACCCCTGGCGCAACTCGCCGCGCAGCCGGGCCACCTCGGCCGCCGGATCGTCGGCGGCGAGGGTGATCAACCCGACCCGCTCCGCCTCGGCCGCGTCGAACTTCTCCCCGGTCTGGAAGTAGCGCGCGGCCGCGCGGGGGCTCATGCGCGGCAGCAGCGTGAGCGAGATCATGAACGGCGCCAACCCGATTCGCGCCTCGGTGAGCGCGAAACTGCTGTCGCGCCCGGCCACCGCGATATCGCAGGCCGCGAGGATGCCCATACCGCCCGCGCGCACATTGCCGTTCACCTGCGCCACAACAGGTTTGGGCGCGACCAGGATCGTGCGCAGCACATCGATCATCCACCGCGTGCGCAGATCCGCGGCGGCCGCGGGATCGGCGTCGAGTGCCTCCTTCAGATCCGCGCCGGCGCAGAAGGTGTTGCCGGAGTGGGTGAGAACGATCCCGCGCACCTCCTCGTCGTCTCCGGCCCGCCGCAACCCGGCCAGCAGTTCCTGCACCAACCGGGACGACAGTGCGTTGCGGTTGTGCGGGGAATCCAGTGTGAGAACGGCGAATCCGTCCTCCACGTCGTAGCGCACGAAGGGGGATTCGGTGTCCGGTGTGCCGCTCATCGTCGTCCCTCGCTCGTCAGTAGGACTTCGGCAGGCCCAGGGAGTGCTGGGCCACGAAGTTCAGGACCATTTCCCGGCTCACCGGCGCGACCCGGCCGATGCGCGCGGCGGCCAGCATGCCCGCCAGCCCGACATCGCGGGTGAGCCCCGACCCGCCGTGGGTCTGGATGGACTGGTCCAGCGCCTTGATGCTGGCCTCGGCCGCGGAGTACTTGGCCATATTCGCCGCCTCGGCCGCGCCGAAGTCGTCGCCCGAGTCGTAGAGTACGGCGGCCTTCTGCATCATCAGCTTGGCCAGCTCGAGTTCGATCTTCACCTGCGCCAGCGGATGCGAAATGCCTTGGTGCGCACCGATCGGCGTCTTCCACACCTGCCGTTCCCTGGCGTACTCGACGGCGCGATCGATGGCGTAGCGGCCCATGCCGACCGCCATCGCGGCGCCCATGATCCGCTCCGGATTGAGTCCGGCGAACAGCTGCGCCAGCGCGGCGTCCTCCTGTCCCACGAGGGCGTCGGCGGGCAGGCGCACATCGTCGAGGAACAGCGTGAACTGGCTGTCGGGCTCGATGATGTCCATCTCCTGCCGGGTCTTCTCGAAACCCGGGGCGTCGGTGGGGACGATGAACAGCGCCGGCTTCAGCTTGCCGGTCTTGGCGTCCTCGGTGCGCGACACGATGAGCACCGCCTCGGCCTGGTCCACACCCGAGATGAAGATCTTGCGGCCGTTGAGGATCCAGTCGCCGCCGTCGCGGCGCGCGGTGGTGGTGATGTGGTGGGAGTTGGAGCCGGCATCGGGTTCGGTGATGCCGAACACCATCTTCGCCGAGCCGTCGGCGAGCCGGGGCAGCCAGTGCCGCTTCTGCTCGTCGGTGCCGTATTTGGTGATGATGGTGCCGCAGATGGCCGGGGAGACCACCATCAGCAGCAGCCCCGCGCCCTGGGCGGCCAGCTCCTCCATGACCAGCGCCAGCTCGTAGATGCCCGCGCCGCCGCCGTCGTACTCCGCGGGCAGGTTCACGCCCAGGAAGCCGAGTTGCCCTGCCTCGTCCCACAATTCGGTCAGCGGCTCGTTGGCGCGCGCCTTGGCGGAGACGTAGTCGCGGAAGTTGTACTTCGCGGCGAGCTGGGCGACCGCGGCCCGCAGCTGCTTCTGCTCGTCGGTTTCGATGAAGCTCATGCCCTACTCCTGGGTCTCGGTGGTCTCTTCGGGGTGCACGACGGCCAGGATCGCGCCGACGTCGACCTGTTGTCCCGCAATCACATTCAGTTCGGCGAGGACGCCGTCGGCCGGGGCGGTGATGGTGTGCTCCATCTTCATCGCCTCCAGCCACAGGATCGGCTGGCCCTTCGTCACCCGGCTGCCGGCCTCGGCGCCGAGCCGGATCACCGAGCCGGGCATGGGGGCCAGCAGCGAACCCTCGGCGATGTGCTCGGCGGGGTCCTCGAAGCGCGGCAACCGGCGCACGGCCACGGGGCCCAGCGGCGAGTCGACGCAGACCAGCGCGCCGTACCGGGACACCTCGAACCGCCGCCGGACCGTGCGGCCGTCCGGGCCGGGCACCAGCAGGGTGACGAATTCCGGTGTGGCCTCGATCAATTCGAGTCCGTCCTGGCCCTCGACCTCGAGTCCCGAGCGGGTGCGGCGGTAGCGCACCTCCTGCGTCCCGCTGACCCGGCTCTCGTACGACTTGGACTGCGGCTGCGACGGCAGGTTGCGCCAGCCGCCCGGCATGCCTCGCCCGACCCGCGCGGCGGCCCGGTTGGCGGCCGCGTCGGCCAGCGCCGCGGCGACGACCGTCACCTGCTCGCCGTGCTCGGAGGTCAGGGGCGCGGAGAGGGTGTCGAGCCCGTGCGTCGCGAAGAACGCGGTATCGGTGTCCCCGGCCAGGAAGGCCGGATGCACGAGCACCCGGACCAGCAGGTCGCGGTTGGTGACCAGGCCGTGAATCCGGGCCCGCTGCAACGCCGTCGCCAGCAGGTGCGCGGCCTCCTCGCGGGTGTCGGCGAAGGAGATCACCTTGGCCAGCATCGGGTCGTAGTGCACGCCGACCACGGAACCGTCGACCACGCCGGAGTCGAGGCGCACGCCGGGCTCGCGCAGGACGGCGAATTCGGTCACCGGGACGGAGCTGCCGAGGTCGATGCGGTGCACGGTCCCGCTCTGCGGCTGCCACTCCTGCGCCGGATCCTCGGCGTACAGCCGGACCTCGATCGAGTGCCCCCGCATCGGCGGCGGGTCGGCGGGCAGCCGGTGCCCCTGCGCGACCTGGAGTTGCGAGCGGACCAGGTCCAGCCCGGTGGTGTTCTCGGTCACCGGGTGTTCGACCTGGAGTCGGGTGTTCATCTCGAGGAAGAAGAAGTCGCCCGCCTCGTCGGCGAGGAATTCGACGGTGCCCGCGCCCTCGTAGCCGATGGCCTCGGTCGCGAGCCGGGCGGCGTGGAAGAGCCTGTCCCGCATGCCGTCCACGCGCTCCACCAGTGGTGACGGCGCCTCCTCCACCACCTTCTGATGCCTGCGCTGGATGGAGCACTCGCGCTCGCCGACCGCCCACACGGTGCCGTGCGTATCGGCCATCACCTGCACCTCGATGTGCCGGCCGGTCTCGAGGTAGCGCTCGCAGAAGACCGTCGGATCGCCGAATGCCGACTCCGCCTCGCGCCGTGCGGCTTCCAACTGATCGGGCAGTTCGTCCAGCGCGCGCACCACGCGCATACCGCGCCCACCGCCGCCGGCGGACGCCTTGATGAGCACCGGCAGCAGCTCCGCGGTGACCTCCGACGGGTTCAGCTCCGCCAGCACCGGAACGCCGGCGGCGTCCATCATCTTCTTGGACTCCACCTTCGAGCCCATCTGCTCGATGGCGGCGACCGGCGGGCCGATCCAGACCAGCCCGGCGTCGATCACGGCCCGCGCGAAATCGGCGTTCTCGGAAAGGAATCCGTAGCCGGGATGGATCGCGTCCGCGCCGGCGGTCCGTGCCGCCTCGATGATCAGGTCGCCGCGCAGGTAGGTCTCGCCGGGGGTATTGCCCGGCAGGCGGATCGCCGCGTCGGCCTCCAGCACGTGCGGGGCCCGCTCGTCGGCGTCGGAGTACACGGCGACGGTGCCGATGCCCATGCGTCGGCAGGTGGCGAAGACGCGGCGGGCGATCTCGCCGCGGTTGGCGACCAGGACAGTCGTGAGCATGTCCGCCCTCACATTCGGAAGACGCCGAAGCCGTCGGCGCCCTTGATCGGGGCACTGTGGATGGCGGACAACGCCATTCCCAGTACCGTGCGGGTGTCGCGGGGGTCGATGACGCCGTCGTCGTAGAGGCGGCCGGACATGAACATCGGCAGCGACTCGGCCTCGATCTGCGCCTCGATCATGGCGCGCATACCCGCGTCGGCCTGCTCGTCGAACGGCTGTCCCTTGGCCTCGGCGGACGCCCGGCTGACGATCGAGATCACGCCCGCCAGCTGGGCGCCGCCCATCACCGCGGATTTCGCACTGGGCCAGGCGAAGACGAAGCGCGGATCATAGGCGCGGCCGCACATGCCGTAGTGCCCGGCACCGTAGGAGGCGCCCATGAGCACCGAGATGTGCGGCACCTTCGAATTGGAGACGGCATTGATCATCATCGCGCCGTGCTTGATGATGCCCTTCTGCTCGTACTCCTTGCCGACCATGTACCCGGTCGTGTTGTGCAGGAACAACAGTGGCGTATTCGACTGGTTGGCCAGTTGGATGAACTGGGTGGCCTTCTGCGACTCCTCGGAGAACAGCACGCCCCGCGCGTTGGCGAGGATGCCGACCGGATAGCCGTGCAGCTCCGCCCATCCCGTGACGAGGCTGGAGCCGTAGAGCGGTTTGAACTCGTCGAAATCGGAGCCGTCGACGACGCGGGCGATCACCTCGCGCGGGTCGAAGGGCACCTTCAGATCCGTCGGCACGATGCCGAGCAGTTCCTCCTGGTCGTACAGCGGCTCGATGACCTCGGTGCGCGGCGCCGGGCCCTGCTTCTTCCAGTTCAACCGGCGCACGATGGACCGGCCCAGGCGGATGGCGTCCTGTTCGTCGGCGGCCAGGTAGTCGGCCAGACCCGAGACGCGCGCGTGCATTTCGGCACCGCCGAGGGATTCGTCGTCGGACTCCTCGCCGGTGGCCATCTTCACCAGCGGCGGGCCGCCGAGGAATACCTTGGAGCGTTCCTTGATCATGACCGTGTAGTCGGACATGCCCGGGATGTACGCGCCGCCCGCGGTGGAATTGCCGAAAACCAGTGCGATGGTGGGTATTCCGGCCGCGGATGCCTGGGTGAGGTCGCGGAACATGCGGCCGCCGGGGACGAAGACCTCTTTCTGCGTGGGCAGATCGGCCCCGCCGGACTCCACCAGGCCGATGACCGGCAGGCGGTTCTGCATGACGATATCGTTCATGCGCAGGTTCTTGCGCAGCGTCCACGGATTCGAGGTGCCGCCGCGCACCGTCGGATCGGGCGCGACGATCATGCATTCGACGCCCTCGACGATGCCGATTCCGGCGATCAGGCTCGCGCCCACATGGAAGTCGCTGCCCCACGCGGCCAGCGGGCACAGCTCGAGGAACGGCGAATCCTCGTCGACGAGCAGTTCGATGCGCTCGCGCGCGGTCAGCTTGCCGCGCTTGCGATGCCGGGCCAGCTTGTCCGGGCCGCCCCCGTCGATCGCCTTGGCGAATTCGCCCTCGATCTCGGTGAGCTTGTCCCGCATCGCCTCGGCCGCGGCCCGATAGTCCTCGGACCGGGCGTCGATGCCGGTACGCAAAGTTGTCATGACTGGAACCCCAATCGTTTTGCCGCCAGCGCGGTCAGGATCTCCGTGGTGCCGCCGCCGATGCCGAGGATGCGGATGTCCCGGTACTGCCGCTCGACCTCGGATTCGCGCATGTACCCCAGTCCGCCGAACAGCTGGACCGATTGCGTGGCAACCCATTCCGCGGCCTCGACCGCGGTGTTCTTGGCGAAGCACACTTCGGCGATCAGATCGGTCTCGCCCTCGGCGGCACGCTCGGCGACCCTGCGGGTGTAGACGCGGGCGACATCGATGCGGCGGGCCATCTCGGCGAGCGTGTTCTGCACGGATTGGCGGCTGATGAGCGGACGCCCGAAAGTCTCGCGGTCGCGGCACCATTGCAGCGTCAGGTCCAGGCAGCGCTGCGCTTGCGCGTAGGCCTGCACCGCGAGGCCCACCCGCTCACTCACGAAAGCCGCTGCGATCTGGGCGAATCCGCTGTTCTCCGGCCCGACCAGATTCTCGACCGGCACCCGCGCGTCGACATACGACAGTTCCGCAGTGTCCGAGGCGAGCCAGCCCATCTTCTCCAGCTTGCGGCTGACCGTAAACCCGGGCGTGCCCTTCTCCACCGCCAGCAGCGAGACGCCCGACGCGCCCGGACCGCCCGTGCGCACGGCGGTGACCACGTAATCGGCGCGAGTGCCGGAGGTGATGTAGGTCTTGGCCCCGTTGACGATGAAATGGTCACCGTCGCGCACCGCGCTGGTGGTGAGGTGCCCGACATCGGACCCGCCGCCCGGCTCGGTGATGCCCAGCGAGCCGATCTTCTCCCCCGCCAGCGTGGGCTTCGCCCAGCGCTCGATGTGGTCGGCGTTCCCGGACGCGATGATGTGCGGCACCGCGATTCCGCAGGTGAACAGCGAGGCGAACACCCCGCCCGACGCGCCGGCCTGGTGGAACTCCTCGCACACGAGGGCCGCGTCGATACCGTCGCCGCCCGCGCCGCCGACGGCCTCGGGGAACTGGATCCCCAGCAGGCCCAGGGCGCCCGCCTTCTTGTGCAGCTCGCGCGGAATCTCGCCCGCGCGCTCCCAGTCGTCCAGCTGCGGCAGGATCTCACGTTCGACGAAACCTTGCACGGTGGAACGCAATTCGCGGCGTTCCGGGGTCTCCCACACATTCATGACAGCAACTCCACGGGAATATCGATGTGCCGGGACCGCAGCCATTCGCCGAGTCCCTTGGCCTGCGGGTCGAAGCGGGCCTGGTAGGCCACGCCCTGGCCGAGGATGCCCTCGACGACGAAGTTCAGCGCCCGGAGATTGGGCAGGACATGGCGGGTGACCGGCAGTTTCGCGGTCTCCGGCAGCAGCAGCCGCAGCTCGTCCACGGTCAGCGCGTGCACCAGCCAGCGCCACTGCGCGTCGGTGCGCACCCACACGCCGATATTGGCGTTGCCGCCCTTGTCGCCGCTGCGAGCCAGCGCGATCGTGCCGAGCGGTACCCGGCGGGTCTCGCTGTGCGGCAACGGTTCCGGGAGTTCGGGTGCGGTGACCTCTTCCAGTTCCGATGTCTGTGCGGCCGAGTCGATTTCGACACGGTGGCCGTCCGGCAGGACCGCGGTGTGCCGCACCTCCGCGGCGTCGACGTAACCGGGCGTGAAGACCCCGTAGGGCGCACCGTTGCCGGGCGGTGCGGTCAGGGTGAATCCCGGATAGCTCGCGAGCGCCAATTCGACGGCGACACTGGAGAATCCGCGACCGACCTTGTCGGGGTCCGGATCGCGGACCACGCACCGCAGCAGCGCGCTGGCCTGCTCCTCGGTGTCGGCGTCGGGCCGGTCGGTCCGGGTCAGGGACCACTCCAGTTCGGCCGGGCGCACCTTCAGCCACCGCTCCAGCTGCCGTTGCGCCAGTGCGGCTTTGGCTTCGATATCCAGGCCAGTGACGACGAAGGTCATCTCGTTGCGGAAGCCGCCGAGGGTGTTGAGCGACACCTTCAGGCGCGGGGGCGGGGCCTCGCCGGTCACGCCCTCCACGAGGACGCGGTCGGGCCCCGCGTCGGCGAGCCGGATGCTGTCCAGCCGCGCCGTCGCATCCGGGCCCGCGTACCGCGCGCTCTGGATCTCGTACATGAGCTGCGCCTCGACGGTGTCGGTGGTGACCGCGCCGCCGGTGTTCTCGTGCTTGGTGATGACGCTGCTGCCGTCGCGGCGGACCTCGGCGATCGGGAATCCGGGCCGGTCCAGGTCGGCGATCTCGGTGAAGAACGAGAAGTTGCCGCCCGTGGCCTGAGTGCCGCACTCGATGATGTGACCGGCCACCACCGCGCCCGCGAGCGCGTCGAAATCGTCTCGGGCCCAGCCGAAGTGGGCCACCGCGGGGCCGACCGCCAGGGACGCGTCGGTGACCCGGCCGGTCACCACCACATCCGCACCCGCGGTCAGGCATTCCGCGATACCCCACGCGCCGAGGTAGGCATTGGCGGTCAGCGGTGATCCCAGGCCCAGGTCGGCCGCCCGCGGAAGCAGGTCGTCACCCTCGACGTGCGCGACTCGCGCCTGCACACCGAGCTTCTCCGCCACCTCGCGAATCCGCTGCGCCAGGCCCGCCGGATTCAGCCCGCCCGCGTTGGCGACGATCCGCACACCGCTCTCCAGCGCCAGCCCCAGACAATCCTCCAGTTGGCGCACAAAGGTTTTGGCGTAACCCAACCCCGGATCCTTCATCCGGTCGCGCCCCAGGATCAGCATGGTGAGCTCGGCGAGATAGTCCCCGGTGAGCACATCCAGCCGCCCGCCCTCGAGCATCTCCCGCATCGCACTCAGCCGGTCTCCGTAGAACCCCGAACAGTTGCCGATCCGGATGACCTCCGGATCGGCGCCCAGCCTGCTCATCGCGAGGCGCCTCCTGTAGACGAGTCCGCACAGCCTCCTCGCTGCGTCGGTTCCAGGGTCACACCGGCCCGAGAAAAAATCAAGCCTGCGTGCTTGTTAATTGCGGCCGTGCCTGCCCTCCCTCTTTTTCCGGAGATGAGGGGGCGGGGCAGGGCGGATTCCGCACACGGCAAGATGGGCGGGGTGTCCAATCCCGTAATCGTGGTCTTCCTCTTCGCCCTGGCCGGATTCCTGCTCGGCGGGGCCTACAGCACCTGGAAGAACACCCGCTGGCTGGCGATCGCCCTCGGTATCTGCGGCGTGCTGGCGGCCGGCGGGGCGGTCGCCTGGATGGTCTGAGCGTCAGTCCTCGTAGAGGCGGTAGATCCGCAGGTCCTCGGGGACGCCGCTGAGCGGGGCCGCGAAGAAGCTCCGCCGGTAGGGCTTGGGGGCGTACCCCAGCGCCGCGAGCGTCTCCGGCTCCAAGGCCTGCAATGTCGACGCCGAGAGCATGGTGTTGCCGTTGCCGCCGGCCTCCATCACCCGCGCCGCGATCGTCACGTCGAGGCCCAGCCAGTCGCCGCCGATCTCGCGCGGGCTGCCGGTGTGCAGGCCGATCCGCATCTGCGGCCGGTAGCCCGAGACCTCGACGCGGGCGAGATTCTCCTTGGCGGCGATCGCGGCCTGTACCGCGCGGTCCGGCGACGAGAACACCGCCATCACGCCGTCGCCCATGCGCTTGACCACCCGGCCGCCACGATCGGAGATCGGGGGCTCGATGGCCTTGGCGACCCGCCGCAACAGCTCCAGCGTCGCCTCGTCCCCGGCCGTGAGCGACCAGCTCGAGAAGGCCACCAGGTCGGTGAACATCACCGTCATCTCGTGGCTGCCCTTGCCGCGGCCCACCCGCTCCAGCATGGCCTGCCACACCTGCAGCGCGCCGAGGCCGATCTCCTTGGCCGCGCTGGGGCTGTCGCCGACGAGCTTGTCGGCCGCCCGGGCCACGGCGCGGGGACCGCCCGGACCCGAAACCGACAGGGGGTCACCGAAAGCCGGGTCACCGGGCAGATTCTCGCGGGCCCGCCGGATCACGCCGATCACGTCGGCGCGCTGGTTGGCGGCGGCCATGATCGAGGAGATCTGACCCGACCGCAGCCGGCCGCCGGAACGGCCGCGCGATTCGTCGGAATCCGCGGGAGTGAGCGGGATCACGACGTCCGGGCCGGGCTCGGCGCGACGCCTGCCGCCGTCTGTCGCGGCGGTCCGCGACCCGTCCTTCTCCGGTCGGCGACGCGTGCCGTCGGCGTTTGCCGCGCGAGACGCGTGTTCGCCTTCGCCGGAGGGTGTTTCGGTCACGCCCCGAGCGTAGCTCAGCCGGTCGGCGGGCGGATTACCTAATATCGCCACCTGCCACCTCTCTATCGGACGGAGCGGGCACGTCAGTGGGTCCGCCGATGGATAACGTGTTGGTTGCTCCTGCCGATGCTACGCACCGGCCCTGCGGCCGGATAGTTCGCGGTGATCGGCTTAACGAAGGTTTTCCATAAGGACACCGGCCCGATGCGAAGAGTTCGCATCGGACCGGTGCGGTGTCACGCGTGCCGGGCAGTGGCCCGCGTGACTCGGGCGCAGCGGTCCCCCGACAGGACCGCCCTCCCGGCCCCGGGTGGCGAGGGCACGCTCCCGGGGGTTCGGGCAGGTATCAGGCGTCGCGTTTCTCCGCCGTGTACAGGGCGGCCGCGAGCACGACGGCGACGAAGACGGTGAAGTAGACCAGGCCGCCCCAGGGCCCCCAGTGCCAGTTCCCCGATCCCTCGGAGCCACCGAGGAAGTGCTGCATATTGGCGAACGGCAGGAACGGCTGCACATTGCGCCCGAAGCTGCCGAAGGCGCCCGCCAGCGGCTCGACCAGCATGGGCCACAGCACGATCAGCGCGATCGCGGCAGCGGACTGGCGTACCAGCACGCCCACGGCGACGGCCAGGATCGCGCCCAGGAAGGCGTAGACCGGCACGCCGATCAGCCCGCGCCAATCCTCGGAGGAGGACAGGGTCAGATGCGCCCCGGCGTCCGATCCGCTGATGAGCTTGGCGATCCCGAATGCCAGCAGCGCCAGCACGGCGGTCAGCACCGCGCCGAAGACGGCCACCAGGCCCGCCTTGGTGACGATGACCTTCGTCCGGTTCGGGGTGGCCTGGAAGGTGGTCCGGATGATCCCGAACCGGTATTCGCTGGTGACGGTCAGGGCCGACATGATCATCAGGATCATGACGCCGAGGCCGGTGAGACCGGACACCGCCTGCGAGACGGTGAGGTCGAGGCTGTTCTCCTTGTTGTAGGAGGCCTTCGCCACCAAGCCGAAGACGGCCGCGAGGCCGAGGCCGATCAGCACCACCGACGCCGAGCACCACCAGGGCGACCGGGTGGAGGTCAGCTTGATTCGTTCCGCTGTCAACACGCCCATCAGAGCGCACCTCCCATGACCTGTTCGATACCTTCGCCGTGGTACTGCACCGCGCCGCCGGTCATGCGCATGAAGGCCTCCTCCAGCGAGGCCCGGACCGGCGCCAGCTCGTAGAGCGTGATGCCGTTGGCGCCGGCGAGCTTGCCGACGGCGTCGCTGGTCTCCCCGACGACGACCAAGGCGGCGGGCTCCTCGTCCTCGCGGACCGTCATACCGCTCGAGGTGAGCAGGCTGCGCAGCTGGTCCAGCTGCGGGCTGCGCACGCGCACGGTCGACTCCGAGGCCCGCTCGATGAACTCCTTGGTCCCGGTGTCGGCGATGAGCTTGCCGCGCCCGATGACCACCAGGTGGTCGGCGGTCTGCGCCATCTCCGAGAGCAGGTGGCTGGAGACCAGCACGGTGCGGCCCTCGGCGGCCAGCCGCTGCATGAACCGGCGGATCCACAGGATGCCCTCCGGGTCCAGGCCGTTGACCGGCTCGTCGAACAGCAGCACCGGTGGATCGCCGAGCAGCGCGCCCGCGAGGCCCAGCCGCTGCGACATGCCCAGCGAGAACCCGCCCGCGTTCTTGTTGGCGACCTCGCTCAGGCCGACCAGGCGCAGCACCTCCTCGACACGCGCCTGCGGGATGCCGTTGGACGCCGCCATCCAGCGCAGATGCGAGCGCGCCGAGCGGTTGGGGTGCACCCATTTGGCGTCGAGCAGCGCACCGACGACACTCAGCGGATTGTCCAGTTCGCGGTAGGGCTTGCCCTGGATGACGGCGGTGCCCGAGGTGGGCTTGTCCAATCCCAGGATCATGCGCATCGTCGTCGACTTACCGGCGCCGTTGGGTCCGAGGAACCCGGTCACCTGACCGGGCTTGACCGAAAACGTCAGATCGTCGACAGCGACGGTCGCGCCGAACCGCTTGGTAAGGCCAGTCACTTCGATCATGACACCCAGTCTCCCGGACATTCGCCACCAGAACCATCGCTCACAAGTCGCGAGTCGAGTAGTTCTCGAGGATGATCCCCACCCCTACCAGGGCCTACGAGCCCTCGTCACCAAAGGTTCACCCACCCCACCTGACCTAGGGTGGCCCCATGGCGACAGGGCGGGTATGGACGGTAACCACAACTACACCGAGCGAAGACGACGCGCGTACCATCGCGCGAGCCGCTGTCGCGGAGAAGCTTGCGGCAGGAGCCGAAATCACCGGCCCCGCAACCTCGGTCTTCTGGCATCTCGGCGAACTCGGTGAAGGCCGCGAATGGCGCGTCTCTCTCCGGACGTCCGCAACAGCGAAGGATCGACTCGCAGCACGGATTTCGGAACTACACCCGTGGGACAGCCCGGAAGTAACCGCGACCTCGATCGAGTGGTGCCTGGACACCTATGCGGAATGGGTCGAGCGCACTACAACCGAGCAGGGATAGGAACCTGCGCCGACGCCGCCCGCATGGCCAGTTCCGCCGCGCCGGGTACGCCTGCCGTCGCACAACGCTCTGCAACCTCTCGGATGCGAATCGACGGCCGAGCGGAAGCAACACGGCCCGCCAACGTGAGCGCACGCTCTGTGGCCGATACGGCGGCTCCTTCGTCTCCGGCCTCGAGATAGGCATCCGCCAGCCACGTCAGATACAAGGCCTTATCTCGCGCCCAGTGATCCGGGTACGCCGCCAGTGCGCTCTCCAGAGGCTTGATCGCCCTGTCGGGCCGATGCAGCACAGCCCAGACGCGGCCGGTCATGATGTCGAGTTCCGCGTGATCGACCCATGCGCACCAAGGTGCGTCCGTTCCCGCCTTCTCCTCCAGCGCATCCCTCGCCGCGTCCAGGGAGCGGGCAGCGCCGTCGCAGTCACCCGAGGCGGCGAGCGACCATGCCCGCCGCGATTCCAACAACGCCCTGGCCTTCGGTGATGCGCCGTCACCGACTGCGGCGCAAGCGGAATCGGCGGCCCGCACAGACTCCCGCGTCCCGCTGGTGTAGGCGATGTGCACGAACGCGTTCGCCACCAGCTCCCGATTCTCGGCTTCCTCGGCCGCGCGGCGGCTGTACTCGAACAGGTCCACGGCCTTGCCCCTGAATCCGGAATCGAATGCGGCCCAGCCAGTTTGCTGTGCCTGCTCCGCCGCGAGTTCCGTCAGCTCTCGCCGTACCACGAGAGCACAACTCGAACGGCTCAGTACCTGCTCCGTGTGCGCCAGTTCGGCGAAGTACATACGAAAGGTATCGCCGCCCCCGAGATAGCTGTCGACGCCTACGAGCCGAGCGAACTTGCGACGCATCTCCGCTACGTCGGTCGCGCCCAACCGTTGTGGCGGTTGCGGCAGTACGCCGACGCCGATACCGGCCAGGGCTAGGAAGTCTCTGCGTTTCGTGGCTTCGTCCCTTTCAGCATCACGGTGGGTCCGTTTCGGATACAGACCCAGATCATCAGGTGATCGGACATCCAACAGTGCCATGAGAGCCTGCCGCGTGACACCCCGTGGCCACGAGATCTCACCACATTCGATGCGGCTGATCGCCTGCGCGTCGACCGCCGGGCGACGTCCTGTCGCCCGTTCGATATGCAGGCACACCTGCTCCGCCAGCTCGGCTTGTGTCCACCCCTGCGCGAGCCGCCGCGACCTGAACCGATCGTTCGTCCCCACAGCCCCTGCCGGTCGATAGCCGTTGTTTGCCCACAATTCTGCGCTGTTTCCGAGGACGTACAGCCGGAACGCTGAAAACCGGCAGCGCCAACCAGGAACGGCTATTGGGGAGGTAGGCAATGAGGACACATCCGACAGCGTTCGCGTGGGTAGATCCGTTCGTCAGCCCGTGTTCGGAGCTGGACAACGCCAGAGTTCGCGCGCTTGCCCGACGGCTCGGTTATCACTTGTATTGGCCTGCGCCATCCATGCTGCCATTGCTCGACCAAGTGCGCGCCGCAGATGTCGACGCCGTGATCGCGCCGTCGACCGATCATTTCGACGTGATGCAGTTGTCCGCGCTGATGTGCCTCACAGATGTCGAAACCGCAGCGCCGAGAATGAGTTTCGACCGCGGAAGCGCCTATCCTCGCCAAGCGGAGCGGATATGAGTAACGCGACGGGCTGGGCGGCAGTCGTCGCGCTTGTCGTGATCGTATGCGGCGCGGTCGGGCTGCTTGTACGCGCCGACCTGGACGGCGACGACTGCGAAACACCCACCCAAACCCATGACCGTGTCGTATGGACGCACGCCCCACCACCACGGCCATTCACCGTTCGCCATGCACACCTGGTCATGCAACAGCACCGGGCCTGCCGCTGCGAGGACTGCCCGCGCAAGAATTCGGCGTATCAGACCCTCGTGGAAGCTCGGCGCATCAGGCCGGACTCTGGGCGTTCCTTCTAATTCTCGAATGCTGACGAGGAGCCGGGTGGACCGTCATCTCTTGAATCACCTCACAGGTCCGGGGAGGATGCCTGGGCCCAGAAGCGCTTGGGGATGCGGCCGGCCTCGCGGGCGAGGTGGCCGGCGGTGACGGCGTTTGCCATGGCGGAGGCCATGAGGGCCGGGTGGCGGGCTCGGGTTACGGCGGTGGCGAGGAGGACGGCTGAGCAGCCTAGTTCCATGGCCAGGGCGGCGTCGCTGGCTGTGCCTATGCCGGCGTCGAGGATTACCGGGACGCCTGCTGCGGCGACGATCATTTCGATGTTGTGGGGGTTGCTGATGCCCAGGCCCGTGCCGATCGGGGAGCCGAGGGGCATTACCGCGGCGCAGCCGGTGTCCTCGAGGCGGCGGGCCAGGGCGGGGTCGTCGGTGGTGTAGGGCAGGACGGTGAAGCCGTCGTCTACCAATTGTTCTGCGGCGGCGACCAATTCGATGGCGTCGGGGAGCAGGGTGCGGTCGTCGGCGATGACCTCCAGCTTGACCCAGTCGGTGCCCAGGGCCTCGCGGGCCAGGCGGGCGGTGAGGACGGCCTCGGAGGCGGTGCGGCAGCCCGCGGTATTGGGCAGGGGGGCGATGTCGAGGCGTTTCAGCAGGTCGAGGACGCCGGTGCCGCCCGCGGAGTCGACGCGGCGCATGGCGACCGTAGTCAGCTCGGTGCCCGAGGCGAGCAGCGCTTCCTCGAGTACCGCGAGGTTTTCGGCACCGCCGGTCCCCATGATGAGGCGGGAGTCGAAGGTGCGGTCGGCGATCCGCAGCGGCGCGCTAACCACCCTGCACCGCCGTCAGCACCTCGATCTCCCAGCCGCGGCCGACCGGCTCGTCCCAGCGGGACTTCGGAAACACCGCCCCGTCGACTGCGAGCGCGACTCCCTTGCAGGGCAGGCCGAGCCGATCGAGCAACTCGCGCACGGTGATCTCCTCGGCGAACTCGTGGTCCTCCCCGTTCACGGTCACCCCGACGGGAATCGTTGCGGTCATCGTCTACCTCCTGAAGATGTGGGTGCACCGTCGCCCGTGCCCTCGGCTATCTGCGAAAACCGTTGCGGGTCGGCCGCTTTCGCCTCCGCCAGGACGTCCCCGGCGAGCAGGGCGGAGACCGCGTCGACTGTGAGCGGGACGCCCAGGATGCCGTTGCGACCGTGGCCCGCGGCGACGATCAGGCGGTCGGTGAGGCGGCCGATGAGGGGCAGGTTGTCGGGGGTACCCGGGCGGGAGCCGGCGCTCGCCTCTTGTAGTTCGTATTCGCCGAGGGCGGGGAGGACGGCCTCGGCGTCGGCGATCAGGTCGCGGACTCCCGCGACCGTCACCGCGGTGTCGAAGCCCGCCTCGTACTGGGTCGCGCCGACGACTATTCCGTCACCCCGCGGCACCAGGTACAGCGGGCGGCCGTGCACCCGCGCGCGGATCACCCGGCGCGGCGGCGGGGGCGCGCCCGGGCGGTGACGCAGGCGCAGAATCTCGCCCTTCACCGGGCGCACCGGGAGCGAGGGCCACTGCCGCGCGGCGGCGGCGCCGGTGGCCAGCACGATCTGGTCGTGGTCGAGTTCATCCACAGCCGTCACGGCCGCCGCGTTCATCTGAACACCAGCTTGTTCACAACCCCGGAGCAGGGCCTCCACCAGCAGGCGGTTGTCCACAGCGGGCTCGGGTGCGAGCAGGCCCGCGCGCACGGTGCGGGCGAGAGCGGGTTCCGCGGCACGCACGCCCGCGCGGTCGAGCAGTCGCATCGAATGGCCGTGACCGGTCACGAAATCGGCGATGGTCCGGAGGTCGGCGGCGTCGGCGGCATCCGAGGCCACGGTGAGGGTTTCCTCGGCGACGAAGACCGATGCGCCGGACACCTCCCCGAGCCGGGCGCCGAATTCCGGCCAGCGGGACAGCGCCGCCGCACCGAATTCCAGGGCCTCGTCCTCACCCGGCCAGCCCTCGGACAGCGGGGCGAGCATGCCGCCGGCAACCCAGGACGCACCGGTTCCGACGGCGGGATCGAAGATCGTGACCGACCACCCCGATTCGGCGGCGCGCCACGCCACCGACAGACCGATCACACCCCCACCCACGACGGCCAGAGTTCGCATACCTTCCACCTTCATCGAACGGGCTCCCCGCGCGGCCGCCTTCGCAGCAGGGATGTCCAGATGTTTCGACTACCCAAGGTACCGCGACTACGGTCGGTGACGTGCAACCGTCCCACCCCACCCGGCCCGCGACTCCCCGGGAACGCCTGGCCACGGCCCTGCTCTACCTGTGCACCGACGCGCGGCGTGACAAAGGCGACCTCGCCGACTTCGCCGAGGCGGCGCTGGCGGGCGGGGTCGACATCATCCAACTGCGCGACAAGGACTCGGCCGGGGAGGCCCGGTTCGGCCCGTTGGAGGCGCGCGGGGAACTGGGCGCGCTGGCCGAGTTGAAGGCCGCGGCCCGCCGCCACGGCGCCCTGGTCGCCGTGAACGACCGCGCCGATATCGCGCACGCCTCCGGGGCCGACGTCCTGCATCTGGGCCAGGACGATCTCCCGCCCTGGTACGCCCGCAAGATCGTCGGCCCGGATGTGGTGATCGGCCGCTCCACCCACGACCGCGACCAGGCGGGCCTGGCGATCACCGACGAGCACATCGATTACTTCTGCACCGGCCCGGTGTGGACCACCCCCACCAAACCCGGCCGTCCCGCCGCCGGCCTGGACCTGGTCCGCTCCACCGCCGACGCACACCCCACCCGCCCCTGGTTCGCCATCGGCGGCATCGACGACCACCGCCTCCCCGAAGTCCTCGCCGCCGGTGCGACCCGCGTGGTCGTGGTCCGCGCCATCACCGCCGCCGAGGATCCCAAGGCCGCCGCCCAGGCGTTGAAAGCCCGCCTACTCGAAAACGCTCGAGCCTGAACAAAGGCCCATAGCCCTCCTTGTTTCCGGCATGCTTTTGGCCGGAAACACCTGTACCAGCAAGGGATCCCGGCCAAAAGCATGCCGGGAAATGAGAGTGGCAGCGCATGCAGGGAGGTTGAGCCAGCAGCGGGGCGGGGTCAGGCGGGCACCGGATCCAGGCGAATAGGCACTCCGTTGAGGTGTGCCATCCCCGCCAACCGCTCCACGTCGGCGATGTCGGAGGACATGAGGAGGTTGACGTTGGCTCCGCCGGCCTCGGTGGCGCGGCGCCAGCCGCCGGAGTGGCCCCAGCCGTGCGGGATGGCGACGGTGCCCTCGGTCATGTCGTCGGTGAGGCGGGCGGTCAGTTCGATCGAGCCGTGGGCGGAGGTGACGCGGCAGCGGTCGCCGTCGGCGATGCCCGCGTCGGCCGCGTCCTTGGGGTGGATGCGGGCGGCGTGCTCGCGGCGGGCGATCAGGGAGTCCGCGTTGTGCATCCAGGAGTTGTGCGATTTCAGCTCGCGCATGCCGATCACGCGCAGCGGATAGGCCGGATCGGCCGCCGGGGCGGTCAGGTCGCGCAGTTCCGCGGTGATCTCGTCGGGCGCGAGGCTGACGCGGCGATCCTTGTGCCGCACCACCTTTCGCAGCACACCGGTCTCGATGCGATCGGCCAGCACCAGCCCGTGCGGATGACGGCGCAGCATGCGCAGACTGATCCCGTTGCGCCGCAAGCCGAATCGGTCACCGTAGGGCCCGGTCCGCAGCGCCAGATCGAGCAGCACCCGAGGCGACATCCGCGCGGCGCGACCACCCGGCGCCCGCCGCCGCACCGCCCCCAGCATCCGCGACAGAGCGCCGAAAGCGAAGGGCTGCACGCCGATCTGCCGCGCCAGCTCGTCGATGATCTCCCACTCCTGCCGCGCCTCCCCGTACGGCGCCAGCACCGGCTCGGTGTACTGCGTGTACGGAATCGGCGCGAGCGCGGTGAACGGCAGCGGCGCGTCGTCACGCTCCAGGAACGTGGTGGCGGGCAGCACGTAGTCGGCCGTGCGATTGCTGTCGTTGAGATACAGGTCGATCGACACGAACAGATCGAGCTGCCCGAGCGCCGCCGCGAGCTCGTCACTGCCCGGCACCGACTGCACCGGATTCCCGGCCGAGGTGAACAGCGCCCGCAACCGGCCCGGACCGGGCGTGGTGATCTCCTTGGCCATGATCGCGGCCGGGAACGTCCGCAACACCTCCGGGAAATCACCCACGCGCGACCGCCGCTGCCCGTAACCGACGAGCCCCAGCCGCGCGTTGAGTTCCGAAACGGCGACCAGCTCCTTGCCGAAAACACTGCCGCCCGGACGGTCGAGATTGCCGGTCACCGCCGCCAGCGCATCGATGAGGAAGGCCACCAGCGTCCCGTGCCGCCCCAGGCAGGTGCCGGTGCGGCCGTAGATCGCGGCCCGCGGCGCGGCGGCCAGATCGCGGGCCAGCGCGCGCACGACCTCCGGATCGATACCGGTCACCGGCGCGGTCGACTCGGGCGTGAAACCGGCCACCGCGGCGCGCAGTTCGGCCACGCCCGACGCCTGGTCGCGCAGCGCGGCCGCATCCTCGAGCCGCTCCGCGAAGATCACCTGCAACAGCGCCGCCAGCAGCCAGGCATCGGTATCCGCCCGCACCCCGACGTGCTCGAACAGCCGCGCGGTCTCGGTGCGCCGCGGATCGACCACGACCACCCGCCCGCCGCGCTTGGTGATACCCGACAGCTTGTCGCGAATCCGCGGCGCGCTGACCACGCTGCCGTGCGAGACAATGGGATTGGCCCCGAGCATGAGCAGAAAGTCGGTACGATCCAGATCCGGCACGGGGACAGTGGTGAGCGATCCGTACAGCAGATGGCTGGCCACGAACCGATTGTTGACGTCCTGCGAGCCCGCCGAATAGACATGCCGCAGCCCGGCCGCCAGCTGAAACCCGACGATCCAGAGCGTATGCGAGTACGAGAACGACGACGGATTACCGAAATACCAGCCCAGACTCTCGCGCCCGTGCGCCTCGATGATCCCCCGCAGCCGCGCCCCGATCTCCTCGAACGCCGTCTCCCACGACACCCGCTCGAAGGAGCCGTCGGCGGTACGCCGCAGCGGGTGCAGCACCCGGTCGGGATCGTTCTGCACCTCGGTGAAGGCAATGCCCTTGGGACAGGCGAACCCCCGCGACAGCGGATGGTCGCGATCCGGGCGCAGTTGCACCAGCCGGCCGTCCTCGACCGTCGCGATCAACCCGCAGAGCGGTTCACAGATTCGGCAGTACGTCGGCACCTCGCGTGCTGTCATATCTCAAGACAACACCTGCTCCAGCGTGAGGAACAACACATTTCCGGCCATATCCGCCGAGGCGCCGATCCGCGCCGACCGCCCGCCCCGGCCGTTCGAATGCAGCCAGACGAACCCGTGCTCGGCCAGATCGAGGGTGCGGGGCAACACCGCAGCCACCTCCGCGGCGTCGGCCACGCCCTCCAGATCGACGCGCGCCGATTCCGCGCGCAGCGACGGCCACGCCGCCGCGAACCCCGGATGCAGCGGGCGGGCATCCACCTCTTCCTCGGGCACCCAGGCCAATTCGGCGCTCTCGCGATTCGCGGTGGTCTCCAGGAGTTCGGGAGCGTCGGCGACGACCGTGGTGTAGGTCCATCCGCTCGGCGCGGTCGCCGTCAGCCGCTCGCCGCGCACCCGGACCGCCGACGGCACGATTCCGGTCTCCTCCTGCGCCTCCCGGACCGCGGCGTGCACGGTGGTTTCGTGACTGTCGCGGGCGCCGCCGGGCAGCGCCCAGGTGCCGCCCTGGTGACTCCACGGAGCCCGGTGCTGCAACAGGACCATCGCGCCGCCGCCGGCTTTCGGTGCGCGCAGCAACAGACCGGCGGCCCCGTATCGTCCCCACTGCCGCGTCCCGTCCGGGGACTCCAGGAACCCGTCTCCGTCACCACGCATATTCGCCTCGTCCCATCCTCGCCCGCACGGCAGCCCTACCACCGCCGCGGGGCGACACACCCGCGACGGCGCCGGTACGACCACAATAAGCTCAGTCCGACACGGCACGGGCCGCACGGCGATCGGAGGTGGACATGACTCGCAGCACGCAGCCCCGGCTGGACGAGCTGTCCCCGCGGGCCGCCGCGGCCGCGATGCGACGCCGCCTCGACACCACCGAACTGCGCTCTTTCGCGAACTCCTCCCCCGCGAAATTGATCGCCGTCGGATTGCTGCTGTTGATCATGTGCCTGGTCGCGGGCGTGGTCACCTCGTCGGAGGTGAGCGGCCGCCAGCACGCGCTCGACCATCTGCTCGACGAGTCCGAGCCGGACGCGAACTCCGCGCAGCGCCTGTACGCGTCGCTGTCGGTGGCGGACGCGGCGGCGGGCACCGCGTTCATCTCCGGCGGCCTGGAACCCGAGCCGGTGCGCGATCAGTACAGCCAGGCCATCGGCCAGGCGTCGGCCGAGCTGGTGGCCCAGTCCAACAGCGGCGGCACCCGCAGCGACGATCCCGACGCGCAGTTCCGCACCGGCATCGCGACCGAACTGCCCGTCTACACGGGCCTGATCGAGACCGCGCGCGCCAACAACCGCGAGGGCCACCCCGTCGGCGCCGCCTACCTCAGCGAGGCGTCCAACCTGATGCAGACGGTCATGCTGCCGATGGCGCGCGAGTTGCAGGAGCACCGGTCCGACGCGATCACCGCCACCCAGCGCCATCACGTGCAACCGCCGTGGGCGGCGATCGTGCTGCCGATCCTGACCCTGGGCGCGCTGATCGCCGCGCAGCTGTTCCTGGCGCGGCGCTGGCAGCGGCTGTTCAACCCCGGGCTGCTGCTGGCCTCGGGCACGCTGGTGATCCTGCTGGCCTGGACCGTGGTCGCCGGATCGCTCTCGGCGGTGTCCACGACGACGGGCCGCGACGACGGCGCGATCCCGACCTCGGAGCTGACCGAGAGCCGTATCCTCACCCAGCAGGCCCGCGCGGCGGAGACGCTGAAACTGGTGCGCCGCGACGCCAGCGGCGACTACGACCACACCTTCGACTTGTCCATCTCGAAACTCACCATGCTCCTCACCCAATACCCCCGGGAAGTACCGGGTTCCGGCGACGTCACCACCGCGCGTGGGGCACTGGACCGCTGGAACAAGGCCCATCAGCGCATGAACGACGCGCTGGGCCGCGGTGACTTCCTCGGCGCCAGCGCGGTCGCGATCGGCCCCGACGCCGACGGCGCCACCGCCAGCGTGGACGCGCTCGACAACGCGCTGGGCGACGGCATCTCCGATACGCGAAATACGTTGCGGGGCGAGATATCCGACGCCGCGCGGTCGCTGGACCTGTTGTCGCCGGGTGCGCTGTTCCTGGCCGTGGTGGCCGCCGCCGCGGTGGTGGCGGGCCTGTGGCCCCGGCTGCGGGAGTACCGATGAGGGCCCGGGTCCTGGCGCCGCTGCTGACGGCGATCGCCCTCGTGGCGGCGGGGTGTGGCGGGCAGGCGCCGCCGACCGACGACGACACCGTCAGCTACTCGGAACCGCCGCTACCCGCGAAAGCCGTTCCGCTGCAAACACAGTCACCCCCTCCGGCGACGGACAACCAGAGCTGCGACCCGACCGCCAGCCTGCGGCCCAGCGACGCGGGCGGACCGACCGTGGATGCCATTCGTGCGCGCGGGCGGCTGCTGGTCGGTCTCGACCCGGGCAGCAATCTGTTCAGCTTCCGCGATCCGATCAGCGGCACGCTGGCCGGATTCGACGTCGATATCGCCAAGGAGATCGCCCGCGACCTGTTCGGCGATCCGGAGCGGGTGGAGTACCGCATCCTCGGCTCGGCCGACCGCGAGAAGGCGTTGCAGGAGCACACCGTCGACGTGGTGGTGAAGACCATGACGATCACCTGCGCCCGGCGTCAGCAGGTGACGTTCTCCAGCACGTATCTCATGTCGCACCAACGGGTTCTGGCCGTGCGCAACTCCGGTATCAACGGACTCGCGGACCTGGGCGGCAAGCGGGTGTGCGTGGTCACCGGCACGACATCGCTGGATCTGATCCGCCGCGCGCAGCCGACCGCCACCATCATGACCGTGCCCGCCTGGGCCGACTGCCTGGTGGTGCTGCAACAGCGCCAGGTCGACGCGATCAGCACCGACGACGCCCTGCTGGCCGGACTGGTGTCCCAGGATCCGTGGTACACGGAGGTGGTCGGCGCCAATCTCAGCGACGAGCCCTACGGCATCGGCATCCCCAAGGGCAACGACGACATGGTGCGCTTCGTGAACCGCACCCTGGAACGCGTCCGCACCGACGGCACCTGGGAGCGTCTCTACCACAACTGGCTGAACGTCCTCGGCCCTTCCCCCGGCCCACCCCAGCCGAAATACCAGGATTGACAGCAATGCCCGATCCTGACGAAACCCCCTCCAACGCAACCGAATCCGCCCCCGGGCCACCACGCCCTACCCCGGAGCCGGAGCCGGAGGGAACCCAGCGCACCGAGCAACCGCCGACCCAAGCAGTGCCTGCCGAAACCACCCGCACCACGGAAGAACCCGAGGGAACCGCCCGCACCGCAGAGGAACCCGAGGGAACTGCCCGCGCCACGGAAGGCCCGGCCCGGACGGCTGCGGTGGATGGACCCGGGACTGTCGCGGGCCCCGAACCCACACGGGGCGAACCGAGTACGTGGAGTCAGCCCACGGGGCGTAGTGGGCGGACGACTCGGACGCGGCCCGCGGTGCGTCGGCTCGGGGCGGGGCTGGTGCCGATATCCCCTGTCCCGCCGATGGATCCGCGGTCGGCGGTGCTGACCGATCCGGTGGTGTCCGAGGGGCGGCGGTTCTGCTGGCGGTGCGGGAAACCGGTCGGCCGCGCGACGCCGGTCAAGCCGTCGACGACCGTCGGCACATGCGAAACATGCGGCGCGCCTTTCGATTTCCGCCCGTATCTGGAGGCCGGGGATCGGATCGCCGGCCAGTACGAGATCCAGGGCTGTATCGCGCACGGCGGGCTGGGCTGGATCTTCCTGGCCGTGGACCGCAATGTCAGCGACCGCTGGGTGGTGCTGAAGGGCCTGCTGCACAGCGGCGACGCCGAGGCGCAGGCGGTGGCCGTCGCCGAGCGCCGCTACCTGGCCGAGCTGGCGCACCCCAGCATCGTCAAGATCTACAACTTCGTCGAATACGACAGCCCCGAGGACGTTCCCGTGGGCTACATCGTGATGGAGTACGTCGGCGGACGCTCGCTGCGCACCATGCTCGACACCTACACGCGTCCCGAGCGCATGCCGCTCCCGGAGGCCATCGCCTATGTCCTGGAGATCCTGCCGGCGCTGGAATACCTGCACTCGCTGGAGCTGGCCTACAACGACCTCAAGCCGGACAACATCATGGTCACCGAGGACCAGGTCAAGCTGATCGATCTGGGCGCGGTGGCCGGTTTCGAATCGTACGGAAACCTGTACGGCACCAGGGGTTTTCAGGCCCCGGAGATCGCCAAGACGGGCCCGACCGCGGCCTCGGACATCTATACGGTGGGCCGCACGCTAGCGGCGCTGACCCTCAATCTGCCCACGGAGCAGGGCCGCTACCTCGACGGGATACCCGATCCCGCCGACGAACCCGTGCTGGCCAAGCACGAGTTCTTCCATCGCCTGCTGCTGCGGGCCACCGATCCCGATCCGGCGCAACGCTTCCCCTCGGCACGCGTGATGACCACCCAGCTGGCGGGCGTGCTGCGCGAAATCCTGTCCGCCGAGACCGGGACCGCGCACCCGCAGCTGTCGACCCTGTTCAGCCCGCCACGAACCAGTTTCGGCACAGCGGAACTGATCGCGCAGACCGACTCCTACGCCGACGGCGTGGCACGCAGCAAGAACCTGTGCGCCCGCGAGGTCGCCGCCGCCCTCCCGGTGCCGCTGATCGATCCGGCCGACCCGTCGGCCGCGCTGCTGGCCGGAACCGTGCACCCGGAGCCCCGCCACGCGCTGGACGCGGTGCGCACCGCCCGCGAACGCGCGGCCGCCGAACCGGGCGGAGCGCCGGAGACCTTCGAGACGGAATGCACCTTCATCGAGGCCCGCATCCAGCTCGATCTGCGGCACGTCCCGGCCGCCCGCGAGCTGCTGTCCGGGATGGATCCCCGCGATTGGCGCGTCGACTGGTATCTCGGCCTGGCCGCGCTGATGGAACTGGACTACCAGAGCGCGTTCGACCGCTTCGACGCGGTGCTGTGCGCGCTACCCGGCGAGATCGCACCCAAACTGGCCCTCGCCGCGACCGCGGAACTCATTCTGCAACACTGGGATTCGCCGGATCCCGAGCAGTGGCGCGAGTACGCCGAGAAGTTCTACGCCACCGTCTGGCGCACCGACCGCAGCGTGGTGAGCGCCGCCTTCGGCCTGGCGCGGCAGCTGGCCGCGGACGACCGCGTCGTCGAGGCGGTCCGGGCGTTGGACGCCGTCCCCGCGGCCTCCCGGCACTACACCGAGGCGCGGATGACCGCGGTGCTGATGCTGCTCACCGCGGTTCCGGTCGAGGATCTGAACGAGGCCACGCTGCACATCACCGCGGCCCGCGTGCAGGCGCTGCCGCCGAGCGAGCACCGTGCCAATCAGATGCGGGTCCTGGTCCTCGGTTCGGCACTGGCCTGGTTGCAGTCCGGCCACACCCCGAAACAAGCCGACGCCACCCTGTTCGGCGAGCCGTTCACCGAGCGCGGGCTGCGCCACGGCGCGGAGACGGGCCTGCGCGGGCTCGCGCGTTCGGCCCCCGGGCGGGCGCACCGCTACGCGCTGGTCGATCTCGCGAACGCGATCCGCGCCAAGACCTGGTTCTGACCTCAGCCGACCAGCCGCGCCGCCGCGCGCGCGATGGCCAGCTCCTCGTCGGTGGGCACCACCAGCACGGCGACCTCGGATCCGGCGGGCGAGATATAGCGCGCCGCACGGTCTTTCGCGGTATTGCGCTCGGTGTCGACGGCGATGCCGAAGCCCTCCAGCCCGGCCAGCGCGTCGGCCCGCACGGGCGGGCTGTTCTCCCCGACGCCGGCGGTGAACGTGATCGCGTCCACCCGGCCCAGCTCGACCAGGTAGGCACCGAGGTAACGGCGCAGCCGATGCACGTAGACGTCGTAGGCCAGCCGGGCCGCCGTGTCCCCGGACTCGATGAGGCGGAACAGTTCCCGGAAGTCGTTGACGCCGGACAGTCCCTTGATCCCCGAATCACGGTTGAGCAGATCGTCGATCTCGCCGATCCCCATCCCGGCGGTGCGAGCGAGATGCAGCAGGATTCCCGGATCGATGTCACCGGAGCGAGTGCCCATGACCAGCCCCTCGAGCGGAGTGAGCCCCATACTCGTATCCACCGCGCGCCCGCCCCGGATCGCCGATGCCGACGCGCCGTTGCCGAGGTGGAAGACGATCTGGTTCAGTTCCGCCGGATCGCGACCCAGCAGCCGCGCCGCCTGCTCGGACACGTACTCGTGCGAGGTGCCGTGGAACCCGTAGCGTCGAATGCCGTGCGCCGCAGCCACTTTCGCATCGATGGCGTAGGTCTTGGCGGCGTCGGGCAGGCCGTGGAAGAACGCGGTGTCGAACACCGCGACCTGCGGCACGTCGGGCAGTAGCGCACGCGCGGATTCGATCCCGGTCACATTGGCCGGATTGTGCAGCGGCGCAAGCGAAGACAGCTCGTCGATCGAACGCAGTACGTCGTCGTCTATCAGAGTGGGCCGGTAGAACACCTCGCCGCCGTGCACGACCCGGTGCCCGACCGCGGTGAGCCCGGCGGTGGTCAGATCGCGCCCGCCCCGGGCGAACAGGTCGAAGACGATGCGCAGACCGGCGGCATGATCCGGAACCGAGCCGTGGTGTTCGAGGGTCTGCCCGTCACTGTGATGTTCGACGGTGGGCGCGTCCGCCGCGACCGGTTCGCCGATGCGCGACACCTGGCCCGAGGCCACGACCTCACCCGAATCCGGTTCCAGCAGCTGGTATTTGATCGACGACGACCCGGAGTTGATCACCAGGACCTGCATCGCACGCCTCCTGTCTGCCACGATCATTCCGGCCGCGACTGCGCCTGGATGGCGGTGATCGCGACGGTATTCACGATATCGGCGACCAGCGCGCCCCGGGACAGGTCGTTCACGGGTTTGCGCAGCCCCTGCAACACCGGGCCGATCGCCACCGCGCCCGCACTGCGCTGCACGGCCTTGTAGGTGTTGTTGCCGGTATTGAGGTCCGGGAAGATGAACACCGTCGCGCGCCCGGCCACCTCGGAATTCGGCAGTTTGGCGCTGGCCACCGTCGGCTCGATCGCCGCGTCGTACTGGATCGGCCCCTCCACCAGCAGCTGCGGCGCGCGCTCGTGCACGAGTTTGGTGGCGGTGCGCACCTTGTCGACATCGGCGCCGGTCCCGGATTCGCCGGTCGAATAGGACAGCATCGCGACGCGCGGATCGATGCCGAACTGCTCGGCGGTGCGCGCGGAGGAGATCGCGATATCGGCCAGCTGCTCGGCGGTCGGATCCGGCACGACCGCGCAGTCGCCGTAGGCGAGCACCCGGTCGGCCAGGCACATGAGGAACACGCTGGAGACGGTGGACACCCCCGGCTCGGTCTTGATGATCTCGAACGACGGCCGGATGGTGTGCGCGGTCGTGTGCGCCGCGCCGGACACCATGCCGGCCGCGATGCCGTCGTGCACCATCATCGTGCCGAAATACGAGATGTCGGAGACCAGTTCGCGCGCCCGGTCGACGGTCATGCCCTTGTGGGCGCGCAGCTGCGCGTACTCCTCGGCGAACCGCTCGCACAGGTCGCTGGTCTGCGGATTCAACACCTCCGCCGCATCGATGTCGACGCCGAGTTCGGCCGCGCGGCCCCGCACCGCGGCCTCGTCGCCGAGGATGGTCAGGTCGGCGATCTTGCGTTGCAGCACCCGGCCGGCCGCGCGCAGGATGCGGTCGTCGGTGCCCTCCGGCAGCACGATCCGGCGGCGGTCCGTCCGCGCCCGCTCCACCAGCTGGTATTCGAACATCTGCGGGGTCACCACCGACGGGGCCGGAACGGCGATGCGCTCCATGAGCTTGCGCCCGTCGACCCGCTGCTCCATCAGCGCCAGCGCGGTGTCGACCTTGCGGATGCTCGACAGCGACACCCGGCCACGGGTGCGCGCGGCGGCGTTCGTGGTGTCGAAGGTGCCCAGGGAGGTGGTGAGGATCGGCAGTTTCGGGCGCAGGCCCTCGATCAGCCGCGCGATCGCCGGATCGGGCAGCATATCGCCGTTCATGATGATGCCCGCGAGCGACGGAAACCCTTCCGCCTCATGGGCGTTCACGAGCGCCAGCAGCGCGTCGGAGCGGTCGCCGGGCACGATGACGGCCACACCGTCGGTCAGCCGCTCGAGGATGTGCTCGGCGGTCATGCCGCCGACCATCACCGTCAGCGCCTCCCGCTGCATCAGCTCCGGATCGCCGGAGTACATCGTGCCGCCGATGGCCGCGCACAGTTCGGTCATGGTGGGTGCGGTGAGCAGCGGCACCTCCGGCATCGACCAGGTCGGCGCGCCGAGGGCCTCGACCGCCTTCGCGATCTCGTCCAGCCGGTCCGGATCGGAGCGGTTGACCATGATCGCCGTCAGCTGCGCGTGCTCGGCGGTGAGTTCGCCCTGGCACAACTCGGCGACCTGCACGATCTGCTCGGGAGTGCGCCCCGAGCCGCGCAGCACCAGCAGCACCGGAGCGCCGAGGTTCACCGCGATCCGCGCGTTGTAGCGCAGTTCGCTCGGGCTGGCGACATCGGTGTAGTCGCTGCCGACGATGACCACCGCGTCGCACAGCTTGGCCACATCGTGGAACCGCATCACGATCTCGCCGATGGCCGCGTCCGGATCCTCGTGCACCTGCTCGTAGGTGACGCCGCACGCCTGCTCGTAGTCGATATCGGCGGTGCAGTGCTCGAGCAGCAGCTCCAGAATGTAGTCCGGTTCGGTCGCCGAACGCATGATCGGCCGGAACACCCCCACCCGCGGCGAGGTAGCGGACAACATCTGCAACGTCCCCAGCGCCACCGTCGATTTTCCGGTGTCGCCCTCGAGCGAGGCGATGTACACGGTGGACGGAGCGGTATCGGCCATGTTCGAGAGCCTAGTGAAGGAAGCCCCTCGGACATGACCGGTAAGTAGCAAATCTTCGGAAATCACATTCCGCAGGCCACCGGTCGCGACATATCACCAAGGCCCGCGCACACCGCTCGCCACACTTCGTGGCGAGCGGTCGCGCTCGGCTGTCACGCGGCGTGCAGGGCCGCGGTGATCTTGCGGGTCATCTCGACGGTGACAGGGCCCGGCTGGGCCGCCGCCTCGACCGCGACCAGGACGGTGGTGCGGAAGTTGTCGACCTCGGCCGGGTCCTGCTGCTCGAGCAGGGTGACCGCGGCGGTGAGGGCGGGCAGGACCTGGTCGGCGAGGTCGGCGACGGTTTTGCCGGTCAGGGTGATGTCCTTGGACTTCGCGGCGAGGACGTGCCCGATCGGGCCGGTCGCCGACATCAGCGCCAGGGAGCCCGCGGTGGCGGCCTTGTGAGGCTTGGGACCCGCGGCGGCGAGCAGCGAGATCGCGCCATAGGCGGCGGTGCGGACGGTGGCCTGATCCTGGGCGGTGAGGGTGACGGACATGGTGTGCTCCTTCGAAATCTGTTGGCGCCGGCCCGGATCCGTGTCGGTCCTGGCCGGTTTGTTCGATGTACACACTCTGTCCGGGTCGGCTGACAGCATGCTGACGCTGTCCTGACGCGGTCACTGACACCACATTCACCGCCGGGCCGGGCGATATCGGGCGGGCGTTGATCAAGGCCGGCACACGGTCGCGAGAGAGTCCCGGCACGCCACAGCCCGGCTCGTACCGCAACGCAGGCCAGCTCTCAGGACGATCCTTGGTAGCGGGCGGCGATCGCGGCGGCGCGGTCGCGCAGGGTCGTGCGTAACCATTGCGGGGCAAGCGCTTCCGCGTCCGTAGCGAGTTTCCACAGCGCCCATTCGGCATGTCTCGGGTCTTGGAAGGTGACTTCCAGCCGCTGCCATCCGTCCGCGTCGGGCGTTTCGGCGCGGACGGCAAGCGCGGTGGTCACCAGTTCTTCTCGCCGCGCCGGGGCGATGCGTACGAGCACCGTCA
Source organism: Nocardia transvalensis NBRC 15921 (assembly GCF_000308875.1). Lineage (GTDB taxonomy): Bacteria > Actinomycetota > Actinomycetes > Mycobacteriales > Mycobacteriaceae > Nocardia > Nocardia transvalensis. The sequence goes on from NZ_BAGL01000085.1 coordinate 65,730, forward strand.
CCTGGTCACCGCCGGTGCGGAACCGCGTGCTGCGTTCTTGCCAGATCCGATCGAGATCGGCCCGCTCCGGACGCTGCGCGGGCTCGGGGAGTTCCTCGGCCGCCAGCACACGGGAGAGCCGGTAGGTGCGGTCCGCACCCGACCTCGTGGCCAGCAGATAGCCCTGGCCGCGCACGGTGACCAGGCCGATCGGGTCCACCGTGCGCCATGTCGGGGCCTGGTCCACGGCCGCGTAGTGGATGCGCAGCTTGTGCCCGCCGAACACCGCGCGCCGGACCTCGGCCACCACGGCGTCGGGGACCTCCTCGGCCACGACACGGCGCGCGAGGAGGTCGGTCTCCGGTTCCACGAGTAGTCGCTGCGACGCGTCACCGGCGGTGGCCCGATTGTTCTCGGGGAGCGCGTCGACCACCTTGCGCATGGCCGAGGTGAGGGCTGAGCCGAGACCGAAAGCCTGTGCGCCGCTATGTGATCCGGCGACCAGCAGCGCGAGCGCCTCGTCGTGGTTCAGTCCGGTGAGTTCGGTCTGGAAACCGGGTAGCAGGGCGAAACCACCGTGCCTGCCGCGCTCCGCGTAGACCGGGACGCCCGCGGCGGACAGCGCCTCGATATCGCGCAGCACCGTACGAACGGACACTTCCAGCTCGCGGGCGAGCGCGGCCGCGGACAGCCGGCCGTGCCGGCGCAACAGCAGCACCAGCGAAACCAGGCGGTCGGCGCGCACAGGAAAACTCTACGGGAATACCTGACGCAAGATGTCGTGATTCCTTGGCAGGCTTGCCGCCATGACAAACGAGAACGTGGCCACCGACCCCAACGACCTGGGCAAATACTTCATCGAGCGCGCCAACGCGGGCGATGTCGACGGGCTGGTGGCGCTGTACGAACCGGACGCCGTCCTGGCCTTCCCGCCGGGCAACCTCGCGACCGGACACGCGGAAATCCGAAAGGTGTACGAGCAGTTCGTCGCGGCCAAGCCGGTGCTGACAGCAGGCAGGCAACACCCGGTCCTGATGAGCAGCGACCTGGCCCTCACAGCCTCCACCCTCACCACCGGCGAGGTCACCGTCGAGATCGCCCGCCGCCAGCCCGACGGCTCCTGGCTGTGGGCCGTGGACCAGCCCGTATTCACGCCGTAGAAGAGCGGGGAGCTTCGCCGGAATCCAATCTCGTGGGAAGTTCCGTTGCCGGAATCCAATCTCGTGGCAAGTTCCCCTTGCCGGAATCCAATCTCGTGGCAAGTCTCCCTTGCCGGAATCCAATCTCGCCCCGCGAGGTTGGATTCCGGTATGACTCTCGACATCGGCACCATCCTCCCCACCTCCACGCCGGACCCCGCCCGGCCGATCCTCGGTGACGTGCGGGCCGCGGCGCGGCTCGCCGAGGAGGTGGGGCTGGATTCCGTGTGGTCCACCGACCACCTCCTGGCCAGCGCGCCGATCCTGGAGAGCACGGGCGTGGTCGCCACCGCCGCCGCGGTCACCGACCGCATTCGCGTCGGATACGGCGTGCTGCTCCTGGCCCTGCGCCCCACCGCCTGGGCGGCCAAGCAGGTCGCGACGCTGCAATACCTCTCCGGCGACCGCATCCTGCTCGGCATCGGCACCGGCAACCCGGCCCACGGCGATATCGGCTGGCGCGCGGCGGGCCAGTCCTTCGCCGACCGCGGCCGCCGCACCGACGAGGCCCTCGCGATCCTCCCGGACCTCATCGCCGGACGCCCCGCGACCCTCCCCGACGGCACCGAGGCGACCCTCTCCCCCGGCGCCACCGTCCCCCCGATCCTGGTGGCCGGCGACGCCCCCGCCGCCCTCCGCCGCGCCGCGACCTACGCCGACGGCTGGATCGCCATGAACCCCTCGCCCGACGAACTGCCCTCCACCACAACACGTTTGGCCGACCTGGCCGCCGAGCGTAACCGTCCCACCCCCGCCGTCACCGTCGTAGCCGCCCTGCCCTCCGACCTCTCCGAGGCCACGGACCGCACCGCGGCCTACGTCGCCGCCGGTGCGGAGCGCGTGATCATCGCCCCGCACTCCGACGACTGGCGCGCCACCTACGAATTCGCCGCAAAGGTCAAGTCCGCCTTGTGAATTGACGCTCGAATCTCGCCGATCACAGCCACGACCACGGCGGCAGCGGTGAAGGCCGCACCGCACCAGAACGCCGTGGTGGGTTGCTCGGTCCGGTCGACGGCCAGACCGGCGGCGACCGGGCCGAGGACCGCGCCGACGTTGAACGCGGTGGTCGCCAGGGCGCCGGCGATACGCGGCGCGTCGGGGGTGGCGGTGCGCACTATCGTCGCGATCAGCGTGGAACCGACGCCGAACGCGACGGCGCCCGCCACCGTCGACATGATCATCACGCCGATCAGCGCGTACGCGGTCGCGGCGGCCAGCAGCCAGACTCCGACGAGTAGGACCGTTCCGGCGACAACGATCCGCCGCTGATGGCGGTCGCTGTAGCGGCCGGTGATCGTCACTCCGAGAAACGAGCCGACGCCGAACAGCGCCAGCGCCAACGGAACCCACCGACCGCCCCCGGCGATGGCGGTCGTGATGCTGCCGAGATAGGTGAACCCCGCGAAGGTCGCGGCGTTGACCAGGATCCCGGCGAGGACGGCGATCAGGATCGGCCGTTGCCGTAGCACCGACCATTCGCGCCGCACCGGGGGTGCTTGGCCGTCCGACGTACCCCCTTCGCGCACATCATGATCGAGCATCAACCACACCGGCACGAGGAGTGCCGCGCTGACGACCGCGACAGCCCAGAACGCCGAACGCCACCCCCAGACCTGCCCCAGCAGCGTGCCCGCGGGAACACCGGCGATACACGCCACCGTCACACCGGACACCACCACCGAGGTCGCCCGCCCGACCAGCGCCGGCCCGACCAGCCTCGGCAACACGGCCAGCACGATCGCCAGAAACCCGGCATTGGCGACCGCCGCGACAACGCGCGTCACCAGCAGCACCGCGAAACCTGTTGTCGCGGCACCGATCACATGCGCGATACAGAACACTCCTAGAAACGCGGTCACCGAATATCTGACGGGCAGCCGCCCCGCGGCCATCGCCATCACCGGCGCGCCCAGCACCATCCCCGCCGCGAACAGCGAGGTCAGCAATCCGGCAGCGCCGAGCGACACCCCGACGTCACCCGCTATCCGCTCCAACAACCCCGACACCATGAACTCGGATGTGCCCTGCGCGAAAACAGCGACAGCCAGCACGAATACCACAATGGGCATAGGAGGAAACTCCCCGGATACAGGGCGCCACAAAAGATATTCACGGCACCCGAGATGAGTTGCGAAGCCGGGCAATCCCGCACCCGACCGCAGAAACCGGCTTCATCCAGCGCTGCGACACGCCCGACCCGCACGGCCGCTCAACGACCGAGGGGGATCACGTTCACAACGCCGCCCGGCCCGCAGACCAGGCGGCTACCGTCTGGAAGCCTCCGGGGAACTCACCCCCACACCCTAACAACCACCGCCGTCGAGAGGCCCCGGCCGGTGCGATAGCTAACAATTCGATGGCCAGGTTCGATTGCTGAGTATCAACCCTTCGGAAGGACCAGTAATGAGCAGAACAGTCGCTGTCACGCGGACGGCGGTTGCCGCCGCGTCGGTCCTGGGGTGCGCCGCCGTGTTCGGCGCCGGCACCGCGAACGCCGCGCCCGAGGATTGCACCGTCACCCGCGACCTCGTGGGCGCGACCGCGACCTGCCACGATGTCGATGCTCCCCCGGGCCGGGAGTACAGCCTGGTCGTCGAGTGCTTCGGTCTGGCACCCGTGCCCTTCGCCTTCCCGTTGATGACCATCGGCCCGTACCGGGGTTCGTGGAGCGGATCCTTCAGCCCGTCCGGTGGCGGCTCGGCGTCGTGCGTGAACGGCCTGAGCATCGGCACGGCTACCAACGCCTACGTCAAGATCTACCGCGACTGATCGCGCCCTCGTCGTCCGGCGCCGGGCGCGCTGCTTCGATCTTCGGTTCGTCCCTCCCGGCGAACTCACGCTTGCTGTCGGCGGACACGCGGTCGATCTCCGCCTGCTCGCGTCGGCCGCTGGCGTCGGCGCGGTCCAGCGCGGCCTCGGTGCGATCGAGGTGTGTCGCACTCGACGCCAGCAAGGCCCGGCTGCGAATGATCGCCTCCCGGAGGCGCTGGCTAGCTGTTTCCGTCACCTGGCCGACGTTGCGGGCGTGATCGTCCAACCGTCGTTCCAGGGCGTTGAGGAGTTCCTCCCGCTGGTCGGCTTCCCGTTCGCGCTGATCGGCTTTGGCGTCGCGAGTATCGGCCGCGCGGTCGCGTTCGTCTGCGAGGGCCTCGCGTTCGTCTGCGAGGGCCTCGCGTTCGTCTGCGAGGGCCTCGCGTTCGTCTGCGAGGGCCTCGCGTTCCGCGGCGGCAGCCGCCGCGTCATCGGCCGCTTGTTCCCGCTCGTCGGCGGCCTGCTCGCGGAGAGCGACCGCGTCCTCCCGGGCCCGCACCCGAGCTTCCCGTCGCGCGACCCTGGCCTCCAGGTCGGCTAGCGCGGATTCACGCTCGTCGAGTTCTGCCGACTCAGGGGCGCGGTGATCCTGTTCTGTCGACACCATCAAATAATGACCGCAAACAGCCGCTCACAAAAGAGACGAGTATCTGCGCCGCGCAGGCCCACCATGCCTGACGAGCATCGAAACATCAGGCCATGATCGACTGCGGTACAAGACATCTGCCCCGCCGCCGATCGAGGAGGTTCAGTGGCGATCGAATTCGCCGTCGGCCACACCCTTGGCGAAGGCATCCCACTCGTCGGCGTTGTAGACCAAGGCCGCACCTTCACCCACGATCGTCGCCCCGCCGTCCGGATGAAGCGCGATTTCCACAGCGCCGCCGGGCTTTCCGGATCGAAGACTCAGCACGAGATCCAGGAACGCGGGCCAGTCCGATGCCGGGACGGACACGGTCGGCTGCTCGTGCACGGGGCCCGTGTACTTGCTGTCGCGGATGAGCACGGTGTCGGTTCGGTGGGCGACCTCGACGCAGGTCTGGTCGCTCCCGCTGAACGTGGACTTGAAAAAGCTGGTGCTCACATCGCTTACCTTAGCTTCTGCCTTCCGAGTCGACCGATCAAGTCGGCCGACTCTTTCTGGTCCAGCGCAATCGACCGCACCTGTTTGTACAGGTAGTCCATGTCGTTCACCCGCTTGGGTGTATCGATGATCTCACCGTATGCGGCGGATTCGACCCAACCCACCGTTGGTAGACGTCCGCTCTCGAAGTCCAGCAGGTGGAACGTCGCGGAGTTCAGGCCGGCGATCGCTGCGCCCGCCTCGTACGGGATCACCCGGACATCCAGCGTTCCGGGATGCCGTTCTATCAGTTCGACTAGATGCCGCAACTGTCCTCGATGCACCTGGGGACCACCGACCTGGTGCATCAACGCGGCCTCACCCATGACGATCGACAACTGCAACGGCTCCGGGCCGTCGAGGAGCCTCTGCCGCTGGAGGCGTGCACTGACGCGCTGTTCCACTTCGGTCGGCCGACCGGTTGTGACGATGGCCTTCATCAGAGCGCGGATGTAGTCCTCGGTCTGAAGCAAGCCGCTGACCACACTGTTCTCAAAGCTGCGAATGCTCTGCGCCCCGGCCTCCAACCCGTAGAACCGCATGAGTTGCTCGCTGAAGAGAGCCGAGTATTCGGCATAGGGATTGCGCCCCTTGGCAACGTCCCGCAGCGCCAGCAGCTCCGCCTGTTCATCGGCATCGAACTCGAGCAGGTTCAGGAGCGTCGTCAGCTTGTCCTCACTCAGGGTGCCTCGAACACCCCGTCCGCGGGTGAGCTTCGACCAGTACTGCTGACTGACATCCAACGCCTTGGGGATCGCGCCGGCCTTCAAACCACGTTCGTCGGCCCGATTGACGATGCGAAGCATAAGTTCCCAGCTCGCCACGGTGGGGGACGTACTTGCCATCTCAATCCTCTCATCCGGATGAGGCCGCGTTTACGATACAGCTCTCCCTTGCACAGGCACACCATCCGACGTACAAACATGTCCTTGATTGGTTGTAACAACTGGCGTAGCGTCTGCGCTAATCCACCAGTCGGTGCGTCATCTTCGAACACTTGCCGAGAGGATCGAGGAACGGACGATGAACAAGCTTCCGTCCAAGGAGATGCTTCTCGAAGCCTGTAGCGGCACAGTGCTATTCGGACATCCGGTCCTATCGGCCGCTTGCGAACTCGCCGCACTGCACGCCGCGCGCATGACGGCGTCGGACGAAGATCTCCCCGGGATCGACTGTGCAAGAGCGAAGTTGGTGCACTGCATCGATTGCTGGGTCTCGGCCAATATGCCGCTGCCGCGCGGGGCGGCGTACATGCATACGGAGACCGTGGGGATGGTTGTGGACCGGATCGGTCGATACTCCGTCGACGCCGAGGTCGCGCTCCGGAGCGATGTATCCGTCCTGCAACGCCACTACGTGTGGGAGCGATTAGCCGAGCTTGCGCTGGCGTACACCGATCTCGCGTTCGAGATCGGGGCCGGTCTGCGGAAGGTTCCGTTCCTCATCCACAACCACTCACAGCGGGATTCGACCGAGCAGGAGCACGATCTTGAACACCCCGGCATTCGAGAATGACCTGCTCGACCACATCCGCCGCCTCGGAGCCTGCGAATGCGCCGCCGTCGGCGCGGCCACCAACGCGCTGAGCGAGCGCGAAAAGGCAATCCTGGCAGCGCAACTCAGCAAGGTGGCCACCCACCTCGCGACGCGCGCCGGCAGTAGCGTCGGCCTGCCGCCGCCGGGCACGACGCCCGGTGCGGGTATCGACCGCATCGACCTCTCGGCGCAGTGGACCGCCCTGCCCGTCGCTCGAATCTTCGTGCACAACACGTTGATTCGATGGCAGTGGGGCGATGTTCTGATCGACGGTGAGTGCGCAGTCCAGGAGTTGATCACCGCGTTCGTCGCCGCCGTCGAGGCGTGTCCGCTCGGGTATCCGACGCGGATGACGCTGCGGCTGCGGGTTCTCTCGGCGGCGCGACTCGTCGTCGAGTTGCACGATTCCCCGGAGAATGCGCAGGTCATCATCGATTCCGGTCGCTTGATAACCGAATGCGTCGAGCGGATCAGTGTGCGGTGCGGACGGCACAGCGCGGGCGGGCGCACGGTGCTGTGGGCAGAACTCGGCCGCCCCGAGGTGTCGACGCGCTGGGCGTAGCGCGGCGGTGCGTAGGGTCCCGCCCATGACCGTCGTTCGTTCGATCCTGCTGTTCGTCATGGCCGCCGTCGCCGAGATCGGCGGGGCGTGGCTGATCTGGCAAGGCGTGCGCGAGCACCGCGGGTTGGCCTGGGTCGGCGCGGGGATCATCGCGCTGGGCCTCTACGGATTCGTCGCCACCTTGCAGCCCGACGCCAACTTCGGGCGCATCCTCGCCGCCTACGGCGGGGTGTTCGTCGCCGGATCGCTGGCCTGGGCCATGGCCTTGGACGGATTCCGGCCCGACCGGTGGGACATCACCGGCGCGGCGATCTGCCTGATCGGCGTCGCGGTCATCATGTACGCCCCGCGCACCGCGTAGTCACGAGATGTGCGAACCGGTGTCCCGCCGTCGCCACTGGCGCTCGATGCCCGACATCAGGCGCGGGTAGACCAGGGTGTAACGGAAGGGTTTGATGGCGGCCATGTAGAGGTGGCCGAGGAGGCCGTTCGGTTTCACCAGGACCGCCATCTGGCCGCGGTAGCCGCCGGATTCGTCTGGGACCCAGGCGATGTGCATGATGCCGTGCATGGTGCTGTTGGCGATTTCGGCGGCGTATTCGGAGTCGGTCAGATAGAGCGGGCGGAAGGGTTTGCCGGGGATCTCGGGGCCGCGCGGGCCGTCGCGGAGGTCGTCGGGCAGGCGGTCGCGCAGTGAGGGCACGCGGGCTTCGAGGCCGTGGCCGGGGGCGTCCCAGCCGAGCAGGGCGCCGAGTTTCCATCGGATCGCGAAGAGCAGGCGGAAGATCGGGGACTGCTGACCGGGGTCTTCGTCGGTGCTGACCAGATCGACCAGGCGGGGGAAGTCGTCGGGGCCGCCGGGGGTCGGCAGGGCCCAGACATCCTCGAGGGTGAAGTCGTGGGTGATCTCGTGAATCCGCCACGGCTGGGTGGTGTGCGCGGAACTCTCGATACGCATTCCGGCTCCCTTCTTCGTTCGATCGCGCTGAGTGCGGTGGGATCTATATAGAACACACACTCTAATTCATATGGAACAACCGCTCTACATATCCAGCGCGTGATCAGTGCCACGGCCTCTACGATCTCCCCCATGGCAGCACAGTTTCCGGACCGGCAATGGGGATCGCGCACGGGTCTGCTCTCGCGGATGGTGAGCCCGTTCGCGGCGACGAAGGCCGGATCGTTCGTGATCCGCACGCTGACGCCGCTGGATCGAAAAGTGCTGGAGCGCACCGCGGGTCGCTACACCGTGCTCGGTCCGGTGGGTGCGCCGGTCATCCTGTTGACCACCACCGGGCGCAAGTCCGGGGAGCCACGGACGAGTCCGCTGCTCTACGTCCACGACGGCGATGTGCTGTATGTGATCGGCAGCAACTTCGGACAGGCGCGACATCCGGCCTGGACAGGCAATCTACTGGCCGACGCGACCGGCACCGTGACCATCGCCGGGGAGCGAATTCCGGTGCAGGCGAAGCTGATCGAGGACGAGGAGAAGAAGCGGGAGATCTTCGAGCGCTTCGTCGAGACGAGCGAGGCGTATGCCGCCTACCGCACCCGCACCACGCGGGATCTACGGTTGTTCGCGCTTACTCGGGTGTGAGGTCCTGGTCGCCGAGAAAAGCGCTCGGCGACCAGGAAGGTGGTAGGACCTCACGACCAGGAAGGTGGTAGGACCTCACGACCAGGAGGGTAGTAGGACCTCACGACCAGGAGGGTAGTAGGACCTCACGACCAGGAGGGTAGTAGGACCTCACGACCAGGAGGGTGTTGCCCCTGGCCACCAGGAGAGGTTGTAGGTCCTGGCGGCCAGGAAGGCACCACAAGATTGTCGGGCGTTACAGGGCCCGCAGCCTGGGGGCCAGGTCGCGCTGGAAGAGGTCCAGGAAGCGGCGCTGGTCGTGGCCGGGGGCGTGGAAGACCAGGTGGTTGAGGCCCGCGTCGACGTAGGGCTTGACCTGGGCGACGGCCTCGTCGGGGTCGCTGGCGACGATCCAGCGCTTGGCGATCTGCTCGATCGGCAGCGCGTCGGCGGCGGCCTCCATCTCGATGGGGTCGGTGATGCTGTGCTTCTGCTCCGCGGTCAGCGACAACGGGGCCCAGAAGCGCGTATTCTCCAGCGCCAGTTCGGGATCCGTATCGTAGGAGATCTTGATCTCGATCATCCGGTCGATATCGTCGACCGTGCGCCCGGCCTTCGCGGCGCCCTCGCCGACCGCCGGCATGAGCTTCTCGGTGTAGAGATCCATGCCCTTGCCGGAGGTGCAGATGAAACCGTCTCCGGCGCGACCGGCGTACCGGGCCACCAGCGGACCGCCCGCGGCGACGTAGATCGGGATGCCGCCCTTCGGCACGTCGTAGATGGAGGCGCCGACGGTGGTGTAGTACTCGCCCTCGAAGGTGACCCGGTCGCCGGTCCACAGGGCCCGCATCAGGTCCACGGATTCGCGTAGCCGCGCGAACCGCTCCTTGAACTCCGGCCATTCGCCCTTGTAGCCGGTGGCGATCTCGTTGAGCGCCTCGCCCGTCCCGACACCCAGCATGATGCGGTCGGGATACAGGCAGCCCATGGTCGCGAACGCCTGCGCGATCACGGCCGGGTTGTACCGGAAGGTGGGGGTCAGCACCGAGGTGCCGAGCTGGATGCGCTTCGTGCGCTCGCCGACCGCGGTCATCCACGCCAGCGAGAACGGGGCATGCCCGCCCTCGTGCCGCCACGGCTGGAAGTGATCGCTGACCGTGGCACTGTCGAGCCCGTGCTCCTCGACGAGCACCCCGAGTTCCACCAGCTCACGGGGACCGAACTGTTCCGCCGACGCCTTGTACCCGAGCTTGAGTCCACTCACTGCGTCACTCCTGTCGCTGTCGCTCGTGCCGCGGGGCGTGCGCCCCGGGCCCTACTTCGAACATAGTCAGCGGTGTTCAACGGTGTGTGAATGGTCGCAACTTCCCGAGTTGTCCACATCCGATCAGTGAATAGCCCACAATTGGCTGGTGACTGCCGACGACGAGCCCATTCTGTCCTACCTCACCGATATGGACGGGGTCCTGGTGCACGAGGACCACCTGGTGCCCGGCGCGGACAAGTTCCTCGCGGAGCTGCAGGAGAGCGGCACCCCGTTCCTGGTGCTCACCAACAACTCCATCCGCACGCCGCGGGATCTCCAGGCCCGGCTGCGGCACTCCGGCCTGGACATCCCGGCCGAGGCGATCTGGACCTCCGCTCTGGCCACCGCGACCTTCCTGGACGAGCAGCGCCCCGGCGGCACCGCGTACGTGGTCGGCGAGTCCGGTCTCACCACCGCGCTGCACGAGATCGGCTACGTCCTCACCGACAGCGATCCGGACTACGTGGTGCTGGGCGAGACCCGCACGTACTCGTTCGAGGCGATCACCACGGCCATCCGCCTGGTCGAGCGCGGGGCCCGCTTCATCGCCACGAATCCGGACGCGACGGGCCCGTCCCGCGAGGGCGTCCTGCCCGCCACGGGTTCGGTCGCCGCCTTGATCACCCGGGCCACCGGCCGCGACCCGTACTACGTCGGCAAGCCGAATCCCCTGATGATGCGGTCCGCGCTGCGCCGCATCGGCGCGCATTCGCAGTCTTCGGTGATGATCGGCGACCGCATGGACACGGATGTGATCGCGGGCCTCGAGGCCGGTATGCGCACCATCCTGGTCACCTCGGGCATCTCCACCCGCGCCTCGGTCGAGCACTACCCGTACCGCCCGACCACCGTCATAGAGTCCGTCGCCGACCTGGTGGGGCGCACGGGCGACCCGTTCGCGTCCTGAGGGCTGTCGGTCGCCTGTGGCCCCGGCCAAAAGCATGCCGGGGAAGATAAGAGACCTTGTCCACGCGAGGCCCTTGTTTCCGGCGTGCTTTTGGCCGGAAACCATCGGTGAGTTCCCGCTAGTGCCCGATTCGTTCCAGGGCCGCGGAGAGACTTGTGAGTGCGTCGGCGATCTCGGCTAGCCGCTGCGTACCCAGTTCGGCCGCAAGGCGTTTCGCCATTTCGGCGTGCTGGGGGTCGATTCGGCGGACGGCCTCGTGGCCGACCTCGGTGATGGCGACGAGTTTGGCGCGGCGGTGGGCGGGGTTGGTGCGGTATTCGGCGAAGCCCTTGTCCACCAGGAGGTCTGCGACGCGCTGGACGCTCTGGCGGGTGATGCCCATCTCGCGGGCGATGCCGGCGACCGGGAGCGGGGCGCGCAGGATCGCGCCGAGCACCTGCCACCAGGCCACGGTGATACCGGCCGGGCGCGCCAATTCCTCGGCGACGGCGAGGAATTGGCCGTTCAGCTTGAAGGTCGTCACCGCGGCGGTGGCGAACAGGTCCTGGTCGGTGCGGGTCATGTCCCCTCCGGTCAGCGCGCGGCGGCTTCCGGCACCGCCCGCCGCTGCTCGTACTCGGCGAGTGTGTAGAAGCCCTGTGGATCGTTGTGACCGTACAGCGCGTACCAGGCATCGAGGACGTGCGGCTCGTAGACGCCCAGCCGGGCCAGGACGGCCCTGGCGAACTCCACCGGGCGCGTTCCGGTGGCCGTGATCAGGTCACTGTCCGCGACGGCGGGTTCCCGCAGGTAGTACTCGGAACCGGAATAGCCGCTCATGCCAAGGTAATTCGGGTCGTTGCTGGTGTGCGGCCGCGCGTCGAGCAGGCCCTCGGTTGCGAGTCCGAAGGTCGCGCCGCAGATGCCCGCCACCGGCACGCCCGCCGCGAGGAATTCGCGCGCCTTGTGCCCGAACGCCGCCAAGGCGCCCGCCTCCCAGGTGTCGGAGCCCGGCAGGATCAGCATCGCGCTGTCGGCCGGTGACAGCTCGCCGAGCACGACGTCCGGAACGACGCGCATCCCGCCGGCCGAGGTGACCGGCTCCGACGACGCACCCACGGTCAGCACCCGCCAGGTCCCCGGCTCGCGCTGCCACAGCGCCCGATTGACGTGCGCGGTGACATGCCCGACCTCCCAATCGGCGAAGGTGTCGTAGACGGCCATGTGCACTGTTTTCATCATGACAGCATGCTGTCATATTTGACAGTATGCTGTCAATAATCGAAGCGAACTCCCGTCCCGAGGAGCAGACTCGAGATAGAGGCACAACACGGCCACCGTCCGTAATTCGGGCTACCGAAATATAGTGTTAGCCTTACCGAACTACCCGTTTCCGCCGATCGGAGAGCCGCATGAGCACACTCGTCGACCGCGTGCACGCGATCAATTGGAACCGCCTGCCCGACCCCACCGACGCCGCGGTCTGGGACCGGCTGACCGGCAACTTCTGGTTGCCCGAGCGCGTCCCGCTGTCCAACGACCTGCACACCTGGGAGCAGCTGGCCCCGGCCGAACAACAGCTGACCACCCGGGTCTTCACCGGCCTCACCCTGCTGGACACCGCCCAGGCCACCGTGGGCGCGGTGGCGATGCTGGCCGATGCCCGCACGCCACACGAGGAGGCCGTGCTGACCAATATCGCCTTCATGGAGTCGGTGCACGCCAAGAGCTACAGCTCGATCTTCTCCACACTGTGCTCGACCCGGCAGATCGATGCGGCGTTCGACTGGTCCGAGGACAATCCGCACTTGCAGAACAAGGCGCGCATCATCGTCGACTACTACCGCGGTGACGACGCGCTGAAGCGCAAGGCCGCGTCGGTGATGCTGGAATCGTTCCTCTTCTATTCCGGCTTCTTCCTGCCGATGCGGTGGTCGGCGCGCGGAAAGCTCACCAACACAGCCGATCTCATCCGCCTCATCATCAGGGACGAGGCGGTGCACGGCTATTACATCGGGTACAAGTGCCGCCTCGGGGTCGAGGAACTGTCCGAGGCCGAGCGCACCGACCACCGGAACTACACCTACGAGCTACTGAACGCGTTGTACGCCAACGAGATCGGCTACGCCCACGATCTGTACGACGAGGTCGGCTGGACGGAGGAGGTGCTGCCGTTCATGCGCTTCAACGCCAATCGCGCGCTGGGCAACCTGGGCTACGAGCCCATGTTCGACCCGGAGGACTGCCGGGTGGACCCCGCGATTCTCGCCGCGCTCGATCCGGGCGCGGGCGAGAACCACGACTTCTTCTCCGGTTCCGGCAGTTCCTACGTCATCGGCAAGCAGCAGCAGACCGAGGACGCCGACTGGGACTTCTGAGCCGTCAGCTCAGCGCGTGGTCCAGATCCCCGAGCAGGTCCTCGACATCCTCGAGGCCGACCGAGACACGGACCACGCCGTCGGTGATCCCCACGGCCGCACGGCCTTCCGGGCCCATGGCCCGGTGTGTGGTGGTCGCCGGATGGGTGATCAGGGTCTTGGAATCGCCGAGATTGTTGGAGATGTCGATGATGCGCAGGCGGTTGAGCACCTCGAACGCGCGCTTCTTCGCCGCGTCGCCGCCACCGGTCGCGGCGAGTTCGAAGGTGACGACCGTGCCGCCGCCCGACATCTGATCCTGCGCCAGCAGGTACTGCGGATGCGACTCCAGGAACGGGTATTTCGTCCAGGAGACGCCGGGATGCCCCTCGAGGAATTCGGCGATCCGCAGGGCGGATTCCGCGGACCGGTGCACCCGCAGCGGCATGGTCTCCAGGCCCTTGAGCAGGGTCCACGCGTTGAACGGGCTCAGCGCCGGGCCGGTGTGCCGCATCAGATGCTTCACCGGGCCGTCGACGTAGTCCTGCGTGCCGAGGATCGCGCCGCCGAGCACCCGGCCCTGACCATCGATGTGCTTGGTGCCCGAATACACCACGACATCGGCCCCGAGATCCAGGCTGCGTTGCAGTAGCGGGGTGGCGAAGACGTTGTCCAGCACCACTTTCGCCCCGGCGGCATGCGCCAGCTCGGAGACCCGCCGCACATCCACCAGGGTCTGCATCGGGTTGGACGGGGTCTCGAAGAAGACGGCCTGGGTGGGCTTCGACAGCGCCTCCTCCCACTGCGCGAGATCCTCGCCGTCGACGAAGACGGTCTCCACGCCCCAGCGCGGCAGGATCTCGTTGCAGACCACGAAACAGGAACCGAACAGGCTGCGCGCCGCGACCAGCCGGTCGCCGTTGCCCAGCAGCGCGCCCAGCGCGGTGAACACGGCCGACATGCCGCTGGCGGTCGCGAAACACGCCTCCGCGCCCTCGAGCAGGCGCATCCGCTCCTCGAACATGGCGACCGTCGGGTTGCCGTAGCGCGAGTACACGAAATGCTCGACATCGCCGGTGAACGCGGCCTCGGCCGCCTCGGCGCTCTCGTAGACGAATCCGGAGGACAGGTACAGCGCCTCGGAGGTCTCCTCGAATCCGGATCGCCGCAGCCCGCCGCGCACGCCCAGCGTGGCCGGGCCGACGCCCTCGGGCAGCGGCTTGTCGAATGCGCCGCCGGTGATCACGACTGCCTCCACGGCAGGCCCAGCGCGCGCCAGCCGGCGCCGCCGCGGTGACCGTGCGCGTCCAGCGGGCCCTCGAAACCCTCGAGCACGTTGAACGACGGCGCGAAACCGGCGCCCGTCGCCGCGGTCGCCGCGCCGATGGACCGCTGCCCGGAGCGGCACAGGAAGATCACCGGGGCGTCGGTATCCGGCGCGCGCCCGGCCAGCGCCTGCTTCAACTGATCCACGAACGCCGCGTTCGGCGCGCCCGTCCCGTCGACCCATTCGATCAGCGCGGTCGGCCGATCGATCGAGCTGGTGTCCGGCACGCCCACGAACCGCCACTCGGCCTCGGTCCGCACGTCCACGAGGACGGCATCGGGGTTGTCGCGCAACAGATCCCACGCCTGCTGTGGGGTGATGTCGCCTGCATACGTCACTACTCACACCTCCTGAGAATCCGCACTTGCCGCGCCGAGGAGACTTCGGCGCGAGGCCAGGTCGTCACCCGGAGCACCCCACCGCGGAGGAGGGTTGCCGACCAGCGAGCCGGGGCTTGGCGCTGGCGCTCATGACCTGGATTGAGAGTGCCTGGACACAAGGTCGCATGTCAAACACCAATTCACGGCCGATCGCAGACCAGCCAGCCCTCGTCGCCGCGGGCCAGATTCCAGGTCGAGGTCGTCTCGTGGCCGTCGATCCGGCTCGTCACCGTGGCTCGTGCATGGTCGCCCTCGGGGACGGCGTCGGTGACCCGCACGATCTCGACCTTCTTGCCGACCGCGTCCGGGCCCAACGGCGAACGGCCCGCATCGAATCCGGCGCACGCGGTGGTCGCGCGCCGCGCCGCGTCCGAATCCTCCTGGGCGGTCGCGAAATTGCGCGCGGCGATCGCGATCCGATCGGAATCTGTGACATTGTTCTCAACCGGCCGGGCCACCGCGAGGGCCACGATGCCGCCGACAACCAGTACCGCCACCACCGCGGCCGCGAGGAACGGAACGGGTGATCGGCTGGTGTCGCGCTGGTCGATCGGGGTCGGGTCGTCCGCGTCGGTCATGGGTCGATCATCCCTGGTCGATGCTGGTGTCGCAGATCACACCCGCATTTCCCGGCGGATCCCGGGAATAACGCCCGCGGCTGTCACCG
Source organism: Nocardia transvalensis NBRC 15921 (assembly GCF_000308875.1). Lineage (GTDB taxonomy): Bacteria > Actinomycetota > Actinomycetes > Mycobacteriales > Mycobacteriaceae > Nocardia > Nocardia transvalensis. The sequence continues at coordinate 81,445 of NZ_BAGL01000085.1, forward strand.
ATAGAATCGACAGATGCCCCGGCCCAGGCCAGGTACGAACCACGTCTCGCGCGGCAAAGAAGCAGCTACGAGCGGATAGCGGATCGGCAGGGTGCAGCCCGGCCCATACGTCAACTTAGCCTAAGCTAAGAAGGACGGCTGAATACTACGGCTGAGTACAAGACGACAGAGTTCTCGACCAGAGGGTGCGCGTAAGAATGACGGAATACAGTGCGACCAACCCACTCCGCATTGCGATCGTGGGCGCCGGACCGGCCGGAATCTACGCCGCCGATGCCCTGATGAAGTCCGATGCCGAGGTGGCCATCGACCTGTACGAGCGGATGCCCGCACCGTTCGGGCTGATTCGCTACGGCGTCGCTCCGGACCACCCGCGCATCAAGGGCATCATCACCGCACTGCACAAGGTGCTCGACAAGCCGCAGGTGCGCCTGCTCGGCAATATCGACTACGGCACCGACATCACGCTGGCCGATATGCGCCAGTTCTACGACGCGGTGATCTTCTCCACCGGCGCCAACGCCGACCGGGCGCTGCCCGTCCCGGGTATCGACCTGGACGGCTCCTACGGCGCCGCCGACTTCGTGTCCTGGTACGACGGCCACCCCGACGTACCGCGGAGCTGGCCGCTGGAGGCCGAGAAGGTCGCGGTCCTCGGCGTCGGCAACGTCGCGCTCGATGTGGCGCGCGTGCTCGCCAAGACCGGCGAGGAGCTGCTGCCGACCGAGATCCCGCCGAACGTCTACGAGGGCCTCAAGAACAACAAGGCCGTCGAGGTGCACGTCTTCGGCCGCCGCGGTCCCGCGCAGGCCAAGTTCACCCCGCTGGAGCTGCGCGAGCTGGACCACTCGCCGAATATCGAGGTCATCGTCGACCCCGAGGACATCGACTACGACGAGGGCTCCGAGGCCGCGCGCCGCCACTCCAAGCAGGTCGACATGGTCTGCAACACCCTCGAGCAGTGGGCGATCCGCGATGTCGGCGACCGCCCGCACAAACTGTTCCTGCACTTCTTCGAGTCCCCGCACGAGATCGTCGGCGAGGACGGCACGGTCGTCGGGCTGCGCACCGAGCGCACCCAGCTCGACGGCACCGGCAATGTGAAGGGCACCGGCGTCTACCGCGACTGGGACGTGTCGGCGGTCTACCGCGCGGTCGGCTACCTGTCGCAGAACATCCCCCAGCTGCCGTTCGACGAGCAGGCCGGCACCGTGCCCAACGAGGCCGGGCGCGTCCTGGTCGACGAGGACGCCGACGGCGCCGACCGGTTCATGCCCGGCACCTACGTCACCGGCTGGATCAAGCGCGGCCCGGTCGGCCTCATCGGCCACACCAAGGGCGACGCCAACGAGACCATCGCCTGCCTGCTGGACGATGCGGCGAACTTCGAGCCCGCCACCGAGCGCGATGCCGACGCGGTCACGAAGTGGCTGGAAGAGAAGGGCATCCCGTTCACCACCTGGGCCGGCTGGTACCGGCTCGACGCGCACGAGCGGTCCCTCGGTGAACCCCAGGGCCGCGAGCGCGTCAAGGTCGTCGAGCGTCACGAGATGCTCGCGGCGAGCGAACCGCACAAAATCTGAAAATACCTCGGGCCGTCACCACGGCTTACGCAAATGTCACCGTCGTGAGGCATGCTGATCACGTGTTCGATGCCCATGTCCACCTGATCGATCCGCGGTATCCGCTGACCGAGAACGAGGGCTACCTGCCGGAGCCCTTCACCATCGCCGACTACCGAAAGCGCATGTCGCGCTTCGATGTCGACGGTGGTGCGGTGGTCAGCGCGTCGTTCCAGCGCACCGATACGGGGTTCATGCGCGCCGCGCTGGCCGAGCTGGGCCCGAATTGGGCCGGGGTGGTGAACCCGAATCCGGACGCCTCCGACGAGGAGATCGCCGATCTGGACCGCGCGGGCGTGCGCGCGCTGCGATTCAACCTCAAGCGGGCCGCCGGGGATATCGTCACGCTGACCATGGAGGCGCTGCGCGCGCACGATATCGCCGGCTGGCACGTGGAGCTGTATATCGACGGGTCCATGCTGGGCTCGCTGGAGCCGGTGATCTCCAAGCTGCCGGTGCTCTCGATCGACCACCTGGGCATGTCCGACGACTGCCTGCCGTACCTGCTGAACCTGGTCGACCGGGGCGCCCGGGTGAAGGCGTCCGGCTTCGGCCGTGTCTCGATGAATATCGTCTCGGCGCTGCGCCGGATCCACGCGGTCAATCCCGAGGCGCTCATGTTCGGCTCCGATCTGCCGGGCACCCGGGCGGGCCGGCCCTTCCGGGCCTCCGATATCGAGCTGATCGCCGATGCCATCGGCACCGATATGTACAAGGTCCTCGAGGACAACGCGCGGGCCTTCTACCGGCTGCCGGCGAAGGTGCGGGCGGTGCACGAGGAGCCCGCGCCCACCCTGCCCATCCTCCGGGCGGCCGAGCCGCCGACGCTTCGGCTCAACCGGTCGGAGTTGCCGGGGCGGGCGGATACGACCATCCCGCTGCGCATCGTCGAGTAGGCGAAGTCCGTGCGGGGCAACAGGTCTCGCGCCTGATTCACACCCTCCTTTTTTCGGCACGTGCCGACACCCCGTTGCCCCACTGTTGCCTCAAGCGCACTGGTCGCCCGTCCAAGATATTTAGAGGATTCTCTTGCTCTAAATAACGACTTGCTGCTATGTTGCCTGGGTCACCATCTATACACGATTGTGACCTTCCTCTCGACCGTGGAGATCGCCGGTCGAGGAAGTTCGCACGCTCACAAAGGAGTTTCACTATGGGTTCGCTGAGCGACCTTATCGGCGCGCTGATTCCGGCCCTGGGTTCCGCGGCGGCGGGTGACGGACTGTGGGATGTCTTCCTCGGCTCACTCGGAAACATCGTCAAGTAGACGCGCCTCCAGAACCAACAAAAGCCCCACAACAGAAAAAACAGGAGTTACACATGGGATCGCTCATCGACATTCTCGGCCTGGGAACCGCCAGTGCGGGCTCGATCGGCACGAATATCGTGAATGCGCTGATCAGCCTCAGCGGCGGAACACCGGCCGCCGGCAAGTAATTCGACGACCGGCGGGCGGGGCGCACTCGATGCCTGCGAGTGCGCCTCGCCGTCGGGCTTGTGACCTATTCGCGTATCCCGAGGAATATCCGTTGCGCCGCTTCGCCTCTCTGGTCGCCGCCGTCGCGGCATTCGCCCTGTCGTGGATTATCGCCGCACCGGCGACGCCGGCCGCCGAGGCACGACTCGTCAGCGAGAATGCGGGCCCCGGAAGGCTTGTCGACCTCACCGTCCATTCACCCGCCATGGATCGCGATGTGCGACTACAGGTATTGCGCCCGGACGATACGAATACCCCTGCCCCGACGCTGTATCTGCTGAACGGCGCGGGCGGAGGCGAAGACGCGGCAACCTGGCTGGAACGCACCGATGCGGCCGACTTCTTCGCCGACAAACACGTCAATGTCGTGATTCCCACGGAAGGCGCATTCAGCTACTACACCGACTGGCAGCGCCCGGACGCCGGCCTGGCCAAGAAATTGGGGAACAACGGCCGGAACATGTGGTCGACCTTCCTCACCCGGGAACTGCCGCCGCTGATCGATGCCGCCTTCGGGACGACCGGCCGGAACGCGGTCGCGGGGATATCCATGGCCGGGACCTCCGTCCTCGACCTCGCGATGGAATCGCCCGATCTGTACAGCAGCGTCGCCGCGTACAGCGGCTGCGCCATGACCAGCGACCCGCTCGGGGCGGCGGCCGTGACACTGGTCGTCGGACTGGGTGGCGGCGACGCGAAGAATATGTGGGGCCCGAACGGCGGCGAGGGCTGGCGCGAGCACGACCCGTACCTGCACGCGGACCGGCTTCCGCCCATTCCGATGTACATCTCCAGCGGCACCGGATTACCGGGCCGGCACGACAGCCTGGCCGATCCGACGGTCGACTACAGCACCCGGATGCTGGCGAATCAGGTATTGCTCGGCGGCGGAATCGAATCCGCGGCGAACTACTGCACCACCAAACTCGCCGAGCGCACCCGTGAACTCGGCCGCACCGACATCACCTATGCCTTTCATCCGACCGGCACCCATTCGTGGGGTTATTGGCAGGAGGACCTGCACCGGTCCTGGCCGATGATGGCCGCGTCGATGGGCCTCTGATTACGCACCGATCGCCGCGCGCAGCTGCCGGAAGGACCTGAACAGCAGTTCCCGGTAGCGCTCCGGGTCGGGCAGCATTGCGGGATCGGCACTCACCGAGATCACCAGATCCGCGCCCTGCGAGGTGATCAGGTGCCGCAGGCCGTCACCGTCCATGACCGGCAGCACCCCGAAGACACCGGCCACCGGCATCCCCAGGAATTCGAGCCGCTCGCTCACCGGCGGCACATTGCTGATCGTGGTGTTGGTCAGCGGAACCGTGGCGACGCCGTCGAAAACCCGTCGCGCCCTGGCCCATCCGGCCAGCCGTAACAACCAGGCCGGGGAGGTTTCCACGCGGGATTCGCGGCGGATCACCGCGGCGTCGCGGTAGCGCAGTTTCTCGTCCCGCGCGGAGGACCGGATCGCCCGCAGTCGTTCCAGCGGATCGGCGATTCCGGTGTGCAGATCCACCGACATCTGGCACAGCCGATTCGCCGAATTCCACGGTGCGATACCGCGCATCGAGATCGGGACCATGGCGGCCAGGGATTCCGGCGGCGTCTCCCCTCGCTCGGCGAGATAGTCGGCGAGCGCGCCGGAGACCACGGCGAGCAGGAGGTCGTTGACGGTAACCCGTTCGGCGAACACGGATTTCACCTCGAGGATGTCGTGCAGCGGAAAGGTCACCAGGTCGAAGGCGAGGTCCGGGCCCACGCCGCGATTGAATCGGGTGGCGGGCCGGTGGGCGACCGGCTCACGAACGGCGCTCGCCGCCACCTCCGCGGCGGCGGCGCGAGTGCGCGCCAGTCCCCTGACGAAACGCACGCACCGGAAGGGCAGCAGACCCAGTCCGCGAACCGCCGCGGCCGGGGCCGACCAGGACCCGATATCGCCGGCCGGATCGGCGGGCAGTACCTCGTTGCCGCCGAACAACGTCAGCTCCAGTTGCCGCGTGGCAACTCCGTCACCGACGCTGTGATGGAATTTGAGGACGACGATCGTCACCGCGGGCCGGCCCGGAAAGTCCGTGACCTTTCCGAAGAGGTGCAACTCCCACGGCGGACGCGAAAGATCCATCCGTGTACCGGTGATCTCGGAGATTCGCCGACGGACATCGGCCCATTCCGAATACTCGGGCCCGTATGCGGTCACATGCTCACGGATATCGAAGGCGGCGTCGGGCACCCAGTAAGGCATATCGATATCGCCCGGTACCCGCGCCAGCCGCCGACGGAAAAGCGGCGAGAATCCGAGGCGGTCGCGCATCCATCCGACCGCGCTCTCGTAATCCGGCGACGCGGTATCCGTCGCATCGAAAACGTAGGCCGCGACGATGTTCGACGGATGCCGCTCGAATTCGTCGTAGACGAACACGGCATCACGCGGCATCAGCTGCTCGGCGGTAAGGCGGGACCGAGCGGTCACGGAATCGCCGGCCGCTGTCGTTCTCATAATGCACCGGCTCCTACCCGTCGGGCGGCGGCAGCGCACTATCGATGCCCGGAATTCACGCCCGAATCGGAGTATACCGGCGCACCGGGGACCGCGAATTCCCTTCGCTCAATCGAGCCCGGGATGCTGTATCAGGTATTCGGCGGCGGCCAGGCCCACGCGATAGGCGTTCTCTATGGACAGCGGGAAACCCGGCGAATATCCGCCGTGCTCCACCGCGTCCAGCACCTGCCCGACCGTCTGGCCGGGGTGCGGCTGATCGAAGTTGCTGGCGGTGCGCAGGTTCACGTACCGGTCGAGCTTCCCGGCGCGGGCGAGCGCGGCCGCGGTGCCGTTGTCCTCCATCTGGGTGGTGCAGTAGCGGCCACGGCCGCCGGTGTACAGGCCGACGATGTAGGCCGCCTTGGCCGACGCCTCCGGGCCGTTGAAGAAATTGTCCCCCGTGGCCGTATCACACTGGGTGACAGCGGGTTTCGGATTTCCCTGCTGCTGCGGATACTCCGCGCGGGCGCGGGCGGCGTCGTCGCTGTCGGCGAGGGCGACATCCTTGGTGTTGCGGTAGACCGCGTCGACGAGCCGGCCGTCCAGCTCGTACATCTGGGTGCTCGGATTCGAATGCGGGACATAGCCGTGGGGAACACCGGGATCGTCCTGCGGCAGCACGTGGTGGCCGAGATCGACGTCGACGACCCAGCGCGCCCACGCGGCGAAGCCGAGCGTTCCGGCATCGGGCGGGGTGCCCGCGATGCCCGCGGTGACGAAGTACGCGTCGTCGAAGTTCAGGCGCGAGCCGGCCAGGACGGCCTCGGTGGACAGCGAGGCGTTCACCTTGCCCATATCCGTCACCATCAGGCACAAACCGGAATCGTTGCAGCGCACCGGCGTTCGCACACCCGGCACCGCGATTTCGTGCGTCCAGCGCTGCTTCTCCACCCAGGGCTTCGCCTCGGGGTCGAACATCGTCACGACCATGGCCTTGACCGCCACCCGATCGTCGGCGGAGTCGCCGCCGCATCCGGCGGCCGCCAGTGCCACCGCGAGCCCCGCTGCCGCGAGGCCGAAAGCCCTGCTGAACACCCCGTCCTCCTGCCATCGCCGACGTACCCGCTCAGACGGTAGAAGCAGCGCGTTGCGGAGAGGTAACCGGGGTTTGCCGATGGATGTCGCCGAGGCCCGCGTTATTGTCGTAGTGTCAATACCGTACTGCGCGCAGGCGCGCAGCATCGACGACGAAGAGGTAGGGCGTGAGCACTCCATCCACCGTCACCAGGCAGGGCCCGCTCGCGGGCGTGCGTGTTGTCGAACTGGCCGGCATCGGCCCCGGCCCGCACGCGGCACTGCTGCTTGCGGACCTGGGCGCGGATGTGATCCGGGTGCAGCGGCCCGGCATGCTGCCCGGGTTCATGGAGCGGCCGCAGTGGCGGGGCCGCACGATCGTCGAGGCCAACCTGAAGGATCCGGCCGATATCGAGAAGGTGCTCGGGCTCGTCGAGAAGGCCGACGTCCTCCTCGAGGGCTTCCGGCCCGGCGTGACCGAGCGCATGGGCCTCGGCCCGGACGCGGCGCTCGAGCGCAATCCGCGCCTGGTCTACGGCCGGATGACCGGCTGGGGCCAGCACGGTCCGCTCGCCGACCGCGCCGGCCACGACATCAACTACATCTCGCTGACCGGCGTGCTGCACGCCATCGGCCACAAGGGCGAGCGGCCGGTGCCGCCGCTGAACATGGTCGGCGACTTCGGCGGCGGCTCGATGTTCCTGGTGTTCGGCATCCTGGCCGCGCTGATCGAGCGGCAGGGCTCGGGCAAGGGCCAGGTCGTCGACGCCGCGATGATCGACGGCGCGCTGGCGCTGTCGCACATGATCTGGGGCATGCGCGGCGTGGGCCTGTGGTCGGACGAGCGCGGCAGCAATCTGCTCGACACGGGCATGTCGTTCTACGACACCTACGAGACCTCCGACGGCAAGTACCTGGCCGTGGGCTGCATCGAGCCGCAGTTCTACGCCGAATTCCTGAAGGGCCTCGAGATCGATCCGGAGGGCCTGCCCAACCAGCTCGACCCGAACGCCCAGGACCAGCTGAAGAAGCTGTTCGCGGACAAGATCAAGACGAAGACCCGCGACGAGTGGGCGGCCGTCTTCGAGGGCACCGACGCCTGCGTCACCCCCGTCCTCACCCTCACCGAGGCCACCGCGAACGAGCACATCGCCGCCCGCGAATCCCTGGTCGAGATCGACGGAGTCGTCCAGCACGCCCCGGCCCCCCGCTTCTCCCGCACTCCCGGCGCCGTCCCCACGCCGCCGCCGTCGGAGGCCACACCCATCGATCAGGTGTGGACGGAGTGAGGACGAATTAAGCTGGTCGTACGTACAATTGACAGGACATGCATCGAGTTCGCGTCGATAGCAACTGAGCATGTGGCCTGGATCTGACTGGGTCCGTTAGGCGTTCGTTCGCTCCGCGTACATTCCTGAGGCACTAAAGTAATGCGCATGGCAGGGAACTGGCCGATGATCGAACGCGGGAACGAACTCGAGTCGATCCGGGCGGCACTCATCGGTACCGAATTCGTCGGTGCCGTGTTGACCGGTGACGCCGGTGTCGGGAAGACGACACTGGCGCGGCAGGCGACCGCCGCGGTGGGCGGAAACATCCGGTGGGTGGCCGGAACCGAATCGGCGCGCAGTATTCCGCTGGGGGTCTTCGCCCATATGGTGGGCGTCTACACCGCGCACGATCCGGTGACCTTCATGGCCGCGGCGCGCGAGGCGCTGCTGGCCGACGGGCACACCATCATCGGCGTCGACGACGCCCATCTGCTGGATCAGCTGTCGGCAACCCTGTTGCTGCAGTTGGCCATCGACAAGGCGGCGCACATCGTGTGCACCGTGCGCAGCGGGGTTCAGGTTCCGGACGCGGTGACCTCGCTGTGGAAGGACGGTCACCTGCTGCGAATCGACCTGTCCCCCTTCACCAAACGCCAGAGCGTCGAACTCGTGGAGTCCATGCTCGGCGGGCAGCTGGAGGGTTTCACCGCCAACCTGATGTGGGAGTCGTCGGGCGGCAACGCCCTGTTCCTGCGGCATCTGGTCGAGGGTGCGCTGGAGGCGGGCACGCTGCGGCAGGTCAACGGCGTGTGGCAGCTGCGCGGGCGGGCCGCGGTCACCTCGGAACTGGCGGCGCTGCTGGAGGATCGGGTCGAACAGCTGCCCGAGGACGTACTGCGGGTCCTCGAACTGCTGACCTTCTGCGAGCCGATCGATCTGGACGTCCTGGCCGAGCTGGCGGGCGAGGAGGCGGTCGAATCGGCCGAATCGCGCGGCGTCATCCGGATCGTCGAGAACACCCACCAGTTGCTGGTGCGCTACAACCACCCGCTGTTCGGCGAGGTGATCCGGCGGCGGCTGGGCATCGCCTCGGCGCGCCGGCTGCGCGGCCGGTTGTACTCCTCGCTGCGGGAGCGGCCGATCAAGTCGGCCTCCGATCGCATCCGGCTGGCCGAATTGGCCCTGGACAGCGATAAATCCGCCGATCTCGAACTGTTCGAGGCCGCCGCGGCCGATGCCATCGGGCTGGCCAACATCCCGCTCGGCGAGCGCTTCGCCCGCGCGGCCGTGGAGCGGCGCGGCGGCGTCGAATCCGCCGACCTGCTCGCCCGCGCCCTGCTCTACCAGGGCCATCGCATCGAGGCCGAGCGCACGCTCGCCAGCTTCGACCCGGATCAGCTGAACGAGCTGCAACTGGTGCGCTGGGGCAGTACGCGGGTGTCGAATCTGCTGTGGTCCATGGGCGACGCGGACCGGGCCGACGAGGTGCTGGAGCTGGTCCGCGAGAAGGTCAGCCACCCCAAGCTGACCCTGACGCTGCGGGGCCTCGCGTCGGCGTGCGCGGTCAACGAGAACCGTATCGAGGACGCGTTCGTCGAGGCCGACGCGGTCATGACGGATCCGGAATCGCCGCCGTGGGCGGTCTGGTGGGCGGCGTTCGGCGGCGGCCTCGCCCTGGCCCTGATGGGTCGCGGCGAGGCCGCTCGCAAGTACGCCTCCCGCGGGCACGAGGTCGAATCGCATATCGACGGCCTGAACCGGTTCATGTCCGCGCACGCCGAGGTGCTGGCGCTGACGTTCACCGGCGATCTGGAATCCGCGCGCCACGGCGCCTCGGCCTATTTCGGCTATTCCGCGCCCGGACAGTATCTGGCGTGGGGCCTGTCGAAGATCCTGCAGGGCACCGTGGATGTCGCCCAGGGCCACTTCCCGGACGGCGTGGAGAATCTCGAGCAGGCGCTCGCGGCGCTGACCGCCGAGGGTGCGGCCGCGTGGATGTTCCCCGCGAGAGTCCGCCTGGCCGAGGCGTATTCGGCGCTCGGCCGCGCCGCCGAGGCCAAGGAGGTCATCGAGGAGGCGGGCCGCCGCGGCGGCCGGCACTCCGCGGTCTACGAACCGCAACTCGATATCGCCCGGGCCTGGCAGGCCGCCGCCGAGGGCACGGTGACCCCGGCCGTCCGGCTGGCCATCGCGGCCGCCGACGCCGCCGCGCGCGCCAACCAGCACGCCATCGAGGCGAACGCCCTGCACACCGCCGCCCGGTTCGGCGATCACAGCGTGGCCGGACGGCTCGCCGATCTCGCGGCCCGCATCGACGGCCGGCTGGTGCAGACGCAGGCCCGGCACGCGGTCGCGGTGGCCTCCAACGACGGACCCGGATTGGACGCCGCCGCAGCGGAATTCGAGTCGTTCGGATCGCTGCTGTCGGCGGCGGACGCGGCGGCGCAGGCCGCGACGGCACACGAGCGTTCCGGCGACCGCCGCCGCCTGCTGGAGTCGGCGGCGACCGCCAACCGGCTGGCCGCGGTGTGCGGCGGGGCGAGCACCCCGGCGCTGCGGCAGTCCGCGCAGCCGCTGCCGTTGACCGCGCGCGAGCGCGAGATCGCCAATCTGGTGGCGGCGGGGCTGTCCAACCGGCAGATCGCCGACCGGCTCACCGTGTCGGTGCGGACGGTCGAGGGCCATCTGTACCGGGCCTGCATCAAGCTGGATGTCACCGACCGCGAGGCGCTCGCCGAACTCATGCGCGGAGAGCCGCCCAGCGGAAAGCAGCGCAACTGACCCTCCTGCCCGGCTCGGGAGATGCGAAAAGCAGCGCAACTGATCCCCCTGCCCGGCTCAGGACATGCGGAAAACAGCGCAACTGATCCCCTGTCCGGCTCGGGACATGCGGAACCGGAGGGGAATTGGGGTTTAGAACGGTTGGGCGGTGGGAATAAAGCCGTCCGCCCGCTACGATCTGGTCGGGTGGCGGAGGTCCACCGGGTGGCTATCGGATCGATGAGGATGGTGCTCCGACGTGGTTCGTCGTAAGCGGAATGTGAAGACTGGGATTCGGATCGCACTGGTCGCACTGCCGGCGGCAATCGCCTTGGCCTGCGCGGGAATCGCGATGGCCGCACCGGGAACCGTGCAGCCGGGAGTCACCGCGCCGAAGGATCCGGCCGAGCAGAGCGCCGACCAGCCCGCCGACTTCCGTTCCGCCGCACCGCAGAACACCGCCCCGGCGCCCCGGGCCGTCCCGAAGCCGCAGCCGAAGCCGGAGCAGCCCGCCGAGCCGGCGGAACCGCCCGCGCCCCGCAGCGTGAAGATCGGCGAGTTCAGCGCCCCGGTGCCGGATGCCGTCCCGAACGAGCTGGTCGACGGCGTCAACCGCACCACCGAGGGCATTCAGAACGCCCTCACCCCGGGCGCGCCGCAGCCTCAGCAGCAGCCCGCCAAGTAGCGCCGCGGCATTCGTCAGAACAGCATCGGTTCGCCGAAGCCCGGCGTGCGCTCGATCTCGAGCAGGCGCTCCTTGGTGGTGAGGCCGCCGGGAGCCGAGAATCCGTGCAGGGCGTGGTCGGCGGCCAGCACCCGATGGCACGGCACGATGAGCGGAATCGGGTTGTGCCCCAACGCCTGGCCCACGGCCTGTGCGGCGCCGGGCGCCCCGATCCGCTCGGCCACTTGGCCGTAGCTGAGCGTGCGGCCCGGGTCGATGGCCCGGGTGACGTCGTAGACCGCGCGATGGAATTCCGGACTCCGGTTCTGGTCCAGCGGAATCCAGCGCAGATCGTCGAGGGCGCCGCGCAGATGTTCCTGGACGGCGGCGATCGCCCGCGCGATCGGCTCCGGCGGTTCGGATTCGCGGGCGCCGGAGCGCAGCAGGATGGTCCGGGTGGCCGCCGGGGTCCGCTCGGGCAGGAGGAACCGCACGATGCCGATATCGGTCCACGCGACCGCGCACGTGCCGATGACGGTGTCGAAGAGCGCCCCCGCGACGGGCCGATCCGATTCGGGCATGCGCCCAGTGTGCACCGCGGCACCGACATGTCCGGTCGGCTCGATCCAGTCGTTCAGGACTGGACCGATCCGCGTTCCGTCTCGCGATGCGTCCGGATCGCGTCCAGCTCCGAATACTGGCGGCGGTCCTCGTAGTACGACATCGACCAGTCCGCCATCGGCGCGTGCGGTCGATACCGTTCGAACAGGTCGGCGGCGCGTTCGTCGCGTCGCGGCGCGTAGCGATACACGATCACCGCGAAGATCACGATGACCAGAAGGGCGGCGAGGAAGGACATCATATGACCACTGTGCGGCCAACTGGATGTCGATTAAATATCCACTTCGCGGATTCTGGCTTCAGATTGGCCCTCATCCAGACCAGTTTCTTTCACTGGCCCTTCCGGCCGTCCAGCATCGTAGGACGCGTCCCAGTCCGTCAGCGAATGCCGGAGCTGGAGGGTGGCCCGCTGGAAGTCCCCGCGCTCACCGGGCCTGGGCGCATAGTCGAGCACCGCCGCGAGTAGTACCACGAGGACGATCCCGAACAAGAGCAGGCCGAGCATAGTGTCCAGTATCCTCCCATCTGGACTTGAAATACATATCCACCGCCGTAATACTGGCCTGCATGGCGACACGTGTGATCAGCGCGGCCACCCTGACCCGGGACCTCGGGCGATGGCGGCACGACGAACCCGGTGAGGACGGCGATCGGCGGCGCACATCGCGCCCGGCATATCTCGCCCTGGCCGAGAGCATCCGGCTGCTGATCCACGACGGCCGCGCACCGCTCGGCGTCGCGCTGCCCAGCGAGCGCGATCTGTCCACCACCCTCGGCGTCAGCCGCACCACCGTGACATCCGCGTATTCGCTGCTGCGGGAGAACGGCTACCTGATCAGCCGGCAGGGTTCGCGCAGCACCGTGGCGCTGCCCCCGGGCGTGACGCACGACGGCAGCAAGCCCGCGCGCAGCATCCTGGCGATGATGTCGCCGGGCGAGGTGCCCACCATCGACCTGACCTATGCCGCCATGTCCGCACCGCCGGAGATGAACGAGGCGTATTCAGTGGCGCTGCAAGGACTTCCGATCTACCTGGGCACGCACGGCATGGATCCGGTCGGCGTCCTGCCCCTGCGCGAGGCGATCGCGCGCCGCTATGCCGAACGCGGCCTGCCCACCGATCCGGATCAGATCCTGGTCACCCTCGGCGCCCAGCACGGTTTGCGGCTGCTGCTGAACGTGCTCACCGCACCGGCCGAGCGCGTGCTGATCGACCATCCCAGCTACCCCAACGCGATCGAGGCCATTCGCGACGTCGGCGCTCGGCCGGTCCCGGTGCCGCTGCGCCCGGAACGGCCCGAGGCCGCCTGGGATCTCGACGGAATCCGCAGCGCCGCACGGCAGACCGCGGCCAGCACCGCGTATCTCGTCCCCGATTTCCACAACCCGACCGGGATGCTGATGGATGCCGGTGGCCGCGCCGAACTGGCCGCCATCGCCCGCGAGACCCGGATGACGGTGATCATCGATGAATCCATGGTCGACCAGCAGCTCGACGGCGAAACCCCGCCTCCGGTGGCCGCTTTCGCGCGCGGGCCGGAGATCGTGACGATCGGCTCGGCCTCGAAGTCGTTCTGGGGCGGCCTGCGGGTGGGCTGGGTGCGGGCCAACCAGACGCTGATCGCCAAACTGCTGGGCACCCGCTCGACGGTCGACCTCGGCACGCCCGTCATGGATCAGCTGGCCACCACCCACCTGCTGGAGCACGCCGACACCATCCTGGCCCGCCGCCGCGACCAGCTGCGCGACCGCCGCGCCGCACTGCTGGACGCGCTGGCCGAGGAACTGCCCGACTGGCGCGCGGTCTCCGGCGCCGGCGGTATGTCCCTGTGGGTCCAGCTGCCCACCCCGGTCTCCTCCGCCCTCGCCGCCACCGCCCCCAACCACGGCGTATTACTCGCCGCCGGACCACGTTTCGGCGTCCAGGGCGCCTTCGAGCGTTTCCTCCGCCTCCCCTTCACCCACGAGGAATCCGACCTCCGCCTGGCAGTCAAGGCCATAGCCACCGCCTACACCGCCCTCACTCCCCACGCCTCCGACCCCCTCGCCCCCCTCACCTGCTACTGACCTCCCGCGGGGGTGGTTCGGCGGAGGTAGGTGTGGATCGTGGTGGGGGTGGTGGATACGGCCCCGATGTAGCCGTCGGGGCGGATGAGGATCAGGGGGCCCGGTGCTTGTGGGGGGAGGTCGAAGTTGCGGTGGGCCTCGCCGAGCGGGCCGGATTCCGTTGGGGTGGTGTCGATTCGGAACGTTCGCAGCCACGATGGGTCGGCGTGGGCGAGGTCGGCGGGGATGTCGGTGCCGAAGGCCAGCAGGGTGAAGTGCGGGCCGCGGAGCAGGTCGTGCAGCCGGGTGCCGCCGCAGTGGGCGTCCGGGGCTCGGTCGCCCGCGCGTACCGATCCGGGGGCGGTGCGGTCGTCCACCGCCAGTGGGCCGTCTCGGTAGTCGAGGCGCAGCTGGAAGATGTCGGGGGCCTGGGTCCGTTCGTCCGGCGCGGCGTCGCGAAAGTTCCTGTGGTGCAGGCGGGTCGAGACGCCGAGCACCTCGGCCGCCACCGGGTGCCGTTCGGCGTCGTAGGTGTCGAGGAGTTCGTCGTCCGCGCCGCCGAGCGTGGCGGCGAGCTTCCAGCCCAGGTTGTACGCATCCTGCACGCTGGTGTTGAGCCCCTGGCCGCTGGCCGAGGAGTGCGTGTGGGCGGCGTCGCCCGCGAGCAGGACGCGGCCGACGCGGAACCGGTCGACCATGCGGGCGTTGACCCGGTACAGCGAGGCCCATCGCAGGTCGGACAGCACGATATCGGTACGGCCGGAACGCTTGTCGAGCAATGCCTGCATCGATTCCAGGCTCACGTCCGGGGTCCGGTCGGCGGCGACCGTGGCGACGAACTGGTAGTAGTCGGTGCCCGGCAGCGACCACAGCGAAAAGCGTTCCGTCACATCGCCGGTGGTCAGGATGTGACAGTAGGCGCCGGTGAGTCCGGTGGCGCGCACATCGCCGATCAGGGTGCGCTCGGTCTCGAACGTCTCGCCCTCGAAGCCGACACCGAGCCGCTTGCGCACCGTGCTGCGCCCGCCGTCGGCGCCGACGAGGTATCGGGCGCGGACTCGCTCGATGATCCCGTCGCGGGCGAGCGTCGCCGTGACGCCGTCGGGGTCCTGCTCGAAATCGACCAGCTCCGTGTCGAATTCGACCCGGCCGCCGAGTTCGGCCAGGCGGTCACGCAGGATCTCGTCGGTCCGCCACTGCGGTAGCAACCACACGTCGGGATACGGCACGCCCGACCCGGGGTCGGGGCGGGGCACACCCAGCATCTGATGGACCGTGCGAGTCCAGTGCACATCCGTCCCCAGGTACATCCGGAAATCGGGGAACGGTGCGCCCGCTTCCAGCACCGCATCGATCACGCCCAGATCATCGAAGACCTCGAGAGTCCTGGGCTGCACACCCTTTCCCCGCGAGCCGGGGAACAGCCCCGGCGCCTTGTCCACGATTCGGCAGGTGATGCCGCGGCGGGCCAGATCGCAGGCCAGCGTCAGGCCGGTCGGGCCGGCTCCGGCGATCAATACCGGCGGCTCGGAACTCATCTGCCTCGGTCCTCCTCGGGAAAGCTGCGGGTGAGCAGCGGTATCAGCAGGCCGTCCACCAGGCCGGCGAGGAATGCGGCGTCCACCGGCTCGCCGAGAAACATCCGGCGCATGATCTGCCCCTCCGAAACCTGATGGGCGAGTACGGAATCGGCGTCCTCGGCCAGTTCGCCGCGCGCGACGGCGCGCCTGACGACGATGCGGAACGGGCCCAGGTCCTCGTCGGCCACATGGGATTTCAACGCGAGCGCCAATTCCGGATCGACCCGCATGGCGTGCATGAGACCGGTGATCATGGTGACGTAACGCTCGTCGACCTGCGCGCACAGCGCGGTGAGCGAGGCGATCAGATCGCCGCGCAGCGTGCCGGTATCCGCGATCTCGGCGACGTATTCGGCATCGTGCGCGTCCAGCGCCGCCTTCACCAGCGCGGGCTTGCCCTGCCACCGCCGGTAGATGGTGGCCTTACTGGCCTGCGCCCGCGCCGCGACGGCGTCCATGGTCAGCGCCCCGTACCCGATCTCGCCGAGCAGGTCGTAGGCCGCGGACAGGATTGCCCGCTCGCGATCGGCGCCGCGCGCCATACCACCCTCCAAGTGAACGAAACTGTTTCGTACACTTCAAGGTAGCGGCGCACCGCCACACGGTCAATACGCGCCGGTTCGGCGAGCGGCCCGTGCGGCGGTGACTAGCCCAGGATGTCGTGGCGGACGATGGTCTCGTCGCGGCCGGGGCCGACGCCGATGCAGGAGATGCGGCTGCCGGAGAGTTCCTCCAGGCGCAGGACGTAGGCCTGGGCGTTGGCGGGGAGGTCCTCGAAGGTGCGGGCGCCGGAGATGTCCTCCCACCAGCCGGGCATCTCCTCGTAGATGGGCCGGGCGTGGTGGAATTCGGTCTGGGTGGTGGGCATCTGCTCGACGCGCTCGCCGTCGATCTCGTAGGCGACGCAGATCGGCACCCAGTCCAGGCTGGACAGCACGTCCAGCTTGGTGAGGAAGTAGTCGGTGATGCCGTTGACGCGGGTGGCGTAGCGGGCGATGACCGCGTCGAACCAGCCGGTGCGCCGGGAGCGGCCGGTGGTCACGCCCACCTCGCCGCCGGTCTTGGCCAGGTACTCGCCGGCCTGGTCGAACAGCTCGGTCGGGAACGGGCCGGAGCCGACGCGGGTGGTGTATGCCTTGAGAATGCCGAGCACCGCGCCGATCTTGTTGGGGCCGATGCCCGAGCCGACCGCCGCACCGCCGGAGGTCGGGTTCGAGGAGGTCACGTACGGGTAGGTGCCGTGGTCGACGTCGAGCAGCGTGCCCTGCGAGCCCTCCAGCAGGACGGTCTCGCCGCCCTCGAGCGCCTGGTTCAGCAGCAGCCGGGTGTCGCTGATGCGGTGCCGGAAACCCTCCGCCTGGGTGAGCACCTCGTCGACCACCTGCTGCGCGTCGAGCGCGCGGCGGTTGTAGATCTTGACCAGCACCTGGTTCTTGAATTCCAGTGCGGCCTCGACCTTCTGGGTGAGGATCTTCTCGTCCAGCAGATCGGCGACGCGCACCCCGACCCGCGCCACCTTGTCCTGGTAGCAGGGCCCGATGCCGCGGCCGGTGGTGCCGATCTTCTTGTTGCCGAGGAAGCGCTCGGTGACCTTATCGATGGCCACGTGGTACGGCATGATCAGGTGCGCGTCGGCCGAGAGCAGCAGCCGCGAGGTGTCCACGCCGCGCTCCTCGAGCCCCGCCAGCTCCTCCAGCAGCACGCCCGGGTCGACGACCACGCCGTTGCCGATCACGTTGGTCACGCCCGGCGTGAGGATGCCCGAGGGGATGAGATGTAGCGCGAAGTTGTCGCCGTTGGGCAGCACCACGGTGTGGCCGGCGTTGTTGCCGCCCTGATAACGGACGACCCACTGGACACGACCGCCGAGCAGATCGGTAGCTTTGCCCTTACCCTCGTCGCCCCATTGGGCGCCGATCAGGACGATTGCCGGCATGTGGAGTCTCCTACGGTTCGACGCGCAGCACTCGCGATGCTGCAGCTACCTGCCGTTTCCGAGGCGGTGGCCGGGGGCACAGTCTAATAGATGCCCACCAGGCCGTTCCCGAGCCGACGCGCCCATCTGTGACCCGCGCCACACCATCCCCTCGGATGTGAACCGCTACAACATATTTCGCCAGCGCGCAACACGCCCCTTCCTCACTTGATGACGGATCTCACACGAAAGAACCCCGCCAGCCGCCCATCGAGTCGCAGTAACGAGCGGTAACGGAAACCCATCGCACTCTCGCAACCCCGCCCGGTTTGCGGCGCGGCTCGGATTTCAGGTGCCACTGCGCAAGCGACGAAGGAGCAAGCAGTGGTACCTGAAATCCGAGCCATACGGGCGCCGCAAACCCGCCGTGGCGAAGCCGCGGCCATCAAACACAGCTATGGTGGCTCGGGAGGTGAGTCGGAAGGGGGCTCACCCGAGCGCAGCGAGGACGATGCAGTTGTCAGGTCCGAGGAGGGTGTACGGCAGTTGAGTACCCACGTTCTCCGCTGCAACGGCGCCCCGATGCCGATCGCGCTCGCGTCGCTGCCGACGACTCAGACCGCGGCGCTTCCGCTCGGCGCCGAACTCGACGATCTGCTGCCGGTCCTCGCGGCGGACAGCCTGCCCCGGCTGATCGTGCTGGGCGAGGACGCGGGGCTGGCGGCCGTGCTCACGCATCTGCTGCGCACCGAGCGCCTGAATGTGGAGATCGGGTACGTCCCGGTCGATCGCACCTACGGTTCGCGCGCCTATCAGACCGGCACCGGTTCGGCGGCCGCGAAGCGCGCGCTGGAGGGCAGGCCGCTCCCGACCCCGCTGATCCGCGACGACACCGGCAAGGTGCTGGTCGGACGTGCGACCGTCGGCGGCCCTAACGGCGGCAAGCTGGAGGGCGAGGCGTATGTGGACGACACCCGCCTGTTCACCGGAAAGGTTGGGGCGCTGCACGTCTCGCCGACCTTGGAGATGCCCGGCGTGCGCGCCACGGTGGTGCGGGGGCTGCGCAAGCACCGCTGGGTCGCCGGGCGGGCGGTGCAGCTGGGTTCGCCGGGCGCGGTGGTGACCCGCGACGGCGTCAGCAGCGATCGGACGGTCCCGCGGTCGAGCTTCTATCGTCATCACCAGCCCTGGCTGCTGGTCCGGTGAACTGTCGGCGACGCAAGGGATGATGGAGCGATGAGCCGATCATTCGGCGCCCGGCGCATGACCGGCGCGGTCCGCCCCAGCCCGGTATTCCTGCTGATCGTCGTGGTCGCGGTGGCGGGCGGGGCGGTTGCCTGGGACGCCGACCTGTCTTCGACGCGGGCCAAGCTCGGCGTCTTCGTCATGGTGGTGTTCGGCTGGATCGTCAGCCTGTGCCTGCACGAGTTCGGACATGCCTTCACCGCGTGGCGGGCGGGCGATCGCGAGGTGGAGCTGCGCGGGTATCTGACGCTGAATCCGCTGAAGTACAGCCATCCGGTGCTGTCGATCGTGCTGCCGATCATCTTCATCGCGATCGGCGGTATCGCGCTGCCCGGTGGCGCCGTCTATCTGCAACCGGGTAATTACTCCACGCGCACGCAGCGAATGATCAGCGGCGCCGGGCCGGCGGTGAACGCGGCCTGCGCGGTGGTTCTGCTGGTGATCGTGCGGCTGTTCGGCTCGTCCAGTTCGCATCCGGCGTTCTGGTTCGGCCTGAGCTTTCTCGCCTATCTCCAGATCATCGCCACCGTGTTGAATCTGATTCCGGTGCCGGGCACGGACGGGTACGGGATTCTGGAGCCGTCGCTGAGCTATCAGACCCGGCGGTCGCTGGATCAGGTGAAACCGTGGGGCTTCCTGCTGCTGTTCGCGCTGCTGTGGGGCGTTCCCCCGCTGCGCGACGCCTTCTACCAGCTCGTCGACACCCTCTTCGATCTGTCCGGCGTGCCTTGGCGGTGGTGGCGGTACGGCAGCAGCCTCACCTGGTTCTGGATGTAACCGCACCAGGCTCGGACACCGGACCGCGCACCACCGCTAGGCCCCCTTACTTCCCCCCCAACTTTCCCCCACTGGGTTCCCCCGGTTCGGGTTCCCCCAGCTCCCCCCTACTTTGTTCCCCCCGTTTCGGTTCCCCGTTTCGGTTCCCCGTCGGTTCCCCGTTTCGGTTCCCCCTACTTGGTTCCCCCGTTTTTCCCTCCGGGGATGGGCCGCCCGACCCGACCTCTGGAATCGAGCGGCCCGCTTCGCTCCAGGGCGGATCGGCCACCACACCATATGGCCGATACCCCCGCCGCCTTTGCGAAGTTCCCGACCGCGCCACCCCTCGTCGACGCGGTCAAGGAGAACGTTACGAGCGAGTAGGGCCGGGAACACGAGTAGTGCACTACCCGAAGATCAACGACCTTGTCGCACGGGTGGAAGCGGGGGTCCCGCAGGTCAGCCGGGATGCACGTGCACTACTGCGTAGTCCGGATCGCCGTGGCGGGCGGGCGATCCGGTGGCAAACCGGCTCAATCCTCCGGTGGCACATACGGATTGTCGACGGTCGTCGGCAGCAGCGCGATCGCCGACAACCGCCGCACGCCGCAGACCTGCATCAGGTCGACGACGATCGAGCGCAGCTGAGCGAAGACCACGTGCGCCGACAGCCCGGCGCCGGCCACGAGATCCTTGGTGGCGCCCTTGGCGACCCGGCGCAGCACCCGCGTCGCTTCCGCGGCGTCGGGCTGTTCGTCCGGATCGGCCAGCATGTAGCGGCGGACCACATCCGTCGCCTTGCCGAGCTCCTCCACCTCGTCGATGAGGCGCGGGTCGAGGATCTCGTCGTCGCGCACCAGCGTCAGCGCGCGGCGCAACAGGACGCGGGTGTTGCGGACCACGTTGTCGAGGGGATCGGCGGTGGCGCGGATGGTCTCCAGGCGCTGCCGGGAATTCCAGTAGAGCGGCGAGATGCGGCTGACCTCGCGGCCGCCCTCCAGCGCGCTGCGCAGGCCGTCGATCTGGGGCTGGGTGCCGCGCGCGGATTCCAGTGCGGCCTTGATTCGTTCGGGGTCCTGCTCGTGCAGGCCGTCGGCGCAGTCGACGAGCGCCTTGCCCACCACCGCGAGGATGTCCGCGGCCTGCTGGCGCGCGCGCCGCACCGGATGCAGCGGGATGATCGCCACCACGACGATGCCGACCAGGCCGCCGACCAGGGCGTCGACCATGCGGGCGGTGCCGCCGCCGGCGCTCGGCGGCATCAGCGTCGCCACCAGGACCGCGGAGCTGGCCGCCTGCATCGGGATGATCGCGCCGCCGTTGAGGAAGACGGCCATCGCCATCGCGAACGCCACGACCAGGGCGATCTGCCAGGGTCCGGTGCCGACCCGGGAGATGAAGAAGTCGCCGATGCCGATGCCGACCGCGACGCCGGCCACCAGCTCCACCGAGCGGCGCAACCGCGCGCCGAAGGACACGCCGATCGAGATGATCGCGGCCATCGGCGCGAAGAACGGCTGCGGGTGCCCGACGACCCGGTGGGCCAGGAACCAGGCCAGCGCGGCGCCGACCGCGCACTGCACGATCGGCAGCGCCGATTTGCGCAATCGCTGGGCGGCGTTGCGCAGGCCTTGTCTTCCGCTGTCGCGGACGGCCTCGATCCGGACAGTCGGCGGTGTGGTCAAAGAGATGTGCGGGTCCTGTTCACTCCAGGCCCAGCTCGGCCGCGGCGCGGGGGTCGCAGTCCTCGAGCAGGTCCAGGCAGCGGGCGTATTCGTCGGCCTCGCCGATGGCGCGGGCGGCGCGGGCCAGCGCACCGACGCTGCGCAGGAAGCCGCGGTTGGGCTCGTGGCTCCACGGCACCGGGCCGAAGCCCTTCCAGCCGTTGCGGCGCAACAGGTCCAGGCCGCGGTGGTAGCCCGTGCGGGCGAAGGCGTACGCGGCGATGACGTCCGCGCTCACCGGGCTCGCGCCGTCGATCTCGGCGCCGTCGGCGGCGGCGCGGGACAGCGCGTCCTCGGCCAGCTGGGCCCAGGCGATCGACGCGGTGGGATGCGCGGCCGCCACCTGGACCGGGTCCTGGTTCTCCAGCAGAGCTTCCTCCGCATCGGAGAGTTCGGGGAGCAAGACAGGCTGCGGTCCGAGCAGATCGCCGAAGGAGGTCATGGGGACATTATTCACACGCCACCCCGATCGGGTCCGGGGGTCGTCACCCGCAATGTGCACCACGGCCCGAAATGCTCGTTAGGCTGACCGTCTGAGTTCACTGTTGACGTTGAGCGAGGGGTAGCGCGTGTCCGACCCGAACGACGACCAGAAGCCCGATCGGCAGCCGAAGCCGGGGTCCCCCGGCGGCCGGCCGCCGTCGCCTGCCGCGCCTGCGCCGGGCAAGGGCGGTTCGGACGCCGGGCGCCGGGACGAACGCGACACGCCCGACCACACCGAACCGATGCCCTCCCCCTCGGCGGAGACCCAGGTCATCCGGACCGACCGCGCCAAGTCCCCCGGCGTCGCCCCCTCCCCCGCGCCGCCACGCCCACCGAGCAGTGGCCCCGCGGGCCGGCCGGGCAGCACGCCGGGTGCGGCCGACAAGAAGCCCGAAAGCGGCG
The DNA here is from genome assembly GCF_000308875.1 of Nocardia transvalensis NBRC 15921. Classification (GTDB taxonomy): domain Bacteria; phylum Actinomycetota; class Actinomycetes; order Mycobacteriales; family Mycobacteriaceae; genus Nocardia; species Nocardia transvalensis. Next base: position 103,564 of record NZ_BAGL01000085.1, read on the forward strand.
CACCGCAATCGAGTTCGGCACCGACCACCCCCGTGCCCGCCCAGCAACGCCCGGCAGGCGACGGGATTTTCCGTCCGGCCGGCGCGGCCCGCCCCGCCCCCGCCCGGGCGGGAGAGAAGCCGGACACCGGTACGGCCGAGCCGGGTTCGGGACCAGCCTCCCCACAACAGCGTCAGGCGGGCGGTGCGACCGAGCGCCCGGGAACACCCGCGAGCGCGGGGAAGTCCGGTGCGGCATCCGATGCCGACCGTGCACAGGGACAGCAGAAGTCCCCGGCGACAGGACCAGGTGCCGCCGGGGCAGGTGGGAACAAACCGGGTAACGCCGGAACAGGCGCGGCGGGAGCAGGTGCGACCAGGCCAGATAACACCAGGCCGGGTGCAGCCGGGGCAGGCACGACCGGAACAGGCGCGACCAGGCCCGGTAACACC
>NZ_BAGL01000084.1 GCF_000308875.1 Nocardia transvalensis NBRC 15921
AGCTGACAAAAATGTCCGACCCTCACACGGGGGGTGAAGACCGGAACCAAAAAATAATTGGCACTGACATTCATCGACACACTATTGAGTTCTCAAAGAACACACGCACAAACCATCTCCCGGACTTCCGTCCGCTCGATCGGTGAGGCAACTTTTCCAGCTTAGCTCAGCCATCCACCCCGATCCAAATCGGGGTCTCGGTCGAGCCAGTGTGATCTGTCAGGCGCTCATCGTCCAACCTCGTGTCCCGGGCCTTTCGGTCCGGGTCGGTGTCCGTGTCGCTCTGACCTGGAATAAGTTACGTGGCGACCGCTTTCGATGTCAAATCGCCTGGTCATACGGCCAATCCGAAGACATCGACAACTACGCCGACTGATCTTGGAACGCCCTTCTGCGTCACGCCATTCCCCGAACCGACCTATTGGTTTCCGAAAATGCCGGAAGCCGGCCCACCGAAATGGTGGACCGGCTCCGGGTGTTCTGTCGGGCCGGACTCAGAAGTCCATGCCGCCCATGCCGCCGGTCGGGTCGGCCGCGGGAGCGGCAGCCTTCTCCGGCTTGTCGGCGACGACGGCCTCGGTGGTGAGGAACAGGGCCGCGATCGAGCCCGCGTTCTGCAGGGCCGAACGGGTGACCTTGACCGGGTCGGCGACGCCGGCCTGCAGCAGGTCCTCGTACTCGCCCGAGTCGGCGTTGAGGCCCTGGCCGGCGGGCAGGCCCGCGACCTTCTCGGCCACCACGCCGGGCTCCAGGCCCGCGTTGAAGGCGATCTGCTTCAGCGGGGCGGCCAGCGCGACCTTGACGATGTTCGCGCCGGTGGCCTCGTCACCGGTCAGCTTCAGCTCTTCCAGAGCCGGGCCGGCCTGCAGCAGGGCCACGCCGCCACCGGGGACGATGCCCTCCTCGACGGCGGCCTTGGCGTTGCGCACCGCGTCCTCGATGCGGTGCTTGCGCTCCTTGAGCTCCACCTCGGTGGCGGCGCCGGCCTTGATCACCGCAACACCGCCGGCCAGCTTGGCCAGGCGCTCCTGCAGCTTCTCGCGGTCGTAGTCGGAGTCGCTGTTCTCGATCTCGGTACGGATCTGAGCAACCCGGCCCTTGATGGACTCGGCGTCGCCCGCACCGTCGACGATGGTGGTCTCGTCCTTGGTCACGACCACCTTGCGGGCCTGGCCCAGCAGATCGACGGTGGCGTTCTCCAGGTTGAGGCCGACCTCTTCGCTGATGACCTCGCCACCGGTGAGGATGGCGATGTCGGCCAGCTGCGCCTTGCGGCGGTCGCCGAAGCCCGGAGCCTTGACGGCGACGGACTTGAAGGTGCCGCGGATCTTGTTGACCACCAGGGTCGACAGGGCCTCGCCCTCGACGTCCTCGGCGATGATCAGCAGCGGCTTACCGGCCTGGATGACTTTTTCGAGCAGCGGGAGGAGATCTTTGACCGTCGAAACCTTCGAGCCGACCAGCAGGATGTACGGGTCCTCGAGGACCGCTTCCTGACGCTCCGGGTCGGTCACGAAGTAACCCGAGATGTAGCCCTTGTCGAAGCGCATGCCCTCGGTCAGCTCCAGCTGGAGCCCGAAGGTATTGCTCTCCTCGACAGTGATGACGCCTTCCTTGCCGACCTTGTCCATGGCCTCGGCGATGAGCTCACCGATGGACTGGTCGCCCGCCGAGATGGCGGCGGTGGCGGCGATCTGCTCCTTGGTCTCGACCTCCTTGGCCGACTCGAGCAGACGGTTGGTGACGGCCTCGACGGCCTTCTCGATGCCGCGCTTCAGACCCAGCGGGTTCGCACCGGCCGCGACGTTGCGCAGACCCTCGCGCACCAGCGCCTGGGCCAGAACGGTTGCCGTCGTCGTACCATCTCCGGCGACATCGTCGGTCTTCTTGGCGACTTCCTTGACCAGCTCGGCGCCGATCTTCTCGTAGGGGTCCTCCAGCTCGATCTCCTTGGCGATGGACACACCATCGTTGGTGATCGTGGGGGCGCCCCACTTCTTCTCCAGGACGACGTTGCGGCCCTTGGGGCCCAGCGTCACCTTGACGGCGTCGGCGAGGCTGTTCAGGCCCCGCTCGAGGCCGCGGCGGGCCTCTTCGTCATACGCGATTGTCTTGGCCATGGCGTTGTTGAGATCCTCCATGTGTATGGCTGACACACAGGACGACCGCAGGTTGGGCCGCCCCCATTACGCTGGCCAGGTTCGGTGCCCGCGACGGACGAGCGGGGTGTCATGGCTCCACTCTCACCGTCCCGACCTGGCACTCACAGGATGAGAGTGCCAGCTCCCTTTTTAGCACTCAGGAATATCGAGTGCAAGGTTCACGACGGTAGTGGCAGACCGCTTACATGGTGTCGGTGACGCGCAGAGCGAGAGCCAGGAAGGCGTCGGTGCGGCGCTCCTCCGGCGACCGGGGCTCACCACGCTCGACGGTCACCTGTTCGGCATCGTGCAACAGCAACTCCGCCTCGATGCGCATGATGGCGCGAATGAACGGGGGCGCTACCTCGGGAGGTAGATCCCCGTTGACGATGTAGCTACCGTCCGGACCGTCCTCGGTCTGCACATAGGAAAGTGCGCGCAGCAGGTCAGCGCGCAGTTCCCCCGCGATTAGGTCGGAATCCACGTCATCCGCCATAGCGACATCGTATCTTGACAACCCTTGTGCAACCCGCACTCGGGTCATACAGTACGTACGTACGGTTTGGGAGTGCGACGACTGGAGCCGCCGATGTGGGATCCGCAGCAGTACCTGGCCTTCGACAATCACCGGTCACGGCCCTTTTTCGAACTGCTCGGGCGGATCGGGGCGGAGCGGCCGCGGCGGGTCGTCGATCTCGGATGCGGACCCGGTCACCTGACCACAACCCTCGCCGAGCGCTGGCCCGCGGCGGTCGTGGAGGCATCCGACGCCTCGCCGCAGATGGTCGCCGCGGCGCGGGCTCGCGGGGTGCACGCCACACTGCTCGACGTTCGCGAGTGGCAGCCGGAGGCCGACACCGACGTAGTCGTCTGCAACGCGGTGTTGCAGTGGGTGCCCGGCCACCCCGCTCTGCTGACCGACTGGGCGGCCAAGCTGCCGCCGGGTGCGTGGCTGGCCATCCAGGTGCCGGGCAATTTCGACGCACCCTCGCATCGGTCGATCCGGGAGCTGGCCGGGCGGGACGAATGGCGGGAACGGCTCGAGCCGACCGGAGTGCTGGAGGCCCGCAATGTGCTCGACCCGACCGGGTACGCCACCGTGCTGACCGACGCGGGATGTGCCGTCGACGCCTGGGAGACGACCTATCTCCAGCGGCTGACCGGTGACGATCCGGTGCTGAAGTGGGTCTCGGGCACGGCCCTGCGCCCGATTCGCGATGCCCTCGACGATGCGAGCTGGGACCGGTTCGTCGCCGACCTGACCCCGCTGCTGCGCACCGCCTACCCCCAGCAGCCCGACGGGACCACCTGGCTCCCGTTCCGCCGGGTCTTCGCCGTCGCCCGGACGCCGTAGGCCCTTCGCCGAGCCGCTACCCCGAAGGGATGAGAGCTTCGGGGCTGGGGCGGGATCAGAGCTTCGGGGGCTCTGGTGGAGTGGGCGGTTGCGGGGGCGTGGGCGGGGTGGGCGATCCCTGGGGGGTGGGTGGTGTCGGGGGTTGGGGCGGGGTCGGTGGGGTGGGTGGCTGGGGTGGGGTGGGTGATGGCTGGGCTGCGAACTGGGCGAGTTGGGCTACCAGGTCGCGCTCGATGTCGTCCTTGATCAGGCCGAGGCCCGAGAGGACACCGGTGCCGTCCTCCTGTTCCAGGAGGGCGAGCAGGAGGTGTTCGGTGCCGATGTAATTGTGGCCCAGGCGAAGTGCCTCGCGGAAGGTCAGTTCGAGGGCCTTGCGGGAGGCGGCGCTGTAGGGGATGAGGCCGGGCACGTCGTCGGTCGCCGGCGGCAGGGCCGCGGTGGCCACCCGGCGCACGGCGTCCAGCGTCACGCCGCGGGCGACGATCGCGTGCGCCGCCAGGCTGTTCGGCTCGGTGAGCAACGCGAGCACGAGATGTTCCGGCACGATCTCCGCATTGCCCGCACTGCGCGCCTCCTCCTGGGAGTTCACCACCACCACGCGGGCACGGTCGGTGAAGCGCGCGAATCCGGCGTTCGGGTCCATGGCCGGATCGGCGGCCGCCTTGGGCACGAATCGCTTCTGGGCGGCCTGCTTGCTGACGCCCATACTGCTGCCGATATCCGTCCAGGATGCGCCCGAGCGGCGGGCCTGGTCGACGAAGTGGCCGATCAGATGGTCGGCCACCTCGCCCAGGTGCCCGCCGACGACCACCGCGTCGGACAGCTGTTCCAGTGCGTTGTCGGGGCGTGCTTTCTTGATGCCTTCGATCAGATCGTCGAGGCGGATCTTTATTTCATCTGCCATGCGTCAACAATAGGTTGACTCGTTGTGGATCGTCAACAGTTGGTTGACGATGTGGGTTGCGGTGGGGATTCCGGCCAAAAACGTGCCGGAAAACGGGGCCGGACGACGGCGCGGATTGCGGCAGGCCGGGACGGCGGCGCGGGTAGTGAGAGGTCGGGTGGCGGCGCGGGTAGTGAGACGCCGGGTGGCGGCGCGGGTAGTGGGAGGCCGGGTGGCGGCGCGGGTAGTGAGGGGCCGAACGGCGGGGCGGGTTGCGAGAGGCCAGGACGGCGGGTTGGTTGGTCAGGGGCGGGCGGGGCGGGCCGCGCCGCGGACTATGCGCTCCTTGACCCAGGCGGCCGGGCGGCCGATGAGTGCTCGGTGGGTGGGGGTGTCGTCGGGGCGGACGAATTGGACCACCGCGTCGTGCCGGCCCAGGCTGATGCACTGGAGGTAGTAGCGGAAGCGGAGCGGTTGTGGGTGGTCGCCGCGCAGGCGGGCGGCCACGGAGGCTCCGGCGTGCGAGCCGGTCGGCAGTGCCGTCGCGCAGGCCATGCGCAGCTCCCGGCCGCCGGGGCCCGGGATCGCGGCACTGTCGCCGGCGGCGTAGATGTCCGGATCCGAGGTGCGCAGGGTCTCGTCGACGAGCAGGCGGCCGCTGCCGTCGACGGCCAGGCCCGCGCGGGCGGCGAGGTCGGGTACCGCGAAACCCGTTGTCCAGAGCACCGTTTCGGCCGGGATCTGCTGACCGTCGGCCAGGCGGAGGCCGTCCGGCAGCACCTCGATCACCTTGGCGCCGGAGTGCACCTCGACGCCGAAGCGGTCCAGTACGGCGCGGATGTGCCCGGCGGCCTTACCCGACAGCCAGGCTCCCGGTTCGTCGGACCCGACCAGCGATACCGCGAGATCCGGTCGGGCCTCGGCCAATTCGGCGGCCGTCTCGATACCCGTCGACCCGCCACCGACCACGGCCACCCGCCCGGCCGCCGTGCCCAGCCGCGCGATGTCCTCGACGGTGGCGACGGTGTGGGCGTAGTTCCGGACGCCCGCAACGCTTTCCACATCCGCCGCGCTTCCCAGGGCGTAGACGAGGGTGTCGTAGTCGAGGACGGTGTCGTCCGCCAGTGAGATCTGTTTCACTGCCGGATCGATCGCCACAGCCCGGCCCTGAACGAATCCGATTGCCTTGCGCTCCAGCAACTTCCGCAGGTCCGTCCGAGGTACGCGCTGTCCTGCGGCCAGCTGATGCAGCCGCACTCGCTCGACGAATTCCGAGCGCGCGTCCACCACGGTGACCTCCGCGCCCTTCGCCCGTCGAGCCAGCGTCCGCGCCGCCGACAGGCCCGCGTATCCCGCGCCCAGTACCACGATCCGATGCCGTCCGGTCATGAGTGACTCCTTTCGAGAAGGCCGACACCATCCAGACCGGACAGGCCGACCCACCCTGACAAAAGCGCAGGGTGGGTTGTGTCACACGCCGGAGCGCAGCAGGGTCATCGCACAGTGAAGCGCAGCACGGTCGTCACACGGTGAAGCGCAGCACGGCCGTCACACAGTGAAGCGCAGCACGGCCGTCACACGGTGAAGCGCAGCACGGCCGTCACACAGTGAAGCGCAGCACGGCCGTCACACAGTGAAGCGCAGCGCGATCAACGTTCGCGTGCGAGGTAGGCGAGCTTGTGGGGGTTGACCACGATGTGGACGGCGGAGACGCCGTCGGTGGTCGAGTCGGTCGCGCCGACGAGGAGCACGCTGCCGTTGACGCGGGCCACAGCCGCTGGGGAGCCGTTGATCTCCTCGAGCGTCAATTCCAGGCCGGGGATGTCCGTGGCGAACAGGCCCACCAGGTAGCGGGCGACGCGGGCGGCGCCGACGATCGGGCGGCGGGCCGCGGTCGTCTCGCCGCCGCCGTCGGCCGTCGCGACGATATCGGCGGCGAACATGCTCTCCAGCGCGGCGATATCGCCCGCGCGGGCGGCGGCCACGAAGCGTTCGAACAGCGCTCGCGCCTGGTCGGGGGTGGCGGCGTAGCGGGCGTTCCCGGTGCGGACGCGCCGCCGCGCCCTGCTGTAGAGCTGCTGGGAATTGGCCTCGGTCAGCGCCAGCATGGCGGCGATCTCGCGGTGCCCGTAATCGAATGCCTCCCGCAGCACGAAGACCGCGCGTTCCACCGGCGACAGCCGCTCCAGCAGGGTGAGCATCGCCAGCGATACCAGCTCCCGCTGTTCGGCCGACTCCAGCGGCCCGAGCTGACCGGCGGCGGTGGGCACCGGCTCCGGCAGCCACGGCCCGACATAGGTCTCGCGGCGCGCGCGGGCCGAATCCAGCCAGGTGCGACAGAGATTCACCACCACCGTGGTCAACCATGCCTCGGCATTGCGGATCTCGCCGCGGTCGGCGGTCTCCCAGCGCAGGTAGGTCTCCTGCACGGCGTCCTCGGCCTCGCCCGCCGCGCCCAGCATCCGGTAGGCCAGCGCGAACAGGCGCGCCCGATGCGACTCGAACTCCGCCAGTCCCGTCTCGTCCACCCGCTCACCTGCCTCCGCTCGCCCGGCGACGATACGCGCCCGCCGCGACGGCCCGAGCCCCCGACCACCGCAGCGGCCGACCGCACCGATAGACCACGGCAACCGACCGCCCTGGCCATCACCGTGCCCGTCCGCACCGGCCCTGGGCCGCCTGCCGCACCGATCATCCGCAGCCATCACCGACACCGATCGTTCGCGACGACATTCCATAGGCAGCCGAGTCGCGACCACATACCGCACCCATCACTCGGGTGTGGTCGTCGGCTCGGCGGAGGATGTGGGTGATCCGGAGCCCGGACGGGGCAGGTGGATGTCGGGGAGGTGGAGGCGGGGGCGCTCGCTGGTGGGCGGGGCGCTGGTCGTGGGCGGGCTGTTCTTGCGCAGTTCGCTGCTGCCCGCGCCGTCGTCCGGCTGGCAGGCGGTGAGTGTCACAGCGATGGCACCGGCGGCCAGCGCGGCAATCGCCAACTTGTTCAACGGGTTCTCCCACCGATCGCGCGCCGCACCTGCCGCGGCGCCTGGGAAGACAGTGCGCCGCACGGCTTATCGGCGGCCAAACGACCGGTTAAGGCGGAAGATCCCGCCGCGAGCTACTTTTCGGCGATTCCGATGGCCACCGCGACCGGATTGTCGGCCTGACTCGCCGACAGGCACACCAGCTTCGCGGTGCCGAGCGCGACGTTCGGGCTGCCCTCGAACTTCGACCCCGGATTCTCCGCGAGCAGATTCTCCATCAGCGACTTCTCGCCGTCGGTGTCGAGTTTCTTGAACTCGGCGCAGGTCGTCTGCGAGGCCGGCCCGAGCGAGGAGTTCTCCGAGTGCCGCGGCGCCGCCGACGGCTCGGCGGTCGGCGTGGACGCGGCCTCGGTCGCCGAGGGCGCGGCGCTGGCGGACGGCGCGGCGCTGGACGGCGCATTCCTGCGCAAACCGCTGGCATCGGAGCCGGCATCGTCGTTCCCGCACGCGGTCAGGCCCAGTGCCAGTGCGCCCAGCACGACCGCGGTCGCCGAAAGTCGCTTCATAGACGTCTAATCCCCGGTGGTCGAAACGCGCCGGGCAGGTCCGGCGCGCGTCGCAGCGTACCGGGCGCGAACGATATTGAAAACCCGGCGGCCGTCAGTGCACCTGCCGCTGCCAGTCGCGCGGCACCCGGTCACGCGGGCCCGGCACGGACTGATCCTCCGGATGGTGGTGCGGCGGCGCCAGTTCCGGGCCGTCGCCGTACATCTCCTCGGTGCGGAAGTTCCAGAACCAGTCCTCGCCCGGTTCGTAGCTCTGCACGAACGGGTGCCCGGTCGCGGCGAAGTGCTTGGTGGCGTGCTGTGCCGGGGAGGAGTCACAGCAGCCGACGTGCCCGCACTGGGCACAGCGCCGCAGGTGCACCCACCAGCCCTGCGCTGCTTCACATTCCGTACAGCCGGCGCCGCTGGGCGGCACCGCCGGATCGATACCCTCGATCGCCTGGGTCATCACTCACCTCCGGAATCCTGGGCCGCGTCGGCGGCCTCACTCTCGAGGGCGTCCCTGCCGGCCGGGTTGAGCGGCAGGCGCACGATGAACCTCGTATCGCCCGGCGCCGACTCCACGCGGATGTCGCCGCCGTGCTTCTTCACCACGATCCGGAACGAGATGTCCAGTCCCAGACCGGTTCCCTCGCCGACCGGCTTGGTGGTGAAGAACGGCTCGAAGATCCGGCTCCGGATATCGGCGGGGATGCCGGGCCCGGTATCGCAGATCTCCACTGCGGCACAGTCGTTTTCGTGATAGGTGCGGACGGTGAGCGTGCCGCTGCCGCCCATCGCGCCGACCGCGTTGTCGATGAGGTTGGTCCACACCTGGTTCAATTCGGCCGCGTAGCACGGGACCTCGGGCAGGCTGCGGTCGTACTCCTTGACGACCTCGATGCCGTCGCCGATCTTGCGGGCCAGCATCACCAGCGTGCTGTCGAGCAGTTCGTGGATGTCGACCACCTGGAACGGCGCCCGGTCCATCTGCGAGTACTGCTTGGCCGCGTTCACCAGCGACGAGATGCGCACCGTGGAGTCGGTGATCTCGTTCATCAGCAGTTCGGTCTCGACGGTGTAGTTCAGCCAGCGGATCGCGCCCTCGAACACCCCGGCGTCGCAGCCCTCCAGGGTGGCCGCGACCTTCTCCAGCCAGTCGGTGTCGAATCCGGCCTGGACGAAGGTCGGCGCGATATCCCAGCCGTTGGCGATGCCGTGGTCGGTGAGCCAGTCGCCGAGTTCGTCCTCGCGGTCGGCGGCCTCCAGCGTGGTGAGCGTCGGGGCCTTGGCGACCTGGGTGGCGGCCTCCTCCTGCAACTGCACCAGCGCCTCGAGCGCGTCGGAGTCGAACTTGCCGTGCGCCATCATCTTCAGCTTGTGCCGCATGCCCGCGACCCGCTCGCGCAGCGAGGAGGTGGCCCGCACGGCCGCGGCCGCCGGATTGTTCAGCTCGTGGGTCAGGCCCGCGGACAGCGAGCCCAGCGCCAGCAGCCGCTCGCGCTGGCCGATGATCTCGTTGGCGTGCGGTTGCCGAAGAACACGCCCTCGAGCAGGTGCAGCGCCATCGGGAACCAGTCCTGCATCATCCGGGCGAAGGTGCCGGCGTCGAGCACGAAGAACTTCGACGGCCGGGTCACGGTGAGCGACCCGTTGTAGTTCTCCTCGGCCTTGTCGCCCATATAGGCGGTCCAGGCCCCGGCGTAGGAGCCGCGGTGGTCGGTGCGGACCAGCTCGATCTCCTCGCCGGCGGACAACTTGGTCAGCACGACCTCGCCGTCCATGAGCACGTAGAAGCAGGTCGCCGCATCGCCCTCGCGATAGACCGGGCCCGGCTCGAAGTACTCCACGCGCCCGTCGCGGCACAGCCAGGCCAGCTGGTCGTCGTCGAGCTTCTCGAAGAGGAACAGCGTGCGCAGTTCCTCGGGATCACAGATCGTCTGGGTACCCATGCTGCCCACCTCCTACTGTTTGGCGATGTATCGGTGGACGAGCATGACCGCCATCGCGCCCTCGCCCACGGCGGACGCGACCCGTTTCGCCGACTCCGCGCGCACGTCGCCGGCCACGAACACACCCGGGACGCTGGTCTCCAGGTGATGCGGGGGCCGCGGCAGCTCCCAGCCCGCCGGGCGGTTGCCGTCGACCAGCAGATCCGGACCGGCCAGCACGTAACCGCCGGTGTCGCGCTGGACCAGGCCGTCGAGCCAGTCGGTTTCGGGTGCGGCGCCGATGAACAGGAACAACCGTTCGGCCTCCACTTTTTCTTCCGCGCCCGTCGCGTTGTTGCGCAGCACGATGCGCTCGAGGTGATCGTCGCCGTCGGCGGCCACCACCTCCGTGCACGTGTGCACCTTGATGTTCGGAACCTGCTCGATCTGCTGGACCAGATAGTGCGACATCGAGTTCCCCAGCGCGTCGGAACGCACCAGGATGTGCACGGTCCGGGCGTTGCGGGACAGGAATACCGCCGCCTGACCGGCCGAGTTCGCCCCGCCCACGATGTAGACCTCGCGATCGGCGCAGTCGGCGGCCTCGGTCATCGCCGAGCCGTAGTAGACGCCGCGGCCGGTGAACTCGTCCACGCCGGGCGCCGGGTGGTGACGGTAGTTGACGCCGGTCGCGATCAGCACCGAATGCGCCGAGACCGAACTGCCGTCGTCGAAGCGGACCACCCGCGCCGAACCGCACGCCTCGAGCCCCACGACCTCGCGGGCGGTGATCAGCTCGGCGCCGAATTTGACCGCCTGCCGCCGCGCCCGGTCGGCCAGCTGCGCGCCCGAGAGCCCGTCGGGGAACCCGAGGTAGTTCTCGATGCGCGAACTCTGGCCCGCCTGACCGCCGGTCGCGGTGCGCTCGACGAGAACCGTGCGCAGCCCCTCCGACGCGCCGTACACCGCCGCGCCCAGACCGGCCGGGCCGCCGCCGACCACGATCAGGTCGTAGAAGTCGCCGGTCGGATCGGTGCTGAGGCCGACGCTGCCGGCCAGCTGACTGTCCGTGGGCGTGATCAGCGCCTGCCCGGCGGCATCGATGACCACGGGCACTGGTCCTGGCTGGCGCCC
>NZ_BAGL01000083.1 GCF_000308875.1 Nocardia transvalensis NBRC 15921
TTCTTCACCCGGCAGGCGGTGCGGGCGTCGACGGTGCCGTTCGGGCTGGACGAGTTGCGCGACCGGTTCTCGGCGGTGGCCGCCGAGCTGGGCCCGGAGACCGAATGGCAGCTGCTGGATTCCGCAGCGCGGCGGCGCGCCGTGCTGCTGGTGAGCAAGGACGGCCACTGCCTGCACGATCTGCTGGGCCGCGCGGCCAGCGGCGAGTTGCCCGCGACGATCGAGGCGGTCATCGGCAACCACCCGGATCTGGCGGAGATCACGCGGGCGCACGGGGTGACGTTCCATCACGTGCCGTTCCCGAAGGATCCCGCCGCGCGTGGCCCCGCGTTCGAGCAGGTCCGCGAGCTGGTGGACGCGCACGATCCGGAGGCCGTGGTGCTGGCGCGGTTCATGCAGGTGCTGCCCGCCGAGCTGTGCGCGCACTGGACCGGGCGGGCGATCAACATCCACCACAGCTTCCTGCCGTCGTTCGTCGGCGCCCGCCCCTACCACCAGGCCTTCGCCCGCGGCGTGAAGCTGATCGGCGCAACCTGCCACTACGTGACCGCGGAGCTGGACGCCGGGCCGATCATCGAACAGGACGTCATCCGCGTCGACCACTCCGACACCGTGCGCGACATGGTCCGCCAGGGCCGCGACATCGAACGCGTCGTCCTCGCCCGCGGCCTGCGCTGGCACCTGGAAGGCCGCGTCCTCGTCCACGGCCGCCGCACGGTCGTCTTCAACTGACCCCTGCGACCTCAGCTGGCGACAGCGCGAATACCCCGGCCGACCTGGATCATGCGGAGCAACTCCGCGTCGAACTCCTCGGGCGCTTCGATATTCGGGAGATGGCCGGTCGGCAGGACGGTGTAGCGGTCCAGAACGCCGGTCTCGGCGAGGATGTCGGCGATCTCGCGCGAGTGCACCTCGGGCAGCAGCTTGTCGAACCGGCCGGCGATCACGCTGGTGGGGACGCTGATATCGGCGGCGGCAGCGCCCAGGTCGAGCGTGGCGAGGTCGCGGGCGACGGCGGCGCGCACCGCCGGGCGGCACGACCGCACGATGGCCAGGCCGAACGCGATCTGGTCGGCATCGGAGCTCCGGTTCATGATGCGCGACTTGAACACCGTGCGCGCCGCGGCCGAACCGGGCAGCGGCACCGGGGTCCCGAACAGCGCCTGTGCCGCCCAGACCGGTGTGCCCACGACATCGCTGACCAGCGGAATGAGCTTGGCGCGGGCCGGAATCCGGCGCGCCGCGGTAGTCGCCAGCACCACCGCCGAGGCCCGCTCGGCGACCTGCTCGCGATAGTGCCGCGCCCAGGCCTGGATGGTCATCCCGCCCATGCTGTGCCCGACCAGCACCGCGCGCTGCCCGGGCCGCAGCACCGCGTCCAGCACGTCGTTGAGGTCGTCGGCCAGTTGCTCCGAGCCGAAGGGCCGCGTACCGCTCGTGCTCTCACCGTGCCCGCGCTGGTCGAAGGCGACCACGCGGTACTCGCCGGAGAAGGCGTTGATCTGCGGATTCCAGTATTCGAGGCAGCACGACCAGCCGTGGATCAGCACGATCACCTCGCCCTCGGCGGGGCCGTAGGCATGCACCCGCAGCCGGGCGCCGTCGGCGGTGGTGACGGGGACGATCTCGGGCGAGGGGGCGGTATTGAACGACGCGGTGGCGTAGGTGCGGCCGCGCAGTCGCGCGCGATATCCGGCGGTCAGCGCGTCGGCGCCGCTTCGCAGGTCGGTCACCGTCCGGGGCAGCTTCACCAGCATGAGCACTCCTTTGTGTCCTCTCGCACACTACCGCGCTAGCAGCAGTGCTTGCTAGTGCAAGCAGAGGGTTTTCCCACTCGGTGACTCCCCCGCTGCCTGCATCCCGCCTTCATCGAATACCCATTCCCCGCAACCACATTCACAACCGAACGAGCCGATGAAACGCTGTTACCTACAACACATATCGGCCGGACAGGCTTCCGCGATAGCGCCCTGAGGAATAACGAATTGCGCACGATCCCCTCACAGCGGGACGCAGATACCTGTGCGGCGCTACGCGCTCGCCTCCCGCACCGTGTAGGTCTCGGTCAGCACCCGGCGCAACTCCTCGTTGAAGGCCTCGTAGGCCTCCACATTGCCCAGGTGGCCGGTGGGCAGGATCTCGAATCGCGCCAGGCTGCCCGCGGAGCGGAGCATGTCCGCGATCCGCTCGGCGTGGACGACGGGGGTCATATCGTCGAATTCGCCCGCGAGGATCGTGGTGGGGACGGTGAGATTCGCCGCGGAGCGGCCGAGGGCGAGGTCGGCCAGGAGCAGGCCGAAGCGCGCGCGGACCCGCGCCGGGCACGACCGCAGGATCGCCTGCGAGAACGCGGCGATCTCGCCGGTGCACGTCAGGCTCATCACCTGCCGGCGGATGATCCACTTCATGGGCTCGATCGGCGGCAGCAGCAGCGGGGTGCCGAGCAGGCGGCGGCCCACCGCGAACGGCAGCGACACCGACCCGCGATTGCAGAACGGCAGGACGGTGGTCGCGGCGATCAGGTCGCCGGGCGCGGTATTGGTCAGCAGCACCGCGGACGCGCGCTGCTCGACCCGCTCCGGATACCGGCCCGCCCAGGCCTGAATGGTCATCCCGCCCATGCTGTGCCCGACCAGCACCGCCCGCTGTCCGGGCCGCAACGTCGCGGACAGCACGGATTCCAGGTCGTCGGCCAGCGTGTCGGGCGTGAGCGGGGCGGTGCCGGGCTCGCTCCCGCCGTGCGCGCGCTGGTCGTAGGCGATCACGCGATATTCGCCGGCGAAGGCGTTGATCTGCGGATTCCAGTACTCGATGCAGCAGGACCAGCCGTGCACCAGCACGATCACGTCACCGTCGGCCGGACCGTAGGCGTGGACCCGGAGGCGGGCGCCGTCGGCGGTGGTCACCGGCAGGACCTCACACGGACCGGCCGGGGCGTTCAGCGCCGGGGTGTCGTAGACCCGGGCGCGGAGGGCGGCGCGGTGGTCGCGCAGCAGAGCCCGGACCCGGTCCGCGATCTGCGTCAGAGGCAACGTTGCCCGCATCGGACACTCCTTTGTGTGTTACTCCTAGCTACAGTAACCCGAAGGAGTGGGCGCTTGCCAGTGCAAGCGGTCGGTGCGGCGGCCTACCAGCGCGGACCGCGCTGCACCTCGTCCACCTTGGGACGCACATCGGCCAGATAGACGCCGGTGGCGACGACCGCGATGATGCCGAGCAGGCCGACCGGCGTCCTGGCCAGGAGCAGGAAGGCCAGCGCGGCCACCAGGATCCCCACCCAGATCGGCTTGGTCAGCTTGTCGACGGCGGTGAACGCGTCCGGCCGCTGCCGCACGGCGTGAACCAGCGCAAAGATGGTCGCGCCCAGTGCGGCGAGCCACAGCACCAGCAGGATTGCACTAGTCACGGAATACACACCCCCCATGATAAAGGGAACGTCCCCGCACACCAGGGTGTGCGGGGACGCATCGAGCAGGGGTAACGCCTACTTCTTGGCGGTGGTGGCCTTCTTCGCCGGGGCGGCCTTCTTGGCGGCCGGCGCCTTCTTCGCGGGAGCCTTCTTGACCGGAGCCGGCGTGGGCTCGGAGGTCACGTCGACGACCTCGGCGTCGACGACCGGCTCGCCCGCCTCGGACTCCTCGGTCACCTTCTGGCCCAGCAGACCGCGGGCCTGCCCGCTCACCTTGCCCAGCACATCCTCGGCGCGGGTGACGACATCGTTGTAGAGGCCCTCGACCTTGCCGAACTGCTCGTCGAAACCGGTGTTCTCCGAACGCAGCCGGTCGACGGCCTCCTCGCCGCGCACCGCGAGATCGGAGTACAGATCCAGCAGCTGGTGGTAGTACTGGTCGACCACCTTGCGCAGTTCCTCGGGGGTGAACCGCTCGCGCAGCTCGGCGATGTCGTCCGGCAGCTCCGAGGGCAGGCCGGTCAGCCGCTGGCGCAGCGTCTCGAACTGCTCCTGGGCGTCGGCCGGCAGGTTGGAGATGCGCTCGCGCGCCTCCTCCACCCGGCCGGTGACGTCGGCGGTAGCGGCACGCTCGCGCACCTTGCCGACGAGGTCGTTGACGGCGGCGTAGAGCGCGTCACCGGCGCCGACGGTGGCGTAGAGGGGCTTCACTGTGGCTGTGGGAGCATGAGTTTCGGTCATGGTGTTTCGTTCTCCTGGCGTGGCGGAACTTCGGTAGTACTGCCATCGGTGGCGTGATGCGGAACCTCGTTGTCCCAGTTCCCCCCGGGAACGCCCCCCTGGGTTTCCCCGGCGTCCCCTCCGATGTCGTTCCCCGCGTTCTCCCGGCGGAACGATTCGTAGATGTCCAGCAGCACCTGCTTCTGCCGCTCGGTGATCTCCGTATCGGCCAGCAGTGCATCCCGGACGGGGCTCGGCGGCCTCTGTTCGAGGAAGCCGGCCCGCATGTACAAGACCTCCGAGGAGACCCGCAGACCCTTCGCGATCTGCGCGAGCACCTCGGCGGACGGGTTACGCAATCCGCGCTCGATCTGGCTGAGATACGGATTGCTCACCCCCGCCAGCTGGGCGAGCTGACGCAGCGAGACCTGCGCGGCCTCTCGCTGCGCCCGGATGAAGCTTCCGATGTCGTGCGCCGCGTTGGCTACGCGGCCCACCTTCTCTCCGGCCGCAGTTGTCTCTGCGGATTCCCCGGTGTTCTGGTCGGAAACCTCGGGCTCCTGTGCCATCACTCACCTTCCGGCGGTTGTACGGTCGATTCTAAAACAGGGTGCTAACTCTTGCAAGCACCCTTGCTAGCACTGGTCGGGCAAACACTGAGCGGCTACGCCGACCACCCCGGGAACAGCGCGTGTGAAATGGCGTAGATCGCCAGCCCTGCCAGCGATCCCACCACCGTTCCGTTGATGCGGATGAATTGCAGATCGCGACCGGCCTGCAATTCGATCTTGCGACTTGCCTCGTCGGCATCCCACCGGGCAACGGTATCGCTGATCAGGGTGGCGATCTCGGCCCCGTAGTTGATCACCAGATAGCGCACGCCGCGCTCGACCCAGGAATCCACCTTCTCGCGCAGCTCCGGTTCGTCGACGAGCCGCTGACCCAATTGCTGGACGTTCTCGGTGATCTTGCGGCGCAGCGTGCTGTTCGGGTCGTCCGCCGATTCCAAGATCATCCGTTTGGCGGCGCGCCACGTCGCCCGCGCCATTCCGGTGATCTCCTCGCGGCCCATGATCTCCGCCTTCACCCGCTCGGCCTTGGCGATCATGGCATCGTCGTACTGCAGGTCGTGCGCGAAATCCTCGAGGAAGCGATTGACCGCCAGCCGCACGTCGTGGTCCGGCTGCGAACGAATTTTCCAGGTGAATTCCACCAATTCCCGGTAAATACGCTCGGACAACAGGACGTTGACGAATTTCGGCGCCCACGACGGCGCGTCGCGCATGACGATCCGGTCCAGGGTCTCCTGACTGCCCAGCGCCCACTGGTGCGCCCGCTCGGCGAGCATGTCCAGCAGCGGCGCCTGCCGGTTCTCGGCCAGCAGCTCCGAGAGCACCCGCCCGATCGGCGGGCCCCACTGCGGTTCGGCGATGCGTTTGACGATGGTGTTATCGATCACCTGCTCGACGTCCTCGTCGCGCAGCGCGCCGATCACCGCCCGCAGGATCGTCGACGACTCCTCCGAGACCCGCGCCGCGTGCTGCGAATCGGCCATCCAGCGCCCCAGCCGCAGCGAGAACTGCGCCGAATTCACCTTGGTCGCCACGGTTTCCGGCGACAGGAAATTCGCCCGCACGAAATCGCCGAGACTCTCGCCGAGCTGGTCCTTCTTCTTGCGGATGATCGCGGTGTGCGGGATCGGCAGGCCGAGCGGATGCCGGAACAGCGCCGTCACCGCGAACCAGTCCGCCAGCGCGCCGACCATGCCGGCCTCGGACGCCGCCCGCACATAGCCGACCCAGTCACCGCCCGCGCCGCGCGAACCCAGCCAGACGCAGAACACGTAGACCACCGTGGCCGCGGCCAGGAATCCGGTCGCGACGAACTTCATCTTGCGCAGGTCGCGCCGCTTACCGGACTCGTCCATCAGATCGGCGAACGACGAGGGCCCGGGCGACGGCGACGGCGCGCGCCGAACCGGTGGCCCGCCTGTGTTGTTTCCCACTCCGGCAGCGGATTCGGCGGCGGTCTCCGAATCCGTGCCGGCGATGGATGCACTGCTGGCAGATCGCTCCATATTTCCCATTCTGGTCGTAGTGATCGACCCGCCCGGTAGGACCCGCCCACCCCCTACTACTCCGCAGCCCGACACCGCGTCGTAACCGAAGACGGAACACGGTCGTTCGCGAGGACTTAAGCTGGAGTCGCCCCGCCCCTCCCAGCAAGGAGTGCATCCTGTCCACCGAAGAACTCGTCGAGGTAGGCAAGCGAGCCACCAAAGCGGCTCCGGCACGCCCGGGGCGGGTGGACGGCCGCAAGAAGCGCTGGCACCAGCACAAGATCGACCGCCGCGAGGAACTGGTCGACGGCACCCTCGCCGCGATCCGCAACCGCGGCGGCGATGTCGGCATGGACGAGATCGCGGCCGAGATCGGCGTCTCCAAAACCGTTCTCTACCGCTACTTCTCGGATAAGAGCGACCTCACCCGCGCCACCATGGAGCGCTTCGTCGAGACCACGCTCATGCCGCGCATCTACGAGGCCATCAGCGACGACCTCGACGAGTACGAGCTGGTGCGCAACACCCTCGCCGCCTACGTGCACACCGTCGACGCCGATACCGACGTGTACCGCTTCATCATGGGCAACGGCTCCACCACCGACAAGTCCACGCTCGCCGACTTCGAGAAGCTGTTCGCCGACGTGGTGACCGCGGTGCTGCGGGACAAGGCGTTCGACCGCCAGGTCGAGACCGAGGGCATCGAACTCTACGCATACGTGCTGGTCGGCGGCGTCCAGCTGGCCACCGACTGGTGGATCACCAACCGCACCATGTCCGCCGACAAGATGCTCGACCACATGACGATGATGGCGTGGAGCGCCATCGAGGGCATGGTCCGCGCCGGCGGCTCCCCGGAGAAGTTCAACTCCAGCCCCCACCAGCTCCCCCAGTAGTAGCCACCAGCCGCTACCCTCCGCACTGTCCCGGACAGTGAGGCCGAACCGCGATCCACCCCTGGGCCGGAGGCCCGTGCGTTGGCTAGTCTGATGATCGGCAGGGAGCGGGTGTTCACTCCGCCGTCGTCGGCACCAACGGAGGTTCAATGGCGAAAGAGCTGCCGACGTCCCGGTTCGCCCGGGGAACGAAGCTGGGCGTGGCCGTCGCCGGCAACGTCATTCGCGCGCAGCGCACCCGTCGGTCCATGCGCGGGCGCTCGGAGGCCGTCCGGGCGCGGATGGCCGAGGAGTCGATGCTCCGCGCGACCGAGCAGATGGTCATGGTGCTGGGCACCATGAAGGGCGTCGCGATGAAGCTCGGCCAGATGCTGTCGGTCCTGGATCTGGATCTGGTGCCGCCCGAACATCGCGAACGGTTCCAGCGCAGGCTGGCGGTGCTGCGCGACAGCGCGCCCAACGTCTCGTTCGACACCATGCGCGCGGTGATCGAGGAGGACTTCGGCCGTCCCCTGCACGAGGTCTTCGCCGAATTCGAACCGGAACCGATCGCCGCGGCGTCCATCGGCCAGGTGTATCGCGCGCTGCTGCACGACGGCCGCCAGGTCGCGGTGAAGGTCCAGTACCCGGGCATCGACGTGGCCGTGCGCGCGGATCTGAAGAACCTGGCCATGTTCCGCCGCGTCCTGCAGACGGCCATGCCGTGGGTGACGCCGGCGGTCCTCGACGAGCTGCGCCTGAACCTCGAGAGCGAACTCGACTACGTCGCCGAGGCGAATACCCAGCGTCAGATCGCCGACCTGTACGCCGACCACCCGTTCATCTTCGTGCCGCCGACCATGCCGGAGCTGTCGAGCACCCGCGTGCTGGTCAGCGAGTACTTCCCGGGCCGCGGCTTCGAGGAGATCCGCGCGCTGCCCGCCGCGGAACGCAATCGGGTCGGCGAGATCATCTACCGCTTCTACGTCGGATCGCTGTTCACCTTCAACGAGTTCTGCGGCGACCCGCATCCGGGCAATCTGCTGCTCGGCGAGGACGGCCGGGTGGCGTTCCTGGACTTCGGGCTGTTCAACCGGATGGACCCCAAGCACGTCCAGGCCGAGATCGCCGGCATCCGGGCCGCGGCCGAGGACCGCGCGGAGGACCTCTGGCACATCATGATCGACCGCGGCGTGATCGACGCGCCCGACGAGGTCACGCCCGAGGAATGCCTGGAGTACGTGCTCGCCGCCTGCGAGTGGGCGGTGCTGGACGAGGAGCTGACCATCACCCCCGAACTGGCCAGCGGCGCGTTCATCCTGGCCGTCGACCCGCGGGCCGGCGAGTACGCGGGGATGAAGCAGCAGAATCTGCCGCCCGAGCACCTGTTCTCCCGGCGCGCGGACTTCCTCACCTTCGGTGTCCTCGGCCAGCTGGAGGCCACCGCGAACTGGCATCGCATCGCCCGCGAATGGCTCTACGGAGATCCCCCGGTCACCGAACTCGGCAAGGCGCACCACGCCTGGCTGGGACAGCGCCCGGACCTCACGGCGAAGATCTCCTCCGGGAGCAAGAAGGCGGGCACGGCCAAACGCCGCCGCAAAGCGTAGTTGGAACAGCAGATGATGGGACATTCATGGCAGACAGGGAATTCGACCTCGTGCTGTTCGGCGCGACCGGCTTCGTCGGCAAGCTGACCGCGCAGTATCTGGCGGACCACGCGCCCGCCGGGGCGCGCATCGCGCTGGCGGGCCGCTCACCGGAGAAGCTCACGAAGGTCCGGGACGGGCTCGGCGCGGCCGCGGCGGAATGGCCGCTGCTGGTGGCGGATTCGCTGGATCAGTGCGCACTGGACGGGCTCGCCGCGCGGACCGAGGTCGTCGTCACCACCGTCGGCCCGTACCTGCGCTACGGCCTGCCGCTCGCCCAGGCGTGCGCGCAGGCCGGCACCCACTACGCCGACCTCACCGGCGAGCCGCTGTTCATCCGCGAATGCATGGACCGCTTCCACGACCAGGCGGTGGCCAGCGGCGCGAAGATCGTGAATTCCTGTGGCTACGACTCGATTCCGTCCGATCTGAGCGTGTACCGGCTGTACCGGCGCTCGGTCGAGGACAACACCGGCGAACTCACCGACACCACGCTGGTCGCCTGGCTCAAGGGCGGCGCCAGCGGCGGCACCATCGACTCGGGCCGCGCGATGATGGAGGCGATCGCCGCCGACCGGACCAAGGGTTCGGTTCTCGCGCATCCCTATTCGCTGAGCCCCGACAAGGCCATGGACCCGGATGTCGGGCGGCAGTCCGACCAGGCCCTGGCCCGCGCGTCCAGCATCGACCCGAGCCTCGACGGCTGGGTCGCCACCTTCGTCATGGCCGCGCACAACACCAAGATCGTGCGGCGCAGCAACGGCCTGCTGGGCTGGGTCTACGGCAAGAACTTCCGCTACCGCGAGGTGATGAGCGCCGGAAAGTCGCCAGCCGCACCGCTGGTCGCCGCGGGTATCGCCGGTGGCATCGTGGCGGGTCTGGCCACCGGGGCGGTGCTGTCGCGGGTGACCGCGGGCCGCAAGCTGCTCGACCGCGTGCTGCCGAAGCCGGGCACCGGCCCCAGCGAGGAGGCCCGGCGCAACGGCTGGTTCACAATGAAGACCTTCGCGCACACCACCTCCGGCGCGAAGTACGTGTGCACCTTCGCCGGGGAGGGCGATCCCGGATACCAGGCCACCGCGGTCCTGCTGGGCGAGTCCGGCCTGTGCCTGGCCTTCGACGACCTGCCCGAAGCCGCGGGCATCCTCACCCCGGCCGCGGCCATGGCCGACCCGCTCACCGACCGGCTGCGCGCGGCCGGTATGACGATCGAGGTGGACCGGGCCTGACGCCCTGGCGGGCCGGAAGTCCGCATCCCGCAACGATTTTCACAAAGATGCCCGGGGTTTCGTGTGCCGCGTCACAACGTCGTTCGGCGTCGGCGCGGCGCACCCTCCGGTAGTGTCCCGAACGGGACAGGTGGGTGCGGCGAGTGGAAGGGGGAGCGCCGGGTGGGCACACCGGACACCGGGCAGCAGACCGCCCGCGAACTCTATGCCGCGGCAACGGGTTCCGGCGGCGCGGTCTTCGAGATCGCCGAGGATGTGGCGCGCAATCTCGCCGCCGCCTGCGACCGCCTCGTCGAGGATCTGCAACGCGTCCGCCGCGCCGACCATCTGCTGACCGCAGTCACCGGCTTCCCCGAGCTGCCCTCCGGCTGCGGGCTCGCTCGCGGCTTCGGTGACAAGGGCCGCGAATTCGTCGACACCGTGCTCTCCTTCCAGGAGACGGCCCTGCTGTTCAAGGCCGCCTATCTGGCCGCGGGCAAACACTTCGCCGAAGCGGAGGCGGCCAACCGCGCCGCGCTGGAACTGGCCGCGGCCCGGTTGGAGGCTCGGTGACATCCGACGACCCCGACCTAACCCCCACCCCGCCACACCCGCCGACCGACGGCGAGACCGACCCGCCCTACGTCCCGGACCGGGAGGTGTTCGGCGCGCACACCCACCAGGAACTCTGGGATCTGGTGCACGAGGCGCTCGATCCCGGCGCGCTCGGGCAATCGGCCGACGCCTGGCGCCGCGGCGCCGATCTGGTCGGCGAGGCCTTCCGCACCTTCGCCGACAGCACGAACGCCGAATTCGGCCGCTGGGGCGGGCAGGCGCGGGACGCGGCGCTCGAGGCCACCCGCGAATTCGCCGCGCGCGGCAGCGCGGTCTCGGAGGTCTGCGCCGCGCTGCACCGGCTGCTGGAGGCCGATGCCGAAGCGGCCCAGGTGATCCGGGACGCCATCCCGCCGCCGCCACCGCCCTACCAGCCACTCGAGGACCCCGCCTCCGAGGCGGTGCACGGCGGCCGCCGCCGCATGGAGTACGAGGTGGCCGCCGCCGCGGCCCTGGCCGACGCCCGCGACGTCATGACCTACGTCTACAACCCGACCCTGCCCGCATCCGGGGACCGGGTTCCCCGATTCACACCGGCGCCACGGGGACCCGGCTCGGGCGGGGGGCGTCGGTAGTGAAGTGGGTGCTGACCCCTGACGAGTTCACGCACGTCTGGGCTACCGAGACAGGTTTGGATCGCCGCCCTTACCCCGTAAACATGATGCCCGCGGCCACCGCGCGCACCGAATCCGAGTACGCCGCACTGGGTTTGCGGCATCGGTACGCCCGCAACACCGACCCGGACCTGACCGCCGCGCTCATGCTGTGCGCGCGGACCGACGCCACCACCATCACCGTGACCGGCGAGCGAGCGCCCGACGAGCGAATCCTCGCCTTCGCCGCGGTCGTGCACCACCACGCCGGCATCCTCGTCGCCCGCTCCGACACCGTCACCGTGACGGTCTGCCACACCCGCGCCGTGGGCGGCAAACTGGTCGAGGTGATCGGCTCGGCCCCGCCGGGCAAACAGTCGGTCATGCGCGAACCGCAGGACGCGGTCCTCGCCCCGGACGATCCGCCGCCGTTCCCGGACAACGGCCGCCCCGGCCCCACCCGCTTCCGGCACAAGCTGCGCGAACCCGTCGACGCGCGCGGCTTCATCACCGTCACCGTCGCCCCCGAGAACCCGATGTCGCCGCCCACGCGCCACCGCACCTGGCTCGATTTCAGCGGCGACGGCCGCTATCTGCTGACGACCGCGGCCGATCTGGTGCTGACGCCCGTCTCCGACAACGACTTCGCCGCCCAGCTGATGAAGTTGGCGGGTTTGCGCTAGAGCGGGTGGCACACTGCACTGTTATGGCTAAGTCTCCCTGGTCCAAGCAGGTCACCAAGGCCCTGCGCGCCGACGGGGTCGATCTCTCCGCGATCGACACCTCCGCGACACCGGGCTTCAAGGGCAACAAGAAGTCCGGCGAGCAGTTGCTGGCCGAGCGGGGCCAGGTGCTGTCGGATCTCCAGGAGAAGCTGTTCGCCAACGGCCGCTCCGGCGATCCGCGCAACGTGCTGCTGGTCCTGCAGGGCATGGATACCGCGGGCAAGGGTGGCATCGTCCGGCACGTCATCGGTTCGGTGGATCCGCAGGGCGTCGACCACGCCGCCTTCGGCGTGCCCACCGCCGAGGAGAAGCGCCACCACTATCTGTGGCGGATCCGCCGCAGGCTGCCCACCGGCGGGCAGCTCGGGGTGTTCGACCGCTCGCACTACGAGGACGTGCTGGTGGTCCGCGTGCACGACATGGTCCCGCCGGAGGTCTGGGAAAAGCGCTACGACGAGATCAACAAATTCGAGCGCAAGATCGTCGACTCCGGCACCACGCTGATCAAGGTCGCCATGTTCGTCTCGCTGGACGAGCAGAAGAAGCGGCTGGCCGAGCGGCTCGACCGCCCCGACAAATACTGGAAGTTCAACCCCGGCGATATCGACGAACGCGCCTACTGGCCCGCCTACCAGGCGGCATACCAGGCCGTCCTGGACCGCACCTCGACCGACTACGCCCCCTGGTACGTCCTGCCCGCCGACCGCAAGTGGTACGCCCGCCTCGCGGTCACCGAACTGCTCATCGACGCCCTGGACAAGCTGAAGCTGGACTGGCCGGGGCCGCTGTTCGACATCGAGGAGCAGAAGAAGAGGCTCGCCGCCTCCTAACGGATTCCGGCACGCCGCGCCGTCTCCCTTTTCCGGCACGCTTTTGGCCGGAATCTCGAGGGTTTCTCAGGTCCACCCGCAATCATGTGATCCGGAGCGGGCAGCGGCACCGCGCCCGCCCCGCGGCGGACCCGTACCATCGCAGACGGCACCGGACGGCTGTCCGCACGAATTCACAGGAAGGCGACTCGAAGGTGAGCAAGAATCAGCGAGGTAAGAACCCCCTGGCCTCGGTGCAGGGCGGCGATCGCACCCGCACCATCATGATTCAGGTGGGTGTCGGGGCCGTGCTGGTCGCGCTCATCGCCGCCATCGGCATCAGCGTCGCGGTGAAGAACAACAAAAAGAACGACCCGGGCCCCACGCCGTCGGTGGCCGCCAATTCGGCGGACCCGGCCGCGACCCCCGGCTCGCTCACCGACAAGGGCGCCATCCGCATCGGCAAGCCGGACGCCAAGGTCACCGTCCGCGTGGTCGCCGACCTCCAGTGCCCGGCCTGCCAGATGTTCGAGCAGTCCAACGGCAAGGTCCTCGAGGACGAGGTCAAGTCCGGCAAGGCCGCGGTCGAGTACAACATCATCGCCTTCCTGGACAAGATGTCGTCCGGCACCCGCTACTCCTCGCGCGGCGCCAACGCGGCCTACTGCGTGGCCGAGGCCGACCCGTCGAAGTTCCTGCCGTGGCTGACCACCATGTACCAGCAGCAGCCCCCGGAGAACGGCACCGGCCTCACCGACGACCAGATCGTGCAGATCGCCCAGGCCGCCGGCTACACCGATCCCAAGACCGCGGAGTGCATCACCAGCGACAAGTACGACAAGTTCGTCCAGAAGACGACCAAGGACGTGCTGGGCGAGGGCATTCAGTCCACCCCGTCGGTCTTCGTGAACGGCACCCAGATCAAGACCCAGCAGGAACTCATGCAGCCCGACGGCCTGCGGCAGACCATCGAGGCGGCGGCCGCGAAGTGACCACACGTTCCGCGTGGATCCTGCTGATCGGCGGGCTCGCGGGCTGGATCGCCGCGGTCACGCTGACCGTCGAGCGGTTCAAGCTGTTCATGGATCCCAGCTACCGGCCCTCGTGCAGCATCAATCCGATCCTGTCGTGCGGTTCGGTGATGGCGACCGACCAGGCTTCGGTATTCGGATTCCCCAACCCGCTGATCGGCGTGGTCGGGTTCTCGGTGCTGGTCACGCTGGCCGTCCTCGCCGTGGCGAATGTGACCATGCCGCGCTGGATCTGGGGCGGCCTGTGGCTGGGCCTGGCGCTCGGCATGGTCTTCATCGGCTGGCTGATCTTCCAGAGCCTGTACCGGATCAACGCGCTGTGCCCGTACTGCATGGTGGTGTGGGCGATCACCCCGATCCTGCTGGCCGTGGTCACCGAACAACTCTGGGGCGGCGCGCGCGGCCCGCTGCGCATCGTCGCGGAGTGGCGCTGGACGGTCGTGGTCGTCTACTACGCCGTCGTCCTGGTGCTGGTGTTCCTGAAGTTCCAGGACTACTGGATGTCGCTGGTCTGAGCCGGTCGCTCAGTTCGGCGGCCCCGGCGCCAGCACCACGACGACCGAGCGCTGGGACCCGTCCGCGTCGAGTACGTCCAGGTGGACGGAGTCGTTGGGTTTGCGCAGGTTGAGCGCGGCCTTCAGCGCACGCACGGAACCGATCTCGCGCCCGTCGATCCCGGTGATCACCTCGCCCTCGGACAACCCCGCCGCGTAGGCCGGCGTGCCGTAGAGCGCGGATTCGATGCGCGCGCCGGAGGGTTTGGCGTCCTGCGTGATCACGCCCAGCGTCGCGGTGGGCCCGACGTGCACGGTCTCGGTCGCGGTCCCCGAGCGGATCTGGCGCACGACACCCATCGCCCGATCGATCGGCACGGCGTACCCGCTGGCCCGCCCCGCCGCCTTGGACACATCCCCGGTCGCGGCGGTGATCACGCCGACCACCGCGCCGTAGCGGTCGGCCAGCGCGCCGCCGGACTGCCCGGAGGTCACGGGCGCCGCGATCTCCACCATCCCGGTCAGCTCCTTACGCGAATAGTCCGCGGAATTGCGGGCCACGATCGAGGAGTCCAGCCCGGTCACGGTCCCCGGCGTCGCGGTCGGCGAACCGGTGCCCCCGGCATTGCCGACGGCCAGCACCTCGTCACCGATCCGCAGCGCACCCGAACTGCCGATGCGGGCCACCGGCAACCCACCGGCCCGCGACAGCGCCAGCAGCGCGATATCGGCGTCGGAGTCGTAGCCGAGCACGGTCGCGGAGTACTGTCCGCCGGTCCCGATATCGCCCACCGTGATGGAATCCGCGCCCTTGACCACGTGATGGCTGGTCAGCACCTCACCGTCGGCGGTGAGCACGATGCCCGAACCCGCCGCGCTCGTCCCCGCCGGCCGCAGCGCCACATTGACATTCGCCAGATGCGGCTCGATCGTGCTCGCGACCGCGGCCGGATCCATCGGCGGCAGCGGCGGGCCGAGCAGCGTCGCGGTGGGTTCCCCGACGGCCCAGTGCGGCAGCCCGCCACGGAAGCCGAACAGGGCGACCACGGCCACCACGACGGACACCAGCACCACCAGCGTCCGCCCGCCCCGTCCGGGCCGGTCGCCCGCCCGGGTGTCGTCGTACCGCCGATCCTCGTACATGGCCACTCCCGCCTCGTACACGCCTCGCAGGCTCCGGCGATTGTGTTTCTATATGTAGCAGCACGGCGCGCCGAGCGCGCCAGTTCCTGTAACACCTGTGTACCGGCCATACATCCCGCCTGGTCGCGGCCACAACGGGATCAATGATTCAGGGCCGCCACCACGAACATGAACGCGGTACCCGCGACCGTGCACAGCAGGACCAGCCGCGACGGCCGTCCGGCGTGTGCCTCCGGCAGGATGTCCCCGGTCGCCAGATACAGCAGGAACCCCGCGAAATACCCCAGGTACAGCCCGGCCAGATTCGACGGCACGTGGATCAGGGTGCCGATCACCGCGCCGACCACCGGGGCCAGCGCGTCGAGCCACAGCAACACCAGCGCCCGCCGGTGTGCGTTGCCGTACAGGGTCGGGATGGTGAAGGCGTTGAACCCGTCGGCGAAGTCGTGGGAGATCACCGCGATCGCCACCGAGATGCCCAGTGCCGTCCCCGCCTGGAAGCCCACGCCGATACTCAGCCCGTCGAGCATGCTGTGGAAGATCAGCCCGCACGCGGCGATGATCCCGACCGACTGGAAATCGTGGGTGTGACTGCCGAATTCGCTCTCGTGACCGACGTGGATGGCGGTCGCCTGCTCCATGATGTGGACGGTGAAGAATCCCACAACGGCCGCGACCAGCGCCCCCGGCACCCCGGCCACCGTGGAGTGCGACTCCTCGAGGGCGTCCGGTATCAGGTCGAATGCCACGACGCCGAGCATCACGCCCGCGGCCAGGCCGAGCACGATGCGCTTGCGCTCGCCGATGCGGGCCGCGACGAGTCCGCCGACCAGAGTCGAGCACAGCGAGATCAGCGAAATCAGAATCGCCACGTCGATCAGCATGTGCCATCCGCTGGCGCATCTCGGGCAAATCAGACCGGCGAGTTCGGGCCCCGCGGCCGGGCCGTTTGCGATGCGAACTATGCGGGAGTAGGCATGAACGCATGACGACCGCTGCCGCTTACTCCGTCTCGGCCCCCGAGGGCCCCTTCACCAAGACCACGATCGAGCGCCGCGACCTCGGCCCCCACGACGTCCTCATCGACGTCAAGTACGCCGGTATCTGTCATTCCGATATCCACACCGCCCGCGACGAATGGCACGGCACCACCTACCCGTGCGTGCCCGGACACGAGATCGCGGGCCTCGTCGCCGCGGTCGGCTCCGCGGTGACCAAGCACCAGGTCGGCGACCGCGTCGGCGTCGGCTGCATGGTCGACTCGTGCGGCGAGTGCGAGCCCTGCCTCGCGGGCGAGCAGCAGTACTGCACCCGCGGCGCCACCATGACCTACAACACGCGCGTGCCCGAGGAGTTCCAGCCCGGTGGCCACACCTTCGGTGGCTATTCGACGCAGGTGGTGGTGACCGAGAACTTCGTCCTGTCGATCCCGGAGGGCATCGGCCTCGACGTGGCCGCGCCGCTGCTGTGCGCGGGCGTCACCCTGTTCTCGCCCCTGCGGCACTGGAACGCCGGCCCGGGCAAGAAGGTCGCGATCATCGGCATGGGCGGCCTCGGCCACATCGGCGTCAAGATCGCCGCGGCGATGGGCGCCGAGGTGACCGTGCTCAGCCAGTCGCTGAGCAAACAGGACGACGGCCGCCGCTTCGGCGCCCACCACTACTACGCCACGGCCGACAAGCAGACCTTCCGCGACCTGCGCGGCACGTTCGACCTGATCGTGAACACCGTCTCCGCCGACCTGCCGATGGACAGCTACATGAAGCTGCTGAACCTGGACGGCACCCTGGTGATCCTGGGCCTTCCCGACAATCCCCTCCAGGTGAAACCGTTCACCCTGGCCGGATTCCGCCGCTCGCTCGCCGGATCGATGATCGGCGGCATCCCGCAGACCCAGGAGATGCTGAACTTCTGCGCCGAGCACGGCATCGGCGCCGAGATCGAGGTCATCTCCGCCGACCGCATCGACGAGGCATACGACCGGGTCGTCGCGAGCGACGTGCGCTACCGGTTCGTCATCGACGCGGCCACCATGTGAGTCACGGTGCGGCGCAACAGTTCCGACAGCGCGCGCCGCACCTCACCCATCTGTTCGCGGCTGTGCTCGGCGGTGTCGTATTCGACCTGCATCGTCAGCCGGCCGTCGAGCGTCCACACGGTCGCCTTCGGCGGCATGCCCGGGCCCATCGCGAAGATGTTGTCGCGCAGGACCCGTACTCCCGCGGGCACGGGATGCGACGGCAGGCGGCCCACATTCGACAGGGCGATACTCGGCTGCGCGGCGAACATCGCCGCGGTCTCCGCATCGCGAATGTGGCGGCCCGCCAGGATCAATCGCGCCGGATCGCGACGAGCCTGAGCGTCGCGCACATCGGTGTCGATGATCCGGCCGAGGGCGATCGGATCCGCCGATTCGGCGACCGGCAGCGCGGTCCCCCACCCGGACGCGCAGTTCAGCACCGTACTATCGGGCAGCGGCGGATCGAACGCAGAGCGCAGGTCCGCAGCGTAACCACAGACCATCGGCAGCGGCCCGGTCGCGTCGAGCCGGTCCCGCACGGCGGCCACGGCACAACCGCTCAGCAGGCTGTTCACCGTAATTCCGGCCGCCTTCGCGACCGCGACGAGGGCCGCCGTCTCCTCCTCGTCGAATTCGATCCGCTCGGCGACGAAGAAGCCTCGCGCGCCTCCGGATCCGGTGTGCGGCAACGTGACCGGAGGTTCCGTCATCAGACCGCGCATGCGCACGAGAAGATCCTCGATCTCGGCGGGCGAGGTCCGCGCTGCCATGTAGTCATCCACGGCCTCGGGTATTTCCGAGTCCGCGTCGACCGGCAGGGGCGCGCCGGAGACGTGCGCGGTGTAGCGCCGCCACATCTCGTCCAGGATCGCGAAAGCCGAACGGCCGTCGGCGATTCCGTGATGGATCACCAGCACGAGCCGGCTCTGCTCATCGTCGCACAGCAGCAGGCCGCGGAACAGACCCTCGCTCCAGTCCTGCGGCTCGTTGATCAGGCGGACGTATTCGATCTCGCCGCCCTCGACGATCTCCAACGGCGGCTGCGGATCGGCCGACCGCCGCAGGACGGGCACACCGCCGTCGTCGACCTGCACGCTGCCGAGCAGCGGATGACGAACGGCCAACTCGCGCAACACCGTACGCAGCACGTCGGCGTCGAGGTCGCCCTCGACGGTCGACCCGATGAACAGCGGCATACCGCCGACCGGCACCGAGCCGAAGTGGGCGTCGGCACGGAAGTAGCTCGATTCGAAGGGGGACAGGGGGCGCTGGGTGGTCATCGGACACCTCTCGGATCGGTTGGGAGCACCACCCGAACCATACAAGCGTTTCAAACATTTGTCACAAACATTTGTATGAAACATCCGTATGCGGGACTGCTACCCTGGCCGACGTGGGAACACGCGACGATCTCCTGTCCGCGGCCAAGCAGTGCCTGGCCGAGCGCGGATATGCCCGGACCACGGTGCGCGATATCGTCGCCACCTCCGGCAGCAATCTCGCCGCGATCAACTACCACTTCGGCAGCCGGGACGCCCTGCTGAGCCAGGCCATGGTCGAGTCCACGACCGAGGCGGTGCAGCAGATCATCGACACCCTCGCCGACAGCGACGCCCCGCACCCGCGCGACCGGCTCGAGTCGTTCCTGCACCGGCTGACCGTGACCTTCACCGAGGACCGCGCCCTCTGGGCCGCCAACGTCGAAAGCCTCGCGCAGGCACTGCATTCCGGCGACCTCCGCGACGGCGTCTCCGCCAAACAGCAGGACGCCCGCCGCTCCCTCGCGGGCATGCTCCTCCCCGACGACGCGGACCCCGACGACAACGTAGGCGCCGTCCTCCTCACCCTCCTAGACGGCCTCCTCATCCAATGGCTACTGAACCCCTCCGTAGCCCCCACCGCCAACCACATCACCACCGGCCTACGCACCATCTCCCGAGCGATCAAGTGACAACTCAGGTATCGAGCCACCCCTCGATCTCTTCCAACCGCGCCGCCGAATAGACGACTTCCCCGTCCCCGGCATCCAGCAGTGCCCATTCGCGCCCACCGGGCCGCCCGCGCACCAGGAGATATCCCGCCCGTGCGGCCCTGGTCGCGATCCGGCTGATCCGCGCGGACGCGGATTCGATATGCGCCTGCCGCAGATACTTGTCGATCGAGTTCTTCACAACTCCTCCCAAAGCCGGTGCCGCCGAAAGGAATCGGGCACGATCCGACCGGCGTTCACCAGCGCCTCGAACGCGGCACGCTTACGCGCACAGTCGTGTTCACGATGTACCCGCATCCATGAATGCGCTTCGGCGAGCGTGAACGGCTCCGTGGGTGTCCCGCACGTCCACGCCGTCGGCCATGTCGCCCGGTCCTGCCCACCGGCCGACTTGCGGGTGGACACCGAGCGTCGCGGCCGATCGACCGGCCAAAGGCACCCGACAACCAGCACCACGACACCGCATCCGGCGACAACGGTCACGATGCTCGACAACACATTCCATGCCCCCACGCGTGATCACTCCCGGCCACCGGGTGTGCAAGTACGGCAGCGCATCCGGACAGACTCGCGCCTCGCATCCAACTGGTAGGGCTCGATAGCCCGCGAACGTGTCATGAGTTCTCCGAAGTTGTCAGGAAAGTGGATGCCGAGCGCCCTGCGCCTGGCCTGGTGGCTGGTCCAGCTCTCCAGCTACTCGCGGGCGCACGATCCAGCTCACACCTCGACGCCAGGTTCCACAATCTCTATCCGGAAAAAGACTGCTTCGAAAAAACAAAACGAAGTACTCTTGAGACCTCGTTTCCCCTGTTAGAGAGACGGAGCCCGCCATGCCACCCCAACCGAATGCCCCATCGGTACCTCGCCGCCAGGTCGCACGCATCCTGTCCAAGTTGCACGAGCAGTCGGGCCTCTACATCAAGGACGTGGCCGAACAGGTCGATCTGCACCACACAACCGTGACGAAGATGCTCAAAGGGCAACCGTGCAAGCTCAAACAGATCTATATCGACAAGCTGTGCGAGATCTACGACGCATCAGCAGAGACCAGGGAGAACCTGAAAACACTTGCCGCAGAGGCGGAATCGACCCGTGGCTGGTGGCACGCCCTCGGTCATACCCAGTCGGGGGTTCCGCTCAGCACCTACGTAGCCCTCGAAAAGGAGACCACTACACTCTCTATTTTCCAGAGCGCTCGCATACCTGGCCTGCTGCAAACCGAGGACTATGCCCGAGCCCTGCTTCGCACCAGCCCCGACCTCACCGCCGATGAGATCGAAAGCCACGTCGAACTCAGGATGAGCCGCCAAGCGGTACTCACCGACTCTCGGCCCAAGCTCGACGTGATACTCGACGAGTGCGTACTCCACCGCGCGCTGAGTGACTCCCAACTTGCTCCCGGCCTGGTGCGACACATCACCCAGGTGTCCAAACTCCCGAACGTCAGCATCCGACTCGTCCCGTTCGACGTCGGTATCTATCGCGGAACGGAGGTCAACTCGTTCATCATCCTGGAATTCGACAATAAGGCGGACCTCGACCCCGGACCACCGGTCGTCTATGTCGAAGTCGGAGTCGGCAGCGCCCTCTACTTCGAGGAGGAGCAGCAGGTAACGCGTTACCGTCAAACATGGGACGCGATCGAACAGTCCGCGTTGAGCGCGGCAAAGACTCGCGCCTACCTGTCGGCGGCCTTGAAGGAGCTACCTCGGAAAAGTGGCCGGTCCGGACAACCCTGATCCAGGGTTCCTTACACGCGCGAAGAACGCTGAAACACACCGCGACGCGCCGTTTCGGGACACTATTTTTCCCAACGATCAAGTCACACAGCAACGTTGAAGTGGGCAAGGCATTCCCGCACATCGCACGCGATCGACAGCACGATATCCACCCGCCCGTGACAACAGCAGATAACATCTGGCAATCAATTCCTCGTCACTGTCCGCGGACCCCCTGCGCGACAACGCAATCCATCTGCCCTAGGGTCTTACCCGGTCGCCCCGTCCGGGGCAGACAAGTGGAGGGAATTCAACAGAATGAAGTTCGGAAAGATCACTGCTACCGTTTTCATGGCCATCGCCGCTACGGGGATCACAGCGGCCACGGCACACGGGGAGCCCGCGGCAGTCGCGGAACAGCCGGCGGCAGTGACGGCGGGGAACGCAACTTCCGGGGTGGATCACGGAATCAATTACCACACAACGGTTTCTCCGGTGGACAAGGTCATCACCACCGCAGTCGACAACGGCCGTTTCGAGACCGCCGGCAACGGCGCTGCCGTACTCCGGTCCGAAGACGGTGCTGCGGTGACCGAG
Source organism: Nocardia transvalensis NBRC 15921 (assembly GCF_000308875.1). GTDB lineage: Bacteria > Actinomycetota > Actinomycetes > Mycobacteriales > Mycobacteriaceae > Nocardia > Nocardia transvalensis. The sequence goes on from NZ_BAGL01000083.1 coordinate 21,656, forward strand.
GTTCCGCAGAGTTACGAGATCGCCGGTCGCTCGATCGCGATCGCGCAGCGGATCTCCGTGGACGGCCGCAGTCTGACGCTGACGCCGCAGCCCACCGCTGACGACATCAGCGAATTGAAGAACATCACCGCGATGGACAACCTCATCGCACAGGCCAGTAAGAATATCCTCGGGGTCGTCGCCGGTGCCATGGTCGGCGGTTTCCTCGGCGGCCTGGTGGGCTTCGGAATTTTCAGCCTGATCACCGGGCCCATCGGCGCGGTCGCGGGCGCGATCGCCGGCGGATACGCCTTGGGTGGCCAGGAATTCCTGGATGCGGTGCAGGCCGTGGCCACCGGCCAGCCGTGACGAACCAGTAACTGAAATACGCACGTGTACAGGCGCTTTTCCCGCGCCTGTACACGCCTGCGCCCATTCTTCGCCACGTCGCGATCGGCCTCCCCCTAATGGGAACCTTTGCGCGACAGAGCCATCCATTTGCTCTACGGTCGTAATCGGTCGCCCATTCGGGGCAGACAACGGGAGGAATTCAAGTAATGAAGTTCGGAAAGATCACTGCTACCGTTTTCATGGCCATCGCCGCCACGGGGATCACCGCGGCAACCGCGCACGGCGAGTCGGCCACGGTCAATGAGCAGCCGGCGGCAGTGACGGCGGGGGATGCGACTTCAGGCGTCGATCACGGAGTCAACTACCGCACAACCGTTTCCACGATCGACCGCGCGATCACCACCACCGTCGAGAACGGCCGGTTCGAGGTCGCCCAGAACGGCACCGTGGCACTGCGGGCCGAGGACGGCTCGACGCTGATGGAGGTCCCGCAGACCTACGAACTCGGTGGCCGTTCGATCGCCATTGCCCAGCAGATCGCCGCCGACGGTCACGCGCTCACGATGACGCCGCAGCCGACCGCCGAGGACATCAGCGAGCTGAAGAACGTCAGCGCCATCGATAACCTCCGGGACCAGGTCGTCAAGAATGGCGTCGGCGTTGTCCTCGGCGTCATTGTGGGCGGCTTCGTCGGCGCCCTGCTCGGCTTCGGAATCCTGTCCCTGATCACCGCGCCCATCGGCTGGGTAGTCGGCGGCATCGCGGGCGGTTACATCCAGGGCGGCCAGGAATTCCTCGACGCCGTCCAGGCCGTCGCCACCGGCCAGCCGTGACCTACCATCTCTGAAATTCGAGTGTGCGCAGGCGCTTTCAGCGCCTGCGCACACTCTTTTGTGACCCCGCCCGGAAGACTGGACCAGCGTTCCCGTATCGGTTAGTGTGCCAACGTCATTCGACGCACGCGTCGAGACACGGGGATGATGAGGGGGCCGATCTTCCATGGCGAAACATCGCAGACAAACGGGCACGCAGCGAATCATGTTGCGCGCGGCGGTGAGTGTGGTTCCCGTTACCACCATTGTCACCGGCAGCGCGATCGCACACGCTTCGCCCATCCAGGTGATCGCCCCGCAGCCTGGCGTGACCACACCCAATCAGCCCTCTCCCGAGGCATCACCGGCTCCGAGTCAAGTACAACCGGGGGTTACCACGCCGCCCCCGAAATCGCCTCCGCCGACGGCTTATGTCTCCCCGGAGGACGATCGGCGAGGAGTCGCACCGGAAACCGATTACGCGCCGTATCGCTCCGTGCCGCAACGCGATTATGTCGCGCCGCTGCAACCGGAGGCGCTGCATGCCCCGGAACCCGAACCGCCCGTGGCGCCCATCGTGCCGCCGCCGGAGACGCTGCGCTTCGGCGACAATGTCATGCCCGCTCCGGATTTCCTCAGCCCGGAGCAGGTGGACCAGGTCAATATGGCCGGAGCACAGCCCGAGGCGCAGATATCGCAATACTTCCGCTCGGTCGGAATCGCGCCGAGCCGGGCGGATCGAATGGCGTCCGCCGCCCTCGCGAGTGCGGCACAGGGTGCGGCGATCGGATGCGGTCTCGGCGCTTTCACCAGCGCCGCATTCATATTCACACTGCCGCTCCTGCCGGTGGCGTGTGTCGGGTGGGGAGCGCTCGGTGCCGTCGTCGGAGGCGTCATCGGCGCGGAGAACGGCACCCGGCAGTGAGCAGAGGGACAGGAATGCGGTTCGGACACATTGCCACCACCGTCTTGGCGGCAACCGCGGCCATGAGCATCACCACCGCGACGGCCCACGGCCGACCGGTGGACACCGACCGGCAACCGGCCGTGACAACGTTCGGTAACGCGACATCCGGCGTTGATCACGGCGTCGAGTACCACCTCACGGTCAACCCGGCCGACCGGACGATTACAGCCGAACTCCGCAACGGCCGTTTTGAATTCACCTCGAACGGTGCCGCGGTCGCCGTCGAGCACGCGGACGGAACACCGGCCACCGAGGTACCACTGCGATACGAAACGACGCAGGGCGCCATTCCTGTATCGGGCAGAATAGGTGGGGGCGGCCGTACCCTCACCCTCATTCCGACAGCGGGAGAGCCCCACCAGGTCGGCTCCTACGACCGGCTCATGGAGCAGATCTACAAGAACCAGACCGGCGTCGCGACTGGCGCCGTCATCGGCGGAATCATCGGAGTCCTCCTCATTCCCCTATGGCTGGTGAGCATCCCCGCGGGCATCGTGCTCGGCGGAATCGCCGGCGGGTACGCCATGGGTGGCCAGGAATTCATCGACGCCGTACAGGCATTCGCCGCCGGGCAGTAGCTTGCGACCGACCGGTCAGGTGCGGTCGTGGAGGGTGATTCGGTAGCCGTCGGGGTCGGCGAAGGTGAAGGTGCGGCCGAAGGGGCCGTCGATCGGGGCGGAGACGATGGGGTGGCCGTCGGCGACGAGTGCGTCGTGGATGGCCTGGACGTCGGTGGCGTGGAGCCAGATCGCGGCGCCGATGCCGGGCTGGGCGACGGAGGCGAGATCGGTGCCGGGGACGATGTCGCGGAGTGCGAACGCGATCGGCTTCGTCTCGAAGACCACGGCGTGCGGAGGTCCGGCCGGCGAGCGGACGAGGCCGAGGTACTTCTCGTAGAACGCCTGCGAAGCGGCGAGGTCGCGCGCTTGGAGTGAGATGAAGTCGGGGCCGGTGGCGGGCATGTGAAGCTCCTTCCTTACGTGTCAGTCTTCTGACATAGGTCAATGTATGTCAGAATACTGACATGAGTCAAGACGGGGTCGACCTGGAGACGTCACTGGGCTACCTGCTGAAGGAGGCGTCGAGCGCCCTGCGCGCGGCCATGGAGGAGGTCCTGCGGCCGCTCGGGATGAGCGTGACGCACTACTCCTGCCTCGAGCTGCTGGCTCAGCGACCGGGCTTGTCGAACTCCGAGTTGGCGCGGGGCGCGTTCGTGACCCGGCAGACGATGAACGTGCTGCTCCAGACCCTGGAACGAGAGGGCGAGGTGACCAGGCCCGAGGCGGCGCCCGTCGGGAAGGCGCTCCCCACACGGCTCACGCCTCGCGGCCGGCGGAGGCTGGAGAAGGCGACCGCGGCGGTCCGGTCCGTCGAGATCGGAATGCTGGCCGGCATGACCGAGACCGAGCAGGCAGACGCGCGCCGGATCCTGCGGAGCATGATCCGTTCCCTGCGCGACGGCGCCTAGTCACCCCGTACAGAGGACCTCGGGAGAGCCCGGATCCAGCGCCTGCTGCACTATCTGGATCACGGCGGGCGATCGCAGCATCTTGCCGTGGTCGAAAGTGTCACTGGCACAGATGTTCTGGACCCAGACGTTGTTCACCAGCGCGCCGGGTCCGGCGTTCAGGAATGTCGCCTCGGGCGGCGTGGACATCTCGTCGAAGTGGCTGGCTACCACCGTGTACCGCACGCCGGGTTCGGTATCGCCGCCGGCGTTGAGGGTGCGCAGGAATTCACTGCCGACGACCTGCTGGGCCGCGGCCGGTCCGAGCACGCGGGCCACGGCCGCTTCCCCCGGGCCGGAGGCGCTGCCGCTGGGCAGCAGATAGCCGAGGTTGCTGGCGGTGGTGCCGTGATTGGTGGCGCCGACGGTGATCAGCTGGCGCACCACATTGTGTTGCGGATCAACAGGATTCGCCCCGCCGCCGAATCGCATGAACTGGCGCGCGACGAGCCCGCCCTGCGAATGCGCGACGATATCCACCTGCGCCGCCCCGGTCGCCTCGCGGACCCGGCCGACGAATTCGGCGAGCTGCCCGGCCGACGTCCGGATATCCCCGGTGCCGTAGACCCCCGGCTGCGATCCGTACAGGCTCGACGTGTCGCGCCCGTAGTTCAGCGCGAAGACGCAGTGCCCCTCGTCTTTCAGCTTCGGCGACAGGACATCCCAGTTGTTCTGATTCCCCCACGTCCCGTGGACGAGCACGACGGGCTCGTCCGATTTGCATTGCCAGTCATTCGCTCCAGGCGGAGACGAACTGCCGTCCCGGACTTGGGAGATATCCGGATCCGGATCCGCGGAGGCCGCACTCACCCCCAGCACCGTGCACAAACCTATAACGGGAAGCAGCACGGCCAGCGAACGCATCACTCATCCCTTCGACGCGAAGAGCAGTAACGGATCGATTGCCGATACTATGTCCGCGAGCGGGGGAATCGGTGTATGCGCGCGGCGAAACGCCGGAGGGGTACCAAAACGCCACGGCGGCCCGGGTGCGAGGCACCCGGACCGCCGTGGCTTCGGTGACTACTTGTGGCCCTGCTCGCGCAGCGTCTTCTTGGCCGTCTCCTGCGCCTTGTCGACCTGCTTGGCGTACTTGCCGCCGGTCTGCTTGTCGACGGCGTCACCGACCTTGTCGATCACCGGCTCGAGTTTGTCGGCGTGCTTGCCGGCGAGGTCGGCCGCCTTCTTCAGCTGGTCGAACATTCCCATGACGCATCTCCTGTCGCGAAAACCTGGCCTCTCCAGGCTAACTGTCGGCACGCCGCCGCACCCGCCGCGCAGCCGCGACCAGATTGCGCAGCGACGGCTCCAGCTGCCAGAAGTGCCGGGTCTTCAACCCGCCGTCGGGATTGGCCCACAGCCGCTCCGGGGTAACCGCGTCGGCCGCCGCGGTGAGCAGTTCGTCCAGCTCGTCGATGTCCGGGATGCGCGCGGACCGGCTCTCGTAGACACCGGGACCGACGCCGTGCGAGAGCCCGTTGCCCTCCTCGGCGTCCTCCTGCAGCGCCTTGACCACCCATTCGATGGAGCGGGTGGCGACGATGGCGGTGACGTCGGCGTCCAGTTCCTCGATCGCCCGCACGATTTCCGCCCGCCCGGAATAGGCGATATGCGTGTGGATCTGTGTCTCGGGTTTGACGCCCGAGGTGGCCAACCGGAAGGCGTTGACCGCCCAGCGCAGGTACTCCGTGCGACCGTCGGGACGCAGCGGCAGCAGTTCGCGCACGGCCGGCTCGTCGACCTGGATGATCGACACCCCGGCCTTCTCCAGATCCGCCAGCTCGTCGCGGATGGCCAGCGCCACCTGGTCGGCTGTCTCGTACAGCGGCTGGTCCTGCCGCACGAACGAGCGCGCCACCATCGTGACCGGTCCGGTCACAATGCCTTTCACCGGTTTGTCGGTCAGCGACTGGGCGTAGGTGATCCACTCCACCGACATGGGCTTCGGCCGCGCCACGTCGCCGTAGAGGATCGGCGGCCGCACGTTGCGCGAGCCGTACACCTGCACCCAGCCGAAGCGGGTGGTGGCGAACCCGTCGAGCAGTTCGGCGAAGTACTGGATCATGTCGTTGCGCTCGTGCTCGCCGTGCACGAGCACGTCCAGGCCGATGTCCTCCTGCAACCGGATGGTCGACTCGATCTCGGCCTCGATCCGCTTGCGGTACTCGTCGTAGGACAGCCGGCCCTCGCCGAGTTCGTAGCGGGCCTGCCGGACGGCCGCGGTCTGCGGGAACGAGCCCAGCGTGGTGGCGGGCACGACGGGCAGATTCAGCTTGGCGCGCTGGGCTTCTCGGCGCACCTCGTAGGGTTCGCGCTCGCGCATCTGCGGCGTCAGCGCGTAAACCCGTTGCCGCACCGCGTGTTTCTGCTTGAAGTGCACCTCACCCGGCCGCTTGCGCCACTTCTCCGACGGGCCCTCGGTGAGGGCCTTCGCCAGCGAAACCACTTCCAGGACCTTCTGTTTCGCGAAGGCGAGGCGGTCGGCGACATTACCGTCGATGTCGTATTCGACGAGCACGTCGTAGGGCACGTGCAGCAGCGTGGTGCCCGTGGACACCACCAGATCGGGGCACACCTTGGCGAGTTCGTTGAGGTACTGCAACGTGACGTAGCGGTCGGCGCGCCACACGTTGGTCCCGCTGATCACGCCCGCGTACAGGCGCTTGCGGCGGATACCGGGGATCTGCGCCAGTTCCTCGGGCCGGATCCGGTGGCTGGCCAGATCGAGCCCGATCGCCTCCACGGGCGTGGCGGCCAGGATGCGCACGGCCTCGCCGAAGTCGCCGTACTGGCCGGTGACGAGGATGCGGGGCCGCAGTGGCGCGGTCGAAAGTCGTTGGTAGGCACGCTCGAACGCCGCCAGTTCCGCGGGGCTGCGATCGCTGGTGAAGCACGGTTCGTCCAGCTGCACACATGTCGAGCCGCGCTTGGCGAGGATCTCGAGCAGTTCCTCGTACACCGGCAGCAGCCGGTCCAGCAGAGCCAGCTGGTCGAATTCGGGCTCGCCCGGGACCTGGCCGGCCTTGGACAGCAGCAGCAGCGATATCGGCCCGAGCACGACCGGCCGCTGCTCGATCCCGGCCGCCTTGGCCCGATCCCACTCGTCGAGCAGGGCCTCGGGATGCAGCGAGAATTCGGTATCGGCGTCGAGTTCCGGCTGGCGGTAGTGGTAGTTGGTGCCGAAGAAACGCACCAGCTCCAGCGGCGGCAGATCGGGGCGGCCGCGGGCCATCAGGAAGTAGAAGTCCAACGGGTGCAGATCTTCCCGATACGGCTCGAACCGCTTCGGCACCGCGCCGAACAGCAGCGCGTTGTCGAGAATGTGATCGTAGAAGGAGAAGGTGTTACCCGGCACCTGGGTCAGGCCGGCCGCGTGCAACTCGGCGAACTGGGTGTCCTGAATCTCCCGCCCGACCGCGAGCAGTTCCTCCCGCTCCAGCGACCCGCGCCAGTACGCCTCCAGCGCACGCTTGAGTTCCCGGTGCGGTCCGATCCTCGGATAGCCGAGAATGCTCGATCCGAAGCCATCGGTGACGTTGACCATGAGCGGGACACTCCTTCCGAGCCGCAGGGTTCATCCCGACCCTCTGTGCAGCTTATGCCCGGTGCTGGTGAATACCGCCCCGATCGGTGGAGGCGGTGTAGTCGGCGGAAAACAATCGTTCGATGCCCCCGCAACCACCTCGGGAGCGAGTCTTACGAGCGACGTTCGCGGCCGGCTCGCGTCGGAGTGGCCGAAGCGCATGCGCCGAAGGCGCGAGTCTCGGCCGCTCCGACGCGAGCCTCAGAGGCCGCGAACACGCGACGCCGGAGGCGGCGCCATCAAGCACGGTTGTACTGGTAGAACCCCGCCCCGGCCTTCTTCCCCAACAACCCCGCCTCCACCATCCGCATCAGCAGTGGCGGCGCGGAGTACAAAGGCTCCTTGAACTCCGAGTACATCGAATCGGCGATGGACTTCACCGTGTCCAGCCCGACCAGATCGGTCAGCGCCAGCGGGCCCATCGGGTGCGCACACCCGAGCACCATGGCCTTGTCGACGTCCTCCTTGGTGGCGAACCCGGACTCGACCATGCGAATCGCCGAGAGCAGATACGGCACCAGCAGCGCGTTCACCACGAAGCCGGAGCGGTCGGCCGAGCGCACGACCTGCTTGCCCAGCACCTCGGCGGCGAAGTTCTCCGCGCGCTTGGACACCGCGTCGCTGGTCTTGAGCGTGGTCACCAGCTCCACCAGCGGCAGCACCGGAACCGGGTTGAAGAAGTGCATGCCCACCACCCGATCGGGGTTGTTGGTGGCCATGGCGATCTTCATGATCGGGATCGAGGAGGTGTTGGAGGCGAGCACCGCGTTCGGATCGGTGACGACCTTGTCCAGCTCGGCGAAGATCGAGGTCTTGACCTCCTCGTTCTCCACGACCGCCTCGACCACCAACTGGCGGTCGGCGAAGTCGCCGAGGTCGGAGGTGAACCGCAGGCGCCAGGCGGTCTGCTCGCGCTCCCGCTCGGTGATCTTGCCGCTGGACACGCCGCGATCGAGCGAGCGCAGAATCCGGGCGCGGCCGGCGGCGGCCAGTTCCCGCGTCTGTTCGAACACGAGCACGTCGACATGCGCCCGGGCGCACACCTCCGCGATTCCGGCGCCCATCTGTCCGGCGCCGATGATGCCGACGCGCTGAATCTTTTCGCTGCTCACGTCCCGCTCCTGCTGGTCGTCTTGGCTTGGGGCTGTGGGGCGAAGAAGAGGGCCGGTAAGCCCTTTCCTTCGACGGGAAACGTTATAAGGATGCCCTCCCCGCCGGGGCTGTTCGGCGGGAAGGGCGGTTCGGAAGCCGGGGCCCAGGTGATGCGGACTGGGCCCCGGCTTCCCGCCGCGCCCGGAGCGACGCCGGGCGGTGCGACGGAAGGGTGCAAGCACTGCGGTTCATATCGAATCACCCAGCCTGGCAACCACAACCGTTTGCGGCCGCCCCGGTGTTCGGTGCCCGGCGCGCATGCGACGAAGTCGCGAGCGCCGGGTGCCGAACGCCGGGGCCAAGAGGCCGCAAACCGCCGTGCCGGAGGCTCGGCAATTCAACACAGCCTCTCAGTGGAACTGGCCCTCTTCGGTCGAGCCCTTCAGCGCGGTGGTCGAGCTGTCGGGGTCGACGGTGGTGGCGATCGCGTCGAAGTAGCCGGCGCCGACCTCACGCTGGTGCTTCGTGGCGGTGTAGCCGCGCTCCTCGGCCGCGAACTCGCGCTCCTGCAGGTCGACGTAGGCGGTCATGCCCTCGCGGGCGTAGCCGTAGGCCAGGTCGAACATCGAGTAGTTCAGCGCGTGGAAGCCGGCCAGGGTGATGAACTGGAACTTGAAGCCCATCGCGCCCAGCTCCTTCTGGAACTTCGCGATGGTCGCGTCGTCCAGGTGCTTGCGCCAGTTGAAGGACGGCGAGCAGTTGTAGGCCAGCAGCTGGTCCGGGAACTCGCTCTTGACCGACTCGGCGAACTTGCGGGCCAGCTCCAGGTCCGGGGTGCCGGTCTCCATCCAGATCAGGTCGGAGAACGGGGCGTAGGCCTTGGCCCGCGCGATGCAGGGCTCGATGCCGTTCTTGACGTGGTAGAAGCCCTCGGCGGTGCGCTCACCGGTGATGAACGGCTGGTCGCGCTCGTCCACGTCGGAGGTGATCAGGGTGGCGGCCTCGGCGTCGGTGCGCGCGATGACCACGGTCGGGGTGCCGGCCACGTCGGCGGCCAGGCGGGCGGAGGTCAGGGTGCGGATGTGCTGCGAGGTGGGGATGAGCACCTTGCCGCCCAGGTGGCCACACTTCTTCTCCGACGCCAGCTGGTCCTCCCAGTGGGTGCCGGCGGCGCCCGCGGCGATCATGGCCTTCTGCAGCTCGTAGACGTTCAGCGCGCCACCGAAGCCGGCCTCGCCGTCGGCGACGATCGGCACGAGCCAGTTGTCGACCGAGGTGTCACCCTCGGCGCGGGAGATCTCGTCGGCGCGCAGCAGCGCGTTGTTGATGCGGCGCACCACCGACGGAACCGAGTTGGCCGGGTAGAGGCTCTGGTCCGGGTAGGTGTGGCCGGAGAGGTTCGCGTCACCGGCGACCTGCCAACCGGACAGGTAGATGGCCTTCAGGCCGGCGCGGACCTGCTGCACGGCCATGTTGCCGGTCAGGGCGCCCAGGGCGTTGATGTACTCACCGCTGTTGACCTGCTCCCACAGGATCTCGGCGCCGCGCCGGGCGAGCGTGTGCTCCTCCACGACGGTGCCCTGCAGCTTGGCCACCTGCTCGGCGGTGTAGTTACGGGTGATGCCCTTCCAGCGCGGATTGGTGTCCCAGTCCTGCTGGATTTCCGCAGCGGTCTTCGGGGTGCCGGCAGTCGACATCTCTGACTCCACTTCTTCGTTCGGTCGTGCCCCATGTTCGGAATCCGTCGCGATGTCCGAACTCTGCTGGAGCGGCAATTTGCAGGCTTGCTATGCCCATCGGGTGTACATCCACACGATGGCACAACAGAAAATTGCCGTCTACCTGTTGCTACTGTGAATCTCTGCTAGCTGGACCAGGCCTTTTGCTAATTTTGCAAAATTTGCCCAGTGATTGCATATCTCAACTCTACTCCCGAGTAGGGCTGACATGGGCTTTTGCGTAACGCCCGTACTGTTTCGGTGATCTCGGCCACCGACGGATTTCCCGGACCGCCATTCCCGGCTGTGAGGACCTTCACACGATGCGGCGGGCGCCCGCCGTGTGCGCCCGGCCACTTCCAGGGCCCCGGACGCGAAACCGGCGCGCCCGAGGCAGCTGGTCAATTGACCAGTGCAAGACTGTTCCTCGCACCGCCAGGGGAGGGACCGGTGCCCCCGATCCGGCGAAAGGAACACCATGCGAAAACTGTGCGTAGCGGCGGTCACGGCCCTGTTGTCCGCGGCCGGGATCTCGGGACTGCCGGCCGTCGCGGCCGCGGATCCGGCGGCCACCGGCGTCGTCGAATCCGTGCAGCCCCTGTCGGCGCAGGCGACGCTGCCCGGCTCGGTGAACTCCGAGCGCCTGCTCTATACGAGCACCACCGTCCGCGACGAGCCCACCGTCGCCAGCGCCGCCGTGTACTTCCCGCCGGGCGAGCCGCCCGCCGGTGGCTGGCCGGTCGTCGCGTGGGCGCACGGCACGGTCGGGCTCGGTGACGACTGCGCCTACAGCGTCGGCGGACCCGGCGACGTCGACCGGGACTGGGCCTACCTGGGAACGTGGCTGCGGCAGGGCTACGCGATCGTCGCCGCCGACTACGCCGGACTCGGCACCCCCGGCGAGCACCCGTACCTCAACGGCGTGGTCGAGGCGCACAACGTGGTGGACGCGGTGAAGGCCGCGACCGCGCACTATCCGTCGATGTCGAACAGGTGGGTGGTGGTCGGCCAGTCCCAGGGCGCGGGGGCCGCGGTCAACACCGCGCGCTACGCCACCGAATTCGGCGGGCCGGAGCTGGACTACCGCGGCGCGGTCGCCACCGGCATCCCCGCCTACATCGAGGATCTGGTGACGCCGGCCGGACCGGGCGTGCCGCCGGTGAAGCTGAGCCCGCACACCACCGGGTACGCGCTGTACATCCTCAACGGCCTGCGCACGACCTATCCCGAGCTGAACATCGAATCCTTCCTCACCGAATCCGGCCGGGACTGGCTGGAGCGGGCCCGCACCGAATGCCTGCTGCCCCTGGGCGACGGGCTGGCGGCGCGGAACGTGGTGATCGGCAACCTGTTCGCGCGGCCGCTGTCGGAGATCCCCGATGTGCACGGACTGCTCGCCCGCTACCTGGGCCTGCCGGAATCCGGCTACGACCGGCCGCTGTTCCTGGGCCAGGGCCTGCGCGACACCGACGTGATCACCCCGGAGACGCTACGGTTCGCCGCGGTCCTGCGAGCCAACCAGCAGCCGGTCACCCTGAAGACCTATCCGACCGATCACAGCGGAACGGTGAACGCGTCGCTGCCGGACTCGGTGCCGTTCGTGCGCGACCTGTTCGCCTGAGATCGCTTGCGTCCCATCCCCGTTCCGGTGTGCTCCCGGCCGGAATCCTCGGCGATCAGCGCCCAGATCCGGTCGGCCGTCAGGGGCAGCCGGTGCGGGCGCGCGCCCACGGCATCGCGAATGGCGTTCGCGAGGGCCGGGGCGACCGGGTTGTAGGGCGATTCGCTCATCGACTTGGCGCCCAGCGGACCGAATTCGTCGGCAGTCCTGGCGAAGTGCACCTCGGTGCGAGGCAGATCCGCGTACTGCGGAATGTGGTAGTGACGCAGGGTTTTCGTGGTCACGATGCCCTGCTCCACCCGCATATCCTCATACAGCGCACCGCCGATCGCCTGCGCCACACCCCCTTCCACCTGCCCCCGGCACTGCCGCTCGTGCAACACGGTCCCCGCATCCGCCCCGTGCACCGACCGCAGAATCCGAACCTCCCCGGTATCGACATTCACCGCAACCCGAAACGCCTGCACATTGAACGCCACCGACCGAGGCGTCCCGTCATGCGCAGCCACCGCACGTAACGGCCCCTCCCCCAGCAACTCCCGAGCGGTGAACAGACGACCACCCACCCGAACCCCACCGGCCTCGAGCACCGCGCCGGGCTCCTGGGCTATCTCCACGGCACGGGCCAGCAGCATGTCGCGGAGGCGGAGGCTGGCGGCGTGGACTGCCTTGCCCGCTACCACGATTCCGGTGGAGCCGAATGCGCCGGTGTCGTAGGCGGTGAGGTCGGTGTCGGCGTGGCGGACGCGGATGTGGGCGGGGTCGGTGTGCAGGGCGGAGGCAGCCAGCCGGGCGTGGACGGTGGTGGTGCCGTTGCCGAATTCGGCTGTGCCCACGCGGATTTCGTAGGTCCCGTCGGGGAGCAGTTCGGCCTCCGCCGTGGCGTGATGGCCGCGCGGCGGGATCGTGGCGATCATGGCGGCCGCCATACCTTCGCCGACGCGCCAGGCTCCGGAAGATACCGAGTTCATATCTCCGGTCGCGGCATGAAGCGCTTTCTCCGCCAGGTCGAGGCACTGGTCGAGGCCGTAGCTGCCGAAGGCCAGGTCGTCGTCCTCCGCACAGGTGCCGCCGACGAGCGCGTCGCCGGGCCGGACCACGTTGCGGCGGCGGAATTCGAAGGGGTCCAGGCCGATGCGACGAGCGAGTTCGTCCAGCGCGGATTCGATGCCGAAGCTCACCTGCCCGAGGCCGTAGCCGCGGAAGGCGCCGGACGGAACGGTATTGGTGTAGACGGCGCGGCCGTCGACGCGCTTGGCGGCACAGCGGTACAGGGCGACCGATTCGTTGACACCGTGGAAAAGCACCCCGCCACTGTGGTTTCCGTACGCTCCCGCATCGGCGAGGACGTCGACGGCCAGCGCGGTGAGCCTGCCCTCGGCGTCCGCGCCCGCCGTGACCTCGACCCGCATGGGATGGCGGCAGGTGGCGGACGTGAATTCGTCGGACCGGGTGAATTCGTAGGACACGGGACGCCCGGTGCGCAGGACCGCCAGCGCGACCAGGTCCTCCGACAGCATCTCCTGTTTGGCGCCGAAGCCGCCGCCCACCCGCGCCGCGAAGACCCGCACCCGCTCGCGCGGCAGTGCGAAGAGACGGCTCAGTTCGTCTCGCACCAGGAACGGCACCTGAGTGCTGGTCCGGATCACGAGACGGCCGCGCTCGTCGAGCCATCCGATACTACCGTGCGTCTCCAGGTGGACGTGCTGCACCCGATGGGTGTGCCACACGCCGTGCACGACCGCGGCCGCCGCGGCCAGCCCGGCCCCGACATCGCCTGCGCTCCCGTGCACCTCGGCGGCGATATTGCGCTCCCGGTCCGCGATGCGCGCGGAATCGTCCTTGTCCCCGTGCAGCGCGGGCGCGTCCGGCGACAGCGCCCGTTCCGGATCGAACACGGCGGGCAGCGGCTCGTACTCCACGCGCAGCGCGCGGCATCCGGCGCGGGCGGCGTCGAGGGTCTCGGCGACGACGGCGGCCACGCGCTGCCCGGCGAAGCGCACGATCCGATCGAGGACGACGGTGTCGTCCGGATCGTCCTCCCGGATCTCGTGCCGCGCCGTGGAGAACGGCACGGCCGGGCTGTCGGCATAGGTCAGCACCGCACGCACACCCGGAATCGCCTCGGCCTCCGTGGCGTCGATCGAGACGATCCGGGCGTGCGGGTGCGGACTCGTCAACACCGCCAGCTGCAGCGGCGAAGCCAGCGGGGCGTCCGTAGAGTCATTCGTCGCTGCCGCCGGGTCGGATGGCCCCGACATTCGATGACTCAGGCCCTCATCCGGACTCGTCCGGGGGACAACGGGACACGTATCCATGGTGAAGGGTTCGGTGCCGGTGACGATGCGCGCTGCGGCCGGTGGATCCAGGCCCGGATCGCGCCGGATCGCGCCCCCGAGAACAGCCTCACCGATGGCGCGGTATCCGGTGCAGCGGCAGAGGTTTCCCTTCAGCAGTTCCGGAAGATCCTCGGCGGCAATACCGCCGGGGTGACGCGCCTCCAGATCGCAGGCGGTGACCACCATTCCCGCGGTGCAGAACCCGCACTGGAACGCACCGGCCTCCACGAATCGCCGCTGCACCGGGTGGGGTTCGTCCGGCGCTCCGAGCCCGGCGGCCGTGGTGACGGTCCGGCCGTCGACGCGATGGGCCGGATACACGCAGGAGTGCACGGCCGTCCCGTCGACCAGCACCGAACACGCTCCGCAGTCCCCCGCATCGCACCCCTTCTTGACCGATATCCGCCCGGTCTCCCGCAGCACCGTGCGCAGGCACTGCCCCGGCCGGGGCGACATCTCGACGGCCACGCCGTCCACCTCGAACCTCACGACCTCACCCCGCCCAATTCGGCCACGACGTCCCGCGCCAACAGCGCGGACACGTGGCGACGCCACACGGGGGCACCGTGCGGATCGTCGTACCAGACAGCAGGATCCAGACCCATAACGGTTGCCGAAAGGTCGCTATGCGAAGGCAATGTGCCGAATCGCAGCACGATCGGCCGAACGGTCGCGGCGCTGAGAGTGACAGCGCAACCACCGTCGGCATCGGCCCGGCCGATCACCACCGCCCCCGACCGGCCCAGCGGCGTCAACGCGATCTTCCGAAACGCGGTGCGTGCGCGCAATGCCGCATCCGAGACGATTACCGAACGCAGCACCTCCCCCACACCCAGGACCGTCCGTCCCGGGCCGAGTACGAAGCGAGACAGTGGAATTCGCCGCTCACCACCCGCCGCCGTCCACACCACCGCCGTCCCGTCCAGCGCGGTCAAGGCGGCCAGCACCGCGCCCGCGGGCAGCGCCAGGCAGACATTCCCGCCCACCGTCGCCACCCGCCTGATCTTGTGCGAGGCCACCAGCGCCCGGCCCGCCTGCGCGAAGAGCGCGGCGGCCGGCCACTCCCCCGCGCCTACCTCCTCCAGCTCGGCAAGCGTGCAGGTAGCGGCGATCTCCAACCCCTCCGGCGTGACGCTCAGCGACGGCCAGCCCAGCGCCGTGATATCCACCAGCCGCTCGAGGTGCTCCTGCGGTTCGGAGTACAGCCAGGTGCCGCCCGCCAGCACGGCCGAATTACCGTGCAGCGCCCCGAGATCCGCGCGATCGCGGGCGATCACCAGCTCACGGATCGTGTCCACGTCCACGACATCCACCTACTCCCGGGCCCGGGTCGGGGCCGCTCGTGTCCAACTTAGAACCCGCTGGTTGCGGAAAGATTGCGTCACGGCGGCCCGCGGTTGCGTTCGCGTTACTCACCTCCATCGTCCGTGCGCCGGCGGCGCTCCCTCATCTGCCTGGCTCCCAGCAGTCCGGCGCTGGTCACGAAGACCGTGACGGCCGACGGCCAGTCCCCGGAGACGAATCCGACACCGGCGCCCAGCCCGGCGCTGACCGCCACCGCGAGGACCGGATGCAACGGCGAGCGAGGCGGCGGCAGGTTCTCCTCGAACGGAATCTTGGGTGCGCTCATTGTGAACTCCATTGGTCGACAATCGAAGGGGGGCAGTGCTTTCCACGGCGATGTCACGGTCTCGCCGCGCTCGTCGCGGTACCGGGCGCGGCGCCGCAGAACGGCTCGCACGTGCGGTATCCGGGTGTCGTGACGCCGGTGTACCGGCTCGGCGTCCCGGAATGCGCCCGGTCGGCGTCGGCGGTCGAGACGACGATCAGCACCCCGATCGCGAAGATCACCGCGCCGAGGAACAGGGCGATGGTCCAGACCAGCGTTCCCCTCGGCAGAACGATGATCAACGGACCGAGCAGGATCATCGGCGCCCTCCCGTCGTACAGGGCGGGACGGTTTCCGGCTCCGCGTCGTCACCGCCCTCGGTGAGCGGGAACCCGCGCAGCGCGAGCAGGCACAGCGCGTCGTTCAGGCTCAGGCCCAATTCGGCCGCGTACGCCGCGGCCATCTCGCCGTCCCAGTCGTCGTCGGAACCTTCCAGTTCGAGCACGACCATTTCGGCCAGTACCACGCCGACGAGCGCCTCGGCCCGCGTGAATCGGCATTCGGCCGGGAGGTACGACAGCACCCACCGGCCCCGGTCCGGTCCCGGGAGATCGATGCGAAATGCAACCTCCAGGGCCACATCGCTCGTGATCAACCAGTCCGTGGCGACAATTCCCATTTGTGCGTTCCTTTCTCCCGCCGACCGGTATGCCGGCCGATAACCCCATGCTGACGAGGCGGAACGGCACCGTCGATCACACGTTTCGGGTTAATTTCTTCACATCGCCACAACCTCTTGACCTGGGAGAACAGGTCCTGCTACGAAGGACGCATCACACACAGCACGTCCGGTCGGAATGCCGAATCCGCTTCCGCGACCGCGGATCCCGCCCCGGCGGCCCACCCGGACCTCGCGGGGGAGGCGCTCGGTGGCCCGAGACAGGTCCGATCATTCGCATAAACCGCGCCGCCCACGGGCGGTCGAGGCGGCGTACACCCGGTTCCGCGAACTCGGGCTGAGTGATCATGAAATGCGCGAGCCGTTCGTGGCCGAATTACGGCAACAGGGATATCGCGCGCGAGCGGCGTGGCGCTACGTCAACAACTTCACCCAGGAGAACGTCTGCGACCAATTCAACGACCTCTCCAACAGCGACACCATGAAGCCGAGCCGCATCTCCGAGTACGAGACCTGGCCGGGCGGCCCGCAGGGTGACGGCAACCGCCCGAAAGGGGTGCGGCCGACCGCCGAGGTGCTCAAGAAGCTGGCCACCATCTACGGCACGTCCTGGGATCAGCTGGTCGATCTCGCGGATCTCGCCCATATGACCGCCGGCGAGCACCGCGAGTATCGCGAGGCCGTCCTGCTGCGCAGCGCGGACCCGGGGGCCGTGCTGGTCGGCGACCTGCCGCCGGAGGTGCCCGCCTTCACCGGCCGCGACGACGCCAGATCCGAACTGCACAAACGGGTTTCGGCGCATATCGAGCGGGACGGCGTGGCGGTGCACGTGATCGACGGCCCGCCCGGTGTCGGGAAGACGGCGCTGGCCCGGTACGCGGTCAGCGCGTTCTACAAGCACTATCCGGACGGCACCATCTGGGCCGACCTGCTCGGCTACACCCCCGGCCGCGATCCCGCCGAACCCACCGATCTGCTGGAGTGGCTGCTGTTGCAGATCAAGGTCCCGCCCACGGCGATCGCGGCGGACGCCGGCCGCCGGGCCAGGCAGTGGCGGCAGGCGATGAGCGCGCGGCGGATGCTCCTGGTCTTCGACAACGCCGCCGACAGCGCCCAGGTCAAGGACCTGCTCCCGCAGGCGCGCGGCTGTTTCGTCCTGATCACCAGCCGCAAGCGGCTCACCGGACTGTCCGGCAGCGGTCCGGTCCACCCCTACCATCTGGACGGTATGCCCCTCGGCGAGGCCGAGCAGCTGCTGGTCAAATTGGCCAACCTGCGCGACGGGTACGATCGCGCCGCGGTGCGCCAGATCTCGGAGACCTCCGGCGGACTTCCCTTGGCGCTCAAGCTGATCGCCGGTCAGATCGCTCACCACGGCACCAATATGCTCGCCGACAGCGCCGCCGACTTCGCGAGCCTGGCGGCCGAGATCCGGCGCACCCCGGTGGGTTCCGAGGGCAACGAGTCGGCGGCCGAACACATCCTGGAGCGATTCTCCGCCGAGGACGAATCGGTCGGCGCCGCGTTCGAACTGTCGTATCAGCGCCTGCGCGAACCGGTTTTGCAGCACGCGGTCCGGCTGCTCGGCTGGTTTCCGGGCACCGAGGTCACCGCGCAGACCTTCGCCTGGCTGGCCGATGTGTCCGAGGCCTCGGCAAAGCTGTTGATACTCAAGCTCTGCGAGGCCGGTTTCCTGGATCCGCGGCCCGACGACATCCGGCCCGATCCCGGCGGCCCGCGCTACCGGATGCACGACATGCTGCGGCTCGGCGCGCAATTGCACGCCGAGCGTGACGGTTCGCCCGCCGAACGGGCCACGGTCATCGACCGTGTCATCCGGCACAGCCTCGCCATCGCGCGCAGTGTGAACGCCATCCGGCCGTTCCACACGGTCGGCGTGCAACCGACGCCGAACCCGCCCGAGGCGGCGGCGCAGGCCCGGACGTGGCTCACCAAGGAGCAGGAGCTGCTGCTGGGCAGCCTCGAAATCACCCGCCCCACTTCCGAAGCCGCCGAATTGGCCCGGCTGATGGCCGCCCATCTGTGCGGGCTGGGGTTCTGGGAGGGCGCCGAGCGGCTGTACGGGCGGGCGCTGGTGATGGCCCGCCTGATCGAGGACCGGCCGGGGCAGGCGTGGGCGCTGCTCGGGCAGGGGCGGATGTCGCGGATGCGAGGCGCCCACGTCCAGGCCGACCAGGCGTTCCTGGATGTCCGCGATATCGCCGACGAACTCGGCGATATGCGCTGCCTGGCCGAGGTGCAGTGCGAGCGCGGCCATTCGGCGTGGATCACCGGCGAGCACGCCGACGCCCGGCACCACTTCAACGAGGCGCTGCGCATCGCCTGCGAGATCGGCTACCGGCCGACCCAGTGCGACGCACTCGACGGCCTGAGCCGCACGGGACGCATGGCCTGCGACTACCGGGCCGCCGAACGCTGGTCGCAGGAGGCGCTGTCCATCGCCATCGAACTCGCCGATCCCGAGCGGGTGGGCACGGTGCAGTGGGGCTACGCCGAAGCGGTCCGGCTGCACGGCGACCACGACGCCGCCCGCCAGCACTACGTGTACGCGCTGCACATCGCCCGCAGCATCGATCACGTGAAGCTGGAGGGCGACGCCCTGCGCGGCCTGGGCCACCTCGAGCGGCTGGACGGCAATACCGATACCGCACAACAGCATCTGACCAGCGCCTTGGACAAGGCCCGCCGGATACAGGACCAGTACGGCGAGGGCTGGGCGCTGTGGGGCCTGGGCAATCTGGCCCGGCGCGCGGGCAATCTCCAATTGGCGCGCAACAACTTCGAATACGCCCTGCAACTGGCCCGCGAGATCAAGGACCCGCTCGGCAAGGTCGACGCCCTGCGCGGCCTCGGCCACATCGAACGCCAGCTGTCCGCCCGCGACCCGGCCCGCTTCGAACTCGCCGCCGGCTACTACCGCGACTCCCTGGAGGTAGCCCAGGAAATCGGCGACCGCCGCGGCCGAGCCGACGCCCTACGCGGCCTGGGCCGCCTGGCCACCGACCACGGCCGTATCGACGAGGCCCGCGGCTATTTGAAGACGGCCCAGGAACTGTACGAGCGCATCGGCATTCCCCTCGCTGAGGAGGTGCGTGGGCTTTTGTCCGAGTTGGACTGAGATCCCGGCCAAAAGCGTGCCGGGAACAAGAGAGAGGGCCTCGCCCACCTCTCACTCGAGACAGCACCTCGCCCACCTCTTGTTTCCGGCGTGCCCTCTCTTGTTTCCGGCGTGCCCTCCCTTGTTTCCGGCGGGCCCCCTTGTTTCCGGCGGGCCCCCTTGTTTCCGGCGGGCTCCTTGTTTCCGGCGTGCTTTTGGCCGGAAACTCGCTCAGCCGCAGCGCAAAACCGCCAACGCCGCCAACGTTCGCGCACAAGCCGACATCTCACTCACCAAGACATGGTGCTCGGTATCCGCCCCCGCACCCCGCGGACCGAACAGACAGCATTCGATTCCCGCGCGGGACAGGTGGGTGGTGTCGTTGCCGCAATAGGAGTACGGCAGCGCCAAACCTGTTTCCTCGACGGTGAATTCGGATACCTCGGTCAGCAGCTTCGATACGTCGGCGACGATCGCGGAGTCGCCGGGGACGTCCATCGGGGGCATATCCGTGCCGCCGACGCCGAAGACCGGATCGGGCGGATGGTCGAAGGCGATGTGCGCTCGCGGGTATCGGGCGGTGGCCTGGGACAGCACGTCGCGGAGGGCGTCGGCCACGTCCGCGGGTTCGAACGGCGGCGGGTAGCGCAGATCCACCAGGGCCGTGGCCTTGTCCGCGCAGTAGCTCACCCCGGACAGGTCGTGCGCCTCGCCCCGCCCGGCGACCATGCTGGCGATCTGGAGCCGCGGCAGCGTCGGGAAATCGTCGCTGTACAGCGCGGCCCCATCGGGAAGGCGAAGCCTGTTGTCCTCCAGCAGATCACATACGCCGCGCAGTACGGCCAGCGCGTCGACACCCTCGTGGCTGCGGCTGGTGTGCGCGCTCACACCGCGCACCACGACCGCGAATTTGTAGACGCCCGCGGTCCGGGTGATGACCCGGCGGACCGAATAGGGCTCGGGGACGACCGCGGCCTCGGCGGTCAATCCGCGGCGCAGCGCCTCCCGGGTCCCGAGACCACCCTGCAACTCTCCGACCACGAACTCCAGCAGCAGAGGCTTGTTCAGCTCGATCTCACTGCGGCGCACGGCCATTGCCGCGGCGAGGATTGCCGCCAGACCGCTCTTCATATTATGCAGCCCGGCGCCGTACAGCTTGTCACCCACACGCCGCGCCCTGTACGGGTCATCCGGGTGGCCCAGCACCAGCGGGTCGATATCCAGATGACCGTTGAGCAGCAGCCCGGGCTTACCCTCGGCCGGGCCGACCCAGCCGACGGTCTGCTGCCGCCCAGCCGAAACCTCATGTAGTTCGCTACGTATACCGTTCCGCTCCAACAGGTCCCGGATGTGCACGGCGAGTTCAGTCTCCCCGCCGGTCGGTGAGGGAATCGCCGCGAGCCCGGCCGCCAGCTCCACCAGCTCGGACTCGGGGAGCAGCGTGTCCAGCCGGGCGATGAATTCGGCTACCCGATCCGTCATATCGCCCGGAACCCGATCAGCAGGACATCACGGAAGGCCTGCGCCGCACCCGGGATCGCGGCGATGGGCGTCGTGTAGTGCATCACCTTCCGATCGTCGAATACGAAGGAGTCCAACGGTTCCGACAGCTCGAACCCCGCCAGGCAGTGGGTCGGGCTGTCGTACGCACCGGAGACGCCGCCCATGACGCCCACCCGCCGCACCAGATGCGCGGAACCGGCGAGCAGACCGTCGTGATGAACACCCTCGGGCGCCGGCTCACCGGGCGCATCGATGCGGATGTAGTGGGCGTCCACGACCATGCGCTCCGGGCCGTTCTCGTCCAGAACGCCTGCGGCGAGCAGGGATTCGGCGACCGTGCGGGCGACCTTCTCGGTCACCGCGGTCACCGGATGGTCGGAGGGCACGAGCCGGAACTCGCGCTCCAGCCCGCCCTGTAGCGGGTTGACCGACATCGACTGGACATAGGGCCGCGGATTGTCGTTCGGCGTGAACCGCAGCCCGGCGACCGTGAGGTCGAAGCACTGGTAGGCGCGGCTGCGGTGGCGCTTACCGTCCGGGAGGAAGCGATCCAGGTCGAGTTCGCGGTCGTAGACCCCGGTCAGCACGGCATAGTCGGCGGGCGTCACACCGAAGTCGGACTGCCGCAGCAGCAAGTACCCTGAATCGCGCAGGCCGGGCGCGGCGCCCGGATTCGTCGACGCACTCTGGGGACCCAGCGAAGGCTCCTTCCGCACAACACCGAGCGGTTTCCACGGCGATCGCCCGCGCTCGTTCCGACGGCGACGCGCGATTGTAATCACAGCCCCCAGCCGGGACAGCCCCGATACCCACGACACGCCACACCACTCTCGCCATATTCGTCTCACCCATCGCGGCAGCCGCCCGCCACGTTAACGCCCGAACGCCCCCGCCAGAGCCAGTCTTACCGGACGCCCCGCCCCCCGTCATCCCGGACCTTCGCGCCCCTACAGCACCCCCGCATTCCCCGGGACGCGCTCCCCCTCTTCGTGGCACGCACCCCCCACTTTCCCGCCGCGCGGCCGCCACACATTCCGGCACGCACCCCACACATCCCGGCGCGCACCCCACACTTTCCCGGCACGCTTTTGGCCGGGATCCCCGCTGGATTCCGGCCAAAAGCGCGCCGGAAACATGGTCAACTGCCTCGATAGGTGGAGTAGGAATACGGGGACAGCAACAGGGGCACGTGGTAGTGCGGCTCCTGGGAGACCGTGAAGGTGATGGTGACCTCGGGGTAGAAGGCCGGGGTGGCGTGGGCGGCGAAATACGCGCCGGTGTCGAAGCGCAGGCGGTAGGTGCCCGGGGAGAGGTCGCCGCCGAGGGCGGCGATCCGGCCGTCGGCGTCGGTGCGCGCGCTCGCCAGGTCGGTCCCGTCCGGGCCGGACAGAATCACCTCGACCGAGGTGGCCGGTGCGCCGCGGACGGCGTCCAGGATGTGGGTGCTGAGCGTACTCATCGACTCCAGCATCGACCATGATCACCGCCCGTGCCAGTCACCCGGCGAAGATCCCCGCGCGCGGTTACGCTCGGCGTCGGGTCCGTGCCCGCAAACCGGAACGAACGGCATGCCGGAAGGAGACCGCATGGACGACGCGCGCTGCGCCGGGATCGTGCTCGCGGCCGGCGCCGGTACCCGGTACGGCCGGCCGAAGGCGCTGGCCGAGGGCGGCGCCTGGCTGCGGGGCGCGGTGGCCGCGCTGCGCGACGGCGGCTGCGATCCGGTGTACGTCGTCCTGGGCGCGACCGGCCCGCCCAGCGTCGCCGCAGACGGCCGATGGCTCGTGTGCGAATCCCCGGCAATCGCGATACCCGAAGGGGCGCAACCGGTCTGGGCCGCCGACTGGGCCGTGGGACTGGCGGCCTCGCTGCGCACCGGACTGGCCGCGGCCGCGCGGACCCCGGCCGAATTCGCCGCGATCATGCCGGTCGACACCCCTGACGTGGGCGCCGACGTGGTCGCCCGCGTACTCGCCGCAGCCCGGACGGCGCCCAGCGGGCTGGCCCGCGCGGTATTCCGGGGCCGGCCCGGCCACCCGGTTGTGCTCGCTCACAACCACTGGACGGGGGTCGCCCACTCGGCGCAAGGAAATTTCGGAGCACGGGCATTTCTGGACGCTCGACCCGATATTGTGGCCGTCACGTGCGACGATCTGGCAACGGGGCGTGACCACGACTACCCGGCCACTCGCGCACCCTGATCGGGAGTTTGTGATGCGCGACATCGTCGATGACCTCATGCAGGTGTGGCACAGCGGCCGGACGGGTGGCCTCGCGACGTTGGTCCGGACATTCGGGAACTCCCCTCTGCCGGTGGGTTCGATGATGCTGCTGGACCCCGACGGCGGCGTGCACGGCTCGGTCTCGGACGGGTGCTACGAATCGGTGGTGTACGAGGCGGCGGCCCATGCCGCCCAGACCGGGCGCCGGGAGCTGCGCCGGTTCGACGGTGGCTCCGGACTGGATGTGAGCGCCGACTGCGGCACCATCGACGTGTTCCTGGAACCGTTCTCCCGCAACAGTTTTCCCGAATTCGCCGCGGTTGCCAAGGAGATCGCCGCCTACAACCCGGTCACCGTGTTCACGGTCGTCTGGCACGCGGACCCGAGCGTGATCGGACAGCATCTGGTGACCGATCGGCGGCACAACACCGAACTGGTGTCGCTGCCGGAGTCGGATGTGTTCGTCTCGTCGTACACCGCGCCGCCGCGGCTGATCGTGTTCGGCGCCAACCCTGTAGCGGCCGCACTGTCGGTGCAGGGCCGACTACTCGGCTACCGGGTGACAGTGTGTGACGCCCGCGAGACGTTCGCCTCCCCGAGTTCGTTCCCGGATGCGGAGGTGGTGGTCGACTGGCCGCACCGCTACCTCAACGCCCAGGCCGCGGCCGGTCGCATCGACTCCACGACGGCGCTCGTCGTGACCTCCCAGGACCCCAAATTCGAGATCCCGCTGCTGACGGTGGCCCTGCGCCTGCCCGTCTTCGGCTACCTCGGCGCCCTCGGCTCCCGCACCGTCCACGCCCGCCGGGTCGAGGCCCTGCAAGCCGGCGGCTTCGACGCCGAAACCCTCGCCCGCCTGCACGCCCCCGCCGGTTTCGACATCGGCGCCCGCACCCCGATGGAGAGCGCCGTAGCCGTAGCCGCCGAACTCCTCGCGGCCCGCTCGGGGACGTTGCACCACGCGGACAAGACGGCCGTTCCGGTCCCCTGATCTCTCCCGCTGGTTTCCGGCCAACAGCATGCCGGAAAATGAGGCAAACGTGCCGGGAAACGGGGGACGCTACTTCAGCTCGGGGTGCTCCGCATACACCTCGCGCAGGACGGACAGGTCGAAGAGCTGATCGGCCTTGATGTCGATCTTCGCCTTGGCCAGGGCCTCGATGTTCTGGGAGATGAGGCGGTCGGTCATGGTGAACAGGCCGTTCGCCGCGGTGTCGGCGGAGACGACCAGATCGTTCTGGGCCTGAGCCTCCTTGGTCTGCTCACCGAGATCGAGGCGCTGGTCCTTGCCGTAGACCTCGACGGCGAGCCGCGCACCCTCGGCGGGGTCGGCGACCGCGTCCTTCCAGCCCTTGATCTCGGCGGTCAGGAACGCCTTCAGCTTGTCGCGCTCGGTGTCGATGGTCTGCTGGCGCACCGTCATCGTCTCGGCGGTCAGGGGCAGGCCGAAGTCGGCGAACAGGAAATGTGCGGTCGGGAATCCCTTGGCGGCCAAGGTGATCGGCTCGTTGGTCACGTAGCTCACCCATCCGTCGACCTCGCCGTTGGCCAGCGGGGTCGGATCGAACTGCGCGGGCACGATCCGCACATCGCCGGGCGCCATACCGTTGGCGCTCAGCAGCGCGGAGAAGATCAGCTGATTGGTGTCCTGCACACCGATCTTGCGGCCCTTCATATCCGCCGGGGAGTTGATCGGTTTCGCCGCCGAGCTCACGATGCAGAACGGATTCTTCTGATACGTGGTCCCGACGATCTTGGCGGGCAGGCCCTCCAGAATCGCGGGCGCGGTCGTCTGCGGCGCCGACAGGCCCAGCCAGATCTTTCCGGTGTCGAGCCCGGCCTCGACCGAGGTGCTGGCGGCCCCGCCGGCGACCAGATCGACGCCGCCGAAACCCGCCTCGCGGAAGTAGCCCCGGCTGTCGGCGAAGTACTCGCCCGCGAATTCGATGTTCTTCAGCCACGACAGCTGGACGGCGACCTTGCCGAAGCGGGAACCGTCCTGGGTGCTGCCGTTGGCATTCTCCGATCCGGAGTCGTTACCGCAGGCCGCGAGGGCTGCGGCACCGCCGAGCGCAAGCCCGGCCAGCGCCGAGGTACGCAAAAAGGACCGACGGTCCAGAGCGGGGATCTTCCGGGCCGACGAGGGGCCTGTCACGCGAGTCATGACGGAAATCTAGGTCGTGTCGATTTCCGTTACTTTGCTTTCGGCGAATCACATGTGTGCTGCACGTAAACTTGCTCCTCAATTCTTCCCTGCTTCCGGTCCGAATCTGGCCAGCACCAGATTCTCGATCACCCCGACAATCGCGTAGAGCAGCACCGAAACCAGTGTCACCAGCGCGATCGATGCCCACAGCTTGCTGTACTGGAAGGTCGGAATCGCGCGGATCAGCGCGGCGCCCAGGCCGGTTCCACTGCCCAGCCATTCGCCCAGCAGCGCACCGATCAGCGCGCCCGGCACCGAGATCCGCGCGGCCGCGAAGACCGACGGCAGCGCGGCCGGAACCGCCACCAGCCGCAGCCTGGTCCAGCGCGAACCACCGTACGCGGCAACGAGTTCCATCGCCTGCCGGGAGGTCGAGCGCAGCCCGGTCATGACCATCACCAGGGCCGGGAAGAAGACGACGATCGCCGCCATCACCGTCACCCCGGTCGTGCCGCGCCCGAAGACCAGCACGATGATCGGCGTCAGCGCCACCAGCGGGACCGAGCGCAGCAGCATCGCCACCGGCAGAAACGACTGTTCCACGGCCGGCAGGGTGACGAACAGCGCCGCTACCACCAGCGCCGCGGCCATGCCCACCCCGAACCCGACGGCCGCGTCCCGCAGCGTGATCCCCAGGTCGGCGAGGATGGCCCGCCGGGCGGTCGCGGCGGAATCGCCGGTGACCAGATAGCTCCACACATCGCCGGGTGTCTTGCCGACCCGCGGACCGACCTGCGGGAACGCCTCCAGGAAGGCGTACCAGATGACCAGCATCAGGATCAGCGAGATGAGCAGGGGAAGAAGGAATCTCCCGATCCGCCGCAGTGCCGTCACGAGACCACCTCCGCGCCCCGCGCCCCGGTCCATGGCGCGAGCAGCCGGGCGGTCACCGCGACGATCGCGTACCCGAGCCCCGCGAGCGCGGCCGCGGCCAGCGCCATACCCCAGGTGCGCGGCACGTTGTACGAGGTCTGCGCCGCGGTCAGCGCCACGCCGATACCGCTGTCGACACCGCCCAGGTACTCGCCGATGATGGCGCCCAGCACGGCCGACGGCGCGGCGATCTTCAACGCGGCCAAGGTATTCGGGAGCGCGGCGACGAGCTGCACCCGGCGCAGCTGCTGCCACCGTCCGCCGCCGTAGGCACGGATCAGGTCGAGGCTGGTGCGGTCGGCCGAGCGCAGGCCCGCCACCGTGCCCACCATGGTGGTGAAGAAGCAGTACATGGCGGCCAGGAACACCGTCGGCGTCCGCCCGCCGAACACCACCAGGATGATCGGCCCCAGCGCCAGCAGCGGCGTGCAATAGCTCAGGATCGCCAGCTGGGTGACCAGGGCCTCGATCGGCGGCGCCAGCAGCACCAGCACCGCCAGCGCGATGGCCAGCGCATTGCCCCACAGGAAGCCTTGCAGCGCGCCGAGGGCGGTGACCCGGAAATTGGGACCGTACAGCGCCCAGCCGTCGGTGTACATGGTGTGCACCACCGTCCACGGGCTCGGAATCGTGCCGCCCGCGACTCCGGCGGCCGCCAGCGCCCACCACAGCGCGATCAGCGCCGCCACGCCGACCGCACCGCCCGCGCGCCTCATTCGCCACCCTCCGGAACCATCAGCGCCGCTTCGGCTTCCGCCTCGATGCCGCCGCGCCCGAACAGCAGTTCCGACAGCCGGTCGTGCAGCACGTGGAACTCCGGTGAGCGCATCATCTCCGGCGTGCGCGGGCGGGGCAGATCGATGGGCACCATCTCCACCACCCGGCCGGGGCGCGGGCTCATCACCGCCACCACGTCGGAGAGGAATACCGCCTCGCCGATGCCGTGCGTCACCATCAGCGTGGTGGCGGGTTTCTCGGTCCAGATGCGCAGCAACTCCAGATTCAGCCGCTGCCGGGTCATATCGTCGAGGGCGCCGAAGGGCTCGTCCAGCAGCAGTACCGACGGCTTCACCACCAGCGCCCGGGCGATCGACACCCGTTGCCGCATGCCGCCGGAGAGCTGCGCGGGTTTCGCCTTCTCGAACCCCTCCAGCCCGACCAGCGCGATCAGGTCGGCGATCAGCCCCGGATCGGCGGGCAGCCCCGCGACCTGCAACGGCAGCCGGATATTGGATTCCACGCTGCGCCACGGCAGCAGCGCCGAGTCCTGGAACGCGATGCCGAATCCGTGGCGGCGGCGCAGTTCCGCCGGTGTGGCCCCGTCGATGCGCGCGGTGCCGGCCGAGGGTTCCTCCAGTCCGGCCAGAATCCGCAGCACCGTGGATTTCCCGCATCCGGACGGGCCCAGCAGGGACAGGAACGCGCCCTGATCGGTGTGCAGATCCACCGAGTCCAGTGCCTGTATCGTGCGCCGACCGGCCCGAAACGTCTTCCCGAGACCGCTGACGTGAATCCCCGTGCCCGCGGCCGGCGTGCTGTTCATGTCGACACAGTAGAAGCAACCGGTTGCACGGATATTGCGAATCGGCCCGTCAGGTTAGCGCCGCGTAACGGACGTATTCCGGCGGATCACCAGCCGTCGGACTCGAACCAGTCGCGGGCCGCGCGGCGGAACAGCAGCACGATCACGATGACCGAACTCGCGGGCCCCAGCCAGCCTGGTGGATGGCCTGCGGCGATGGACGGGATGGTCCACAGCATGTTCAGACCGGCGAGCAGGATCGACCCGATCCGGATACCCGCGCCGACCGCGCCGAAGCCCAGGGCGGTCAGTCCCAGCAACCAGCTCGGCACGAACGACAGCGACGTGATCAGGGCCGATCGCCCGCCGAACAGCCACCCCGCCGCGCCCGTGCACACCAGGCCGACCAGGGCCATGCTCAGCGCGACCACCTGCGCCGCACGCACCGACGCGGGCATCTTGCACGCCGCACTCGCCGGATCGGGCCCGGCCTCGGACATCGGTCCTCCCATCTCGCATCCGGGCTGGTGGGGACGGAAAAACTGTACCGCGCGGTTCGTACGGATCCGGGGCAACGCGCGCGGGCCCCCTACACCCAGCGGGAGAGATTCCGGCCAAGAGCGTGCCGGAAAAAAGGATCTCTAGGGGGCCGCTATGCCAGAAGCCGCAGCAGCCGCCTCACCTCATCCCGCACGGCGGATCGTCCCCGGCCCAGATATTTCCGCGGGTCCGACAGCCCCGGGTCGGCGGCCAGTGCCTCCCGGACCGACTGTGCCATCAGGATATTCAGCCGGGTCGCGATATTGACCTTGGCCATGCCGTGGCGCACGGCGGACCGCAGGCCCTCGTCCGGGACGCCGGAGGAGCCGTGCAGGACCAGCGGGACCGGGACCTTGGCCGCGAGGCGGGCGATGAGGTCGTCGTCGAGGCGGGCGTCGCGGGTGTGCATGGCGTGCGAGGAGCCGACCGCGACGGCGAGGGCGTCCACGCCGGTGGCGGCGACGAAGGCGACGGCCTCGTCGGGGTCGGTGCGGACGCCGGGAGCGTGCGCGCCGTCCTTGCCGCCGACCTCACCCAGCTCGGCCTCGACGAACACCCCGCGCTCGTGACACCACCGCGCGATCGCGGCCGTACTGGCGACGTTCTCTTCGTAGGGCAGCGCGGAGCCGTCGTACATCACCGAGGAGATACCGAGACCCACTGCCTCCCTGATCAATTCGTGCGAGGTGGCGTGGTCGAGATGCACGGTGAGGGCGGCGGGAGCGGCGGCGGCGATCGCCGTACAGGCGCGGGCGAGGGGCGCCAGCGCGCCGTGGTAGCGCACCGTATTCTCCGAGATCTGCAGGACGGCCGGGCGTTTCGCGTCGTCGGCCGCCGCGGCGATCGCCTCCGCGTGCTCCAGAGCGATCACGTTGAACGCGGCCAGTGCGCCGGGCCGCGCGGCGGTGAAGAGGTCGAGCGGGGATGTCAGCGTCACGAAGTGGTCTCCTGGATGGTGCCGCGTAGCTCGGTGACGACGACATCCGGCGCCAGCCGATCCCGCAGCGCACGGTCGATCTCCCCCGCCACCGGAATGACCACGGCGGCCGCGGAGGTCGCCACGGTGTCGGCGAGCAGCGCCGGCCAGTCCGGCTCCGCACCGTTCGCGAGCCCGGAGATCACGGCGGCGGTCGCGGCATCGCCTGCGCCCGTGGGGTTTCCGGCCATCGGCTCGGGCAGCCGCGCGGACCAGGCGCCCGCACTCGTCACCGCGATGATGCCCTCCGGCCCGCGGGTCGCGACCACCGCGCGGACACCGCGCTCCAGCAGCGGGCGCACCGACCGCACCACCTCGTCGGGCGTACCGGCCGGGACGCCGGTGAGCCGCTCCAGCTCGTCGCGATTAGGCATCAGCACCACTCCCGGCACCTCGGAGGCCAGCCGCAGCGCCCGGCCGTCGACATCGCAGACGGTCGGGACGCCGACCGCCAGCGCGGTCCGGGCCAGCCGCGCCGGCACCGAGTCGCCGACGCCACCGGGCAGCGACCCCGCGACCACCATGCCGCCGGTATCGGGCAGCAGGCCGGTCACCCGCACCAGCAGCTGCTCCACGGCGTAGGGGTCGCCCACCCGCGCGCCCGGCTCCCACAGCGCGGTCGCGGTGCCGTCGCCGGATTCGCTGATCACCACCGTCCGGCGCACCCACGGCAGCGCGTGCACGAAGTCCACCGGCAGCTCCAGCTCGGCGGCCGCCGCGAAGACGTGGTCCGCGAACCCCGTTGCGCGAGAGTATTTCCCGAGCTGATTGAGCACCCGGGTCACATTGATGCCCTTGCCGCCGATGCGCTGCTCGACCGACAGCACCCGATGCTCCCGGCCACGCTCGAACTGCTCCACGCGGTAGGTCATGTCGTAGGCGGGATTCAGGGTCACGGTGAGGATCACGTCAACCACTGTCCATGCCGCAGCACACGGCGCAACCCCAGAGTCGCGTCGATCACTATCGCGTCGGCGATCAGGCCGGATCGCAGATCGCCGACATCGTCCAAGCCGAGCGCGGCGGCCGGGGTCGCGGTGGCCGCGCGGACCGCCTCCGCCAGCGGCACCCCGCACTCGCGCACCGCCCAGCGCAGGCAGTGCAGCAGGGTCGCGGTGCCGCCCGCGATCGATCCACTCGCCACGCGGGCCACCCCGCCCGTGACCCGCACCTCCTGCGGGCCCAGCCGGTAGTCGCCGTCCGGCAGCCCGGCGGCCTGCATGGCATCGGTGATCAACGCCACCTTGCCCGGCGCGGTGGCGAAGACGAGCGCGCCGAAGCCGGGATCCACATGCACCCCGTCACCGATCAACTCGACCGTCACCTGCCGTTCCGAGGCCGCGACCAGGCCGGCCGCGACGGGTCCCGGCGCCCGGTGATGCAGGGGCGGCATGCCGTTGGCCAGGTGCGTCACGATCGCACCGAACCCGTTGGGCCTCAGTGCGTTCCGGAAGTCCGCAAAACCGGTGTCGCTGTGTCCCAACGCCACCACGACACCGTGGTCGGCCAGCGTCCTCGCCGCGGCGTCGAATCCCGGGCGCTCGGGAGCCAGCGTCATCATCCGCATATACCCGCCACCCGCAGTCAGCAGCCGGTCGATCAACACGGGATCGGGATCGATCAGATATCTCGGATCCTGTGCGCCACATCGTGCTTCGGACAGGAACGGCCCCTCGATATGAATCCCCGCAATGGCCCCGTCCTCGGCCGACTCCCGTAGCGCGGCCGTCTGCGCGACCATGTCGTCGGGAGGCCCTGTCACGACACTCGCCACGACACTCGTAGACCCCTGACGCTGATGAAACTCCGCGGCCGCCCGAGCCTCTCCTACATCAGTGGTATCGAATCGATGCCCGAACCCGCCGTGATTGTGAATATCCACAAGGCCCGGCGCGATAGTGCCCAGAAACTCCGGAATCTCCGAATCAGGGTGCGCCGCAGTCCACTCCGCGAGCGAACGCACAGCATCGATCCGCTCCCCCACCACCGACACCACCCCGTCCTCGAGGTCCACCGATGCCGATACGATCCGACCCCGAAGCTCGATCGCCCGGAGCTGTGTCATGAGAGTTCCCCCGCGCGCGCGAACCTGGCGGCACCCACGAGCCCGGCGCGGGCACCGAATTCACCCAGGACCACCTGCGGAGCCGGGACCAGACGTAGCAGTTCGGTCAGCCGGTTCTGAAGGGCATCGGCGAGCCGTGCCCCCGCACCCGCGAGCCCGCCACCCAGGACGATCAACTCCGGGCAGGTGGCATGGAGAACGGCGATCAACCCCTCGGCGAGGGCATCCACGGCATCATCGACTACCGCCCGGGCATCCGGGTCGATGTCCAGAACCGCGAAAACCGCTTCCGCCCCGGCTATCTCGCGGCCGGTGCGTCGGCGGTAGGCGCGGGCGATGGCGGCGCCCGAGGCGACGGTTTCCACGCATCCGATATTGCCGCACGGACACGGCAGACCGTCGCGGTGACGCACCGGGATGTGGCCGTATTCACCGGCCTGCCCGGCCCCACCACGCACCAAGCGACCGCCCACCGACAGCGTTCCGCTGATACCGGTCCCCAGGATCAGCACGCAGACGTCATCGTGGCCGCGGCCCGCGCCGTACCGCCACTCGGCCCAGCCGGCCACCGCGACATCGTGCTCGATCAGCACCGGCATGGCCCACCGGTCGCGAAATCGGTTTCCCACCTTCACATCCCGCCAGCCCACGTTACTGCTGAACACGGCCAGCTCCCGGACGGGATCGACGATTCCGGGCAGTACCACCGCCGCCCTCGTCACCTCGGCCCGCCGCCGCGCGGGCAGATCGGCGAGCAGCCCGGCGCCCAGTTCGGCCATCGCGTCGAACGCGGCCTCCCCGTGCGGGGTCGCGACGCTGCCCGAGCACAGCGCGTCCCCGGCGGCATCGGTGATCTCGCCCTTGATCGTGGTCCCGCCGACATCGATGGCGAGCACCAGATCCGCGGGCCGGACGGCGGTCACGGCGTCACTCGAGGATCACCGAGCGATTCAGGCCGCGCGGGCGATCGGGATCCAGGCCCAGATCCGCCGCCCGCAGCGAGCACAGCCGATGCACCCGCACCAGGTCGGCCATCGGATCGATATCGCGATGCTCGAAATGCGCTCCGGTAGCGGCGATCTCGTCGGCGAAACCCGGCAGCAGCGGCCCGAACGCCCACACCGCACGCCCCGGCGCGGCAATGCTGATCGGCCCGTGCCGGTACTCGGTGGCCGGATAGCCCTCCGTCCACGCCTGGCAGGATTCGCGCAGCTTGAGCCCCGCCTCGTCGGCCAGGGCGGCGGCGAATCCCATACCCACGAAGCTGATCTGCTCCGCCCGCCGCACCGCCGCGAGCGATTCCTCGAGATCCTCGGCGAGCACCGCGCGCGCCTGCGCGATCACCGGGCTCAGATCCTCGCCGAGATGCGCGCGCAGGATCGCCAGGGACGTCGTCGCGAAACGGGTCTGCACCACCGATCGCTCGTCGACCTCCTCGATCAGGATCGCGTCCCCGAGATCGAGCACCGGGGTGCCCGGACTGGAACAGATCACCGTACGCGGCACGCCGTCCGGAATGGCGCGCATCGCGTCGACCACCTCGGTGGTGGTGCCCGAGCGGCAGATGACCAGATAGCGGTCGTAGTCGCGGGACGCGCGGACCTGGCTCGCTGGCCAGGCATCGGTCAGTCCCTGCCCGGCCGATTCGCGCAACCACGAGAACGCCCGGGACATGAAAAGCGAGGTGCCACAACCGATGACGGCCACCCGCTCGCCGGCCGCAGGCAGCAGCGCGGCATGGTCGGCGGCGATCGACGCGGCGCGCGTCCAGTCGTCGGGCTGCGTGGCCACCTCGGCGGCCAGATGGGTTTCGGAGATTCGATCGGCAGAGGTCGGCACTACACCAGAATCAACCCGGTGATCGTTCATGTCAACTTTACATTCAAAACGGTCACATTCGATCACTGTTAGCGCTAACCTCAGTCCAATCGAATCGTTCGCTCCATCATCCGCGGTTCGTATCGCCGGGTGTGCACATTGAAAGGTTCTACTCGTGAAACGTTCGCTCCGCGGCGCGTTCTCGTCGATAGCGCTGCTCACCGGCCTGACCCTGGCGGTCTCGTCCTGCGGGTTCGGTGGCAGCAATTCGGACGACTCGGACCCGAACACCCTGTCCTTCCTGGCCCCGAGCTACAGCGACGGCACCAAGTCGGAGTGGGATCAGATCGTCGCCGACTTCCAGAAGTCGAATCCGGATATCAAGGTCAACGTCCAGATCGAGTCGTGGGATTCGATCAACGACGTGGTCCGCACCAAGCTCCAGTCCAAGTCGACCACCCCCGACCTGCTCAATATCGACGCCTACTCCACCTTCGCCGCCGACGGCCAGCTCTACCCGGCCGCCGATGTCGTCTCCCCGGAGGTACTGAGCGATATCCAGCCCGGCTTCGCCAAGAACGCCTCGATGGACGGAACGCAGTGGGCGCTCCCGCTGTTCGCCTCCACCCGCACGCTGTTCTACAACAACGACCTGTTCGCCCAGGCCGGTATCGCCGCGCCGCCGAAGACCTGGTCCGAACTGACCGACGACGCCAAGAAGATTCAGGCGCTCGGCGGCGGAGTCTCCGGCTACGGCCTGCCGCTGGGCAGCGAGGAGGCCCAGGGCGAGACCTCGATCTGGACCTTCGGCGCGGGCGGTAACTGGTCCGAGGGCGACAAGGTCACCGTCGACACCCCGGCCAATGTCGAGGGCGTGCGCGCGATGAAGGCCCTCGCCGATTCCGGTGTCACACAGCCGAATCCGGGCGCGACCGACCGCAAGGACGTGATCAACGCGTTCATCCAGGGCAAGGTCGGCATGATCGAGGGCCTGCCGCCGGTGATCGGCATGATCGCGCAGAAGAACCCGAACCTGAAGTACACCACCGCGCCCTCGCCGACCAAGACCGGCGACGCGGTGACCCTCGGCGTCGCCGACCACCTGATGGCGTTCAAGAAGGACGGCAAGAAGACCGAGGCGATCAGGAAGTTCCTCGACTACTTCTACTCGGCCCCGGTCTACGCGAAGTTCGTGCAGGCCGAGCACTTCATCCCGATCACGGCGAGCGGCACCCAGGCCATGGCCGACGATCCGGTGGTCAAGGCCTTCTCCACCACGCTGCCCGTCGCGAAGTTCTACCCGAGCAACAACCCGAAGTGGGGCGCGGCGCAGGGCGCCATCCGGCAGCAGATGGGCACCGTCGCGCAGGGCGCGGACCCGGCCTCCGTGTTGCAGAAGATCCAGCAGGCGGCGAGTTGAAAGGCGTCGCCGCGACGCTCCGGGCGCTGCCGTGGATCGGCCCGGTGCTGGTCCTCATCGTCGGCGTGGTGGCCTTCCCGGCCGGATACATGCTGTGGACGTCGACCCGCGATCTGAGCGCCTACGGCCAGGATCGCGGGGCGGCGGGCCTGGACAACTTCCGCAAGCTGTTCGCCATCGACGAGCTGGGCAGCATCCTGCTGCACACGGTGGTCTGGGTGGTGGCGGTCGTGGTGATCACGCTGGTGCTGTCCGCGGGCCTGGCGCAGTTCCTGAACAAGGACTTCCCGGGCCGCACCCTGGTCCGGATGGCGATCCTGGTGCCGTGGGCGGCGTCGGTGGTGATGACCACGACGGTCTTCGCCTACATGCTCGATCCGGATGTGGGCATCGCCAACCGGTTCCTCGTCGATATCGGCGTCCTGGACCGGGGTTTCGGATTCACCAAGGAGGCGGGCCCGGCGTTCCTGGTGGCGATCGGGGTAGCGGTCTTCGTCTCGGTCCCGTTCACCACCTACACGATTCTCGCTGGGCTGCAAGCGATTCCGGCCGAACTCAACGAAGCGGGGCGGGTGGACGGCGCCGGCGCATGGCAACGATACCGCCACCTGACCCTGCCGCAGCTACGTCCGGCGATCGCCGTCGCCACGGTCATCAACATCATCAACGTGTTCAACTCGCTGCCGATCCTCCAGGTCCTCACCGGCAGCATCGCCGGCTTCTCCGCCGACACCACAACCACGTTGACCTTCAAGCTGATCCGGCAGAACCAGCAGGTCGCCACGGCAGCCGCCATGAGCGTCCTGAACTTCGCCCTGATCGTGGTCATCATCGCGATCTACGTGAAATTGATCCGTCCCGCCGGGGAGGAAGCGCGATGAGCAGCGAGGTAGCCCAAGCATCCGGCGGCACCCCCGAAACCTCCAACACCTCAACCCCGCACGCCTTCACCTCCGGCGCCTCCCCCAACTCCGTTTTCCCGGCACGCTTTTGGCCGGGAACCACCCCCGCCAAAAAACCCCGCCGCCGCTGGGACCTCACCCTCGTCGGCATCGTCATCGCCGCGATCTTCCTGATCCCCTACCTCGTGATGGTCCTCGGATCCCTGAAGCCGCGCTCGGAAATCCTCCGCATCCCCCCGACCTACCTCCCCCACGACTGGACCCCGGGCAACTACTCCACCATGTGGAACACCCCGGAGACGCCGCTGCCGTTCAACATGGTCAGCACGGTGGTGATCTCGGTATTCGCCACCGTCGTGGTGCTGCTGGTGGCGATCCCCGCCGCGTATTACACTGCGCGACGGCGCTTTCCGGGCAAGGTCGCGTTCCTCGGCCTGGTGCTGGTCACCCAGATGCTGCAACCGACGATACTGGTGACCGGCCTGATCCGGGAGTTCTTCACGCTCGGCATCAACGACACCTGGCTGGCGATGATCCTGGTGAACGCGGCGTTCAACCTGTCGTTCGCGGTGTGGATCCTGCACAGCTTCTTCGCCTCGGTCCCGGTGGAGATCGAGGAGGCCGCCCAGCTGGACGGCCTGAGCCGGTTGCAGACCCTCACCAGGGTGAGCCTGCCGCTGGTGTGGCCGGGCATCGTCACCGCGACGATCTTCGCGTTCGTCTCCTGCTGGAACGAGTTCGCCGCGAGCCTGGTGATCCTCACCACGCCGGAGAATCAGCCGCTCTCGGTGGCCTTGACGAAGTTCATCGGGCAATACGACACGGCTTGGCAATATGTCTTCGCTATCTCTACCGTCGGCATCGTGCCCGTTGTCATCCTGTTCGCGCTCATCGAGAAGCGCCTGGTCGCCGGCCTCACCGCCGGTAGCGTGAAATGACCGCTGCGACCGACCGGTCCCAGCGCTGGACCCGGCTGCTGGAGCTGCTGGCCGAGGCCGGGCGGCTGTCGGTGGAGGAGGCCGCCGAGCGCCTCGGCGTCTCCCCCGCCACCATCCGCCGCGACTTCACCGCGCTGGCAGATCAGCAACTGGCGACCCGCACCCACGGCGGCATCGTCGCCACCCAGGTCGCCTACGACCTGCCCGCCCGGTATCGCAGCGGCGACGCGGCCAAGCAGCGCGTCGCCGAATACACTGCGGGACTGGTGGATCCGGCCGAGGTGGTGGGCCTCAACGGCGGCACCACCACCACGGCCGTGGCCCGCGCCCTGGCCGGCCGCACCGACCTGCCGACGTCGGCCGACAACCAGATGACCATCGTCACCAACGCCCTCAACATCGCCGGCGAACTGGTCCTGCGCCCCCACCTCCGCACCATCTGCCTCGGCGGCATGGCCCGCCGCGAATCCTACGAACTCCACGGCCCCCTCGCCGAACTCACCCTCGCCGAATTGCGCTTGGACACAGTGATTCTCGGCGTCAACGCCATCTCCGCCGAGGGCGGCGCCCAATGCCGCCACCTCGACGAGGCGGGCATCAACGCCGAAATGGCCCGCCGCGCCCGCCGCATCATCGTCGTAGCCACAGCCGAAAAGCTGGAACGCACCGCGCTCGCCCGCATCTGCCCCATCGAGAACATAGACATCCTGGTCATCGATACCGCCGCGGATCCTGCGGAGATCGCGCTAATTCGTGCGGCCGGGGTGCGGGTGGAATTGGTTTAGGCGCAACGCTTTCCACTCCGATACGGCTGCCGACCTCCCAATTCCTGTGGTGAAAGCAAGTATTCGACGCTCGGGCGTCCTATAGGGTCCGTCCGTGACGAATATGCGAATCAATGGACCCGTACTCGCGGCCGTATCCGCCGCACTTCTGACGCTGGGGCCGACCACCGCACTGGCGAGCGCCCAAGCGCCGCTGCAAGCTCCCGAGGTCACCTTCACCGGCACCTCTCCAGGAACCGTGACCGCGACCGTGCACAACCCCAACGAAACCGGCAGGTGCTGGGCCGAAGCCGGCGTCGGACCGGAGAACGACCACCGCTTCTTCAGCAACGGCACCCCGGAATCGATGGCCAAAGCCGGCCAGACCGCGACCACAAAACTCGAGGGACTCGAACCGGGCACAGCCATCACCGCCCGAGGCGCCTGCTTCGACGACACCGCCACCGGCGGCATGCCCTTCACCGAACCGGAGACAGTCACCGTCCCCTGAGGTCACACCCGCCCGCAGGGGGCGGGCGTCGAACCTTCTTGAGCACAACCGATTTCAATTGAACACTTGCAGTCATCCAGTCCACCAGGACGACGAAGGCCCTGTCCGGCGATCCGCCCGGACAGGGCCTTGGACATTGAGGGCTACTTTCGGTCGAACTCGCCGTCCCTCACGCCAGCCACAAACGTGTCCCACTCGGAAGGACCGAACACGAGCGCGGGGCCGGTCGGGTTCTTGGAGTCACGTACTCCGACCATGCCCTCTTCGAGGTGTGCGGCTTCGACGCAATCGCGACTCGGTCCGCTACGAGTGCTCTTGAACCACTTCGGCCTGTCCAGATACGCCACTTCTACGCAATCCTTCTGGGAGCCACTGTGACTGGACTTGAACCACTTGGCTCCGGACAGGTCGATGCTCACGACGCGAACTCCTCAGTTACTCAAGCGCGATTGAACTCGCCGTCCCTCACACCAGCGGTGAAGGCGTCCCATTCGGCTGGGGTGAAGACGAGCGCAGACCCGTGCGGGTTCTTGGAATCACGCACCCCGACATGACCTTCGTCCAGATGGGCAACCTCTACACAGTCACGGGTCGAGCTGCTGCGACTCGACTTGAACCACTTCGCCCCGGACAGGTCAACGCTCACGCGGCATACTCCTTCGCTACATCCAGGATTAGTCGCCTGGTCTTGCTCTGATCCAACGCTACACGCGAAATGTCCTGTAGCGCGTTCCGATATCGCTGCACGTCGGCCTCGCGCTCCAGGAAGAGATCACCCGCGTACTCTTCCACGTACACCACAGGCGGCTCCATCATCTTGGACTGTGGTAGCGGCGGAAACTCCAGCAGGACGAAAGAACCCGACAGCAACCCGAGATGGCTCGGCTTATCGAACGTCACGACCCGTATCGAAACGTTGGGCAGGGCCATAACATTCACTAGATGCTGTAGCTGCTCGTGCATCACGGCCGCTCCACCGATCTGGTTTCGGATCACGGCCTCCGACAGGATGACGTCTATCTCGAGGCGCTTGTTCTCCAGGAGCGACTGCCGCCGAGTCGCCCATTCGATGCGCTTCTCGATCTGCTCCGGTGGGGCGGTCGGAGACTCAGCCCACGCCAGCGCGCGGCGATAGGAGGGGGTCTGAAGCAGCCCCTGCAAGGTGGTCACTTTCCACGTGATCAACCGTTTCGCAGCGTCTTCCAACGCCAAGTAATGATCGAAGTCGTAGTGGATCTCGTCGGCGTAGCCGCGCCACCAGCCACCTTGTTTGCTCTTGTGCGCCTTCCGAATCTCGTCCACGAGGCCGAGCATCATCCGCCGTTCGGCATCGGTAGCTCCGAAAAGATCGCACAATGCGTTCATCTGGAGACGTGTCACCCGGGTGGACAACCCATCTTCGGTACGGCTGATCGATTGCGGGGATGTCTCTGCCGCCCGGCCCACCTCGGCGAGGGTCAGCCCTTTTGCGGTACGCATTCGTCGAAGTTCACGGCCCAAAGCACGGCGCGCAAGGGTACTTCCGATCTCACTCACGTCGTTAGCCTCGCTATCCAATGATCCAGTAACTGAACGGGTTCAAGCGGCGGCGTCCGTGTGATGACATCCGTGCAGGAAGTATGGCAGAAGCCAGTCGAATCCATCCCTTTGGATATTTCCAGCCGCCCTCGCGAGCGGTACTACTGGATGCCACCCGTTAGCCGGGACCCCAAGCTGCACCGCTCCATCCCGTTCTCCGGCACCGGCTACCGGCACACCAAACACCCCCCGAAACCTGGAGCGCCCATGTACGGCCTTCCGATTACCGACCACAGCGAATTGCCCGTGATGACAACCGATTACGCCCACCTGATCATGCAGAACCACATCGACTGCCCGACCTTGGCCTGCCCGGTCAAACGCCAAGCCAAGCTGTGCCTCGTGGAGGCCGGACTACTCACCCCCGACTCCCACCGCACCCGCGAAATGGGCCACTGACATGCCGCCCCACCATGAACGCACGACCGTCCGAACCGGACGGCTGCAACTCCCCGGCAAGGACTTGCTCCTGGCCGCGATGCGAGACATGCCCCACCGCCCCCACCCAATGCTCGAAGCCGCAGCCGAACTCGCGACCCTCCACCACCAACTCCCCACCCTCCCCCAAGGCCCCGAAACCAGCGAAATCAACCGCCAGCGAGCCGATTTGATGCTCTCCATAGACAGATTCGTCCTGTTCGTCACCCCAATCCCCCAAGGCAGCACCCCCCTCCACACCGAAACAATCGGCACCATCATCGACAGACTCGCCTGGCACTGCACCGACGCCTACCTAACCCACGCCGAAGACGACCACGCCCACGGCATGGCAGTCCTCCTGCTCCACGCCCTCGCCGACTCCTACGAAGCACTCGCGGAGGAGGTGACCCGCGGAATCCGCCGCCTCCCGACCACCTTCCATCCCTGATTCGCGACGCATCCCGGTTGCGTTCCGGCAATATCGGAACCCAGCCGGCCGGCCCGGCTGGCGCACTACCGCCGTCGCGGCCCACCACAGGGTCTCGATCGTCGTGATCATCGGCTGTGCGACCCTCGTACAGAGCCACAGGAATTGGTTGTCGACGCAAGGCCGTAGCCGGAGCCCGCGGGTGCGCGGCACAGGCGCGGGGTGCGACGCTGTTGGCTGCACGTGCAGCCAGTGTCGCGGCATCACGAAACCGCCACTACAGCAATGATTCTCGCCCTCGATCGACAGGACGCTAGATGCCCCGGACCGCCACGGCGATCATTCCACCACCCGCCGCGAATCCCGATGACGAGGTGAACCGATACCTCCGGAGGTTCAAGGCGTCGCTGGTGAAGCGATGGTCGCACACGCGCATGACAGAGTTGTACGAGATCGTCGACCTGTCGGTCTATCTGTGGGCGCTGGACCGGACGGATGAGGCACTCGCCATCCTGCGCTCCGTGACAACGGTGATCACCGAGCCGCCGCGGTCGCGAGACGGCACGGTCGATTACAACATCTGGTGCCCGGTGTCAGCGGC
This sequence comes from Nocardia transvalensis NBRC 15921, assembly GCF_000308875.1. Taxonomy (GTDB): domain Bacteria; phylum Actinomycetota; class Actinomycetes; order Mycobacteriales; family Mycobacteriaceae; genus Nocardia; species Nocardia transvalensis. Next base: position 62,317 of record NZ_BAGL01000083.1, read on the forward strand.
CAACGCGCTCGAGGCCTGGCTGCTGCGCGGCCGCGGTGACGCCGCGGTTCAGGTCCCGGCCGCCCGGGTTGTCAGCGATCCCGGGCCCGGCCGACAACCCGGACTTCATCGGAGGAACGGTGACCGCCGCGCCGGAGAAGTTGGCTGCCGCCGCCGGAGCTTCGGTGAAGCGAGCCTGCCACTCGATATCCAGAACCCTGATGAGCCTGCTGTTGTTGGCCGAGCTTGCGGCCGCCGGTCACCCCTACGCCGACTACTACGACGCTGCCGACGTAGCACGGCTGATCGAAACCGGCCGCGATCTGCTCCACGCACGCCTCACCGCAGCCGCCTGACCCCAGCTTCCCCAGGCCCCGCAACAAGCGAATCGCCCTCAGCGCCGGTGAATCGATTGCGCCGCCTCGCAACGGTGTCGGCCACTGAAACCTTCAGGTCAGCTACCGTCGGACCGATGAAGCGTGTGCTGATCACCGGCATGTCGGGGACGGGTAAGTCGTCGTTGCTGTCCGAGCTGTCGGCGCGCGGGTACGACACGGTGGACACCGACTACGGCGACTACTTCGAGACGGTCGACGGCGAACGGTTGTGGCGAACGGACCGCATCGACGCTCTGCTGGCGGCCGATCCGCGCGACGACGCCGAGCCGCTGTTCGTACAGGGCACAACGCGCAACCAGACCATGTTCTATCCCCGTTTCGACCACATCGTGCTGCTCAGCGCCCCGGCCGAGGTTCTTGTCGAGCGCCTGGCCGACCGCGCCACCAATTCCTACGGCAAATCTCCGGACGAACTCGCCGAGGTCCTGGAGAACCTGGCTACGGTAGAGCCGTTGCTGCGCGCGTCGGCCACCCTCGAGGTCGTGACCACGGTCCCGGTCGCCGAAGTCGCGGATATCGTTGTCGCACACGTGGTCCAGGTTTCGGGTGACACGTTGGACGGCGAGCCTCGGTGATCGGAGCGGTCGCAAGTGCCCAGCCGTCGCTGATTCAGCGCGGGCGGCGGAACCAATCGCCGGATACCCGCATCGACAGCAGCACCACGATCGCGATGGCGGCGGGGATCTCGAGCCACCCTCCGACGAAGGGGCCCTTGGGATTCGACGCTTCCAGCAGGCCGAGCAGGATCATCCATCCGCCGAACACGATGACGGTCACCCGCGCGCCCTTACCGGCTCGACCGAAGAACAGGGACCCGATGGCCGCGCCGAAGATCGGGAGGGACATACCCATATACGTACCGGCGACGTACGACTCACCGATCGCGATATTCACGACGATGACGACGAGCGCCAGCGCACCCAACACCAAGGCCAACACCTGGGCTACCCGCACCTGAGTCGGCATAACCGTCGGCGGGCCTGGAATCTGAGCAGGATGCGTTGAGCCATAAGGGTTTTGGTACTGCATGTTCGTCATACCCCCGAGAGTAGGTGGCGTCACACCACAACTTCTTGCGGTTTCCTTAACGGGATTCGCCTCGAAAAGCCCCAACCGCACCGGTTGTTCCGGTGCTTTCGCTGTCTCCGGATCGCTCGTAGGGAATCTGGTCCGGAAACCCCCGCAGAGCGATGGTTCCGTTCGAACCTGCTCCGCACATCGGTAGTACGTAGGTATGCCGGGGCGGGTCGGCCATCGCGCTCGATCCACCGAATTCATCTCCCGATCCTCGGCAGAGGGTGGAAGACGAATTCAGAAAAGGTGCGATCTTCGCCACCCCCCGAGCGAAAGATGTAGGGGGCGACAAGATTTCGCGCGGTGATGTCAAGGGCTCTGACGTGGGATTCCCCCGGACGGGAGGCGCGGCGGGACCGACGGCCCCGGACGGACAATGAATCTCGTTGCCGATCGGAAACATTCGGCGTGCAACATTGCGACCGTGGAATCGCTCCCACCCGAACACAGCCTCCTCGAGGCATGCCGCGGGACAGTGCTCGATGATCATGTCGTGCTGCGTTGTGCCCGTCGGCTGGCCGAACTGCACGAGCAGCGGCTCGCCGCGGCGGCGAGTGCCGCGGCCGATATCGATCGTGATCGTGCCCGGCTCGTGCACGAGATAGATCATTGGGTCGCGTGGAAGTTACCGCGTGCGCGCGGGGGGTCGCGGTTACATACGGAGACGGTGGGGACCGTGATCGATCGGCTGGCGCAGTTCTCGGCGCTGGCCTATCTGACGCTGGCCGATTCTCCCGAGTGGGTGGTTCGCGACGCCTGGCGGCGGCTGTCGGAGCTGGCGACCGCCTATCAGGACCTCGCCACCGAGATCGAGGCGGGGAAATGCCGCCTGCCCGACCTCAGCGGTACCCATTCCTACGAACACTGACAGAGGAGAGCCACACGGCGGCGCCGGACGAGGGAACGGGGCGCCGCCGCAGGCAGGGATGGCCGGATCTGGGCAGTTGATCCGCACCGGTCGGACCGGCTCACCGATCGTGACCCCGTACCCTCGAGGCGACCCGCGATTCGCCTGTGAATCTCCTGTCAGCGACCGGCTTCGGAGCAGCCCGGCGGCACCAGGCGCCCGGCCAGCATGTCCTCCACCCAGACCCCGGTAGCCGGGACGGCGAGCGCGCCGACGGTGAAATGCTCGCCCGGCAAAGGATCCAGCCGGACCCGCGCACCGCGACCACACCAGTCGTCGTACAGATTGCGCGCCTGCTCGAACGGTATCCAGAATTCGTTGACGCCGTGATAGACCATGACCGGCGTCTTCGGCGCGATCGCGCCCAGCCTGTTGTCCGCCAGGATCTTTCGCACCATCGGCAAAGCCATCGGATCGGGCGCGTCGGTGAGCCGCTCGACCTTCAGCGAGGCCAGCAGGCCCAGCACGGCCTCGCCACCGACGCAGATGTCCTTGAACGCGTGCGCCAGCCGCCAGCCGTCGTCGTTGAGCAGCGTCAGCAACTCCGGATACTCGCGCGCCAGCCCGAGCGCCGCGGCCAGGAAGATTCCCGACGCGCCGTTGACCCCGTCCATGGTCCGCGGCAGCAGCGCGTAATCCGCGGGGATACCGCCGATGAGAACGCCGGCGATGCGTAGTTCCGGGGCGTACTCGCCGGCCAGCTGTGCCGCCCACCCCGTGGCCCCGGCCCCGCCGGAGTAACCGCTGATCACGATCGGCGCGTCCGGCCGCAGCGTGGCGAGGCCGAGATGCGCGGCGGCCCGCAGCGAGTCCAGCACGGCGTGGCCGCCCATCCGGCCCGCCCCGTACGCCTGCCGCGGTCCCTGGTGATCGGGCACGACCACGGCGTAGTCGCGCGCGAGAAGCAGCCCGATGGACAGCTGATCGGCCTGAATACCCTCCCGCAACTGCCGAGACGGCGTGCAGCTGTTTCCGAGCGAGGAGATCGGGATGTCGTAGGACACCAGCGGCCGCGGCCCGGTCCCCCGCCACTCCGACCTGGGCATCAGCACCGTGGCGACCACCGGCGCCGGGCGGCCCTTGGCATCGGTGGACCGGATCAGCAGTTCGATGGACCGCACCGGCACGGGGAACCAGTTGTTCACCGCCCGCGACGCGAGAACCGTTCCCGGCGAGCGCTTTTCGAATCCGGTTGGCGGTGCGTAGAACTTGTCGTCCGGCGGCGTCGGCAGGATCGACTCGAGTTCGTGCGGCGGATCGACGAGAGTGTCGAGCAGATCCGCACGCGCCACCGTCCGATCCGCGTCGACCACAGCCGGCGCCATCACCATCAGTACCGCCACGGCCGCCACCCGCATCCCGGCGACCACCCACTGCCGATTCGCCACTCCGCTCACTCCCCGATGTGCTCGTCCGCCCACAGGACAACGCCGCCGATTCCGTGCACTGCCCGCCCAGCTGAAGAACACCCGAATACAACGGGCCTCCCCAGCTTTACATGCCTACTGGTTGGTTTCTGTTCATCCCGACCGGCGCGCCGCGAAGCAGCTGTCAGCTGGATGTATCTGCCGGCCTAGCGCCCGGCAGCAGGGCGCGGACGGCCTCGATGGTGTCGGCGTCGGCGGGTTCCTTGTCGGGGCGGTAGCGGACCACCCGGGCGAACCGCAACGCCACCTTGCCCGGATAGCGGGGGCTGACCTGGACGCCGTCGAGGGCGATCTCGACCACCAGGTCGGGGTGCAGGTACACGGTGTGGTCGTCGCGGCCGCGCTCGTGTTGCGGGAATTCGGCGGTCTGCCAGCGTAGGAGGTCGTCGGTCAGGCCCTTGAAGGTCTTGCCGACCATGATCGGGTCGCCGCCGTCGGGGTCGCGCGCGCCCAGGTGCAGATTCGACAGGTAGCCCGTGCGGCGGCCGTATCCCCATTCGGCCCCGAGCACGATCAGGTCGAGGGTGTGCGAGGGCTTGATCTTCTGCCAGGCCCGGCCGCGGCGACCGGCGGCGTAGGGCGACGACAGCGATTTGAGCACCACGCCCTCGTGCCCGGCCGCCAGGGCACCGTCGAAGAACTCCGCCGCGGCGGCGGCATCGGGACGGATGAGCGCCGGAATGGCGTGCGCGCCCGCGACCGACAGGAGGGCCGCGCGCCGCTCGGACAGCGGGGCGTCGAGCAGATCCGTGCCGTCGAGGTGCAGACAGTCGAAGAAGTAGGGATGCAGCAGCAGGTCGCGGGTCGTGGTCGCCGCGGGTACCGCCTGGCCGAGTGCGGCGGCCGAACTCACCGCAGGGTCCTCCGCGGCCGCGGGCGTGAGGGCGAAGCGGCTCATCGTCTCCTGGAACGGCCGGGGGCGCCCGGCGTCCGTGAGCGCCAGCGTCTCGCCGTCGAGGACCACGCTCTCGCAGTCCAGCGACAGGACCAGACCCACCAGTTCGGGGACGTTCGCGGTGATGTCACGCAGTGTCCGGGTGAATACCGTGACCTGAGAACCCTTGCGGTGCACCTGAATTCGCGCCCCGTCGAGCTTGTGCTCCACGCTCACCTCGCCGCCGAACTCGGCGAAGGTCTCGTCGAGAGTGCCGCCGGGCGAGGCGAGCATGGGCTGTACGGGCCGGCCGACCTCGAGCCGGAACGCCGCCAGCGCCTCCGCGCCGCCGGTCAGCGCCGCCGCCGCGGTCACCGGCAGCTGCCCCGACAGCATGTGAGCCCGGCGGACCAGGTCGACGGGTACCTCGGCGGCGACCGCCACCGCCTCCGCCACGATCGCGCTCAAGGCGCCCTGGCGCAGCTCGCCGGTCAGCAATCGCACCAGGAACTCCCGCTCCGGCGCGGTGGCCGCGGACAGCAGGTCGGTCAGCAACTCCTTCCGGCGCGCCGCCGAGCCCGCGCCGGACGTCCCGGCCAACTCGTCGAACAGGGCATCCACCGCCGGGACCGTGAGGCTCGGTTCGGTGGCCGGGGCGACGTCGAGACCGGTCAGCGTACGCCAGCCGGTACCGATCCGGCCCTGCACCAACTCGCCCGACACCCACGCCACGATCTGGGCGAGCTCGTCCGGACCGGCCTGCCCCAGCAGACCGGCCAGTGTGGCAATCTTGCTCTTGCGGGACGTGGTCGCCCGCACGGCGTCCGACGCCTCGACCACTCGCGACAGCAGCACAAACCAGACGGTAGCTCGGGGGTGTGACATATCGCTGGCAAGCTCTGTTAAAGAATCGTTTGCAGACGTGCGAAACCACCCATAAACTGGACATATGGCCAAGACTTACGTCGGGGCGCGGCTTCGCCAGCTGCGCACCGAACGGGGGCTGAGCCAGGTCTCGCTCGCCAAGAAGCTGGAGATCTCGGCGAGCTACCTCAACCAGATCGAACACGATGTGCGCCCGCTCACCGTGCCGGTGCTCCTGCGCATCAGCGAGGTGTTCGGCGTCGACGCGAGCTTCTTCTCCTCCCAGGACGACACCCGGCTCATCGCCGAGCTCCAGGAAGTCGTGATGGACCAGGAACTGAGCATCGAGGCCGATGCCCAGGAGATCGCCGATATGGTCTCCGCCCATCCGAGCCTGGCACGCGCGATGGTGAACATGCACCGCCGCTACCGCAACACCACCGCCCAGCTGGCCGCCGCCACCGAGGACCGGTTCGCCGACGGCAGCGGCTCCGGCGCCATCTCCCGCCCGCACGAGGAGGTGCGCGACTTCTTCTACCAGCGGCAGAACTACATCCACGAGGTGGATACCGCCGCCGAGGAACTCGCCACCCGCATGCGCTTCCACGGCGGCGACCTGAAACGCGAGATCGCCCGCCGGCTGACCACCGCGCACGGGGTGCAGATCGTCGAGCGCATCGATCTCGGCGAGGGCGTGCTGCACCGCTTCGATCCGGAGACCCGGCGTCTCGAGATCGCGCCCCATCTGTCCGGCGGGCAGCGCGTCTTCAAGCTCGCCGCCGAACTGGCCTATCTCGAATGCGGCGAGCTGATCGAAAAGCTGGTCGAGGAGGGCAATTTCGCCTCCGAGGACTCCCGCACGCTCGCGCAGCTGGGCCTGGCCAACTACTTCGCCGCCGCGCTGGTGCTGCCCTATTCGTATTTCCACGAGGTCGCGGAGGATTTCCGCTACGACATCGAGCGGCTGTCGGCGTTCTTCACCCAGAGTTACGAGACCGTCTGCCACCGGCTCTCGACGCTGCAGCGGCCGAAACTGCGCGGGGTGCCGTTCTCGTTCGTGCGCGTCGATCGCGCCGGGAACATGTCGAAACGGCAGTCCGCCACCGGTTTCCACTTCTCCTCCTCGGGCGGCACGTGCCCGCTGTGGAACGTCTACGAGACCTTCGCCTATCCGGGGCGGATCCTGACCCAGATCGCCCAGATGCCCGACGGCCGCAAATACCTGTGGATCGCCCGCACCGTGGAGCGCCGCGCCACCCGATACGGCGAGCCCAGTAAAACCTTCGCCATCGGGCTCGGCTGCGAACTGCGGCACGCGGGCCGGGTGGTGTACGCCGACGGCCTGGATCTGAACGACCCGCAGGCCACCCCGATCGGCGCGGGCTGCCGCGTCTGCGAGCGCCTCAACTGCCCCCAGCGCGCCTTCCCGCCCCTGGGCAAATCGCTCGACATCAGCGAGCACCGCAGTTCGATTTCCCCGTACGTCCTGCGGTAGCGCCCGAGCAAGATCACAAAACGGACAAAGTTCACCTCGGCGAAACATTCGCAATACGGGCGTCACCGAGAAATATTCGGGCGCAACACTTCAGCTTTAGTCTTCGGCGCACGGATACAACGGCTGTATACAACGCCGGTATCCGCACCTGATGGAGTGAGAAGGGTTCCGCCCATGTCAGATTCTCGTGACGCTCGTCGCGACCACCCCCGCCGCTTGTTGAAAGTGGTTGCCGCACCGACCGCTATCGCACTGTCGGCACTACTCCTGGCGGCCTGCGGCTCCCGGGACGACGCCGACACCGGTTCGGCCGCAACGTCCTGTGTGGACACCTCGAAGGACACGATCAAGATCGGGTCGCTGCACTCGCTGACCGGCACCATGGCCATCAGCGAGGTCACCGTCGCCAATTCCACGAAGCTGGCGGTCGACCAGATCAATGCCGCGGGTGGCGTCATGGGTAAACAGATCCAGATCGTTCCCGAGGACGGGGCGTCGGATCCGAAGACCTTCGCGGAGAAGGCCGAGAAACTCATCAGCTCCGACTGTGTCGCGGCGGTATTCGGCGGCTGGACCTCGGCCAGCCGCAAGGCCATGAAACCCAAGTTCGAGGCGCTGAATTCGCTGCTGTTCTATCCCGTGCAGTACGAGGGCCTGGAGGACAGCAAGAACATCTTCTACACCGGCGCCACCACCAATCAGCAGATCCTGCCCGCCCTGGACTATCTGAAGCAGAAGGGCGTCAAGTCGCTGTATCTCGTCGGCAGCGACTACGTCTTCCCGCAGACCGCCAATCGCGAGATCAAGGCGTACGCCGCGGCCAACGGCATCGAGATCAAGGGTGAGGACTACGCGCCGCTGGGCTCCACCGATTTCTCCACAATCGTCAACAAGGTGCGAAACGCCAAGGCGGGCGCGGTCTTCAACACGCTCAACGGCGATTCCAACGTCGCCTTCTTCCGCGAATACGCCAATGCCGGGCTGAAACCCGCCGATATGCCGGTGGTCTCGGTGTCGATCGCCGAGGAGGAGGTCACCGGCATCGGCCCGCAGAACATCGCCGGGCAGCTGACCGCCTGGAACTACTACCAGACCGTCGACAGCCCGCAGAACAAAGCCTTCGTCGCCGCCTACAAATCCGTCTTCGGCGCCGATAAGCCCACCTCCGATCCGATGGAGGCCGCCTACACCTCGGTCTTCCTGTGGAAGAACATGGTGGAGAAGGCGAAATCGTTCGGTGTGGGCGACGTTCAGAACGCCGCCGACGGCGTCACCTTCGACGCGCCCGAGGGCACGGTGACCGTCGACGGATCGAACCATCACATCACCAAGACCGCGCGGATCGGTGAGATCCACGCGGACGGCCTGATCTACACGGTATGGGATTCCGGAAAGCCGGTAATCCCGGACCCGTACCTGAAGTCCTACGAGTGGGCCAAGGGCCTGAAGTAGCCGACGGCCGTCGATGAGGGGCGGTGCGGTCCCGCCGGCGTATCGGGCCGGCGGGACCGTACCGATCGGCAGAGCGAAATCGAGGTAGTCGCAATGGAAGTGGCGATCGGGCAGCTGTTCACCGGGCTCAGCCTGGGGTCCATCCTGCTGCTGGCCGCGCTGGGCCTGTCGCTGACCTTCGGTCAGATGGGCGTGATCAATATGGCGCACGGCGAATTCATCATGGCCGGCTGCTATACGACCTTCGTGGTGCAGCAGGTCGTGCACGCGACCGGAGTGGCGCTGGTCGTCTCGCTGTTCGCGGGGTTCCTGGTCGGCGGATTGCTGGGCGCCGCACTGGAACTGGGCCTCATCCGCTGGATGTACGACCGGCCGCTGGACACCCTGCTGGTGACCTTCGGCGTCGGGCTGATCCTGCAACAGCTGGCGCGCACCATCTTCGGCGCGCCGGCCAAGAACGTGGTCGCGCCGGACTGGCTGACCGGCGGCCTCACCATAGCCGGGGCCGTGGTGCCCAAGACCCGCATCTTCATCCTGGTACTCGCGGTCGTGGCGGTGTGCGCCCTGGCCGTCGCGCTGCGGGCGACACCGCTCGGACGCCGGATCCGGGCCGTGGTGCAGAACCGCGATCTCGCCGAGACCAGCGGAATATCCAGTCGCACAACGGATATCAGCACATTCTTTATCGGGTCCGGGCTGGCGGCGGTGGCGGGCGTCGCCCTGACGCTGATCGGATCCACCAGCCCCACCATCGGGCAGAGCTATCTGGTCGACGCGTTCCTGGTCGTGGTCATCGGCGGGCTCGGCCAGATCAAGGGCACGGTGCTCGCCGCTTTCGCACTGGGACTCCTGAATTCGTTCATCGAGTACTCCACGACCGCCTCGGTCGCGAAGGTGATCGTCTTCGTACTCATCGTGGTGTTCCTGCAAGTGCGGCCGCAGGGGCTGTTCACCGTGCGGACGAGGAGTCTGGCATGAGTTCCCCGGTTCGCACGCTCATCGGCTTCGCGACGGCCGCGGTGGTCCTGTTCGCCGTCGCACCGGCGGTACTCAGCGATTTCCGGCTCGGGCTGCTCGCCAAGTTCCTGTGCTTCGCCATCGTGGCGGTCGGCATCGGATTGGCTTGGGGCCGTGGCGGAATGCTCACGCTCGGACAGGGCGTGTTCTTCGGTCTCGGCGCGTACATCATGGCGATGCATCTGCAGCTCGCCGACGCGGCCCGGCTGAAACAGGACGTCCCGGAGTTCATGCAGATCGCCGGAATCAGCGAATTACCTTCGTACTGGCAGCCTTTCGCCTCGGGCCCGGTGACAATCCTCGCCATCGCCGTGCTGCCCGCGCTGATCGCCGCGCTGCTGGGATTCGGGGTGTTCAAGCGGCGGGTCAAGGGCGCGTACTTCGCGATCCTGTCCCAGGCGCTGACGGCGGCGCTGGCCGTGCTGCTCACCGGGCAGCAGACCATCGGCGGCTTCACCGGGCTCAGCGATTTCCGCGCGTTCTTCGGGTTCCGCCTCGACGATCCGGTGAACCGGCGGATGCTGTTCTTCATCGCCGCGGCGGCGCTGCTGCTGGTGGTCGCGATCGCGCGGCAGCTGATGCGCAGCCGGTACGGGGAACTGCTGGTGGCGGTGCGCGATCAGGAGGAACGCGTGCGGTTCCTCGGATACGACCCGGCCAATATCAAGATCGTCGCGTATGTGGTGGCGGCGTTCTTCGCCGGGATCGCCGGCGCGCTGTTCACGCCGATCGTCGGCATCATCTCGCCGGCCGATATCGGGGTCGTGCCCTCGATCGTCTTCCTCATCGGCGTGGCGATCGGCGGGCGGACCACACTGCTCGGGCCGGTGCTCGGCGCGATCGGGGTGGCGTGGGCGCAGACGACGCTCTCCGAGCACTTCCCGTCCGGGTGGACCTACCTGCAGGGGTTGCTGTTCATCGTGGTGGTCGGATTCGTTCCGGCGGGGCTGGCCGGGCTGGGACCGCTCGCACGGGGTGCGGTGGGCCGAATCCGGAGACCGGCCGGAACCGATGCGGCGGCGACGGACTCGCCCGCCCCGGCCGAAGCGGAAGACCTACCAGCGGAGACGGCGGTGGAGGCGCGATGACCGGCGACAACGACGCGGCGACAACCAGTGCCCTTGCGGCACAGGACGACTCGGGCGAGCCCAAGTTCGGCGGCACCGCGGGCATGAACAGCGAATACCTCGAGGTGCGCGGCCTGTCCGTCGAATTCGACGGTTTCAAGGCGGTGTCGGAGGTCGACCTGACCGTGCTCCAGGGCGATCTGCGCTTCCTCATCGGACCCAACGGGGCGGGCAAGACCACCGTGATCGACGCGATCACCGGCCTCGTCCCCGCCACCGGCTCGGCCCGGAAATCCGGCGTGGAACTGCTGGGCCGCAAGGTACACCGGATCGCGCGACTGGGCGTCGGGCGCACCTTCCAGACGGCCAGCGTCTTCGAACAGCTCACCGTCTTGCAGAATCTCGATATTGCCGCAGGGGCGGGCCGGTCCGCGCTCACCCTGCTGCGGCGGCGGAAGTCGGTGCTGCCATCGATCGAATCGGCCTTGGAGACAACGGGTCTGACGGCCCTGCGGGACAAGCCCGCCGGTGTCCTGGCACACGGCCAGAAGCAATGGCTGGAGATCGGCATGCTGCTGGTGCAGAATGCCGCGGTGCTGCTGCTGGACGAGCCGGTCGCGGGTATGAGCGCCGAGGAGCGCGAGGAGACGGGAAACCTGCTGCGCCGCATAGGTTCTGAACGCGTCGTCATCGTCGTCGAGCACGATATGGACTTCATGCGCGCCTACGCGACCTCGGTCACCGTGCTGGCGGGCGGCCGGGTGCTGAGCGAGGGCACGGTCGAGCAGGTGCAGGCCGATCCGAAGGTGCAGGAGGTCTACCTCGGCACCGCCGCGGCCGTCGAGACCTATGCCGAGGAGGCAGCCGATGCTGGAACTCGTTGACGTCGATACCGGTTACGGCCGTACGGAGGTGATCCACGGTGCGTCGCTGACCGTCCCGGACGACGGCGTCGCGGCGCTCATGGGCCACAACGGCGCCGGGAAAACCACCCTCCTGCGCGCGGCCGTCGGGCTGCTGCCGGTGCGGTCTGGACGGATCCTCTACAACGGCGAGCCGATCACGAAACTGTCGCCGTCGCGGCGGGTCCGGCGCGGCCTCGCCTATGTTCCGCAGGGCCAGCAGAGTTTTCCGCAGCTGACGACCGCCGAGAACCTGCAAGTGGTCGCGGACGGCCGCAAGCGCGGCAAAGCCCTGATCGACGAAGCGCTGGAACTGTTCCCGGCGCTGCGCGGGCTGCTCGACCGCAAGGCCGGGCTGCTGTCGGGCGGGCAGCGCCAGCAGCTGGCGATCGCGCGGGCGCTCGTCACCGAACCGTCGCTGCTGATCCTGGACGAACCCACCGAGGGCATCCAGCCGTCGGTGGTCGCCGAGATCGAGCGCACCATCCTGGAACTCACGCGGCGCGGCGGATTGAGCGTGCTGCTGGTGGAGCAGCACATCGGCTTCGCGCTCCAGGCGGCCGAGCGCTACTACGTGCTGCGATCCGGCCGCGTCTCCTCGTCGGGCGCGGGCGGTGCGGACGCGGCGACCTCGGTCCGCACGGCGATGGCGATCTGACCGGGACGTTCGAGATGGCGCGCAGGGGGCGTATCTCGTTGGGAGAGCGGGTGTATCGCTCGCTCCGCCGGGACCTGGCCGCGGGGGTGCTGGATCCGACCGTGCGCCTCGGCGAGGAACGCCTCGCCGAGACCTACGGCGTCTCCCGCACGCCGGTGCGGGAGGCGCTGGCCCGACTGCTGGCCGACGGGCTGGTACAGCGCCACGACGAGGGCCTCTACCCCTACCGTCCGCGCCTGGAGGAACTCGGCGATCTCTACGAATTGCGAATCGTGCTGGAGGCGAGGGGACTTCGCCGGATCCGATTCGCCGCACAGGACGGCGTTCCGTCCGATATTCCGGTCTACGGCGAGGTCGGCGACCTGAAAAGGTCTGTCGGCCCGAGTATTTCGCTCACCGGTGTGGCCCACGACCAGCTGGCCGTGCGGCGGGAACTCGGCGTCTGGCGGCGGCTGCGCGACGAACCGCCCGAACCCGGCGCGGACCTGATCGCCGCGGATGAGCGCTTCCATACCGGATTGCTGCTGGCGGCGGGCAATTCGTCGCTGGCCGAGGCCCTGAACGCCGTGCACGCCAAGGTCAGGCCGATCCGCTCGCTGGACATCCCGACCCCCGAGCGGATCGCGACCATGGCCGCCGAGCACATCGCCATCGCCGAACACGTGCTCGCGGGCGATCTGGACGCGGCGCTGAGCGCGCTGCTCGCGCACATCATCGGCTCGCGCGCCCACGTGCTCGCGCGGGCGCGGCAGGCGCTCGCGCTCACCCGGCTCGGCCAGGCGCTGCGGGAATGACCACCCCGATTGTTGCGAACATAGCCGTACACAATTAGTGGCACCCGACCGGACCAGGCTGTTAGCGTGAGGCATGGTGTCGACGAAGCCACGCATCGAGCCGGGCCGCCTGCGCGAACTCGGACCCGTCAACTGGGTGGTCTGGCAGGTACTTTCGCGAGCGGCGGGCACGCCCGATGCGCATCTGTTCAGCACCCTCGGCCGCACCGGCGGGTTGTTCCGGGGCTGGCTGCACTACTCCGGACGGCTGATGCCCGGCGGCAGGCTGTCCCGCTACGAGACCGAACTGGCGATCCTGCGCGTCGCGCACCTGCGCCGGTGCGACTACGAGACCGACCACCACATCCGGCTGGGCAAACGCGCCGGCATCGACCGCGAGGTCCTGGACCGCCTGCGCCTCGGCCCCGAAGCCCCCGGCTGGTCCGACCGCGAGCGCGCCCTGCTCGCCGCCGTCGACCAGCTCGTCCACAGCCGCGACGTCGACGACACCACCTGGTCCACCCTCGCCGCCCACTACGACGAGCGCCACCTCATCGAAATAGTCCTCCTGGTCAACCAGTACGAGGGCCTGGCCAGCACCATCACCACCCTCCGCATCGAAACCGACCACTAGCGCCGACCCGGAATTCGATCGAGGTTGTCGGTGGGGTCTGTCACCATCGGTGCATGACGACCCTGGGTTCGGTGTTCCTTCCGCAGCATCCGCCGGAGCGGGTGGTCGAGGTGGCTCGGGCGGCCGAGGAGGCCGGGCTCGAGGAGTTGTGGTTCTGGGAGGACTGCTTCTTCGAGGGCGCCGTGTCCGCGACGGCCGCGGCGCTGGCCCGGACCGAGCGGCTGCGCATCGGGGTCGGGGTGCTGCCGGTGCCGCTGCGCAACGTGGCCCTGACGGCGATGGAGATCGCCACCGTGGAGCGCATGTTCCCGGGGCGCACGGTGTGGGGTGTGGGGCACGGTGTCCAGGAGTGGATGGGGCAGATCGGCGCTCGCGTCGAGTCACCGGTGACCCTGCTGCGCGAGTACGTCGATGCCCTGCGCGCCCTGTTGCGTGGTGAGCGGCTGACCGTGCAGGGCCGCTACGTCCGGCTCGAGGACGTCGCGCTCGATTGGCCACCGGCCGCCGCACCGGCGATCATCTCGGCGGCGACCGGACCGCGCACCCTGCGGCTCGTCGGCGAGATCGCCGACGGCGCGGTCCTCACCTCGGGCGCCACACCCAACGACCTGCGCCGGGCGGTGGGCCTCCTCGGCGAGGGCAAGGCCACCGCGGGCCGCACCGACCCACCCGCGGTGATCGCCCACCTGATGGTCACCACGGGCCCCGACGCCGAACAAAGGCTCATCGCAGGTATGCGGCGAATGGGCCGCACCGCACTGGCGGGCGTCGGCGCTCCGGGCGACGACGGCCTCGGCGTGGCAGGCGACGAACACGCCGTAGCCGACGCGGTGGCACTACTCGTGGACGCGGGCGCCGACACGGTGATCCTCGAACCGACCGACGACGCCGACCCGGTGGAATTCCTCCGCTTCGTCACCGACAAGGTCCGCCCACTAGTCCCCTGAGCGCTGCGCGCCAGGGAACGTGGAGATTGTCCGCGCCAGAGAACGTAGAGGTTTCCGCGCCAGGAAGCCTGAAGATATCCCAGAGGACCTGGGGTGGGGAACTCGTTCAGGTGCTTGGCTTTTCGATGAGGTCGGCGAGGCCGGCGAGTAGGCGGGGTAGGCCGAAATGCCAGGCGTGGTCGGCGGAGTAGGCGCTGTCGTGGGCTTGGCCGGCGGAGGCGCCGATGCGGGCGGCGAGGGGGTAGTGCTCGGGGTCGAAGACTCGCTCGAGGACCGGGGCCGCGCGTTCCCACCACTCGCGGTCGGAGAGGCCGCTGTCGGCGGCGGCGCGCTCGGTATCGATGGCGATGCGGGCCACGGAGGTCACGAAGCCGAGCAGGTGGGTGAGGGCCGCGTCCATCTCGACGTCGTCCAGGCCGAGCCCGTCGAAGGCGCGCAGTTCGTGGTCGTACTTGGCGGCCACGCCCGGTCCCAGCGGCGGCCGCGTGGTCGGCACGTAGGCGACCCAGGGATGGCGAGTCAGCATCTCCCGGTTCTCGGTCGCGATCACGGAAACCCTTTCCCGCCAAGGTAATCCGCCGATATCGGCGCGAGGCATTCCCTGGTAGACCGAATCCAGCATCAGATCGAGCAGTTCGGCCTTGCCCGGCACGTAGGTGTAGGTGGCCATCGGCGTGAGGCCCAGCCGCGCGGCCACCGCGCGCATCGTGAGCGCCTCCAGCCCTTCCGAATCGGCGATCTCGACCGCCGCCGCGACCACCTCGTCGACGCTGCTGCGCTGCTTCGGACCGCGCCCGGGGGTGCGCGTCGGCGCGCGCCACAGCAACTCCAGCGTGCGCGCGGGGTCGCCCGCACCACTGCGCTCCCCGCCAGCGCGCCGCTCTCGCCGTTGCCTCGGCGTGCCGTTCGCGGACGACACGGCCTCGTCGCTCATCGCCACCTCACCTCCGCGCCGATCGTATCGGCGTGACAACGCTCACAGTGCACTGCGGCGGGAATTTCTCTACAAAGTACAGCGTACTTAGTACAGAGTTGTTCGACGCCAGGAGACACCATGAAGATCACCGCATCCGCCCTCTCCCTGAACGTGCCCGATCCGGAGGCGTCGGCGGCCTTCCTCGTCGAGCACTTCGGCTTCGCGGTCGAGATGTCCGCCGACGGTTTCGTCTCGCTGGGCCGCCCCGACGCCGGCTTCGGCATCGTCTACCTGCGCACGGGTCTGTCGACATTCAAACCGGAGCGCATCGCGGGCTCCGCGGGCGAGGGCCTGCTGGTGGTTTTCGTCGTCGACGACATCGACGCCGAATACGAGCGGGTGCGCGCGGAGGGGGTTCCGATCGTGACGCCGATCGAGACCGAGCCGTGGGGCGAGCGCTATTTCCAGACGCTCGACCCGAACGGCATCGTCATCCAGCTCGTCCAGTGGGTTGAGGCGCCCCCGGGCAGCGAATCCTGATGTGCGACAGGCGTTCCCGGCGGGCCTCTGCCCGCCGGGAACCGCCGGTCATTTGCCGAGCGCGGCCGAGAACACCTCGGTGACTGGCGTCGATGCCCGGCCGATCAACTTCTGTAGATCACCGCTGGTCACATCCAGCAGCCCGCCCCGTACACCGGTGTCCGCATCGGCCAGCACCTGCGCGTAGTCCGCGGGCAGACCGGCCTTCTCCAGCGCGGAGGCGTACTCCGCTTGCGGGAGATCCTGGTAGCGCACCGGTTTCCCGGATACCTCCGAAAGAACCTGCGCCAGATCCGCATACGTGAGACGCTGGTCGCCGCCCAGTTCGTAGACCTGCCCGGCGTGCCCGTCGGTGGTGAGAACGGCCGCGGCGGCCTCGGCATAGTCGGCCCGGGCCGCACCGGCCACCCGGCCCTCGCCCGCCGCACCCGACAGCACACCGCTGTCGACCGCCGGCGCCAGCGCGCTCGCGTAGTTCTCCCAGTACCACCCGTTGCGCAGAATCGCGTGCGGCACAGCGGATTCGGCGAGTACGGCCTCGGTGCCGCGATGCTCCTGCGCGAGAATCATCGAGTTCTCGGTGGCCCGCGGAATGCTGGTGTAGGCGAGCAGTTCCACCCCGGCCCGCTCGGCGGCGCGAATCACGGTGGCGTGCTGGTCCACTCGCGCGCCGAACTCGTTGCCGGAGACCAGCAGCACCCGATCGACACCCGTCAGGGCGCGATCCAGCGCCTCGGCGTCGTCGTAGGACGCCTGGCGCACGTCGACCCCGCGCTCGGCGAGATCGGCCACTTTCGACGGATCCCGGACGATCGCGACGACCGGCCCCGCCTCCCGGCGCAGCAGCGCCTCCACGACGAGACGGCCGAGCTGCCCACTGGCTCCGGTGACTGCGACGGTCATGACTACCTCCTGGTCGGCATACGGAATATCTAGCACTAACTAATAGTTAGTACATGATATTCCAGTACTACCAGACGAATGAGTAGCATCGATCACATGAGTACCCGGCAGACCACCGCGGCGGACGCGTCCGACCCGACGCTGGAGGCCGATGTCTTCGCTCGCAACTGCGACTCGCGCCCGGTGTTGCAGAACGTCGCGAGCCGCTGGGGCGTCCTGGCTCTGGTCGCCCTGCGCGAGGGGCCGTACCGCTTCAGCGCCCTGCGCCGCCGCGTCGAGGGCGTGAGCGAACGCATGCTGTCGCAGACCCTGCAGGCGCTCGAACGCGACGGCCTGATCCACCGCGAGGTGCAGCAGTCCATCCCGCCGCGCGTCGAGTACACCCTCACCGACCTGGGCTCCCAGGTCGCCGAACACCTCGAGGCCCTGATCGTGACGCTCGAGACCAATATCGATGCGATCCGGCGGGCCCAGGAGTCTTACCACCGCGAATAGTTACCCGCGGTGCAGCGATCCGTTGCTGAGGTAGAACGGCGAGCCGCCGGCATCGATCCCCGCCATCGCCGTCGTCTGCTGCGTGCCGTCGCTCGCCACGGCCCAGAGGTTACGTCGCATTCCGTGGCAGGTCTGGGTCTCCGGTGACAGTTCGGCGGTGTTCCCGTGGGCCTCGAGCGTCCACTCGCAGCCGTCGTCGGTGCGGGCGATGATCGTGTCGCCCGTGGCCGCGCGATACTCGACGCCGCCGGACACCGGTACCGGCAGCGCGAGACCGAGCGCGTTGTTCACATTCGCGATGCCGACCATGTGCGTGGGATCCGGGGGATCCAGCCGCCAGGAGCCGGCGAACCGCCGCAGCGTCTCGTCGCGGTCGGCCGCCGAGGCACGGGTGCGGCGGCCGTCCACGAGGTCGAAGGAGAACGACGCGCCGACCAGATAGCTGTTGGCGTGCAGGGATTCCCATTCGTGGTCACCGTCGATCCGGATGCGCCAGCGGTCGACGTTGTAGCCCGCGCCGATGTTCCGGTTGAAGCAGTACTGGTCGGTCGAGGTCATTTCCAGGGCATCGGCCTCGACGCGGAAGCGCCAGGTGCAGCCCTGATCGGTGTAGCCGATGACCTCGCCGTTCTCGCCCCTGCGGAAATCGACGGTCCCGATCTGAGGGAAGGTCGCGGTGTAGCCCGGCAGGTCCAGGGTGGCCATATCGGTCATGGTCGCGGGGTCCGGCCGGTCGTAGTTCCAGGTGCCCAGATAGGGCGCGACCGGATCGTCCGGGGCCGCGACGGCCGAGGGGGCGGACAGGCCGATCAGGCCCAGTGCGGTGACGGCGGCCAGCACGGCGCGCTGTCGGAAGGTCGGATATGTCATGACTGTCGGACGAGGCGGCGGCCGCGAAAGTTACCGGCCGCGGCGGCGGTAACTTTTCGCGGGCCCGTCCCGTCCTGGACTATATGGAGATGTCGAAGGAACTCGCCGACTCGTGGCGAGCGCATCGCATGCATCTGGTCGGGCTGGCATTCCGCATGCTCGGCGATATCGGCGAGGCCGAGGACGTCGTGCAGGAGGCATTCACCCGCCTGAGCCGCGCCGACGGGATCGATGACGAGCGCGCCTGGTTGACCGTGGTCACCGGCCGTCTGTGCCTGGACCAGCTCCGCAGTGCCCGGGCCCGGCACGAAAGCCCTTGGGACCTGGACGATTTCCCGTCCGCCGCACCCGTTTCCCGGGATCCGGAACCCGACCCGGCCGACCGGGTCACCCTCGACCAGGAGGTGCAGTTCGCCCTGCTGGTGGTGCTGCAACGCCTCGACCCCGCCGAACGAGTGGCCTTCGTCCTGCACGACGTCTTCGCCCTGCCCTTCGAGACGATCGCAGGCACCCTCGGCCGTCCCGCCGGCACCTGCCGGCAGCTGGCGCGCCGGGCCCGCCACAAGATCGCCGACGCCGGACGGGAACCGAAACTCGTTGCCGCGCCGCAGCATCGAGCGGTTACCGAACGCTTCATCGCCGCCTGCGCGGGCGGCGATGTCGAGGCCCTGGTCGCGGTGCTGCATCCGGAAGCCTGGGGCAGGGTCGAATTCGCCGCCCCCGCGGGCATGGACCCGATCGTCACCCGCGGCCCGAGCGCCATGATCGACAACCTGCTCCGCTACTACGGTCCCGCCGTCACCCTGATCCCGCACCCGGCGAGCGACGCCCCCGCCGTCCTCGCCTTCGTCGACCGCCGCCTGTTCGCGGAGCTGACCCTTACCCTGGCCGACGACCGGATCATCCGCATCGACTCCACCGTCACCCTGTGAGCAGGCGTTCCGCCCATTCCAGGTGGGAATCCAGGTCGGACACCGCGAACATCAGGTCGACGAATATGTCGCCATAGCCGTCGTCGTTCAGGGTCCGGACGGTCTCCGCGACCTGCTCGACGGTGGAGCCTGCCGCGACATTGACGCGGAGGAAGGTGTGGATCGCGGCCGGGTCCCGCCCTACGGCGCGAGCCGCCTCGTCGATGATCGCGCGCTGCCGCGGGAGTGCCGCCATGCCGTGGGTGCGCGCGGGCACCTGCACCACCGCCAGCCAGCCGTCGGCGCGCTCGCCGACCCGCTTCAGTCCCGGCGTCGTGAAACCCCCCAGATAGATGGGCGGCCGCGGGCGCTGCACCGGTTGAAGATCGACCCACGACGGCGGGATCGACACGCGTTCTCCCTCGTACTCGACCGGATTCGTCGTCCACCACGCGTCCAGGACCTCGAGCAGTTCGTCGAGGTGGGCGCCACGGCGGCGGAACGGCGCCCCGGCCGCCCGGAACTCGTCCGGCGACCAGCCGATGCCGAACCCCGGCAGCAGCCGTCCGCCGCTGATCACATCGATACTGGTCAGCTGCCGGGCCAGCGGGACGGGCGAATACCACGGGGCGACAAGCACATTGCTCCCGAGCCGGGCGGTCCGCGTCGCCGTCGCGGCAACCGTCAAGGCCACCAATGGGTCCAGGCTGGTGCGGAACTCCGGCGGAATGGTGTCGGACCCGGCGTAGCCGACCGTCGGCCGCACCGGCGCGAGCAATCGGTCGCCTACCCACAGGCTGCCCGCACCCATCCCCTCGACAGTCGCCGCGAAGCGCGCCACATCCTCGTACGCCGACTTACCGAACTGCGGTAACGCGAATCCAAGCATGTCGGCCAGGCTAGCTATGAAAACCAGTCAGTTCAATAGTTAGAACCATTCAGTTCAGAGCAAACCTCATACAAGACAATCGGTCTCAGCACATCCGGCCGGTAGCGCACGACCCGCGCTATGCCCAGGGCTCCCACTCGTCGGTAGGGAGGGAGACACCGAACGGTTCCGGCAGCGTGATGGTCTCCCCGAACTTCCAGGACACCGACTGCCGATAGCTGCCGGACTCACGGTCCGGCCCGGTGAACAGGGTTGTCGCGGCGGCCTTCGGATCTCGGTCGACGAGCAGGTAATAGCCGATGCCCACGCGCGCATAGCCGTTCCACTTGCTCGGGCGAACTCGGCGGGGTCCGGGTTGCCTGTCCTCGGCGGCATTCGACGGCGAGGTGACCTCCACCGTCAGCGCCAACTGTCTGGGTACGACCTTGGTCAGCGCTGCCGTGCGTGCCTGCCGCGCGACATCCTTGTCCACCACACACAGATCCGGGATGTAGCCGTCGTGGATCTCGCTCAGAGCGAGATCTTGGGTCTGCACACACCGCCAGCGAAACGCCGAATCGTCCGCCTGCGCCACGGCGAATGGAGCTTGTATCTCGCTCACGATCATGTTGTGAGCGAAGTCCGGTCCCGGTGCCACAACTATCTCCCCCCCGATGATCTCGACCCGAGTCCCGTCGTGCGGCAGGTCGAGAATGTCCGCCAGCTCGTCCCGCATCCACAGCTCGTACGGATCCGCGGGCAACTCGCGATGACGATGAACAACAGCCATGACACTCATGTGGTGTCCCTCCCTTGTGCTGATACCGCCATCGTATTCGGGGCGCACCGATAATCCCAGCTAGAGGCGGTTCCCGCACCCCTTTCGGCAACACGCACCCCCTGCGTATTCCCGCACACAGCAAAGGTGCCCTCCGGTTCGAAAACCGAAGGACACCTTGGCCGGGATCAGAAATTGATCATGTGCCCCGCGAGACCGTGGATCGCCTCCTGCAGCGCCTCGCTCAGCGTCGGGTGCGTGTGCACGTTCCGGGCGAGTTCGTTGACGGTGAGGTCCCACTTCTGGGCCAGGGTCAGCTCGGGCAGCAGCTCGGAGACGTCGGGGCCGATCAGGTGGCCGCCGATCAGCTCGCCGTACTTGTTGTCGGCGATCAGCTTCACGAAACCGGTCGCGTCGCCCAGGCCGTGCGCCTTGCCGTTGGCGGTGAACGGGAAGGTCGCGACCTTCACGTCGTAGCCCTCGGCCCGCGCCTGCTCCTCGGTGAGGCCGAAGCTGGCGACCTGCGGCTGGCAGAAGGTGGCGCGCGGCATCATCCGGTAGTCGCCCAGCGCCATGGTCTCGGCGCCGCCGATGGTCTCGGCCGCGACCACGCCCTGCGCCTCCGCGACGTGCGCGAGCTGCAGTTTGGCGGTGACGTCACCGATGGCGTAGATGTGCGGCACGTTGGTGCGCATGTAGTCGTCGATGGCGATGGCGCCGCGCTCGGTCAGCCGCACGCCGGTGTTCTCCAGGCCGTAGCCCTCCACCCGCGGCGCGAAGCCGACGGCCTGCAGCACCTTGTCGACGGTGACGGTCTCGACCGAACCGGACTTGTTGTCCTTGATCGCGACGGTCACCTTGGAGCCGTTGTCCTCGATGGACTGCACGGCCGCGCCGGTGGTGATGGTGATGCCGAGCTTCTTGTACGCCTTGGTGATCTCCTTGGAGACGTCGGCGTCCTCGTTCGGCAGCGCGCGGTCGAGGAATTCGACGATGCGCACGTCCACGCCGTAGTTCTTCAGGACGTAGGCGAACTCCATGCCGATCGCGCCGGCGCCCACGACCAGGATCGAACCCGGCAGGTCGCGGGTCAGGATCTGCTCTTCGTAGGTGACGACATTCTGCGACAGCGAGGTGCCGGGCAGCAGTTTCGTGACGGTTCCGGTGGCGATGATGACGTTGTCGAAGGTGATCGACTCGTTGCCGCCCTTGGTGAGGGCGACCGACAGCGAGTTCGGGCCGGTGAAAGACCCCTTGCCGTCGAATTCGTCGATCTTGTTCTTCTTCATCAGGAAGTGGACGCCCTTGACGCGGCCGTCGGCGACCTTGCGGCTGCGGTCGAACGCCGCGCCGAAGTCGAAGCTCGCCTCGCCACTGATGCCGAAGGTCTTCGCTTCCTTGGTGAAGAGGTGGGCGAGCTCCGCGTTGCGCAGCAGCGCCTTGGACGGGATACAGCCCACGTTCAGGCACACACCGCCCCAGTATTTCTGCTCGACGATCGCTGTTCGCAGGCCGAGTTGAGCGGCGCGGATCGCGGCGACGTAACCGCCGGGACCAGCACCGAGAACGACGACATCGTAGTGGGAAGTCACGGCTTCGAGCCTAACGCAGCGTGGTATGGCGCCGCCTCCGGCGTCGCGGGTTCGCGGCCCCTCGAGGCTCGTTGTTCAGCGGTCGAGACTCGCTCCGTGTGGGGTGCTCTGGTGCGGACCTCACGAGCGGACAGGATGTGATGCTCATCCTATTCCCACACCTGGCGGGCGACGCGCAGGAAGTTGCCGCCGAAGATCGCGGCGCGGTCCGGCTCGGCGAATCCGCGGCGGGCCAGGACCTCGTCCAGTCCGGGAACGCCGGCGGTGCCCAGCAAGTCCTCCGGTGGCGTCCATTGGAGCGGACCCCAGCGCGTGTAGTCCTCGGAGAAGCTCTCGGGTGCGGCCGCGATCTCGGCATTGAACTGATCGCCGTCGAAGGAGAAGTCCGATCCGACCCCGATGTGATCGATGCCGACCAGATCCGCACCGTAGGCGATGTGGTCGGCCATCGCCTCGATCCGGGCGGCGCGTTCGTCGGAACCGTTGTGGCCCAGGAAGATTCCGACGCCGTTGATGCCGATCACGCCGCCGGTCGCGGCGCAGGCGCGGGCCTGGTCGTCGGTGATATTGCGCGGATGGGCCCACAGGGCGGCGAAATTGGAGTGGCTGTAGATCATCGGCACGGCGGTGACGTCGGCGATATCGAGGCCGGTCCGGGCCGAGCAGTGCGAGCCGTCGGCGAACACCCCGACCTCGTTGAGGGTGCGGATCAGGTCGCGGCCGTAGGCGGTCAGCCCGGTGTCCTCGGTGTCCAGGCAGCCGCAGCCCGCGGCGTTCGCGTAGTTGTAGCTCGGCAGCAGCGAGCGCACCCCCAGATCGTGGAAGACCCGCACCGCGTCGAGATCGCCCTCCAGCGGCCCCGAGTCCTCGAGATCGAAGGCCAGTGCGATCGTCCGATCGTCGCCCACGGTGTCCTCGACGGAGGACACCAGCCGAAACCGGCCGTCCGCCAGCGCATCCCGGCGGAACTGCCGGACCAACCGCAGCGCGTCCGCCATGGATTGCGGGGCGTAGCCGACATTCACCGACAGGTACGAGCCGCGCGGGTAGCGAGCCAGCTCGGCGATCTCGGCCGTCGGCAGCAGCGGCAGGCAGCAGTGCTGTTCCCACAGGAAGTGCGGCAACCGGATCCTCCTCCACGCGGCGGCAACGATTCCGCAATCGTAAGTGACCCGCACCCCGGTACGCGTACGGCGGAATCGGCGGGATTCCGGCCGTGGACACGCCCGTAGGCGTTCGCCATATCCGCGCGTCGGCCACAATGACTGACATGAACGGCGACGAGGAGCAGCAGTCCGATCCCTACCTGTGGCTGGAGGAGGTGACCTCCGACCGCGCGCTGGATTGGGCGCGGGCCCGCAACGAGGTGGTCGTCGAACGCTTCGCGACATCGGACCGGTTCTCCGAACTCGAGCATCGCATCCTCGACATGCTCGACACCGACACCCGCATCCCGTACCCCTCGCGCCGTGGGAAGTGGCTCTACAACTTCTGGCGCGACGCCGAGCACCCCAAGGGACTGTGGCGGCGCACCACCTTCGCCGAATACCGCACCGACAGCCCGGACTGGGAGGTGCTCATCGATCTCGACGCGCTGGCCTCCGCCGAGGAGGAGAACTGGGTGTGGGGCGGCGCGGCGGTGCTGCGACCGGAGCAGTCGCTGGCGCTGATCAGCCTGTCGCGCGGCGGGGCCGACGCCAAGGTGATGCGCGAATTCGACATGGCGACAAAGCAATTCCGCGAGCCGGCCGACGGCGGCTTCTACCTTACCGAGGCCAAGTCGCAGGCGCGCTGGATCGACGCCGACACCCTCTATATCGGAACGGATTTCGGCCCGGGATCGCTCACCGAGTCCGGCTATCCGCGCCTGGCCAAGCGCTGGCGGCGCGGCACGCCGCTGGAGCAGGCCGAGACCGTCTTCGAGGGCGAGGCGGCCGATGTCATGGTCTCGGCCGGATACGACCGCACACCCGGCTACGAACGGCACTACGTCGCCCGGGCCACCGACTTCTTCAACGAATCGGTGTACCTGCTGGAGGACGACGGCAGCCTGCGCCACCTCGATGTGCCGACCGACGCCTCGGAATCCTGGTACAAGGACTGGCTGCTGGTACGGCTGAAGAAGGACTGGGAGGTTGGCGGGAAGACCTACCCGGCGGGCGCCCTGCTCGCCATGAACCTGAACGAATTCCTCTACGGCGCACGGAATTTCGAGACGGTGTTCACCCCCGACGCGCACACCTCGCTGCACGGCTACGGCTGGACCGAGAACCATCTGCTGCTGATCACCCTCGAGGACGTGCAGACCAAGCTGTACGTGGTCACCCCCGGCAGCTGGACCCGCGAACCGCTCGCCGACACCCCGCCGATGGCGACGACCAATGTCATGAACCTCGATCCGCTCGAGGGCGGCGACGACTTCATGCTCACCACAAGCGGTTTCACCACGCCCGCGACCCTGTTGTCCGCCGCGGTCGGCCGATCGCCCGAACCGCTGAAGCAGGAACCGGCGTTCTTCGACGCCGCCGGTATCGAGACCGAGCAGTTCTTCGCCCGCTCCGACGACGGAACGATGGTGCCGTACTTCGTGATTCGCCACGGCGACCGCAAGGGCACACCCGGCCCGACGGTCATGTCCGGCTACGGCGGCTTCGAGGTCTCCCGCACCCCCGCCTACAGTGGCGCCTCCGGCATGGGCTGGCTGGAACGCGGCGGCACCTGGGTGATGACGAACATCCGCGGCGGCGGCGAATACGGCCCCGAATGGCATACGCAGGGGCTCAAGGAGAATCGGCACCGCGTCTACGAGGATTTCTCCTCGATCGCCCGGGACCTGGTGACCCGCGGCATCACCACCCCGCAGCAGCTGGGCGCGGTCGGCGGCAGCAACGGCGGGCTGCTGATGGGCGTGATGCTCACCCGCTACCCGGAGTTGTTCGGCGCCATCGTGTGTCAGGTTCCGCTGCTGGATATGAAGCGCTATCACCTGCTGCTCGCGGGCGCCTCCTGGATGGCCGAGTACGGCGATCCGGACAAGCCGGAGGAGTGGGAGTACCTCGCGAAATACTCTCCGTACCAGAACGCGCGCGCAGATCGAACCTATCCGCCGATCCTGCTGACCACCTCGACCCGCGACGACCGCGTGCATCCCGGGCACGCCCGCAAGATGGCCGCTCGCCTGGAGGAACAGGGCCACACGATCTGGTACCACGAGAACATCGAGGGCGGCCACGGCGGCGCGGCCGACAACAAGCAGATGGCGTTCCAGGCATCGCTGATCTACGAGTTCTTTACGCAGATGCTGGTAGAGGACCGGAAAGACTAACTCCCGGAAGGCATTCCGGATCGGTAGCGGTCGAACCCGTCGAGCATGGCGGTGAGGCCGAGATCGAAATGGTCGGTCCCGGCCGCGCCGTCGGCCGCGGCGGCGAGCAGGTCGTAGCCGGGTGCGTCCGGCTCCGGCTTGCGGCTGCGCGTCGCGGCGACCGCCGCCGAGGTCCAGCTCAGCATGTGCCCGGAGACGTATTCGCCGAGGCAGCGCGATACCTGCAGGGCGACCGGCGGCGGGAATCCCGCGTCCCGCAGCCGGGCGATCATCCGGTTACCGGTCGCGATCGCCTGCGGGCTGCGGATCGGACGGGTGGCGAAGATCGGCACCGCATTCGGATGCCGCCGCAGCGCCGAGCGCAGCCGATGCCCGTAGGCGCGCATGAGTTCGTGCCAATCCCCGTGCCACGGCAGCTCATCCATGGCCAGTTCGGCGAAGATCGAGGCGGCGACCTCGTCGAACAGGTCCTGCTGATCGGTGAAGTGCCGATAGGCGGCCATCGGATCCGCCCCCAGCGCCCGCCCCAGCCGCCGCATCGAGAACCCCTCGAGCCCCTCCGCATCGATCAGCGACAGTGCCACGGCGGCAATACGATCCCGGCGCAACGTAGGCCGCTCGACCGCCCTCTTCCCGCGCGCGCTCACCTCCGCGCCCTATCCACAACCGTGCACAGCCGCTCGGCGAACGCCTCCGGTTCCAGCTGGTAGGCGGTGTGGCCACCCGGGAATTCCACGTAGGCCGTGTTCAACCGCCCGGCCAGCGCCTGAGCCGCGACCGCGTACGGGCGGCCCGCGCTGTCCGCGCCGACGCCGATCCACCACGGCACCACGACCGCGCGCAACGCCTCGAGATCCGGCCGGTAGTCGGCACAGAACGCCGGAAGTTCCCGTCGCAGCAGCAGTTCTGCGTTGCCGAGCATGCGGGTCATCGTCGACGGAGGTCGTCGCGTGAGCGCGCGGACGGCCGCTCCCACCGCGAGGCCGACGCGGGTCGCGCCCGCCATGACCGACTGCCCGGCGGCGGATCGGAAGACGGCCGGCAGGTGAGGCGCCGTGATCACGCCGAAGGCGGCGAAGGCGCGCAGCGGGCTCTTCTCCACCGCTAGGCGCCCGATGGCCGTGATCTCGCGGCGCGCGGGATCCTCTTCGGGCAGCAACTGCACTACCGGAGGTTCGTGCACGACGGCGCTCGTCACCCGAGCACCTTGCCGCACAAGAACTTCCAGCGCGATGACCGCGCCGCCGCTGGTGCCGAACAGATGTGCCCGCTCGATCCCGTGCGCATCCAGGACCGCCACTACATCACTCGCCTGGACACCGACATCGACGGCTGCGTCCGGAGTGGTGAACGCACTGCGGGAATTGCCGCGCCGGTCGAAGGTGATCACCGTGAAGCGCTCGGCGAGCAGTGCCGCGATCTCCTCGTACACCCCGGCGTCGCCGCCACCACCCGCGATCAGTATCAGCGCGGGACCGGATCCGACCGACTCCGAATACAACCGCGCCCCGGGGACGTCGACCATCCGCGCGGTTCTCTCGGTCCCGGCCATTCCAGCCTCCGTATCTACAGCGTAGACATGGAAGTCTACACTGTAGATCTCGGTCGAATCGGTTCAGAGGTCCCGGACCCATTTCTCGATTCGATCGACCGTGGGGCGCGGGGCGGTGATCCAGCCGTTGTGTCCCACGGCTTCCGGCTGGTGCCAGGTCGTGATGCGGGCGTTGGGGAGTTTGTCGAGCAGATGCGCGGCGGACGTGGGCGGGGACAGGTCGTCGCCTTGCAGGGTGATCGACAGGACCGGGAGTTTGAGGCGGGAGATGCGTTCCTCGTAGTCGATATCGGCGTCGACGGGGACGAAACGACCCGTGCGCGCCAGCCGGGCCCAGTCCGAGATCAGGACCTTGGATTGCCGACCGAATCCGCCCGCGGTGATCCGGTCGCCGGGCCAGAAACCGGCCACATTGGCGGTGAGCGAGATGGCGGTCGGGCCCAGCAGCATCGCCGAACGGGCGATACCGCCGTACCCCCGGTAGTAGGGCGTTCCCGAGGCGACCAGGATCAGCCCACCCAGCCGCCCCCGGATGCGGGCCGCGTACATCGTGCCCAGCTGCCCACCCATGCTGTGCCCCAGCAGGATCGGCGTGCTGTCGGGGAATCGCTCGCGCACCACCTCGAAGATCGCCGGGAAATCGACCGAGACCAATTCCTGATAGCCGTAGGCGCTGTCCGCGCTCGGCTTCGGGTGACTGTCCCCGTTGCCGCGCAGCTCCCCGATCGCCACATCGAATCCGCGCCCGGCCAGCTCCGACGCGACGTCTCCGTAATAGACGCCGGGCACCCCGAGCCCGGGAATGATCACGACCACCGCCCGCGGCGCATCCGCCGTGATCGTCCGCCGATGCTCCCCCCGCGCCGGCACCAACCGCACCGGAACGACACTGCCGTCCGCCACCTGGATCGGAATCGTCTCCATGCGCGCACGCTACCCCGGCCCCGCTCAGATGGCGTCTTCGCTGGTACACGTCCCAACGCCACAGCAGGCACTCCCCGGCCCCGCTCAGGTCGGGCGCACTCCCGGACCCCGCTCAGGCCAGGCGCACTCCCAGGCCCCGCTCGGGTCAGGCGATGGCGGGGTCCGCTTCGGCCGGGTCGTCGTCGCCCGGTTCGGGTGTGGCGCCGACTGTGCTGTGGGCCAGGAGGTCGTCGAGGCCGTAGCGGTTCGACACCACGACCAATTGGTTGCCCGCGGCCAGCAGGGTTTCGGGGTCCGGCTGCCACTGGAGTTCGGCGCCGACCTCGGGCTGTACCGCCAGGACCCGAGTGTGCACCGGCAGTCCCACGGTCCGGATCGGCTTGCCGACCAGCGCCGAGCCCTCCTCCACCGGCACCTCGGCGACCATCAGCCGGGCACTGTTGATCGACAATGTCGCGATCACCCGGCGCTCGGCCATCGCCGCCGCGAAACCCTCGGCGGCGAGCTGGAATACGCTGCGCACCACCACCGAATTCTCGAGTTTGCGCTGCACCCGCTCGGCGAGATCGTCGTCGGACAGTCGCACGACCACGTTCAGCCCGTCGTGCTGGGAGCGGTCGTGATAGGACTGGCCGAGCAGGGCGGCCTCCAGATTCACCGCGTCGCTGCTGGTGAGCAACACCAACGCCCGGGCCCGCGACACTCCGGCCGCCGCCAGCGTGTCCTCCCAGGTGGCCTGGCCGATCACGACCGGCACCCCCAGCGTGCGCGCCAGCGCGATACCGCGCGCGTTCTCGTCGTAATCGAGCCCGACCACGGGTACGCCGAGGTCCGACAGCTGCTCCATCACGCGCATACCGACATTGCCGAGCCCGGCCACCACCACGTGGTCGCTGAAATCCTTAGGGTCCGGCCCGATCTGCTCCGACAACTGGGCGCGCAGCACCCCGCCCACCACCATCGCGGTGACGACGGGCGTCAGGGCGAGACCGATGAACACGACCACGACCTGCAACACCTTGAAGATCGGTTCCCGCTGATGTTCCGGCTGCGCGGCCCCCGCGGCATCCAGCAGGGTCTCGTATACCGCGTCACCCCAAGCGTTTCCGATCAGGATCATCAGCGCGCAGCCGAGCACGATCAGCGTCAGCAACGACAGCATGAGCCGGACCAGGTTGTGGCGGGCCAGATATCGCAGCTTCAGCAGGAAGCGCCCGCGACTGTTCCATGTGTGCGGCGCGCGGCCCGCCAGCGCCAGCGCCCGCGCATCGCTGCGGGTCGACGCCAGCAGGCGGATCTCACCCGGCGGCGACTCCACGAGCCCGCACACCATCGTCCCGTTCGGAATGCCGTTGGGGCCGGTGACGTACAGGGTCCGCTCACCCAGGCGCAGGTAGTCCAGGGCCTTCACGCCCAGCGCCTCCGCGATGAACGACGGCGCGGCCATCTCGGAGATCGAGAGGACCACACAGTCGGCGAACAGCGTCCGGATGCGAAACCCGAGGCCGGTGTTGAACATCCGGATCACCAGCCGGATGTCCGGATTCATCTCGTGCGCCCGCAGCGCGGCGTGGAAGTTCTCGACATCCGCCTGGTCGACCAGCGCTAAGGCTCGCGCCTCGGCGACCCCGGCGATGCGCAGCGTCTCCTCGTCCAGCCGCTCGGCGCACAGGATGCGCACCCGGTCCAGCCGCTCCAGCAGCGAGACGAACCCGCCCCGGCGATTCGGGAGGATGACGGTCACGACGCCGTCGGCGAATTGCTCCACCAGCTGCGCCGCAAGTTGATAGACGAGCGGATTATCCCCGCAGACAACGAAACTCGGGGTGCGTTCCCCCACCGGCTCGACACTCACACTGCGATGCTAGAGCGAATCACCAGCACACGACCAGTTTTCGCGCCCGACGAACATGCCCGCGCGGGGTGGCGACGCGTCAGGCGCTCACCGCGCCGATGATCACCCGGCGCAGCACCCGGATGACATCGTCCAGCGGCGCGCGGGGAGCGGAGCCGCTCCACGCGTCGACCACGTAGTTGACCGCGCCGATGATCGCCAGCACGCGCATCTCGTAATCACCCGGCGGGATTTCCCCGTGCAGTGCGGCGTCCTCCGCCGCGCCGGCCAATAGCGAACCCCAGGCGCGCCGTAATTCCAATCGGAATTTCTCGACGTTGGGTCCGGCGCCGACTACTTCCACCAAAGCGACCCGCGCCTTGCGCGGATCCCTTCCGATCGATTCGACGTAGGCCCGCACCGCCGCATCGATGGTCTCGACCGCGGCGCGATCGGTTTGTTCGGCCAGGGCCGCGGCGACCGCTTCGCGGGATTGCCGGTCGATCTGTTCGTAGAGCTCCAGGAGGAGGGATTCGCGCCCGGTGAACTCCTCGTAGAACTGCCGCGAGGAGAGGCCGGCATCTTTACAGATGGCGCCGACCGAACTATTCGCATAACCGTCGCGCGCGAACACGGTCAGCCCGGACTCCAGAAAACGCGCACGTCGCTGCCGCTGCCGGTCTTCTACGGGCTGCCCGGCGTACATCCTGCCCGCGTTCGTTTCCTGTGACATCGCGCCAGACAATACCCAAACGCCCGAGCTAAACGGCATGGATCTGGCCGTTCATTTTCCGTGCGAATTCCCCGGGCGATAGCTGAAAGTTGTCTACTCGCGAGGAAAGAATCCTCGGCGCGCCCGAGTGCGGATATCCAATTTTTCGCGGGTCCGGAAAATGGACCGACGAGGGCCCGACCCCCTCATCCGGATCAGGCCCTCGCCGGCACCACCGGCGCGTCGCGCTTTCCAGCGAGAGTTACCAGCGGTTTGCCTGCCCACTCGCGACCATACTCAGCGGCCAGCGATTTCGCGACATTTTGCAGGAAGTTTCTAGAAGTATTTACCTGATGGAAGGCGGATGGTTCATTGTGGACGAAGTCGTCACACAGTCGCCCCGCGAGGGATATCGGTATCGGGCGCGGGATGTTTCACGCAGTCGACCCGGACGTCAGGATCCGGGCAGATGGTTAAGTAACCACTTGACTTTCGGTCATCGCCTCATACACTTAAGGACGTGCTTAACCAATCGGATCGGCTGGACCAGATCTTCCGCGCCCTGGCCGACCCCACGCGCCGCGGGCTGCTCGAACGGCTGTCCGGCGGCCCGGCGGCGGTCAGCGCGCTGGCGCGGCCGTTGGACATGTCCTTGGCGGCGGTCGTGCAGCACCTGCAGGTGTTGCAGGACGCGGATCTGGTCCGATCCGAGAAGTCCGGCAGGGTTCGCACCTGTCGGCTGGCACCCGATGCGCTGCGCGCGGCCGAACAATGGCTGCACGACCGCCGCACGCCCTGGGAGCAGCGTTTGGACGCCCTCGGGGACGTACTCACCGATACCACCGATAACGAGGACTAGATCATGACAGAGCATTCCGCCGCACACGCCACCTTCACCATCGAGCGCGACTATCCCGTGCCGCCGGCCGAGGTCTTCGCCGCCTGGTCGGATCCGGCGATGAAGGGCCGCTGGTTCGCCGGCGCCGAGTCGAAGCACGAACTGGATTTCCGCGTGGGCGGCCGCGAGATCGCCTCGGGCTCCCACGACGGCGACACTCTGACCTTCGAGACCACGTATCACGAGATCGTCCCCGGCGAGCGGATCGTCTACACCTCGGCGCTGCGCACCGGCGAGACCGTCGCGACGGTCTCGCTCACGACGGTGGAATTCGCTGCGGCACAGGACGGTACGCGTCTCACCCTCACCGAACAGGGCACCTACCTCGACGAGCACGAGCAGTCCGCCTGGCGCGAACAGGGCACGAACGACCAACTCGACGCCCTCGGCAAGGAACTGGCCGCCCGCTGACATGCCTCCGATACAGGTCGCGGTCTGCGGCCCCCGGGAATGCACGGCCGCCGCGGCCGCTCACGCCACAGAGGTCGGCCGGCTCCTGGCCGAGGCCGGTGCGACCGTCCTCTGCGGCGGCGGCGCCGGGGTCATGGCCGCGGTAGCCGAAGGAGCCTCGCGCGCAGGCGGTCTCGTGATCGGCGTCCGCCCCGACACCGACCGCTCCACGGCCTGCGCGGGACTCTCCGCGGTCCTGTACACGGGAATGGGCGAGGCCCGCAACGCGATCCTGGTGTCCTCCGCCGACGCCGTCATCGTGGTCGGCGGCTCCTGGGGAACCCTGTCGGAACTGGCCCTCGCTCACCGCCGCGGCGGCATTCCCGTTGTCTCACTGCATGGTTGGCGAATTCTCGACACCGATGGCTCCTCGATCGAGCTGACGACGGCTGCCGATCCCGCCGAGGCCGTCGCTCTCGCGCTGGACTCGGCCGAGCGGGCGTGAGCCGCCCGCGTCGAGATCCGTTACCGCACAGGGGGTATCGGGAAGGTCAGCGGTGACCGGTCAGGCGGGCCAGGATACGTTCCGCGGCGGCGGCGAGCATCGGAACGAGGTCGGCGGCGGGTTCGACGGCCGTCACGAGGCCTACGCCCTGGCCCGCCCAGACGGGGGCCGCGGTGAGGTCGTCGCGGGCGGCCAGTTCGCGGTATTCGGCGTGGGCACGTGCGTCGGTGCGGAGTTCCTCGTCGCGGCCGCGCCACTTGTCGAGGAAGTCGTTGCGGAGGGTGCGGGCCGGATATTCGTGCGGCCACGGGGCGCCGCGGGCGATGTCGAGGGTGCGGTTACTTTCGGTGTCCTCGCCTGTGGCGTCGAGTATGGCCTTGCTTTCCTGTGCCGACACCAGCGCCTCGGGGGTCGCCTCGAATCTGGTTCCGATCAGGGCGCCCGATGCTCCGAGGGCCAGCGCGGCGGCCAGGCCGCGCCCGTCCGAGATGCCGCCGGCCGCGAGAACCGGTGTGGGACCGGCGAGGTCGACCACCACCGGCACGAACGACATCGTGCCGAGGGGTTCGGCGCCGCTGTGGCCGCCGGCGTCGCCGCCCTGGGCGACGATGATGTCGGCGCCCAGATCCACGGCCCGCCGGGCCTCGTCCAGGTTGGTGACCTGAAGAATCAGCGTCGCGTTCGAGGTCCGGACGCGATCCACCAGCGGTGTCGGATCGCCGAACGACAGCATGACCGCCGCGGGTTCGTACTCCACGGCCCACGCGATCGTCTCGGCGTCGATCGCCCACGTCAGAAAGCCGACGCCCCAGGGCTTTCCGGTCGATTGCCGCGCCAGCGACAGCTCCGGCCCGATCGTGTCCCGATCACCGCGGCCGCCACCGACCAGCCCGAGCCCGCCGCCCTCGGAGACCGCCGCCGCCAGCGCACCACCGGCCACGCCGCCCATGGGCGCCAGGGCAATCGGGTGATGAACGGACAGGTGCTCGGTGAATGCGGTCTGCAGCGCCATGCCCCGAGCCTGACAGGTCGCCTGCACCACGGCAAACGCCGCGAGGTGCGGCCTCAGCCCACCGGGACGAAGCAGTAGGTGGCGCCTTCCTTCTGGTCGACGTAGTGGAAATGCTGGACCGTAGTGAAAGCGATCTTGCCGACGTAGTCGCCTTCCGCGGATGTATCGCACACCTTCGTATCCGTCACGCCGGGCAGCTTGCGGTCGAGGCGGCCGGATGAACTCGCGCAGGTGGCGTCGTAGTTGTAACTGCTGCCGATCTTCTCGTAGCAGTTGCCGATCGTCAGATTGGGCGCGGCGCAGGAATGCGCCACGGTGTACTGACCGTCGCGATATCCGTCGGTGATGACGAGGATCTGCGGATCGGGGCACTCGACCGGCTTGCCGCCGCCCGACACGATCTCGGAGGTGACAATCTTCTTCGTCGCGGTCGGCAGTGCGCAGTCGACGACCTTGATGGGACCGTGGATGACTATCTCCGACGCATCGGTGCACTGACCGACGAGCGGCATCACGAGCTGCTCGGGATCGGTCTTGGGCGACAACAGACCGGTGTTGTATACGACGACCAGCGCGAAGCCGATCAGAGTTATCGCGACGAAGACGCACACGATGATCAGGCCGGCCCGAGAATCGCGCTGTGGGGGACGTGGCGGCGGCGGATATCCCTGGTAGCCCATCGGGGGCGGAGGATAGTAACCCTGCGGTGGCGGCTGGTTCTGTTGTGGATAGCCGCCGTAATAACCGTTCATCGTCATCCCCCCTACGGGATAAGTTCCTCGGAAATGGCGAAGGCCCCCAGCCGATGGCTGGGGGCCTTCTAACAA
>NZ_BAGL01000082.1 GCF_000308875.1 Nocardia transvalensis NBRC 15921
TTCGGGCCGGAGCCATTGGTCCCATAGCCGTTCGGGCCCGAGCCGTTCGACCCGTAACCGTTCAGGTCGGAGCCATTGGACCCATAGCCGTTCAGGTCAGAGCCGTTGGATCCGTAACCGTTCAGTGCCGAACCGTTGGATCCGTAGCCACTGGGATCGGAACCGTTGACGTACCCGTTCGACCCGTAACCGTTCGGATCGGAACCGTTGACGCCGTACCCGTTCGACCCGTAGCCGCTCGGGTCGGCGCCGGTGGACCCGTACCCGTTCGATCCGTAGCCGTTGGATCCGGACTCGTCGGTCCCCAGCGGGTCGTAGTACGAGATCGGGCCCGACTGCGGCGAATACGCGGGCCTGGCGTCGAAATCGGGTGTCGCGGCCGGGAACTCCGGCTCGGGTTCGGCGGCGTCCGGTTCGGGCGCGGCGTGCGAGGAGGAGCCCTCGCGCACGGCGGGCATATCGCCCGTCAGTTCGGTGACCGAGATACCGCGGCCGCTGCGCCGTCGCCGACCGCCGCCGGACGCGGGCACGCCCTGTCCGTTGCGGGCGAGCAGCTCGGCAACGGACAGCTGGGTCGATTCGTCACTCATCGCGACACCGTTTCGGTTGGGCCCGGTACGCCGTTGGGACGGCTGTTTCCGGTACCGGGTTCGCTGTCCAGGTCGGTATCCAGTTTGCGCAGGATCAATCCCTCCCGCAGCGCCCAAGGGCAAATCTCGAGAGTATCCAGCGATAACGCTCGCATACTCGCCTCCGCGACCAACGCGCCAGCCACCAGTTGCTGTGACCGATCGGAACTTACGCCCTCCAATTCTGCCCGGTCCGCCGCGGTCATCCGGGAGATGAACGCGATCAGCTGCCGCAGACCGGAACTGGAGAGAATACGCCTTTCCCGAGGACCCGCGCCCGATGGGGCAGCGCCGGTGAGCCGGGCGAGGGTTCGGAATGTCTTGGATGTGCCAACGGCCAGATCGGGACGTCCGGGCTCCAGCAACTGTTTTGCCGGAATCACCATCTCGGCCTCGAGCCAGTCGCGCAGCACTGCGACGCGCCGCTTGCCCGGCGGGTCCTCCCGCAACCACTCACGGGTGAGCCGGCCCGCGCCGAGGGGTAGTGACAGCGCCACGTCGGGCGCCTCGTCGCAGCCGTTGCTCATCTCCAGCGAGCCGCCGCCGATATCGAGATTGAGGATGCGCCCGGCGCTCCAGCCGTACCAGCGGCGTACCGCCAGGAAGGTCAGCCGCGCCTCGTCCACGCCCGTCAGCACCCGCAGATCCACGCCGGTGTCGCGGCGTAGGCCGGTCAGCACCTCGTCGGAATTGGTGGCCTCGCGCACCGCCGACGTCGCGAACGGCATCAGCTGGATGCAGCCGGAAGTCTTTGCGATGCTGGCGAACTCGGCCACGGTCTTGGTGAGCCGGACGGCGCCCTCCGGGGTGATGCGGCCAGCGTCGTCCATGTTCTCCGACAGCCGCAGCGTCGCCTTGGTAGAACTCATCGGCATCGGGTGGCCACCGCGATGCGCGTCCACCACGAGCAGGTGGACGGTATTGCTTCCCACATCGAGCACACCGAGCCGCACAAGAACACGGTACTGGGTTGTGGTGTCGCACAGGACAAGGAACTGCGTAACGTCGCGTAAACCCCGGGAATGCAACCTGTCGGCAGCAACTGTTAGCGTCTGGCGATGTGACGGTAGGAGCATCCGCGAGCGCACCGACCGGGTTGCGACCAGCGGCAAAGATCGATCCCAGCCCAGAGGTCGATCTCGACTTCCCGCGGGAGTGGATCGAGTTCGTAGATCCAGCAAATGACGAGCACACCATCGTGGCCGACCTGACCTGGCTGCTGTCGCGGTGGACGTGCGTCTTCGGCACGCCCGCCTGTCAAGGCATCATCGAGGGCCGCCAGGACGACGGTTGCTGCTCGCACGGCGCCTTCCTCTGCGACAGCGACGATCGCAAGAAGCTCCAGAAGGCTGTGAAAATGCTCACACCCGAGGACTGGCAGCTGATGGACGAGGCGCGCGATGCCGACGGCAAGGTGCGCAAGAGCCGGTATCTGGAGGAGGACGAGCTCGACGACGAGCCCGCCCTGCGCACCCGCCGCTACGAGGGCGCGTGCATCTTCCTCAACCGTCCGGGCTTCGCCGGCGGCATCGGCTGCGCGCTGCACAGCATGGCCCTGCGCAAGGGACTCGAGCCGCTGACCGTGAAGCCCGAGGTGTGCTGGCAGCTGCCCATCCGCCGCACCCAGGACTGGGTCGACCGGCCCGACGGCGTGGAGATCCTGCGCACCACCCTCACCGAATACGACCGGCGCGGCTGGGGCCCGGGCGGCCTCGACCTGCACTGGTACTGCTCGGGCTCGCCGGACGCACACGTCGGCTCCCGCCCGGTCTGGCAGTCCTACGCCCCCGAGCTGATCGAATTGATCGGCCAACCGGCCTACGACGAACTCGCCCGCCACTGCAAGCGCCGCGAGGGCCTGGGCCTGGTCGCCGTCCACCCGGCGACGTCCGCGGCCAAAGAAAAGGCCGCGGAGTAGGGACCGGACGCCGCACCGCGGGCTGGGGACGACCCGAGCCCGCGGGTATGAACGCCACGCCGCGATACTGGGGGAAAGCCATCGGCGCCGCGGATCGAAGATGATGCCGACGCGGAATAGGACGGTGTCGTGCCCGCCTTGAGGAAGGCGTGAGCACTCGCATCCTGCTGATTTCGGGCAGTACTCGGCCCGGTTCCACCAATACCGCCGTGCTGCGGACGCTCGCGGCGGTGGCGCCCGACGGCGTGTCGGCCGAGCTGTATACGGGGCTTACCGAGATTCCGGCATTCGTGCCGGGCGATACGCCGTCGCCGCCGGCGGTGGCGGACCTGCGGGAGCGGCTCGAGGCGGCCGACGCGGTGCTGATCTGTAGTCCCGAGTACGCGGGCTTCATGCCCGGCAGCCTGAAGAACCTGCTGGAGTGGACCGTCGGCACGGCCGACCTGTACGAGAAGCCCGTCGCCTGGATCAACGCCGCCGCGGACGGGCGCGGCGACGGGGCGGTCGCCTCGCTGCGCACGGTGCTCGGCTACGTCGGCGCCGATATCGTCGAGTCCGCGTGCCACCGCATCACCGTCTTGGGGGACATGGTCGGGCCGGACGGCACCATCCCCGACACCGCGGTCCGGGAGCAACTGAGCGAGGTCGCGGCCGCGATTGCGGGCCATCTCACAGACCACTCCCCCAGCTAGGGCCGCGAACCGAGCAAATACACGGCACGCCGACGTCAGGACACGCCCGGCCACGCGACGAGGATGTCGAAAAACCGCGCGACGCGCGGCGGTGCGCCGACCGGACACCGGTTCGCCATGAAGGATTCACCGAGCGGTGGTAGGCATCATTCCCATGATGAGGAAAATCATGGCAACCGCAGTCCTGACCGCCGGCGCCGTCCTGGCGCTCGCCCCCGGCGCGTTCGGCGACGACGCCGCCATCGACCCGACCGATTACAACGTGCAGACCGACAAGTTCGTGAACTACACGGATCCCGCCGCCCTCCAGGCACAGCAGAACGGCAAGCAGGTCATCGTCAGCCCCTACGGCACCTCGCGCACCATCGCGTGCAAGGGAAACGGCGCCGACATCCCCTTCTACGACTGCCTGCAGCACGACGACTTCGGCTGGCAGACCCTCCAGAAGCAGGACGTCCCCCAGATCGGCACCGCCTGGGTGCACATCGTCTGAGGTGTTCCCGACCAAAAGCGTGCCGGGAACAAGGAGTAGTGCGGCATGCCGGGGGTCGCTTCCCGGCATGCCCGATTCACTTTCCCGGCATGCTTTCGGCCGGGATCACGCCTCGAGTTTGTAGCCCAGGCCTCGGACGGTGACCAGGTGTTCCGGCTTGGCCGGGTCGGACTCGATCTTCGAGCGCAGGCGCTTGACGTGGACGTCGAGCGTCTTGGTGTCGCCGACGTAGTCCGCGCCCCACACCCGGTCGATGAGCTGCCCGCGGGTCAGCACCCGGCCCGAGTTGCGTAGCAGGTATTCCAGTAGGTCGAATTCCTTGAGCGGCAGCGTCACCGGCTTCCCGTTGACCTGCACGGTATGGCGGTCGACATCCATCCGCACCGGGCCCGCCTCCAAGACGCCGCTCTCGTTGCCGCCGTCCATCTCCTCGCCGGCCCCGCGACGCAGGACCGCGCGGATCCGCGCGATCAGCTCGCGCGAGGAGTACGGCTTGGTCACGTAGTCGTCGGCGCCGAGTTCCAGCCCGACAACCTTGTCGATCTCGCTGTCGCGGGCGGTCACCATGATCACGGGCACGCTGCTGCGGGTGCGCAACTGCTTGCACACGTCGGTGCCACTCATGCCGGGGAGCATGAGATCGAGCAGCACGATGTCCGCGCCGGAGCGGTCGAACTCGGCCAGGGCGGACGGCCCGTCGCCGACCAGAGTGACCTCGAACCCCTCCTTGCGCAGCAGGAACGCGAGCGGATCGGCCAGCGACTCCTCGTCCTCGACGATCAGCACACTCGTCATCGGGTTGCCTCCACACCGTTGGGTCTGGCCCGCCCGTTGGGGCGCGGGCCGTTTTCCTTCTTACCCACCGTGCTTCCGGTGGGAGCTTTCCAGTCCCCCGCGGCCGTCGCCGCCGCACCGCCGCGCGACTGATCATCGGCGCCGGTGGCGGGTATGCGCAGCGTAAACGTCGAACCCGTGCCCAGCTTGCTCCACAACGTGATCTCACCGTTGTGGTTGGCGGCCACGTGTTTGACGATAGCCAGCCCGAGCCCGGTACCGCCGGTGGCGCGCGAGCGGGCCTTGTCGGCGCGGAAGAACCGCTCGAACACCCGCTCCTGATCCTCCTTGGCGATACCGATGCCGCGGTCGGTCACGGCGATGTTCACGTAGCCGCCGCGCAGCGAGCGGCTCACGGAGACGTGCGAACCCTTCGGCGAGTAGTTGATCGCGTTCTCGACCAGATTCGACAGCGCCGTGACCAGCAGGGTCTCATCGCCCAGCACCTCGTGGCCGCTGTTGGCGTCGGTGCTGACGGTGATCCCGGCGGCCTCGGCCGCGGTGCGGGAACGTTCGATGGCGGCATTCACGACGGTGTCCACGTCGACGGCCTCGAGCTGCGGCAACTTCTCCGCGCCCTGCAACCGCGACAGCGCGATCAGCTCGGTCACCATCTTGCCCATGCGGCCCGATTCGGCGTGC
This sequence comes from Nocardia transvalensis NBRC 15921, assembly GCF_000308875.1. GTDB lineage: Bacteria > Actinomycetota > Actinomycetes > Mycobacteriales > Mycobacteriaceae > Nocardia > Nocardia transvalensis. The sequence continues at coordinate 5,209 of NZ_BAGL01000082.1, forward strand.
AGGCGCTGGCCGAAATGCCGCACCGAATCGGGGTCGTCGGCCGATTCCAGCAGTGCCTCGGCCAGCAGGCTCATGGCGCCGACCGGGGTCTTGAGCTCGTGGCTGACGTTGGCCACGAAATCGCGCCGGGTCGCCTCCATGCGCGCCTGCTCGGAATCGTCGTCGGCGAACAGCACGACGAAGTTGGAGTTGTCCCGCGACAGCGGGCGGGCCACGCCGCGCACCGCGATGCGGCTGCGGCCGGGCACCGGATTCTTCAGGGTGAGATCGAAGTCCACGCTCTCGGCGGTGGCCAGCACCTTCTCCACGGCGGTCCAGGCGCGCTCGTCGAGCAGCCGGTTGCGGACCAGGCCCAGTTCCTCCGCGCGCGGATTGACCAGCACCACATCGCGATATTCGTCGACCACCGCGATGCCGCTCTCGGAGGCCAGCACGATCAGATCGAGTACCTGGGACATGGTGAGCCCGGATTCGGCCTCGCGCCGCTCGGCCTGCCGGGCGTTCACGTACGGAATGAGCAACCCGCCGACAGCCAGGCCTACGACGGCCGCCAGAACTGCCAGCAGCACGGCCTGCGGAACGCTCACAACTGAATCGTACGGTCGCGGGCGCGCCGACCAAGCCCGGGTCCGCGAAGTTTCGCGCAGGTCACGGGTGCTTCCACCGCAGTTAGCCCGGCGTTTACGCAACGTTCCCTCGGCGCGCCGGTGTATCGCACCTCGCGAATTCCCGGCGTGCCCGACGATGCCGACACGACATTTCCTTGCGGCGCCACACATCTGGAGCCCATGCGACACCGACGTGAACTGTCCCCCCATTGTGCCCGCGCGCAGTGCCGTGCGCCGCACCCTCGCGCCGGGTGTGATGTGCGACTCGGTGTGCGCGCGAGCCCCCTATCGGGTATCGATCCGGCCCGAATTATCCGAATTATCCGGATATTTCACCACCCTGGATCACCCGCGATCGGAAGATTGGCATAACTGGGGTCGGCAGGGTCCAGCAGGAGATGCTGGGGGCGCAGGCCGGATTCGAGGAGGAGCGGGGTCGGCGGCATGCCCTTGGGGAAGTTGCCCGCGTAGACGTTCACGCGCAGCCGATGGCCCGGTTGCAGGGCGGCGTCGACGGCGGGCACCGGGATATCGAGCGGCGTGGGTTCGCCGGGGACGGTCGGCTGCCGGGTGTCCAGGGACAGGTCGGGCACCGGGTGGGTGTAGTCGCCGTCGGCATCGCGCGTGCTGCGCGATTCGTCGATGGCCCGCAGCGAGGCCATCAGCTGCCCCGTGGACAGCACCGTCGACTGCCCGTCGGGCGCCACATCGGTCACCTCCACCACCCAGAACCCGTCGGTGGCGTCCTGTGCCGTCCGGAGATGCACCGACATCGGACCCGAGACGGTCGTCGGCGCCGCGACCGGCGCGCTGGTGAAGGTCAGGCCGTTCAGTTCGTGCACGCGGTTGTCGTCACCGCAGGCCACCACGATCGCGGCGACCCCGACCGTCTGCTGCGCGGCGTCGCGGGAGCAGAGTCCGGTCAATCCCGGTGCGACGGTGAGGCTGTCGGCCTCCGGAGCCGGCTCGGCGACCAGCGATCCGTCGTGCACACTGCCCGCGGCGGTACCGCTGGGCGCGGCGGCGAGGTACATCCGCCGATAATCCGAGACGGCCTCGGGCGCGGGGTACGCCGGCAGCGTCTTCCAGGTGCCGCCCTGTTCTTGTACGGTGACCGGCCCGTACCGGTCGATGCCGTTGTCGATTCCCTTGAGCCACTTGTCGAACCACGCCCGCTGGAGCACGTCCATGCGCGGCGGCATGCCGGGCTTCCCGGATTCGGCGCCGTTGGTGATGTGGTAGCTGTCGCCCATCAGCAACTGTTTCTGCCCGGGCGGCAACGGAATCCGGCCGTAGAAGTCGGTCTGCGAGGTGACGAACAGGTCGTGCCAGCCGCCGGAGATGAAGGCGGGCGTCTCGATACCGCTCGGATCGGTCTCCCACGCCTGCCTGGTCGGGCTGCCGGATCGCAGGAGTTCCTGCACCTTCGGGCTCAATTGCGGGATGTTCGGGGTGACGAAGGCGTCGATCAGCGCGTCCACGAAGGTGAACGGGTCGGCGAGCCGGTCGGCCAGCCACTTCCCGTCGAAACGCCCCTGCACGAGCGACAGCAGATCCGGCATCAGCTTGCTCATATTGACCCCGAGCAGCCAGGCGGGCATGAAGGTGGTGCCGATCGCGCCGCCGGGCGCCACCACGTCCCGAAACGGGTTGCCGCTGGGCACGACCGGGAACAGCGCCTTCAACGCGGGCGGATTCTTCGCCGCCACCTGCAACTGATTGATCCCGGAGTAGGACACGCCGCTCATGCCGATATCACCGGTCGACCACGGCTGCCGCGACACCCAGTCGACCACCTCGACGGTGTCCTGCTGCTCGCGGGCCCGCAGCAGATCCCAATCCCCTTGCGAGAAGCCGGTTCCCCGCACGTCGACCACGATCTGGGTGTAGCCGCCCCGGATCAGCTGCCGGTCGACGGAGAAGTTCCGCACCAGCCCGCCGCCGAGCGACTTCGTCAGATCGGTGATTCCCGAGAATGGCGTCCCCGATAGGTCGAACTCGTGCGTCAGGCGCATCAGCTCGTCGGAGAATCCCGGAATCGACCGGGCCGAGTCGATGAGCATCGAGCCCAATTTCGTATAGGGCGTGAGGTTGAGGACGGTCGGCGTGGGCGTGGCGATCGGCCGTCCCGCCGCGTCGGCGGGGTGATAGACGTTGCCCTTCAACACCGTTCCGTCACTCATGGTGAGGGGCACGTCCCAGTCGATGTAGACGTTGGGGTACTGCTGCGGCCCGTCCTCGGTGGCCGTCCACGCCGCACCCGCGGCTCCCCCGTCCGGCCCCGTGGGCTCGAGGTCCGCCGAGGCGACCGGAGCCACGAACGGCAACAGCGCGACCGTGCCGACGGTCAGCAACGCGACACGAAACAGAGACTTCATCCACCCACCCCGACCGGTTGGAAAATGACTGCCCCCAAGCTAGATCCGCACCACCGACGCCAGAGGTGAATCGGCACAGAATCGTCCGATTGCACAAACCCCTGCGCAAAAAGCGAGCAGGTGCACAAGAGGGCGCGAGCGGGGAACCTTGGGCTCGAGCGGGGAACCTTGCGCGCGAGCTGGGAACCTTGGGCTCGAACGGGGGAACCTTGCGCGCGAGCTGGGAACCTTGGCCGCGAGCAGCGGGGGCCTCGAGCGCGGGCGGGAATCCAGGGGGCGAGGCAGGGAGCTGGGGGTGACGTAAAAGTCCCGGGAGGGCACGTCGTTGGGCTCTCCCGGGACGGGTCAGGCAGTGCCTGAGTCCTACCAGCCGGGGCGGCCCCGGACCGGGATGTTGACGAAGCTGGGGGCGTTCGGGTCCAACTGGAGGTGTTGCGGTTTCAGGCCGGTGTCGATGAGCATCGGCATGATCGGCAGGCCCTTGGGGAAGTTGCCGGCGAAGACGTCCACCCGCAGCCGGTGACCGGGCTGCAGCACCGCCTCGGTCGCGGGCAGTGCGAGGTCGAGGGTGGTCGCCTCGCCGGGCACCGTCGGCCGGCGCTTGTCCAGCGAGGTGTAGGCGCGCGGATCGGTGTAGTCGCCGTTGGCCGATCGCGTACTGCGCGATTCGTCGATCTGCCGCAGCGAGGCCATCAGCTGCCCGGACGACAGCACCGTCGACTGCCCGTCGGGCGCGACGTCGTTGACCGTCGCCACCCAGTAGCCGTCGGCCGCGTCCTGAACGGTGTTGAGCCGCACCGCGATCGGGCCGGAGACGGTGGTCGGCCCGGCGACCGGATCGCTGGTGAAGGTCAGCGCGTTGGTCTCGGCCACGCGAGAGTCCTTGGCGCAGCCGTCGATGATCGACAGCGCACCGGCCGTCGCCTGCGCGGCGTCGTTGGAGCACAGCGTGGTCAGGCCGGGCGACACGGTCAGCCGCGCGGTGTCGTCGCCGCCGGAGCCGGTGAGCGAACCGTCGTAGACGCTGTTCGCCGTCCCGCTTCGGGTGGCGGACAGGTACATCCGGCGATACTCCGACGCCTCCTCGGCCGGCGCCGACGGGCCGAAGCCGTTCTGCGTGACCCAGCCGCCGCCCTGCTGGCGCAGCGTCACCGGACCGTAGGTGTCGATACCGTTGTCGATTCCCTTGAGCCACTTGTCGAACCACGCGCGCTGCAGCACGTCCAGCCGCGGCGGCAGGCCCGGCTTGCCGTACTCGTTACCGGAACTGACGTGATAGGTGTTGCCCATGAACAGCTGCCTCTGGCCGGGCGGCACCGAAATCTCGTTGTAGATCTTGGATTCCGAGTAGGTGAACAGGTCGTGCCAGCCGCCGGTGACGAACGCCGGGATATCGATCGCGCTCGGATCACCGAGCCACGCCTGTCGCTGAGAGGTGTAGTCCGACAGCATCTCTCGGACCCGCGGATCCAGATCCTCCATCCGCGTAGCGGTATACGCGGACAGCAGCACGTCCATATAGGTGTACGGGTCGGCCATGCGGTCGCCGAGCCAGGTGGTGTCGAACGTGCCGTTCACGATCGACTGCACGTCCGGCACCCACTTCAGGGTGTTGATCGCGGTCAGCCACAGCGGGATGAAGTTGAAGCCGAAGCCGCCGCCGGGCGCGAGCACGTCGTCGACCAGGTCGCTGCCGGGGACCACGGGGAAGATCGTCTTCAGTGCCTCGGGATGCTTCTCGGCGGCCTGCACCTGATTGATGCCGGAGTAGGAGATGCCGTTCATGCCGACCTTGCCGGTCGACCACGGCTGCCGCGCGGCCCAGTCGATCACCTCGACGGTGTCCTGCTGTTCGCGCTGACGCAGCATGTCCCACTCGCCCTGAGAGAAGCCGGTGCCACGCACGTCGACCACGACCTGGCTGTAGCCGCTCTTGATCAGCTGGCGGTCGACGGTGAAGTTGCGCAGTTCGCCGCCGCCGAAGGACTTGGTCAGATCGGTGATCCCGGACAGCGGGGTGCCGGACAGGTCGATCTGCCGCAGCAGGTTCAGCAGCGCGTCGGACAGGCCCGGGATCGACTGCGCGTGGTCGGCGAGATTCGAGACCAGTTTGGTGTACGGGGTGAGGTTGACGATCGTGGGCGTCTGCGTGTCGGCGGGGCGGCCGGCGGCATCGGCGGGCCGGTACACGTTGCCCTTCAGCACGGTGCCGTCGCTCATCGTGATCGGCACGTCCCAGTCGATGTGGACGTTCGGATACTGCTGCGGCCCGTCCTGGGTCGCGGCCCACGCGGCGCCGGCGGCGCCCCCGTCCGGACCGGTCGCGACGGGCTCGGCGGTGGACGTGGTGGCGAGGAAGGGAGATACCGCGATCGCGGCGACCGCCGCAACCGTGGCACGCAGCACGGACTTCATCGAACGTGATCCACCTCTCGAATTGGTCGAACGACCGGAAGTGTATCTACTCGGGAGTAAGTTGCAAACGACCGGTTACGTCAATTGCAGCGAAAATCTCTCACCCACTCACCGTCTCCCGCACGGCGACGACCAGGAAGAAGAGCCGGGACCGCACTATCGAGTGTTGCCCACACCACTTCCCACCGGCCGCAACCCAGCTTCCGACACCCCAGCCCCCACCGGAACCGATTCGGTAGCAATACGATAGCTACGCTTCTATGGGAGAGACGGAGTTCACAAACCGAGCCGTCGGAACCTTACCGTGCCGGCACCTGCTCCCACTCCATTCCCCGGCACGCTTTTGGCCGGGGCCACGCAGCCGCACTGTGAATCCCGGCCAAAAGCGTGCCGGGAAATGAAGAGGGGCGTACCTAGGTCCTATTTACCGCCCTGGTTCGCCACGGCCGCTGCACCTGCGGCCGCGGCCGCCGGGTCCAGGTACTCCCCCGGCCCGACCGGGCGCAGGTTCTCGTCGAGTTCGTAGCGCAGGGGGATGCCGGTGGGGATGTTCACCCCGGCGATGTCCTCGTCGGAGATGCCGTCCAGGTGCTTGACCAGGGCGCGCAGCGAATTGCCGTGTGCGGCAACCAGAACGGTCTTGCCGGCGACCAGTTCCTTGGAGATGGTCGACTCCCAGTAGGGGATCATGCGGGCGACGACGTCCTGCAGGCATTCGGTCTGCGGGACCTCGGCGCCGGCGTAGCGCGGGTCGCCGTCCTGGCTGTACTCGCTGCCGGGCTCGATCGGCGGCGGCGGGGTGTCGTAGCTGCGACGCCACAACATGAACTGCTCGTCGCCGTACTTGTCGCGGATCTGGGCCTTGTTCTTACCCTGCAGCGCGCCGTAGTGGCGCTCGTTGAGCCGCCAGTCACGGACCACAGGAATCCAGTGCCGGTCGGCGGCGTCCAGGGCGATATTGGCGGTGCCGATCGCGCGGCGCAGCAGCGAGGTGAACACGATATCGGGCAGGATGCCCTGTTCGGCCAGCAGTTCGCCGGCGCGCTTGCCCTCGGCGACACCCTTGTCGGTGAGGTGAACGTCCACCCAGCCGGTGAACAGGTTCAGGGCATTCCATTCGCTTTCGCCGTGGCGCAGCAGCACGAGGGTGTACGTCATGCGCGTTATGCTAGCCCGCCGCCGGGCACGTTCTACCACGTGCTTCCGAGCGGCTGGATCCTCGAGGCTCAGTCGTACTCGTCGGCCGTGGCGTGACCGGCCGCGAGCACACCGGCCCCGACCAGGGTGGCACCGTGGCTGATTCGCGACGGCACCACGTGCAGGCCGCGGGCGAAATCGATGCGGGCATGCTTCGCGACGGCCGCGCGCAGCGGATCCCACAGCGGCGCACCGGATTCGGCGAATCCACCGCCGATGACGGCCCGATCGATGTCCAGTAGCGCCGCGGCCGACGAAATCGCCTGTCCCAGTGCGGTTCCAGCGCGTTTCAAGGCGGCGAGCGCGATAGGATCGCCGGCCTGCGCGTCCCGCGCGAGGTCCACCCCGGTCGCCCCCGGCCATCCCTGCTCGCGGGCCCAGCGCGCCGACGACATCCCGCTCGCCACCGCCTCGACGCATCCCACGCCGCCGCATCCGCACGGCACGTCCCAGCCCGGCACCACGATGTGGCCGACGTGCCCGGCGTTCCCGGTCCGGCCCACCGCGACCCGGCCGTCCATGATGATGCCGCCGCCGATACCCGACGACACCGTCATCGCCAGCCCGTCCCGCACCCCGCGCAACCCGCCGACGTGGTGTTCGGCCAGTGCCAGGCAGGCGCCGTCGACCGCGAGCCGGATGACGGCGGCGGGGAACAGCTCCTGCACCGAGGCCACCAGGGGGTACCCTCGCCGCCATTCCGGAATGTTCAGCGGCGCAACGGTTCCCGACCGGACGTCCACCGGCCCGGCCGATCCGATGCCGATCGCGGTGATCCGGGTATCCCCCGCCACCGCGCGCAGCAACTCCCGGCACGTCTCCCAGACCCGCTCCGGCGGCACCGCGGCCCGGCGCACCTCCCGCACCTGCCGTCCCGCGTGCACCACCCCGGCCGCGAACTTCGTCGCCCCGATATCGAGCGCCAGTATCGTCATCACCCAGCCACCTTCCACCCGGCACACCGGCGGGCCCCCGCATTCTCACCCGCCCGGCACACCCCGGACCACAGCAGCCGCTACGGGGTCAGGAGTCGTCGGTGTCGACGAGGTGTTCGAAGGCGCGGAGGTTCTTGAGGGATTCGCCGCGCGAGACTCGCCACTTCCATTCGCGGCGGATGGATTCGGCGAAGCCGAGTTCCAGCAGGACGTTGAAGTCGGCGTCCACGGCCTCGAGGATCTGGCCGAAGACGCGGTCCAGTTCGTCGGGGGTGACGGCCTGGGTGGCGAACCGGCCGACCAGGTAGATGTCGCCGACGCGGTCGAGGGTGTAGGCCACGCCGTAGAGGCGGCGGTTGCGGCGCAGCAGGAATTTGTAGACGCCCTCGAAGTTCTCGTCCGGTTTGCGGCAGACGAAACTCTCCACGCGCATGCCGTGTGTGCCGACGGTCACCATGACCGTGGTCGCGAGTTTGCGCTCGCCCGGCAGGACGACGATGAAGACGTCCTCGCCCTCGCGGGTGTAGTCCACCTCGCGCTCGCGCAGGGTGTCCTCGATCAGTTGCGCGGTGTCTCGAATCGAGTCGGTCACCGGCGAACCACTCCCATCCGGCGCCGCCACAGCGCCCGCGACCTGGCCTGACTGCTCTCTGCCTGCAACGTACCCGCCATGCGCGATCGCATGCCCCGATACCCCGACAGAGTCAGCGCGTAGCTGTCCAGCAGGCCCTCGGCCGTGTGCTCCCAGGAGAAGTTGGCCGAGTGCTCGACCGCCGCCGCGCCCATCCGGCGCAGGCCGTCGGGGTTGTCGAACAGTGAGCGCAGCGCGCCCGCCCAGTCGTCGGTGCGATGGCCCGGGACCAGGAGTCCGGAGACGCCGTGGCGCACCGCGGTACCGAGCCCGCCCACCCGCGCGGCCAGCACCGGCGTGCCACTGGCCTGCGCCTCGATCGCGACCAGGCCGAAGGATTCGTTGTAACTGGGCACGGCCACCAGATCCGCCGCCCGGTACACCTGGACCAGGCGATGCGGCGGTTGCGGCGGCAGGAACGTCACGCGGTCGGCGATGCCGAGCGAGGCGGCCAGTTCGATCAGCGCGTCCGGCCGCTCCAACCCGGTGCCCGACGGCCCGCCGACGATCAGGACCCGCAACGATCGGCCCGGATCGGTGCGCAGCACCTGGGCAGCGGCGTGCACCAGGACGTCGGGGGCCTTCAGCGGCTGGATGCGCCCGACGAACGCGACGATCTGCTCGTTCTGGTCGAGACCGAGTTCGGCGCGGGCGGCCGCCCGGTCGCCGGGGTGGTACCGGGTCAGGTCCGCGCCCGGCAGCACCACATCGATCCGGTCGGGTTCGGCGCCATAAAGCTCCACGAGCTGGCGCGCCTCGTCGCCGGTGTTGGCGACCAGCCGGTCGGCCTCGGCGACGATCTGCTTCTCCCCGATCTCGCGGGCGGCCGGCTCCGGGGTGTCGCCCGCGGCGAGGTGGGCGTTCTTGACCGCGGCCAGCGTGTGCGCGGTGTGCACCTGCGGTACCCGCCAGCGGTCGCGGGCCAGCCAGCCGACCTGGCCGGACAGCCAGTAGTGCGAGTGGATCAGGTCGTAGTAGCCGGGCAGGTGGCGTGCCTCCTGACGCAGCACCTCGGCGGCGAACGGGCACAGCTGGGTGGGCAGGTCGTGCTTGTCGAGCCCCTCGAACGGGCCCGCCACCACATTGCGCACCAGAACGCCGGGGGCCGCCTCGACGACCGGTTCGTCATTGGAGGAGGTGGCGCGGGTGAAGATCTCCACCTCGACGCCGCGACGGGCCAGCTGGATCGCGGTCTGCAGCACGTAGACGTTCATTCCGCCCGCGTCTCCGGTGCCCGGCTGGGCCAGTGGTGAGGTATGCACCGATAACACGGCGATGCGATGCGGCCGTAGGTCCGTGCGTTGACTCACCACTCCAGTGTGCACGGCCGGAGTCGCCACCCGTCGCGACCTCCGTCTCCAAGTGACAGCAGTCACAATGCAATTCGCCGCACCGGGAACGGGCCGACCGGGCTCGATCCGGGGCGCTTCCCGGTGAAATACGGGCAAACCGGACATGATCCATCGAAGTATGCGTTCGATCACACCGGATCACACGCCGACGTGTGCGCCGCGGTTCGATTCGGCACGAGTTCGCCACGGCCCGCGTGAGCGGACACCGCAGCCGCTGCCGATCAATTTCCGCCGTAAAGTGTTGCGGGAGAGCGCTTTACGAAGGTCAGTCGAGCCCGTCGACGAACTCCGTGACCTCGGCGGCGAAGCGGTCCGGATTCTCGACGAACAGGCCGTGCTGGCCGTTCTCCCAGTAGGAGGTGCGGACGTCGGGCACGGCGTCCGCGATGTAGCGGCCGTTGTCGATGGGGACCACCGGATCGGCGGTGCCGTGCAGCACCAGCACCGGAACGTCGAGGGTGCGCAGGGTGTCGGTGTTGTCGACGGTGCGGTAGAACAGCGCTTTGCGGACCCGCGGCGGGGTGGACAGACTGCCGCCGTACAGGCTCTGAGCGGCCTCGCCCTTGTCACGGCCGGGGCCGGTGTTGGCATTGCCGAAGGCCGCGAAACCGCGCATGGCCTTGCCGGGGCTCTCCTCGAAGACGTCGGGGATGGCCTGCTGCATGGCCGGTCCGGGCGTGGCCCCCGGTACGTCGCGCCCGATGCCCGCCTGCGATCCGCTGTAGACGACGCCCGCGATCGACCCGGTGCCGTGCGCGGTCAGGTAGTCGCTGAGCACGATGCCGCCGTAGGACCAGCCGAGCAGCACCGCGCCGGTCTCGACGCCCTCGCCCGCGAGCACCGCCGCCACGTCCGCGGCCCAGTTCTTCGGGTCGTCGTAGCCGGTCTCCGGGGCGTCGGAGTAGCCGTGCCCGCGCAAATCGACGGCGATCACCCGGAACCGCTCGGCCAGCAGATCCGCGGCCCGTCCCCAGCACCGCAGATTCCCGGCCCAGCCGTGCAGCAGCACCAGGGGCCTGCCCTCGGCGGGCCCGGTCACCCGGTACACGATGCCGGTCCCGTCCGCGCTGACCACATTCCGAATCGCCATGCGGCCAGGCTAACGCGCCCGTCACCACGGCCACGTGCGCGACCGCGCCGGGATCGCGCCGCCGCTCCGGCGCGGGGACATGCGGAGGCGGAGGAGGCGCGCCGCTCCGTACGCAACCACGCAGCGTTCGGCGCTCCCTCGCACATATGCTCAGCTCCATGAGCATCCGCACCGCTGTCGTCACCGGAGCCAGTTCGGGAATCGGGGAGGCCACCGCCCGCGAACTCGCCGCACAGGGCTATCACGTGTACGTCGGGGCCCGGCGGGTGGATCGGCTGCGGACGCTGGCCGAGGAGATCGGCGGCACCGCGCTGCCGCTGGACGTGACCGACGAGGAGTCGGTGCGCGCGTTCACCGAGGCCGTCGAGCGAGTGGACGTGCTGGTCAACAATGCCGGCGGGGCCAAGGGCCTGGCGCCGGTCGCCGAGGCCGACCTGGACGACTGGCGCTGGATGTGGGAGACCAACGTGCTCGGCACGCTGCGGATCACCAAGGCGCTGCTGCCCAAGCTGATCGATTCCGGCGACGGCCTGATCGTCACGGTCACCTCGGTCGCCGCGTTCCACGCCTACGACAACGGCTCCGGCTACACCTCCGCCAAGCACGCCCAGGCCATCCTGCACCGCACCCTGCGCGGCGAGCTGCTGGGTAAACCGGTGCGGCTCACCGAGATCGCGCCCGGCGCGGTGGAGACCGAATTCTCCCTGGTCCGCTTCGACGGCGACGCCGACCGCGCCGCCAAGGTCTACGAGGGCATCGACCCGCTGGTAGCCAAGGACATCGCCGAGATCATCGCCTTCGCCGCCACCCGCCCCCCGCACGTCAACCTCGACACCATCGTCGTCCAGCCCCGAGACCAGGCCGGCCCCGGCCGCTTCGCCCGCCGCCCCTGACCGGCCCCGCACCCACTCCCCGCGCGCCTACCTCATCGTTTTCCGGCGCGCCTACCTCATCGTTTTCCGGCGCGCCTACCTCATCGTTTTCCGGCGCGCCCACCTCATCGTTTTCCGGCGCGCCCACCTCATCGTTTTCCGGCGCGCTTTTGGCCGGAATCCGTCGCGAGTTCCCGGCCAAAAGCGCGCCGGGAAATCGAGTGGTCAGTTGTTCCCGCGTACAGGACCAGGTGGGACCGGCGTGGCGGAGACGACCGGGGAGGGTTCGCCGTGGAGGGCGGACATGGATTTCCAGGTGTCCCAGTCGATGGTCCAGTCGTAGAGGTCGCCGTCGGCGGCGGACAGGGGGATGGAGGTGCCGGTGATCTCGACCGGGTCGCCGTACATCGCGGTCGGGAAGTAGGCCTGCGCGTCCGACGTGCTCAGGTTGATACAGCCGTTGGTGACGTTCGTATTGCCCTGTGCCCCGGACGATTCCGGGTTGGCGTGGATGAATTCGCCGTTGTTCGAGATGCGTACGGCCCAGCGTTCGCGAACGTTGGTGTAGAACGGCGGATTCGACATCATGAAGTCCTCGTACTTCTCGGTCACCACGTGGGTGCCCGAGCGGGTCACGTTGCGCGCCTCGTTGCCCTCGCCGTAGCTGCACGCGAAGTCGAACAGCGTATCCCCGTCGCGGATCACCTGGACGCGGTGACTCGGCGCGTACCCCTTCACGATCTGGCTGCGGCCGATCTTGAACTCCGAACTCAGATCGGTGTAGCCGTAGGCCCCGTCGCCGAGTTCGAGCCCGTAGAGCTTGCCCGAGAACTTCACGTCGGTGCCCGGCGCCCAGTACTCGCGCGGGCGCCAGTGCGCCCGGGAGCCGCCGTTGTCGTCGGGCAGCCAGGCCCAGCCGCCCTCGGTCTGCGGGGTCGTGGCGACGGTCAGCGCCTTCTCCACCGCGGCCTTGTTGGCGACATGGCTCTTGAACTGCAGGATGATCGGCGCCGCGATGCCGACCTCCTGGCCGTCGCCGATATTGATGGTGGCCGTCACGGTCTGCTTGGGCGCCAGCGTGGTGAAGGTGCCGTCGATCTGCACGGGCTTGCCGTCGGTGCCGATCGCGGTGCCCGCCCACGTGTAGGTGGCGTCGTACCCCAGCGCCTCGCTGACGGTGAAACGACTGCCGTCGGGGGCCAGGGTGCCGGTGATCTGCTTACCGCTCGCGTTGGTCAGGGTGACCTTGTCGATGCGGCCGCTCGTCACCGTGACCGAGATCGGCGTGGTCGGATTGACGTCCGTGCTGCCCTTGTCGGGCTGGAAGGTGACCTTGGCGACCGGTTCGCTGTCCTTCGGCGCGGACTTGTCACCGCTGCCGTTCGAACATCCGGCCACCAGCGCGGCCCCCGCCAGCTGAGCCACTCCGATCAACACGGCACGTCGGCTGGTAACTCCTCGAATGCTCACTTCCTCGAATTTACCGCGAAGATCCGCGTGCCCCGACCGGATCCGGTCGTGGTTCGCGCCACCCCCTACAGCGTCAAGCCCACTGTCACCGGTTCCGGCTCCAGCCGGATGCCGAACCGCTCGGCGACGCCGTCGCGGACCGTACGCGCCAGGTCCGCGAGATCGGCGGCCGTCGCCCCGCCCCGGTTGGTCAGCGCCAGCGTGTGTTTGGTCGACAGCCGGGCCGGTGCGTCCGGACCCGGGAATCCCTTCGCGAAACCGGCCCGCTCGATCAGCCAGCCCGCCGAGAATTTCACGCCCCCGTCCGCCGGATAGACGGGGACTGTGACATCCCCCACATGGCGGTTTATCGCCGCCCGAACCTGATCCACCCGCGCCTCCGGCACCACGGGATTGGTGAAGAACGAGCCCGCGCTCCAGGTGTCGTGATCGTCCGGATCGAGGACCATGCCCTTCCCGGCCCGCAGCCGCAGCACCGCCTCGCGCACCTCCGCCGCCGGGCGGGTCTCCCCCTCCTCCGCGCCGAGGGCGTTCACCAGTTCGCGATAGCGCAGCGGCGCGCTCTGCCCGCTCGGATCGAGGGCGAACTCCACCTCGAGCACCACGGCCCGGTCGCTGTGCTTGAGCACCGAAGTCCGGTATCCGAAGCCGAGTTCCGCCGGTGCGGCCCAGCGGACCTCACCGGATTCGCGATCGAACAGCCGCACCCGGCGCAGCAGTCGCTCGACCTCGAGGCCGTAGGCCCCCACGTTCTGCACCGGCGTCGCGCCCGCGGATCCCGGGATTCCCGACAGGCACTCCAGGCCGCCCAGCCCGGCCGCCACCGTCGCGGCCACCACCGCGTCCCAGTTCGCGCCGGCCGCCGCGACGACCGAATCCGCGCCGATCTCCACCCGCTCGGTCGCGACGCGCACCACGACGCCGCCGAAGCCCTCGTCGGAGATCAGCAGATTGGATCCGCCCGCGAGGAGCAGCACCGGAATTCCGGCGGCGTCGAGAGTGCGCACGGTCGCCACGAGCGCGTCGGTGTCGGCGCAGTCGGCGACCGTCGCCGGACCGCCGACCCGCAGCGTGGTCAGCTCCGCCAGCGGGACCGAATTGCGTACCCGCGCACCGGTCACGGCCAGCAGGTCACGCGTTTTGTGGAACGGCACCACTCGAGACGTATGCACAGCGAGAGACGGTAGCGTGTTGCACCATGGCGACACCCTTGGCGTATACGGCTCAGTACACGCATCCGGCCGACGCGATCCGTGCCGCGTTCGCCGACGAGCAGTATTGGAAGGACCGGATCGAAGAGGTCGGCGGCCCGAACGCGCGCCTGGACTCGTTCCGCGCCTCGGTCGACGAGCAGCAGATGCAGGTCGAGATGGTGCAGTCGATCCCGGCCTCGGAGCTGCCCAGCGCGATCACGTCGGTCCGCCCGGGTGATCTGATCATCCCCCGCACCGAGAGCTACTCCGGCTTCGCGGGCACCTTCACCGCGCAGGTGCAGGACGCGCCCGCGCAGGTGCGCGGCACGGTCACTCTCACCGACGAGGGCGAGACGTCGCACGCGGTCATCGAGGGCTCGGTCGAGGTGACCGTCCCGCTGTTCGGCAAGAAGATCGAAAAGGTGGTCGCCGAGAAGTTGCTGGAGCTGCTCGAGGCCGAGACCGACTTCACCAACACCTGGATCTCGAGCCGCTGATTCGAACGCAGTAACCTAGCTCCCCATGGCTCGCCGACTGGACTACTCAGCCCGCTACCCACTGCACACCACCAAAGAGGTGTACGCGGCGCTGTCCGACCGCGCCTACTGGGACGCGCGGATGGAGGAGATGCGCAAGTACTCCCCCAACGAGATCACGGGTCTGACCGCCGGGGACGCCGGCATCGAGGTCGAGATCCGGCACGTGCTGCCGCGCGACATGCTGCCCGAGATCGCGCAGGCCGTGATGCGCAAGGACATGGTGATCACCCGCACCGAGACCTACGGCCCGTTCGCCCCGGAGGTCACCGGCGAGTACGTCGCCGCGATTCCGGCCGGACCGGGCAGCCTGGGCGGCACCATGCGCCTGTTCCCCACCGACACCGGCTGCACGCTGCGGACCTCGTCGACGGCGAAGGTGTTCATCCCGATGCTCGGCCCGAAGCTCGAGCAGATGATGCTGATCAACCTCGTGGACCTGTTGCGGGCCGAGGCCGAGTTCACCGCGCAGTGGCTGGAAGAGCAGAACCCCACCGCCTGACCCCCTCGTCGCGGCCGATCGGCGCGATCACGCGCGGCACCACCGGCATCAACCGGCTGCGCCGCAGCGACCGCTGGCTGATGCACGACGAGGTGGTGGCGACGCGGCTGCGGGCCGCCGCGGACCCGCTGATCGTCGATCTCGGCTACGGGGCGAGCCCGGTGACGACGCTGGAGCTGGCGGCGCGGCTGCGGCGGGTGCGGGCCGACGTGCGAGTGGTGGGTCTGGAGATCGACCCGGACCGTGTAGTGCCGGGCCGGGACGGGGTGGTGTTCGCGCGCGGCGGATTCGAGCTGGCCGGGCTGCGCCCGGTCCTGGTGCGCGCGTTCAACGTCCTGCGGCAGTATCCGGAATCGGCTGTGCCCGAGGCATGGTCGACGGTCCTGAACGGGCTGGCTCCCGACGGGCTGCTGGTCGACGGCACCTGCGACGAACTGGGCCGCCGCTGCGCCTGGATACTGCTGGACCGCACCGGCCCCCTCTCCCTGACCCTGGCATGGGACCCGTTCACCGTCGACCGCCCCTCCGACGTCGCCGAGCGCCTCCCGAAAGCCCTGATCCACCGCAACATCCCGGGCGAACGCATACACACCCTGCTCACCGCCGCCGACCGCGCCTGGACACACGCCGCACCCCTGTCCCCCTACGGCCCCCGCACCCGCTGGCGCGAGGCCACAAACTTGTTGCGCCAACAGGGTTTTCCCCTCCGCCCCTACCGCCGACGCATGCGCGACTGCGTCCTCTCTGTGCCATGGGAAGCCGTGGCCCCCAACAACTCCTGACCCCGAATGCACAACACCCGCATTCCCGGCCACCCATCTCCCGGCGCATCCCCCCATTTCCCGGCATGCTTTTGGCCGGGATCTCACCTGTGGATTCCGGCCAAAAGCGCGCCGGAAAAAGACCGAATCACCAGGGCAGCAGGCGTTGGAACCGGCCGACCACGGCCGCGGAGGTCATCACCGAACGTGGCTCGTAGGGATGACGCCACAGGCCACCATGGAACGCCCCCTCGGTGAACAGCGATTCTGGATTGGGTTGGGGGGCAGGGGGTTGCGTGAGGTCGGCGACGAGTTTGGCGGCCAGCAAGGTGCGGGCGGTGTCGGGGGCGAAGACCTCGATGCCGAAATGGGTGCAGCCGAGGTAGGCGTTGGCGGGCCAGGCGGCGTGGCGGGTCGGGCCGGTCCAGATCAGGGGGGCGACGGTGTGGGAGACGGTCTGCCCGGCGGCCTGTGCCAGCACCGCGCGCCAGCGCGGTAGTCGCCGGGCCAGGGCGTGATTCGGGCCGAGGGCAGGCGGCAGCAGGTCGGCGACGCCCCAGTGCGCGCCGGTGGCGTCGGCGATCTCGTGGCGGTAGTTCGGGCGGAAGATCGATGTCCGCGACACCACCCGGGCCCAATCCTGCACCGCGCCGGGCATTCCCAGCCGGGCCCGCCGTGCCCTGGCGTCGGCGACCACGTCGTGCGGCACCGCGTAGCAGTCGAAAGGTGACCCCACCTGCGCCAGCGCGGTATCCGGCCGCCGCCGCGACACGGCCTCGGCCAGCAGATCCGCCGCGGCCGCCACGCGCACCCCCGCCGGTCCGGACGCCGCCGCATACGACCCCAGCACCGGACGGATGCCGTCCGACAGCGCGGTGACGATCCAATCGGCCAGGGCCGGAAGCTGTCCCGCGAGATCCGCGCCCGGCCGCCCCGCCGACACCGGGAACCGCAGCCGCCCCGCCCCGCGGCGCGCGTACTCCCGCACCATCTCCCAGCGCTTACGCCCGGGCAGATCGACGGCCAGCACGTCCGCACCCCAGTGCAGCAGCGGCCGCAGCGGACCGAGTTCGGCGGCCGCACCGGTCACGACCACGCGAAAACCCGGCAGCGCCAGCCATTCCGGATGATCGATCACCCGCTCGACCGCGGCGGCGAATCCGGGCTCCAGCACGCCCTCGCGCCGCCAGTCCGCCAGCCGCCGGCGCAACCGGTCGCCGGACAGCAGCGCCCCGCCGCACGGAACCTCCAGGCGCGCCGGGGGTTCGGCCTCGCCACGAACGTCACCGGTCGCGAGCGCCGAGCCGCCGGGCCCGGCCGCGGACAGATCCACCTCCCCTACCGGGCGCCCGGCGGAGACATGCAGCATCGTCCGCACCGACCGCAGCCCGTCGGCGGCGATCCCCAGGGACGCGTCCGGGGCGCTCACCGCCAGCGCGGTCATCCCCCGGAAGACGCGCCGGTACTGCCGGCGCCAGTCGCGGCAGGTCTCCACCCACTGCGCCAGATCCGCGTCGTGCCGCCGCACGGCGTCCGCGACGACCGCGGTGGCGAACATCTCCGCGATGTCCTCCGGCGGACCCGGCGGAAAATCCAGACCCCAGGCGCCCTCACCGACCGTCGACATGGTCAGCACCATGCCATGAACACCGACCGCGCAAAACCCGAACGTGACACGTCCAATAGCCGTTATGCATCATTTGCCCACGGCCACAGCGGCTTTCACGCCCGCGACAGCGCGTGCCGGATCCGGGCCGCGGTGCGCGGCGCCAGGCTCGTGGCCGCGGCGCGGATCTCCGCGCCGGCACACCGGTGGATGGCGACCGCATCGCCCACCACCTCGTCCAGCGCGCCCTGCCCGATCCCCGTCTCGGCCAGATCCAGCACCGTGCGCACGGGCGTCGTGACCAGGAACGTCCCGGCGGATTCGATATCGCGGCGGCGCAGCGCCCGGCGCAGCACCACCAGCCGCGGCACGGTGGGCACCCGCCCGCCCTCGACCGAGAGGTGCAGGAAGCGGGGCTGCAACCGGCCCAGCCCGTGCAGCTCGGCCGCGCTGTGATGGGAGACGGCCGCCGCGCCGTCGAACCAGGCCGACCACATCGCGTACTCGTCGAGCGGGCCGACCGGCCAGTCCGCCAGCCGCAGGATCCCCACTCCCGCGCGGATCACCGAGCCGTCGTCCAGCGCGTCTCTGACCACATCCTCGCATCGGGTACGCCGGGCGAGGCGTGTCGTGAAGTATCCGGCATGCCGGCCGGCCAACCGTCGCAATACCACCCAGCCCTGTTCCGGATCACGGATTCGGCTGTCGGCTTCCCCGGACATGTGACCCAGGCTACGCGTGCGACCTGTGCGGCATGTCACAATCGCCAGGCGTCCTTGCGCCAAGCCTTCATCCGTCCCACAGAGCAGACTCAGAAAGCTCGGGAAGAATCGGTGGCATGAGTTCGAACCCTCCAGCAACCGCGACCGCCCCCGGCCCGCCGGACGGCGGGCCGCGCGGCACCCGGAACCTGCGGCGGATCATCCTGATCGTCGGACTCGTCCTCGTCCTGATCGTGGTCGGTACGGCCGTCGCCGCCGAGACCTACTACCGTCACCGGACCGAGCGCTGCCTCGCCACCCAGGTGGAGAAGGATCTGGGTTCCAAGGTCTCGGTGAGCTTCGGGCCGAAGCCGTTGCTGCTCACCGCGATCGACCACAAGATCCAGTACGTGAACGTCGACAGCGACGACGCCAAGTTCGGCCCGGCCGTCGATATGAAGGTGCACGCGCGGCTCAACGACATCACGATGATCGACAACGGCCGCGGCGGCGGCGAGATCGGCAGCAGCAGCGCCGAGGCCGCCTGGAGCAACGCGGGCATCCAGCAGACGCTCAGCGGCCTGGTGTCCGGCGTGCAGTCCGATCCGGCCGCGGGCGTCCTCGACGTCAAGGTGCTCGGCGGCATCGCCGACCTGATCGTCAAACCGCAGATCGTGGGCGACCGGGTCGAGGTCACGACCCAGTCCGCGAATCTGCTCGGCTTCGGCCTGCCGACCGACCTGGTCGACAGCATCGTGCAGATGATGACCGAAAGCCTGCAGAGCTACCCGCTGGATATGAAGCCGACCGAGGTGAAGGTCACCAGCGACGGCATCTCGGTCTCCCTGGCCGGCGGCGCGAGCAAGATGCAGCCGGCCGCCGACGGCCAGTCCGTCAGCTGCTGACCTCCGGGAATCCGGCCAGCACGTCGCGCGAGCGGGACAGCCCGAGCCGGGTCGCGCCCGCCGCCACGAGTTCGGCGGCGGCCGCCGCGGTGCGGATGCCGCCGCTGGCCTTGATGCCCAGCCGCCCACCCACGGCCTCGGCCATCAGCCGCACGGCGTGCACGCTCGCGCCGCCCGCCGGATGGAAGCCGGTGGAGGTCTTCACGAAGTCGGCGCCGGCGCGTTCGGCGGCCCGGCACACCTGGGTGATCGCGTCGTCGGGCAGCGCCGCCGACTCGATGATCACCTTCAGCACCGCCTGATCCCCCATGCCCTCGCGCACCGTGACGATATCCGCCAGCACCGCGTTGTAGTCCCCGGCGAGCGCCGCGCCGACATCGATGACCATGTCGACCTCGGCGGCGCCCTGCTCCACGGCCAGCCGCGCCTCGGAGCCCTTGATCAGCGAATGATGCTTGCCGGACGGGAATCCGGCGACGGTCGCGACCACCAGACCCGGCGCGCGGACGGGCAGCACGGCGGGCGACAGGCACACCGCGTACACGCCCAGCTGCCGCGCCTCGTCGACGGCGGCGGCGACATCGGCCGCGGTGGCCTCCGGCGCGAGCAGGGTGTGGTCGATCATCGCGGCCACCTCCCCGCGGGTGAGCGCGCGCGTACCTGATTCCGGAGCGGTGTCGGCCATGGGGACAGAGTCTGGCATACGGGGGCGCGCGGCGAATATCGTTGCGGGTGGCGTCCGCGGTCGCGCACACTCGTATGGTCAGCGGTTCGGACCATACCCACTCGCCGGGGAGGAGAAGTCAGTGCTGATCCGTCGCGAACGGCCCGGCGACATCCCCTCGATCGACGCGGTCCATCGCGCCGCCTTCGCTCGCGAGTACCCGAACGGGTCGCCCGAGGGCGCTCCGCGCGCGCTCGCCGATCCCGCCGAGGTGACCTTGGTGCATCGCTTGCGCAGCGATTCCGGCTGGATGCCGACGCTGTCGCTGGTGGCGCAGATCCACGACCGCGTGATCGGGCACGTCTGCCTCACCCGCGCCGGGGTGGGCCCGTTCCCCGCGCTGGCGCTCGGGCCGATCGGGGTGCTGGCGGACCGGCAGGACGCCGGTGTCGGCTCCGCGTTGATGCACGCCGCGCTCGGCGCCGCCGACGCCCTCGACGAACCCCTGATCGGGCTGCTGGGCAGCCTCGACTACTACCCGCGCTTCGGCTTCCTCCCCGGCGCTCGCGTCGGCATCGTGCCCGACCAGCCGGACTGGACCTCGCATTTCCAGGTGCGGCTGCTGACGGCCTACGGGCCGGAGATGACCGGCGAATTCCATTACGCGGAGCCGTTTTACACGCTCTAGGCCCGCGCGGCGCGCCGCATACGACCGGCCGGTCCCAGGCTTGCGGAATCCGACCTGGGAGTATGGCGCCTATGAGTTCGACCCCCGCGCCCGACGACCGCCGCTACGTCCTGATGCTGGGCTGTCCGGACCGGCCGGGCATCATCGCCCGGATCACCTCGTTCATCGCCGAGTTCGGGGGCTCGATCATGGAGGCGGGCTACCATTCCGACACCGATTCGGGGTGG
>NZ_BAGL01000081.1 GCF_000308875.1 Nocardia transvalensis NBRC 15921
CTGCCAGGCACATCCGGTGACGGACCACCTCAAGATCCAGTTCTGAGGGGCACTCACCGCATGCGCCGATACCCCCGCCGCACTTCGGGTTCGAAATGCTCTGTGGCGTAACTCAGTGCCGTGCGGCCCATCTCGGCGGCGTGGCGGTCGAGGAAGGCGGTCAGCAGGTCGCGGTCGACGCGTTTGCCCACCTCGCGCAGCATCCAGCCGACCGCCTTCTGGATCAGGTCGCGGCGGTCGGTGAGGAGTAGCTCGGACAGTTCGAATGTGGTGGAGGCATCGCCGGCCTTGATGAAAGCGAAGGTGCTCAGCAGGGCCACTCGCCGCTCCCACAGCGAATCCTGGTGCGCCAGTTGGAAGAGCAGGTCCCGGGGCCGGTCCAGGAGCCACGGGCCGAGCACGTTCTCGGCCGAGACGTCGACCAGGTCCCAGTTGTTCACCCGGCCCCGCCGCACCGCCGCCAGGTACAGCTCGACGATTTCCTCCTGGGCGGCGGCGTCGTAGGTGCGAGGTTTCATCGCCTTCGCCATGGCGGTGTTGAGTACGACCAGGCCCGCCAGCCGGTGCTCGTGGACGGGGCTGTCCAGCAGCGCGTCGATCTCCGGCAGGGGCAGTGCCGCAAACCGTTTCGCCACCGCACGGGTCTGCGGCACCCGCACCCCGATGAAGACATCGCCCTCGCCGTACTCGCCGGGGCCGGTCTTGAAGAACCGCTGGAGGTGAATGGCGTCGGCCGCGTCGGCGATCTCCGCCAGCGCGGCGCGCACCGCCTCCGCGGTCATCGTGTCCGGGAGCCCGCGTCGAGGTGCTGATACGCGGCGGAGCGCGCGCCCAGGATCCGGCCGGATTCGTAGGCGGCCGCGGCGGCAGGCAGCGCGCCCGGGCGGCCACTGGTGAATACCGTGACCGCGCCGGAACCGGAGGCCGGGCGGCCGAGCGCGTCTATCCGCCGAAGGGTCTGGGCCGCAACGGCTTCCGCGCTGTCGAACAGCCGGACGCCGGCGGGCAGCGCGGCCACGATCGTATCCAGCACCAACGGGTAGTGGGTGCAGCCGAGCACCACGCCCTCGGTCCCGGCGGGTGTGCGCTCGGCGGCCCGCGCGATGGCGTCCTCGATCGCCGCCAGATCCCCGCGGTCGATGGCGTCGGCCAGGCCGTGGCAGGCCACCCCCGTCACCTCGGCGTCACCGCCGAAGCGTTCGATCAGGTCGGCCTGGTACCGGCTGGCGGTGGTCGCGGCCGTCGCCCAGACGGCGACCCGCCCGCACGCCGCGGCGGCCGGTTTGATGGCCGGGACCGTGCCGATGACCGGAACCTCCGGGCCCACCTCGACCCGGACGTGTTCGAGCGCGGTCACGCTGGCCGTATTGCACGGCAGCACAATGACCTCCGCGCCCGAGGCCAGCGCGCGCCGCGCCGCCTCCAGCACCCGGTCCACGACCCACTGCTCCGGCTTCGGACCCCACGGGGCGCCGTCGGGGTCGGTCTGCAGCAGCAGGTCCAGATCGGGCCGCAACTTCCGCAACCACGCCCCCGTCGGCAACATCCCCAGTCCGGAATCGATGAGCGCGACGATCACACAGCCACCTTATTCGCGCCCACCACCCCCACTCACACGCACCCGGTTCCCACTCACGACCACCCCGAAACCCACCCACCCAACCATCCCGCACCACTGCGGCTTCC
The DNA here is from genome assembly GCF_000308875.1 of Nocardia transvalensis NBRC 15921. Taxonomy (GTDB): domain Bacteria; phylum Actinomycetota; class Actinomycetes; order Mycobacteriales; family Mycobacteriaceae; genus Nocardia; species Nocardia transvalensis. The sequence continues at coordinate 1,687 of NZ_BAGL01000081.1, forward strand.
CGCACCACTGCAGCTTCCCGCACCACTGCAGCTTCCCGCACCACTGCAGCTTCCCGCACCACTGCAGCTTCCCGCACCACTGCGGCTTCCCGCACCACTGCGGCTTCCCGCACCCCGTCCAGCGCGCTGGACGGGGTGCGGGAGTACGAAAGGCGTGCGCGGGCGGGTCAGCGGGCGGGGGCGGCCGCGCCGGAGAGTTGGGCGCGCATTTTCATGACCGCGCCGGTTTTGCCTGCCCCGACGACGGCGGTGAGGGTGCCGTCGGAGAAGTAGTGGGCGAGGAATTTGTGGCCGTCGTCGTCCAGGACGCGGACCTCGTCGGCGGTGGAGGGGGTGCCGAGTACCTGGATCTTGAGGTTGTACTGGTCGCTCCACACGTAGGGGACGCGGGCGGCGGCGGGGGCGTCGGTGCCCAGGAGCGCGTTCGACAGCAGGTGGGCCTGCTCGCCGGCGTTGGTCCAGTGCTCGACGCGCTTGTGGCCGCCGGACTCGTGCCGCCAGGCCGCCACGTCACCGACCGCCCAGACGCCGTCGACCGAGGTGCGGCCCGACTCGTCGGCGAGGACGCCGCCACCCTCGCGCGGCGGTGCGAGCGGGATGCCGGAGTCGGCGAGCCACTCGGTCACCGGCACCGAACCGACGCCGATCACCACCAGGTCGGCCGCCACCTCGTTGCCGTCGGACAGCCGCACCCCACGCACCGAACCGTTCTCGACCACAAGCGATTCCAGCCCGACGCCGCAGCGCACATCGACGCCCTCGGCCCGATGCAGCCGCCCGACGAGCCCCCCGACCTGCTCGCCCAGCGCGGCCGCCAGCGGCACGGGTTGCGGCTCCACCAGCGCCACCTCCACACCGCGCGACCGCAGGCTGGCCGTGACCTCACACCCGATGAATCCCGCGCCCACCACGACCGCGCGGGCCGCACCGGACAGTTCGTCGCGCAGCGCGGTGGCATCCGCGTGACTGCGCAGGACGTGCACGCCCGACGCCTCGGGCAGGCCCGGAATCCGCCGGGGGCGCAGGCCCGTCGCGATGATCAGCTGGTCGTAGTCGATCGCGCTGCCGTCGTCGAGTGATACCCGCCGCGCGGCGGTGTCCACGCCCGTCGCGGCCGCGCCCAGCCGCAGCCGGATGTCCTTCTCGGTGAAGAACTCCGCGGGCCGCAACGTCGTATCGTCGGTCTCCCCGCGGACGAACTGCTTCGACAGCGGCGGGCGATCGTAGGGCAGCCGCGGCTCGTCGCCGACTAGAACCAACTCGCCGGAGTACCCGTCGCGGCGCAGTTCCTCTGCGGTCCGCAGCCCGGCCAGCCCGGCGCCGACGATCACGATCGGCCTGGTCATCGCATCGCTCCCCGATTCGACGTCATGGATACGCGTAGCTGCACGACCATCAACATTATTCTAGAACTCGTTCTAATTATACGGTGAGAGCCGTCACAGCACCCGCACGCACAATGCTGCACAATCTTGTTCCGACAGGTATTGATCGGGCGGTCAATCAGAGTTATACCGAGAGGAGAACATATCCCCAGCCCTCGAGGAGGCAACAATGTTCAGCGAGAGTCGCGCACAGGATTTCGTAGCCGTCGTACTCGGCGTCTTCACCGCGCTGTCACCCCTCTGGGTGGACACCAGCACCCGAGCCGCGTGGACGCTGATCGTCCTGGGTGTGCTCATCGCCCTGACCGGTCTGGCACAGCTGGCACGGCCGGCGATGGCGGGCATGGACTACGCGATGGGCGTATTGGGCGTGCTGCTGTTCGTCTCCCCTTGGGTGATGAACTTCCACGATTTCACCGGCGCCTCGTGGACCGCGTGGATCGTGGGCGTACTGACCGTCGTCGCCGCGGTGGCGGCCCTTCCGCAAGTGACGGCACGGCTGCATACTGCTCACTGATGCACATGCCCAAACCCCGAGCCGGGCGTCGCCGGAGCAAGAAGGTCGATGGCGACGCCCGTCAGCTCATCCTGGATGCCGCCGAGAACCTCTTCGCGACACACGGATTCGACGCGACCGCGACGGCGGCGATCGCCACCACGGCCGGCGTCCCGAAGGGTTTGGTCTTCTACTACTTCCCCACCAAGGATTCGATCCTGTCGGCGCTGATGGCCGAGCGCGTGCCCGCCCGGCCGCTCGCCGACATCGATACCGTCGTGTCCCCCGGCGATCCGGCCAGGAGCCTCGTGAACCTGGACGCCGCGCTCAATCTGCGCGACCACCACTCCTCCGTCCTGCGCGTGATCATGTGGCGCGAGGCCGACACCCATCCGGACGTCCGGAAGCAGTTGCGGCGCATGCGCGACCAACTGCTCGACATCACCGCCAGGGTGCTGCAGGCCAGCGCTCCCGGCCCGGTCCGGCCGGGCACCCTCAGCGCGTGCGCCACCGCCTGGGTCTCCGGCGTCCTCGCCATCACCACGACCGATCGCCTGCACGCGCTCGACGGACTAGCGCTGCCGACGGCCGACGAGATTCTCAACCTCTCCCAGGTCGTCGCGGCCGGGATGACCCACCTCGGCTGAGCCGCGCGACCGGTTCACCTCCTGTTTTCCGGGCGTTTGCCCAGGAAAATCCCTGCTCCGGCACGCGGCGTGTCTCCCCGCCTTCCCCGTCCCCGACCTCTTGAATACCAACTGCCCGGTCTTCCAGGTTCCGCACACCCGTGGAGGTCATGGACTTGATCCGTCAGGCCCGCATCACCCGAATCGGTGCACGTCAGGGACTTCGACGACTGATCGGTGCCGCACTCGGAGCGGCCGTCGGCCTCGCGCTCGCCGCGACGGCGACGGCACAGCCCCTCTACCCGCGGCCCGATCCCGATCCGTTCTTCGCCGTGCCCGCGGATATCGACCGGTACGAGCCCGGCGCGGTGCTCGAGGTTCGGCCTATGCCGCCGCTGCTCATCTTCCCGGGCACCACGGTCTCGCTGGTCAAGTTCCGTTCCACCAATTCCCACGGCCGGCCGATCGCGGCCACCACCACCGTGCTGACGCCCGCCAACCATCGCCCCGACGATCCGCTGGTGTCGTACCAGCACATCATCAACGGGCTCGGCGCGGACTGCGCGGTCTCGCACGTGCTGTACACGGCCGACCCGAATCTTCAGGTGCGCGAGGCCCCGGCCCTGAACGCGCTCCTGCTCCGCGGCTGGAGCGTCGCGCTGCCGGATCATCTGGGCCCGCAGTTCGCCTACGGCGCCGCGCGTCTGGGCGGGCAGATCACCCTGGACGGCATTCGCGCGGTGAAGCGGGTGCCCGAACTCCGGGTCGGCGGCAGCCGGGTGACCATGGCCGGCTACTCCGGCGGCGGCATGGCGACCGCGTGGGCCGCCGCCATGCAGCCGAAGTACGCGCCGGAGCTGGATATCGCCGGGGCGGCCACGGGCGGCGTGCCGATGAACATGGTCACGATGGTCAGGGCCCTGGGCATGAACTCGCATCCGGCGTTCGGGCTCGCGATGGCCGCGGCGATCGGGCTGGAGCGGGAGTATCCGGACCGGCTGCCCATCAGTGACTATCTGAACCCGCGGGGCATCGTCGCGCGCAACGCGATGGCCAACGGCTGCACCAACGAGATCCTGGCCGCCGGGGCGGGGCGCAGCGCCCGCGAATTCGCCACGAGCACGGATCTGGTGGACAGCCCCGACGCCTGGGCCGTGGTCGAGGAGAACAGCCTGGAACTGTTCGACGGAATTCCCGAAATGCCTGTGTTCGAGTGGCATTCGCCGTCGGATCCGCTGATCCCGATCGACGCGATCGTGAACACCAACCGCCGGTATTGCGCCGCCGGCGTGCGATTACAGGCAGATCTCGTCCCCTCGCCGGAGCATCTCTCGGCGGCCGTACTCGGCGTGCCGTGGATGGTCAACTGGCTGGATGCCCGGTTCCGCGGCGAGCCCGCGCCGTCGAACTGTTGAGTTGACCTCGGCGGGCACGGACTGAAGTCGCGATGGCTCGGCGTTAGCATGGCGACTATGACGGATGCCGATTTCGCCAGTTTCGGGGAACCCCAGCGTGCACGACCGGAGGGATCTCGCCTGACCCAGGTCAACAACTCGGGTCCGGCCCCGACCAACTCGCTGACCGGCATCGACCTGAATTCGCACAGCCCTTTCGGTCCCGAGATGCAGTGGAATCAGCCGGATTTCGCCACCCAGTGGGCCAATGCGGCGACGCCCTCGGCGACCCCGCCGCCCGAGCCCGCCCCCCGGGCGGAATCCTTCACCTCCGCACCCGACTCCGTGGCGATCCGGCCCGATTCGTCCGCGCTCTCGTCGGCCGACACCGGCCCGTTCCGGGCGGATACCGGTGGGTTTCGTAACGGCGCAGGCGGATTCTCCACCGATACCGCGCCGAATTCGTTCGAATCCCTGAACCCGCGCATCGACGCACCCGTCCAGCGCACCGAATCCATTACTCCGCGCACCGAATCGGTCGTCCCTCCCGGCGAGACCATTACTCCGCGAAACGACGCGATCCTGCCGCGGGCCGAATCCGTTCCCCCGCGCAACGACGCGAACCTTTCCGATACTTCGCGCGCGGAATCCGTTACTCCGCTGCATGATTCGGCCGCCTCCCACAGCGAATCCATCGCTTCGTGGAACGAATCTCTTCTTCCCCGTGGCGAATCCACCGCGGCGCGGAACGATTCACTCCCCGCACATCACGATTCCGCCACACCGCGCAACGAATCACTTTCCACACACCGCGATTCCACCGCTCCACGCAACGACTCGCTTTCCGCGCACCGCGATTCCACCATTCCGCGTAACGACTCGCTTTCCGCGCACCGCGATTCCACCATTCCGCGTAACGATTCACTCTCCACGCACCGCGATTCCACCACACCACGCAACGATTCACTCTCCGCGCACCGCGATTCCGCCACACCACGCAACGATTCACTCTCCGCGCACCGCGATTCCGGCTCGCCGCGGAACAATTCGGCAATCCCGCACTCCGGGGCTTCCGGCCGGCACGGTGAACCTGGCACCGCACCCGGTGAACCGGCGACTACGACACACGAATCCTTCGGCCCTCGTGCGGCCACCACGTCCCCCACCGAGCCCACGCGACGCCCGCAAGGGGGTCTGCGCTCGCGCACGGAGACCCCTCGCAACAACAGCGAACTCTCGCGCCCCACACCCGAATTCGCCCCGGCCCGCCGCGCCGCCCGCCACACCACGCCCCTGGAGGACTCCCCCACCACGGTCGACGTCCACCTGATCATGCGACTCCTGCTGACCAGCAGCAACCTCGAAACCATCGCCAAGAAAGCAGAAGCCGGCGAGGTCTCCCTCACCGAATTCATCCAGGCCGCCCACCGCACCCGCACGGTAGCCGTCGACCTCGTCTCCGCCTGGTTCGGCGGCACCGACCAGATGCGCCAATTCGCCGAGGCCCTATTAGCCGCTACCGAGCAGACCTGATGCTTTTGGGTGTACCGGGGGTATGAAGACGTGAAAAGGGCCGTTCCCCTTGGGGGAACGGCCCTTTGTGGTCATCTCCGCGAGCTGGCTTGCGGGACCCCGGCTAAAAGCGTGCCGGGGTGATCTCGCGGAGCGAGATCACTTGATGATCTTCGTGACCCGGCCGGCGCCGACGGTGCGGCCACCCTCGCGGATCGCGAAGCGCAGGCCCTCTTCCATGGCGACGGGCTGGATCAGCTTGACGCTCATCTCGGTGTTGTCGCCCGGCATGACCATTTCGGTGCCCTCGGGGAGGGTCACGACGCCGGTCACGTCGGTGGTGCGGAAGTAGAACTGCGGGCGGTAGTTGTTGAAGAACGGGGTGTGGCGGCCGCCCTCGTCCTTCGACAGGATGTACGCCTGGCCCTCGAACTCCGTGTGCGGGGTGGTGGTGCCCGGCTTGATGACGACCTGGCCGCGCTCCACATCCTCGCGCTTGATGCCACGCACCAGCAGACCGACGTTGTCGCCCGCCTGGCCCTGGTCCAGCAGCTTGCGGAACATCTCGATGCCGGTGATGGTGGTCTTGGTCTTGTCGGGACGGATGCCGACGATCTCGACTTCCTCGTTGACGTTGACCACGCCACGCTCGACACGACCGGTGACGACGGTGCCACGACCGGTGATCGTGAAGACGTCCTCGATCGGCATCAGGAACGGCTTGTCGGTCTCACGAACCGGGTCCGGGATCGACTCGTCGACCGCGTTCATCAGCTCGAGGATCGACTCGGCCCACTTCTCGTCGCCCTCCAGCGCCTTCAGGCCGGAAACGCGGACGACCGGAGCCTCCTCGTCGAACTCCTGCGAGGCCAGCAGCTCGCGGACCTCCATCTCGACGAGCTCGAGGATCTCCTCGTCGTCGACCATGTCCGACTTGTTCAGCGCGACCAGGATGTAGGGCACGCCGACCTGACGCGCGAGCAGCACGTGCTCGCGGGTCTGCGGCATCGGGCCGTCGGTGGCGGCGACCACGAGGATGGCGCCGTCCATCTGGGCCGCGCCCGTGATCATGTTCTTGATGTAGTCGGCGTGGCCCGGCGCGTCGACGTGGGCGTAGTGCCGCTTCTCCGTCTGGTACTCGACGTGGGAGATGTTGATCGTGATACCACGAGCCTTCTCCTCCGGAGCCTTGTCGATCTGGTCGAACGCAAAGCTCTGGTTCAGGTCCGGGTACTTGTCGTGCAGAACCTTGGTGATAGCCGCCGTCAGCGTGGTCTTGCCGTGGTCGACGTGACCGATCGTGCCGATGTTGACGTGGGGCTTCGTCCGCTCGAACTTCGCCTTCGCCACTTGATGTCCTCCTGGACTTGTTGGTGCTTGCTCTATGCAGCAGTGCGGTTTGTAATTTCTGGTCGTGCGGTGACCGGTCCCCGCCAAAAGCGTTGCGGGGACAACCGGCCGGGGCCGATCGGGTAGCCGAGCGGCCCGGAGGCCGGTCGACTACTCGCCGGTCGCCTTGGCGATGATCTCCTTCGACACGTTGGCCGGAACCTCCGCGTACGAATCGAACACCATGGAGAAGTTCGCCCGGCCCTGGGTCTTGGACCGCAGGTCACCGATGTAGCCGAACATCTCCGAGAGCGGAACCAGCGCCTTGACGACACGGGCACCACTGCGTTCCTCCATGGCCTGGATCTGGCCACGGCGGGAGTTCAGGTCGCCGATCACGTCGCCCATGTACTCCTCGGGCGTGGTGACCTCGACGGCCATCAGCGGCTCGAGGATCACCGGACCGGCCTTGCGGGCCGCTTCCTTCAGGGCCTGCGCACCCGCGATCTTGAACGCCATTTCCGAGGAGTCGACCTCGTGGTAGGCGCCGTCGAGCAGCTTGGCCTTCAGGTTGACCAGCGGGTAACCAGCGAGGACACCGTACTGCATGGCGTCCTGGATGCCGGCGTCCACCGAGGGGATGTACTCGCGCGGCACGCGGCCACCGGTGACCTTGTTCTCGAACTCGTAGGTCGCGCCGTCCTCGCCCACGAAGGGCTCCAGGGCGATGATCACGCGCGCGAACTGGCCGGAGCCACCCGTCTGCTTCTTGTGGGTGAACTCGTGCTTCTCGACGACCTTGGTGATCGTCTCGCGGTAGGCCACCTGCGGCTTGCCGATGTTGGCCTCGACCTTGAATTCGCGCTTCATCCGGTCGACGTAGATGTCGAGCTGGAGCTCGCCCATGCCGCCGATGACGGTCTGGCCGGTCTCCTGATCCAGCTTCACGTTGAAGGTGGGGTCCTCCTCCGCGAACTTCTGGATGGCGGTGCCCAGCTTCTCCTGGTCGGCCTTGGTCTTCGGCTCGATGGCCACCTCGATGACCGGGTCCGGGAAGGACATGGACTCCAGCACGATCTGGTTCTGCGGATCGCACAGGGTGTCACCGGTGGTGGTGTCCTTCAGGCCGATGACCGCGTAGATGTGGCCCGCCTGGGCCTCATCGATCGGCTGCTCCTTGTTGGAGTGCATCTGGAACAGCTTGCCCAGACGCTCCTTCTTGCCCTTGGTCGAGTTGATGACCTGGGCGCCGGAGGCGACCTTGCCCGAGTACACGCGGACGTAGGTCAGCTTGCCGAAGAACGGGTGCGTCGCGACCTTGAACGCCAGGGCCGCGAACGGCTCGGTGGTGTCCGGGTTGCGGTGGATGATCTCGTCCTCTTTGTTGGGGACGTGACCGTCGGTGCCACCGTCGTCCAGCGGCGTCGGCAGGTAGTCGATGACGGCGTCGAGCATGGGCTGCACGCCCTTGTTCTTGAACGCCGAACCACAGAGCACCGGGTACAGCTCCGAGTTCACGGTCAGCTTGCGGATCGCGCCCTTGATCTCCTCGATCGAGAGCTCCTCGCCGCCGAAGAACTTCTCCAGCAGGGCCTCGTCCGACTCGGCGACGGTCTCGAGCAGCTCCTGGCGGTACTGCTCCGCGCGCTCGGCCAGATCGGCCGGGATCTCGATGGTCTCGTAGGACTCGCCGAGCTTGGTCTCGCCCTTCCAGACCTTCGCGTTCATCTCGACCAGGTCGATGATGCCCTCGAACTCGTTCTCCGCGCCGATCGGCAGCTGGATGACCAGCGGCTTGGCACCGAGGCGGTCCTTGATGGTCTGGACCGTGAAGTAGAAGTCGGCGCCCAGCTTGTCCATCTTGTTGACGAAGCAGATGCGCGGGACGTCGTACTTGTCGGCCTGCCGCCAGACCTGCTCGGACTGCGGCTCAACGCCCTCTTTTCCGTCGAAGACCGCAACCGCGCCATCGAGTACGCGCAGCGATCGCTCCACCTCGACGGTGAAGTCGACGTGACCCGGCGTGTCGATGATGTTGATCTGGTTGTCTTTCCAGAAGCAGGTCGTCGCGGCCGACGTGATCGTGATGCCGCGTTCCTGCTCCTGGGCCATCCAGTCCATCGTGGCCGCGCCGTCGTGGACCTCACCGATCTTGTAGGTGATGCCGGTGTAGAAGAGGATGCGTTCGGTTGTGGTGGTCTTACCGGCATCGATGTGCGCCATGATGCCGATGTTGCGGACCTTGTTGAGGTCGGTGAGCACGTCCTGTGCCACGGAAATCTTCCCCGCTCGTAGCTAGTTGGGATTTTCGGGAACGACCCTGGCTCCGTTCGGAGGCCCAGAGGCCATCACTTTTTCAACGTCGGGCGTGGCGCCGGAGTGCCACGCCCGACTGTGACTCGCCTCCCGGCGCCGTTCCTCGGCGATCCGGGAACCGATTCACCAGCGGTAGTGCGCGAAGGCCCGGTTCGACTCGGCCATCTTGTGGGTGTCCTCGCGACGCTTCACCGAAGCGCCCAGACCGTTGCTGGCGTCCAGCAGCTCGTTCGCCAGACGCTCGACCATGGTCTTCTCACGACGCTGCCGGGAGAAGTTCACCAGCCAGCGCAGCGCCAGGGTGTTGGCGCGGCCCGGCCGCACCTCGACCGGCACCTGGTAGGTGGCGCCACCGACACGGCGGGGCTTGACCTCCAGGGAGGGCTTCACGTTGTCGAGCGCGCGCTTGAGGGTGACGACCGGATCGGTGCCGGTCTTCTCGCGCGCCTGCTCCAGCGCGGCGTAGACGATCCGCTCGGAGGTGGACTTCTTGCCGTCCAGCAGGATCTTGTTGACCAGCTGGCTCACCAGCGGCGACCCGTAGACCGGGTCGTTGATCAGCGGACGCTTGGGAGCGGGGCCCTTGCGCGGCATATCAGCTCTTCTCCTTCTTGGCGCCGTAGCGGCTGCGGGCCTGCTTGCGGTTCTTCACACCCTGGGTGTCGAGCGAACCGCGGATGATCTTGTAGCGCACACCGGGGAGGTCCTTCACACGACCACCGCGCACGAGCACCATCGAGTGCTCCTGCAGGTTGTGGCCCTCACCCGGGATGTAGGCCGTGACCTCGACCGCGCTGGTCAGGCGAACACGCGCGACCTTACGCAGCGCGGAGTTCGGCTTCTTCGGGGTCGTGGTGTACACGCGGGTGCACACGCCACGACGCTGCGGGCTCCCCTTGAGAGCCGCGGTCTTCGTCTTCGCGACCTTGTCGCTGCGACCCTTGCGGACCAGCTGGTTGATGGTTGGCATATACCGGCTTTCTTTATTCAGTAACCAGGTGTCTGGAATGTCTTCACGTCTGTGTTCTCGAGCTGTCACCCGTCCACCCGGACCGCGTTCCCCGCGTCCCGAGGTCGGGCGTGTCGCGCGCAGTACATACCTACTTTTCCGGGCACGCTGAAACGGTCGGCCGCTTTCGCTGGCTTACGTCCTGCACACAAACCTGCCCGCAGCTTCCGGGCACAGCGATCCACGATACCCGTCGGCGCGGCGGGGAGCAAAAGCGGGTACCCCGTGGTAGCGGGGCCACGGCGCCGGAAGGCGGTATCCGGTTGTGGAGCGTGTCGTCAGCGGGCCAGGTTCAGTGTCAACTCTGCCAGTTTCTGGGCTCCCTCGCACGGATCCGGATGACCGGATCCCGCACGGTAGTTCACCCACCAGCCGATTACCCCGGTATCCGCGGCCGGCGCCATCACGCCGCAGGCGTCCGGATCGTTGGGCCGGTGCACCTGAAGTGCCCGCCGGCCCTGCACGTTGATGTCCGTCGTGGTGTAGCCGAGCCGATCGTTGTTCTGTTTCTCGTTGGGCAGCGAGCCCATCTCGTACCAGTTGAGCGTCGCCATCCCGTCGCCGCCCGGCGTGCCCTGCAGGTCCCACATGCACACCGCGCCGTTGAACGAACTCTGCGCGTACTGCGCGCCCGTCGCCTTGGCGATCTCGTCCTGCTGGACGACCTCGCATTCACGCAGCAACTTGTCGAAGTTCATGTTGACCGAGCTGCCCCCGCCCGCCGGCTGCGCGGATCCGGTGACGGTGCGGCCGCAGCCGCCGGCCGTCATCGCCACCGCCACGGCGACGGCCGCGATCGCCGCCGCCCGCGTCCTCGCTGCTCGCGTACGCATCTCGCCCCTCACGTCGGTCGCCGCTCTCACTTCAGCCGCTGCACTGTCAGCTCGGCCAGCTTGCGGTTCTTCAGGCACGGATCGCCGCCGATCGTGCCGAACAACCCGCTGGAGGTCGACCATTCGAAGAAGTCGTCGCCAAGCTGCACCGCCAGATCGCAGATGCTGCCGTCGGCGGTGGCGTCCTGGAAGCCCGGATGCCCGGCGACCTCGATGCTCTCGGGATTGCGACCCTGCGCGGTCACCCACGCCCGCTCGCGCTCGATGGGACTGCCGCGGTAGGAGGCGAAGGTGACGCTGGGCGAGGAGGCGCCGGCCGACTGCCAGTTACAGCCGACGGAATTCTTGAACGACCGCGAGATCTGCCCCAGCTGGCCGAGATCGCGCACCTCGTCGTCGGTGGCACCGCCGCACTCCCCCGTGAACGGGCCCAGCGCGGCCACCTTCAGCGGCGGGCGCACGAGCGGCGTCCCGCTGTCCGCATTGTCGCCCGACCCGCACGCCGTCAGCAGCGCTGCGATGGCCGTCCCCGTGACGATCGCCGACGTGATCCGCATGCCCCAGACTGTACTGGTCGCCGCGCGGCCTCACAGATTGCCGCGGGCCTCCTGCTCGCGCTCGATGGCCTGGAACAGGGCCTTGAAGTTGCCCTTGCCGAAGCCGAGGGAACCGTGGCGTTCGATCAGTTCGAAGAAGACGGTGGGGCGGTCGGTGAGCGGTTTGCAGAAGATCTGCAACAGGTAGCCGTCCTCGTCGCGGTCGACCAGGATGCCGCGAGACCGCAGCTCCTCCACCGGGACTCGGACCCGGCCGATGCGGGCGCGCAGCTCCGGATCCTCGTAGTAGGCGTCCGGGGTGTCGAGGAATTCGACGCCCTCGCGGCGCAGGGCGTCGACGGTGGTGAGGATGTCGCCGGTGGCCAGGGCGATGTGCTGCACGCCGGGACCGCGGTAGAACTCCAGGTACTCGTCGATCTGGGACTTCTTGCGGCTCACCGCCGGCTCGTTGAGCGGGAACTTCACCCGGTGGTTGCCGCTGGCCACGACCTTGCTCATCAGCGCCGAGTACTCGGTGGCGATATCGTCGCCGACGAATTCGGCCATGTTCTCGAAACCCATGACGCGGCGGTAGAACTCGACCCACTCGTCCATCTGCCCGAGTTCGACATTGCCGACGACGTGGTCGATCGCCTGGAACACCCGCCGCGGCGCGCCCTCGCGCGGGACGAAGCCGGACGTCCTGGCGACGAAGCCCGGCAGGTACGGCCCGTCGTAGCGCGACCGGTCGACCAGCGTGTGCCGGGTCTCGCCGTAGGTCGCCAGCGCGGCGGAGCGGACGGTGCCGAATTCGTCGGTGTCGTCGTGCGGTTCGACGAGGACGGTGGCGCCGTGCGCCCGCGCCCACTCGACGCACTTGTCGACATCGGGGACCTCGAGCGCGATGTCGACGACGCCGTCGCCGTGCCGATCATGATGTGCGACAAGCGGACTGGCCGGATCGACCGCACCGGTCACGACGAATCGCGCGCCGCCGCTGCGCAGGACGAACGACTTGCGGTCGCGGTCGCCGGTCTCGGGGCCCGAGTACGCCTCCAGCCGCATCCCGAACGCCGACTCCAGATAGTGCGCGAACTGCGTGGCGTTGCCGACCACCCACACCAGCGCGTCCCAGCCGATGACGGGGAAAGGGTCGGCGGCGGCATCGTGGTCGACCAGCCCGACCAGGTGGGTCTCCGAGGGCTCCGGGCGGGCCGCGACGTTCATCTGCTCGACAGTCATGCACCTAGGTAATCGCCCGATCGCTCGACTGAGCAATATCGGCAAAATTCGGTAGACATCATGGCGAATTGCGCCACCAAGGCGGGGTCGATGCTGGACAATTTGAATAGATCACGAGCACGGATGGAGACGACGATGGCACGCACTGCCGCCCGGCTGGACGAGCTGGATCTCGCGATCCTGTCCGCCATGCACGAATACCAGAAGGCGGGCATTCTCGAGCTGTCGCGGCGTACTCGCGTCGCGCGTGCGACGGTGCAGTCGCGCATCGCCCGCATGGAGGAGTCCGGGGTGATCTCCTCCTATGATCCGCAGATCGACGTCACCGCGGCGGGATTCGACGTGCAGGCATTCGTCACCCTGGAGATCGCCCAGGGCGCGCTGGACGCCGTGGCCGCCGATCTGGAGGCCATCCCCGGCGTGCTCGAGGCCTACGCCACCACCGGCTCCGGCGACGTACTGTGCCGCCTCGGCGCGGATTCGCACGCCGGTCTGCAATCGGTCCTCCTGAGCATCGACCGCAGCTCGGCGGTCGTCCGCTCGCACAGCGTGATCGTCCTGTCCACGGTCGTCACCCACCGCACCCTCCCCCTCCTCCGCACCCTCACCCCCGCCGGCACCAGCAAGGCCCCGGCCTACCGCAACCACAGCTGAGCACTGTTACCGACGGCCGAGCCTCGTGATCAGGCCGCGGACGTGGGCCTCGGCGGCTGCGCGGGCGTCGTCGGGGTGGCCGGATTCCAGGGCTTCGACTATGCGGCGGTGTTCGCGGAGTGCGGTGCGGCGGTTGGATTCCGAGCGCCAGAGGTCGCCTCGGTAGAGGTGGGCCTGTGCTTCCATGCGGGCGAGTTCGTCGGCGAGCGTGCGGTTTCCGCAGCGGTCCCGGATGAAGGCGTGAAATTCCAGGTCCAGTTCGGTGTCGCGGGCGGCGTCGGCGGCGGCGCGCAGATTGGCCTCCTGTGCGCTCAGCATCGCGTTCAGTTCGGCCAGCTCGGCGGCCGTGACGCGGACGGCGGCCGTGGCGGCCGCGAGACCGTCGAGCACCGCCCGCACCGCGAGCACGTCGCACACCTGCCGGTCGTCGATGGTGGCGACGCGGGCGCCAGCATGCGGGACGGCCACGGCCAGCCCCTCGTAGATGAGCTGCTGCACCGCCTCCCGCACCGGGCTGCGGCTGACGCCGAGCCGGGCCGACAGGCCGGGCACGCTCAGCGCCGTGCCCGGCCCCAACTCCCCCGACAGCACCAGTTGCCGCAGCTGCCGGTGGACGGACTCGCCCAGCAGCGCGCCGTCCGCGGCCGCGTCGGTCATCGCGCTTCCTTCCCTGTCGGCGACAACGCTACTGTTCGGGACGGTAGTTGGCGCGCACCCGCTGAGCGAGGAAGTCGGCCGCCGTCACCGGCGGATAGGTCCCGCGCGGCCCGGCGATCACGGCGTCCCGATCCGCCTGGGCGAAATAGGCAATGCTGTAGCGGTCACCCTGGTATTCCTCGGGCCCCGGACCGCGGACCCGGTGGAAATTGGACGGCAGCAGATCATCGCTCCAGCGGGTCAGCATGTCGCCGATATTGCAGGTGATCAGCGCCGAGGACGGCGTGATGGGCGTCCAGCGCTGGTCCCGCATCTCCTTGCCCGGACACACCTGCAGGCCGCCCTGACCGTCGCGCTGGAAAAGCAGTGTCAGACAGTCGAAGTCGGTGTGCGCACCGGCCCGCCACCGGCCGGGCACCCCGCGCAGTTCCGCGGGAACGGCGAAGTAGTGCAGCAGCCGCAGCGTGCTCTGATACTCCTCGGACGCCGGGTTATGGGCGGTGGTGAAATGGTCGCGGGGCAGGCCGAGCCGGTCGGCGAAACACGACAGCACCCGCATGGCGACGGCCCAGCACCGGGACTCGAAATCCCGTACGGCCGAGACGAATCCGGGCAGCTCGCTCTCGCTGGGCCACAGCCCGGCCATATGCGGGCGAGTGATCTGGTAGGACTCCTTCTGATCCGGCACGCCGATGGACGGGCGGACCTGGCTCATACTCTCCCACCCGGCATTGTTCGCCTTGACCAGCGGATAGTGCGCCTTCACCGCGTCCGGGAGCGCGAAAAACCGTGCGGTGAGGTCGAATACGCCGTCGATCGTCTCCTGGGCGATACCGTGCCCCGACAGCTGGAAGAACCCGATCTCGGTCGCGGCGGTCCACAGTTCGTCGGTGATCTCGGCGCGGCGCGCGTCGAAGTCGGTCAGATCGATCACGCGGATCTCGCGATCGTCGGTCTCGCTGCCGAGCCCGCCCATCTGTTGTTCCCGGGACACCTCGGACAGGTCGTAACTGGCGGTCATCATCGTCCTTTCTTCGGTGGATCAGCTGCCGACGTTGACGGTCGGATCGAGGAATTCGGTGGTCACCAGGTCGGCGGCGCGCAGCCCGTCCGGCACGGTGGCGCCGCCGCGGCGCAGGATCGGGGCGAACTCGTCGATCACCCGCTGCACCCGCGCCGGATCGAAACTGCCCAGCACACCGTCGGTCTCGTTGCCGATCAGCCCGCCGTCGATCAGCGCTTTCGAGGCGTAGGCGGCCAGGTCGGCGCTGTAGGGAGTGAAATTGGGGCTCTGCGCGACCACATCGGTGACGATGTCGTTCACCCGGCCGGGATCGGCGCGGAACTGCGCGGTGGAGCGCTGGATCATCGGGACCAGCCGCCGCAGGCACGGTCGCAGCTCGTTCAGCCGGTCGGCGCGAACGTTGACCGTGCGCGCGTAGCCTTCGTAGCCGACGTCCCGAAGCGTCTGGTACGCAACGGGTTTGCCCCAGGCGCGTAGTTCGTGCTCGTACACGTACGGCTCGGAGTTGAGGAACCCCTGCTGCGCGAAGGACGGATCGGAGACGAAGCGCGACGGCGAGTTGTCGTAGGACGCGTCGATCTGCGCGGGCTTCAGCAGGCCGCGCGACACCAGCCAGTCGGGATACAGCTGGCCCTGCGAAACCACCACCGGCGCACCGGATCTGCCGATATCCGCGATGCCGTGCCAGTCGGGATGGGTCTTCGGATCCCACATGAGCAGCTGCGGGCTGTAGCGGAGCAGCGTGGTCACCGCGACGATCGGCTGCTGCCCGGCGGCCGCGATCGCCTGCTCGGAGTGGGCCAGCCCGAGGGTGATACTCGGATCGACGTACATCTGCGAGGGCACGGTCTGGAATCCGATGGCCGCGCCACCCGCGCGAATCTCCAGCTTCACCCCCGTGTCCTTGCCGTCGACGACCAGCGGCCCGGTGACGCTGTTGTGCTCGGCATCGACCCGGTATCCCGGGCCGAGCAGGCCGAAGAGCGGACCCGCGTCCGTTTCGGGCTCCCATTGCAGCTGCGCCACAACGGTTCCCGGGCAGATCCCGGACAGCTGCTGCTCCGGCGGCGCGGCGGGCAGGCTGATCGGCGCCGTGCCGGAATCGGATCCGCCGCAGGCGGTGAGGGCGACGGCGGCCAAGGCGGCCAGGGCGGCGACGCCGGCGCGGCGCGGTGTGAATGACATGAGGTTCTCCGAACGGTGGGTCAGCGGCCCGAGGCGTGCCAGCGGCCGACGGTGAGGCGTTGCGCCAGGGTGAAGATCGCGAAGACCGCGACGCCGAACAGGGCGGCCAGCAGCAGCGCGGCGAGCAGATCCTCCGATTGCAGCCGGGCCCGGTAGGTGTTGAGCAGGGTGCCGATGCCCGGACGGCCCTGCGCGCAGAACATGTCGCCGACGATGGCGCCGGTCACCGACAGGCCCGCGGCGGTGCGCAGTCCGGTCAGGATCGACGGCAGGGCGGCCGGCAGTTCCAGGGAGACGAGCCGCCGCGCGCGGCTCGCGCGGCCGAGCAGGAACAGCTCCCGCAGGTTCGGGTCGACGGAGCGAATCCCGAACAGCGTCATCGCGATGATCGGATGCACGGCGATGAGTACGCAGACGATGGTGCGCGCGGTAATCCCGTAGCCGAACCACAGACCGATCAGCGGCACCACGGCCAGCACCGGAACAGCTTGCAGCACAACGGTTTGCGGGTACACGATGCGTTCGAGCACCCGGGCCTGGCTCATCAGGACGCCGATGCCGACGCCGAGCGCGACCGACACGGCCAGCCCGGTCACGGCCACCCGGGCGGTGACCGTGAGCGCCTCCAGCATCACCTCGAGCTTGGCCGGTTTCATCAGCGATTCGGTGAGCACCACATGCGGCGGCGGGAGCAGGAAGCGGCGATCCGGCGCCAGCAGCACCAGCGAGACCAGGTACCACAGCGAGAGCACGATCCCGAAAGAGAGCACCGGCGCGCCGATACCGGTCAGCATCGAGCGCGGTCGCGGGGTGCGACGGGTGGCCGCGCGGACGAGGCCCGCCCGCGCGGGTGCGGCTAGTCCTACCATCAGCACGCCTCCCGCAGCGATTCGGAGATGCGCGAAACCTGGTGTGTGAAGGCCGGATCGAATCGCACCGAGCGATCGCGCGGGTAGGGCAGGCCGATATCGATCACCTCGTGCACGCGGCCCGGCCGGGCAGACATGACCACCACCCGCGCACCGAGGAATACCGCCTCGGACACCGAATGGGTGATGAACAGCGCGGTGAAGGCGTTGTCCCGATACAGGCGCAGCAGTTCCTCCTGCATCTCGAGCCGGGTCATCTCGTCCAGGGCGCCGAAGGGCTCGTCCAGCAGCATCAGATCGGGTTCCAGCGCCAGCGCGCGGGCCAGCGACACCCGCATGCGCATCCCGCCGGACAGCTGATTCGGCAGCCGGTGCGCGACATCGGCGAGTCCGACGGCGGCGAGCGCCCGATCGGCGCGGCCCCGCCGGGTCGCCCGGTCGACGCCGCGCAGTTCGGCGGACAGTTCCACATTGCGGCGCACCTTCCGCCACGGCAGCAGGGTCGCCTCCTGGAAGATGAAGCCGATCGACTCCGCGTGCACCGCAACGGTTCCCGCGGTCGGCCGGTCCAGCCCGGCGGCCATCCGGAGCAGCGTCGACTTCCCGCATCCGGACGGGCCGACGACGGTGACGAATTCACCGGTCCCGATATCGAGGTCGATGCCGGAGAGCGCGGTCACGCCGTCGCCGCCGCGATCCGGGAAGCGCTTGTGGACTCCCGAGAGGGAGACGGCGGCGCCCGCCGCCGGATCGCCCGGCCGGGTCGCGTGGAGGGGGTCGTGCAGAAGCATCGTTCACCTACTTTCGAGCCAACTTACGTGCATACGTCGGCTTGAACTCAGTATCTCGCCGAGTGATTACATGCAGTCGAAGGGAGATTTCCAATTAGTTACGAGCTATTGCATGTTGCTCAGTTGCTTGACCAGATCCGCCTCGGAGATCCGGGTACTGCGCCCGTCGCGGATCACGGCCTCCCCGGCCACCCACACTGTGTCCACCACCCGCGCGGACGCGGCGGTCAGCAGCACCGCACCGGGATCGCGCACCGGCAGGCAGGCGAAGTCGCGATCGAAGCGGATGAGCGTCAGATCCCCGAGATCGCCGTCCGCCAGCCCGGTCGGCGCCTCGGGCCGGCCCAGCGCGACCTCGGCGCCCCGGGTCGCCATCCGCATCATGTCCTCGAACCCCAGCACGTCGGCGCTGGTGTGCGCGACGCGTTGCAGGTAGGCGCCGATTCGCAGCGCGAGCAGCATGTCCTGGGTGTCGTTGCTCGCCGCGCCGTCGACGCCGAGACCCACGTCCACGCCCGCGCGCAGCAGCTGCGGCACCGGCGCGACGCCGCTGCCGAGACGCATATTGCTCAGCGGGTTGTAGGAGACCGCCACGTCCCGATCCGCGAGCAGGTGGCGGGCGTACTCGTCGAGGTGGCAGCAGTGCACCGCTAGCGTGCGCGGGCCGAGCAGGCCGCCCTGATCGAGGTAGTCGACCGCCGGGCGGCCGGTGTGCAACCGGCACATGTCGTCGTCGGTCGTGGTCTCCGACAGGTGGATCGAGATCGTCTTCCCGGTGCGCCGGGCGTAGTCCGCGACCGCCGTCATGCCGTCGGGCGTCAGGCAGCGCGGATTCGGCACGGCCAGGGCGGTGGTGATCCGCGTCCCGTCGAGGCGGTGGTCGAGCGCGTCGATGTGATCGAAAACCGTTGGCAGCGGCTGCATCAGACGCGGATCGAGGCCCCAGCGCCGGGTGGCGTCGGCGCGATCGGCGACGCCGCGCCCGAAGATCACCCGGATACCGAGTTCGGCCAGCGCGCTCAGCGCCGCCTCGTGCACGTCCTCGGAGGGGTTCGGCCACATGTGTTCCACGACCGTGGTGACCCCGCCGCGCAGCAGTTCCAGCCCGCCGGCGAGCGCGGCCAGATAGGTCTGTTCGGGCGTGGCGGCCACGGTGTGCTCGCCCACGCAGCGCAGCCAGTCCAGCAGCGGCAGCCCCTCACCGGCGCCGCGCAGGATCGACTGTTGCAGGTGGGTATGGGTATTCACGAAGCCGGGCAGCAGGTGGCCGCCGCGGCCGTCGACGATCGGCAGTGGCGATCCGGAACCCGCGCCGGGACCGATAGCGGTGACGATGCCGTCCTCGACGACGACATCGCAGCCGGGCAGCCAGCGCGGACCCGTATCGGTGGCGGCGTAGACGGTGGTGTCGGAGACGACGACGGACTGCGGGCGGTTGCGCACCATGCGGCATTCCTCTCGGAAACGCGGCTGGTTCGCCCGCCGGATCAGCGGTGCCTGTCGTCCGTTTCAGCCATGAACGACGTGGCGCAGAGCCTAATAACGGCGTATTTCGCCGCGGTTACGCCGTGTTCCGGTCGTGTCAGGGTTTGAGATCCGCGTCGACCGGGAGGATCTCGACGCTCGGGGCGCGGTCCGGTTCCAGGAAGGCCAGCAGGGCAGCGCCCTCGGCCTCCACCGCCGATCGCTCGGCCGCGGTCCACGCGCGGCGGGGCACGAGGCGCAGCCGGGCTCGCTCGCGGTCGGTGAAGATCTTGTAGACGCCCGCGAGGTAACCGTCGACCAGGACCGGCGAGACCTGGGTCGCCATGCGCTGCAGCGGCGCCGGGGCGCCGTCCGGGATGATCCGGGCGCGGTCCTGGTGGGACAGGTAGAGATTGTCGTACCAGCCGAGGAAGCGGACGGGCGCGGGCACGTCGGGGTCGGTGAGTTCGGCGTCGGCGGCGTCGTAGAGGGTGCGACCGCGCTCGTCGGTGTAGGTGCGGACGCGATCGCCGAGCCGGTCGACCGCCTCCTTGATGCCCAGCAGTCTGGACCAGGTCTGCACGTCCATGGTGGCGGCCGGGCCGAAGGCGCGCAGATAGCGAATGACCAACTCTTCCAGCGGATATCCGGGATCGAGCGGCGTGCCCAGCCAGGGTTCGATGCGGGACCAGACCGGGCGGCTGTTGTTCTTCCACAGGCCGCGCGGCGGCGTCTGGAGGACGGGCAGCTGGTACAGCCAGGTCTGCGTCACCGCGCCCGGATCGCGGTCGGGGAACTCCTCGGCCGCACGGATTCTCAGGTCCGCCGCCGACATCGGCTCGTCGCCCAGCGCCTTCTCCCCGCTGCGGCGCACCGTCTCGGGGTCGAGGCCGACCATCGCGCCGTAGTTGAAACCCTTACGGAAGGGCGCCTTCTCGAGTTCGGGCTGGATGTGCGGGGCGATGCGCACGGCGTCGGCGGCCGTCACGAGGTGAATCGTGCCGCGCATCAGCGTGATTCGCACCAGCGACCGGTCCAGCAGACCGGAGGACACCGCGTCGTGGTCGAAATCCGCTATCCGGCTCCACAATCCGATGAACGGCGGCGGTACATCCTGGGCCTGCAGGCCGACCAGGTACTCGCACATCCGCGGCACCGTCAGCGCCGACCGTTCCAGCAGGTGCTGACGGGCCAGCAGCGTCCGGTTCAGCGTTCGATTCGAGACGACATCGGCTGTCATGACGGCCTTTCGGAGAGCGGCGCGGTGGTGGCCATGCGGGAGACGACCTCGCACAGGCCGTTCCAGGATTCGGTGTCGTCGGCGGAGCCGGTGTGCGGGCGGCGGAAGCGGTGGACGTACTCGGCGGCGTCGGTGAGATCCCAGCGCCTGCGGTACAACTCGATCAGAGCGGGGTCGGGGGTCACGCCGGTGGCCGCCGCGTAGGCGCGCCAGAGCGATCCGTCGCCCGGATCGAGGTCCCACAGATCACGTTCCGGCGGGGCGAGACGTGCTGTGTCCCAATCGATGAGCCGCCATCCCCCGGCCGTCCGCACGGTGTTGCCCGCGTGAGGTTCGCCGTGGGTGACGACGAGGCGTGGACGACTCCTGCGGGCCGCGGCGACCAGGTCGTCGTAGCGCGCCCACGCCGCCTGGATCGCCTGCTCGTTGTCCGCCAGCAGGTCGGCCGTCGCCGCGGCGTACGGTCCGGCGTCCGCCCTCGGGGCGCAGGCGAACTCGTCGCGGTAGGCGATGCCGAAGTCGTCGGTGAGCGCCGCGTCCGGAGGGGGTGCCCGGTGGACCGCGACGATCATGTCGAAGACCGCCTGCCGATGCTCCTCGTCGCGGAATTCACCCCAGTCGAACTGGCGTCCCTCGAGCAGCGGGTAGCAGGCCACCGCGAATCGCTCTCCGGCACAGGCGATCACCTCGCCATCGATACCCCGAATCGGCGCGACCACGAAATCCAGCCCCGCGTCCCGCAGACCCCGGGCGGTCCCCAGCGCCGCTCGCAAACGCTCGAATTCCTGCGCCGGATCCCCGGTTTCGTCCACCGTCACGAACCAGCGTTGACCGTCCGGCCCGGCAACCCGCCAGTGATGGCTGCCGAACCCCAGCGGCACGTACTCCAGCGCCGCCACCTCGATCGCCCACTGCGCGCCCAGCACAGCAACCAACGCGTCCTCGGGCAAATCGGGCGGCGTCAACATGCCTCGCAGCATAGGTCGGCGGTCCGACAGCTACGTAACAGTTTTCGCCGCCCATCTACTCACCGGCGACCCAACCACGTACTCACCGGCGGGCCCAACCACATTTCCCGGCATGCTCTTGGCCGGGATCCCTACACCACCGCACTCACCGAACGGCGACGACGACCTTGCCCTTCGCCGTGCGGTTGTCCAGGGAGGACACCGCGGCGGCGGTCTGCTCGAGGGGGTAGATCTCCGGCCGCGGCGGGGCGATCTTGCCCGAGGCGAGCAGCGGTTCCACCTCGGCCCACTGTTCCTGCAGGTAGCCGGGGTGGGTCAGGACCCATTCGCCCCAGGCCGCGCCGACCACCTCGACATTGCGCAGCAGCAGCCGGTTCACCTTCACCGTCGGGATCTCGCCCGCGGTGAAGCCGACCACCAGCAGGCGGCCCGCCGGCGCGAGCGAACGGATGCTGTCGGTGAAGCGGTCGCCGCCGACCGGATCGAGCACGATGTCGACCCCGCGGCCCTCGGTCAGCTCCTTGACCGCGGCCAGCCAGCCCTCGGTGAGGACCACGTCGGTGGCGCCGTTGGCCCGCGCGACCTCCGCCTTCTCCTCGGTGCTCACCACCGCGATCACCCGGCCCGCGCCCAGCGCCCGCGCCATCCGCAGCGTCGAGGTCCCGACGCCGCCGGCCGCGCCGTGCACCAGCACCGTTTCGCCCTCGGCCAGGCGGCCCCGGTTGCGCAGGCAGAAGTGCACGGTCAGATCGTTGAACACGATTCCGGCCCCGGCCTCGAGCGAGATGTTGTCCGGGAGTTTGAACACCATCTGCGGAGTCGTCACCGCCACCTCGGCTACGGCATTGCCCAGCATCGTCAGCGCGATGACGCGATCACCGGGCCGCACGTGCGCGTCCTCGGGCGCCGACCGCACCACGCCGGCGACCTCGCCGCCCACGACGAACGGCACATCGGGCTTCATCTGGTACTGCCCGCGCGTCATCAGCACGTCGGGGAACGCCACCCCTGCCGCGTGGACATCGATGACCACGCCGCCCGGATAGGACACCGGTTCCGGGATCTCCACGACCTCGATGGCTTCCGGCCCCTCGAGCTTGCTCACCTGGGCTGCACGCATGAATCGACCTTCCTGTCGGGGCTCTCGCCAACAAGTTAACCGGTCTTCGCATGTGCCTGTCCACGGGACCGGTCTTTGCTAAGCTCAGGGCCGCTGAGCTGAGCTGGTGAGGGGGACTCATGGCCGGACCGAACGATCCGCAGGCGCCCGCGATGCGCGTGGATGTCGGTGCGCTACAAACGTTCGCGAACAACCTGCGTGGTGAGGCGACGAGTATCGGCAGCCTGCAGTCCGGCCTCGCCGACGCCGCCGGTGCGCTACCCGGCACCCAGTGGAGCGCCACCTGCGGTCAGGCCAAGGACAGCGTCGACAACGCGCTCCACCGCATCGGCGACCGCCTCACGAAGGTCGCCGACAGCGTGCAGAACGCCGGCAAGGCGCTCGAACTCACCGATCAGGAACTCCGCGACAAGCTGGCGAAGATCGGACTCCGGTCATGACACTGTCGATCCCCGATGTCGCGAGCTGGCAGCCCGATCAGCTGACCACCTCGTCCACCGCCGTCGGCAAGCTGAGCACCGACCTCGATCAGGCGATCCTCGACGGCGTCACCAAGACCCAGCAACTCGGCGACGAGAACAAGTGGGACGGGGCCGCCGCGGGCGCCGCCAACGACCGGATGAATACCGAGAAGTCACGCGCCTCCGCGGTCAGCCAGGCCCTGCTCGAACTGCAGACAGCCCTGAGCCAGCAGGTCGAGAACCTGAACAACGCCAAGAAGGCCGTCACCGATGCCCGCGACCGGGCCCTGCATCCCGCCGAGACCCCGCCGCCCGACGGCTTCGAGGTCGCGGACAACGGCGTGGTGACGGCGAACGCCCGAAAAGCCTACTGGGACAATCAATCCGGCCTGCGACAGGACGAGAAGGACAAGAACAAGCTCGACGAGGACGTGAAGGCGGGCATTCACCAGAGCGAGATCACCAACGCCCTCAAACAGGCCGAAATCGTGGCCGAGGCGGCGGTACTGGCGGTGAACACCGCGAAGGGGAAGGTGGATCAGGCCTACGCCGGGCTCGGCGACCCGGTGACCGGCGCCGGCGGCGTCACGCCCGCACCCGCACCCGTCGCTCCCGCCGCGGTCTCCGCCCCGCCCGCCGCGGACACGCCGCGGCCGCACTCGGGCAGCCCCGCCTACCAGCCGGTGAGCAACTCGCACGGCGGTGGCACCAGCTACTCCGGCAGTTCGCACAGCGGGACCTCGATGTCGGGTGGATCCTCGGGCGGACCGGTCGGCCCGATGCCCACCGGCACCCAGGCGGAGTGGATCAAGGAGGCCATCCGGGTCCTGCGCGAACAGGGCTACGACGTCAAGGACTCCGACGCCGCGATCATCGCGGCCATCATCGAGCACGAGTCCGGCGGCAACCCGCACGCGATCAACAACTGGGACAGCAACGCCGCCGCGGGCCACCCGTCCAAGGGCCTCATGCAAACCATCGACAGCACCTTCAACAGCTACAAAGTCGCCGGTCACGACGATATCTGGAACCCTGTGGACAACATCATCGCCGCCTCCCGCTACTCCATCGACCGGTACGGCTCCCTCAGTAGCGTCCCGGGCATCGCGGCGATGCGCGGGGGTGGCGGATACGTCGGCTACTGACCGGCATACCTGCCGCACGACGTCGGTCGGTGTGGTCGGACAGGTCGTCCGTTACGTGTGAGTAGAACCATCTCGGCGTCGCGGTGTGACATGAGACCCGTAAAGTCATGTCACAGACAGCACGCAAGAGAACGCGGCACACCGTGCAGCGCGAGGAGCACCAGTGTCACTCGATCAGCCACTCGCCCCGCTTCCCCAGGAGGGCTTGGGCTTCGCTTCGGCGTGGCCCGTGCGGGCTGGCGACGTAGATCCGTACAGCCGGCTGCGCCTGGATGCCGCGGCCCGCTATCTGCAGGACATCGCCTGGGAGGACTTGCAGGCGAGCTTCTTCCATCGCACCGATCCGAGCTGGATCGTGCGCCGCACCGTGATCGATGTGGTGCGGCCGATCGTGTGGCCCGACCGCGTCCGGTTGCTGCGCTGGTGCTCGGCGCTGTCGACCCGCTGGACGAATATGCGGGTGCAGATCACCAGCGACAACGGCGGCCTGATCGAGACCGAGGGCTTCTGGATCAAGATCAACGAGTCGACCAATATGCCCACCCGGATCAGCGACGAGGGCATGGCCTACCTGGCCCGCACCACCGGTGAGCACCGCCTGCGCTGGCGGCCGTGGCTCACCGACGCCACCCCGCCGGAATCGGATACCGACCTGCCGTTTCCGGTGCGCACCACGGATATCGACGAGTACAACCACGTCAACAACGCCGTGTACTGGCAGGCGGTCGAGCACTTCCTGGTCGACTTCCCGAAGCTCGTGGCCGGGCCGCACCGGGCGGTCATCGAGTACAACGCGCCCGTGCTGTCGCGCCAGCACATCAGCGTGCGCAGCCGCTACGAGCCGGGTGACCGGACGGGGAGTCCGGTGTTGCGGCTGTGGTTCGTGGTCGGAGGGGTTACGACGACGGTCGTGCGCGTTGGGCCGTTGACTGCCTGATCCCTGCCCCGGCCGCGAGGCGGCCGAGGCAGGGAAAGGAAATAGGCGGCCGACACAGGGAAAGGGTTGGGCCTTGCGGCCTTTCGGAGGTGCTACCCCTGTGCGGCCTTCGGAGGCGCTCCCCCGTACGACCTTCAGAGGCGCTCCCCCCGTACGGCCTTCGGAGGTACTCCCCGGGCGGCTTCGGGGGTGCTAGCCCCGGGCGGCCTTGAGTAGGTCCTCGCGGGTGGTGAGTTTTACTCGGGGGCGGCCGCCGGACTTGCCGGCCGAGCGTTCGGCGGTGTCGATGGCCTTCCAGCCCTCGCGGCCGACCAGGTCGGGCTGGCGTTCGGCCAGGAGGGCCTTGAGGGCGGCTCGGTCGCCCTCGGGGGCGGCCAGTTTCCCGGCGATGAAGTCGTCGATCAGGCGCTCGACGGTCTCCTGGGCATCGATCCGGTTGGAGCCGATGACTCCGCGCGGGCCGCGCTTGATCCAGCCCGAGACGTACACGCCGGGGACGTGGGCCGCGTCGGCGACCACCCGGCCGTGCTCGTTCGGGACCACCCCGGCGGCATCGTCGAAGGGCAGATCGGCGACCGGCTCACCGCGGTAGCCGATGGACCGCAGCACCAGCGAGGCCGGCACCGATTCCGTCCGGTCGGTGGCGCGGGCGGCCAGGCGGCCGTTGTCCGAGTACAGCTCGTTGTGCACGAACTCCACGCCCTCGACGTGCTCGGAACCCGTGACGGCCGTGGGCGAGGCGAGGTACCGGAATACGATGCGCTTGTTCTCCGGATTCGGCGTCTTGGCCGCGTACTCCTGCGCGAGTTCGTATTTCAGCCGCAGCGACGGCTCGATATCCGGATCGTCCAGCAGCGCACGGCTTTCCGGATCCAGTTCCAGCTCGGCCGGATCGATGATCACATCGATCCCCTTCAGATACCCGAGCGCCAGGAATTCCGGCGAGGTGTAGGCCGCCTGCAGCGGACCGCGACGGCCCAGCACCACGACCTCGCGAATATTGCTGGCGCGCAACGCGTCCAGGGCGTGGTCGGCGATATCGGTCTTGGCCAGATCGTCCGGATCCAGGGTCAGCACCCGCGCCACGTCCAGGGCCACGTTGCCGTTGCCGACGATGACCGCACGCTCGCCCGACAGGTCGAAGGTGCGGTCCGCGTAGTCGGGATGGCCGTTGTACCAGGCCACGAACTCGGTCGCGGAGTGGCTGCCGGGCAGATCCTCACCGGGCACGTTCAGCTGCCGGTCGGTGGAGGCGCCGACGGCGTAGATCACCGCGTGGTGGTGGGCCAGCAGTTCGTCGTGCGAGATGTGCTCGCCCACCTCGACATTCAGGTGGTATTGCAGGGTCTCGCGGCGGAACGCGCTCTCGAACATGCCCGACACCGTCTTGGTGCCGGGATGGTCGGGCGCCACGCCGGCGCGCACGAGCCCCCAGGGCGTCGGCAGCCGGTCGAACATCTCCACCTCGACGTCGGCCCGGCGCAACAGCTCGTCGGCCGAGTAGCAGGCCGCGGGGCCCGCGCCGACGATCGCCACGCGCAGGGTGCCGAGGTCCTTCGGCGGACGCACGGGCGTCACCAGCGGGTCGAAGTTCGACTCGAGCGGGTGCCGCTCGAAGTACGTGGCGTTGATATCGCGGAACCGGGCCAGCGAGGCCGTCAGATCGTCCTCGGAGAAGATGGCCTCCACCGGGCAGGCATCCACGCACGCCCCGCAGTCGATGCAGGTATCGGGGTCGATGTAGAGCTGCTCGGTCGTCGCGAACTCGGGTTGCTCCGGAGTGGGACGAATGCA
Organism: Nocardia transvalensis NBRC 15921; assembly: GCF_000308875.1. Taxonomy (GTDB): domain Bacteria; phylum Actinomycetota; class Actinomycetes; order Mycobacteriales; family Mycobacteriaceae; genus Nocardia; species Nocardia transvalensis. Next base: position 28,674 of record NZ_BAGL01000081.1, read on the forward strand.
ATCGACCGGGCACTCGGGTACGCAGCTGGCGTCGTTGCAACAACGCTGCGTGATCACATAGGCCATATCTCGCAGATCCTCGAAACATCCATGGTCTTCCCCCGCCCGGGGTAGAACGGGGGCCGTGTCACACGTGTCGGCCACGAGCCGATGATGTGACACCACCCATCAGTGTGCCTCGAGAGTGAGCTGCATCTCCGCTCAGGAGGGTGTCGTGCAACACACCACTAGCCGGGTTGCGGCCTACGGTAGGCCTATGGTGCGGACTCTCATCCTCATGCGGCACGGTAAATCGAGCTATCCGCCGGGCGTCGACGACCATGAGCGACCCCTGGCTCCGCGCGGCCGGCGCGAGGCGGGCCTGGCCGGAGACTGGCTACGCGATACGCAGCCACCGATCGACGCGGTGCGATGCTCGGATTCGGTGCGCACCCGCGAGACGCTGGCCGCCACCGGTATCACGGCGCCGGTGGAGTACGAGCGCTCGATCTACGACGCGCCCCCGCACGCACTGATCGACCTCGTGCAACTCGTGGACGACGACGTGCAGACCCTGCTGGTGATCGGCCACGCCCCCGGAATGCCGTGGACGGCCTGGGAACTGGCGGCCAACCGCGACTCGGCGCCGGCCACCGAACTGAGCCGGAAGTTCCCGACCTCGGCGCTGGCCGTCCTGGAGTTCGATCGGCCGTGGGTGCGGGCCGATCCGGGCACGGGCGAGCTGGTGCGCTTCCACGTGCCGCGCTAGCGCAGCAGCTTCCCCCGCACCACGATCACGGCGCCGAACAGGACGAGCAGCACGAGCGCGACGAACCAGTTGGTCAGCGCCCACACCACGCCCAGCACGATGAGCACCGGTACCGCGGCGATCGCGGCGATCACCGGGTTCTCCTTGACCGTCTCCAGGGCAGAACGCGCCCTCATCCGGTCGATCTCTTTGGCCATACGTTCAGGGTAGGCCGGTTCGCCCGTTTCTGTCGGTGCTCGGTGGGAGGCTCTACCCATGGACTGGAAAATCGAACTCGTCGCCATCCCGGTCACGGATGTCGACCGCGCCAAGGAGTTCTACACCCGTATCGGCTTCAACGCCGACCACGACCAAAGCCCCACGGAGGACATCCGTTTCGTCCAGCTCACGCCCCCGGGTTCGGGCTGTTCGATCTGCATCGGCCGCGGCATCACCCCGGCCGCGCCGGGCAGCGTCGTGGGCATGCAGATGGTCGTCCCCAGCGCCGAGGACGCCTACCGGCAGCTGGTCGCCGCGGGCGTCGAGGCCACGCCGGTGAAGGACGAGGGCTGGGGCCTGTTCACCTACTTCGCCGACCCCGACGGCAACAAGTGGGCCGTCCAGGAGCTGCCCGCGCGGAACTGACACAGCACTTGCTTGGAGTGCACTCCAGGTCGGTACCGTCATAGGGGATCAACAGGAGGCGATACCGATGGGTGCTCCCGTACAGCAGGACATCGACCCGATCGAGTACGAGCGGCCGCGCTATTCGATCGGCGAGGCCGCCGAGCGATCGGGGCTGAGCCGCGACACGCTGCGCTGGTACGAGCGGATCGGGTTGATGGACTACGTCGGCCGCGATTCCGGCGGCAAGCGCCGGTTCAGCGACCGCGACCTGGGCTGGCTACACCTGATCAGCTGCCTGCGCCTGACCGGCATGTCGGTCGCCGACATGCTGCACTACGCCGAGCTGGTGCGGGCCGGGGACGCGACCACGCCGCAGCGGTTGCAGATGTTCCGCAAGACCCGCGCCGACGTCCTGGACCGCATCGACGAGCTGAATCAGACCCTGGCCGTCCTGGACCGCAAGATCACGATGTACGAGGGCCGGGTCACCGAGATGACCGTCGCGAGCGAGCCGGTCGTCCAGGGCGTCTGAGCCGCGGCGGCGCTCAGCCCAGCTGGATCGACCGCTTCGCCAGCCCGTACCAGAAGCCGTCGATCACCGTCCGGCGCGACGACAGGTCCGCCTCGCCCGCGCCGAGCGTGACGAACAGCGGCGCGAAATGTTCGATGCGCGGATGCGCCCGGTCCGCGGCGGGCGCGGTGCGCCGGAAGTTCAATAGCGCGTCCACGTCACCGGCGGCCACCGCCTCGCGTCCCCACTCGTCGAACTCCCGCGACCAGTTCGGCGCCTCGTCGACGGCCGCGCCGGGTGTCATCTCCCGCAGGTTGTGGGTGAAGAAGCCGCTGCCGAGGATCAGCACGCCCTCGTCCCGCAGCGGGGCCAGCCTGCGGCCCAGTTCGTACAGGCCCACCGGATCGAGCGTGGGCATCGACAGTTGCAGCACGGGAATGTCCGCGCCCGGGTACATCTCGACCAGCGGCACGTAGGCGCCGTGATCGAGACCCCGGTCCGGCGCCTCGTGCACGGCATCACCGAGCAGTGTGCGCACCTTCGCGGCCAGATCCGGCGCGCCCGGCGCGGGGTAGCGCACGCGGTAGTAGTGCTCGGGGAATCCCCAGAAGTCGTAGACCAGCGGCACCGTGGTCGTCGCGCCGAGCGTGACCGGCGCGTCCTCCCAGTGCGCCGACACCACGAGAACGGCCGTGGGCCTGGGCAATTCGGCCGACCATGCGGCGAGCTGGCCCGGCCACAGCGGATCGTCGGCCAGCGGCGGAGCGCCGTGGCTGACGTAGAGGGCGGGCATCCGGCCCGCCGCCTCGGTATGCGGCACGATTCCTCCTCGACGACGGCCGCCTGCCGGCGGCGGGTGCGGTCAGCCGATCAACCGGATGGTGTGCCCGGTGTGGTCGGCCTTCGCGCGCAGGTACCGCACGTTGTCGGGAGTCGCGTGCACTCCCGTCGGCAGCGTCTCGCGCACCCGGATGCCCAGCGCCCGCAGCTGGCGCGGCTTGTCCGGATTGTTGGTCAGCAGATCCACCTCGACGAGGCCGAGGCCGGTCAGCATCTGGGCGGCGGCGGTGTAGTCGCGGCCGTCCTCGGGCAGGCCCAGCGCGGTATTGGCCTGGTAGGTGTCGAGGCCCGCGTCCTGGAGCGCGTAGGCGTCGAGCTTGTTGTACAGGCCGATGTCCCGGCCCTCCTGGCGCAGATACAGCAGGACCCCGCCGACGCCCTCGATGCGCTCCACCGCCTCGCGCAGTTGCGGTCCGCAGTCGCAGCGGGCCGATCCGAAGACGTCGCCGGTGAGGCACTCCGAATGCAGCCGGACCAGCGGCGTGCGATCGAGTGACAGCTCGCCGAGAATCAGGGCGAGATGTTCCCTGCCGTCGTCGAGCCCGGCGAAGGTGACCGCCTCGGCGGTGGTCGAGTAACCGTCGCCGAAGGTGAGCGGTATCCGGACGCGGGTGCGTACGCTGCCGCCACTGTGACTGCCGTTCATGTTCAAATTTGAACAGCAGGCGGGCGACGGTTATTCCACTTCGAAGGAATCCCGGTAACCTGGGATGATGGCTGATCCGCGCTGGCTCGACGAGGAGGAGCGGCGGGCGTGGATGGCCTTTCTCACCGCCGCCGGATCGCTGAACCGGCGGCTGGATCAGCAGCTCGAGCGCGACGCCGGGCTGTCGCACCTGCAGTACGAGATCCTGGTCCGGCTCGCGGACGCCCCCGACCGCGAACTCCGGATGAGCGAACTCGCCTCCGCCCTGGTGGATTCGCGGAGCAAACTCACCTATCAGATCGATCGGCTCGAGCAGTCCGGGCTGGTCCGGCGGCGGCAGTGCCCGACCGATATGCGCGCGGTCTACGCCGTGCTCACCGAGGCCGGGCAGCGCGCGCTGGAGCGGGCCGCGCCGGGACATGTCGCCGCCGTTCGTGAGCTGTTCTTCGACGTGCTGACGCCGGACCAGCTGAGCGCGATCGCCGACGGTCTGAGCCAGGTCAACAGGCGGCTGTCGACCGGCCGCTGACCGGCCACACGACTCGAGCGAACCGTGCAACACCCGGTTACGATTCCCCCGATATGCAATCTCCCGACGCCGATGCCCCGCATCCGGATCGAGACGCGGCGCGAGTAGCGGGCAGCCGGTGCCGGGCGCGGAAGGAGAACTGAGGCAATGACCGAGCAGGCCGTGACCACGGCCGTCGTCCGCAACGACGCGCAGCATCGCTACGAGGTGTGGTACGGGGACAAGCTGGCCGGATTCGCCGAATACCGGGAGCGCGACACCGACACCGTCTTCATCCACACCGAAATCGACAGCGCGTTCGGCGGCAAGGGACTGGGCAGCATCCTGGCCCGCGACGCGATCACGGACGTGATCGCGCGTGGCCGCGCCGTGGTGCCCCGCTGCGCGTTCATCAAGAGCTGGCTCGACAAGCATCCGGAGTTCGACGAGCACGTGGTCGGAAAGGGCATCCAGCGGTAGGCCCCGGTATCGTGGCACCGTGAGCGACCTGGAGGTTCATCCGGACGAAGCGCTGTGCGAGGCATCTCCCGCACCCGGTCCGCGCGCCGATTCCTACCCGGCGCGGGTGGTACCGCTGGGCGGCGTGCGGGGCGTCACGGTGGAGCGTGTACTTCCCCAGCGCGACCTGCCCACCGTGGGGGCGTGGTGCTTTCTCGACCACTTCGGCTCCCCCGCCGCGAGCGCCGAGCTGCCGCCGGATATCGATCCGCACCCGCACATCGGATTGCAGACGGTCACATGGCCGTTCGAGGGCCGGATCCGCCATCGCGACAGCCTGGGCTCCGATGTGGAGATCGCACCCGGCCAGCTGAATCTGATGACCTCCGGGCGCGGCATCGACCATTCCGAGTACACGGTGCCGGGCGCGCCCGCGGGCCACGGCCTGCAATTCTGGATCGCGTTGCCCGGCAACCGGACCGAGATAGACCCGCACTTCGAACAGCATCGCGACCTGCCGGTGCTGGAGCTGCCGGGCCTGCGCGCCACGGTGCTGCTGGGCTCGCTGGGCACGGCGACCTCGCCGGCCGTCACCTACACCCCGATCGTGGGAGCGGACCTGCGCATCGATCCGGGCGCCGACGTAATCCTCCCGCTGCGAACCGAATTCGAGCACGCCCTGCTGGTGATCGAGGGCGAGGTCGACGCCGCGGGCAACACCACACGCCCCGGCCCCCTGCTGTATCTGGGCAGCGGCCGCGACGAGCTGCGCCTCACCAGCGCGTCCAGGGCGCACGCGGTGCTGATCGGCGGCGAGCCGTTCGGCGAAGACCTGGTGATGTGGTGGAACTTCGTCGGCCGCAGCCACGACGAGATCCTCGCGGCCCGAAACGACTGGGAGAACCACGATCTCACCCGCTTCCCCGATATCGCAGGCCACACCCCCGACCAGCGCATCCCCGCCCCACCCCTCCCCAACCTCCGCCTGAAGCCCCGCAAGCGCCGCCTCGGCAGCTGATCAGCCCGGCACCCCGGCCCGGCACGCTTCCGCAGAGCCTATTTTCGGCGCGCCCGGGCCGCCCCCTTTTTTCCGGCACGCTTTTGGCCGGAATCCACTGCGGCGGCAAGGGATCCCGGCCAAAAGCGTGCCGGGAAATGAGTCGTGTGCATGCCGGGAAATGAGTAGAGCGCACGCCGGGAAATGGGTGGTGCGCACGCTGGAATGACAGAGTCGGCGCTCTAGGGGCTGTCGAGAGTCGCTGCGTCCGAGGAGGTTTCGGCGTCCATGGATTGGGTGCCGATTACTCGCAGGAGGTTCAGTTTCTCCTGGGCGTCGGTGCCGGGGCGGGGGTAGTACATCAGGAGGTACTGGGAGGCGTTCGGGGTTACCAGGGTTTCGCAGACCAGGTCCAGGGAGCCGACCTGGGGGTGGTCGATGCGTTTGGCGTCGCTGACGCGTACGGCCACTTCGTGTTCGGTCCACAGGCGCTCGAATTCGGGGCTGGCGGCGCGCAGGCGGGAGACCAGTTCGGCGACGTCGGGGTCGCCCGCGCGGCGGGCGGCGGTGGCTCGGAGGTCGGCGACGTGCTTGCGGGACATGCGATCCCAGTCCTCCGCGGGGAACCGCCTCCGGTCCCGCGGGTGGGTGAAGCACCGCCACAGCAGGTAGCGATCCATCCCGGTGAAGCTCGTGCAGTCGCCCACCGTGGCGATGTGCATGCGGTTCTGCACCAGGATCTCGCCGAGATCCGACACCACGCAGGCCGGGGTGTCGTCGAGCTTGTCGAGGAGGTAGAGCAGGCCCGGCCCGACGTGCCCGTCGCCGCCGCGGCGATCGGGCGCGGGATGCCCGCACAGGTGGAACAGATGGTCGCGCTCGTCGTCGGTGAAGCGCAGGGCGCGCGCGAGCGAGGTCAGCACCTGCACCGACGGGCGCGGGCCGCGGGCCTGCTCCAGGCGGGTGTAGTAGTCGGTCGACATGCCCGCGAGCAGCGCGACCTCGTCCCGGCGCAGCCCCGGGGTGCGCCGGCGCAGGCCGGGGAGCAGGCCGACGTCCGCCGGCTGCAACTGCTCGCGGCGGCGGCGCAGGAAGTCGGCAAGATCGTCGCGGTCCATGTCTCCACTGTCCTCTCCGGACGGATACCGAGCCAGGGATCGCCGATCCCCCGATAGGCGATCTCTCCCGGACTCCGGGATCCGGCGCGCACGATGTCGGCATGACGACCATCGAGAAAACTCAGCTCGGGGCCACGGGGCCCGTCACCAGCCGCATCGGCCTGGGCGCCATGGGCATGTCCGGACCCTACGGCGCCGCCGACGAGGCGGAGTCCGTCGCCACCGTGCACGCCGCCCTCGACGCCGGCGCGAATCTGGTCGACACCGGCGACTTCTACGGGTTCGGCCACAACGAGTCGCTCGTCGGGCGCGCGCTCGCCGACCGCAAACGCGAGGACTACCTACTCAGCGTGAAGTTCGGCGCGATGCGCGGTCCGGACGGGAGCTGGGGCGGCATAGACGCCCGGCCGACGGCGATGCGCAACTTCCTGGGGTACTCCCTGCAACGCCTGGGCGTCGACTACATCGATATCTACCGCCCGGCCCGCCTGGACCCGGACGTCCCGATCGAGGACACCGTCGGCGCGATCGCGGAGATGGTCGAGGCCGGGTACGTGCGCCACATCGGCCTGTCGGAAGTCGGCGCCGAGACGCTGCGGCGCGCGGCGGCCGTGCACCCGATCGCGGACCTGCAGATCGAGTACTCCCTGATCTCCCGCGGCATCGAGGACCGGATCCTGCCGACGGCCCGCGAGCTCGGCACCGCGATCACCGCCTACGGCGTGCTCTCGCGCGGGCTGCTCAGCGATTCGCTGCGCGGCGGCCGGACCACCTTCGCCTCCGACGACTTCCGCGCGCACAGCCCGCGCTTCCAGGGCGAGAACCTCACGGCCAACCTGCAATTGGTGGAGGCATTGGCGAAGATCGCCGAGCAGCGCCGGGTCAGCGTGGCCCAGCTCGCCATCGCCTGGGTGCTGTCGCGGGGCGCGGATATCGTCCCGGTGGTCGGGGCCCGCCGCGTCGAGCGCTGGACCGAGGCCGCCGCGGCGCTCGACATCCGGCTGTCCGACGACGAGCTGGCGGAGGTCGAGGCCGCCGCCCCGGCCGACCGCGTGGCCGGGACCCGCTACGCCGCGCCGCAGATGGAGATGCTCGACAGCGAGCGCTGACCGGTCAGCGGCGCGGCCGGATCACCGCGGTGAACGAGGCCGCGGCCACGGATTTCCCGGTGCTGTCGGTGATGTCGACCGGTACGTCCAGTTCGATCGGGGTGCGGGCCGCGATATCGGCGCGCGTCCGTTCGATGGTCTCCGCCGACAGCTCGGAGGTCGCGTGGAAGGGTCCGGCCGTGCCCTTGGCGCGGGCCAGATATTCGATCCGGCCGTCGCGGGCGACGATGAACGTCTCCCCCATCAGATCCACGATTCCGGAGATCGAGGCGCCCATCGCCGCGGTCTCCGCCAGTCCGAACAGGATCGCGGCGTGCACATCGCCGTTGTGGTTCAGATGCTCCGGCTTCGGTTCCATCCCCACCACATTGCGACCGGGCCGATACTCGACGCCGTCTATCCCCGCGTACTGCAGGAACCCGAGCTTCTTGAACCCGGCCATCACCAGCTCGCCCAGTTCACCCAGCGCCGCGTTGCCCATCGCCACTCCCTCCAAGTTGAAACACGTTCTAGTTTCATACCCGGGCCACCCCACCCCTGTCCATCGCAGCGCCGTCTACAGGGAGAGCTATTCGGCGGTGAGAGTTGCCGCGAGGCCCGCGAGCAGCGCGGTGAGGCCGAATTCGAAGCGGGCTTCGGCGTCGGGGTCCTCGGCCTCGAGGACGCGGCGGTTGAAGTACGGGTAGCGGCCGGAGTCGACCACCTGGCTGACGTATTGCCCGACCGACATTCGCCACTCGTCCTCGGTCATGCCCGTGCTGCGCTGGGCCTCCAGTTCGGCCAATTCGGTGGCGACGGAACCGATCACGTAGGTGTTGACGGCGTGCACGACCAACGCGGCGCGGGTGGCATCGTTCGCGGCCGCGTCCACCAGGCCGAGCGCGTGATCGGCCTGGCGGATCACATTGGGGCCGAGCGCCGGACGGCGAGTGGCCTGCTGCGCCAGCCACGAATGCCGCAGCAGCAGTGCCCGGAAGTCGCGGGCGTGGGCGGCCGTTCCCGCGCGCCAGTCGCCGGCGGGCTCGGGCAGCGGGATTTCGGCGTACACCGCGTCGACCATCAACTCGATCAGCTCGTCCTTGTTGGCGATGTGGCGGTAGAGCGAGGTCGTGCCGGAGCCCATCTCCGCCGCGATGCGCCGCATGGACAGCGCGTCGATGCCCTCGGCGTCGGCGAGCGCGATGGCGGCGGCCACGATCTTCTCCTCGGTGATGACCGGGCGGCCACCGCGCGCGCGGTCGCGCATCCACACCAGCGTCGCGGGCTGAGACGGAGTCGGCATGGGCACAGCGTACGCGTCGGGTACAGTGTTCCCATATAGGGAACAGCGTTCCCGGTTAGGAGTTCTCATGTCTCATGTGCCGGTCGTCATCGCCGGGGGTGGAACGGTTGGCCTGGCCGCCGCCGTCTTTCTCGGGCAGCACGGGGTGCGATCGCTGGTGGTCGAGCGCCGCGAACGGCCCTCGATCCATCCGCGCGCGCTCGGCATCAGCCCGCGCACGCTGGAGTTCTTCCGCGAGGCCGGATTGCGCGAGGACCTGGCCCGGGTCGCCGTCCGGTCGGCGCAGCCGTGGCGAGCGGAGGCACGCACCGTCGCGGAGATCGACCGGGGCACGGCACGGCAACCGAAACCTCCGGCGGGCCTGGACTTCTCACCCGAGTCGCCGAGCGGGCACTACCCGCAGAACAGGCTCGATTCGGCGTTGCTACCCGCCGCCCGCGAGCGCGGGGCCACCGTCGAATTCGGGGTCGAGGTGACCGAGGTCGCCCAGGACCGCGACTCGGTCGCCGTCACGCTGTCCGACGGACGAGTGGTCCACGCCGACTACCTGATCGGCGCGGACGGGGTGAACAGCACGGTCCGCCGGAAACTGGACATCACCACTACGGGCCCCGGCGAGATCGGACCCACCAATATGAACATCCTGTTCGACGCGGATCTGGTCGCCCATTTCGGCTCGATGCCGGTGATGACTCAGATCGACCACCCGGACGCGCCCGGAGTCCTGCTTGCCGTCGGCGAACAGCGCTGGGCCCTGCACGTCCAGCTGCCGCCCGGCGAGACGACCATGCCGGACCGGCACTGCGCCGACGTGATGCGCACCGCGATCGGCGCGGACGTGCCGGCGCGCCTCGTCAGCGCGATACCGTGGCGGGCGACGGTGCGCATGGCCGACGAATTCCGCAGCGGGCGAAGCTTTCTGGTCGGTGACGCGGCCCGGTCCGTCTCTCCCCTCGGCGCTTTCGGGCTCAATACCGGCGTGGCGGACGCCCACAACCTGGCCTGGAAACTGGCCGCCGTGCTGCGTGGCGAGGCGGGCGACGGGCTGCTGGACACCTATCACACCGAGCGGCACGCGATCGCCGAACTGGTCACTCGCCAGGCCCTGCTCCGCCTGGACAACCCACGCCTGCACTGGGATTCGGACGCGGTGGCCGAGCGTGCGGCGGCCGGGGTGTGGAATGCGCCGATGGTGACCATGGGCTACCGGTACGCGTCGGCCGCGGTGATCGATCCGGTTCTCGCGCTTCCGTCCACCGAGGACGTCGCCGCCGCCCTGGACGGCGCGCCGGGGTCACGCATGCCCCATCTCTGGATCGCTCCCGGCGTATCCACTCTGGACCTCAACGACTCCCGGTTCGCGGTATTGGCCGGGCCACGCGGCGAGGACTGGTGTGAGGCGGCGCGAAAGACGGCCGCCGCCATGGAATTCGACCTGCGCGCCGCCTGCCTGAACGATGCCGCGGCGGCGGCCGTTCATATCGGCGACCGCGGCGCAATCCTCGTGCGACCGGACGGCTTCATCGCCTGGCGCACCGACGCTGCCGCCGATACCGGCGTACTGACCGAGGTGGTCGACACACTGTTGTCCCGGAACGACTCTCACGGCCGAGGATAGGAGGGAGGCAACCGAGACCCACGGTCGGAGAGCACATTTCGCAGCACGTCCGGACGATTGGTGATCATCCCGTCCACGCCGAGATCCAGGAGCGCCGTCATGGTCGCCGGATCGTCGACCGTCCAAGGGATTACGCGCATACCGCGCCGGTGTGCGGCGCGCACCAGATCGGGGGTCGTGAAGGGCCGGCAGCCCGGGTCGCCGATCTTGCCGTCCTGCGGATCACCGTGCACCGGGGACACCGCCGCGGCGCCGAAAGACGCTGCCGCGGCGACGAATTTCTCCTGGAGGAGACCCGGGAAGTCATCGATATCGAGCCCGCCCAGCCACGGTGACGCCCCGGGCTCCCCCGCCCGCAAGAAATCCTGCCCGCTGGTCAGCGCGACCAGGGGCAGTTCGGGCGCCACCTCGCGCATCCGCATCAGCGAACCCCAGTCGAAGCTTTGGACGGTGACCTGCCGCCCGATCCCCGCCCGGCGGATCTCCCGCGCGACTACCTGCACGAACTGCTCTCGCGGCGCGGTCTGCCCGGGTGCGCCGGCCTCCACCTTGGTCTCGATATTCATCATCACCCCGTCGGCGCGATACCGCCGCACCAGATCGAAAACCTCGGAGAGCACAGGCATTCGAGCACCCCCGCAGTCGATGGTGCGCACCTGCGCCAGCGTCAGATCCTTGATGTACACGGTGCCCGGCACGTACGGGAATCTCGGGTCGCCGGGGAAGGCCGGTACGGTATCCACGCACTTCGCCGGGCTAGGATCCCGATCGTGGGTGACCACGGGGAATCCGTCGGCGGTGATCTGCACGTCCAGCTCCAGCGTGCTCACCCCCAGCTCGAGGGCATTGGCGAAGGCGGGCAGGGTGTTCTCCACCGCGAGCCCGAGCCCGCCGCGGTGGGCCTGGAGATCGAACGGTCGCGGGCCGTCGGCCGTGGCCGATCCCGCGGTCACGGCCCCCGCCGCCAGCACCGCCACGATGCCGAGAGCTCGCATACGTCGCATGCGCCCATCGTGCTCGGCGGCGATCGTCGTCGCGGTGACACGCTTCTGAACTCCGCGCGAACTCCTGCGCCGGGGCTCACTTCCTGCGGGCGCGGTAGGCGGCGACGGCGTTCCGGTTGCCGCAGGCGGTACTGCAGTAACGACGGGAGCGATTGCGGGAGATATCGAAAACTATTCCGGCGCAAGAAGAGTCGGCGCAGATCGCGAGGCGGCTCAATTCGTCGCTGCGAATGAGGTCGATCATGGCCATGGCCGTTTCCACGGCGATGCGCACGGCCAGCGGCGCGTCCGGCGTCACGGCATGCACGTGATAGTCGACGTCGCCGTGGCGGACCAGCTGCGGTATCGCGCGATGCTCGGCGAGGATGCCGTTCACCAGCCGGACCGCCGTATCGCGGTCGCTGGTGAGCAGCCGGCGCAGCGGGGCGCGCAGCGCGCGGACCTCCGCGAACTCGGCTTCGGTCCCGGTGTGGACGCCGGTGTAGGCATGCCGGACGAAGAACGCGTCGAGCTGGGCGATCTCGGTCAGCGTGTCCGGCTCCTCCGCCGAATTCACCAGCTCCACCGCCGCGGCCATCGAATCCACGGTGTCATGATCAAATGCCATGTTGACAGATTACCAAGGCCGTCTTAGCGTCATTAGCCATGGCGACGTTGACCAATGACAGGCCGGTACGGGCGCGCACTGGGCTCGGCCTGATTCTCGCGGGAGCGTCGGCCTCGTCGTTCGGGTTGTCCGGGCCGCTGGCGCGCGGGTTGATGGATGCGGGCTGGAGCGCCGCGACGGTGGTGGCGGTGCGGGTGTTGCTGGCCGCGGCCGTACTCGGTCCGATCGCCCTCTACCAACTCCGGGGAGACTGGAACCTGCTGCGGCGCAATACTTCCCTGATCCTCGCCTACGGACTGTTCGCCGTCGCGGGCACTCAGCTCGGCTACTTCAACGCTGTGGCGCATATGCAGGTCGGGGTGGCTCTGCTGATCGAGTACACCGCCCCGATCGCGGTGGTGGGCTGGCTGTGGGTGCGCCATCGCCGGCGCCCGGGAGTCGCGACGGTCTGCGGCGGGATACTCGGAATCCTGGGCCTGATCCTGGTTCTCGATCTCCGCTCCGGGCTCTCGGCGAGCTGGGTGGGCATCGCCTGGGCGCTGGGCGCGATGGTGGGCGCGGCCGGATATTTCCTGTTGTCGGCGCACGGCGACGGCTCGCTGCCCGGCACCGTCCTCGCCACCGGCGGCCTGCTGATCGGTGGCCTCGGCCTGCTCGCGGCGGGCGCCGCCGGCATCCTGCCGATGGCCGCGACCGCGAATCCGGTGACGTTCCGGGGTTTCGAGACGCCGTGGTGGGTCCCGATTCTCGCCCTCGGCGTGGTGACCGCCGCGATCGCCTACGTCACCGGCATCGCCGCCACCCGCCTGCTCGGATCCCGACTGGCCTCGTTCGTGGCGCTCGGCGAGGTCCTGGCCGCCCTCATCTTCGCCTGGGCGCTGCTCGGCGAGACACCCCGCCTTCTCCAATTCCTCGGCGGCGCATTGATTCTCACCGGCGTCGTCATCGTCCGCCGCGGCGAGGACGGCTAGCGCGCGACCACACCTTGTCGGTCCCCCGCGCTACCGTGAACGAGCCTGGTCACGCAGGCCACGACAAGGGGGGATTCGATGAATACCGTGCCGCTTTCCGACGCCACCACCCAGCACATCCAGCTCGAACTGCTCCGCCGCGCCGGCTTCAACGCCTTCGACGGTCACCGGGTGGCCGCGAGTCTCGAACGGCACGAGGATCTCTGGCTCGCGGCCTGTATGGACCGCCTCGGCGTCACCTGGCGCCACGACCCGGAGCGCCTGCCCAGCGGATCCCTGATCAAACTCCGCGACCTGCGCGGCAACCACTGGAACGCCGACACCCTCTTCGTCCTCACCGACAACCGCTACCAGGCGCGCACGGTGGCCCGCCTCGCCGTCGAGGAGCGCTGGCACCCCGACGACATCACGGTCCACACCGACGAGGAGGCCGCCGACGCCCTCGGCATGGGCCACCACACCCACGGCCTGGTCAGCCTGTGGTGGGACTGAGGCCGTGCCCGCATGCACATGGCCCGGCACGACGTACACAGGTCCCGCGACCACAGGCCCCACACGATATACACAGGTCCCGCGACGACAGGTCCCACACGATATACACCGGCCCCGCGCGGAGACGCAAAGGGCCCCCGCTCCGTTCTTTGGAGCGGGGGCCGAATGCTGGTGTCTCCTACCGGATTACCGGTAGTCGCTGAAACCGTAGTCGTCCAGCGGGACCGCCGCACCCGTGGTCTGGCCGAAGCCGTCCGGGGTGTAGTAGGTGTCGTCGTAGGACGGCACCGCGTAGGCGGCCGCGCGGGCCTCCTCGGTCGGCTGCACCTGGATGTTGCGGTAGCGGTTGATACCGGTACCGGCCGGGATCAGCTTGCCGATGATCACGTTCTCCTTCAGGCCGATCAGCTTGTCGGAGCGGCAGTTGATCGCCGCGTCCGTCAAGACACGAGTCGTCTCCTGGAAGGAGGCCGCCGACAGCCACGAATCGGTGGCCAGCGACGCCTTGGTGATACCCATCAGCACCGGGCGACCCGAGGCCGGCTCGCCGCCCTCGGCCACGACCCGGCGGTTCGAGGCCTCGAAGTCGGCGCGCTCGACCAGCGAACCGGGCAGGAACTCCGTCGCGCCCGAGTCGATGATCGTGACGCGGCGCAGCATCTGCCGCACGACGACCTCGATGTGCTTGTCGTGGATGGACACACCCTGCGACCGGTAGACCTCCTGGACCTCGTGGACCAGGTGGATCTGCACCTGACGCGGACCCATCACGCGGAGCACCTCGTGCGGATCGGCCGAACCCTCGAGCAGCTGCTGGCCGACCTCGACGTGGTCGTTGTCCGACAGCAGGCGCTCGGAGCCGTCGTCGTGCTTGTACACCCGCAGCCGCTGACGCTTCGACAGCTTGTCGTAGAGCACCTCGTCCGAACCGTCGTCCGGAATGATGGTGATCTTGTAGAAGCGGTCGTCGTCCTCCAGCCGCACGCGACCCGACACCTCGGCGATGGGCGCCTTACCCTTCGGCACACGAGCCTCGAAGAGCTCCTGCACGCGGGGCAGACCACCCGTGATGTCGTCACCGGCGACACCACCCTGGTGGAAGGTACGCATGGTCAGCTGGGTACCGGGCTCACCGATGGACTGGGCGGCCACAATACCCACCGCTTCACCGACGTCCACGAGCTTGCCGGTCGCCATCGAGCGGCCGTAGCACATCGCGCAGACACCGGTGCCGGAGGTGCAGGTCAGCACCGACCGGACCTTGACCTCGGTGACGCCCGCGTCGAGCAGCGCCTCGATCGCCGGATCGCCGATGTCGTGGCCCTTCTCGACCACGACGTTGCCGTTGGCGTCGACGATGTCGACGGCCGCGGTCCGGGCGTAGGTGCTGGTCTCGACGTGCGCGTCGCGGATCAGGCTGCCGTCGGGCATCTTCTCCGCGATCCGGACGTTGATGCCACGCTCGGTGCCGCAGTCCTCCTCGCGGACGATGACGTCCTGCGAGACGTCCACCAGACGACGGGTCAGGTAACCCGAGTCTGCGGTGCGAAGCGCGGTGTCGGCCAGACCCTTTCGCGCGCCGTGGGTGTTGATGAAGTACTCCAGCACCGTCAGGCCCTCGCGGAACGAGGACTTGATCGGCCGCGGGATGAACTCACCCTTCGGGTTGGTCACCAGGCCCTTCATGCCCGCGAGGGTACGAGTCTGGGTGAAGTTACCCGTGGCGCCCGAATCGACGATCGTGATGATCGGGTTGTCGGCCGGGTAGTGCGCGCGCAGCGCCTTACCGACCTCTTCGGTGGCCTCCTGCCAGATCTTCACCAGGGCGTTGTTGCGCTCCTGGTGATCGAGGGCACCGCGCTGGTACTTCTTCTCGATCTGGTCGGACTGCTGCTCGTACCGCTCCATTATGTCGGCCTTCTCCGGCGGAACGAGCACGTCCGACATGGAGACGGTGACACCCGAACGCGTGGCCCAGTAGAAGCCGGCGTCCTTGAGCTTGTCGACGGTCTGCGCGACCACGATCATCGGGTAGCGCTCGGCGAGATCGTTGATGATCGCCGCCTGCCGCTTCTTCGGCATGATCTCGTCGATGAACGCGTAGTCCGCGGGCAGCAGATCGTTGAACAGCACCCGGCCCAGCGTGGTCTGGGTGGTCCACGCGTCACCGGGCTGCCAGCCCTCGGGGAACAGCTCGGCCTCGACGGTGCGCGGCGGACGCTGGTCGGTCAACCGCACCTTGATCAGCGACTGCACGGTCAGCTCGGAGCGATCGACCGCCATCTGCGCCTCGGCCGGCGAGGAGTACACGCCGAACTCCGGCTCGTCCTTGGTGGCGGGCCGGTACTCGCCCTTCGCGCCCTCGACGCGGCGGGTCAGGTAGTACAGACCGGTCACCATGTCCAGGCGCGGCATGGCCAGCGGGCGGCCGGACGCCGGGGACAGGATGTTGTTCGACGACAGCATCAGGATGCGGGCCTCGGCCTGCGCCTCCGCCGACAGCGGCAGATGGACGGCCATCTGGTCACCGTCGAAGTCGGCGTTGAACGCCTCACACACCAGCGGGTGCAACTGGATGGCCTTACCCTCGACGAGCAGCGGCTCGAAGGCCTGGATACCCAGGCGGTGCAGGGTGGGCGCGCGGTTCAGCAGCACCGGGTGCTCGGCGATGACCTCTTCGAGGACGTCCCACACCTGGGCGCGCTGCCGCTCGACCATCCGCTTGGCGGACTTGATGTTCTGCGCGTGGTTCAGGTCGACCAGGCGCTTCATCACGAACGGCTTGAACAGCTCGAGGGCCATCAGCTTGGGCAGACCGCACTGGTGCAGCTTCAGCTGGGGACCGACCACAATAACGGAGCGACCGGAATAATCGACGCGCTTACCGAGCAGGTTCTGCCGGAAGCGGCCCTGCTTACCCTTGAGCAGATCCGACAGCGACTTGAGCGGACGGTTACCGGGACCGGTGACCGGCCGGCCACGACGGCCGTTGTCGAACAGGGCGTCCACCGACTCCTGCAGCATCCGCTTCTCGTTGTTGACGATGATCTCGGGCGCGCCCAGATCGATCAGTCGCTTGAGGCGGTTGTTGCGGTTGATGACGCGGCGGTACAGGTCGTTCAGGTCGGAGGTCGCGAAGCGGCCACCGTCCAGCTGCACCATCGGCCGCAGCTCCGGCGGGATCACCGGAACGGCGTCGAGCACCATGCCCATCGGCGAGTTGCCGTTGGTCTGGAACGCGGCGACGACCTTCAGGCGCTTGAGGGCGCGAAGCTTCTTCTGCCCCTTGCCCGTCCGGATGGTCTCACGCAGGTTCTCGGCCTCGGCCTCGATGTCGAAGTTCTGCATGAGCTTCTGGATGGCCTCGGCGCCCATCGCACCGGTGAAGTACTCGCCGTAGCGGTCCTGCAGCTCGCGGTAGAGCACCTCGTCCACGATCAGCTGCTTGGGAGCCAGCTTGGTGAAGGTGCTCCAGATCTCGTCGAGCCGGTCCAGCTCGCGCTGGGCCCGGTCGCGCAGCTGGCGCATCTCACGCTCGCCGCCGTCCTTCACCTTGCGGCGGACGTCGGACTTGGCGCCCTCGGCCTCCAGCTCGGCGATGTCGGCCTCGAGCTTCTGGGCACGAGCCTCGAGATCGGCGTCGCGCTGATCGGCGACGGCCTTCTTCTCGACCTCCATCTCCGCCTCGAGCGTGGACAGCTCGTTGTGGCGCAGATCGTCGTCGACGGTGGTGATCACGTACGCGGCGAAGTAGATGATCTTCTCGAGATCCTTCGGCGCCAGGTCCAGCAGGTAGCCGAGCCGGCTCGGCACACCCTTGAAGTACCAGATGTGGGTGACCGGAGCGGCCAGCTCGATGTGGCCCATCCGCTCGCGGCGCACCTTGGCGCGCGTCACCTCGACACCACAGCGTTCGCAGATGATGCCCTTGAAGCGCACGCGCTTGTACTTGCCGCAGTAGCACTCCCAGTCCCGGGTGGGACCGAAGATCTTCTCGCAGAACAAGCCGTCCTTCTCCGGCTTGAGCGTGCGATAGTTGATGGTCTCCGGCTTCTTGACCTCACCGTAAGACCAATTGCGAATGTCTTCGGCGGTAGCCAAGCCGATCCGGAGTTCATCGAAGAAGTTGACGTCTAGCACGTAACTTCCTTTCCCCTGTTCGGGTTGAGTTTCGAGCAAAATTCGCTAGTTCCACCGCCCCCGAGGGCAATACGCCCTCGGGGACCGAATCGGCTCACTGCGCCAGATCGTCTACGGTCGCAGCCTCGTTGCGGGACAGGTTGATTCCCAGGTTCGCCGCGGCGCGCTCCAGGTCCTCGTCCTCGCCCTCGCGCAGCTCGATGGCCGCGCCGTCGGACGACAGCACCTCGACATTGAGGCACAGCGACTGGAGCTCCTTGAGGAGCACCTTGAAGGACTCGGGAATGCCCGGCTCCGGGATGTTCTCGCCCTTGACGATCGCCTCGTACACCTTCACGCGGCCCACCACGTCGTCGGACTTGATGGTCAGCAGTTCCTGCAGGGTGTAGGCGGCGCCGTAGGCCTGCATGGCCCAGCACTCCATCTCACCGAAGCGCTGACCACCGAACTGCGCCTTACCACCCAGCGGCTGCTGTGTGATCATCGAGTACGGGCCCGTCGAGCGCGCGTGGATCTTGTCGTCCACCAGGTGGTGCAGCTTCAGGATGTACATGTAGCCCACCGCCACCGGGTACGGGAACGGCTCGCCGGAACGACCGTCGAACAGCACCGCCTTACCGTCGGCGTTCACCATCGCCTCACCGTCACGGTTGGGCAGGGTGGACCCGAGCAGACCGGTCAGCTCGTCCTCCTGGGCGCCGTCGAACACCGGGGTGGCGATGTTGGTATCGGGCTCCTGGCCCCACATCTCCTCCGGCAGGTCCTTCGCCCACTCCGGATTGCCCTCGACCTTCCAGCCGGCCTTGGCGACCCACCCGAGGTGGGTTTCCAGGATCTGGCCGATGTTCATACGACGCGGCACACCGTGGGTGTTCAGGATGATGTCGACCGGCGACCCGTCGGGCAGGAACGGCATGTCCTCCTTGGGGAGGATCTTGCCGATGACGCCCTTGTTGCCGTGGCGGCCGGCGAGCTTGTCACCGTCCTGGATCTTGCGCTTCTGGGCAACGTAGACGCGGACGAGTTCGTTGACACCGGGAGGCAGATCGTCGTCGTCATCGCGGGAGAACACCCGGATGCCGATGACCTTGCCGGACTCACCGTGCGGCACCTTGAGCGACGTGTCGCGGACCTCGCGGGCCTTCTCGCCGAAGATCGCGCGCAGCAGGCGCTCCTCCGGGGTCAGCTCGGTCTCGCCCTTCGGCGTGACCTTGCCGACCAGGATGTCACCGTCGCGGACCTCGGCACCGATCCGCACGATGCCGCGCTCGTCGAGGTCGGCGAGGACCTCGTCGGAGACGTTCGGGATGTCGCGGGTGATCTCCTCGGCGCCGAGCTTGGTGTCGCGGGCGTCGATCTCGTGCTCCTCGATGTGGATCGAGGTGAGGACGTCCTCCTCCACGAGGCGCTGCGACAGGATGATCGCGTCCTCGTAGTTGTGGCCCTCCCACGGCATGACGGCGACGAGCAGGTTCTTGCCGAGCGCCATCTCACCGTTCTCGGTGGACGGACCGTCGGCCAGCACCTGACCGTGCTCCACGCGCTGACCCTCGTCCACGATCGGACGCTGGTTGGCGCAGGTGCCCTGGTTGGAGCGCGAGAACTTCCGCATGCGGTAGCTGCGGCGGGTGCCGTCGTCGTGCATGACGGTGATGTAGTCGGCCGAAACCTCCTCCACCACACCGGCTTTCTCGTTCACGACCATATCGCCGGCGTCGACCGCCGCGCGCAGCTCCATGCCCGTGCCGACCAGCGGCGACTCGGCGCGGATCAGCGGCACGGCCTGCTTCTGCATATTCGCGCCCATGAGGGCACGGTTGGCGTCGTCGTGCTCGAGGAACGGGATCATCGCCGTCGCGGCCGACACCATCTGGCGCGGCGAGACGTCCATGTAGTCGACCTCGCGCGGGGAGACGAACTCCATCTCCTCGTTGCCGCGGCGGGCGAGCACGCGGTCGTCGAGGAAGTTGCCGTCCGCGTCTACGGCCGAGTTGGCCTGGGCGCGGACGTGGCGGTCCTCCTCGTCGGCGGTCAGGTAGACGACCTCGTCGCTCACCCGGCCGTCGGTCACCTTGCGGTACGGCGTCTCGATGAAGCCGAACGGGTTCACCCGCGCGTACACCGACAGGGTGCCGATCAGGCCGATGTTCGGGCCTTCCGGCGTCTCGATCGGGCACATGCGGCCGTAGTGCGAGGGGTGCACGTCGCGGACTTCCAGGCCGGCGCGCTCGCGGGACAGACCACCCGGGCCCAGCGCCGACAGGCGGCGCTTGTGGGTCAGACCCGACAGCGGGTTGTTCTGGTCCAGGAACTGCGACAGCTGCGAGGTGCCGAAGAACTCCTTGATCGCCGCCACGACGGGACGGATGTTGATCAGGGTCTGCGGCGTGATGGCCTCGACGTCCTGCGTCGTCATGCGCTCGCGCACGACGCGCTCCATGCGCGACAGGCCGACCCGGATCTGGTTCTGGATCAGCTCGCCGACGGTGCGCAGGCGACGGTTACCGAAGTGATCGATGTCGTCGACCTCGACGCCGACCTCGACGCCGCCGGGAACGGTCATCTCCCGGTCGCCCTGATGCAGGCGGACCAGGTACTCGATGGTGGCGACGATGTCCTCGCGGGTCAGCACCGAACCGGTGACCGGCTCGCCCGCGTTCACGCCCAGCTTCTTGTTGACCTTGTAGCGGCCGACGCGGGCCAGGTCGTAGCGCTTCTCCTTGAAGAACAGGTTCTCCAGCAGGGTCTGCGCGGACTCCTTGGTCGGCGGCTCGCCCGGACGCAGCTTGCGGTAGATGTCCAGCAGCGCCTCGTCCTGACCGGCGGTGTTGTCCTTCTCCAGCGTGGACATCATGATCTCGGAGAAACCGAAGCGCTCGGCGATCTCCTCGGTCGTCATGCCCAGCGCCTTCAGCAGCACGGTGACCGGCTGGCGACGCTTGCGGTCGATACGCACGCCGACCGTGTCGCGCTTGTCGACGTCGAACTCGAGCCACGCGCCGCGCGACGGGATCACGCGAACGCTGTGCAGCAGCTTCTCGGTGGTCTTGTCGATCGACTCGTCGAAGTACACACCCGGCGAACGCACCAGCTGCGACACCACCACACGCTCGGTGCCGTTGATGATGAACGTGCCCTTGTCGGTCATCATCGGGAAATCACCCATGAAAACCGTCTGCGACTTGATCTCACCGGTGTTGTTGTTGATGAACTCCGCGGTCACGAACAACGGCGCCGCGTAGGTCATATCCTTGTCCTTGCACTCCTCGATGGAGGCTTTGACCTCTTCGAAGCGTGGATCGGAGAAGGACAGGGACATCGATCCCGAGAAGTCCTCGATCGGGGAGAGCTCCTCGAGCACCTCCTCGAGCCCGCCGACGGGACTGACGTCGCCGCGGGCGCTAGCCCGTTCCCGCCAGTCCGGTGAGCCGATCAGCCAGGCGAACGATTCGGTTTGTAGATCGAGAAGACCCGGAACCTCCAAGGGCTCGCGGATCTTCGCGAAAGACACCCGCTTCGGGGCTCCGGGGATACCGGCCTTGGTCTGGGTGGAGACTGCCAAGATGCGTCCTTCCAGCACCTCACGCGGGCCGCGGTGGTGCCAGTACGTACGTGACACCACAGCGACCGTCGCTTGTCTTTGCTACGAATTCCGCTGGTCACAACCCGAACGAAACCCGAACAGCAAAAAACGGAAGTAACACCTCGACGGTGGAACTTTCGTAGATGCGATCAAGGTAAGGACAGGAGGCAGCCAGCGCAAAGACCTAACCTACACCCTTACAGAAGGGGTGTCAAAGTACCATCCGAACCACGTTTCGGACGGCTGGCGCGCCGGGACCCGTTTTCCGCTGGCTGCGAGCGGGCCCTCGGCGGCGCGTCCACCCGGGCCCCAGGCCCTGTGACAGCTGCCGCTGTTGTGAATAGCGTGACGGGTCGGACGAAACTCGTCAAGTGTAGGAGGCGGCAAATCCCCTGCTGACCCCGCTTCGAACTCCCCTACCGCCCTGGTGAATCGACCGCTGAGCTGTGGAGATTGCCAGTCGTTAGCTCAGCGGTCGGTGATTTCACTGGCCAGCCAGTGGCCGTCGATCTTCTGCATGTGGAGGACCACCGGCCCCGAGGCGCTCTCCTGCGGGACATTGTTCTTGGTCGCGCTCACCGTCAGGTTCACCAGCAACTCGGCGCGATCACCGGTGAGCAAAGTCACACCGATCGGTTCCGGAGTCGCTTGCGCGGTCGACTGGGCCTGCTGGATGGCGGAGACGGTGGTGTCGGCGAACTTGTCGAAGTCACCGCGCATCTTGCCCGTCACGACCTGGTGCACGGCGTCCTTGTAGCCGCCCACGGTCTTGACGTCGTAGGAGTAGACCGTCTTCAGCGCGTGATCGGCCGCCGCGGTCACCTCCTGCGTCGCCTCCGTATCGACGAACGCCTCGTTCCCATCCGCCACCCCCGGCCGGAAGAACGCCACCACCGCGAACGCACTCAACAGCACAGCCGCCACCAGCAGCCCAGCCGCCAGGCCCCACGACGACCGAAGCCCACTCGTTTTCGAGGGGTTCCGGCCAAAAACGCGCCGGAAAAAAGAGGTTTCGGGGGCGGCAGGGGCGGGGCGGGTGGACGACACTCCGGCTACAGACCGGGCCGGCGTATCGGACGTGGAACGCGTGGAACGGGATTCACCACCCGCACGCTTGGCGCGACGGGCGGCCACGGCGCCCTGGCGGGCGGGCCGCTCGGAGCCTTCCGATTTCTTGGGAGCCCCCTCGGTCGGCCGGAGGCGGTTGGAGACCTTGTTGACGGGTCGGCGCGAGTTCATACGTCTACCTCCTACGATCCCGGCTGGCCCGGCGCGGGCGGCGCGGGGGTGTCGCCGGGAGCAGGCGCGGGGTTGGGGCCGGGGGCGGGCTGGCCGGGGGCGCCGGTCATCTCGGGCGCGTTCAGCGGGACCATCTGCCCGAGCGAATTCGCCTGCTCGGTCTTCCAGTCGTCACCCGCCTTGGCCATATCAAGCGTCCAGGTGGCCCGGAAGGACTGCACCGGCACATTCGGCGCGGTCTGGGTGAGCTGCAGGACCACGATCGCCGAGGCCTTGTCGCGCTCGCTGTTCAGCGAGTTCAGCGAGGCGCCCAGCACCTTGGCCTCGATCTTGGTCTTGGAGTTCTGCGCGGCCTGCTTGATGCGGTCGCGGTTCTGGTCGAGCTGGGCCAGCATGTCCCCGGTCATCGACGACTTCATCAGATCGATCGAGCCGTCGACGTTGTCCGGATTCATCGAGGACAGGTTGATCGCGGCCTGCCGCGCCGAATCCAGCGCGGTGTCGCGGGCGTCGGCGCGCGGGCCGTCGGTGAACAGCGCCGCGCGCACCCATCCCCCGCCGAGCCAGGCGGCCGCGACCACCGCCACGACCAGCCACACCGCAGCTACTGCGGTGATCACCGTCCGCAGCCGTCCGCGCGAGGCGGCATCGGCCGGGCGTTCCGCAGTCGGCGGGGCGTCCGCGGTGGCGGGCTCCGGCGCGGGCTGCGCCGGCGGGGTGGTCAGATCAGAACTCACAGCGACACCCTAGCGTCGTCGGTTTTCCGGGTTCATAGACCCGGGTCGGAGCTGTGCCCGCCGTCACCGCTTCGGGGTCACCCCGATGAGGGGAGCCAACTGGGCGGCAACCGGATTCAGGTTCAGCTTCTCCGGGTCGGTCTTCGGCGTCGAATCCCACGGCTGCTGCACGCTCGGATCGGCCAGATCCGCGCGCTCACCACCGCGTACCGCGGTCGGATTCCCGAACGGCACAGTGCATTTCGCGTCCGTGTTGAACGGGAAGTCGTCGCGGGTGTCGTCGAAGTTGGGGTTCTGCGCCTTCATCTGTTCGAGGATCCGCTGGGTGCCCTCGTAGCCGACGGTGCAGGCGGGCGGGTTGTTGACCTCCAGCACCAGGCCGAAGTGGCTGGTGTTGTCGCCGGGCGCGGTGGCCGAGCCGCCGATCGACAGCAGCGGCAGCATCTGCACCAGCGGCGCCAGCGCGTAGTACTTCGGCGAGACCGCCAGCAGCAGCGACCGCAGGTTGGTCAGATCCTTGGTCAGCGGGTCGGCGCTCTGGGTCAGCAGATTCCCGATCGCGTTGCCCGCGTCGGCGCCCGTGCCGATCAGCCGGCGGATGTCGGGATCGTTGGCGCGCAACTGGATCGCCAGCTTGTCCAGGCCGTCGCTGAACCGGCGGATCGCGGGCGACTGCTCGCTCTGCGTGCCGAGCACCGTCTGCGCGTCGCGGATCAGGTCGAGGGTCTGGGGCATCGCCTCGACACCGGTCTGGCTGAACTTGTTCAGCGAGTCGATGAGGATGCGCAGGTTGTCGCCCTGGCCGTCGAGCGCCGTGCCCAGTTCGGTGACGGTGCTGGAGAGGGCCCGCAGATCGGTGGTGCTCGCGAAGTGGTTGACGCTGGCCAGCAGGTCCTCCACCCGGATCGGGATCTCGGCGCCGTCGATCACCGACCCGTCCTTCAGGTACGGGCCGCCGGAGGTAGACGGAACCAGGTCGACGAACTGCTCGCCGATCGCCGACCGGTTGGCAACCGAGGCCTTCGCGGTCTGCGGCACCTTCGGCTTGCCCGAATCCATCTCGAGGTGGACGACCACCCCGTCGGGGGTGATGTCCTGCGCGCCGACGCGCCCGACCGGGACGCCCCGGTAGGTGACCTCCGCGCCCTTGGACAGGTTGCCGGTCTCCTTCATCTTCACCCGCACGTCGTACTGGCCGAAGCCCAGCATGTGGTCGAGCTTGATGTACTTGCCGCCGACGAACACCACGCCGACCACCGCGATCACGGCGAACGCGATCAGCTGGTACCGCACCAATTTACTCACGACGTCACCTCGCCAACGCTCGGCGCCGTCGCCCGGGGGTGCTGTCTCGTTGTCCTCACCGCGGCTTCACTCCCAACTGCTCCAGGATCGAGCCGATCGGGTCACCCGGTCGACCGTCGGCCGGAGCGACGACGGTCGGCGGCAGCGGCAGCAGCGACACCGTCGGCCACCCGGGCCGCGGACCGTTGCCGTTGTAATACGGGTTGCTCGGATTCACCGGCACCGGCGGGCCGTAGGGCGGCGGGATGTAGACCGGATCCTGTTTGCCCACACCGAGATTCGACAGCGTGGTGCCGATCTGCAAGTCCACCGACAGCCAGGTGTTCACCGAGCCGCCGATGGCGGACTTGATCGCCTCGTCCGGGAACGGATAGGTCGGGATCAGCGGGAACGCCGTCACCAGGTCCGGCGCCGAGCGGCCCAGCTCCTGGAGGGTCGGGCGCAGCGCCTGCAGGTCGCGGATCAGGTTCGCGTTGGACTTGTCGAGCACGTCGAATCCGGCCTGGCCCACTCGATCCAGCTGTTGCAGCAGTCCGATCAGCTGCGGGCGCTGTTCGTTGAGCACCTTCACGCCGGCGGGCAGCTCGTCGAGGATCTTGCCGATCTGCTCGGTCTGCTGGCCGACCCGCGTCGAGAGCGTGCCCAGCCCGTCCAGCGCGTGCTGGATGTCATCGACCTGCTGATTCAGGCCGGTGATGAGGGTGTCGGCCTGGTCCAGCAGCGAGCGGACCTTGTCCTCGCGGCCCGAGAGCGCCTTGTTCAGCTCCACCACGATCGGCTGCAGCTGTGCCACGCCACCGCCGTTGAGCAGCAGCGACAGCGCGCCGAGCACCTGCTCGACCTCGGTGGCGTGCCGGGTGCGCTCGACCGGGATGACCGCGCCGTCCCTCAGCTGGTCGGCGGACGGATCCTGTTTGGGCGCGGTGAGTTCCACGAACTTCTCGCCCAGCAGATTGGACTGCTTCACCTCGGCAAGCGCGTTGGCGGGCAGCTTCACCGACGAATTGACCAGCGTGTGCACGCTCGCGGTCCAGCCGTCGGCCGCCACATCGATCTTGTCGACGCGCCCGACGGCCACACCGTCCACCTTCACCGCCGACTGCGGCACCAGGTCGAGCACATCGTCGAACCGCACGTCGATGCGCATCGGGTTGTCACCGATGTCCGCCCCGCCGGGCAGCGCCACGCTGTAGATGCCGTCGGAGGCACAGGAACTCACCAGCACGGCCGAGATGCCGATCACCGCGGCCGCGGCGAAACCTCGCGCCCTGCCGCCCTTTTTCCGGCGCGCTTTCGGCCGGAATCCCGCAACGGCACTCATCGCGGACCACCTTCCTGCTGGGACGGCGGCAGCTGGTTCGACGGGGTGCCCGGGACGGTGCCGGGCACGGGGGCGCGCTGCTCGTTCTCACCCGAGAGGATGCCGAACGGCAGGATCAGCGACGGGGTGACAACACCCTGTTTGACCTGGTCGGTGATCGTCTTGCACTGATCCAGGATCGGGCGCATCTGCCTGCTGATGGCGTCGAATTTCGGGTCCCCGGGCCGCAATTGGCCGAGGTCGAGCATCTTGCAGACCGCGCCGAACGGATTCTGCAGATCGGTGAAGTTGGCGCGCATATCGAGCGTGCCGGATTCGCCGTTGTGCACGTTGATCAGGTTGCTCAGCGCCAGCGGCAGCACCGGCAACAGGTTGGCCACGTCCTGGCGCTGGTCGGACAGGGTCTGGGTGAGGTGGGTCAGCGCCTCGGCGTTGTCCGCGATCAGATCCCGGTTGTTGTCGACGAATCGGGCCACGTCACCGAGCCCGACCGACAGCAGGTTCAGGGCCTGCCCGAGGTTCTGGCGTTCGTCGGCGAGGAATCCCGCCAGATCCGCCAGCTGCGTATTGAACTGCCGGACCTGCGCGTCGTTCTCGGCGAGCATGCGCACGAAGATCTGCAGGTTCTTGATGGTGTCGAAGATGTCGCCGCGCGCGTCGGACAGGTAGCGCGCCGCGTGCGACAGCTGCGCCAGGCTGTTGCCCAGCGCCTCACCGTTACCGGCCAGATTCGCCGACGACGAGCGCACCAGATCGTTCAGCGCGCCGTCCTTGTTGGCGCCCTCGGGACCCAGCGCGTCCGACAGCTGCGCGATGGATTTGTACAGCCGGTCGACCTCGACCGGAGTCGCGGTGCGCTCCTTCGGAATCGTCGCGGTGCGCGGCATCTTCGGACCGCCCTTGTAGACGGGCGTGAGCTGGATGTAGCGGTCGGACACCACCGACGGGGTGATCTGCGCGGCCTTGGCGTCGGCCGGAATGTCGTACTTCCGGTCGACCTGCATGGTCACCTTCACCTGCTCGCCGACCGGCTCGACCGAATCGACCTTGCCCACCGGCACGCCCAGGATGCGCACTTCCGAACCCTGGTAGATGCCGATCGACTTGTCGAAGTACGCGGTGATCTTGGTGGTGTTGTAGTGGTCGAACATCCACCACAGCACACCGGCCACGACGACCACCGCGGCCATACCGCCGGCGATGAGCATCTTGGTCCCGCGCCCGGCCTGCCGGAACGCGGTCATCGGATCGCGGCGGGCCATCAGTTGCCTCCCAGATTCCGGATCGGCGGACGATCACCCGGGATCTCCGGCAGCGCCGGCGGCGTCAGGTTGACGATCACCGCGTCGAACCAGCGCCCGGTGCCGAGCACGCTCGCGTACAGGCCGTAGAACGGCGCCGCCAGCGTCAGCGTCTTGGAGATGTTCTGCTGGTTGTCGTTCAACATATCGATGGATTTCTTGAGGTTCGTCAGCGCCGGGCCGATCTGTTCCTCGTTGTCGTGCACCAGCGCGGTCAGCTCGGCGGCCACCGTCTTGGCGCCCGTGAGCAGCTGCGAGATCGCCTGCTGGCGCACGTTCAGCTCCGCCAGCAGCTCCCCGCCGTTGGCCAGTAGCTTCTCGAATTCGGCGTTGCGGTCGGCGAGCACCTTGGTCGTCTTGTTCGTCGCGGCGAACAGCTGCTTGAGCTGCTCGTCGCGCTTGGCCAGGGTCTCCGACAGCCGGCCGACGCCGTCGATGGCGCCGCGGATCTCCGGCGGCGTCCCGGAGAACGCCTCCGACAGCACCCGCATGCTGGTGGCCAGCTGCGCGGTGTCGGTCTGCCCGATCTCCTTGGCCGCGTCCTGGAACGCCTCGGTGACGTCGTACGGAGAAACGGTGCGCGACAACGGGATCCGCTTCGACGGATCGGCGACGTGCGAACCCTTCGGATCCAGAGCCAGGTACTTCTGCCCCAGCAGCGTCTTGATCTGGATGGAGGCGGTGGTCGAATCGCCGATCCAGGCGTCCTTGGTGCGGAAGGCCACGACCACCCGGTCGCCGTCGAGGGTCACATCGGCCACCGCGCCGACCTTCACCCCGGCTATGCGGACCTCGTTACCCTTCTTCAGGCCCGCGGCCTCGGAGAATTCGGCGGTGTACTTGGTGCCGGCGCCGATGATCGGCAGCCGGTCCAGGAAGAACACCGACACGGTCATCAGCAGCACCAGGAACAGGCCCAGCCCGCCCATGAAGGCGGGGCTGCGCCTCCCCATCAGTTGGTGGTCGTCCATCAGCGGCCACCCTTTCCGTGACAACGCGGCGCCGGATTCGTGTACAGCGGCTGGTTCACCGTCGGCAGATCCGTGATGGCGGCCGGCAGGTTCAGCTGCGGCGCGTCCTTCGTGCCCGGACCGGCCACGATGTCGATACCGCACAGATAGAACTGGAACCAGGAGCCGTAACTCGCGGCGCGGCCCAGCTTCTCCATCTTGATCGGCAGGTTGGTCAGTCCCTCGTTGACATCGTCCGAGCGGTCGTTGAGGGTCCCGGTCAGCTGGTTCAAACCGGCGATCGACCCCTGCAGGGTCGGCCGCGTGGGCACCAGCAGGTCGGCGGTGGCCGAGGCCAGGTTGCCCAGCGACTGGACGGCCGAGCCGATCGTGCCCCGCTCGGCGTTCAGCCCGCTGACCAGCGCCTCGGTATTGATGATCAGATCGTTGAGCTGCCCGTCGCGCGAATTGATCGAATCCAGCACGGCATTCAGGTTCTTCACGATCTCGCCGATCACCGCGTCCTTGTCGGCGATCTTGTTGGTCAGGCTCGCGGTATTCGAGACCAGATCCTTGATGGTCCCGGACTCGCCCTGGAACACCTGGATGATCTCGTACGACAGCTTGTTGACGTCCTCGGCGGACAGCGTCTGGAACAGCGGGCGGAAGCCGTTGAACAGCGTGGTCAGATTCAGCGCCGGCTTGGTCCGGTCGAGCGGGATCGTCCCGCCCTTGCTGAGTTTGCGGCCCTGCAGCCCGGTGCCCTGCTCCAGCGCGATATAGCGCTGGCCGACGAGGTTGCGGAAGCGGATGGTGGCGGTGGTCGAGGCCGGCAGCCAATCCCGGTCGGTCAGCTCGAATTTCACCTCGGCCTGGTTGTGGCCGACCACCGCGACCTTGGTCACCTTGCCGACGCGCACGCCGGCGATGCGCACCTCGTCACCCGAGTTCAGCGATGTGACATCGCTGAAGCGGGCCTTGAATTCGGTGCCGCCGCCGGAGTAGTTGGCGATCGTGACGCCCAGCAGCGCCGTCGCGAGCAGCGTCACCACGATGAAGACGGCGAGCTTGGTCAGCGGCCCGCCCAGACCGCGTAAGGGCCCGCTCATTTCACACTCACCTCGCTTCCGCGCAGTGCCGGCGCGCCGATCCGGGACACCCAGCTCGGCACCTGATCCGGCGTGACGCCGTTGGCCGCACCGTAGATCGCGCCCAGCGTCTGCTGTTCGGCCGGGGAACCCGTCATCGTCGGCGTCCCGGCTCCGTACACCGAGAACTGCGCCGGCGGCACGTGGCCGATGTTCTGATCACCCGGGTTGCGGCTGGGCGGCTGGTACGAACCGTCGTTGCCCGAACCGGTCGGGTACTGGCCGGAATCGACGCCGTTCGGGTATTCGGGGAAGCACACCGGCGGACGCTGATCCAGCCAGCGCGGCTCGTCCTGGTTGGGCAGGTACTTGCCGCGCGTATTGGTGAGCGAGATCGACACCCGCGAACCGGGCGTGTCGGTGCCCTTGCCGAAGATGTCGTCGATGCGCGGCTTGAGCTGCGCGAAATTCTTGAACGTGCAGGCGAAGGTGGGCGAATAGGTGCCCAGCAGTTCCAGCGCGGTGCGCGAGTCCGCGGCGACGTCGATGATGTTGTCGCGGTTGGCCACCAGGAAGTCGGCCGTCTGCGCCGAAGTGGGCGTCAGCACCGAATAGAGCGTGTCGAGCTGCGAACGCTTCTGCACGACCGTGGCGTTGAGCGTGCGCAGGTTGTCGAAGGCGTCGACCAGCTGCGGCAGGGCGTCCGAATAGGTGTCGGCCACCGTGGCGAACTGCCGGATGTCGTCCTGCAGGGTCGGCATCACGCTGTTGATATCGCGGAAGATGCTGTCGAGCCGGTCGATGGTGTGGCCGAGCTCCTCGCCCTGTCCGCCGAGCGCCTGCGACAGCGCGCCGAGGGTGGAGGCCAGGTACTGCGGCGGAATCGCCTGCAGCAGCGGCAGCACCGTATCGAGCAGCTGGCTGACCTCGACCGCGTTACCGCTGGCGTCCTGCTGCAGGGTCATGCCGCCTTTCAGCGGCTGCCCGCTGGGCTGCTCGGGCCAGACCAGCTCCACGTAGCGCTCGCCGAACAGCGTCTTGGGCAGCAGCCGCGCGGTCACGTTGGACGGGATCACCTGGGCCTGATCCGGATTCAGCGCCAGGTGCAGCGTCACCTTGCCGCCGGTGGACTCGCTCGAGCGGACCTCGCCGACGGTGACGCCGCGGACCTTCACATCCGCGTTGCGCGTCAACGCGTTCCCGACGGTGTCGGTGATCAGGTCGACCTTCACGGTCTTGACCCACACCTTGTTGTAGGCCGCGATCGTGGTCCCCAGGAACAGCGCCATCACCACGAAGAACAGCACTCCGAGGGTGCGGACCCGCACCTTCTCGGTGGAGCGCCACAACTGCACCCCGTTCATCCGGCCACCCGAACCGTCGTAGTCGTTCCCCAGATCGCCAGGGACAGGAAGAAATCGAGGATGTTGATCAGCACGATCGACGCGCGCACCGCGCGGCCCACGGCCACGCCGACGCCGGCCGGGCCACCGGTGGCGTTGAACCCGTAGTAGCAGTGGATCAAGATCACTACGAAGGCGAAGACCAGCACCTTGAGGAACGAATACAACACGTCCTCGGGTGGCAGGAACAAACTGAAATAGTGGTCGTACGATCCGCTGGATTGGCCGTTGAACCACACGCTGATCTGCCGCGACGCCACGAAAGTGCCCAGCAGGCCGACGATGTAGAGCGGGATCACCGCGGTGAATCCGGCGATGACGCGGGTGGTCACCAGGAACGGCACGCCCGGCACCGCCATCACCTCGAGCGCGTCGATCTCCTCGGAGATGCGCATCGCGCCCAGCTGGGCGGTGAAACCACAGCCGACCGTCGCCGACAGGGCCAGCGCCGCGACCAGCGGGGCCAGCTCGCGGGTGTTGATGTAGCCGGTGAGGAAGCCGGTCAGCACACCGCTGCCGAGCGCGTCGAGGGCCTTGAAGCCCTGCAGGCCGACGACCACACCCACCGAGGCCGACATCATGACGACCACGCCGATGGTGCCGCCGATGACG
The DNA here is from genome assembly GCF_000308875.1 of Nocardia transvalensis NBRC 15921. GTDB lineage: Bacteria > Actinomycetota > Actinomycetes > Mycobacteriales > Mycobacteriaceae > Nocardia > Nocardia transvalensis. Next base: position 59,869 of record NZ_BAGL01000081.1, read on the forward strand.
GCCAGGGCGCCGGAACCGAAGGTCACTTCGGCCAGCAGCCGCATGACCTCTTTGCGGTAGTGCACCAAGGTGCGCGGAATCCACGCGATCGCCTTGGAGTAGAACGACATCTGGTCGCCGGCGCGGTCGATGACGTCGACCGGCCCGCGTAAGGCCTTACCGACCCGCCGCACACCTCTCACGAGGCTCGGGGAGCGCTGCGCGACGACCATCAGGAGCCCTTGGCGGGGACGACCTGCAGGTACACCAACGTCAGAACGAGATTGACGAAGAAGAGCACCAGGAAGGTGATCACCACGGACTGGTTCACCGCGTCACCCACTCCTTTCGGTCCCCCCTTCGGATGCAAACCCTTGTAGGCCGCGATGACACCGGCGATCAGGCCGAAGATGAGGGCCTTGATCTCGCCGATCCACAGGTCGGGCAGCTGGGCCAGCGCCGAGAACGAGGCCAGGTAGGACCCCGGGGTGCCGCCCTGCAGCAGCACGTTGAAGCCGTAGCCGCCGGCGATGCCGACCACCGAGACCAGACCGTTGAGGAGTACCGCGACCAGCATCATGCCGAGTACGCGCGGCACCACCAGCCGCTGCACCGGGTCGATGCCGAGCACCTCCATCGCGTCGATCTCCTCGCGGATGGTCCGCGAGCCCAGATCGGCCGCGACGGCCGAGCCCGCCGCGCCCGCGATGATCAACGCGGTCACGACGGGGGCGGCCTGCTGCACGGTTGCCAGCACACTGGTTGCGCCGGTGAACGACTCGGCACCGAGCTGCTTGATCAGTGAACCGGTCTGCAAAGCCACAACGGCGCCGAACGGGATTGCCACCAGCGCGGCGGGGAGGATCGAGACGCTCGCGATGAACCACGACTGCTCGATGAACTCACGCCACTGGAAAGGCCGGACGAACGTCTTGCGCGCAACACTGATGAGCAGCGCAAATATGTTGCCCGCCTGGGCAAAACCCGACTCGACCGAGGTGCGCAGCCGCGTCAGGGTTTGATTCACGATCGCGTATGTTACCCGTTGGTTGGGTTATGACGCACAGTGGTGTCGTACGCGCCGCCCTGATATTCCGGAGTGTTGCCGGTGTAGGCGGGCAGAACTTGTGTATCGCCGTTCTCGGCCAGGGATTCCTGGATCGCCACCTGGGCCGCGTGCGGCAGGGTGTGCATGATCTCCAGGACCCGCTGACGACGGCGCTCGACGCCCTGACGGAAGGGCATCCCGGGCGTGGCCTTCATCTGCGGGATGATGCCCTCGATCTCGTCGGCGCCGTTGTCGAGGTGGCCGGCGTCGGCGAGCGCCTGCTCGCGCGCCATCTGCGCCTCGTCCTTCTCCTCCGACATACCGATCGGACCGACCATGCGGCCGTTGAGGAACTGCTTGACCACCGGCTCCTCCGAGGTCAGCAGCACCTCACGCGGGCCGAACATGACCAGCTGACGACGGAACAGCATGCCGATGTTGTCCGGCACGGTACGAGCCAGGTTGATGTTGTGCGTGACGATCAGGATCGTCGCGTCGATCTGCGCGTTGATGTCGATCAGCAGCTGCGACAGGTATGTGGTACGCACGGGATCCAGACCGGAGTCCGGCTCGTCCACGAGGATGATCTGCGGGTCCAGCACCAGGGCGCGGGCCAGGCCGGCGCGCTTGCGCATACCACCCGAGATCTCGCCCGGCAGTTTGCCTTCCGCACCGAGCAGACCGGTCAGCTCGAGCTTCTCCATGACGATCTTCTTGATCTCGGATTCGCTCTTCTTGGTGTGCTCGCGCAGCGGGAAGGCCACGTTGTCGAACAGGTTCATCGACCCGAACAGCGCGCCGTCCTGAAACAGAACGCCGAACAACTTACGGATCTCGTAGAGCTCCTTGTTCGAGCACGTCGTGATATCCGTGCCGTCGATGAAGATCGAGCCGCGCTCGGGGCGCAGCAGGCCGATCAACGACTTCAGGAAGACCGACTTACCGGTACCGGAGGGGCCGAGCAGCGCGCTGACTTCCCCCGGTGGCAGCGTCAGCGTGACGTCCTGCCAAATCCGCTGCGAACCGAAAGACTTGGTGACCCCTTCGGTCCTGACCTCGACGCCCACGCCAACCTCCACGAATTCTTCTGACGAGCGCCCACGTGGACACGTCACAGCTATTCGGCGCGATGTGACGCGGCGCACTGGGGTGCGGTCACTGTATCGCATGCCGCTTGTCTCGGACACCCTACCTGACTCACCGGTAGAAACTTTGTCGCATAACACCACGCGACCGGGCCGGGTGTGCCGAAACGCCGAAGCGGGCGGCCCCGTGAGGGAACCGCCCGCTCCGGACAGACGCGACCGTCTTACTTGACGGACACCTTGGCGCCGGCCTCTTCCAGCTTGGCCTTGGCGGCGTCGGCAGCGTCCTTGGCGACCTTCTCCAGGATCGGCTTCGGGGCGCTCTCGACCAGATCCTTGGCCTCCTTCAGGCCCAGGCCGGACACGATCTCGCGCACGACCTTGATGACCTGGATCTTCTTGTCGCCCGCGCCCTCGAGGACGACGTCGAACTCGTCCTGCTCGGCCTCGGCCTCGGCCGGGGCGGCACCCGCGGCGCCGACAGCGGCGACGGCGACCGGAGCGGCCGCGGTGACCTCGAACTTCTCCTCGAACTTCTTGACGAAGTCCGACAGCTCGAGCAGGGTCATGCCGCCGATGGTCTCGAGCAGCTCGTCAACGTTGGCCATGATGGCTTCCTTTCGGTAGATGTCTTGTGTTGGGGTAATGGCTTATTCGGCATCGGCGGCCGGGGCGGCTTCGCCACCCTCGGCGCGCTTCTTGTCCTCGAGCGCGGCGAACAGGCGAACCACCTGGCCGGCCGGCGCGGCGAACAGGCCGGCCGCCTTGGTCAGGTTGCCCTTCATGGCGCCCGCCAGCTTGGACAGCAGCACCTCGCGGGACTCCAGGTCCGCGATGCGCTCGACCTCGGACACGGACAGCGGCGCGCCGTCCATGTAGCCGCCCTTGATGACGAGGGCCTTGTTCTCCTTGGCGAAGGTCTTCAGCGCCTTCGCTGCCTCGACCGGCTCACCGCTGATGAAGGTGATGGCGGTCGGACCGACGAACAAGTCATCCAGGCCTTCCACGCCCGCCTCGGCGGCGGCACGCTTGACCAGGGTGTTCTTGGCGACGGTATAGGTGGCATCAGCGCCCAGCGCCCGGCGCAGCTCGGTGAGCTTGCCGACCGACAGACCACGGTATTCCGTGATCACGGTGGCAGTGGAGTCCTTGAACCGCTCGGTGATCTGGTCGACCTGCGTGTGCTTCCACTGAATTGCCATACTCGCCTCCTCTCTGGATGGTCGGTTCCGTATGAACTACCGACGTCCGCAGGAGTCGCCCCGGCGACAAAGCTGACGCCCCGGACGCAGAGCGTTCCGGGGCGCACAAGAAATGGGCACGAGCGAACTCGCGCGTATTTCCCTACCTCGGTCCTCCCTGCGTGGGCCGCCGGCAATATCGCCGGACCTTCGACTGCCCGAGGGCAGCGACCAACGGTCTTCGGTAGAACGATGGGGGTGATCGCCGAACTGGCCGACGACCGTATTACAGAATAGCGGAACCCCGGCCCATCTGCCAAAACGGGTCCCGCGCCCACCGCGGCCTCCGCTCGACCACGCATTTCCCGGCACGCTTTTGGCCGGGATCCACACGGGAGATTCCGGCCAAAAGCGTGCCGGAAACGAGGGGGCGGGCGGAAACCCGAAGGGCCGGCACCCGATCGGGTACCGGCCCTTCGAAACCTGTTGCGCTACTTACGCATCCTCTTCGGTGAGGTTGCGGGTGCGGTTCGGGTCCACCGGGATGCCCGGTCCGGTGTTCGTCGAAATCGTCACCTTCTTGACGTAGCGGCCCTTCGCGGTCGAGGGCTTGAGGCGCAGGATCTCCTCGAGGGCGGCGCCGTAGTTCTCCACCAGGTTCTTGTCGTCGAAGGAGGCCTTGCCGATCACGAAGTGAAGGTTGGCCTGCTTGTCGACGCGGAAGTTGATCTTGCCGCCCTTGATCTCGTTGACGGCCTTCACCACATCGGTGGTGACGGTGCCCGTCTTCGGGTTCGGCATGAGGCCGCGGGGGCCCAGCACGCGCGCGATGCGGCCGACCTTGGCCATCTGGTCCGGGGTGGCGATCGCGGCGTCGAAGTCGAGCCAGCCGCCCTGGATCCGCTCGATCAGGTCCTCGGCGCCCACGGCGTCGGCGCCGGCGGCCTCGGCCTCGGCGGCCTTCTCACCGGCGGCGAACACGATGACGCGCGCGGTCTTACCGGTGCCGTGCGGCAGGTTGACGGTGCCGCGCACCATCTGGTCGGCCTTGCGGGGATCGACACCCAGACGGACGGCGACCTCGACGGTGGCGTCGGTCTTCTTGGTGGAGGTGTCCTTCGCCAGCCGCGTCGCGGCCAGCGGGGAGTACAGCTCGTTGCGGTCGACCTTGGCGGCCGCCTCGAGGTATGCCTTGCTTCGTTTTGCCATGATTCTCTGTCCTGTTCGTGGTTCAGACGTGGTTTCCGGGACTGGCCGTCCCTCCCACTTCACCCGCGCGCCGTGTTCCCGGCACGCTTTTGGCCGGGATCACTCGGAGATGGTGATACCCATCGAGCGAGCGGTGCCCGCGATGATCTTCGCCGCCTGATCGATGTCGTTGGCGTTCAGATCTTCCTGCTTGGTCTTCGCGATCTCCTTGACCTGGTCCATGGTGATCGTGGCGACCTTGTTGCGGTGCGGCTCCGGCGAACCCTTCTGGACACCGGCGGCCTTCAGCAGCAGCTTGGCGGCGGGCGGAGTCTTCAGCTTGAAGTCGAACGAGCGGTCCTCGTAGACCGTGATCTCGACCGGGATGACGTTGCCACGCTGCGACTCGGTCGCGGCGTTGTACGCCTTGCAGAACTCCATGATGTTGACGCCGTGCTGACCGAGCGCCGGACCCACGGGCGGGGCGGGGTTGGCCGCGCCGGCCTGGATCTGGAGCTTGATGAGCCCGGAGACCTTCTTCTTCTTGGGGGGCATCTTTCTTCCTTGGTATCGGTTCCTTACGGATTCCCGTAAGCCTGCTCCGGGGCGCGCCCCGGAAGTCCTTAGATCTTCGCGACCTGGGTGAACGCGAGTTCGACCGGGGTCTCGCGACCGAAGATCGACACCAGCACCTTGAGCTTCTGCTGCTCGGCGTTGACCTCGGAGATGCTGGCCGGCAGCGTCGCGAACGGGCCGTCCATGACGGTCACCGACTCGCCGACCTCGAAATCGACCTCGATGGCCGGCTTCGGGGCGACCTCGGTGGCGGTCTCGGCGGAGGAGGAGGCGTTCGCCGCGGCGGCGGGCTTCTTCTGCTGCTGCTCGGCGGGAAGCAGGAACTTGACCACGTCGTCGATGGTCAGCGGCGACGGGCGCGAGGTGGCGCCGACGAATCCGGTGACGCCGGGGGTGTTGCGCACCGCGCCCCACGACTCGTCGTTGAGCTCCATGCGCACCAGGATGTAGCCCGGCAGCACCTTGCGCTGCACGTTCTTGCGCTGGCCGTTCTTGATCTCGGTGACCTGCTCGGTGGGGACCTCGACCTGGAAGATGTAGTCCTCGAGGCCGAGATTCTGCACGCGGGTCTCGAGGTTGGCCTTCACCTTGTTCTCGTAGCCGGCGTAGGAGTGGACGACGTACCAGTCGCCGGGAGCGCGCCGCAGGGCGGCCTTCATCTCCGCGACCGGGTCGGCGGGCTCTTCGGGCTCTGCCGGGCTCTCGCTCTCGCCGTCGGTGCTAGCGTCCCCGCCGTCGGCCGGCGCGGAGTCCGCGGAGTCCTCGACGGCCTCGGCGGTGGTCTCGTCCACCACGTCCTCGACCGGGAACTCTTCGGTTGTGCCGTTCTCCGGGGTGCTCACTGGGGCACTCGCTTCCTGTGTCGTCACTAACTTCCTCTGCGTGCCGGAGGTGAATCCGGCGGATGGTGCCGCCCCGGCCCGAGCGAATCGGGCACTACCGGGAACGGGTACCGGCGCCGCGGGTCAGCTAGCCGAACAGCCAGTTGACACCCTTGATGAACGCCACATCCAACCCGGCGATGTACGCGACCATGAAGACCACGAACACCAAGACCACGCTCGTATAGGTGACCATCTGCTTGCGGTTGGGCCAGATCACCTTGCGGAGTTCCGAGACCACCTCGCGCAGGAACTTCACCAGGCGCTTGAACGGATTCGCCGAACCCCGCGCCTTCTTGTCCGTTTTGGACGCCTTGCGCGACTCGGAGTCGGACCGCTCGATGGTCGCTACCGCGCCCGTATCGCTCTGTCCGGACGACGTGCTGCGAGCCCGGCGAGTCGACCGCTTGCCGCTCGGGCGACTCACCGCGGCGGTGTCATCGTCATCGGACGCGTGCGCGCCGTGGCGACTGTCCCGCTCGTCCACGTCGATCCTCTCTCGTCGCTGGCATCCGGTGCAGGGGCGACAGGACTTGAACCTGCAACCTGCGGTTTTGGAGACCGCTGCTCTGCCAATTGAGCTACGCCCCTTCGGCTGGACTTCTAGCTTATCCAGCACGATTCTCTTCAGTTGTGCAGGGGTATCACACAGCACGCGCGCCGCTCCAGCGACGGCAGGCCCCGACGGTTACCCGTCCGGAACCAGCCCTCAGAGCAGCGCGCAGCGGCTGGTGACCCCAGAAACCCGAGTGTACGTTACCGATCCTCGGGATAGCCAATCGGGTCCGGACGCCTCCCCTACGCAGTATTCCCTCTGGCGTGAGCGGGGCCCTCCGTGGTTACGCTCCGCTGCCGCCTCCGGGCCTGACCGCTCACGCCAGTTGCACGGTGGCCGTGGCCCGTCCGAAGATCCGGCGGCCCTCGGACTTGGCGGTGATCGCGACGACCGCGGTGCGCGTCTCCGGGTCCTTCGACTTGACCTTGCCCGTGAACTCGATCTCGGCCGGTGCGTCCGCCGGCACGTAGACCATGCTGGTGAATCGGACGTTGTATTCCTTCACCGCGCCCGGGTCACCCAGCCAGGAGGTGACGAAGCCGCCGCCCAGACCCATGGTGAGCATGCCGTGCGCGACGACGTTGTCCAGGCCGACCCGCTTCACCATCTCGTCGCTCCAGTGGATCGGGTTCGGATCCCCGGAGACGCCGGCGTAGTTGACCAGATCGCCGCGGGTGAGCTTGACCGTGCGCGACGGCAGCTCGTCGCCCTCGGCGACGTCGTCGAAGCGGAGCGCGAACTTGCTCGGCTCGGCGGCGGGGGCCGCGGCCTCATCGGCGGCCTCGATGACGACGGGCGTGCTCGACAGCGGGCGGTGGTCGGGCGACGCGGTGCCGCCCTGCATCAGGACGTTGCGGGCGACCTCGCGGATGTTCGGGTCGATGTCGACGCCGCTGCGCCCGGCGAGGGTCGTATACGTGGTGAGAACCAGCTCACCCCGCGAGGTGACGATGTTCTTGGTGACGATCATGTCGGCGCCGCCCGGCGCCTGCCGGAACGAGTGCAGGTAGACGTCGCAGACCAGCTGGTCGCCGACCTCGATCGGGCGGTGGAACTCCAGGGTCTGGTCGGCCTGCATGATCTGGCTCAGGTCGTAGCCGGTGACGACCTTCTCGAACAGCTTGCTCTGCGCCAGGATGCCGACCAGGGAGATGAAGGTCAGCGGCGCCAGGAGACCGTCGTAGCCGTACTCCCGAGCGACGTTCTCGTCCCAGTGCACGGGGTGGTAGTCCTGCACGGCGCGCGCGTATTCACGCACCTTCTCGCGGCCGACCTCGTAGTAGTCGTCGACCCGGTAGTGATGGCCGACCATCGACGCCGCGTGCGCGGCGGGATCGAGCGGCGCACCGTCCACCTCGGCGGCGAGTCCGTTCGTGTCGACTTCGGTACCGGTGTTGATTGTCACGGAAGGCTGTCCCTATCTGACCCCACTACCGGGAGTCGGCGGAGCGCTCACTACCGCACTTACACCAAGTGCCGGAGCGGCTAGACCTGCTCCGGCACTGTAGAAACGGCTTCTGATGGCGCGGCAGCTCGCACGCGGAGAGTTAGCGAGACTCGCGGTGCGCCCGGTGGGTGCCGCAGTTCGGGCAGAACTTCTTCAGCTCGAGGCGGTCCGGGTCGTTGCGCCGGTTCTTCTTGGTGATGTAGTTGCGGTGCTTGCACTCTTCGCAGGCCAAGGTGATCTTTGGCCGGACATCGGTGGACTTCGCGGCCACGATATGCCTTCTTTCGGGTCAACCTGACGGGAGGTATCAGTTTTTGTAGCGATGGCCGGACTTGAACCGGCGACACAACGATTATGAGTCGTTTGCTCTACCGACTGAGCTACACCGCCATGGGCTCGGCTTGCGATGGCGCCTGGGCCATGGAGATGCCGTCGGCCACCACCGGCAATCCGGCGAGCCCCCTAACGGAATCGAACCGTTGACCTTTTCCTTACCATGGAAACGCTCTGCCGACTGAGCTAAGGGGGCACGGCTACTCGCGCTCCGAGTGTCGATCGCTCGCACCCGGGGCGCCGAAGCCTTGAACGAGGTTACACACCTGAGCGCACGGTTACCAAACCGGCAGGTAGAAGGCACTTTCCGGCACGCCCGCGCGGCGGTTGAACGAAAAACCCCCGCAGGCTCTGCCTACGGGGGTCTTACGTGGCGGATGAAGGATTCGAACCTCCGAAGCTTTCGCGGCTGATTTACAGTCAGCTCCCTTTGGCCACTCGGGCAATCCGCCGTGCCGCGCGTTGTCTCAGCGCGCACAGCAGAATACAACGACCACGGCCCCCGGACGCAAACCAGCAGGCCACCGATGGTTGCGCCGGGGCGCGAACGGCTCGTGCGCGGCGGCGTGCGGCCGCACCACCGCGTTGAACACGTGCCACCCGCCGGACTAGCGTCGACGGTTCGGGGTAGAAATTCAGCGGACCGAAATCACAATCTCAGACAGGAGCGCACGGTGGCCGATTCGTCATTCGATGTCGTGAGCAAGGTCGATCGCCAGGAGGTCGACAACGCGCTGAATCAGGCGGCGAAGGAGCTCACCACCCGCTACGACTTCCGCGGCACCGGTGCGAGCGTCGAGTGGTCCGGCGAGGAGAAGATCGTGCTGTCGGCCGAATCGGAGGACCGGGTCAAGGCCGCGCTGGAGGTGTTCAAGGAGAAGCTGATTCGCCGCGATATCTCCCTGAAGGCCTTCGAGACCGGCGACCCGCAGTCCTCCGGCAAGGTGTACAAAATCACAGGCACCCTCGTCCAGGGCATCTCCCAGGAGAATGCGAAGAAGATCTCCAAACTGATCCGCGACGAGGGCCCCAAGGGCGTCAAGGCCCAGATCCAGGGCGACGAACTGCGAGTGAGCAGTAAGAAGCGCGACGACCTACAGGCCGTCATCTCGCTGCTCAAGAATGCCGATCTGGATGTCGCCTTGCAGTTCGTGAACTACCGGTAGTTCCCGGCCAAAAGCACGCCGGGAAAGGGGGCGCGAGCACACCGGGAACGAGGGGGCGCGCCAGGCCGCGGGAGGGCTAGTAGTTCCTTGGCCCGCCTGCCATCTGCTCCAGGCGGGAGATGCGCTCGTCCATGGGCGGGTGGGTGGAGAACCAGCGGGCCATGCGGTCGCCGGCGCGGAACGGGTTGGCGATCATCAGGTGCGACTGGGAGGTGAGCTGCGGCTCCGGCGGCAGCGGGGCGGCCTGGGTGCCGCGTTCCAGTTTGCGCAGGGCCGAGGCCAGGGCCAGCGGGTCGCCGGTCAGGGCGGCGCCGTCCTGGTCGGCCTGGTACTCGCGGGAGCGGGAGACGGCCAGCTTGACGAGTGTGGCGGCGATCGGCCCGAGCAGCGAGACCAGGATGACGCCCAGGATGTTGGGTCCCTCGCCGTCGCGGCTGCCGCCGCCGAACATGCTGGCGAAGAAGGCCAGGTTGGCCAGGCCGGAGATGACCGCGGCCATCGCCCCCGCGACCGACGAGATCAGGATGTCGCGGTTGTAGACGTGCGACAGCTCGTGCCCCAGCACCGCGCGCAACTCCCGCTCGTTGAGAATCTGCAGGATGCCGCTGGTACAGCAGACCGCCGCGTGCCGCGGATTGCGGCCGGTCGCGAAGGCATTGGGGGCGTTGGTCGGGCTGATGTACAGCCGCGGCATCGGCTGGCGCGCGGCGGTGGCCAGCTCGCGCACGATCTTGTAGATGACCGGCGCCTCCAGCTCGGACACCGGCTGGGCGTGCATGGCCTTGAGCGCCAGCTTGTCGCTGTTGAAATAGGCGTACGCGTTCATGCCGACCGCGATCAGGATCGCGACGACCAGGATGGTCGGGTTGCGGAACATCGCCCCGGCGAACACGATCAGCGCCGAGAGCCCGACCATCAAGCCGAACGTCTTCAGACCGTTTCCGAATCCACCGTGCCCGTGCATCGCTCTCCTTCACGCCCCCATTCATCGAATGCGTTACACCAGGTCAACGATAGAAGGCCGGGCGAAGGTTCCCGCCGGGACTCAGCCCACGCGTTCGATGGTGTAGCGGACCAGCCGTTCGAGCGCGTCGTTGGCGGGTCCGGAGGGCAGGGCGGACAGCTCCGCGTGGGCGATGTCGGCGTAGCCCTGCAACTTCTCCTTGGCCAGCACCATGCCGCGCGAGCGGGACAGCAGGTCGAGGGCCTCGGTGACCTCGGCGTCGGTCTCCAGCGGGCGGGCCAGCAGCGTGCGCAGCCGGTCCCCCTCGGCGCCCTCGTCACGCAGCGCGTACAGCACCGGCAGCGTGTGCACGCCCTCGCGCAGGTCGGTGCCCGGCGTCTTGCCGGACTGCTCGGAGACCGAGGAGATGTCGATGATGTCGTCGGAGATCTGGAACGCCGTGCCGACCGCGTCGCCCAGCCGCGCGAGGCGCTCGACGTGTTCGAGACCGGCCCCGGAGAAGGTGCCGCCGAACCGGCCGGCGGCGGCGATCAGCGAGCCGGTCTTCTCCCACACCACCCGCAGATAGTGTTCGACCGGATCCTGGGATTGCTTGGCGCCCAGGGTTTCCCGCATCTGACCGGTGACCAGTTCGGCGAACGTCTCCGCGATGATGCGCACGGCGTCGGGACCCAGCGTGGACACCAGCCGCGAGGCGTGCGCGAACAGGTAGTCGCCGGCCAGGATCGCGACGCTGTTGCCCCAGCGGGAGTTGACGCTGGGCGCGCCGCGGCGCATGGAGGCCTCGTCCATCACGTCGTCGTGGTACAGCGTGGCGAGGTGGACGAGTTCGACGACGGTGCCGGCGGTGATCAGGTCGGGATCGCCCGGGCGGGGACCCAGCTGTCCGGTGAGGATGGTGAACAGGGGGCGGAAGCGTTTACCGCCGGCCTTGGCCAGATGCAGCGCCGCTTCCTGGAGGAATTCCTCGCCGTCGGACAGCTCGCTGATGAGTAGCTTCTCCACCGCCTCCAGACCGTTGCTCACGGTCGAGGCGAGTTCGACATCGCCGAGGTCGACGCCGGCGACCACGGTGGTGGTCTCATCGCTCGCAAGCTCGCTCACAGACGAGGCACTCATGCCATCTCCCACTGCCGGTTCCATCCCCACACCCAAGAACCTAGCGTGTCGGGGGTGACCCGCCCATGAACGGAGTCACTCTGGGACGAATCAGACAGTGCTCTCGGCACGGTGCCGTCGACACCCTTCGACCGGTACTGCCAGTATTGGGGCCATGGGTGCAGCGGATGCCAAGACCCCGAACGGTGATTCGACGCCCGCGCGGGCCGACGTCCTGGTGGTGGGCGCGGGTCCGGCGGGGTCGGCGGCGGCCGCGTGGGCCGCGCGCGCCGGACGCGAGGTCCTGCTGCTGGACGCCGCGGTATTCCCGCGCGACAAGACCTGCGGCGACGGGTTGACGCCGCGCGCGACCGCGGAGCTGGAACACCTCGGGCTCGGCGAGTGGGTGCGCGCGCACACCGTCAATCGCGGCCTGCGCATGACCGGGTTCGGCCGGGAGGCGTTGCTCACCTGGCCGGACGGCTCGTTTCCGGCCTACGGCAGCGCGGTCGCCCGCACCGAACTCGACGACAAGCTGCGCGAGACGGCGGTCAAGTGGGGCGCCCGGATGATCGACGGGGCCCGGGTGGTCGAGGTGGCCCGGGACGGCGACCGGGTCACGGGCGTCACCGTGCGCACCGACGACGGCGTGCGCGAGATCGGGTGCCGCACCTTGATCGTGGCCGACGGGGTGCGCTCGCCGGTCGGGAAGCTGCTGGGCCGGACCTGGCACCGCAGGTTCGCCTACGGCGTCGCGGCCCGGGCGTACATCAAGTCCGCGCGCAGCGACGACGAGTGGATCACCTCGCATCTGGAGCTGCGCGACGCCGACGGCACCCTGGTTCCCGGGTACGGCTGGGTGTTCCCGCTGGGCAACGGCGAGATCAATATCGGGGTGGGCTCGCTGGCCACCGAGCGCCGGCCCTCGCACATCGCGCTGAAACCGCTACTGCAGCACTATGTCTCGCAGCGGCGCGGGGAATGGGAGCTGGAGGGCGAGACGCGGGCGGTGGCCTCGGCGCTGCTGCCCATGGGCGGGGCCGTCTCGACGGTGGCCGGGCGCAACTGGGCGCTGGTCGGCGATGCCGCGGGCTGCGTCAATCCGCTCAACGGCGAAGGCATCGACTATGGCCTCGAGGGCGGGCATCTGCTGGCCGGGCTGCTCGACGAGCCGGATCTGACCACGCTGTGGCCGGATCTGCTGCGCGCCCGCTACGGCCGTACGTTCTCGGTGGCCCGCCGCATCGCCGGGCTGGCCACCCATCCGCGCATGGTGCCGACGGGCGGGCCGCCGGTGATGCGCTCGAAGTATCTGCAGCGCACCGCGGTCCGGGTGATGGGCAATCTGGTGACCGAGGAGGACGCCGACCTGACCGCCCGCGCGTGGCGGGCCGCGGGACGCGCGTCCATGCGATTCGACGACCTCCAGCCGTTCACGTGACCGACCGCCCGCCGCTGGATCTACTGCCGCATCTGCGGCGGGCGCGCGACCTCGCCGACCGGCACTACGCCGAACCGCTGGATCTCGAGGGATTGGCCGCGGCGGCGGGGGTGTCCAAGTACTACTTCCTGCGCTCGTTCGCCGCCACCTACGGCAAGACCCCCGCGGTGTATCTGGCCGAGCGCCGCATCGAGCGCGCCCAGGACCTGCTGCGTGCCACCAATGTGACCGTCACCGAGGCGTGCATGCTGGTCGGCTACACCAGCCTGGGCTCCTTCAGCCGCAAGTTCACCGAGCTGGTCGGCATGTCCCCCTCCGCCTACCAGGCGAAATTCGCCGCCGAGGGGGTTCCGCGGATTCCCGGCTGCTACGTCTTCATGCACGGCCTGTCGGACCGCAAGCCATCCGAATAGCCTCGCCCGCCCTTTTCATAGCCCTCGGCCCCCTTTTCATAGCCCTCCCCCTCTTTTCATAGCCCTCCCCCCTTTTTTCCGGCACGCTCTTGGCCGGAAACAGAGCAATTTCGGAGAAGCCCGGAGCGCGTGCCCGCCCATAGCCTTGTCGCATGGCAACCATCAAGAACGTTTCGCTGGTCACGGTGTACGTCACCGATCAGACCGCGGCCAAGCAGTGGTACATCGAGAAGCTGGGCTTCATCGAGATGACCGATGTGACCATGGGCGACAGCGGGTTTCGCTGGGTGACCGTGGCGCAGCCGGATCATCCGGAGCTGGAGGTGACGCTCATGGTTCCCGGGCCGCCGCTGGACGAGGGCATGGCCGAGGCCGTCCGGCGCTCACTCGGCAACGGCACCATGGGCGCGCTGGGCCTCAACACCGACGACTGCCAGAAGGCGTACGAGGAGTTCACCGCCAAGGGCGTGGAATTCGTGCAGCCGCCGTCGGAACGGCCCTACGGCGTGGAGGCGGTCATGCGGGACAACTCGGGGAATTGGCTTGTCCTGGTGGAGAAGCGAGCGTTCGACCCCGCTGTGTTCGACGGCGACGCCTCCGGCGCCGCGTCGCGGCCCTCGTAACCTCGGCCTTCCCTCCTCCGCTCCGGCCGCAAGCGGCCTCCACTCCGTCAGTCCAGGCCGAGGCGGGCCGCGAATCGCATGGGATCGCGGCCCTCGCGGACAGTCGTTATGCGTCGGTCGTTGCGGCCAGCCAGTTCTGGATGAACTTGCGCTCGCTGGACACCACTCGCTGCTGGAGTTGCTCGGCCAGGGGCTCGATGGCGCCGCCGACCAGCGGCACCTTGACCGCGACGGTGCCGGCGACCTCGATCTCGGAGCCCTCGGCGGTGGGCCGCATGACGTAGGTGCCCTCCATCTCGGTGGTGATGCCCGTCGAGGCGCCGGCGAAGGCGCCCTTCGCGGTGTCGCCGTCGAGCGGGCCCCAATGGTCGGTGCGCTCGAGGACGAGATCGTTCTTGAGGACCTTGCGCACGATGGCCGGGATCTTGTCCTGGCGCGCGCGTTCGGTCATGTGGACGCGGATGGTGCCCGGCCCCTCGGGGTGGGACAGGTCGAGGGTGGCCGTCTCGGCGCCGTCGAACCGGGACTGCCACATGTCGTCGCTGGTGATCGCCCGGTGAAGCTCTTCTACCGGGACGGTGTATGACACGGTGAAGCTGAATTTTCGGGACATGGGCGCACACGCTATCCGAGCGATGCAATAGCCTTGTGCAGTGTCGGAAACCACCCAGTCTGATCAGCTGCGAGGCCGTCGGATGCAGCGTCGGGCCGGGCGCTGGCGGCGGACCCGGATCGGTGTCGTGGTGGCCGCGACGGCGGTGAGCGTGCTGGCGGTGCTGCTGGTGCTGGCGGCCTGGCGCGACGACATGCTGATCAGCGCGAACAAGGGCGTGACCAGCGCGGAAGTGTTGTCGGCCGGCCGGCTGCGATCGGCGGTCACCTACGTCACGCCCGACGGCGTGACGCGCAATCCGAAGGTCGGCGTGCTCTACCCGACGAAACTGACTGCGGGCGAACGCATCAACGTCGAATACAGCAAGAAGGATCCGGAACTGGTCCGCGTGGCCGGGCGCGACGCCCGGGTCGCGATCATCCCCGCGCTGTCGGTGATCGTGGTGGCGTGGGCGCTGGCACTACCCGTCCTGTGGCTGCTTCGCAGGTCGGAGCGCCGCAACCCGTCCTGACACGGCGGAAGTCGTGCAGTGTTCGCCCGAACTTCGTATGTGCGTCACGTCGGCGTGGCGGCTTTGCGTCGTGCGGTGATCACACTCGAGGTGTGCATGTAGCGATTGTCGCGGAGTCGTTTCTGCCGAATATGAACGGTGTGGTCAACTCCGTGCTCCAGGTGCTCGATCACCTCGAGCGCCACGGCCACCAGGCCCTGGTGATCGCGCCCGATACGCCTCGCGGGCAGCCGCCCGCCCCGCGCTCGCACGGCCGGTTCCCGGTGCTGCGGGTGCCGGCGGTAATGGTGCCGAAGATCAGCTCGCTGCCGGTCGGGTTGCCGCAGCCCGTGATCACCGCGGCCATCGACGCATTCGACGCGGACGTCGTGCATCTGGCGTCGCCGTTCCTGCTGGGCGCCGGCGGCGCGGCGGCCGCGGTGCGGCTGGATCTGCCGGCGGTGGCGGTGTATCAGACCGATGTCGCGGGATTCGCCTCCAGCTACGGGCTGGGTCCCGCGCGCCGGGCCGCCTGGGCGTGGACGCGGCGCATTCACATGCGCTCCGCGCGCACCCTGGCGCCGTCCTCGGCGGCGGCCGAAGACCTTGCGCGGCACGGGATTCCGCGGGTGCACCGGTGGGCGCGAGGCGTCGACATCGCGCGGTTCACGCCGTCCGCGCGCTCGGGCGAGTTGCGGCAGAAATGGTCGCCGGACGGCAAGCTGATCGTCGGCTTCGTCGGCCGTCTGGCGCCGGAGAAGCACGTGGACCGGCTCGCCTCGCTGGACGGTGACCCCGACGTTCAGCTGGTGATCGTCGGCGACGGCCCGGAGCGGGCGCGGCTGGCGCGGCTCATGCCGACGGCCGTGTTCACCGGGGAACTCGGCGGCGCGGAACTGGCCGAGGCGTACGCCAGCCTCGACGTGATGGTGCACGCCGGCGAGCACGAGACGTTCTGCCAGGGCGTCCAGGAGGCACTGGCCGCCGGACTGCCGGTCGTCGGCCCGGACGCCGGCGGCCCGCGCGACCTGATCTCCCACTGCCGCAACGGCTACCTCCTCCCGGTGGACCGCTTCAGCGAACTGCTACCCAGCGCCGTCTCCGCCCTGCAAGACCCCCAGCTACGCGCCCGTTTCTCCGGCGCCGCCCGCAAGTCGGTCCTCCACCGCACCTGGCCCGCCATCTGCACCGAACTGATGGGCCACTACGCCGAGGTCCTCGGCACCGACCGCGACACCGTCTCCCGCAGCGCCTGACATCCCGGCGGCGACAAACGAACGAGCTGTCCCCGGGCAGGGCATGTCCACGCCGTCCGTGCACCAACACGGCTGGGCACACGGAGGGTGCATGCGGACGACAAACAGCAGGCACACGCAACTGCGGGTACGCCGACAGCGGTCACACGCAATCAGAGGCACACCCGACAGCAGGCACACGCAACCGGGGACACACCCGACAGCAGGCACACGCAACCGGGGGTGCGCCGATGGCAGGCGTACAGCGGGCGCACGGAAAATCGGTGGCATTCGGATGTGGGCGGGGCCTAGGGTGGGGCGCATGGGAGGTCCAGGCATGAACGGGGCGTGCGCGTGCTTCATGCGGCTGCGCACGGTGGCCCGGACCATGCCCGCGCATCGCATCGTTCTCCGTATTCGCTGATCCGGAGTTCTGTCTGACGAGCTGACGGCGGCTGCCGCCGTGTGGCTTTCGCGCGCCCCGGCGTGGGTCCGGGCGAATCGACTCTTTCCGATTCGACCGCTCCGTTCGGAGGACACCCATGTCCCGCTCACTGTCGCGCGCGCCCGGTCCGCGCAAGACGCTGTCACAGAATTTCCTGATCGACGCCCGCGCCGCAGCGACGATCGTGCGCACCTCCGGTATCGCGCCGGACGATCTGGTCCTCGAGGTCGGGCCCGGCGACGGCATGCTGACCAGGCACATTCTCGCGGCCGGCGGCCGGGTGCTGGCGTACGAGAAGGATCCCCGCTACGCCGGTCTGCTGCGCCGCCGCTACGCCTCGAACGATCGGATCCGCCTGTACCACCGGGATTTCCGGACCGTCCGGCCGCCGCGCGAACCCTTCGCGGTGGTCGCCAACATCCCGTTCGGCATCACCACCGATATCGTCCGATGGTGTCTGGCGGCCCGCCACCTGAGCGCCGCGACCCTGGTGACCCAGCGCGAATTCGCGCGCAAGCACTCCGGTGGGTACGGCCGCTGGTCCAAGCTGACGGTCGACCACTGGCCGTGGGTGTCGATGACGCTGGGCGCGACGATCACCCGCACCAGTTTCCATCCGATACCGCAGGTCGACGCCGCCGTCCTGCACCTGCGCCGCCGAGCGGCCCCGCTGCTCCCCCGCACCGCGGCCGACGGATACCGCCACCTGGTCGCACTCGGCTTCTCCGGTGTGGGCGGATCGGTCGCCGCCTCGCTACGCCGCGAATATCCGGCTCGTGCCGTGCGAAAGGCTTGCGCCGCAGCGGGAGTGGCGGCCGACGAACCGGTGGGTTTCGTACCACCGGAGGCGTGGATCGTTCTCTACCGCGTGCTTGCCGGGTAGGCGCACGGCACCCAGGGCGGCTACGCGGATCGCGCCGTGTCGGCGGTTCAGGTTACTGTCGGGATCGTGGCGAAGACAGAGTCGTTCCGGGCCTCCCTGGACAAGCAGCCGGACGAGGTCGCGTCCATGTTCGACGGCGTGGCCAAGCGCTACGACCTCACCAATACGGTGCTCACCGGCGGGCTGGACCGGTATTGGCGGTGGGCCACGCGCCAGGCGCTGGCCCTGCGTCCCGGCGAGCGGGTGCTGGATCTGGCGGCCGGAACGGGCGTGTCCACCGCGGAATTCGCCAAATCCGGCGCCTGGTGCGTCGCCACGGACTTCTCCCAGGGGATGCTGGCGGCGGGCCGGTTCCGCAAGCTGCCGATGGTGGCCGGCGACGCCACCGCGCTGCCGTTCGCCGACGGCGTCTTCGATGCCGTCGCCATCTCCTACGGGCTGCGCAACGTCTCCGATCCGGACGCCGCGATGCGGGAGCTGCTCCGCGTCACCAAGCCCGGCGGGCGGCTGGTGATCGCGGAGTTCTCCACACCGGTGTTCGGCCCGTTCCGCACGATCTACATGGAGTACCTGATGCGAGCGCTGCCGCGGGTGGCGCGGGCGGTCAGCAGCAATCCGGACGCCTACGTCTACCTCGCCGAATCGATTCGGGCGTGGCCGAATCAGCCGCAGCTGGCGATGCGCATCGCCGACGCGGGCTGGTCGGAGGTGAAGTGGCGCAATCTCACCGGCGGGATCGTGGCGCTGCACCGGGGTTACAAACTGGGCTAGGTCCGCGGATCACCGCCGCATCTCCGCTCACGTGATACTGCTCACGTGTTCCCGTCGCGGGTGTGATCGGGGCCGGAAACGCCCCTTCACCAGGTTCTTCCAGTGTTCTCACAGCCCCGGTCACGAGGAGTGAGCACGTTCGTCACCTGGCGATAACGTTCGGTAAATTCGACGCAATCCCCGCTGGACATCATCGGGTTCATGTCGGACGCAGCCGCGAGCAGCCCGGGCACCACCAGAACGGCGTGCTCGTACTGCGGGGTGGGCTGCGGCATCGTGGTGGAGACCGCCGCCGACGACCGGGGCACACCGGTGATCGCGAAGGTGCGGGGCGACAAACTGCATCCGGCCAACGCGGGACGGCTGTGCACGAAGGGCGCCACCCACGCCGACCTCATGCGGGCCCCGGGCCGGATGACGACCGCCTTCCACCGCGCCGATCGCAGCGGCTCCCCGGCCCCGATCCCGGTGGACGACGCCGTCCGCGAGGCCGCCGACCGCCTGCGCGGCATCCTCGACGAGCACGGCCCCGACGCGATCGCCCTGTACGTCTCCGGCCAGATGTCGATGGAGGCGCAGTACCTCGCCAACAAGCTCGCGAAGGGCTATCTGCGCACGGTGCACATCGAGGCCAATTCGCGGCTGTGCATGGCGAGCGCGGGCACCGGCTACAAGCAGTCGCTCGGCGCGGACGGCCCGCCGGGGTCCTACGACGATCTCGACCACGCCGACCTGTTCTTCGTGATCGGCGCGAATATGGCCGACTGTCATCCGATCCTGTATCTGCGGATGGCCGATCGCCGCAAGGCGGGCGCGAAACTGATCGTTGTCGATCCGCGGCGCACCGAGACCGCCAAGGACGCCGACCTCTTCTTACAGATCGCCCCCGGCACCGATCTCGCACTGCTGAACGGGCTGCTGCACCTGCTGATCGAGAACGGCGATATCGACGCCGACTTCATCGCCGAGCACACCGAGGGCTGGGAGTCGATGCCGGAGTTCCTGGCGGACTATCCCCCGGCCCGGGTCGCCGAGATCACCGGCCTGGCCGAGGACGACATCCGCACGGCCGCACGGTGGATCGGCGCGGCGGACGAGTGGATGTCGCTGTGGACGATGGGGCTCAACCAGTCCACGCACGGCACCTGGAATACCAACGCCCTGTGCAACCTGCACCTCGCGACCGGCGCCATCTGCCGCCGGGGCAGCGGGCCGTTCTCGCTGACCGGACAGCCGAATGCCATGGGCGGCAGGGAGATGGGCTACATGGGCCCCGGCCTGCCTGGACAGCGCAGCCTGCTGTCGGCGGCCGACCGGACGTTCGTCGAGACCGCCTGGGGGCTCGCGCCCGGCACGCTGCGCGAGGAATCCGGTCCGGGCACGGTCGAGATGTTCCGCGGGATGGCCGAGGGCCGGATCAAGGCGTGCTGGATCGTGTGCAGCAATCCGGTCGCGACGGTGGCGAATCGCAAGACCGTGATCGCCGGGCTGGAGGCCGCGGACCTGGTGATCGCGCAGGACGTGTACACCGAGACGGCCACCAACGCCTACGCCGACCTGCTGCTGCCCGCCACGCTGTGGGCGGAATCCGATGCGACGATGGTGAGTTCGGAGCGGACGGTCACGCTGCTGCGCCGGTCCGTCGATCCGCCCGGTGACGCGCGTCCGGACTGGCTGCTGATCGCGCAGGTGGCCACGGCGATGGGGTTCCCGGGTTTCGAGTTCGGCTCGAGCGCCGAAGTGTTCGAGGAGATTCGCCGGTTCGCCAATCCCGCAACGGGTTACGACCTGTCGGGGATCGATTACGACATGTTGCGCGAGGGGCCCGCGCAGTGGCCGTGCCGCACGCCCGACCAGCGGCGCAATCCGATTCGCTATCTGAACGACGGTGCCGAGCCGTTCACCGACGGTTCGGGGCATCGGCCGCGTCTGGCCTTCGCCACCGCCAGCCGCCGCGCGGTGTTCTGGCCGCGCCCGCACATGGCGCCGGACGAGATGCCCGACGACGACTATCCGTTCGTCCTCAACACCGGACGCCTGCCCCACCAGTGGCACACCATGACCAAGACCGGACGGGTCGCGAAGCTGAACCGGCTCAACGGGAAACCGTTCGTCGAGGTACATCCCGCCGACGCCGCGCGGCTCGGCCTTGCGGAGGGCGATCAGGTCGAACTGGCCTCGCGCCGCGGGCGTGCCGTACTCCCGGCGCGGATCAGCGATCGGGTGCGGCCGGGCGACTGCTTCGCGCCCTTCCACTGGAACGACGAACACGGCGAATACCTGACCGTCAACGCCGTCACCAACGACGCCGTCGACGCCGATTCGCTCCAGCCCGAATTCAAGGCCTGCGCCGTCGCCCTACGCAAGGTGGCGTCGGTGCCGAAACCCGCGCCCACAACGCAGGCCGGACAACCCGCGCTCGCCGCCCACCTCGCGCCCGGCAGCAACTCGACACCCGCACTCGGCCGCAACCAGGCACCCACGCCCGGCAGCAACCCGACACCCGCACTCGGCGGCAACCAGGCACCCACGCCCGGCAGCAACCCGACACCTGCGTTCTCGTTGGCGAGTGGGGGCGGGCATCCGCTGGCCGCCATCCTCGGGCTGGATACGGGGACGCCCCCGACGCTCAGCGAGACCGAGCGGATCTACCTCGGTGGCTATCTGGCCGCGCTGCACTCGCTTCCGGTGCAGGGGCAGCCGGTGCTGCCGGAGAGTGCGCCGCTGTCCGCGCACAGCCGGATGTGGGTCGACGGGCTGCTCGCCGGAATGTACTCGCGGGCCGAGCAATCCGGGGGCGCGCCGGACCGACCGAGCGCGGAGGACGGGCCGGGGCGGCCGGTCACCGTGCTGTGGGCATCGCAGACCGGGACCGCCGAGGACCTCGCCGCGGCCGCCGCCGCCCGGCTGGCCGACTCCGGATACGCGCCGCGGCTGGTCGATATGGACTCCTGCGAGCTGACCGATCTCACCGGCGACGCGCTGGTGATCACCAGCACCTTCGGCGACGGCGGCCCACCGGACAACGGCGCGGACTTCTGGGAGCGCCTGCACGACAGCGCGACTCGGTTCACGACGCTGCGCTTCGCGGTCTTCGCCCTCGGCGACTCCTCCTACGACGATTTCTGCGGGCACGGACGGGCGGTGGACCGGACGCTGTCCGAGCGCGGCGCGACCCGGCTGCTCCCGCGCGTCGACAGCGAACCCGATCACGAGGAGCTGTCCGCGCGCTGGCTCGACGACGTGCTCGAGGCCCTCGGCGGGACGGAAACCGCCGCACCCGAAGGGAACTCCGGGCCCGGGCCGACCGGCTCGACCATGGTCCTCGCTCGCCCGGCGGCACCCGCCCCGGCCCGCACACAGCAGTTCACCCGCAGCACACCACTGACCGCACCGCTCGTCCGCAACACCCTGCTGTCCCGCCCCGGGGCGGGAAAGGAAGTGCGGCAGTTCGGGTTCGACCTGCGCGGGCTCGAGGCCGAGTACGAGGTCGGCGACTCGCTGGGCGTGTGGCCCGCCAACGACGACGGCTCGGTCGCCGAATGGCTGGCCGCCACCGGCCTGGACGGGGAGCGCGGCATCGAGCTGGACGGCCGGGAACTGCCACTGGCACACGCCTTGCGCACCCACTACGACATCACCAAGGTCAGCCGCGATCTGCTGACCTTCGTCGCCGAGCACAATCCGAGCCAGCGACTGGCCAAACTGCTGCGTCGCGACAACCGCAACGAGCTGGAGCGGTATCTCTGGGATCGGCAGGCGGTCGACGTGCTGCGCGACTTCCCGATCCGCGCCGACCTGGTCGAATGGCTGGGCGCGCTGAAAAAGCTGCAACCACGCCAGTATTCGATCTCCTCGAGCCCGCTGGTCGATCCGCACGAGGTGCAGCTGACGGTCGGCGTGGTGCGCTACGGCGAGCGCGGCGGCGTCTGCTCGACCTTCCTCGCCGACCGCTGCCAGGACGCCTCCGCGCCGATATTCCTCCAGCGCGCACCGCATTTCCGCCCGCCGCTGGACCCGAACGCGCCGATGATCATGGTCGGGCCGGGAACCGGGATCGCGCCGTTCCGCGGCTTCCTGCACGAGCGGCGCGCGCTCGGCAGCGGCGGGCGCAACTGGCTGTTCTTCGGCGATCAGCACGCCGCGGACAACTTCTACTACCGCGACGAACTCGAGGACATGTTCCGCACCGGCTTCCTCACCCGGCTGGACCTGGCCTTCTCGCGCGATCAGCGGGAGCGGGTCTACGTGCAGCACAGGATGATCGAGCACGGCGCGGAACTGTGGGCCTGGCTCGCCGACGGCGGCCACTTCTACGTCTGCGGCGACGCCGGGCGGATGGCCCGCGACGTCGACGACGCCCTGCTGACCATCGCGCAGGTGCACGGCAAGCTCGACGCGGACGGTGCGCTGGCCTTCAAGAAGCGACTCGTCGCCGAGAAGCGGTACCTGCGCGACGTGTACTGAGCCTCACGATCCCGGCAGCTTGGCGACGAAACGCGTGAGCAGGCTGGCGAATTCGGTGCGTTCGGTGGCGGACCAGGTCCGCATGGCCTCGGCGAACACCTCCGTGCGGCGGCGGTGCGCGGTGCGCACGACCTCCCGGCCCGTGCGGGTGAGCGCCAGTCTCGAGCGCCGCCCGTCGTGCTGATCGGCGACCCGTTCGATCAGGCCGGCGTCGACGGCCGCCGAGATCAGCCTGCTGACGCGCGGCTGGTCGAGGCCGAGCGCGGCGGCCACCGCCGAGACCGTGGCGTCGGCCATCGATTCGACGGCGTCCAGGACATCGAAGGACTGCCCGGACGGCTCGTCGGACGGCGCCAGCGTGCGCCGGTTCTGCCTGCGCCGGATCGCCACCATCGCCCGTTCGACCAGCTCCACGTCGTCCATCCGGGCATGGTAACGATCACGGCCGCGGGGGCGAGCCCGAGTCACACCGCCGGCGGGTTCAGGCGGGCGAAGTCGGGCAGGCGGTAGTACGGGTAGTAGGGATACGGCGGGGTGACGGCACTGGCCTTGTCGAGGCGGGCGATCTGGTCGCCGGTCAGCTGCCAGCCCACGGCGCCGAGGTTCTGGCGCAACTGATCCTCGTTGCGGGCGCCGACGATCACCGTGGCGACGGTCGGGCGCGACAGCAGCCAGTTCAGGGCGATCTGCGGCACCGTCCGGCCGGTCTCGGCGGCGATGTCGTCGAGGACGTCGACCACGTCGTAGAGCAGGTCATCGTCGACCGGCGGGCCGGCCTCGGCGGTCTTGTGCAACCGGCTGCCGTCCGGAAGTGGTTGTCCCCGACGGATCTTCCCGGTGAGGCGGCCCCAGCCGAGCGGGCTCCACACCACCGCGCCGACGCCCTGATCGCGACCGAGCGGCATCAGCTCCCACTCGTAGTCGCGGCCGACGAGCGAGTAGTACACCTGGTGGGCGACGTAGCGCGGCAGGCCGTGCCGTTCCGCCTCCGCCAGCGATTTCATCAGCTGCCAGCCGGCGAAATTCGAGGCGCCCACGTAGCGGATCTTGCCCGCCCGGACCAGATCGTCCAGCGCCGAGAGCACCTCCGTGACAGGAGTTCCGGCGTCGAAGGCGTGCAGCTGGAACAGGTCGATGTAGTCGGTGCCCAACCGGCGCAGCGACGCCTCGACCGCGCCGATCAGCCGCGAACGGCCCGATCCCGCGTCGTACGGGCCGGGCCCGGTGGGCAGCGAGGCCTTGGTGGACAACAGCACTCGATCGCGGCGGCCTTTGACGGCCGCGCCGAGCACCTCCTCCGACGCGCCGTCCGAGTAGACATCGGCCGTGTCGAACATGGTCACGCCCGCGTCGACGCTGATATCCACCAGCCTGCGGGCCTGTTCCACGTCGGTATTTCCCCAGGCACCGAAGAGTTCGCCGCTGCCGCCGAAGGTGCCCGCGCCGAAGCTCAGCGCCGGAACCATCAGGCCCGAATCGCCCAGTCGCCGATAG
Organism: Nocardia transvalensis NBRC 15921; assembly: GCF_000308875.1. Lineage (GTDB taxonomy): Bacteria > Actinomycetota > Actinomycetes > Mycobacteriales > Mycobacteriaceae > Nocardia > Nocardia transvalensis. Next base: position 84,246 of record NZ_BAGL01000081.1, read on the forward strand.
TCCATGACCACTCCTAATGGAACTGTTGTTTCATTAACAGAGCCGACGATACACTGGTCTCGGATCTAATGGAACTGGAGGCCCGTTATGACCTACGACACCACCGCGCCGGGCTCGCTGCGCCCCGGCGGCCGCACGGCCCGGGTTCGAGAGGCCGTGTTACGCGCCGCGGGGGATCTGCTGGCCGAGCGCGGCTTCGCCGGTCTGGATCCGGCGGAGGTGGCGGCGCGGGCGGAGGTCGGTAAGACGACGGTCTACCGGCGCTGGCGCACACCCGCGGGCCTGGTCACCGATCTGCTGACGGAGATGGCGGAAACCTCGCTCCCCCATGCCGATACCGGATCGCTGCGCGGCGATCTGCTCGCCAATGCCCGCCTGGTCGTGAAGACCCTCACCGACGAGCGTCAGGGCCCGCTGTTCGCATCCCTTGTCGCCGCCGCGACCTGCGATGCCGCCGCCGCGGAGGCGCTGCACCGCTTCTACGACATCCGCCTCACCGAGTGGTCACCGTGCGTCGAGGCGGCGGTGGCACGTGGCGAGATTCCGGCCGAAACCGACCCCCGCGCAGTCCTTTCCGCCGTCTCGGCCCCGCTCTACTACCGGCTCCTCACCAGCGGAGACCCCATCGACGACGCCGCCGCCGTCACCGCCGCCGACGCCGCGATCGTTGCCGCCCAGGCTGGTCTCTTCGTATCCCGCCCCTGACAGCGTCCGGCTCACCCGAATTCCAGCGCACGCCAGCCGGCACGCCCACATTCATCCCGACGCCGCTCACCCATTTTCCGGCACGCTTTTGGCCGGAATCCAACGTCCCCGCAGCATGGTTCCCGGCCAAAAACATGCCGGGAACGAACCGGAGGCGCACGATTACGCAGGCAACCAAGACCGGGCCGCACGGTTACGCAGGCAACCACGCCGGGTCGCGACCGGCGAGGCCGAGGGCGCGGTCCCACGGCGACGCCTCGGCGGGTACGTCCACGCGGGGGCCGAAGAGTCCGGGGACGCCTTCCGGTGGTGTCTCGCTCAGCATGCCCATCAGCACGGTCACATCCTTGTCGGCCGGTGCGAACGGCTGTCCGGTGGCGCGGGCCAGATCCCACCCGTGCACGACGATCTCGTCGAGGGCGACCACGGCCATCTCCACGGCCGGCATCGCAACCCCGCCCGCCTCGGTATCCCCCTCCCAGACGCCCGGCTCCCGCCACGCCTCCACCAGCGCCTTCAACTGCGCCGGAATCCGCGTACGCCAATCGTTCACCAGCACCGCGTCGGGCCCCACCTCCGGCGGCACCGACCGCCCCACAGCCTCTTTGGTAGCCGCCTGCCGAAACGCCTCGGTCAACCCCACCACATGCACCAGCAACTCCCGCACCGAAATATCCGCGGGCGTCACCAGACCGAGCTGATCGTCCCCGATCCCCGCCACCACCGCTCCCATCCCGTCAGCGGCCACTTCAAAGTCGAACATCGGTTCCGTCACGGCTCACTCCTCCTGGAGACGACACACCATCCACACATGAGACGCCCCGAACTCCCCGAACTCATCGCCCGACATCGAAAACGCACGACGAACCGTCTTTCGAACCGGATACGATGCGGGTGGATTCATCATCGGATCTCGAGGGCATCGGATGGGCAATGCTCGATGACATGGCCGGGATGCGCACCGGGGAACGCATCCAGATTCTGCGAGAACGAAAAGGTCTGAGCCGGCCGGTGCTGGCCGGGCTCGTCGGCATGTCGCCGTCCTGGCTCAAAGGGATCGAGCGAGGTACTCGATTGCCGCCGCGGCTGCCGCTGCTGGTGAAGCTGGCCGAGGCATTGAGCGTGGGCGATGTCGCGATTCTCGCTGGAACGGATCTGGACCTCGGGGGCTCGACATCACTGCCACTAGCGTCCTTCGCGCGGATCCCGCACGACGCATTACCGGCGATCCGAGAGTCGATTCGCGCCCCCCTCCTGCGGCTACCTGACGGCCATATCGATGTTGCGGCGCTTGTATCGAGGACATCGAACGCATGGCAGTTGTGGCATAAGTCCACACAACATCGCACGGACGTCGGCCGTGTGCTGCCCCGGTTGATCACAGACGCCCGCGTAGCGGCACGTCTCACCGACGGGAACGAACGGCGTCGAGCCCATGCCGTTCTGGCCGACGTCTATGCCTTGGCCCAGCACGAGGTCGTGTGGGCGAGTGAGACGGAATTGGTGTGGACGATCGCCGATCGCGCGCTGGCCGCCGCGCAGGAAGCCGATACGCCGATGGCGCTGGCGGGCGCGGCGTGGACGCTCGGAATGGTGCAGCGCACGACGGGCGACACCGAGGGTGCGCTCGGCCTCGTGAATGAGGCGGCGGACATACTCGCGCCCCGCCTGGACGACGCCGACGACGAACTACGCGCCATGTACGGAGCGCTCCAATTGCACGCCGCGACAACGGCTGCCCGCGCGGGCCGCGAAGGCGACGCATGGCGATATTGGGACACCGCCAACGGCGTCGTCGCACGCATCGCGACCGGCTACCACCACCCATGGACGATGTTCGGCCGATCGAACGTCGACCTACACGCCGTCTCGATCTCCGCCGATTTGTCGAAATCCTCCGACACCCGCACCCGTGCCGAGGATATCGAACCCGACTCCATCCCCAGCAGGGAAAGGCGTGGCCGACTCGGCGTGGAGATCGCCCGCTCCTACCACCCACACCGCGACTATCCGGCCATGCTCCATTGGCTCGAGTACGCCTACCAAACCTCCCACGACTCCGTACAGTTCTCCCCCTCGGCCAGGCAGATGACCGCCGACGCCGTACAACACGGCGGCGCACTCATCAACCACCGCACCCGCTCCCTCGCAGGCAGCATCGGCCTCCCGTACTGACCTAACCACCTGCACCCCACCCGACAGCCGCATTCCGAGGCCGTCGCCGAAGAGGCGCACTCCGCACCCCATCCCATCGCTACAGCGAGCGAAAGTCTGTGCACCCGACCACAGACCAACGCAGGGAGACACGGCTATGAGGGCACACCCCACCGCATTCGCCTGGATAGACCCGGCCATCGATCCGTGGTCCGAGCTGGAAGACACCAGAATCCGCGCTCTTGCCCGACAGCTCGGCTACCGCCTGTATCGGCCCGAACCATCAGTGCTCCCTCTAGTCGATCAGGTGCGCAGCGCCGATGTCGACGCGGTAATCACGCCGTCGCCAATCCATCTCGACATAATCCAACTCCACACTCTGATGCACATGGTGGATATCGAAACCGCCGAACCACGAATCAGCTTCGCCCGCCGCACGACCTGCCCTTGCCAGACAAGGCAAGCATGAGCACCGCAGTGCTCGTCACGATCCTCGTAAATCTTCTGCGCCGTAATCGGACTACTGGTCCGCACCGAACTGGACGACACCGATTACGACTGCGAACCACCAGACCAAATCATCGAACTCACGGTCTGGACTCATGCCGCACCGCCACGCCAACTCACCCTGCCGCAGGCACACCGCATCATGCAGCAACACCTGGCCTGCCGCCGCGAAGACTGCCCACGCAAAGCCGTGGCCTATCGGCGACTCGTGGAAGCTCGTCGTATCGCACCGGATTCGAGCAGGGCGGTAGGGACTGGGGGGTGATGGATCAGGGGTTGAGGGGGTGCCAGGTGCGACCTTCGGGTTCTTGGCGGACCTGGCCGAAGACGGCGTCGGCGAAATGGTTGCCGAAGCCGATCGTGCCCGGTTGTTCCAGTTCGGTGAGTAGGTGGCGGCGGTGTTCGGTGGCGCGGAGGGGGTTGTGGTCGTAGACGCAGGACCATTCGGGGTGGGTTATCTGGAGGGGTGAGTGGAAGGCGTCGCCGAAGGCGATCAGGCGGGTGTCGCCGTCGGTGATCACGTATCCCGCGTGGCCGCCGGTGTGGCCGTCCATCATTCGGATTTCGACGCCGGGGAAGATCTCCTGGCCTTCGGCGATCGTGCGCACTCGTGGCGCCAGCGCGGCGATGATGTCGGGCGTCGCGGTGCCCGACTCCAGCAGGTCACGCGGAGACCATTCCGGTTCTGCCACCAGGTATTCCGCGTGGGTGAAGACTGGTTGGTCATCGCCGGGCGCCGGGTGCCAGGCCCAGCCGATGTGGTCGGGGTGGAGGTGGGTGAAGGCGACGGACTCGATCTCGGCGGGCGTGCGGCCGAGTTCGGCGAGGCTGGTCACCAGGGCGCCACCGTAGATTGCGCCGTTCGGGCTGCCGGGCTCGGCGGGTGCGGACTGTGGGCCGAATCCCGCGTCGATCAGTAGCGCCCGGTCCCCGCGCTCCACGAGTAGTCCGCCGATGCCGGCCACCAGATAGCCTGCGGAATCCAGGTACTCGGGGTGGTCGGCCCACGTCTCCGGGGTGGTGGCGGGCAGCCACTCGAGGGGCCTGCCCTGCACGGCCCCGTCGGGGACGAAGGACACCTTCGTCTCGCCCAGCCGAATCGAGCGGATGCCCGGCGCGGTATTCAACCGCCCACTCAGGTCTGCCTGTGTCATGACGCGATCCCTTCTCCTGGTCGTCGCCTTCCCGACCGGCGACCAGGACGATAATAAGCATCAAGCTAGAAACATTCAAGCTTTAAATATACTGGCTTGATGGATTCGGTAGGATCGGCCCATGACGACCTCCCCGGAACCGCACGCTGTCGCCGAGCGCGAGCTGTGCGGCCTGGTCAACGGATTGGCCCAGCAGATCGCGGACCACGTCCGGGAGCGGGCGATCGCCCTGGGACTGACCGCCGCGCAGGCGACCGCGCTGCGCGAGCTGACCGGACCGATGACCATGCGCGAACTGGCCGAACGCATGAGCTGCGAACCTTCCAACGCCACCTTCATCGCCGACAACCTCGCGAAGAAAGGTCTGCTCGAACGCCGCGAGCACCCCACCGACCGCCGCGCGAAACAACTCGTCCTCACCGCGGCGGGCCACGCCCTCCGCGACCGGCTTCTCGAACTCCTCACCCAGGACTCCCCCCTCGCCGGCCTCGACGCCGGACAGCAGCGCATGCTCCAGAGCCTGCTCGAACAGGCCATCATCACGCCGCGCTGAGCGCTGCGGCTGCAAGTACACCCGCCGGCCGCAACCCACTCGTTAGCGGCGAAAAGTCCTGGTAACGGGGAGAATTGGGGGATGAAGGGCGATCGGGTGGAGATTGTGGTGGATACCGGGAACGGGTCGCGGACCTATGAGGTGGTGGCCACCAAGGCGGGGCGGCGGGTGGATATCCGGATCGCGCGCGGGGTGGTGGAGGTCAGCGAGGTCACGCGGAGCGGGAGTCCGGTGCGGACGGCGCGGTTCATGGCCGGGCGGACGCTGGCGCTGGTCGAATACCCGGCCGAGGACATTTCCGCGGTGACATGAGTCGCGGACAGGTTGCCAGGTGGGCTCCGGCGGCGCATTCTCGAAGGTGTCCCGGTCCTCGGGCCGGGTAGTCGGCCCCTAGCGGAGAGGAGCAACCGATGACCGATCGCACCATCGATACCGTGCCGGAAGCCGATTTCGCCGAGCAGACCGTACCCGCGTACCCCGACGTCGAAGACGACGACACCGAGGCCGACGTGCCGGTGGGCACCGACCGGGAGGCCACCGAGGCCGACATCATCGACCAGGCCATTCCGGTGCCGATCGACGACGACTACGAGGCCGAGAGCGAGCCGGAGTACTAGCCGTCGATGCCCGCGCGCACGGTAGCGTGCAGTTCGCGCAGGCTGGACCGCTCGGTCGCCACCTCGAGCACGCGGATACCGTGCGCGTGCCCGGTCAGCTCGACCGCGAGTTCGGCGGGATCGACCTGCCGGTGCGGAATCCGGTAGGCCGCGCACAACGCCGCCAGATCCATGCCGTGCGGCGTGCCGAACACCCGCTCGAAGACCCCGGCGTACTGCGGATCGCCCTGTTCCAGCAGTTCGAAGATGCCGCCGCCGTCGTCGTTGGCGACCACGATGGTCAGGTCGGCCGGACGCGGTTCGCCGGGGCCGAGCAGCAGGCCGGAGGCGTCGTGCAGGAAGGTGAGGTCACCGATCAGCGCGACCGTCCGGCCCGGATGGCTCAGCGCGGCGCCCACGGCCGTCGACACCGTGCCGTCGATACCGGCCACACCGCGATTGGACAGCACCTTCACGCCCGGCCGCGGATACGACACCAGCGCGGCGTCGCGGACCGGATTCGATGCGCCCAGCAGCAGCTGATCGCCGTCGTGTAGCGCGTCCATCACCACGGCCGCCACGTGCAGGCCCGTCGGCTTGGGATGCTTGGCCAGCTCGTCCCGCACCACCTGGCACGCCTTGGCGTTCATCTCGGCGCAGTGCTCGATCCACTCCGGGCGCGGCGTGCCGGTGGTGATCGCGCGGGTCCCGGTGCCGACCACATTGCCGGAGACATCGGGCCAGCGCGGGCCGGTGGTCAGCGCGTAGACGGTGACGTCCGGATCGGCCAGCACCTTCGACACCTGCCGGTGCAGGGTGGGCCGGCCGGTGATGATGGCCTGCCGCGGCCGCAGCAGCGACAGCGCCATCGGATGCAGCGCCGGGCCGTGCATGGGCGCGGTGGGCTCGGCGACCGTCGGCAGATCGGCCAGCTCCGGGCGGTGCCCCGCGCCGTGGCCGGAGATCACCACCGTGTCGGGGGTCAGGTCGACGTCGAGCGGCACGTCCAGCGTCGCGTACTGCGTTGCGGTCCAGGGCTTTCCCCCGGGACGCCCGTCGGCGGCGATCTCGCCGGGTTCCGCGTCGGGCACCAGCGGTTCCCGCAGCGGGATATCGAAATGCACCGGTCCGGCATTCCCGGAGCGGGTGCCGCGGGCGGCGGCCAGCACGCGGACCACCGCGGCGCGCCACACGCTGTTCTGCTTGCGGTAGCCCTCCTCGACCTCGGCCAGCCCGAGATTCGTGGCGAGGCGCACCTGGCTGCCGAACAGGCCGAACTGCTCGACGGTCTGATTGGCCCCGCTGCCGAGCATCTCGTAGGGCCGGTTGGCGCTCAGCACGATCAGCGGCTGCCGGGCGTAATTGGCCTCCAGCACGGCCGGTCCGAGATTGGCGACGGCCGTTCCGGACGTCATCACGACCGGCACCGGACGCCCGCTGGAGACCGCTAATCCCAGCGCCAGGAATCCCGCGGTGCGCTCGTCGATGCGCATGTGCAACCGCAGCCTGCCCGCGGCGTCGGCGGCCTGCAGCGCGAAGGCCAGCGGCGCGTTGCGCGACCCGGGGCACAGCACGACATCCTGCACACCCCCGCGCACCAGCTCGTCGACGACGACCTGGGCCTGTGCTGTCGAAGGATTCACAGGGCCCAGCCTCCCAGACAGTGCGCTGTCATGGGGAGTCGGGCCGCTCACACCTGTTCACCAAAGTTAGGTTTTGCTAACCTAACTGACATGGCCAAGCGCACCAAATACCTCAAGCCCGAGGAGCGGCAGATCCTCACCACCGAGGTTCTCGCGAGTAAGCGGGTCAGCCCCAATTTCGTCCGTGTCACCCTGGGCGGGGCCGGGCTGGGCGAATTCGTCCCGATGGGATTCGATCAGTGGTTCCGGCTGTTCCTGCCGGGCCGCAACGGCCTGCGGCTGCCCACGGCGTCCAGCAACCTCTGGTACGCGCAGTATCTGATGATGAGCAAGGACCAGCGTCCGCTCGTGCGCAACTACACCGTGCGCGAGTTCCGCCCCGCCGGCCGTGGGGATTTCGGCGATACGGCCGAACTGGATGTCGACTTCGCCATGCACGGCGACGACACGCCCGCCTGCGGCTGGGCCTCCGGCACGGCCGTCGGAAGCGAGGTCGGCCTGCTGGACGAGGGCATCATGTACCAAGCGCCGCACCATACTTCATGGTCGCTGCTGGTAGGCGACGAGAGCGCGCTCCCCGCCGTCGCGGGTGTGCTGCGATCGATGCCGAGAGATCAGCGCGGCGCGGCCTTCATCGAGATCATCCACCCCGACGACGCCCAGGACCTGGGCGAACCCGAAGGCGTACAGGTGCATTGGCTCCCCCGCACCGACCCCGTCACCGAAATCGGCGGCCCCGCACTGGAGGCCGTCCGCGCGGCGAAGATCCCCGCGGCAGGCGTCTACGCCTTCGTCGCAGGCGAACAGAAACTGGCCTCCGGCCTGCGCAGACACCTGGCCAACGACCGCGGAATCCCCAAGGCGGACATCACCTTCACCGGCTATTGGCGCATAGGAAAATCAGCGGGAGAGACGTAAAAGAAAAGGGTTGCGCGAGAAAACCCCACGCAACCCCAACGTTTGTGGCCGTCCCGGTGGTCGGCGCCCGATGCGCATGCGACGAAGTCGCGAGCATCGGGTGCCGACCACCGGGACCAAGAGGCCACAAACCCCGCCGTGGCGGAGCCGCGGCCAACTACCCAGCGTGACGCTGGATCAGGTCGCCGACCCGGGGAAGGGCCTCGGCGACATGCTTTTTCGCCGACGACCGGACCGCGGAGTACGCCTTCTTCAAGGCAGGGCGCGAGGAGCTCTCGGCCCGGGCGTCGGTCACCGCGAGCAGCGCCTCGGCAACCTCGTCCTCCTTGGAGACGAGCAGATCGGCGAACGAGCCGTTACCCGAGGCCTGGAACTCCGCCCAGTACGGCTCGAGCCGCTCGACGAACTTCGGCACGAACGACTCCAGCCCGTCCGACACGATGGTCGGGCTGACCTTCTTCGCCGCCGCGTATGCGCCCTTCACGGCCAGGCCCGATGCGCCGCCCTTGTCCGACACCTCCGCTTCCAGCACCTGCTGGGCATCGGCGATGAAGGCCGGTCGCTTGGCGTCATCGAGCAGGGATTCAGACAGTGCTGCAACCACTTTCAGGTTCCTCCGGATAGATTTTCGATGAGCGAGCGCACGCAACTATACGCACCGGACGAACGTGACACACAGGTCCGACCCGCTATGGCTGCCACGGCAGCAACTGCACCATGAGTCCTTCACAATCGGCCAGCAATGTTTCAGATTCGTCGGTGAGCCGCGCGCTGACGAATGCCTTGCGCCCGTCCGTCCGGTCGACAGTGCCCTCCACCAGCAACGGCGTGTCCAACGGAGTGACCTTGCGGTAGTTCACATGCAGGTAGGCGGTGCGGCTGATCGGCCGTCCGGCGTAGTGCACGAGGGACCCGAAGAGATCATCGAAGAGTAGGGGCAACACGCCACCGTGCACCGCGCTGTTGCCGCCGAGGTGGTACCGGCGGAACCGTCCGCGCATCCGGACGCCGCCGGGCCCGGCCGCTACGACTTCCCAGGGCGGCATGAGCAGGCTCCCACGGCCGGGAAGTGCGGTCACCCGGCCCGCCGGTCCCTGCAATTCGGGCGCGCGGTGGGGTTCGAGCAGATCGATCAGCTGTTGCGCCTGCGCCAGCGCCCGCCCGTACTCCTCGTCGGTGCAGTCCACCGAGACCGTGAGGTCCTGTAGCGTGCGCATGGCCTCGACGAACGCCCCGAAGTTGGGGCCCGGTTCGGCCTCCACGACCTTGGGAAACCCGCCGTGATGCTCGTAGCGATCGGTATCGATCGCGCTCCGGTCGATAACCGGTTCCACTCGCTCACTCATACCTGCACGGTAATCCGTGTTCTTACGCTGTCCAACCCAACCCAGCGGTAACAACCGACACGGAGCCGCTGCAAAATGACACCGTGACGTTCAATGCGAAACTTTGGGAGCCGGTCGCCGGGTTCGAGGACCTGACCGACATCACCTACCACCGGCACATCGAGCAGGGCACGGTGCGCGTGGCGTTCGACCGGCCGGAGGTGCGCAACGCCTTCCGCCCGCACACCGTCGACGAGTTGTATCGCGCGCTCGACCATGCCCGGATGACCTCGGACGTCGGCGCGGTCCTGCTCACCGGCAACGGCCCGAGCCCCAAGGACGGCGGGTGGGCGTTCTGCTCCGGCGGCGACCAGCGCATCCGCGGCCGCAGCGGCTACCAGTACGCCGACGGCGAGACGGCCGACACCGTCGACAAGGCCCGCGCGGGACGGCTGCACATCCTCGAGGTGCAGCGGCTGATCCGGTTCATGCCGAAGGTGGTCATCGCCCTGGTGAACGGCTGGGCGGCCGGGGGCGGGCACAGCCTGCACGTGGTGTGCGATCTCACCCTGGCCAGCCGCGAGCACGCCCGGTTCAAGCAGACCGACGCCGATGTGGGCAGTTTCGACGCCGGCTACGGCAGCGCGTACCTGGCGAAGATGGTGGGCCAGAAGTTCGCCCGCGAGATCTTCTTCCTGGGCCGCCCCTACACCGCCGAGCAGATGCACCATATGGGCGCGGTGAACGCCGTCGTCGACCACGACCGGCTCGAGGACGAGGCCCTCGAATGGACCGCCGAGATCCTCGGCAAGTCCCCCCAGGCCCAGCGAATGCTCAAGTACGCCTTCAACCTCACCGACGACGGCCTGGTCGGCCAGCAACTGTTCGCCGGCGAGGCCACCCGCCTCGGCTACATGACCGACGAGGCCGTCGAGGGCCGCGACGCCTTCCTGGAGAAGCGCAAGCCGGACTGGTCCCCGTACCCCTGGTACTTCTGAGCACACCCGGCGCACCACCACTCGTTTCCCGGCGCGCACCACCACCCCTTTCCCGGCGTGCTTCACCACTCGTTTCCCGGCATGCTTCCACCACTCGTTTCCCGGCGCGCTTCACCACTCGTTTCCCGGCATGCTTCACCACTCGTTTCCCGGCGTGCTTTTGGCCGGGAACTCGCGAGATTCCGGCCAAAAGCGTGCCGGAAACAGGTGGGTCGGAAGATCGATACGGCCGAGAGGGCGGCGGGCGCCCTCTACCCTCGAACCCGTGGACATTCTCGGCAGCCGCGTCATCTTGCGACCGGCGAACTACGAGCGAACATTGGCGTTCTATCGGGACGGGCTGGGGCTGGCGATCGCGCGGGAGTATCCGGGCGGCACCGTGTTCTTCGCGGGGCAGTCGCTGATCGAGGTGGCCGCGCACGGCCGGCGCGAGGACGCGCCCGGTGACTTCGCGGGCGCGTTGTGGCTGCAGGTGCGCAGCGCGGACGATGCCGCGGCGGAACTCGCGCTGCGCGGGATCGGCATCGATCGCGCGCCCGTGCGGGAACCCTGGGGACTGATCGAGATGTGGACGCGCGATCCGGACGGCGTGCCGATCGTGGTGGTGGAGATCCCGGCGGAACACCCACTGCGCAGCGACAACCGCAAGCCGCGGGAATGAGGGTCCCGACCAGCGAATTCCCGGCATCGCACCCGGCATACCATCCGGTCTTGTCAAAGGTGGCGGCAGCCTGACCACAGCGTTAACGGATCGATAACGCACACTGGAGCGGTGACCGCCGAACTATTGGTTCTGCTCATCGTCGTCGTCACTGCACTGGCCTTCGACTTCACCAACGGTTTCCATGACACCGCCAACGCGATGGCCACCTCCATCGCCACCGGCGCGCTTCGTCCGCGGACCGCGGTTCTGCTGTCGGGCAGCCTGAATCTGATCGGCGCGTTCCTCAGCGTGGAGGTCGCGGCGACCGTGGCGGAGGGCATCGTCCGGCTCAACGAGGTCGGCGGCCCCGACCTGCTGGAGATCGTCTTCGCGGGCCTGGTCGGCGGCATCCTGTGGAATCTGGTGACCTGGCTGCTCGGATTGCCGTCGAGTTCCTCGCACGCGCTGTTCGGCGGGCTCATCGGCGCGACCATCGCCGCGCTCGGCTGGAACGGCGTCATCTGGTCGGCGGGTAAGCAGGGCGTGATCAGCAAGATCGTGCTGCCCGCGGTGCTGGCGCCGGTGGTCGCCGCGCTGGTCGCCGCGATCGCCACGTGGCTGGTCTATCGCATCACCCGCAGCAGCGACGAGAAGGTGGTCAACCGCGGCTTCCGCTGGGGCCAGATCGGTTCGGCGTCGCTGGTGTCGCTGGCCCACGGGACCAACGACGCGCAGAAGACCATGGGCATCATCTTCCTGGCGCTCATCGCCTACGGGTCGCGCTCGCCGTCGGATTCGCTGCCGCTGTGGGTGATCGTGTCGTGTGCGGTGGCCATCGCCGCGGGTACCTCGCTCGGGGGCTGGCGCATCATCCGCACCCTCGGCAAGGGGCTGGTCGACATCACCCCGCCGCAGGGGCTCGCCGCCGAATCCACCAGCGCCGCCATCATTCTGACCTCCGCGCACTTCGGCCTGCCGCTGTCGACGACCCAGACCGTGACCGGCTCGATCCTCGGCACCGGCCTCGGCCGGGGCGCGGAGGTGCGCTGGCAGGTGCTGGGCCGCATGGTGGTGGCCTGGGTGCTCACGCTGCCCCTGGCGGGCGTCGTGGGCGCGATCTGCTGGGGGCTGGCGCACGGCATCGGCGGGCTGGCCGGTGTGCTGGTGGTGTTCGCGGTGCTGATCGCGCTGGCGACGATCATGTGGCTACGCTCGCGCCGGGCGCCGGTACACGCGTCGAACGTCAACGCCGAGTGGGGTGAGCTGCCCTCCCCCGGAGCTGCCGGACCAGCGAGCGCTACCGCGCCACCGAGCGAGGCTGCCGCCCACGGTGATCCCGTATCGCGGGACGGCGAATCGACGCGCGGATCGGCACCCTCGCAACCGCCGGTAAGGAGGCCGTGATGGATACCGTGACGCTGGTCGCGAAGGAGTTGTGGCAGGTCACGCTGGCGGCGTTGATTTTCGGGGCCGGGCTGCCCGCGATCTTCGCCTTCGGTGTGCGATTCCACTCGCGCGCGACCGTGAGCGCCGACGGCGGCGCGGCGGTCTCGCCGGGACGCCGCCGGGCCGCCGCCGCGACGGCCGCGCTGTGCTTCGCGGTTGTGCTGGTGGCGGTCGTCGCGGGAGTGTTGTTCGTCGCCAAGGCATTTCTCGCCGCTCGTCTCGGCATCCACCTGTTCGGACAGGGCTGACCGCCCGGAAGGACATATCCCGTGACCGATGAACCGCAGTCCACATCACCGCAGACGCCCGAGCGTTCCGAGGCCGAGCGCTCGGTCCTCGGCAAGGTGCTCGGCTGGCTGAGGGCCGGATATCCGCAGGGCATCCCGCAGTCGGATTACGTGGCGTTGCTCGCCGTGCTGCATCGCCGCCTCACCGACTACGAGGTGCATCTGATCGTCGAGGAGCTGGTCAGCGAGCGCGCGGGCGACGACGAGATCGCCCGGCACGAGATCGAGGACGCGATCGCCCGAGTTGCCAAGGAGCAGCCGGGCGAGGACGATATCGCTCGTGTGGCCTCCCGGCTGGCAGCCGGTGGCTGGCCGCTCGCGACAGTGACGTCGGACTGATTCTCCTCCCTACCCGAGTGAAGGAAGCGCGGACCCGTTCGCGGGTCGTCGGCCCTGACATGACACGATCGCGAACGTGAGCAGCACCCTGCGGACCCTTCCCATACCCACCGGAGCCGCGGTGGGTGAGGTCATGCCGCACCTGCGAGAGGCACTGGCCGGCAACGGTCCGGCCTGGTTGCCGGTGCCGACGGGTGATCGCCGCGAATCACACCGGCTCTCCAACGCCCTGCGTCCCGGCGAACCGATCGAGGACGAGGTGGCGCTCGTCGTCACCACCTCGGGCACCACGGGGGTCCCCAAGGGAGCGATGCTCAGCGCGGCCGCCCTGCGCGCCAGCGGGACCGCCACGCACGAGCGGCTGGGCGGGCCGGGCCAGTGGCTGCTGGCGCTGCCGACCCATCACATCGCCGGAATTCAGGTGTTGCTGCGCAGTATCCAGGCCGGCACCGAACCCGTCGTACTGGACGTTTCGGACGGTTTCCTACCCGACGGCCTGGCGACCGCCATCGCGGGGATGACCGGTCCGCGCCGGTACACCTCCCTCGTGCCGACCCAGCTGATCAAGGCCCTCGACGAGCCGTCCGGCGCGGAGGCGCTCGCGTCCCTCGACGCCGTGCTGATCGGCGGCGCGCCCACCCCGAAGCCGGTGCTGGAGCGTGCCCGGGCCGCGGGCATCACCGTGGTGCGCACGTACGGCATGAGCGAGACCTGCGGCGGCTGCGTCTACGAGGGCATCCCGCTCGACGGCGCCGAGGTGCGCATCGAGGACGGCCGGGTGCTGCTCGGCGGGGCCATGCTCGCGAGCGGCTACCGCGGACTGCCCGACCACCCCGCCTTCGCCGAACCCGGCTGGTTCCGCACCGAGGACGCCGGGGTCTACGAGAACGGCGTCCTGACCATCCAGGGCCGCCTGGACGAGGCCATCATGACCGGCGGCCTGCTGGTGATCCCGCAGGTGGTGGAGGCCGTGCTGGCCAACCACCCCGGAGTGAGCGAGGTCGTCGTCCTGGGTCTGCCCGACGAACGCCTCGGCCAGCGCGTGGCCGTCGCCGTCGTCCCCACCGCCGGCTCCCGCCCCACCCTCGACGAGCTCCGCGACCACGTCACCCGCGAACTCGACGCCATCGCGGCCCCCCGCGAACTCGCCGTCATCGACGAGGTTCCTATGCGTGGGCCCGGGAAGCCGGACCGCATCAAACTGCGTGAGCATCTCCTCGCCGACGCTCCGCACTGACGTGGATTCCGGCCGAAAGCGTGCCGGAAGCGAGGATTTCTTCCCGCATCGCAATGCTCGTTTTCCGGCGTGCCGTTGGCCGGAAACCAAGGTTGAGCGTGGGAAACGCTGACGAAAGCCCGGCTTGCGTGGGCGTGCAACAGTGGCGCAAGGGGCGTGCAAGGGTGGGGTCGCAGAGTGTGTGGCATGACTTCATACGCACCTGCTGATGCTCTCGCAATCGAGGCGGACGGGCTGGTCAAGGTCTTCGGGGAGCAGCGAGCCGTCGACGGCGTGAGCCTGGCGGTGCCGCAGGGCGCCGTGTACGGCGTGCTGGGACCCAACGGGGCCGGTAAGACCACCACCATCCGCATGCTCGCCACGCTGCTGCGCCCGGACGGGGGCAGCGCGCGGATCTTCGGCCACGACGTGATGGCAGAACCGACCGCGGTCCGCTCGCTCATCGGCGTCACCGGGCAGTACGCCTCGGTCGACGAGAAGCTGAGCGCCACCGAGAACCTGATGATCTTCTCCCGCCTGCTCGGCCTGAGCCGCTTCGACGCCCGGCGCAAGTCCGCCGAACTGCTGGAGGAGTTCGGACTGACCGAGGCCGCCAACAAACCCCTGGAGAACTTCTCCGGCGGTATGCGGCGCCGGCTCGATCTGGCCGCCAGCCTGATCTCCACCCCGCCGCTGCTGTTCCTCGACGAGCCGACCACCGGCCTGGATCCGCGCACCCGCGCGCAGATGTGGGAGACCATCCGGCGTCTGGTCCGCGAGGGCGCGACCGTCCTGCTCACCACGCAGTACCTCGACGAGGCCGATCAGCTGGCCGACCGGATCGCGGTGATCGACCGCGGCAAGGTCATCGCCGACGGCACCTCCGACGAGCTGAAGGCGTCGGTCGGGGTGTCGGCGCTGCAGATCACCGTCGCCGATCCCGAACGCACCGAGACCGCCCGCACCCTCATCGGCGAATTCCTCTCGCACGCCGCGGGCAAGCTCGTCGAGGCCAGCGTCACCCCCGAGGCCCGCCGCATCACCGCACCCCTGGACGATCCGGGCGTCACCGCCGATCTGCTGATCCGGTTGCGCGACAACGACGTCCGGGTCGACGAGATCACCGTCAGCAAGCCGAGCCTGGACGAGGTCTTCTTCGCCATCACCGGGCACGGCGCCGAAGAGACCGATACCGATTCCGAGAGGAGCGCGGCATGACAACCACGATGACCGCCCCTGCCCAGACCGGGCGCCACGCGGCGCCCGTCGCGATTCCCCAAGTCAGCAACCACATCTCACTCCGCCAGACCGTGGCGAATTCGCTCACCATGGCCTACCGCGGGATCCTCAAGATCAAGCACAATCCCGAGCAGCTGTTCGACGTCACGATCCAGCCGATCCTGTTCACGGCGCTGTTCGCCTACATCTTCGGCGGCGGCCTCGCCGGGAGCATGCACGACTACCTGCCGACCCTGATTCCGGGCATCCTGGTGCAGACCGTGGTGCTGACCTCGGTCGTCACCGGCACCCAGCTCCGGGAGGATATGGACAAGGGCGTCTTCGACCGGTTCAAATCCCTTCCGATCGCCCGCATTTCGGCGCTGTCGGGCGCGCTGATCGCCGATATGGTGCGCTACGGCATCGCGACCGTCCTCA
Organism: Nocardia transvalensis NBRC 15921; assembly: GCF_000308875.1. Lineage (GTDB taxonomy): Bacteria > Actinomycetota > Actinomycetes > Mycobacteriales > Mycobacteriaceae > Nocardia > Nocardia transvalensis. Next base: position 100,386 of record NZ_BAGL01000081.1, read on the forward strand.
CCATCGTGATGGGCCTGATCCTGGGTTACCGGCCCGGCGGCGGGGTCGTCGGCGTGGTCACGGCCGGCCTGGTCGTGGTGCTCTGCTCGTTCGCCGTCAGCTGGATCTGGGCGCTGGTCGGAGTCACTGGTAAGAGCGCCTCGGCCGTCCAGGGCATCTCGATGATGATCATGTTCCCGCTGACCTTCATGTCCGGCGCCTTCGTCGGCGTGAACACCATGCCCGGCTGGTTGCAGGGCCTGAACAAGGTCAACCCGATCTACTACATGGTCAACGCGTCACGAGAACTGATGAACGACAACGTCTTCTCGAGCAACCTGGTCTGGTGCCTGGTCGGCTCGGTGGCCGTGGTCGTGATCTTCGCACCCCTCGCGATCCGGGCCTACATGCGCCGGGCGTGACCCACACCGCACCGAGCGTGTCCGCCGACCGGGAAACCGGTTGGCGGACACGCTCATTCGCGTACCGTGTCGAGGACCTCGCCCAGCATCCGCATCACCCGCTCCGCCGCCACCCGGCGGCTCAGGCCCGGCAGCGCCCGCCGGACGTTCTCCAGCGCCTCCTCGCCGACGACCGGCCGGTGCAGCGCGAGGTGCCGATTCCAGCGCATCGAGGGCATGTCCTGGCGGCCGACGACCTTCGGCGCGAGCGCCAGCAGGGACAGCCCCGTCTGCGTATTCTTGCCGGTGGCAACGAGATACGTGCCGATCGCGCAGGCGACCGCGCCGATCTGCGGCAGATCGAAGTACTGCGCCAGCCGCGCCAGCGTCTCGTCGATCAGCTGCGCCGGCAGCGCCGGAACCTCGGACAGCCGGTCGTGGAGCACATGCGCGTCGAGGACGGCCGCGCCGATCAGGATGTCGCCGGGACCGGGCGCCACCTGCTGCAGGGGCCAGTCGAACAGCTCCAGCGATTTGCGATAGGTCCGCAGGCCGCGCTCGATCTCCCCTTCGGCGAGTTCCAGTTCCGCGAGCCCCGACACCACCATCCCGCGCCGGTGATTCGGCCGCACCACGGGATCGTCGAGATCGGTGCCGTCGTCCACCATGCCCAGCGCGAATTCCAGTTCCGTGCGGGCCGCCACCGGCTCCCCGGCGCCGACCAGCGCGACGGCCAGGAAGGTGCGGATCTCCACGGCCTCCTCGTAGCTGTGCAGCAGCACCAGCAGATCGACGGCACGGCGGTAGTAGCCCGCCGACTCCCGGTAGTGCGCCTGCTGCGAGGACATCTGGCCGAGATGCTGGCAGGCCATCGCGGTGCTCCAGACATCGTGGGGCTCCACGATTTTCAGCACCTGGATCGCGTCCTGGGTGGAGCCGTACACGTCGCTGTTGTTCTCGCGCATGTTCGCGCGCAGCATCAGCGCCACGGCGCGCACGTCGTCGTCGGGACTACGAGCGCCCTCGGCGAGCTTGCGCCCGAGCCGGCTGACGTCGGGTCGCAGGCAGATCAGCTCACCGAAGTAGCGGGCCATCGGGGTCAGCGGTGCGGTCGAGTTCAGCAGCCGGCGGGTCCGCCCGCGGATGATCGCGAGCGCCCGCAGGCCCGCGTTGCCGAACATCAGGTGCGCCCCGACCGTCAGGTAGGTCTGCATCTCCAGCGCGGCCTGCTCCAGCGTGCGCTCGCCCGTCGGCGGCGCCACCGCGAGCAGTCGCGGCGCCCAGTTCATCAGTTCCATATGGCCGCCCCGCATGACCCACAGGGTGGCCACGACCGCGAAGACCGAGTACACGGTTTCGGCGTCCTCGGTGTCCAGCGCGTATCGGAGCACGGCGAGCAGGTTGTCCAGTTCCGCGGCGACCGACAGCACCACTTCGACCTGGTCCTGTGTCTGGTACCGCCGCGCGACGTCGACGACGAATTCCCGCGCCCAGCCGCACATCCGGTCCATGACGAGATCGGCCTCGCCGTCGATCAGCTGCTCCTCGCCGAATTCGCGGACCGTCTCCAGCATGCGGTAGCGCGTCCCGACCTCGTCGTCCCCCTCGAGCACGGTGAGCAGCGACTGGCTCACCAGACCCTCCACGGCGCCCATCGGATCGATGACCCCGTCCCCACCGGCCACGAATTCGGCTGCGGCGAGGGTGAATCCGGCCGGGAACCGGCACAGCCGCCGCAACGCGATCTGCTGTTCGGGATCGAGGAGATTCCAGCTCCACTCGATCACCGCGTGCAGCGTGCGATGCCGTTCCGGCGAGGTGCGGTCGCCCGAGCGCAGCAGGGCGAACCGGTGCTCGAGCCGCGCCTCGATCTCCTCCACGCTCATCGTCCGCACCCGGGCCGCGGCGAGTTCGATGGCGAGCGGCAGCCCGTCCAGCGTCCGGCACAGCCGCGCCACGGCCTCGGGTTCCAGCCGCACCGACGGCCGGACGGCGCGGGCCCGCGCGACGAAGAGGTCGGTGGCCGGTGAACCGTGCGCGTCGATGGCCAAGGGCGGCAACGGGTAGACGGTCTCGGCGGTGATCGCCAGCGGGGCCCGGCTGGTGGCCAGCACGGTCAGCTGATCGCACGCGCCGACCAGATCCGCGACCACCTCGGCGACGGCGTCGATCAGGTGTTCGCAGTTGTCGAGGATCAGCAGCATCGGCCGCAGCGACAGCGCCTCCCGCAGGCGCCGGCGGCCGTCGATGATCTGATTCGGGCGCAATACCTTTGTCTCGCGGGAGTATTCGCTCATCCCGAGCGTCGCGCCGATGGCGGCCTCGATCTCCGCGCAGGTCGCCGCCAGGCCGTCCGGATCGGCCCGCAGCGAGGCCAGCTCGACCATCGCGACCGGCTGCTCGCCGCCGACCCGCGCGCCCAATTCGTTGGCCACCCTGGTCTTTCCGGTACCGCCGGGTCCGAGGACGGTCACCGCCCGCGAGGTCCGCAGCGACCGTTCGAGGGCGTCGAGATCGGCCTCGCGGCCCAGCAGCGGATTGGGCGCGGCCCGCAACCCGATCGTCGACAGCAGCGGCGGCGCCGGGCGTTCCGCGTGCCCGTCACCGGATTCGGGCGTCAGGGCATGCTGTGCCGAGGACACCAGCTGCACCGGCGTCCGGCTCGCGGCGGGCCTGGCGCGCGCGGGCTCCGGCATCGGTTCCCCGCGCAGGATGGCGGTATTCAGCGTGACCAGGGCCGGGCCCGGATCGGCGCCGAGTTCGTCGCCCAGCCGTTTGCGCAGCGTCGCAAAGACTTCCAGGGCCTCGTTGGACCGGCCGTCGGCGGCGAGCAGGCGCATGAGCGTGCCGTGCGCGGGCTCGTCCAGCGGCTGCGCGAGCGCGGCCCGGCGGGCGACGGCCGTCGCGCCGGCGAGATCACCGGCCTCCTCGCGGGCCGCCAGTTCCAGGCCGTCCAGGGCATTCCAGCGCGCCGCCGCGAGTTCGCCCAGTTCGTCCGCGACCGGGCCGGACGGCAGATCCGACCCCGGCTCGCCCCGCCACAGCCGCCGCGCCCGCGCGATCCGCTCCAGGCAGCCCGCCGCGTCGCCGCTGTCGAGCAGGTCCCGGGCCTCCCGCTCGAGGAGGCGCGCGGCGCTCAGATCGACCGCGCCCTCGGGCAGCACCAGCCGGTACCCGGCCGGGCCGATCTCCAGCGCGCCCTCCGGCAGCACCGACCGCAGCCGCGACACCTGCGTGTGCAGCGCGTTCATCGGCGCCCGCGGGGGCTGCTCGCCCCAGACCTCGTCGATCAGCGCCTGCGCGCTGCGGCTGCGGCCGGGATGCGCGGCGAGCGCCGCGACCAGCAGGCGCGCCCGGGCGCCGGGAACCGCGGTGAGTTCGCCGTCCTTGCGCACCGCGATCTCGCCCAGCAGCGCCACCAGGATCCGCGCCCCGGGCAGATTCTCGTCCCGGTTCGTGCCCGACCGGGTGTGTGTCGTCCCGGCGCCTGTGGAGCCGCTGTGATCAGGAAACATGCCGTCGCAATCGTATGTGACCGGTCTACTGGTTATCGGGCGCGCAACAGTGCGGATCACCGCTCCCCATTGTGCGCCGCGTCGCCGCATATTCTAATCCGATATATCGGAATAATTCTACCGATACAGTGGCGGGCGCGCTCGGTTGCCGAGTCCCCGGTGCGCATTAGGCTGCGAGGATGGCAAGTCCCGCACAATGGCTCGAAGGCGCCCGCCCGCGCACCCTTCCCAATGCGATCGCCCCGGTCCTGGTCGGCACCGGCGCGGCGGCGTCGCTGGACGGCGCGGTCTGGTGGAAGGCGCTGCTGAGCCTGGTGGTGTCGCTCGCGCTGATCATCGGCGTCAACTACGCCAACGACTACTCCGACGGCATCCGCGGCACGGACGACGAGCGAGTCGGCCCGCTGCGGCTGGTCGGCTCGGGTGCGGCGAGCCCCGCCGCGGTGCGCGCCGCGGCCGTCGCGAGCCTGGCGGTGGCCGCCGTCGTGGGCCTGGTGCTGGTGTTCACCACGGCGTGGTGGCTGTTGCTGGTGGGCGCGGCCTGCCTGGCCGGGGCGTGGTTCTACACCGGGGGCGCGAAACCCTACGGCTACAGCGGTTTCGGCGAGATCGCGGTGTTCGTGTTCTTCGGCCTGATCGCGGTGCTGGGCACCGAATTCGTGCAGGCCGAGCGGATCGAGTGGGCCGGTGTGGTCGGCGCGATCGGCGTCGGCGCGTTCTCCAGCGCGGTGCTGGTCACCAACAACCTGCGCGATATCCCGACCGATTCGGTGACCGGGAAGACCACGCTGGCCGTGCGCCTCGGCGACACCCGCACCCGCACACTGCATATGGTGCTGCTGGGGGTGCCGTTCGCGGTCTCGCTGCTGCTGGTGGCCAGGACCCCGTGGGCCCTGGCCGGCCTGCTCGCGATTCCGCTGGCCGTGCGCTCCAACGCGCCCGTGCGCGGCGGCGAGAACGGACCGGGCCTGATCCCGTCGCTGCGCGACACCGGCCTGGCGATGCTGGTGTGGTCGATCCTCACCACCATCGCGCTGGCGATCGGCTAGTCGTTGTCGGGCACCAGGATGCCCAGTACCCAGTTGACCAGCGTGATGATGATCGCGCCGAAGATCGCGGCCCAGAAGCCGTGCACGCGCAGACCGTACTCGGTGGTCTCGGTGATCTTCGCCGTGAGCCACAGCATCAGGGCGTTGATCACCAGCAGGAACAGGCCCAGGCTGACGATCACCAGCGGGAGCGACAGCAGTTTCACGATCGGCTTGACGAGGGCGTTCACCAGACCGAAGACGATCGCGACGGCGAGCACCACCACGATCTTCGCGCCGGTGCCCTGATCCGACGGGCTGACCAGGTCGATATCGGCAACCCAGGCGGCGGCGAGCCAGATCGCGACCGCGTTGATGATCAGGCGTAGCAAGAGGACCATGGCGACATGCTAACGGCCGCCACGCCCGTCGGCCGGGCGTAGCGGCCACCGCGCGGCTACCCGGATCCTCAGGCCGCGCGGTCCAACAGGTCGTGGACGTTCTCGCGCAGCCGGCGCACGCCGTCGTCGCCGCCGGCCAGGTCACGGACGGGATCGTTGGGCGCGCGCAGCACGCCGAGCAGCACGTGCGCGGCCTCGATGCGGTCGTCGCCCCGCGAGAGCGCCTCGCGCAGCGACAGTTCCAGCGCCTTCTTGGCTTGCTTGGTGAACGGGATATGGCCGAAGGTCATACCGCCGCGACGACGGAAGCGGCCCCGCTTGGGCTCGTCCTCCGGCGGCACGGCGCGGTCGAGCGCGTCCGAGCCGAAGGTGGCCTCCAGGCTCTCGCGCACGGCGTCGAGATCGATGCCGATGGAGCGCAGGGCCGCGGCGTCCTCCTCGCCCAGGGGCTCTCCGATGGGCTCGGCGGCGTCCTCGCTCAGCCCGCGGCCCAGGCTCTCCCGGATGCCCTCGGCGGTGAGGCCGTTCTCCGACAGCACTTTTCGCAGGCCCGCGTCGGGGCACGCGGCCAGCCCGAGCAGCAGGTGCTCGATATCGATGTGCGGAGAACGCAATTCGCGCGCCTCCTCCTGCGCGACCACGACCGCGTACCGCGCCGCCTTCGAGAATCGTTCGAACATCAGCGGATCCCGCCTCTCCGGTTGTACTTCTGGTGGACCGCCTGCCGGCTGACCTCGAGCGCCTCGGCGATCGCCTGCCAGGACCAGCCCTGTTCCCGGGCATTGGCCACCTGGATCGCCTCCAGCCGTTCGAGCAGCCTGCTCAGCGCGAGCACCGCGCGCAGCCCGACCTTGGGGTCGGGACTGCCGGCGGCGGCCGCCAGCGTTGTTGCTTCACTCATGTCGTCAATTTACGTTGACATTCGGCAGGCGTCAACGAAAATTGACATGTCGGGCGAGGGTGTTCGCCACCGGTGAAAAACACGGGCGGAGACGTCAGCGAAAGACGTTCGGGCGCAGCGGCCGTCAGGGACGGTTTGCTGGGATTTCGATCAGGTGGTGTGCACGCCGCGCGGGCCGGTAGCCCGCGCGGCACAGGGCGCGCGGTACCAGGGGCGGAGCGCTCTAGCCCTCGTCGCCGCGCATGCGGGCGCGCAGCTGGGCCTTGTCGGTGCGCCGCTTCTGATCGACCGCCGCGATGTCCTCGTTGACCCGGGCGCGCAGCCGCTTGAACAGCACCAACGACAACGGCAGCGCGATGATCAGCGCGAACAACAGCGCCACGATCAGGGGGATATCCACAGACAGCACATGCGCCAGCCCGACGATGACGGCGGCGAGGACCGCGACCAGCACCAGCCGGGCCAGGGTGTACAGCACCAGGTTGCGCGCCAGCCGCCGGCCAGCGGCGGCCGGGGCGGGATCGGCCGGTGCTCCGTCCGGTCGGGATGCGTCACTCACGACGACCAGCCTAAGCGACGGCCACACATCGCGACCGCCCCGCCCGGCGTCCGGAACGTTCGGATCGCTGCATATTCGCTGGACAGCGTTTGCCGGACCGTCGCCAATCCGTACGCATATCCGATTTGTCTATTACTTCCCCTTTACCAACGTTAGATCATTCGAGTACGTGGGGGGTGCGGTGCAACGATGTCGCTATCTGATGAGGGAACTGTCGATTACGGAAAGGTTTGCGAATGACTGCGATCACCGCGGCGAGCCGCACTTTGGGTTCCGTCAACGGCCAGGAGGCCCTCCTGACCCCCGGGCAGGTAGCAGCACTGTTCCATGTCGATCCCAAGACCGTCACCCGCTGGGCGCACGCCGGGCGGCTCGGTTCGCTGCGCACGCCGGGTGGCCACCGGCGTTTCCGTGAGTCCGAGGTGATGCAGCTGCTCAGGTCGCTGACCACCGAGGCGACGCGCGCCTGACCCTTATTTCCGGCGTCTGCGGTGCCGCAGGTACGGACACGGATTACCCTCGATGACAGGAGGTGAGTGACGTGGCGTACCTGTTGGCACTCATCGCGGTCGTAGCCGTCGCGGTGCTGTGCTGGAAGGCGTTCGGGCCGGAGCGCTCGCATCGACTCGGTGCCGGTTCCACTCGACGCAATCGCATTATCGGCCCCGACGACGATCCGGAATTTCTCTGGCGCCTGTCGCGCCAGCATCGCGACGGCGACCCCGGAAACGATCGCTGATTTCCCCTTCGCGGGTGCGACCCCACTGTGACTCGCTTCACATGTGCAGTCGGTAATCAGACCGGTGCGGCGATGCTGCTGTCCAGCGCCGCCAGCGCGACCGTCACGGCCGCGTCGGTGGCGGGGAGCAGCGGCAGCCGCACGGCCGCGCTCGGAATACGGCCCTGAGCGGCCAGAACACCTTTCACCACAACGGGATTGGGCTCGGCGAACAGCGCCCCCGACAGCGGCGCCAGCAGGTTGCCGAGTTCCCTGGCCCGGTCCATCGAGCCGTCGCGCCACGCGGCGGTCATGTCCACATACGGCGTCGGCGCCACATTGGCGCTGGCCAGAATCGCGCCGGACGCGCCGAGCGCCAGCAGCGGCGCGGCGAACAGGTCGTCCCCCGCCAGCACGCTCGTCCCGGCCGGGCGCCTGCTCATGAACGCGATGGTCGCCGCGTCGATACCGCCCACCGCGTGCTTGAATCCGGCGACGCCGGGCAGTTCGGCCAGGCGGCACAGGCTTTCGGCGTCGAGCGATACGCCGGTGCGGTAGGGGATGTTGTACACCAGCACGGGAACCGGCGAGGCCGCGGTCACGCTGCGGAAGTGTTCCACCACGCCGGCGGCGGACGGGCGGGTGTAGTACGGCACCACGACCAGTGCCGCGGTGACCCGCGCATCGAGTCCGGCCAGCGACGCCATGGAGTCGGCCGTCGAATTCGACCCGGTCCCGGCGATCAGCGGGACCTGCCGCTCCCGGCACACGGTGGCGCAGATATCGAGGACCCGGCGGCGCTCGTCACCGGTCAGGGTGGCGGGTTCGCCCGTGGTTCCCAGCGCGACGATCCCGGACGCGCCCGCGTCGAGCACGTCGTGCGCGAGCCGTTCCAGGGCGTCGGCCGCGAGGTCGCCGGTCGCGGTGAACGGCGTGATCAGCGGGACGAACAGGCCGGTAAGCGTCATGGCTTCACCCTGATGGATTCGATGCTTCACGTCTATTTCAGGTTTCTGCATGCGAGCTTAAGATGAACTGATGCTCGATGTCCGACGCCTGCGCCTGTTGCGCGAGCTGGCCCAGCGCGGCACGATCGCGGCCGTCGCCGAGGCGCTCGCCTATACGCCGTCCGCGGTATCCCAGCAGCTGGCCGCGCTGGAGCGCGAGGCGGGGGTGCCGCTGCTGGAGCGGACCGGCCGCAGCGTCACGCTCACCCCGGCGGCCCTGCGGCTGGCCGAGCACGCGGAGGCCATCCTCGCGGTGCTGGAGCAGGCGTCGGCCGAACTGGCCACGGCCCGAACCGAACTCACCGGCACACTGCGCATCGGCGCTTTCCCGACGGCGGTGCGGACCATGCTCTCCCCGGCGCTCGTCGCGCTCAGCCGGGAACATCCGCGCCTGGAACTGCTGGTGTCCGAGCTGGATCCGGTGAGCGCGCCGGCGGCGCTGCGGGCGGAGTCGCTCGATATCGCGCTGGTCCAGGAGTACGACTACGTGCCCGCCGCGCCCGAGACCGGGCTGGATACCGAACCGTTCCTGGAGGAGACGGTCTATCTGGCCGCGCCGTCTCCGGCGCCGCTGGCCACGCACCGCGACTCGCCGTGGATCGCGAGCACCCACGGCACGCTGTGCCACCTCATGACCGTACGGGCTTGCGAGGCAGCGGGTTTCGCGCCGCGCATCCGCCACCACGCCGACGATTTCGGAACCGTGCTCGCACTGGTCGCGGCCGGTCAGGGCGTGGCGCTGGTGCCCGAGTTGGGCGCGCTGCACATTCCCGAGGGCGTCGCGCTCGTTCCGCTGCCGACCCGCCGGCGGACCCGCCTGGCCTACCGCCGCGGCACCGGGGCCCACCCGGCCATCGCCGCCGCCCGCGCCGCCCTGCACACCGCGTGTGCCGCGATTCCGGCCGCGGGCGTCAGTCCCGGTGGAGATGCCAGATGATCACCGCGGGGACTCCCTCGCTTGCGAGATGAGCCGCAGCGGGGGTCAGGGCCGCCAGCGACCACGGCCAGGCCTCCCACGGACCCGGGCCGGTGGCAGGCTCTCCCGGTTCCGGCGCAGGTAGCGAAGGCTCTTCGCAGCCGCGGACCGACAGTCCCGCGGCCAGGGCGGCGCGCAGGTGATCGCCGGTGCGGTGGGGGTAGGTGCGCAGGCGGGCGGGGGTGCCGTCCGGGCGGCGCACCGTCGGCACGTGGGTGCGGGCCACCTGCTCGGGGTGGATATCGGTGATCACCACGTGGCCCCCCGGGCGGAGTACGCGGGCGAATTCGCTGTAGGCGGGTACCAGATCCGGGATGTGTGACAGGGCGAGCGAGCAGGTCACGATATCCACGGAGGCGTCGTCGACCGGCAATTCTTGAAGGTCGCCGGCCCGGAAGTCCGCCTCCGGGAGCCGCTTTCGCGCGTGGTCGAGCATATGGGGTGAGCTGTCGACGCCGACGACGTGATGCCCGCAGTCCGCCAGCACCTCCGCGACCCGGCCCGTCCCGCACGCCGCGTCCAGAGCCGTGCCCGGTGGCAGGGCCCCGGCGATATCGCGCACGACCGGCTCGTCGAAATCGAAGGCGGGGTTGGGGCCGTCGTAGGTATCCGCCCAGATCTCGTATCCCGCAACGGTATCCACCACCTCGACCGCGATGCCTCGGCGCAGCGCGGGGTCGTCGAGCAAGCGGCGGATCTCGTCTATCCGTGCCTCGCCGAAGTCCCGGTCGCGCTCACCGGCGAAGGTGCGCAGCAGGGCGATGCCTTCCAGGCCGAGGGCGTAGGACAGGGGGCTCTCGTACGACATGGGCGCGAGGTTAGCGATCACGGCCCACTGCGGGCGAGCCATTTCCCACCGCGAGTATGGTGCGAGGCAGGCACTAATCGATCATTTCCGGCGGCAACCCGACCTCGGGAGGACGTATGAAAGCGATCATTGCCAACGCCTACGGTGAGCCCGACGCACTGGAATTCGGCGAGCTTCCCACCCCGAAAGTAGGCCCTGACCAGGTGCTTATCGAGGTCAGGGCGGCCGGGGTGAATCCGGTCGACTGGAAGGTCCTCGCCGGATATCTGGACCCGATGATGTACGCGTACTTCCCGCTGATCCCCGGCTGGGACGTGGCGGGAGTGATCACGCAGCTCGGCCTGGATGTGCCCGAATACCAGGTCGGCGACGAGGTGATGGGGTACGTCCGCCGCGACGAGGTGCAGCACGGCACCTACGCCGAACTGGTCGCGGCGCCGGTGCGGACGCTGGCCCGCAAGCCCGCGGCGCTGAGCTGGCAGCAGGCGGGAGCCCTGCCGCTCGCCGGGCTCACCGCCTACCAGGTGCTGAACCGCGTGGGGCTTTCATCCGGCGAAACGGTGTTGATCCACGCCGCGTCCGGCGGGGTCGGCTCGCTCGCCGTCCAGATCGCCGTCGCCCGCGGCGCTCGCGTCATCGGCACTGCCAGCGAACGCAACCACGACTTCCTCCGCTCCCTCGGCGCTGAACCGATTACCTACGGCGACGGCCTGGCGGACCGGGTCCGCGCACTCGCGCCCGAAGGCATCGACGCCGCAGCCGATTTCGTCGGAAGCGGCGTGATCGAGTTGTCCCAGGATCTCCTGCGCGACCGCTCCCGAATCGCCTCGATCGCCGACGGCAGCGTGGGCGAGAAGGGCGGACATCAGGTATGGGTACGGCCCTCCGCGGTCGACCTCACCGCGCTCGCCGAATTGGCCGACGCCGGGAAATTGACCGTACCCATCGACACCGCATTGCCGTTGGCCCAGGCCGCCGAGGCTCTCGAAGTGAGCAAGAAGGGCCGGTCACGAGGAAAGATCGTGCTCGAGGTCAGCTGACAGACCTCATTTCGCGTCGATGAGATCACGCAGATCATCCGGCTCCCAGAAGCCCTCCACTCCGGGCAGCCGGGTGAGATAGTCCATCGCGTCGTCCGGAGTCCAGCCGTGCGACTCCACGAGCCCCGCCGCCAGCATGGCGAGATACCGCGGCGAGGGCCGGTTCAATTCGACGGCCGCACAATCCCACGGCGAGGTGAACGCCAACACGGGATACCTGTCCAAATCCGCTATGTGCAGCAGAGTTTCGTACCGCCCCTCCCCCAACTTGCTCATCCCATTACCCACCACATCCCCCAGATCGAACCCCGCGGCAGTCCCCGGATCCCGATACATCTCCTGCGCCATAAGGTCACCGAACTGCTCCACGGTAATCAGATACCCCCGCGCCGCGGCCCCCAACGGCCACCCTTTGATCGGCCTATGCGCATAGAACGCAACTCCCCCGGTCCACACCGGACTCTCCCACGCGAAATAGATAGTCCCCGGCAGCGTCAGCGGCGTAATAGCCCGAGGCGGCGTCGGATCCCGAAATCCGGGGTAGGTACGCGGCGTCCCAGGCAGATTCCCACCCTTCCGGTAGTAATCGAACCGGCGCTCGAACAGATTGGAACCGTACGCGGCGTACCACACGTGAGTCGATCCACCTGCCTGCATGAACTGCAGCTTAGTAGCAACGAGTCGGAATCGAAGGTTCTCGGCCACGCTGGGCGTTCGCCCGAAAGACTCACTTCACCAATCATCCCCGCCGTCGACTCTCGAGTATCGTGCCGATCAATTCTCGAGCGGCATCACCGGTGACGGACTGCCGGGCCAAGGTATCGAATGCCCGCCCGTAGAGCGCTATCTCCCTCGGCTGAGTAATCCGCAGTTCGGCAGAGACGCCCTCGACCAGTACCAGTCGGTTGTCGTACATCGCGAAGTTGCTTGCTACCACCAGCGCCTCCGACTCGGCGGGCACGATGCCGAGCGTGACACGTGGCATCCCTATCATCGAACTCAACCTGTCCAACTGGCCGATCATGACACCGTTTCCACCTACCGTCGTGCGGAGCGATTGCTCACCCATCAAGAAGTGACAGCGATACTTTCGGCGGTACAGGATCTGCTGCCGCTCCAGTCTTTTGGACACACCACTGTCCACATCGGTTGATATGCCATGGAATTCGGCGGCCCGCCTCAGCTTGGCCTCGGCGTAGTCGGCGGTTTGCAGCAAGCCGGGGATGATCTGCGGTTGATAATTTCGGATGAAGGTTGCCTCGGTCTCCAGCTTCAAATATTGCTGCTGCCGGTGTTTGATGCCCGAACCGAGAGCGCGTCGCCACTCCAAATAGGCGCTATCTATGTTGTGCAGGACGGCGAGCAGCTCGGACTGCTGGTCGTCAGCGTCGGCGTGTGCACAGTATGCCCGGATGTCGTCATCGGTCGGCCTCGTCCGGCCGTACTCGATTTTCGACACCTTGGATTCGTGCCACCCAGCCAGTTCGGCCAGTTGCCGACCGGACAGGCCCGCACGACGCCGAAGCTCCCGGAGCCTGGCCCCGAGAGCTTCTCTCGCGTCGTGAACGCCATCTTTCACTGTCGAATATGCTCGCTCTCAACGTATTCGGTGTACGGCGCCGCCGATCGCCAAAGCCTTTCTCGCACACCCTGACAGTAGATAACGATCCCGGGATCGGTGGTCACCGCCATACCGGCCGGCGCTCCCTTGTCGTCAACGAGATTGTAGGCAACCCGTATGCCGTCCATGAGCCACCAGTCGTCCGGCGGCACCTCCCCGGCCAGATGGCGAGGGACATAGCGAATATCTTCCCCAGCCGCCACATTGTCACCGGTCACCGACAACAACCACCGGTGATAGTCGGTATGCGGAACCGTCACCACCCGAACCCTGCTCACGGATACACCGCGCGTGGTGGTCTCGCGTACGAGGTCCATCCAGCCGTCCTTATAGGCGTCCGGTAACGGCGGTAGCCCGTTCATGAACCGTCGAAACCGTTCCGACTCCTCCGGCACACCATAGGAATCCTTGGTTTCCAGATGAAAGGCTTCGGTCTCACACTCGTGGAGTAGGTCCGCCCACAACCGCGGATCACGCCGCCGAAACTGCACCGTAGAACGTCCTCTCCCGCATCGGCACTTCGATCGCAGCTTCCCCGCGAGCCAGGTCGAGTTGCCCCAGGGTCTCGCCGTCGGTCACCGGTCGTCCAGTGAGGGTGAACGTGCCGCGTCCGGTGTCGGTCATCGTGGTGCCGATGAACGTGTCCGGCTCAGCGAAACCCGGGAGAAGGTGCGGGATCTCGACGGTATCGCTCTTGCCCGTCTCCCATCCCTGCACCAAGAAGGTTCCCATGTCCGTGACGTACAGGCTCGGGCACTCCCCAACGTCGGAGCCGCCCTTACCGAGGAACCGCAGGCGCATGATCCTTACCCCCATTCTTCCTCTGTGCGCGGGGTTTTCCCGCACTTTCTGCATCATCCCGCACGGTGACCAATCACGTATGCAGATGGACCAATTCGAGCAAGACTGAGCAAGCTTGTCGCGGCGGTCAGGCCGAGATGCCTAGCGTCTCACCGACGGCGCAGTCTCTGGCACCCGCCGACACGTTCGCTCCCCAACTCTGAGCTACCTCATCACCGGAATAGAGGAAGACATGGAGCACCACTGGCGCACACGGCTTATCGAGTTCCCCGGAGGGATGTTGGAGATCCGCGATTACGGGGACTTGCCCGAATCAGACAGCGATTCGGGCGTCTACCTGGAACTCTGCAATCCCGCCCTCGAGGATCGAAGTGGCGAGACCGATGCGGAGGCATCATGAGTCTGTGGGGATGGCCGATCGGTTTGATCATCGCGATCGCCATCCCACTGACCGTCCTGGCAGCGGCAACGCTCTGGCCGCAAAACATCCCGAAGGACCAAACGGTCGAAGCCATCCGGAGACGAATCGACCATGAGGACGTGGAGAACAAGTGAGTAGCCGGTCGAGTATCAATACAGTTCGCGATCGCAACTGATCGGGGCCGCGATTTCGTCTACGGCTGAGGCGTTTCGGCTCGATCGAGTCGACGAATGCCGGGATCAACTAGCCGCCGCGACGGCTGGGTGCTGATCGTCGATTTCGGCGAGATGGTCGATCAGTTTTGTGCGGATGGCGGTGATGGCGTCCTGGCCCAGTGGCAAACGGAGTGGGGGCGTGGATGATTCGACGGCGGTGACGATCTGGTGGGCCGCGTGGTCGGGGTCGCCGTAAGCGCTCGGGTCGAGGTGGGTCAGGCGTTGGTGCGCGGCTTCCACGCTGGCGGCGTAATCCGGGTGCTGGGTCGGAGTGATATCCAGTGAGGCAACGAAATTCGTGCCGAACATGCCCGGCTCGACAATGGTGACGCCGATGCCGAGGTGGGCTACCTCCTTGGCGAGACCTTCGCACATGCCCTCGACCGTGAATTTGGTTGCGGCGTAGAGGCCCAGGCCCGGTGACGGAGCGGTGACGCCGGCCACCGATGAAATCTGCACGATATGGCCGGAGCGCTGTTCGCGTAGGGTCGGTAGTGCGGCGCGAATGACATTGAGCGAGCCGAAGACGTTGGTCTCGAAGACCTTTCGCACGGCGTCGTCGGAGATCTCCTCCAGGGCACCGAATATCCCGTAGCCGGCATTGTTCACGACGACATCCAACCGGCCGAACACATTCACAGCCTCTGCCACCGCCCGCTCGGCTTGCTCACCGTCGGTCACGTCCAAGGGCAGGACGAGAACGCGATCCGGATGCGCCGCCGCCAACTCCCGCAACGACTGCGCCCGCTCGGGCCGCCGGGCCGTGGCAACCACCCGTCCACCGGCGGCGGCCACCGCCCGGCTCATCGCGTACCCGAAACCCGACGCCGCGCCGGTCACCAGCCACACCCGATCGTTGCTCATCATACTCTCCTCATCAGGCGATATTTTCAATACTGAACGTATCGTATCGAAATGTGTAGACTTGCGCCATGGCCGAGCCGAACGATGCCCGCGGACCGGGCCGCCCCCGCAGCGAACGCTCCCGCCGGGCAGTGCTCATCGCGGCCCGGGAACTCCTGACCGACCGTGGCCTCCCCGGCCTGAGCGTCGACGACATCGCCGCCCACGCCGGCGTCAGCAAGAACACCATCTATCGCTGGTGGCCGACCAAGGCCGCGGTCCTGATGGACGCCTTCACCGACGCCTACGCGGGCAAGATGACAGCCCCGGCGGACGGCGACGCCCTGTCTCGCCTCCACACCCAGGTCCGCCGCGTCGCGCAGCTCATGAACACTCCGGAGGCCCGCCTGCCCTTCACGGCCCTGGTCGCCGCGGCCCAGCACGACCCCGAACTCGCTGCCGCCCTTCGCGAACGCTTCATCGAGAGCCGCCGGGCCGACGTCACCACGCTCATCGCACAGGGTGTCGAGGAGGGGCAGTTCCCCGCAGACGTCGACCCCGAGATCGTGATCGACCTGGTCTACGGGGCTCTGTACTACCGGCTCCTGATCAGCGGCGCGACGATCGACCCCGCGTACGCCGACCGTCTCATCGCAACGCTCACCCCTGTGCTACGCCCGACCTCGGTGTAGGAGCGACGAGTTCGATTCAGCGGGCCCAGTCCGGAACCCAGGTGCCGTCGGTCGATGTCGTTTCGTACCTGGTGTGGAGGTAGTCGAGGAAGTGGGCGAGGACGGGGTGGGGATTGTCGGCTCGCCAGATCACGGAGAGCGGGTAGACCGGGGTCGGGTCGATGATCGGGATTCGGCGTAGGTCGTAGCTTTCCGGCCAGAGGTAGCGGGTGCCTTCGCAGACGAAGGTGGCGAGCTGGGGCGAGTCGGCGATCTCGGCGAGGAGCGCTTCTGCTCCGAAGCTCGGCCCGGCCGTATCGATGGTGAGTCCGAAGGCCGCCGCCAGATCCTCGTAATAGCCGAGGGGTTCGGCATCGACCATGCCGGGCATCCAGATGCGGTGCGCGGCAAGGTCGGCGACCGTCACGGCTTTTGCATCGGCGAGCGGATGCCGCGGCCCGACCAGTAGTTGGTGCCGATCATCGAGCACCCGCGCCGCGCGAAGTTCACGCGGAACATCCAGGCCTCGTAGGGATCTGAAGGTGGCGTCGAGGGTTCCGGCACCGACCTCCGCCAGCGCCGTCGCGGCATCGGCGTGAGCCAAAGTGACGACATCCAACTCGATGCCGGGGTGTTCCTGATAGAACGCGTACAGAGCGTTGGAAGGTGCGACCCTGCGCGCGACGACATCGATCCGCAGGGCCCGACGCCCCGGTGCCACGGCCGCGACGACACGTTCGGCGGCGCGGAGCAGTTCCCGTGCATGAGGCAGCAGCGCCTGCCCGTCGACGGTGAGCCGCGCCCCACGAGCGGTCCGCGCGAAGAGCTGCACCCCAAGCTCTCGCTCCAGCGACGCCACTCTTCTCGACGCCCCCTGCTGAGTAATCCTCAGGTCATCGGCAGCGGCCTGAAACTGACCCGTCTCGGCCACCGAGACGAAGGTCCGAACCGCATCGAGATCCACGGCCGAAACCTACATCCACAATGAATCGTTGTGGCGCACAGCTCGCCCCGTTGTCCCAGTCCTGCGCGACCTACGCTGATCGAGTGATCACCATCGGGTCCAAGGCGGGAACATTGCCCGCAGCAGACCCACCCCCGGACCAGAGCAAAACCGGCCACCTCCGCTACCGCCTCAACAAACTGTTGTTCGCCGACCTCCGCTACTCATACGGCCAGTAGGAGTAATCCATGAACGAAGAGCAGATTCGAGTGGTCGGGGCTATCGAGGCGACCTTCGAACAGGCGATACGCCAAGGACTTCGCCGCTCTGCGGTCGCGGGAGCTTCCGACGAACAGATCGATCGATTCGCCGCTGCGCAGGGCTGTGCCGACGCACCGGTATCCGTTCGAGCGGTGTTGCGGGTGGTGGGCAGCCAACCCGGATTGTGGTTGGCCGGCACGCATTTCGGTGTGCACGCCGTCACCAGCGACACCAAGCGGCAGGCGATTGCTTCCCTCACGACCGTGCAACACGGGATGCGCGCCCCGGACGGCCTACTGACCCTGACCTCACACCAGAGCTACGCATACACCGCGATCGACGGCGCGGATCTCCATCTGGACGATCCCCCGGTATGGGCCATCATCGAACACGAGTACGCCCGCGAGACTTGGCCGCACGTCTCCACATGGTTCACCGCCACCGCCCCCGACATCGCGCGCTACCGCGAGCGGGCCGAAATCATGGCCGAGATGGGCAGGACGCCTCGCTGGGCGGATGCGATCAACCTCGGCTGAATCAGTTGAGACCCGCGTAGCTGTGCAGGCCGCTCACCACGATGTTGATGATGAAGAGGTTGAACAGCATGGCTACGAAACCTGCGACGTTGATCCAGGCGGCCTTGGTGTCTCGCCAGCCTGAGGTGGCTCGGGCGTGGAGGTAGGCGGCGTAGACGACCCAGGCTATGAAGGAGACTGTTTCCTTCGGGTCCCAGCCCCAGAAGCGGCCCCAGGCGGATTCGGCCCAGATGGCGCCGAGGATGACGCCGCAGCCGAAGAGGGGGAAGCCGACGATGGTGGTTTTGTAGGCGAGGCGGTCGAGGGCTCGGGCGTCGGGGAGGCGACGGGCCATGGCGCCGAGGACGTTCGAGGATTCCTGGCCCTCGGGCTGGCGGAGGCGGAAGAGGAACAGGAGGCTGGCTACGCCGGAGAGCATGAAGATGCCGCTGCCGATGCTGACGACCGTGACGTGGATGGGGAGCCAGTAGGACTTCAGAGCCGGGACCACGGGGGCGGCGTCGGCGTAGAGGACCTGGCCGGCGAGGAACATCAGGATCAGGATCGGCGCCAGCAGGAAGACCCACATCGAGCGATAGCGCCGCTCGTGCATGAACACCACGCCCGTGACCGCCGCGGCGGCCGTGGCCATCGTGATGAATTCGTACATGTTGCCGAGCGGGAAGCGGTGAGTCGCGAAGCCGCGCAACACGATCGCCGCGAGATGCAGGCCGATGGCGACGAACAGCACCGAGAACGCCATATTGCCGAGCCGCTCGGGCAGCGGACTGCGGGGAGATTCGGCGATGCGGCCGGGCGCCGCCGGAGCGTCACCGCCGCCGACGGTGACGAGTTCCTTCTCGGCGGTCTGGCGGCTGCGCGCCGAGGCGTACTGCACGATCAGCATCGCCAGCACGAGGACGTAGATGACGAACGCCGTCTTGAAGGCGAGATTGCTGTATCCGGCGAGAGTTTCGTCGATCGGCATGGTCACTCTCTCGTGCTCTCGGTCCGCGCGGTGGGGTCGTCCGGGCCGCCGTCCAGCAGCCGTGTGCGCAGGCGATCGAATTCTCCGCCCCAACCCGCCTGGTCGGTGCGGGCCAGACCGCCCATCTCTACTACAGTACGTCGTTCATCATCCGAGGAGGCGTCCGGGTAGGCGCGCAACCAGATTCGGCGGCGCTTCACCAGCAGTGACACCAGCAGCCCGGCCATCATCGTGAGCGCGGAGGCCAGCACCCAGCCCTGCGCCGGATCGTGCGACACCTGCAGGTTCGCGTACTGCTTGGCGCCGTCGAAGGTCACCTTGGTGCCGTCGGCCAGCGTGGCGGATTCGCCGGGCCGCATATTGACCCGCTGTTCCTTGGCCAACCGGCCCTGCTTGACCATCTCCGGATCCAGCGCGAACAGCGACTGCGGGCGGCCGGTGTCGAGACCGGTCTCGCCGCGATAGATGTCGACGGCCACCGCCGGATCGTTCAGCGCCGGATAGGACGACGTCAGCAGGTTGCCGTGCAGCAGGGCGGTCGGCGCGAACAGGCCCTCGATCGCGATCTGATGCTTGCGTCGCTCCTGTTCGGTGCCGAACATGCCGCCGGGCGGGTCGAAGCGCATGACGCCGCTGGAGAGGAAGGTGGTGCCGTCGTCGAGCCGCCACTGCGTGGTCTCGGTGCGGGTCCGGCCGTCGGGATAGGTGACCGTGAAAGTCGGCGCGTAGCCGTGACCCTGCAGGTACAGGCGGTCGCCGGAGACTCGCAGCGGGTGGTTGACCTGGATCGTGGTGTCGCGCCAGGTATCGCTCGAGAGATCGCCGCCGGCCTGATAGGAGATGTCCGCGGTGAACATCTCGGCCTGGCCGTTGGGCAGGTAGTCGGCCCGGAAGTCCTTGACGCGCACGCACATCGGGGCCAGTCCGGTGCCGTCGTTCACCCGGCCCGCGCGGAAGGAGTCGAAGGCGGCGGTCGAGGTGGTGCAGAAACCCGGGCCGTTGTCGGCGATCACGATGACCGTGCCCTCGTACCCGAACAACCGGCCCGCGGCCACCGCCACGAGCAGCGCGACGAGGGCGAGGTGGAAGACGAGATTGCCCAGCTCGCGAAAGTACCCCTTCTCCGCCGAGAGCGTCAGTTCGCCGTCCTGGTCGCCCGCGCGCTCGCGCACCCGCCAGCCGCGCAGCTCCCCGCGGGCCTTCGCGATCACGTCCTCGGCCGGGTCGGCGGTGCTGGTGGAGTAGTGGTGCGGCAGCCGCGCCAGATTGCGCGGCGCTTTCACCGGCGGTGTGCGCCATGCCTTGTAGTGGTCGAAGACGCGCGGCACGATGCAGCCCACCAGCGAGACGAACAGCAGCACGTAGACCGCGGTGAACCAGAAGCTGGAGAACACGTCGAACAGTTGGAGCCGGTCCATCCACGGGCCCAGCGTGGGCCGATCGATGATGTACTGGTCGACCTTCTGCTCGTTGAGGCTCCGCTGCGGCAGCAGGGCGCCGGGGATGGCCGCCAGCGCCAGCAGGAACAGCAGCATCAGCGCGGTGCGCATGCTGGTGAGCCCGCGCCAGGTGTTGCGCACCAGCGCCCACGCGCGACGGGGCAGGGACTGGCGCGGCGGGCGGGCCGGGGCTGGGGCGGGGGTCATGGTGGCAGTCATGTCAGATCGGAAGGGTCACCTGGGAGACGAATACATTGCGAACCCACCCGACGAACTGATCCCACAGCCCCGTGACCAGGGCGATGCCGACCGCGACGAGCAGGATCCCCCCGATCACCTGGATGGTGCGCGAATTGCGGCGCAGCCAGCCGACACCGCGCAGCGCGCTGGCCGACCCGAACGCCAGGATCACGAACGGCAGGCCCAGCCCGAGGCAGTAAGCGACGATCAGCACCACTCCGCGGGCGGCCGTAGTACCTTCCGTCCCCGCGGAAACGGCCATCACGCCGGACAGCGTCGGGCCCAGGCACGGCGTCCAGCCGAGTGCGAAGACCGCGCCGAGCAAGGGTGCGCCGACGACACCGGTCAACCGGCGCGGGTGCATCCGGGTATCGCGCTGCAAGGCCGGGATGAGGCCCAGGAACACCAGCCCCATCACGATGGTGACCACGCCGCCGATGCGCTGCAGCAGTTCACGATTCACGTTCAACGTCTGGATGACGCCGAAGACGGTCACCGAGGCCAGCACGAAGACGACCGTGAAGCCGGCCACGAACAGCCCCGCCGCCCCCGCGACCCGCATCCGCCCGGCCTTGGCGAGCAGCGTGGCCTGCCGGTCCTTCGACGCGGACTCGACCGTCACCGGCGGCGCCTCGGCCCCCACCAGACCGGCCAGATACGACAGATACCCGGGCACCAGCGGCACCACACACGGCGACGCGAACGACACCAGCCCGGCGAGCAGGCACGCACCCAGCGCCAGTATCAACGGCCCCGAGGCCGCGGTCTCCTGAAACGAATCCCCCACGCCCGCAAGAATATCCACACTCACCACGCCGCCTGTCACAGCGAAGCCTCCGCGGCGATGCGGTCGACGACCGGCTGGAGGTCCTCGGCGAGGAGGGGGCGGAGGAAGACGGCGGCCACGCGGTGCTGACGGTCCAGGACCAGGGTGGTGGGGATGACGCTGGTGGGGAATTTGCCGCCGAGGGCGAGCAGGGTGCGCATCTCCGGGTCGTAGATCGAGGGGTAGCCGACGTGCGCGTCGGCGACGAAGTCCTGGGCCTTGTCGCGTTGCGGATCGCGGACGTTGATCCCGAGGAACGCCACGCCCTTGGCCTTCGACTGCTCGTAGACCTGCTCCAGCGCGGAGACCTCGGAGCGGCACGGGCCGCACCACTGGCCCCAGAGATTCAGCACCACGACCTGATTCGCGAAATCGTCGACCGAGATCTTCTTGTCGGGGCTGGTCAGATTCGGGCCGGTCAACTTGCCGATGGTGCCGCGGGTCGCGGGCGGGTCGTAGAAGATGTCGGTCTTGCCGCCGGGCGAGACGAAATCGAAGGTGCCGCCGCTGACCACGGCGTCGTTACCCGTCGAACAGCCGGTCAGCACCGCCACGAGCGCCAGGCACGCGAGCACCACCGACCAGCGACCGGCCCGGCCGTTCACGCTCCCGTCACCCGCGGATCCGATTCGCCGGCGGGCTCGGAGTAGACGATGTCGATGAGCGTATCGCCCTGGTACACAAGCGAAGTCAGCGAGGCGAGCGAGCACTGCCGGTTGCGCGGGTCGTGCCACAGCCGCTTGCCCTCCAGGAAGCGGCGCAGCGTCCACACCGGCAGCTGATGCGAGACCAGCACCGCCTCGTGGCCGGCCGCCTCGACGCGGGCCTTGTTGACCGCGGCCAGCATGCGATGGGCGATCTGGAGATACGGCTCGCCCCACGACGGGGTGAACGGGTCGCGCAACTTCCACCAGTGCCGGGGCTTGCGCAGGGCGCCGTCGCCCACCGAGACGCGCAGTCCCTCGAAGGTGTTGCCGGCCTCGATCAGGTTGTCGTCGGTGCGGACCACGACGCCGTGCTGGACCGCGATGGGTTCGGCGGTCTCCTGCGCGCGCTGCAGCGGCGAGGCCACCACGAGCGAGATGTCGTGGTCGGCCAGCGACCGGGCCACGGCCGTGGCCTGCGAGCGGCCGCTCACCGACAGGCTGAATCCCGGCAGCCGCCCGTAGAGGATGCCCTTCGGGTTGTGCACCTCGCCGTGCCGCATGACGTGCACGATCGTCTCGGTGTCGGAGGCGACGTGCGCGGGCAGTGACCGCGTGGCGCCGGAGTCGGCGCCGGACTCCGGCTCGCTCTCGGAGCGCGGTGCGGCGGGTTCCCGCGCAGACTCGGCTCCGGTCGCCCCCGCGTCCAGATCTTCGCCGCGCGCGGTGGCGGCGGGTGATCCGGAGTCGGAGAGCACCGGGGAGGCGGGAGGTATCGGGGCAGAGGCCGAATCGAGGTGGTCGGGGTCGCTCACGCGCGGGATCCTTCGGGTGTGGCGGCCGCCGCGGCCGCCGCGGCGGCGGGCAGGGCGGCGGCGATACGGGCGAATGCGTCCTCGTCGAGGGCCGCGGAGACGAACCACACCTCGAACGCGCTCGGCGGGCCGTACACGCCGCGCTCGAGCAGGGCGTGGAAGAAGGCCGGATAGCGCCAGGTGTCACTGGCTTTGGCGGCGGCGTAGTCGGTCACCGGTCGGTCGGCGAAGAACACGCTCACCATATTGCCCGCGAATTGCACCACGTGGGCGACGCCGGCCGCGGTGAGCGCCTCGGTGAACAGGCCGCCCAAGCGCTGCGCGTTGCGATCGAGCGCGGCATACACGGCGTCGTCGGCCGCACGCAGGCTGGCCAGGCCGGCGGCCACCGCGACCGGATTCCCGGACAGCGTGCCCGCCTGGTAGACCGGTCCGATCGGGGCCAGGCGGTTCATGATGTCCGCGCGGCCGCCGAACGCCGCGGCCGGTAGTCCGCCGCTCATCACCTTGCCGAAGGTGTACAGATCGCCCGCGACGCCGTCGATTCCGTACCAGCCGGCCGGGCTCACGCGGAATCCGGTCATCACCTCGTCCATGACCAGCAGCGCGCCGTACCGGGTGGTGAGTTCGCGCAGGCCCGCGTTGAAGCCCGGCACCGGCGCGACCGCGCCCATGTTCCCGGCCGCGGCCTCGGTGATCACACACGCGATCTGGTCGGGATGTTCGGCGAACGCGGCGGCGACGGCGTCGAGGTCGTTGTACGGCAGCACGATGGTGTCGGCGGCCTGCGCGCCGGTGACGCCCGGCGAGGTGGGCAGGCCCAGCGTCGCGACGCCCGAGCCCGCGTCGGCCAGCAGCGCGTCCACGTGCCCGTGGTAGCAGCCGGCGAATTTGATGATCTTGGGACGGCCGGTGTAGCCGCGCGCCAGCCGGACCGCGCTCATGGTGGCCTCGGTGCCGGAGTTGACCAGCCGCACCCGCTCGACCGGATCGACCCGTGCGGCGATGGCCTCGGCCAGGTCGATCTCCGCCTCGGTCGGCGCGCCGAACGACAGCCCGCCGGTCGCGGCCCGCCGCACCGCCTCGACCACGGCCGGATGCGCGTGGCCCAGGATCATCGGGCCCCACGAGGACACCAGGTCGACGTAGTCGTTGCCGTCGGCGTCGGTGAGGGTGCAGCCGCGCGCGGAGGCGATGAATCTCGGTGTGCCGCCGACGGACTGGAACGCCCGGACGGGCGAGTTCACGCCGCCGGGAATGATCGCGGCGGCGCGTTCGAAGAGGCTGGCGGAGACCGGCACGTGCACCTGGGTTGCGCGCGGAGAAGAACTCACGGCCTCCAGTGTCGCAGCCGGGCCGCGACCGGTCGACGACAGGGTGTAGTGGGGTGAGCCACGGCACATCGGCCTCGGTCCGGAGTCGGGACACGTCACGTTTCCCGAAGTTTGCCCACATCAGGCCAAGAACCGCACGAAAGGGATGAAATCGCAACACGCCGGTACGTCTTTCAGGACATATCGATCGCTGATCGATTGCTGAAACGTACGCTCGACCCACGACTCGTCCACGGCCGGGAGGGATTTCCATGCGAACCATCCTGCTCAGCACAGCCCTGCTCACCGCCGGGATCGCCGCCGCGCTCGGCGGCGCCGGCCAGGCCGCGGCGGGTGTCCCGGTCGCGCAGCCCGATCAGGGGCGCATCGGGGTGAATCTGTCCCACGAGGAAACGGCCGCGCTGGCGGCCGGACCGGTTCCGGCAATGGTCACCAAGGTGGTGCCGCAGAGCCGGATGGGTGCGGGCCTGCAGGCGGATACCGACCTCTACCGCGACGATCGCGGCAGCATTCACGCCTCGCTCCGGCAGGTGATCATGGAGGCCGCCGAGCATCCGGACGGGAGCGTCGCGGTGTTCGTCAACGCGCCCGGCACGCACGGCGCGCGGGTGATCGACATCTACCAGCGCTGGAACTGACCCGCCCTCCTCACGACAGCGGCACGCCCAGGCAGAACGCCGCGAAGCCCGTGGAGAGCAGGCAGTTCAGCGGGTTGGGGAGTAGGTCGAGCAGGGAGACCGGGGCGGCCATCGTAGGTGTCGTCGCGGCAGGGACCTCGGCGGCTGCCGGGGTCACGATGGCAGCGCCGATGGCCCCCGTGGCCAGCACTGTGAGCGCGGCGCGTCTCGTGAGATGTGTGCGCTTCATATCGCCATTGTCCGCCGCATCCCGCGACACTCAACAGCTTCAGGGGCGGCGTGCCGCGCAAGAGTAAGCGATATGCCCGGAGCGGACAGGCCCGGGATCAGCGGGAGCGGGCACAGCGGGCGACGAGGTCTATGGCGGCGAGGCCGGCGATCGCGAACAGCAGGGCGGACAGGCCGATCCAGGAGCCGGAGTAGCGGGTGGCCTCGAAGGCGGGCTGCTCGCCCGACGCGGCGAAGGACGTCGTGGTGAGGCCGTGGCGCCAGCTCGGCACCGCCGCCCCGACGCACAGCACCAGCAGAACCAGGTCGACCACGATCCACAACCGTCGCATCACCGGGCGTCCTCCTCGGTATCGGGTTCGGGGTCGGGCAACTGTTCCAGGGCGGCGGTCAGTTCGGCGCGCAACCTGCGATGATCGCGGGCCCACGCCTGGAGCAGGCTGCCGTCACGCAATTTCAGCCCGATGCCCTTGCGGCGGCGCGGGACGCCGGACAGCTCGCCGAGCGCGCGGGCGGATTCCCAGTCCTCGTCGTCCCAGGACTCGTCGTCGCGTTCCGGAAGGACCTCGGCGATGCGGCGCAGCGGCAGGGTCTCGGTACCCTCACGCAGGTCGGTCGGGGTGAGTTCGACACTCACGTGCCGGCGCCCGGCGACCACCTGCAACCAGACGAATCCCGCCAGCAGCGCCGCGCAGAACGCCAGCCCGAACCAGTGCACCTGACCTCGCACAACGAGTTCCAGCACCAGGATTATCAGGCACAGCAGCGGGCCGTAGGCGACCGTGCGCCAGCGGGCGCCCGGTTCGGCGAACAGCACCGTGGGCACGGTGGACACGTCGTTCATACGGGGGAATTCAGCCGACCGCTCCCGGAAGCAACAGAACGGCGAGGGTGAGCAGTCCGAACAGGATGAGCAGACTCAGCACCAGTACGTCTCGCCGAAGGCTTTGGGGCTGCTGGATCACCACACGCATCGATGCCTCCGCTCCATCGGAGTCGTCCGCGCATCGCGAGCCCAAATGGAACGTTCGAGCAACGACATCCGATTCCCAAATCCTCTGTGACTGCCCTCACGATACATCCTGGCATGTCTGTAACAAATTCGGAGTATCTTCTATCGGCCGTTGAGCCGGAAGAAAGCGTCGGATTCGCTTCTGCGACACAGGAACAGCGCGCCGCCCGCCATCACGGCCTGCAGGATCGCGGCCGCACCGGTGACCAGCGGGACCACGCCGCCGCGGCCGCCGAGTTCGATCATCGTCCCGATCGCGCCGAACACCAGCACGGCCGCGGCCACATCGAGCAGCGTGCGAGCCCACAGCCGCCCGCGGCGCAGCTGGTGCACCACGGCCAGCGCGCCGACCGCGAGCGCCAGGCCGAACACCACGATCAGCACCTGCATGACCGAGACGATCAGGTCGACCTGGGCGAGCGTGGCCTCCGGCTGCTGCGCGCGCACCTGGTCGTACAGCTCCTTGGCGAGGTCGCGGCGGCCGGCGAACCGGTCCACGGCGCCCGTGATCAGCCGCAGCACTCCCAGAGCGACGACACCCCACCACAATTGGCCGGCGGTGCGGACATCCGTCGGAACCGGTACGGGTTCCGGGCGTCCCGGCGGACTCCACTGATTCACGACAGCCAGTGCGCGGCCTCGGTCGCCCCGACAACCGCGCGAGCCGACTGCTTCAGGACAGCCAATGCGCTGCCTCCGTGGCCCCAACAGACGGAGCCACGACGACCGCCCGAGCCGACCTGCATCAGGACAGCCAATGCGCTGCCTCCGTGGCCCCAACAGACGGAGCCACGACGACCGCCCAGGCCGACCTGCATCAGGACAGCCAATGCGACGCCTCCGTGGCCCAGTAGGTGAGCACGAAGTCCGCGCCCGCCCGGCGGATACCCAGCAGCGATTCCAGGACGGCGCCCCGGCGATCGATCCAGCCGCGCTGGGCGGCGGCGGTGATCATCGAGTACTCGCCGGAGATCTGGTACGCCGCGACCGGAACGGACGACCGGTCGGACACGTCGCGCAGGATGTCCAGGTACGACATGGCCGGTTTCACCATGACGATGTCGGCGCCCTCGGCCAGATCCAGCTCGAGTTCGCGGATCGACTCGCGGCGGTTGGCCGGGTCCTGTTGGTAGGTGCGGCGGTCGCCCTGCAGCGAGGAGCCGACGGCCTCGCGGAAGGGGCCGTAGAACGCCGAGGCGTACTTCGCCGCGTAGGCGAGGATGCCGGTGTCGGTGCGGCCGGCGGCGTCGAGACCCGCGCGGATCGCGCCCACCTGGCCGTCCATCATGCCGCTGGTGCCGAGCAGATCGGCGCCCGCCTCGGCCTGCGCCAGCGCCATCTCCACGTAGCGGTCCAGGGTGGCGTCGTTGTCGACGCTGCCGTCCGCCGACAGCACGCCACAGTGGCCGTGATCGGTGAATTCGTCCAGGCAGGTGTCGGCCATGACGACCGTCGAGTCACCGACCTCGTCGGCCAGGGCGCGCAGGCCGCGGTTGAGAATGCCGTCCGGTGCGGCGGCCTGACTGCCGCTCGGATCCTTGTCCTCCGGGCGCGGCACGCCGAACAGCATGAGCCCGCCGACGCCCGCGGTGACGGCCTCGACGGCAGCCTTGCGCAGCGAGTCCATCGAATGCTGGTACACACCGGGCATCGAGCCGATCTCGCGCGGCTCTGCCAAGCCGTCGGCGACGAACATCGGCAGCACCAATTGCCTTGGCTCCAGCGTGGTCTCGGCGACGAGGCGGCGCAGGGCAGGGGTCCGACGCAACCGCCGCGGGCGGTCCATTGCGGTCATGATCCGCACGATACGCCCCGCTCCGGCGGCTGTCGCGAGCGCCTCCGCCGCTGTCGCCCGGGTCACGATTCCTGTCGGTGGTCCGCGGTAGAATCGAAGATATGTTCGAGGGGATCCGATAGGATTCTCGATGGCGAGGGGAGGATCTCGTGGCCGCAACCGCACCGACGATCATCGATCGGCCCTATGTCCCGCTGATGAAGCGTCCGCTGCCGCCGGGCCGGCCGCGCACGTGGTACGTCACCCACAATCGGAGGTTGAAGGCGATGCGGCTGTCCATCGCACTGCTCGACTCCGGGGTCTATCGCGCGAGTCTGGCCGATAACGAAACCATCCGCCGCACAGCGGAAATCGTCGGCATCCGCCCGCCGTCCGACAAGACCTGCCGTCTGGTCCGCGACCTGATGCGCGCCCGGCGCTGAGGCATGCCCGCCCGAGCTACGACGGGACGCGGCGGCTTCGCGCGGGGCCTGGGGTGGTGTGCCGGTGCTCGCACGGGCACCGGCACACCACTACCGGCTGCGGCGGCTCTTCTTGCGCGGCGGGGGCAGCAGGCCCTCGGCGCGCAGGTGGGCGGCGTGTTCGGCGAGCGCGTCGACCAGCGGGCCGACCTGGGCGATCTCCGGCTGCACGTCCACGCGCAGGCCGAATTCGATGGCCGTCTCGGCGGTCTTCGGGCCGATGCAGGCAACGATGGTGCGCGCGTGCGGCTTTCCGGCGATTCCGACCAGATTCCGCACCGTGGACGAGGAGGTGAACAGCACGGCGTCGAAGCCGCCGGTCTTGATCATCTCGCGGGTCTCGGCGGGCGGCGGCGAGGCGCGCACCGTCCGGTACGCGGTCACGTCGTCGATCTCCCAGCCGCGGTCGCGCAGACCCTCGGCCAGGGTTTCGGTGGCGATATCCGCGCGCGGCAACAGCACCCGGTTCACCGGATCGAAAACGTCGTCGTAGGGCGGGAAGTCGGCCAGCAGGCCCTCGGAGGACTGCTCGCCGCTGGGCACCAGTTCGGGGTTGATGCCGAACGAGCGCACCTTGTCCGCGGTGGCCTCGCCGACGCAGGCGATCTTCACACCCGAGAAGGCGCGCGCGTCCAGGCCGAATTCGCCGAACTTCTCCCACACCGCTCGCACCGCGTTGGTGGAGGTGAACACCACCCACTGGTAGCGGCCGTCGACCAGGCCCTTCACCGCGCGCTCCATCTGCGCGGGGCTGCGCGGCGGCTCGACGGCGATGGTCGGCACCTCCATCGGGATGGCGCCGTGCATGACGAGCTTCTCGCTCATCTCGCCCGCCTGCTCCTTGGTGCGGGGAACGAGCACGGTCCAGCCGTACAGCGCGCGCGACTCCCACCAGGACATCTTCGACCGCTTCTCGACCTCCTTACCGACCGTGACCACGAGAGGCCCGACCAGTTCGGAGGCGGCGGAGTTGAGCGTGGCCAGCGTGGCCTCGATGGTGCGCTGCTGGCGGGTGGTGCCGCGCACAGTCACCGCGACCGGGGTCTGCGGCGCGAGGCCGTGCTCGACCAGGGCGCTCGCCGTCTCGGCCAGGTGCCCGGAGGTGGCGTGCAGCACCAGCGGCCCGGGCGCGCCCGCGACGGCGGCCCAGTCGACCTCGCCGCGCACGTCGACCTCGGTGTGGCTGGAGCCCAGCGCGATTCCCGCGTAGGACGGGACGGTGGTGCCGGACGGCAGGCCGGGCAGCACCTCGAAGGTCATATGCGACCGGGTGACGGCGTTGACCTCGGAGATCACCGAATCGGTCGTCAGCGGGTCGCCGGAGACCAGGCGGACCACGTCGTGCCCGTTGCGCGCCTCCGCGATCAGGGTCTTGGCCACCTCCGCCGGCTCGCCGAGCGCCGGGCGCACGTCGACCGGAAGCTCTCCGTCCGGTTCCGGCTCGACCGCGGTCCCGACCAGGGCCAGCACGCCCTTGTCGACATCGGGATCGGTGAAGGCCAGCGTCGCCCGGCCGAGCACCTCGCGGGCCCGCACGGTGAGCAGCGCCGGATCACCGGGGCCCGATCCCACGAACAGGATCCGACCGGGGTGCTTCTTGGTGGCTCGGCTCATTAGGTGTTCTCCATCGGGCTGGGATTACTGAGGTCTGAGGGGGCGCTGTCGTCAGCGCTGTGCTCGACGCGGCGTCCGCGGGGGCCTTCGTGGTTACGCAGGCTGCCTCCTTCGGCCCCGTCGCTACCGCCGAGCAGGTCGCGTGCCCCCAGCTCCAGGAGCTCACGCGCCAGCGCGCGGCCGAGCTCCTCGGCCTGGTCGAGCGAGCCGACCGCGGATGCCCGGATCACGTCCGAGCCATCGATCGCCGCCGCGCACCCGCGCAGCGACAGTTCTTCGAACACCCGGCCGTCGTCGTCGAGCGACTCGACCACCTCGGCGAGTGCGCCGACCGGCGCGGTGCAACCGGCCTCCAGCTCGGCCAGCAGGGAGCGCTCGGCGAGGATGGCGGCCCGGGTGGCGGCATCGTCCAGGCCGGACAGGATGGTCACGAGATCGGTGTCCTCGACGCGGCATTCGACGGCCAGCGCGCCCTGCGCGGGCGCGGGCAGCATCTGCACCGGCTCGAGCGCCTCGGTGACCTCGTCGAGGCGGCCGACGCGGGCCAGTCCGGCCCGGGCGAGGATCACCGCGTCGAGTTCGCCGTCGGCGACCTTGCGCATTCTGGTGTCGATATTGCCGCGCAGCGGCAGGACCTCCAGGCCCAGGCCCAGCGCCCGCAACTGCGAGATCCGGCGCGGCGCGGAGGTGCCGACCTTCGCGCCGGGCGGCAGTTCGCCGAGCACCATGCCGTCGCGGGCGACCACCGCGTCGCGCGGGTCCGCGCGCGGCGGGATCGCGGGGATGACGAAGCGCGGGTCCGGGGCGGTCGGCAGATCCTTGTAGGAGTGCACCGCGATATCGACGGTGCCGGCGGCCAGTTCGTCGCGCAGCGCGGCGGTGAATACGCCGACGCCGATCTTCTCGACCGGATCGGACGATTTGTCTCCGGCGGTTTTCACGACGACGAGTTCGGCGTGCTGCCCGCCCGCGATCAGCGCGTCGCGGACCGTACCGGCCTGCGTGAGCGCCAGCAGACTGCCGCGGGTGCCGATGCGCCACGGCGCGTCGGTAGTGCCTCGTGCGGTCATGTCGTGCTCCTGCATCAGTGCATCGGTCACGATTTCCCCGGTCATCGTCGTCTCGGTCATGCGGTGTGTCCCTGCCCCTCGCTCGGGTGGCCGGGGGTGAAGTCGTCGGCCAGATCGCCCAGTGCCGCGATCTCCATCGGCGCGGCGACGGCCTGCGCCGCGCCCGGTTTCAGTTCGAACAGCTCGCGCAGCGCCTCGGCATAGGTGTCGCCGCCCGGCGTGGAGGCCAGCTGTTTGACCCGCACCGTCGGCGCGTGCAGCAGCTTGTCGACCACGCGGCGCACCGTGCGGGCCACCTCCTCGCGCTCGGGATCGGCGAGGTCCGGCAGCTTCGACTCGAGCCGCAGCAGTTCGGCCTCGACCACGTCGGCGGCCCGCTGGCGCAGCGCCGCCACGGTCGGCGTCACCTCCGCCATCCGCTGGCCCGCAAGGTATTTCGCGAGTTCCTCGGCGACGATCGCGCGCGCGGCGGTGGTGTCGTCGGCGGCCGCGCCCGCGGCCGGATCGCGCTGCAGCGTCTCCATGTCGATCACGGTCACGTCGGGCAGGCCGGCGACCGCGGGGTCCACATCGCGCGGCAGGCCCAGATCGCAGATGACCATCTGGTGGCCGACCCGCGCGGCGTTGAGCGCGCGGTGCGCGTCGGCGAGGGTGACCACCGAACCGACCGCTCCGGTGCTCGTGATCACGATGTCGGCATCGGCCAAGGCGGGGACGAGGCCGGACAGATCGGCGGCGGATGCCGAGGCGCCGTGCATGGTGGCGGCGGTGGTGGCCAGCCGCTGCGCCCGCTCCAGCGTCCGGTTCACGACGGTGATGTGGCCGACCCCGGCCCGCGCGAGGTGCGCGACCGCGAGACCGCCCATCGCGCCGGCGCCGATCACCACGGCGGCGCGGCCGTCCACCCCGCCGAGCACGCTGCGCGCCCGGTCGAGGGCCACCGACACCACCGAGGCGCCGGCCCGGTCGATCCCGGTCTCGGAGTGGACCCGCTTGCCGACCCGCAGCGCGTGCTGGGCCAGTTCGTGCAGGGTGCGCCCGGCGGCCTGCTGCGCGTCGGCGGCGGCGTAGGCGGCGCGGATCTGGCTGAGCACCTGCTGCTCGCCGACCACCAGGGAGTCCAGCCCGCTCGCGACGGCGAACAGGTGCTCGGCGGCGGCCTCGCTGTAGCGCACGTAGGCGTGCCTGGTCAGTTCGGGAAGCGGCAGGCCGGAGTGCTTGGCGAGTAGGTCGCCGACCTCGGCGAGGCCGCCGTGGAAGGCGTCGACCACCGCGTAGATCTCCACGCGGTTGCAGGTGGAGACGATCATCGCTTCGGAGACGTGCTGCGAGGTCAGCATGCGATCGGTCAGCTTCGGCCGGTCGTCCTCGGTGACAGCAACCTTCTCCAGCACCGCGACCGGTGCGCTGCGATGCGAAATTCCGACGAGAAGCACGCTCATGGTGCTACCACCGATCCCTTGTTTGGCTCCGTTGCCGAATGCTTGATGCCCACGTGCGACCGGTCCGCCACCCGGCGCCCGATCGGCGTGGACACCGCGGTCACGGTCTCACCCGCGGCCACGCTGTGCGCCTCGTCCTGTGCCTCGGCCTCCGCGCTGCGCGCTCGCTCGAACGACAGCATCTGCATCTCGACGGCGAGGTCGACCCGGCGGACCTCGACCGTCGGCGGCGCGTCGAGCGCGGTCGGCGAGAAACTGAGAATGCTCTGCACACCGGCCGCGACGAGCTGATCGCAGACGTCCTGCGCGGCGGCGTCCGGCACGGTGATCACGGCGATGGTGGGTTCGAGTTCGGTGACCGCGGCGTGCAGGCCCGCGACATCGCGGACGATCAGGCCGCATACGGCGTCGCCGACGACCCCGGGATCGGAATCGAAGATGCCGACCATGCTGAACCCGCGCCGCCGGAAGCCGCCGTACCCGACCAGCGCGCGCCCCAGATTTCCGGCGCCGACCAGGATCACCCGGTGTCCCTCGGACAGGCCGAGCACGTTCTCGATGCGGGCGCGCAGCTTGGCGACGTCGTATCCGACACCGCGAACCCCGTTGGGGCCGAGGAACGACAGATCCTTGCGCAACTTCGCAGAACCGACACCCGCCGCGACAGCCAGTTCTTCACTCGATACGATGAGGACACCCTCGTCGGCGAGTAGGGCGAGCACCCGGAGATAGGTGGCCAGCCGCGTCACTGTGGCCTGCGGGATGTCCTTATGCAGAGCCCTGCCGGAGACGCCTGCACCTGGCGTCTCATGCTGCTCTGTCACGTCGTTCGGCTCCTCGTCCGGCCGGGGATAGGTGTCCGGTTCGCTGTGCACCGCCGACGCCGGGCCAGGCGCCGGTCTCGATACATCGGGGCTTCGGGTGCGCCCGCTGCCTACAGCAGTCGGGTTTGCGTGTCACCACCGTAACCGCTTGTGAAGCCCTGCACAAAGTCGGTGAATTCAGTCACTCGCGGGCGCGCTCGCACCCGACGTCACACCCGCATTCAACCGGCAATTACCCGTGCGTTTCCACCCAACGCGCCGAAGCCCGTGCTCAGCGACTCAGGTCGGCGCGCAACCGCGGCTCGTCGACGTCGAAGTAGCTGTGTTCGCGCCCGTCCAGCAGCACGACCGGAAGCCGGTCCCCGTACTCGGCCCGCAGCCCCGGATCGGTCGCCGCGGCCTCGTCCACGTCGAGGGTGTCCGGCGCGATCCCGAACTCCGCGCACACCGCCCGCAGCCGATCGAGAGCCACGGTGCACAGCCCACACCCCGCCCGGGTCAACAAGGTCACAGAATGCAACGCCTCACTCATGCCACCATTTAATGCGCACGAACGAGCAGTAGAACGAGAGGGGGACCAGGCCGAGAGTGAGAGGCCCCCCAGGCCAAGCCACGAATTGGGTACTCCCCACAAGGTTTGCGGCGCGGCTCGCGTTCGGTGGGCGTTTGCGATGCGACGAAGGAGCAAGCAAACGCCCACCGAACGCGAGCCACACGAGCGCCGCAAACCCGCGACGCCGAAGGCGGCGCCATTAAACACAGTAGGGTTGAGATGTTCGCGCGGACAGGCGGAGGTACTGGTGCCGGAACGATCGAAAGAGGCGAGGACGGGCTTCATCGCGGGCAGGTTCGGCGAATTCCCGGCACGCTGGAGCCAGGGCCTGTCCGACCAGCTCACCCGCATCGCGCGCAGCCCGTTCGGGCCCAGCGAGGAGGAGGTGCGCGCGAACCTCGCCGGTGAGGCCAGCGCCGACGCCGCCCTCGCGCTGCACGATGCCGAACTGGCCGAATCCGGTGTCGACGAGGCCGATTCGGAGCTGCCGCCGCACGCTCGTCCGCCGCGGGATCTGACGGCGGCCGCGTTCTTCGATGTGGACAACACGATGGTGCAGGGCGCGTCGATCGTGCACTTCGCCCGCGGGCTGGCCGCGCGCAAGTACTTCCGGACCACGGATCTGGTCGATATCGCCTGGAAGCAGGTGAAGTTCCGGGTGACCGGCAAGGAGAACCAGGGCGACATGGTCAGCGGCAAGGAAAAGGCGCTGTCGT
Organism: Nocardia transvalensis NBRC 15921; assembly: GCF_000308875.1. Taxonomy (GTDB): domain Bacteria; phylum Actinomycetota; class Actinomycetes; order Mycobacteriales; family Mycobacteriaceae; genus Nocardia; species Nocardia transvalensis. The sequence goes on from NZ_BAGL01000081.1 coordinate 134,649, forward strand.
TCATCGCCGGGCGCTCCACAGCCGAACTGGCCGCCCTCGGCGAGGAGATCTACGACGAGATCATCGCCGACAAGATCTGGCCCGGCACCCGTGCGCTGGCGCAGATGCATCTGGACGCCGGTCAGCAGGTGTGGCTGGTGACCGCGACGCCGGTCGAGCTGGCCCAGGTGATCGCGAAGCGGCTGGGTCTCACCGGTGCGCTGGGCACGGTCGCCGAGAGCGTCGACGGGGTGTTCACCGGTCGCCTGGTCGGCGATGTCCTGCACGGCCTGGGCAAGGCGCACGCGGTACGCACATTGGCCATTCGCGAAGGCCTGAACCTCAAGCGCTGCACGGCCTACTCCGACAGCCACAACGACGTCCCCATGCTGTCGCTCGTCGGCACCTCGGTAGCCATCAACCCCGACTCCGACCTGCGCGAGGTCGCGAAGAACCGAGGCTGGGAGGTCCGCGACTTCCGCACCGGCCGCAAGGCCGCCAAGATCGGCGTCCCGACAGCCCTGGCCCTGGGCGCGGCGGGCGGTGCGGCTGCGGCCGTCCTGACCCGCAAGCGGGAAAACTCGCACTGAGCGCTTCCCCTCTTGTTTCCGGGCGACTATCCCGTGAAGGGATTCCGGCGCTTCATCAGCAGCTTGTACAGCGTCTGCTGGATGGTCTCCCGGACCTGGTCGGTGACCTCGAACATGGTCATGGGGTCGTCGGCGGCTTCGGGTTCGTAGCCGCCGGTGCAGATGGGGGTGCCGAATTCGATGTACCACTTGGACGGCAGCGGGAGGGCGCCGAGCATGCCGAGGTGCGGGAACAGCGGGGTGACCGGGAAGTACGGCAGGCCGAGCAGGCGGGCCAGCGGCTTGAGGTCGCCGAGCTTGGGGTAGATCTCCTCGGAACCGACGATCGAGCACGGGATGATCGGCACGCCCGTCTTCACCGCGGCCGACACGAATCCGCCGCGCCCGAACCGCTGCAACTTGTAGCGCTCGCTGTACGGCTTGCCGATGCCCTTGAAGCCCTCGGGGAACACACCGGCCAGTTCGCCCGCGCGCAGCAGTCGCTCGGCATCGGCGGGGCAGGCCAGGGTGTGCCCGGCCTTGCGGGCCAGCCCGCCCAGCACCGGCAGTTCGAAGATCAGGTCGGCGGCCAGCAGCCGCAGCGCGCGCTGCTTGGGGTGGCGGTCGTGCACGGCGAGTTGCAGCATCAGGCCGTCGATCGGGACCACGCCTGCGTGATTGGACACGATGAGGGCGCCGCCCGATTCGGGCAGGTTCTCGATGCCGCTGACCTGCACCCGGAACCACAGCTCCGACAGCGGCCGCAGCGCCGGCAGCACCAGCGTCTCGAGCAGGTGTTCGTCGAGGCCGAACTCGTCGATCTGGTAGTCGCCGGTGAGGCGGCGGCGAGCGAAGTCGGCGGTGCCGCGGATGCCGTCGGTGACCGCGCCGCGGAGCATCTCCCCCAGCGACGGCGGCTCCTGCGGGCCCGTCTCGGCCAGCCGTTCGGTCAGCGAGGTCACCGGGCTCGGCGCGGTTTCCCCCTGACGACGCCGCGCGGCCGCGCGGTGTCGCGCCTCGGTGTCCACATCGTGCAGTTGAATTACCTTGGCCACGTCACTCATTGGTGTGCTCCCGCTCCGGCCCCGACCAGGCCGAGAAGTCTCGTCTCCGCGGCGTCGATCCACCGTGGATCTATGACGGGCCGCAACGCTGCGCCCCCGACGAAGTCGTCGAATGCCTGCACTGTCGTCCAGCGCGGCTGATATCCGAGTTCGGCGCGCATCCGCGTGGTGTCCAGACCGCAGCCGAAGTGGAAGTAGTCGATCTGTTCTGCGGTGAATTCCCGCATCACCGGGCCCATAAACGAGCGGCCCACGGAACGGAACAGCGAGTACGGCACCGGCAGCGCGATGCGGCCGGCGCGCCGGATGGCCTGCGACAGCACCAGCGATCCGTCCCCGCCCACGTTGAACGTGCCGCCGGGCGCGGCCAGCGCGGAGTGCGCGAGGGCGGCGATCGCGTCCTCCTCGTGCAGCAGTTGCAGGCGCGGGTCCCGGCCGAGGATGGTCGGCGTCACCGGGGAACGGAAATATTGGACGCCCCGATGCGCCAGGCGCGGGCCGACGATCGGCGGAAAACGGAGAATCGCGGCGGCGATATCCGGACGCCGCCGGGCGAGGCCGCGGACGAAACCTTCCACTTCGATCATGTCACGCGCGAACCATCCCCGCGGCGGGGTGCGCGCGCTCATTTCCTCGGTGAATTTCGCGGGGTCTTTCGCACTGCATCCGTAGACCGCGGAGGACGAGCGCACCACCACCCGGCGAACGGTGGACGACTTCTGGCAGACCGCGATCAGCTGCATGGCGCCGAGGACGTTGAAGTCCTTCATCTCCGCCCGGCCGCCGCCGGACGGCGGGCGCGACAGCACCGCCGGATGGACCACGGTGTCGACCTCGTTACCGTCGATCACCTTGCGGATCAAGGGATTTCGGATATCGGCGCGGACGAATTCGGCCCGGCCCATGCGCCGCAGCAGCTCCCGGCCCGGCGTCCGCGCGTCCACGGCGATGACGCGCTCGACGGTGGGGTCGGCGGCCAGCCGCGCGACCACGTTGCCGCCGAAGAACCGGCTCGCGCCGGTCACCAGGACGACCTTGGGCGTATGCCCGTCCCGCACACTCGCACCCACGCCGGATCCCACCTATGCAGCCCCGATTTTCGCCTGATTCCCGCGTTCCAGAGTAGCCGTTGCCGCCACTACCTCAGCAGTCTTTAACCTGCTTCTTACGATGACTTCCGCCACCGGAAACCACGAGGTTTTAAATTCGTGATTTTCAAAATGGAAAGCCCGTCACCACATCGGGTGACGGGCTTTCAGCAACCGCAGCGTTACTTGCCGAGTTTACGACGCTGCACGCGTGTGCGGCGGAGCAGCTTGCGGTGCTTCTTCTTCGACATGCGCTTGCGGCGCTTCTTGATCACAGAACCCATAGGGTTGTTCCTCGCGTTCTCTCTCTACCTCGGCGCGCACGCCGGTTTACGTACGCCCGTGTCCACCCGGCTGGATCCAGCACGCCCGCGGGAGAACACGACGGTGGTTCATCGTACCGGGCCAACCATCGGCGAACGAAACGGGGATCGCCGACGGCCGGCCCGTCAACAGGGTCGCCGGACCCGCCGCTCCGGCTGTCGCCGGAACGGTTCGGGCCCGACCGGTTGTCTACCCGGCGTCGAAGTACGACGTCTGCAGATAATCGTGCACGGCCTTCGCGTGCACCCGGAACGATCGACCTACCCGCACGGCGGGCAGCTCTCCCGAGTGCACCAGCCGGTACACCGTCATCTTGGACACCCGCATCAGACTCGCCACTTCGGCGACGGTGAGGAACTGCGTCCCTCCACCGATAGCGGGACCGGTACTCGCAGAGCTGTTTCCAGACATCATTGCGCCACTCACACCTCCGGCACGTCCGCGCCGCCGGCTTCCCCACCGGCGGAACAGACACGCACGTGCTCCTTGAAGCTTAGCGGGACCAGTGGGATTACTGCGACGGGTGGGAGATAACAGTGTCGATTGCGCGCTACTCGGCCGTCGATCCCTGTTCCACAGAGCGTCGCTTGGCGGCATGCAATGCCTCCCAGAACGCCGAGCGCACGGCGCCGCGCTCCAGTTCGCGCACCGCCGCGGCAGTGGTTCCGGCGGGCGAGGTGACCGCCGCGCGCAACTCCGCAGCGTCCTGACCCGACTCGTCCAGCAGCGCCGCGGAGCCGAGCATGGTCTGCCCGACGAGCTGTGTCGCCACATCGCGGCTGAGCCCGAGGCCGACGCCGGCCTCGACCATGGCCTCCACGACCAGGAAGAAGTACGCCGGGCCCGAGCCGGAGACCGCGGTCACGGCGTCCATCTGCGACTCCGGCACGGTCACCACCTTGCCGACCGCCTCGAGGACCTCGCTGACCTGCTGCAACTGCTCGGGTTTGGCGTAGCGGCCCGAGGCCAGCACGCTCATGCCCTGGCCGACGAGCATCGGCGTGTTGGGCATGACGCGCACGACCGGGAACCCGGCGGGCATCTTGGACTCCAGGCGCGCGGTGGGCACCCCGGCGGCCAGCGACACCAGGACCTGATCGCGATCGTTGTCGAGTTCGGCCTTGCCCAGCTCGGTCAGCACGGCGTCGACGTCGTGGGGCTTGACGGCGATCACGAGCAGATCCGCGGCGGTCGCGGCGTCGGCGATGCTGCCGGTGACCCGGATGCCGAACCGCTCGCCGAGGAATTCGGCGCGCGGGGCCGCCGTCTCGACGGCGACCAGATCCTTGCTCGCCCGCCCCGACTCGAGCAGCCCGGCGATCAATGCCTCACCGATCCGTCCGCCACCGATCACCGCAATTCTCGTCATGATGGTCAAGGCTATCCGCGTGCCGCGCGGCGGCGGGCAAAGGGTTCTTATCGCGGTTGCGGGATGAGGGCGAGCTGCCGGGACTGGGCGACCACGGCGCCGGTGGAGTCGAGCACGAGCTGGTCCTCGTCGAACATGCGCCCGCCGATCTCCTCGGCGGTGGCGATGATCCGCAGCCAGCCCGGGGCCGGACGGCGGCGCAGGTAGGTGGTCATCTGAACGGTCGGGGCCCAGCCGAAGGTGCCCAGATTCATCGGCACCGGCGGGCTCATATCGCCGGCCATCATCGCGAAGTACGCGGCGACGTCCGGATCCTGTTCGTCGCCGGCGCGCGGCCGGATCCACAGTCGCAACCGCGGCTCGCCCTGTTCGCCCTTCAGAAAGCGGGCCCAGCCCGGATCGATGGCCACCGAGGCGCCCTGCGCGACGTGCACGAGGCGGCCCATCGGGGAGTCGATCTCGTAGCCGACGGCGTCGGCGGGCGGTTCGACCGGCATGTCGGTGTGGCTGTCGCGGGTGTAGGCGGGCGCCGTGTCGTCGAGGTGCCCGAAGGTGAAGGTGGTGTGCACCAGCGTGCGGCCGTCCTGCACCAGGTCGGTGTCGACCAGGCAGATCTGCCTGCCGGTCTTGCGGATGTCGACGTGATACTCCACGTCGCCCGGATCCGGGGCGCCGAGGAAGTCGGTGGCGGCCGCGATCGGGAACATCTCGGCCAGGGCGGGTTCGCGATCACGCAGCCGGCGGGCGGCCGCCGCGGCGCTGCCCGCGACCATCGTGCCGCCGTGCAGCTTCTTGCCGATGGTCCAGACCCGGTCGATACGGCCCAGATAGCGTCCGGCGTCCGGAAGCTCGGTCACCGCGCACACCCGGCTGAACGGGGCGTCTCCGAGGTCGGTGTCCGACCGTCCCGTATCCGTCGCCAGTTCCGTCACCGCCGCTCCTTCCTGCCCAGGTCTCGATTCGCTCGTACAGCGTATAAGTGTGGCTCGGGGCGCGGCGATTCCCTACCCGATGTGACGAACGCACCACATCCGGCCGATATCAGGCCCTGTTGGCCCCGGTGGACTCCGGAGTGGGCGCCGCGTGCGGATCGTTCAGATGCGCGCGGGCGAAGCTCAGCGCGCGACGCAGGGCGGCGGCGCGCGTTCCCGTGGTGCGAGCGTTCTGGGTGTTCACCTCGATCACCGCGTGGCCGCCGAATCCGCCGTGCACGAGAGCCTCGCAGACCTCGACACACGGCTGTGTGCCCTCGCCCGGGACCAGATGCTCGTCGTGGGCGGCGCCGGTGCCGTCGGCCAGATGCAGATGCACCAGGTTGCCGCCCATCCGGGCCGCCAGCGCGAGCGGATCGACGCCCGCGGTCGCGGTGTGCGACAGGTCGAGCGTGTAGTGCCGGAAGCCGGTGTCGGTCGGGTCGTAGGACGGGCTGAACGTGGTGAGCGACAGTCCGGGACCGCCGCGGCGTTCCAGTCGGCGCGCCGAACCCGGCCCCCGGCCGAAGAGGGTGTCGGCGCGCATGGGGAACATGTTCTCGACGGCCACCGCCACCGAGCCGTTCTCCTCCAGCCGGTCCACCTGCTCGGAGAAACCCTCGGCGTAGCGCCGCTGCCAGCGGAAGGGCGGGTGCACCACGACCGTATCCGCGCCGAGCGCCTCCGCGGTGTGCACGCTGCGCTCCAGCTTCGCGATGGGGTCGGGGCCCCAGACCCGCTGCGAGATGAGCAGACAGGGCGCGTGGACCGCCAGGACGGGCACCGAATACCGGCGCGCGTAGGTCTGCACGGTCGCGATGCTCTGGCTGGCCGGTTCGGCCCAGACCATCAGTTCCACGCCGTCGTAGCCGAGTTCGGCCGCGTAGCGGAACGCCGCCTCGGTGTTCTCCGGGTACACCGACGCCGTCGACAACCCCACCTGGATGACGTTCCCGGCCTGACTGGTCCCCACTGCCGCTCCCTGCTCAGTTGGTGCTGAGAAGGAAGGCTAGCGGGCCGAGCGTCACGAAGATGCCCACGACGACGGCGATCACGGTGCTGGTGATGTCGTCGGTCCGGCGCAGCACGCGCACCAGGGCCACCAGGCCGAGTATCACGACCATGGCCAGGACCAGGGCGACGAACGGCAGGACGTCCCACATCTTCTCGAAGCCCTTGAACAGCAGCATGCCCGCCACCGCGGCCCCGGCGACCTGGCCGCCGAGCACCATCCACTGTTTGCGGGCGATGTCGTCGTCGCTGAGTGCGCGGGAGGCGCGAGAGGACTTCGAGGGAGCCCGCGCGGCCGCCCGGGAACGCACCTCGGCGATCTTGGCCGCCGCGGCCGCCCACGGTTTGGGCTTGTCGTCGAGGTCGTCGTCGTCCAGATCGAGGTCGTCGAGGTCGTACTCGTCGGAATCGAATTCGTCGTCGAAGTCCTCGTCGGGATGGACCGGCGAGTAGATATCGGTGCGATCGTCGACGGGCGCCGGCATCTCGGCGACGGCCGCCCGGCCGCGGCGCGAACCGGATTCGCGGCGGTCGGCCTGATCGCGCAGGAGATCTCCGGCCACCGTCGAACCGGACACCAGCTGCTGGTCACGTCCGGCCAGCGACCAGACGGCCGTGGCCTGCGCGTCCGGATTGCCGGGCATGCCGTTCGGCGAATCCAGCGGCGGGGCGGGCGGCTCGGGAGTCGGCCGTCTGCGCGCCGACCACGCGGGTAGACCGTTCGCGGGACCGGCGGGACCGGCGCCGTTGCGCCGCGGCAACTGCGGGCGCCCGGGCGATAGCGACTCCGCGTCCGGGGGCGGGGGCGCGGGCGACCATGCGGGCGGGGCGCCGCCGTCGGGGGGCGGGAACGGGCCGCGGAGCGGGCGTACCTCGGTCGCCTCGTCGGCCGGACCGTGGCGGTGCCGGCGGCCGGGCGCCTGATCCGGCGCGGGCGCGTCGAAGCCCGGCTCCGCCAGCGCGTCCATGGCTTCCATGCGCTCCCGGCGCGCGCGGCGGCCGCCGGGGCCGGCGAACGGATCGACGGGATCGGGTTCCGCCGGAGCGGGCGCTTCGGGAGACGGCGTGCCGGGCCAGCCGCCGTATCCGGTGGGCTCGCGCAGCGCGGCGTCCGACATGGCGGGTGACTGGTAGGAGTGCTGTTCGAACGGGGGCGGGGCGCCGTTCGGAGCGCCGCCGTTGTAGCCGTTCAGGTCGGGGCCGCTGGATCCGTAACCGTTGAACCCGTTCGCGCCGAAGCCGCCCGGGTCTGAGCCGTTGGCCCCGTAGCCGCCGAACCCACTCGGGTCGGAACCGTTAGACCCGTACCCGTTCGACCCGAATCCGTTCAGGTCGGCACCGTTCGCGCCGTATCCGCCCAAGTCGGAGCCGTTCGACCCGTACCCGTTCGGCCGGCACCGTTCGA
>NZ_BAGL01000080.1 GCF_000308875.1 Nocardia transvalensis NBRC 15921
GAGCCGGCCCTCGCTGCCCACCTCGCGCGCCACGCGGGTCACCTCGTCGCCGAAGGCCGACAGCTGATCCACCATCGTGTTGATGGTGTTCTTCAGCTCCAGCAGCTCGCCCTTGACGTCGACGGTGATCTTCTGCGACAGATCGCCTTTGGCGACCGCGGTGGCGACGCCGGCGATATCGCGCACCTGCGCGGTGAGGTTGTCCGCCATGGCGTTCACCGAGGCGGTGAGGTCCTTCCACGTGCCCGACAGCCCCGGCACCGACGCCTGACCGCCGAGCTTGCCGTCGGTGCCCACCTCGCGGGCCACCCGGATCACCTCGGTGGTGAACAGCGCCAGCTGGTCGACCATGCCGTTGAACACGATGGCGATCTCGTCCAGCGTCGGATCGCCCACCTGCGGCAGCGACCGGCCGAAATCGCCGTCTCGGACGGCCTTCAGGCCGTTGAGCAGCGGCTGCAGGCGCTCGTCGTTGCCACTGACCCGTTCTGCGGTCGCCATGTCCTGGACCATCGTCGGCCTGCCTTCACTGCGATATCTGTCAATGCCCGAGATCGGCGTCGAAATAGTCGTCACCGGCGGCGACCCGCCGGATCACCTGTAGGAGGTCCTCGAACAGGCCCGTCTTCAACATCAGCCCGGCGCCGCCCGCCCTGGCCACCCGGTCGAGCATGTCCCGGTCGGCGTATCCGGTGAATACGAGGACCCGGACTCCCGGCGACACGTCGCACAGCGTGGTGATCGCCTCGATGCCGTCGCCGTCGCGCAGGCGGCGGTCGAGCAGGACGACGTTCGGGCGGGCGCGCGCCGTCGCGGTGATCGTGTCGGCGACCGATCCGGTCCGCTCGACGACCTGGATGTCGTCGACCAGTTCGAAGGCGGAATCCAGTGCCACCGCAACCATCGGATGGTCCTCCGCCACCAGCAGCCGGATGGCGTCCTCCGCCGTATCGGATGGCATGCGGAAATTCTATGGCGATTACCGGCGGTTACCACCCGGTTTCCCGAAGATAAACGCAGGTCATGGACCCACCGCACGGTCTCTTTCGGGTGTGTTGACACTAGGATTCAGCGCCCGGGCAACCCGTCCGGTACGTATGTGGGACGGCACTCCCCGGCCCCGGCGCGGCCGGGCCGCACACACCTATCCAGCCAGGTCGCCGGGTTCGCACCGGGATCCGGGCGAACCGCGGGGCCGCCCGGATTCCCGCCCGCTCCGGCCATCGCCGCGGACCCGGAGCGGTCGTCCGGACGCCCGGTTTCGCTGTGATGGGAATCTCAGTGCGACAAAAGTTTTCAATCACCGGGTCAGTGCTTGCGAACCACCCGCTCGTCCTCGCCGGGCTTCCAGATGGTCACGTCCATGTGACCGCCGCCGACCTCGACCGCGGACGCGCCGGTGATATCGGCGACGTAGAACGGGTCGAACACCCGCCCGCGCAGGTCGAACCCGGTCTTGTCGTACAGGTCCCGGGCGTAGCGCTGGTGCAGCCGGTCGTCCGGGACGTGGCGGACCGTGCCCCACAGTTTCGCGTCCCCGTCGCCCACCTGCGTGTCGACGGTGGCCGTGTGCAGGCAGAACCGCGGATCGCGGCGCAGGTCCAGGAATTTCGTCGTGCCCGGCATACCGCCCACGACCAGTTCGCCCTCGAAGATCCGCGGTTCCATCGGGCTGATCCGGGGGTAGCCGTCCGAGCGATTGGTGGCCAGCATGCAGAGATTGCCCGTCGCGGCGTGACGCCGGAGGAAGATCGCGGAGATCCGCGGCGCCGCCGTCGTGAACTCGGCCCAGGTCGTCATGCGCCCACGGTAGGCCGCGCGGACCGGAACGCGGCGCATTCCGCCGTATCCGCCCGCGTCCCCGCCGACTCGCCAGTACGGCGGCCGGTGCGGCAGACTCGCGTCGGTGTGCCCGGCCGCCGGTCCGGGCGCCCGTCATCCGAGGAGGTACGACATGCCCATCTCCCGCGGCGTCACCGCGGCCCTCGCCGCGCTCACGGGCGCCGGATTCCTCGCCGCGGCGCCGGCCCAGGCAGTGGTGGGCGGCGCCGAGGCCCAGGCGTCGGCCTATCCGTGGCTGGGCGCCATCGGCACCCCCTGGTACGCGACCCGGCCCGGCGGCCAGTTCTGCGCCGGATCGCTCGTCGCGCCCGATCGCGTCGTCACGGCCGCGCACTGCGGCGCGCTGGCGAAGGTGCTGCCCGGGACGACGGTCACCTTCGGACGCACCGATGCCGGGGACTCCGGCGGAATCACCGTGGGTATCAAGGACATCCGGATCCATCCGGACTTCCGGGTCTCGACGTTCGGCGATACGCTCGCCTTCCACCACGACGTCGCCGTGCTCACCCTCGCCGATCCCGTCGACCTGCCGACCGTGGACATCGGTGCCCCGCACGGCGATTCGGCCACCGTGGCCGGATGGGGCGTCACCTCCGACGAGGACGACTCCAACAGCCACCTGCGCGCCGCGGACGTTCCCCTCCTCCCCGATGCCGCGTGCGCGGCCTACGGCGCCGATTTCGATCCCGGCGAGGCCCTGTGCGCCGGCTCGACCGACGCCGACGCCGCCAATTTCGACAGCGGCGGCCCGCTGCTCGTCGACGGCAAGCTCGCGGGCATCGTGTCGTGGGGCAAGGGAAGCGCCGAACCGGGTTACCCCGGTCTCTACGCCCGCGTTCCGGCGCTCGACTTCTGAGAATCGCCCGCGATTCCGATCCTCGGGTAGGCAAGGGATTCCCCCCGAGCGGTGCCGGACGAGTTTGCTGCCGGTGTGCTTGCGTCTCGATGCCGCCGACCTGACAGCACGAGGTGTAGTTGCCCGGCCGGCGCTGAATCGGGCGAACGGGATGTGGTCAACTGTCGCGGAACCGGCACGGCCACTGCCTCTCGCACGTAGGCTGACCCCATCCACCCCGGCCGCGACGACGCGGGGCGCACGCGACCGGCGGAGCACCGATCAGTGATGAGGGACTCTGATGACCGCGCCGGATCCGAACGTGCCGTACTCGACTGTCGTGTCCACCGACGGCACCACCATCGCCTATCTCACCGTCGGCGCCGGGCCGCCGGTGGTCGTCGTCCCCGGCGTATTGGCGGTTGCCGGAGGATATCTGGACTTCGCCCGAGCCTTGGGGCTGCACTTCACCGTGCACGTGATCGAGCGCCGCGGCCGCGACGGCAGCGGCCCGCAGGGCGACGACTACAGCATCGACAAGGAGCGCGAGGACCTGCTCGCCGTGTGCGACAAGACCGGCGCCCGATTTCTCGTCGGCCACAGTTACGGCGGGCTGGTGGCGCTGGAGACCGCGCGCGAGCGTCCCGATATCCGCAAGGTCGCCGTCTACGAGCCCGGCCTGTCGATCGACGGTTCCGTGCCGACCGCCTGGATGCCCGTCTACGAGCGAAAACTCGCCCAGCACAAGCCGTTCGACGCGTTCGTGGAATTCACGCGGGCGATGGGCCCGGAGTCGGCGCGCCGCGCGCCGCGCTGGGTCATGCGGCGTGTCATGCCCATGCTCATGGAGGCACCCGAGCGCACGCTCGTCACCGGCCTGCTCGCCGAGAATCTCCGCGAGCACCGCGAGATCGTCCGCCTGGACAACACCTATCCCCGCTACCAGGACATCGACGCCGAGGTCCTGTTCCTCCAGGGCGGCAAGGACCACACTCCCCAAGCCGACATCGACCGCGCCACACTCGAATACACCATCCCCCGCTGCACCGGCCACCTGTTCCCCGACCTCGACCACTTCGGCCTCGACAAACACGCGCCTCAGCGAGTAGCCGGGGTCATCAACACCTTCTTCTCCGGCTGACCCTCGATTGCTCGTTTTCCGGCATGCTGTTGGCCGGAATTCACTGCTGGTAGCTGGTTCCCGGCCAAAAGCGTGCCGGGAAAATGAAGGGGCTCGCGCGGGGCGGGAAACGAGGGGGCTCGCGCGGGTGGGAAACGAAGGCGCTCACGCGGGGCGGGAAACGAAGGCGCTCACGCGGGGCGGGAAACAAAGGCACTCACGCAGGTGGGAAACGAAGGCGCTCACGCGGGGCGGGAAACAAAGGCACTCACGCAGGTGGGAAACGAAGGCGCTCACGCGGGGCGGGAAACAAAGGCACTCACGCAGGGCGGGAAATAAAGGGGCTTGCGCGGGGTGAGTCAGGCTGGGGTGGGGCGGCGGGTGGGTTCGCAGCAGCCGACGGCGCAGGGGGCTCCGTTCGTGGTGCAGCCGTAGCCGGGGACCTCGCCGAGGCGGCGGGGGGCGGTGTCCGAGAGGTGTTCGGCCACCAATTCGGCTACCAGTTCGGCGAAGCGGGGGTCCGTGCCCGGGGTGGCGGCGCGGGCGAAGGCCATGCCGAGGTCGGCGGCCTTCTCGCGGGCCTCGTTGTCGAGATCCCAGACGACCTCGAGGTGGTCGGAGACGAAACCCACGGGGCAGACGACGACGGCGTCGATTCCCTTGGCGGACAGCGCTTCCAGGTGGTCGACGATATCGGGGTCCAGCCACGGGACCTGGGGCGGGCCGGAGCGGGACTGCCAGACCACGTCGTAGTCGCCGAATCCGGTGGCGGCGGCGCACAATCGGGCGGCCTCGGCGACCTGGCGGCTGTACAGTTCACCGCCGTCGGCCGGTGGTCCGGCGGCGGCATCGGCCGCCACCGGAATCGAGTGCGCCGTGAAGACCAGCCGGGCGCGGTCCCGCCGGTCGGCCGGAATCTCCCGCACCGCAGCGCGAATCGCGTCGGCGAAGGCATCGACGAGCAGCGGGTGGTCGAAGAACTGCCGCAGCTTCACCAGCTCCGGCGCTCCCGCTCCGGCCGCCGCGCGCGCCCGCGCGATGTCCTCGTCGTACTGCCGGCAGCCGGAGTAGCCGCCCCACGCGGATGTCGGGAACACCAGGGCCGCCCCGATCCCGTCGGCCCGCATCCGCTCGACCGTCTCCTCGACCATCGGATGCCAGTTGCGGTTACCGAAGTACACCGGCAATTCGACACCGCGCCTGGCGAATTCGGCCTCCACGGCCGCGATGATGTCGCGGTTGAGCGCGTTGATGGGCGAGACGCCGCCGAAGTGCAGATAGTGCTGAGCGACCTCCTCGAGACGTTCCCGGGGCACACCGCGCCCCCGGGTCACGTTCTCCAGGAAGGGCATCACGTCCTCCGGACGCTCCGGCCCGCCGAAGGACAGCACCAGTAACGCCTCGTAGTCCGTGCCCGTCTCGGTCATCGCGGGAAGGCTCAGTTCGTGCCGAAGTTGTCCGGGAACCAGGTGTTGTGGCTGGCGCCGCCGTCGACGTAGATGATGGAGCCGGTGGTGCCGGGCAGCCAGTCCGACAGCAGGGTGACGATGGAGCGGGCCACGACCGTCGGGTCGTCGACGTCCCAGCCGATCGGGGACGCGCCGTCCCAGTAGGTGTTGAGCATGGTCAGCTGCTTGGCGTCGTCGGTGGCGGTGCCCGCGATGGCCTTGGCGGCGAGGGTCTTGATCGGGCCCGCGGCGATCAGGTTGGAGCGAATCCGCTTGGCCTCGCCCACCTCTCGCGCCACGTACCGGTTCACCGACTCCAGCGCGGCCTTGGCGACGCCCATCCAGTTGTAGTACGGCAGCGCGGTGCGCGGATCGAAGTCCATGCCCACGATCGAGCCGCCCTCGTTCATCACCGGCAGCACGGCCCGCGCCAGCGACGCGTAGCTCCAGGCCGAGATCTCGAACGACTTCGCGGCGTCGGGACCCGGGCCGTCCAGGAACGGCTTGGCCTCGGGGCCCATCAGGGTCCGCGGTGCGAAGGCGATCGAGTGCAGCACGCCGTCGACGCCCTCGGGGGCCAGTTCGCGCACCTTGTCCGCCAGCGCGCCGAGGTCGTCCTCGCTGGTGATGTCGAGGCCGATGGCGGCCGGGATCTCCTGCGGCAGCCGCTTGGCGATCCGGTCGATCAGCCGCAGCCGCTCCGGGATGCCGGTGATGATCACCTTCGCGCCCTGCTCCTGCGCCACCTTGGCGGCGTGGAAGGCGATCGAGGCGTCGGTGATGATGCCGGTGATGAGGACGGTCTTGCCCTCGAGCAATCCGGTCATGGGGTGTCGGGTCTCCTGTTCAGGGGTCTGATGGGTCCCGGCGCGCACACGGCCCGGGACGGCGAGATCGGAACGCTCAGTGGCCCATGCCCAGGCCGCCGTCGACCGGGATGATCGCGCCGGAGATGTACTGGGCGTCGTCGGAGGCCAGGAAGCTGATCGCGGCGGCGACGTCGTCCGTATTGCCCATCCGGCCGGCCGGGATCGCCTTCAGGGCGACCTCGCGCATCTCCTCGGTCATCTCGTCGCGGGTCATATCGGTATCGATGAACCCGGGCGCCACCACGTTGGCGGTGATGTTGCGCGACCCGATCTCGCGGGTGATCGCGCGCGCCATACCGATCAGACCCGCCTTGGCCGCCGCGTAGTTGACCTGGCCCGGGACGCCCATTGTGCCCACGACCGAGCCGAGGAAGATCATCCGCCCGAACCGCGCCCGCAGCATCGCCCGGTTGGCCCGCTTGGCGCAGCGCCACGCGCCGGTCAGGTTGGCGTCGATGACCCGGGTGAACTGCTCCTCGCTCATCCGCATCAGCAGCGTGTTGTCCACGATGCCCGCGTTGGCCACCAGCACCTCGACCGGACCCTGCTTCGCCTCCACCTCGGCGAACGCCTGGTCGATCGAATCGATATCGGTCACATCGCATTTCACGCCGAGCAGCCCGTCCGGCACCCCGGAACCGCGATGCGTCACAGCGACCTTGTGTCCGTCGGCGGCGAGCCGCTGGGCGACCGCGAGACCGATGCCGCGGTTGCCGCCCGTCACCAGAACCGAGCGGGATGTGAAGTTCGACATGGGTGTAAACCTATCTGTTCGAGTTCAGCTGTCGTGCTCGGGCTGCGCGGTACCCGCTATGGCAGGCGTTGACGATAGACCAAACCACCCACGACACCCGCGGCGGTTATCAGAAGTCCCAACAGCAGCCACGGACGGCTGGCGTCGCCCATCTGCATCTCGAACCCGATCTGCTTGTCCAGGGTGTCGTAGACGGCGGTCAGTTCCTCCAGCGAGGACGCGGTGTAGAAGTCGCCGCCGGAGATCTTCGCGATCTCGCGCAGCGAATCGTCGTCCACCGGCACCGGCACGCGCTGCGGGGACTTGCCGTCCTTGTCCGGGATCTCCACCGACCCCCAGGTGGTGCCGAACGAGATCGTCGACACGGGGATGCCCTTCTGCTTGGCCATCCGGGCGGCGACGAAGCCGTGCCGCGGATTGTCGATGTCCTTGTCATCGGGCACGGTCTGCTTACCGTCGGACATCAGCACGATGCGCGCGGGCGGCGGGGTCTCGGCGCCGCCGAGGACCGAGGCGAGGGTGTCGACGGCCTGCATGGCGCTGAAGATGCCCTCACCGGTGGCCGTGCGCTCGGCCAGTTTCATGTTCTGGATGGCCGCCTTGACGGCCTCGCGGTTGGTGGTCGGCGACACCTGCACCGAGGCGGTGCCCGCGAAGGTCACCAGCCCGAGATTGATTCCGGGCGTGAGACCTTCGGCGAAGTCGCTGGCCGCCTTCTTGGCGACCTGCACGCGCGAGGGCGGCACGTCGGTCGCCTCCATGGACAGCGACACGTCGATCACCAGCATGACGGTGGCGCGGTTGCGCGGGACCTTCTTCGCCGCCTGCGGACCGGCCGCGGCGATGGTCAGCAGGACGAGGCCGACCAGCATGAGGGCCACGGGCACGTGCCGCCAGCCGCTGGGCCGCTTGGGCGCGACCTGTTCCAGCGCCTCCATATTGGCGAACCGGAGCACGTGCCGCTTGCGCCGCCGCTGCACCACCACGTAGAGCAGGGCGATGGCGGCGACGACGAGCAGGAAGGCCAGCCAGCCGGCGGCCGAGAAGTGCGAAATACTCACTGTCGGGGGACCTGTCCGGTCGGGGCGCCGAACGTGTGGCGCCGGGTGGACACGAACCGGACGACGTCGGCGATCCAATCCCGATCGGTGCGCAGGGTCATCACCGGGGCGCCGCAGCTGCGCAGCGCCTGTTCGACCTGACCGCGGTGCCGCTCCGCCGCGCGCGCGAAATCGCCACGCAGCGTGGGGGTTACGGTGAACTCGCGGGTGCGACCGGTCTCGGGATCGTGCAGCACCACGTCGCCCACGTCGGGCAGATCCAGATCCAGCGGATCCAGCACCTCCACCCCGAGCAGATCGTGGCGGCCGGAGATGGCGCGCAGCGACCGTTGCCAGTCGATGTCGCCGAGGAAGTCCGAAATCACCACGGCCAGACCGCGTTTGCGCTGCGGCCGGCGCAGCGACTCGATGGCGCCGCGCAGATCCCCGCGCACGCCGTCGGCCGCGTGTGGTGTGGTGGCGATGGTGCGCAGCATCGCCTGGGCGTGCACGCGCCCGGTGCGGGCGGGAATGCGGAACAGCCGCTCGCCGTTGGCGACGACCGCGCCGACGCGGTTACCGCCGCCGCTGGTCAGATACGTGATCGCGGCCGCCGCGGCGACCACCAGATCCCGCTTCTGGCACAGCGCGGTGCCGAAGTCCAGGCTCGCAGACAGGTCGACCACGAGCCAGGTCTCGAGCTCCCGGTCCGCGATCATCTGCCGCACGTGCGGATAGGTCGTGCGGGCCGTCACCGACCAATCCATCTGGCGCACATCGTCGCCCGGCTGATACAGCCGCGCGTCGCCGGGCTCGGAGCCCGGACCCGGGATGAGGCCCAGGTGATCTCCGTGCAGGACGCCGTCGAGGCGGCGGCGCACGGTCAGTTCGAGGGTCTTCAGCGCCGCCGTCAGCCGCGGGTCGTTCAGCTGACCGGAACGGAAGGAGGGCGGGGCCGCTGTCTCTCTGCTCGGTGGGATCTTCGGTGAATTCGTCACGGGCGCAACCGGTTCCGGTCCTCCGTTCACGGACGCTGCGGTTGCTGACCGGCGGCCTGCTGGCCGTTCGGCACGGGCGGCTGCGGGGCGCCCTGCTGCGGCGCGGCCATCGCCGGCGCGGGCATCGGGGCGGGACCCGGCTGGCCCTGCGGCGCGGGCGCGTTGGCCTGCGGCGCCACCTGCGGCAGACCGACGGTCTGCAGCACGCGGCGGATCACGTCGTCGGGGCTGACCTCGTCGGCGAGCGCGTCGTAGGACAGCACCAGGCGGTGGCGCAGCACATCCGGCACCACCTCGACCACGTCCTGCGGCACCACGTAGTCGCGGCCGCGGATGAGCGCGACGGCGCGCGCGGCGGCGATGATGCCGAGGCTCGCGCGCGGCGAGGCGCCGTAGGCGATCCAGCCCGCGACGTCGTCGAGGCCGAAGTCGGCCGGCTTGCGGGTCGCGGAGATGACCCGGACCACGTAGTCGACCAGGGCGTGGTGCACGAAGGTGTTGGCCGCCAGCTGCTGGAGGCGGATCAGCTCGGTGGGCTCCAGAATCCGCTTCGGCTCCGGCGGGGTGACGCCCATCCGGTAGATGATCTCGCGCTCCTCCTCCACCGAGGGGTAGTCGACGACGACCTTGAACAGGAAGCGGTCGCGCTGCGCCTCGGGCAGCGGGTACACGCCCTCGCTCTCGATCGGGTTCTGGGTGGCCATGACCAGGAACGGATCGGGCATCGGGAAGGTCTTGCCGCCGATGGACACGTGCCGCTCGGCCATCACCTCGAGCAGTGCGGACTGCACCTTGGCGGGCGCGCGGTTGATCTCGTCGGCGAGCACGAAGTTGGCGACGACCGGGCCCAGCTCGGTGTCGAACTCCTCGCGGCCCTGCCGGTAGATGCGGGTGCCGACGAGGTCGGTGGGGACCAGGTCGGGGGTGAACTGCACGCGCGAGAAGGTGCCGCCGACGACGCGGGCGAACGTCTCGACGGCGAGCGTCTTGGCGATGCCGGGCACACCCTCGAGCAGCACGTGCCCGCGCGCGAGCACGCCGACGAGCAACCGTTCCACCAGGCGGTCCTGGCCCACGATGACCCGTTTGACTTCGAAGATCGCCTTCTCCAGGGTCTGGACATCGCGCTCGAGGGTGGCGGGTGTCGGCGCGTCCGGACCGGACGCCGCCGAATTCACCGTGCTCACACCATCAGTCGAAGTCACAAACATCCCCGCTTTCGCCTAGTACCGCCCCGTGGGGCCCGCCGCTGCCTCTGTGGTTCGTCACCCCGGTGCGCCCGCCACCGCGTCCGCGGCCGGCCCGGCATCACCCGGCGTGTTCCCCACCACTATTCCAGGTTCGACATCCTCCCCCAACGCAGCCAGGGGATTCCGACACGCCGCTCGTCCAGCGGCCTGTCGCGCAACACACGCGACGTGGTGAACCCTAACGCAAAACGCGTCGTCCGCGCCTGAGAGGACACTGGGAGTCCTCAGGTGAGCAATCGCACCGCATACGGCATGATGCCCCCCTCGCGCACCGGCGAAACCTTCACCACATCGCCGGATTCGGGCGCCTCCACCATCGTGCCGTCGCCCAGGTACAACGCCACGTGCTCGCTGCCGCTCGATCCCCAGAACAGCATGTCGCCGCGTTCGCGCTCGTCGACCGGCACCCGGGTGCCCATCGTGTACTGGTAGCCGCTGTAGTGCGGCAGCGCGATGCCGACCCCGGCGAACGCGTAGATCATCAGTCCCGAGCAGTCGAAACCGACCTTGTCGAAATCGCCGTAGCTGTCGGCGACGCCGCCGTCGTGGATGCCCAGGGTCGGCCCGTTCTCGTCGCCGCCGCCCCAGGAGTAGGTGACGCCCAGCTGGGACATCGCCCGGTCGACCACGGTCTCCACCAGCTCCGACCGGCTGCCGGAGGGCCGGTGCGGCGTGGGCATCGAGGCCCGCGGCGGCGGCGCGTTGTCGAGCTGGGTGTGCGGGCGCTTGCCCGAGCCCACGCGCGCGGCCTGCTCGTGGGCCGCCTGGTCGGCCGCGGCACGCGCCGCCGCCGCGGCCTGGGCGGCCGCCTGCTCGGCCGCCCGCTGCCGATCCCAGGACAGGAACGCGTCGCGCTGCCCCTGTAGTCCCGCGACCCGCTGGCGGGCCTCGTCGAGGCGCCGCTGCGCCGAATCCCGCTGCTGCTGAAGCGCGTTGCGCTGCTCGGCCTGTTGCCGCTGGGCGGCCTGCGCCGCGGCGACCGCCCGCTGGGCCTCGTTCTTCTTCTGCTCGGCGGCCGCCGCGGCGGTGTCGGCGACCTGTTTCGCCTGGCGCGCGGCCGAATCCCGGTTCGCCTGCTCGACCTGGGCCCGGCGTAATCGCTCCAGCGCATCCTGCCGGGACTTCGACGCCAGGCCGAGCAGTTGCGCGCGATCGAGCGCGATGGCCGGATCCGTGCCGGAGAGCACGTTGACCAGCGATCCCGTGCCGGGTTGCGTATAGGCCTCGATCGCGAACCGGTCGAATTCGGTCCGGGCCTGGTCCACGGTCACGCCGGCGGCGGCGAGTTCGCGGCGGCTCGCCTCCACCGCCGCCGCGGCCGCGTCGGCCTCCGCCCGCGCGGCCTGCAGATCGACGAGCGCCTTGTTCACCGCCTCGCGCTTGCGCGACACCTCGGTGTCGAGCTGCTGCAGCTGCTGTTCGGCGGCCGCGACATCGTTGATCAGCGTACTGACCTGTGTGACACCGGAATCCACCTGCCCGCCCGCGTCGGCGATGTCGCCGTCGCTCGGATTGGGTGGCGGCGGCGGGACCGCCCCGGCCGCGGGACTCGAGACCACCAGCGCGACGGCGCACACCAGCAATCCCAGAGCGACTCTGATCGAGGCCCCCTGTCGCCTTGCCCGCACCGCACACCTCCCTGGATCCGGATCCGGCTCCCGGGGAAGTCGAGACGCTCACCGGGACTGCGCGGGGCGATCGGTCACCGGCATCGCCTCACGAGTACCAGCAGAACCCCTGCATACCACCGGTCGCTCATGCCTCACACGACACTTCTTCCCCATGCGTGTCATTCGAAACCGTACGACACTTCTCTCACAGAAAAAATAAGGGCAGGGGAATGCCAGGGATGTAATTTACAGGTAGCTGCGCGATAGCTTGATGGGCCTGCGGATTCGGGCACCCGAAACAGACCGAATGCCCGGAAAGTAGGGGTGATTACAGGGTGTCTCAGGCAGGTGCGGGCGCGGCGCGCCGGGCCTTGACCCAGTACAGCGCGCCGATGACGACCAGCAGCGCCGCCAGCAACACCGACGTCGCCACGGTCGGCGACACCTTCTGCGGCGCCTCGAGGCGGCCGACGACGATCTGCGCGGCCGTATCGGCGTGTCCGACGCCCTTGCCCTTCGCCGGATCCTCGGCCCACTCCAGGCGCGCCCGGGGGATCGAATCGCTGTAGGTACCGACCATGTCGTCGCTGAACACGGCCACCGTGCCGCGTTCCGTCTTGCCCACCGCGGTCGCCAGATCGCGCAGGTCCGACTCGCGGCCTTTGTTGCCCTGCACCACCACGATGCTGAGCGGGATCCCCTGCTCGCGCGCGTCGCCGGCGATCGCCGCCAGCGCGCCCTCGCTCTGCTTCTGCCCCTTCGGCGTGGCCACGTGGTCGTCCGCGAGGTCCTTGAGGATCGCGTTCAGATCCGTATCGGGCGGTAGCGCTGCTTTGGGCGTGAGGGTGTCAAAGACGGTCATCTTCCATCCGGTCAGTCGAGCCGCCCAGGGGGCGGCGGGCATCCAACACTCTTCAGGCGATCAGCTTGCTGATGAAGGCACGCCGGAACCGGCCACTCCGACGGGCTCGAGAGCACAGTACGCGACAGGAGGATGATGGTTGCTGGCACGGCACGCGTGCGTGCCCCCCGCGTTTCACAGGACAAGCGTACTGTTAGGGTTGAACGTACGAGGCGCACAGCCCAGACTGCGCCCTCGACCGGGCCATCGGCACAGCCCCGCCGGTGGCCGAGAGACTCACCGACGAGTGGAGCTGAACGTATGACGAGCATCGATACATTCGGCGCCAAAGGCACCCTCGAGGTCGGAGATCGGTCGTATGAGATCTTCCGCCTCAACGCCGTGCCCGGCACCGAGAAGCTGCCCTACGCCCTGAAAGTGCTGGCGGAGAATCTGCTTCGCACCGAGGACGGCGCCAACATCACCGCCGATCACATCCGGGCCATTGCCGGCTGGGATCCGTCCGCGGATCCGAACACCGAAATCCAGTTCACTCCCGCGCGTGTCATCATGCAGGACTTCACCGGCGTGCCCTGCATCGTCGACCTGGCCACCATGCGCGAGGCCGTGGCGACCCTGGGCGGCGACCCGAACAAGGTGAACCCGCTCGCGCCCGCCGAGATGGTCATCGACCACTCCGTCATCATCGACGTCTTCGGCCGCGAGGACGCCTTCGAGCGCAACGTCGACATCGAGTACCAGCGCAACGGCGAGCGCTACCAGTTCCTGCGCTGGGGCCAGACCGCCTTCGACGACTTCAAGGTCGTGCCGCCCTCGACCGGCATCGTGCACCAGGTCAACATCGAGCACCTCGCGCGCGTCGTGATGGAGCGCAACGGGCAGGCCTACCCCGACACCCTCGTCGGCACCGACTCGCACACCACCATGGTCAACGGCCTGGGCGTCCTGGGCTGGGGCGTCGGCGGCATCGAGGCCGAGGCCGCCATGCTGGGCCAGCCGGTCTCGATGCTCATCCCGCGCGTGGTCGGCTTCAAGCTCACCGGTGAGATCAACCCGGGCGTCACCGCGACCGACGTCGTGCTGACGGTCACCGACATGCTGCGCAAGCACGGCGTGGTCGGCAAGTTCGTCGAGTTCTACGGCAAGGGCGTCGCGGAGGTGCCGCTGGCCAACCGCGCGACGCTGGGCAACATGAGCCCCGAATTCGGTTCCACCGCCGCGATTTTCCCGATCGACGACGTCACGATCGAGTACCTGAAGCTGACCGGCCGCAGCGACCAGCAGGTCGCGCTGGTCGAGGCCTACGCCAAGGAACAGGGTCTCTGGCACGACGCCGACAAGGAGCCCGCCTACTCGGAGTACCTGGAGCTGGACCTGAGCACCGTGGTGCCGTCCATCGCCGGCCCGAAGCGCCCGCAGGACCGAATCCTGCTGTCGGAGAGCAAGACCGCGTTCCGCAAGGACATCCACAACTACACGAACGACGCCGAATCGGGTCCCGCCGCGGTCACCCCGCACAGCCAGCTGGACGAGGCCGTCGAGGAGTCCTTCCCCGCCAGCGACCCGGCGGTCCTCTCGTTCGCCGACGACGGCTCGGTCCCGCTCACCTCGGCCGCCAACGGGGCCGAGGGCCGGCCGTCGAAGCCGGTCAAGGTCTCCACCGAGGAGTACGGCGACTTCGTGCTCGATCACGGCGCCGTGGTGGTCGCCTCGATCACCTCCTGCACCAACACCTCGAACCCGTCGGTCATGATCGGCGCCGCGCTCCTGGCACGCAATGCCGTGGACAAGGGCCTGTCCCGCAAGCCGTGGGTCAAGACCTCGATGGCGCCGGGCTCGCAGGTCGTCAACGGCTACTACGAGAAGGCCGGCCTGTGGCCGTACCTGGACAAGCTGGGCTTCAACCTGGTCGCCTTCGGCTGCGCCACCTGCATCGGCAACACCGGCCCGCTGCCGGAGGAGATCTCCAAGGCGGTCAACGACAACGACCTCACCGTCACCGCCGTGCTGTCGGGCAACCGCAACTTCGAAGGCCGCATCTCCCCCGACGTGAAGATGAACTACCTGGCCTCGCCGCCGCTGGTCATCGCGTACGCGCTCGCGGGCACGATGGACTTCGACTTCGAGAACGACGCGCTGGGCAAGGACAAGGACGGCAACGACGTCTTCCTGAAGGACATCTGGCCCTCGCCGCAGGAGATCCAGTCGACCATCGACGCGGTTATCTCCCGCGACATGTTCCTCGAGGACTACAAGGACGTCTTCAAGGGTGACGAGCGCTGGCGTTCGCTGCCCACCCCGGAGGGCAAGACCTTCGAGTGGGCCGAGGATTCGACCTACGTCCGCAAGCCTCCGTACTTCGAGGGCATGCCGCAGACGCCGGAGCCGGTCCAGGACATCAAGGGCGCGCGAGTGCTTGCGCTGCTGGGTGATTCGGTCACCACCGACCACATCTCCCCCGCCGGCAACATCAAGCCGGGCACCCCGGCCGCGCAGTACCTCGAGGCCAACGGCGTCGAGCGCAAGGACTACAACTCCTACGGCTCGCGGCGCGGCAACCACGAGGTCATGATCCGCGGCACCTTCGCCAACATCCGGCTGCGCAACCAGCTGCTGGACGACGTCTCGGGCGGCTACACCCGCGACTTCACCCAGGACGGCGGTCCGCAGGCCTTCATCTACGACGCCGCGCAGAACTACCAGGCCGCGGGCATCCCGCTGGTCGTGCTGGGCGGCAAGGAGTACGGCTCGGGTTCCTCGCGCGACTGGGCGGCCAAGGGCACCAGCCTGCTGGGCGTGAAGGCGGTCATCACCGAATCGTTCGAGCGCATCCACCGCTCGAACCTCATCGGCATGGGCGTCATCCCGCTGCAGTTCCCCGAGGGCGAGTCGGCGGCGTCGCTGAAGCTGGACGGCACCGAGACCTTCGACATCGAGGGCATCACCCAGCTGAACGAGGGGGCGACCCCGAAGACCCTGAAGGTGACCGCCACCAAGGAGAACGGCGACAAGGTCACCTTCGACGCCAAGGTCCGCATCGACACCCCCGGTGAGGCCGACTACTACCGCAATGGTGGCATCCTGCAGTTCGTGCTCCGTAACATGATCAAGAACTGACATGCCGGCCGTGGCGTCTGCCCCCGAATCCCCTTCGGGGGCAGGCCCGATCGCTCGTCGCTAGTGTGGGACCCCCGCTACCCGCCTTCGTCCTACCCGGCGGAGGCCGGGAGCGGGGGTTTCGCGCACACCCGCTTGGAGGAGCCCCATGCCGAAGGTCAGTGACGACCACCTCGCCGCCCGGCGTAGCCAGATCCTCGACGGTGCACGCCGCTGCTTCGCCGAATACGGATACGAGGGCGCGACGGTGCGCCGCCTCGAGGACGCCATCGGACTCTCGCGCGGGGCGATCTTCCACCACTTCCGGGACAAGGACGCGCTGTTCCTCGCCCTGGCCCACGAGGACGCGGCCCGCATGGCCGAGGTGGCGGCCACCCAGGGTCTGGTGCAGGTGATGCGCGATATGCTCGCGCGCCCTGAGGATTTCGACTGGCTCGGCACCCGGCTCGAGATCGCCCGGCGCCTGCGCACCGATCCCGAATTCCGCGCCAACTGGGAGCAGCGGTCCGAGGAGCTGACCGCCGCCACCATCGCCCGCCTCGAACGCCGCAAGGCGGCCGGCGCCCTGCGCGAGGACGTCCCCACCGATGTCCTGCTCGGCTATCTCGACCTGGTGCTAGACGGGCTCATCGCCCGCATCGCCTCCGGTCACGCCAACGACAACCTCTCCGCCGTGCTGGACCTCGTGGAAGCCTCGGTACGCCGCACGCGCTGAGAGTTCCCGTCCGGGAAGGTTTTTCGGCTCAGGCCGCGGCGACTCCTGCCGAGCGGTCGAGGAAAAGTCGGATGGCGGCCGTCGCCTCGTCGACATGGCTGAGATAGAGGTCGTGGCCCGCGCCCTCGATCACGGCCAGGTCGGTATTCGGGCGCCGGCGCACCATCTCCCGCGCATGGCCGGGCGGGACCACCGGGCTCTCGCCACCCAGCAGGAGCAGGGCCGGGTGCGTGCTCCCGGTCCAGTCGGCCCACCAGTCTCCGATGACGCCGCGCTTCACCGCGCGCATATCGTCGGCATTCCACCGGAAATACCAACCGTTCTCGTCTTCCGCCGCGCTTTCCAGGAAATGGAACGGCACTCCCATCGAGGCCGCCTCGCTCAGCGTGTCCCGCATCTCGGTGAGGCTGCCGAACCGCGCGGGTAACTCGTCCAACCACGGGTCGGTGAATTCGCCGGCGACCGCCGGAAAGTCGATAGCGACGAAGGATTCGACCAGATGCGGGTGCCGCGCGGCCAATTGATACGCGTTGATCGCACCCAGCGAATGCCCGATGACGGAAACGGGACCCACTCCCAGCGCCTCGACGGCCGCGGCGGTGTCGGCGACGAATGCGGCCCGGGAATAGTCGGCGGAGGTGTCGGAGCGGCCGTGGCCGCGTTGGTCGAGGGCGATGACGCGCCGCCCGAGGCGCCGGGCCAGCGGCTCCCAGCCCCGGCCGCGGCCGAAGGCGCCGTGCAGCGCCAGCACCGGCCGCCCCGGACCGTCGAAGTCCACGTAGGCGAGCCGGATCCCCTCGGGGTTGTCAGGTAGTCGGTCATGACCGTGACTCTAATCGAGACTCTCTATTCGAGACAACTCTTTTCGAGATGAGTCGAATCGAGGGTAGGGTTATCCCATGCTGGAGCTGAGCATTCTGGGCTTTCTCTACGAGCAGCCCATGCACGCCTACGAGCTGCGCCAGCGCATCTCGGGGCTGTCCGGCCACATCCGCCCGGTCAGCGACGGTGCGCTGTACCCTGCGGTGAACCGGCTGCGCGCCGCCGGCTTCGTCGACAAGATGTCCGTTCCGGACGGCGGGCGGCGGTTGCTCTCGCTCACCGAGGCGGGCCGCGCCGAGTTGCTGCGCCGGCTGCGCGATCCGGCGGATGTCGAGATCACCGACCGCAACAACTTTCTGATCCTGCTCGCCTTCCTCGGCCACCTGCCCGATCCCGCCGACCAGGCCGCGGTGCTGCGCCGCCGCCTCGACTTCTACGAGCAGCCGGCGAGTTACTTCTACGACCAGGGCCGCCCCCTGCGGGCGATCGAGATGGACGACCGGTTCCGCCGCGGCATGCTCTCGCTCGCCGCCGCCACCCGCCGCGCCGACAAGGACTGGCTGCGCGCCGAACTCGCCGACCTCGAACAGGCCCCCGGCCGGGAGGCCTAGCGATGGCACTCGATGCAGAATTGCCACGCGTGCCGCGCCGCACCACGTGCCGACGGGCGGAATCCGCAGCGCCCCAGGCGGTTCCGCCGAACGTGACACGAACCACGCCGGTTCCGGAAATACCCGGCACATCCTGGAGGTTCGCCGGGTTATGACCTTTTCCGTCCCTGTCACCGTCCGCGGCTACGAACTCGATGTGAACGGCCACCTGAATCAGGCCGTGTACCACCAGTACGCCGAGCATGCGCGGTGGGAGGTCCTGCGCGCCGCCGGGCTGGTCCCGGACAAGATGCGGCTGCAGGGTGTGGGGCCGGTGGTCCTGGAATCGACGGCGAGGTACCTGCGCGAACTGCATCTCGGCGACGAGGTGACGGTCACGTGCGCGTGCGAGTGGGGCGAGGGCAAGGCATTCCGGATGCGGCAGGAGATCGTCAAGCTGGACGGAACGATCTCGGCGGAATTCGACGTGGTGCTCGGACTGATGGATCTCACCACGCGCAAACTCGTACCGAATCCCATAGAGCGATTCCTCGAACTCGCTGACTCGCGCGAGGCGCTCGGTCTCTGATGCACGGTTCGATGCGCGCGTTGAGCGCTCAACTGAAAATCTTTCGGCGATAGCGCATTACGGATCGGCTCCGGCTCTCCGCACGTGCACGGGAAATCTCCCGTTGTGAACCGATCGGCACGATCGTGGGGCTATGATCCAGATCACGCTCGGCTTCCGTGGCAAACCGCGAGCAGATCGGAGACCAGCCCTATGACCGAAACAATTCGCCCGTTCAATCCTGTCGCCGGACCGTCCCCGGACCGCCGAGATATCGT
Organism: Nocardia transvalensis NBRC 15921; assembly: GCF_000308875.1. Classification (GTDB taxonomy): domain Bacteria; phylum Actinomycetota; class Actinomycetes; order Mycobacteriales; family Mycobacteriaceae; genus Nocardia; species Nocardia transvalensis. The sequence goes on from NZ_BAGL01000080.1 coordinate 18,719, forward strand.
TCTCCCGTTGTCCGGCTACCTGACGGCAGAGTCGGATCGCGCCATCAGTATCCGCACCGGCGAGGGCACCTGGACCTTCGATCGGGCGGATGTGGTGAGCATCGATGACGGCGACGGCGAACGCGGCCGTCCGGAAGTGCCGGGCCGCGCGGTCCGCGTCCGGGTACGCCCCGGCGCCACCGCCGATTTCACCCAGCGACGGCGGATCGACCTGACCGACCGCCCGATGACGTTGGCGCACCAGCACTCCCCCGCCCTCGGCGACGACGCGCTGCGGCGTCTCACCGAGGACTGGGCCCGCGAGCTGCGCCTGCCCACGTCACCCGGTATCGGGGGCGCCACCTTCACCTTCTGCCAGACCCGCACCTCCGCGCGCAGCGACGACGGCACGGCCTGCGACAGTCTGGACTGAGGTCACGTCCCATGGCCGTCCACCCGGCAGGTTCGGTCCTGATCGTCACCGAGACCGACGACCTGCACGCCGACGCGATGACGGCCACACTGCGAAAACATCATCAGCTCGGTCCGATTCGCCTGGATATGCGCGAGTTCCCGCGCGCCGGGGGCAGTTTCCGCCTCGACCGCGCGGGCACCGCTCGCTCGCTGTCGCAGGTGGTCGGGCTCGATGACGTCACCGCAGTGTGGTGGCGTCGTCCACATCGATGCGCCGTACCCGGCAGCGTCAGCGGCGCCGACGACGACTTCCGGCAGGCCGAGTGCGACGGCTTCCTGCAGGGCCTGCTGTGGTCGATCCCCGCGGTCTGGGTGAACGATCCGGGGGCCGACCGCACCGCGACCCGCAAGATCGTGCAGCTGGAGACCGCGCGGCGCAGCGGATTCGCCATTCCGGAGACCCTGATCACCAACGATCCCGACGAGGCGCGCAGCTTCGTCGGCTCGCGCCGCGGCGCGGTGGTCTACAAGCGCACCGGTACCGGCCGCGCGGAATTCTCCGAGACCCGGCTGATCCTGCCGTCGGACCTGGACCGGCTAGGTACCATCCGTTCCGCGCCGACCACCTTCCAGGACTACATCGACGCCGAGTGCGATCTGCGCGTGGTGTGGATCGACGGGATCGAATGGGCGGTGCGCATCGACTCGCAAGCCGGTGTGGGACGGGTGGATTCGCGCCTGGACACCTCGGTGGACTTCGCCCCGGCGCGGCTGCCCGCGTCGGTGAGCAAATCGCTCGCCACGCTGATGGGCGCCCTCGGGCTGGCGTTCGGGGTCCTCGACATCCGGCTCGGCGTGGACGGCGAGTACTACTTCCTCGAGGTGAACCCGCAGGGCCAGTTCGCCTACCTGGAGATCAAGACCGGGCTGCCGATCTTCGAGAGCCTCGCCAACTACCTCGTCCTCGGCGACGCGGCGGTTCCGGACTACTGATCCTCGCCCTCCAGGCTGTCCAGCAGCACCCGCAGGATCCGGTCCAGGTCGCGGCGGTCCTTCGCCGGGAGCACCGCCAGCAGCCGGGCCTCGTTCGCCGTGTGCGCGGCGACCACCTCGTCGATCAGCTCCCGGCCCGCCGCCGTCAGCACGACCCGCACCGCGCGGCGATCCCCGGCATCGGCCACCCGCTGCACGAGGCCCGCCGATTCGAGCCGATCCAGCCGCCCGGTCATCCCGGCGCGCGACAGCATCAGGGTGTCGGCGAGCACCGAGGGATTGAGCGCGAACGGCGCACCGGAACGGCGCAGTGCCGCAAGCACATCGAACTCGCCGCGCTGAAGCCCGTGCGCGGCGAAGACCGCCTCGATCGCCGGCTGGGCCACCAGGTGCAGCCGCCCGAGCCGGCCCACGATCGCCATCGCCTCCAGCTCGAGATCCGGCCGCTCGCGCCGCCACTGCTCGACGATTCCGTCGATCGCATCCGCGTTCCGCTTCGCCATGGACAGCATTCTATTCGGTGAGATATAGTTCGGTAGCGAATTATCAACCACCGAACAATATGGAGCCGGTCATGAGCGCCACTTCCCCCCGCATTCCCGCCGCGATCCGCCGGCCGCAGGACGCCGAGGTCCACCGGACCGACGCGGTCACCATGCGGCTGCTGATCGACTCCGAGGAGACGGGCGGTTCGGTCAGCACGCTCGAGGTGACGATGGCGGCGGGCGCGGACGGCGCGACGCCGCACTATCACACCCGCTCCGACGAGCTGTTCTATGTCGCGGACGGCGAACTGCAGGTGCTGGCGGGCGACGAGATCGTCACCGTCGCGGCGGGCGGGGCGATCACGGTGCCGCGCTTCATGCCGCACGCGTTCGGCGCCGCCCCCGGCAGCCCGGCGCGCATCCTCATCGCGCTCACCCCGGCGGTGCAGCGCTTCGGCTACTTCCGCCTGCTGGAACGGGTGGCCCACGGCGAGGCCACGCTGGAAGAACTGGCCGCGACCCAGGACGAGTACGACAACCACTTCGTCGACGCGCCGCGGTGGTGGGCCGAGCGCACCGCCGGTCGCCGGTGAGCGGCGGTCACTCCGCGCGGACGGTCTCGTGCACGGTGTGCCAGCGCAATCCGTTGCGGGCGGCCACATCTCGATGCAGCAGCGCCGTCGTGACCCGGTCGTCGGACTCGGCGTCGCGGCGGTGCCGTTCCAGGAACCGGACCAGCGCGTAATCGGTTGTGATGACCAGGGGTTCGAGATCGGAGATCTCGATCGTCAGGCGCGGCACCGTATTTCGCGCCGAGCGCAGCCCCGCGAGCAGGGTCGCGCGCGGCATCACCGCACCGGACACCGTCACCACCGACAACTCCGGATGCTGCTGAGCGGCAAAGCGGTCGAACACGTCCGCCGACGCGTCGGTGCCCAGCCAGCACTCCAGATCCGCGTGCAACGCCCGGACCTCGCGCTTGATCGCCTCGTCTACCGAATTCACGAGACGATAAGTTACCCAACGAGATCCGCTGCGCGCGGTTATTTACCGGCGGCCTTGCGCCGATTCGCCCCACCCCTACTGCGGAGTTGCACATGCGACTCCACCAGTACGTTGTGGATGAATCCGTACGAGCGCCCGGTCTCCCGGGCCAGGGAGCGAATGCTCGCCCCTGCCTCGTACTGTTTCTTCAGCTGGGTTTGCAGGCGGTCTCGCGACTTTCCGGTGACGCGCGTGCCCTTACCCAACGTGGACTTCCCTTGTGCGGGCCTGTCACTCATGGCTTCCTCCGGTCGCCCTGCAGCCTCACTCCAGGCTAAACACTCCGCTGTCGGTGATCAACGCCTCTCTGTGATTTAGCTCACCGATTTCGGCTACCGTCGCCTCGGAGCGACGATTTTCCGATGTCCGCGCCGTCCTACGAACGACAGCGTGACCATGAGAACCAGCACCTTGGAGCACCCCATGCGCAAGATCACCGCCGGACTGTTCATCGCCCTCGACGGCGTCGTCGACAATCCGCAGGACTGGCATTTCCCCTATTACAACGAGGAGATGGGCGCCGCCGTGGACGCTCAGCTCGGCAGCGCCGACACGCTGCTGCTCGGCCGCGTCACCTACGACAGCTTCGCCGGCGCCTGGCCGGACCGCGAGGCCGGTGGCGCCGAGGACGCCGATTTCGCCCGCAAGCTGGGCGACGCCCGCAAGATCGTGGTGTCCCGCCAGGACCTGACCTTCACCTGGCGCAACTCCGAGACGCTGAAAGGCGATCTGGTGGAGGCGGTCACGGCCCTCAAGCAGGAGCCCGGCGGGGATATCGGCATCAGCGGTTCGGTGTCGGTCGTGCGTCAGCTGCTGGCCGCGGGACTGATCGACGAACTGCATCTCCTGGTGCATCCGATCGCCGTCCGCTCCGGCCTGCGACTGTTCGAGGAGGCGGATACGCCCCTGCCCCTCACCCTGCTGACCTCCACCCAATTCAAGACGGGAGTGGTTCACCAGGTCTACGGTCCGGGTGAGCAGCTGTCGGGTGGGTATGACGACGCCAAACAACATCTCGCGCAGGGTGATTGAGGTATGTCGCGGAGGCCTGGACCGCCCGCTGCGCGGACGGTCCAGGCAATGGAAGGATGCTGTGGCCCAGGCAGTCGAAGGAGGCTGCGGTCCAGGCAATGAAGCGCCAGGCGGGCAATGGGGCGGGCGGACGATTCAGGCAATGGAGGGTCCGCCTAGCAACAGCACGGGTGGGGAGTCCACGTTTCCTTGCCTGAACCGTCCGCTCTGCGGGCGGTTCAGGCTAGCTGGATGAGTTCCAGGTATTCCTGGGACCAGTGGTCCTCGGTGCCGTCCGGGAGCATGATCACGCGTTCGGGGTTCAGGGCCTCGGCGGCGCCGGGGTCGTGGGTTACCAGGACGACGGCGCCGGCGTAGCTGCGGAGGGCGTCGAGGACCTGCTCGCGGGAGATGGGGTCCAGGTTGTTGGTGGGCTCGTCGAGCAGCAGGACGTTCGCCGCCGAGGAGACCAGGCCGGCCAGCGCGAGGCGGGTCTTCTCGCCGCCCGACAGGGTTCCTGCGGGCTGTTCGAGCTGCGGGCCGGTGAACATGAACGCGCCCAGCAGGCCGCGCAGATCCTGCTCTCCGGCGTCGGGGGCGGCGTGGCGGATGTTCTCCCACACCGACGCCCGATCGTCGAGCGTGTCGTGTTCCTGGGCGAAGTAGCCGACCTTGAGGCCGTGGCCGGGGACAAGCCCGCCTGCCGAGGGCTGCTCGACCCCCGCCAGCAGGCGCAGCAGCGTGGTCTTGCCCGCGCCGTTGAGGCCGAGCACCACGACCCGGCTGCCACGGTCGATGGCGAGGTCGACGCCGGTGAAGATCTCCAGCGACCCGTACATCTTGGTGAGGTTCTCCGCCATGAGCGGCGTCTTGCCGCAGGCGGCGGGCTCGGGGAACTTGATGCGCGCGACCTTGTCGGCCACGCGGATCTCGTCGGCCTCGGCCAGCATGCGCTCGGCGCGCTTGACCATGTTCTGTGCCGCAACGGCTTTGGTGGCCTTGGCGCCCAGCTTGGCGGCCTGCGCCTTGAGCGCCGACGCCTTCTTCTCGGCGTTGGCCCGCTCGCGGCGGCGGCGCTGTTCGTCGGTGGCGCGGGCGTCGAGGTACTTCTTCCAGCCCATGTTGTAGATGTCGGCCTCGCCGCGCACCGCGTCCAGGAACCACACCTTGTTGACGACGGCCTCGAGCAGTTCGACGTCGTGGCTGATCACGATCAGGCCGCCGTCGTGGCTCTGCAGGAAGCCGCGCAGCCAGGTGATGGAGTCGGCGTCGAGGTGGTTGGTCGGCTCGTCGAGCAGCAGGGTGGTGTCGGATTTGCCGCCGCTGCCGTCGGAGGCGGAGAACAGGATGCGCGCCAGCTCGATGCGGCGGCGCTGACCGCCCGACAGCGTGCGCAGCGACTGGCCCAGCACCCGTTCGGGCAGGCCGAGGCTGTTGCAGATGCGGGCCGCCTCGCTCTCGGCGACGTAGCCGCCGAGCGCCGAGAACCGCTCCTCGAGGCGGCCGTACTTGCGGACCGCCTTCTCGCGTTCGGCGTCGTCGGCGACCTCGGCCATCAGCGCCTGCTGCTTCTCCATCTGGCGGATCAGCGCATCCAGGCCGCGGGCGGAGAGCACCCGGTCGCGGGCCAGCACGTCGAGGTCGCCCTCGCGCGGGTCCTGCGGGAGGTAGCCGACCTCGCCCGTGCGAACGACCTTGCCCGCGTACGGCTCGCCCTCTCCCGCGAGGATGCGCAGGGTGGTGGTCTTCCCGGCGCCGTTGCGCCCGACCAGCCCGATCCGGTCGCCGGCCTGCACCCGAAGCGCCGAGCCCGGCGCCGTCAACAGGGTGCGGATTCCGGCCCGGACCTCCAGGTCGGTCGCGGTGATCACAGATATCTCCTCGGCAGGTCAGCGTTTCGGCGGGGGTGGTGACTCGAGTGTGCATCCCGATCGCACACAAGAACCACCTATTTTACCTGGGCGAAGGACGCGCCGCCGTAACCCGGGCCACCCTGCGGACGTCCGGCCGAGCGGGGAGTCCCGGCGCGACGCGGCGGCGGATGGGTTACGGTGCGGTCCATGAGCGATCTGAAGGGCAAAGCGGCGCTGGTCACGGGGGCGAGCCGGGGTATCGGCAAGGCGGTCGCGGCCGAACTGCTCGCGCGCGGGGCGAATGTGCTGATCACCGCGCGCAAGGCGGAACCGCTGGAGGAGACCGCTGTCGAGCTGCGGGCGCTCGGGCATCCCGGGAAGGTCGTCGCGCTGGCCGGGAACTCGGGGGACGCCGACGCGCGCGCCGAGGCGGTCGCGCGGGCCGTCGCCGACTTCGGGTCGCTGGACATCCTCGTCAACAACACCGGCATCAACCCCGTGTACGGGTCGCTGATGGACGCCGACCTGAACGCGGTCCGCAAGATCTTCGACGTCAATGTGGTCGCGGCACTGGGCTACGTGCAGGAGGCGTACCGGGCCTGGATGCGCGACAACGGCGGCGCGGTGGTCAATGTCGCCAGCGTGGCGGGCCTGCGTTCGACGGGCGTGATCGCGGCCTACGGCGCCTCCAAGGCGGCGCTCATCCGGCTCACCGAGGAGCTGGCCTGGCAGCTCGGGCCCGCCATCCGCGTGAACGCGGTGGCCCCGGGCGTGGTGAAGACGAAGTTCGCCGACGCGCTCTACTCCAGCGGCAGCGAGGAGGAGGTGGCCCGCGGCTATCCGCTGAAGCGGCTCGGCACGCCCGAGGATGTGGCCGCGCTCATCGGCTTCCTGGTGTCGGACCAGTCCGCGTGGATCACCGGCGAGGTCGTGCGGGTGGACGGCGGGCTGCTCGCGACCGGCGGACTCTAGACCGCGGCGGCCGCACCGGTGGCCATCGATCTCCTCGTGTGCGGCCTCGGGCCCGCCGGGCGGTCGCTCGCGCATCGCGCGGCCGCCCACGGGCTGTCGGTGGCGGCGGTCGACCCGAAGCCCGGGCGGCGGTGGACGGCGACCTATGCGGCGTGGGCGGACGAGATCCCCAAGTGGGTCGCGCCGTCCGCGATCGCGGCGACCGTGCGGCGGCCCGCGGCCTGGGGTACGCGGCGGTTCGAGATCGATCGGCCGTATTCGGTGTTCGATGTCGCGGCGCTTCAGGATTCGCTCGAGCTGAGCGGCGTCCGCGTGGTCACCGACCGGGTCGCCGAGATCTCCCGGCCGCGGGATCGGCGGAAATCCGCTGAGACAGTGCGCCTTTCGTCCGGCGAGGTGCTGCACGCGCATCGGGTCGTCGATGCGCGCGGTGTCACCCGCGCACCCGATCGTGCCGAGCAGACGGCCTACGGCGTCATGGTGTCGCGCGAACGGTGGGACGAAACGCTGTTCATGGACTGGCGGCGGGACAACGGAGCCGACGTGGCCGAGACCCCCTCGTTCCTCTACGCGATTCCCTTGGACGACAACACCTTTCTGCTCGAGGAGACGTGCCTCGCGGGCCGTCCGGCGCTGAGCGGGACGCAACTGCGGGACCGCCTGCACACCCGCCTCCACCGCCGGGGCGTCGATCTCGACGGGACGGAAACCGTGGAACACGTACGCTTCCCGGTCCAGGGCGGTCGTCCCGGCGACGGTCGGTTCGGCGCCGCGGGCGCGCTCCTGCACCCCGCGACGGGCTACAGCGTCGCCGCGTCCCTGGCGGCGGCGGACCTCCTCGTCGCCGCGCGGTCCCTCTGGCCGCTCCCGGCTCGCGCGGTGCACCGGCTCCGGTCGACCGGGCTGCGGTCCCTGCTCGCCCTGCCGCCGCAGGACATTCCGGCCTTCTTCGACGCCTTCTTCACTCTGCGCCCCGGCCTCCAGCGCGCCTACCTCTCCGATCGGACCGACCTGCGCGGCACGCTCACCGCGATGACCGTCCAGTTCGGCGCCCTCCCCTGGCATCTGCGCCGGAATCTCCTCGGCGCCACCCTCGGCCCGAGCCGATCGGCCTGATACTGGGGGCGTGATCGTCCGACTGCGCGCCGCCGCCGTGGTGGTCGTGCTGGCGGGGTTCTTCGCCGTCGGCGCGGGACTGCCGCTGCTGTTCCTCGGTGAGATCGCGCTGGCGGTGGCCGACGGCCGGTGGACGAAGATCTGGAAGGCGGCGCTGGGGGTCGTGGCGACGGTCTGGGTGACCGGACCGTGCCTGGTCGCCGGGTGGCGGCGCACACCACTTCCGGTGCACGGTGTCGAGGTGCCCCGCGAGCACCAGCCGCGATTGTGGCGGCTGGTGGACGACGTCAGCGAGCGCACAGGCGGCCCGCCCGTCCGGGAACTGTGGCTGGTCCCTGGCGCGACGACCGAGGTGCGGTGTGACGGTGGCCTGCTCGGGTTGCGGCCGGACCCGATGCGTCTGTATCTCGACGTCGCCACACTGCTGACGGCACGTGCGGACGAGCTGTCGGCCGTCATCGCGCGGGTGGCGGCTCCGCACAGCGCGCGAGGCGCACGGGCCGTGGTCGCCCGCAGCGCCGCCGCGGTGGAGGTGGCCGGGCAGCGGGTTCGCGGGCTGCCGTACGCGGTTTTTCTGCTGTCGTGGCGATGGTTGTACGACCGGTTCGCCGGGCGCGTGATCGCCGCACAGACCACCGCATCCGACGCGGCGGCCGATCGATTCGAGGATCGAGCGACCCGGGAGTCGTTGCAGCACAGAGCATCCGCCGAATGGCGACGCTATCGCGAACAGTACCTCGCGCGAGACGACGAACCGGCCTCCGTGCCGGTGGCCGGCTTCCTCCGGTTCCTCGTCCACGACGGCGGCGCACCCGGCTCAGCGCTGCTGGAGGACCCCGACGACTTGCTCACGGCGATGGACCGCCAGGTGCTCGATCCGGACCAGACGGCAGTGCGGCTCGTGGAGTCTCGAATCCTCGGTCGCGCCGCATCGTTCGGCGACGGCATCGGACGCGTAGCCCGAGCGGAGCCGACGATAGGCCTACTGCTCGACGCGCTCGGGAGCGGGGCATTGGGCCCGGCGGCCGACGCGATAGCGGACCTGGCCCACGGCGAGACGCCCGCGCCGGATCGGCGGCGTCGCCTCGCCGACGACGTGAACGCGGCCCTGGTGTCCGCCGCGATCGGGACGGGACGGGTGGGCTTCGAGGACGACGGGTCCGGCATCCCCGGCTTCCGAATCGACGGAATGCCCTACGATTTCACCCCGTCGATCACCCGCGCCCTGACCGACCCGGCCCGGCTCCCAGCACTGTGGGCATGCCTGATCGACCTGGGTATCGACCCCGATCACCGCCTGGTTCACCCGCCGATCGATACCGAGCGGCCCGCCCGGGTCTTCGGCAATGTCGGCGTCGGCGGCCGCCGAGCCGATCTCGCCCTGTTCGACTGGGGCATGATCGCCCTCCCCCACCGCTGGCGATGGCGTCCGGGCTGGATGATCGACAGCTGGCCGGAAGACCGCCGGATCGAACGGCTCGCGGCGCTCCCGGCCCGCAGCCTCCTCGAACTCCCTGCGGCACAACGGATACCGCTCGCCGAGATCGCCTCGGCGCACCTTCTGCTCCCGCTCGCGGCCCTGCGATTGCGGCTCGTCCGTACCGACGACTCCCGCCTGATACTGCGGGTGCCCCTCCGCGACGCACGGGCGGCTCTTCCTCGCCTCACCGCGCTGCTGGCCCCCGCCCTTCTGGACGACGCCGTGCGAGAGCACCGGGCCGACGTCAGCGACTGTCGATGACGAGGGCCGTGGTGTTGTCGGTACCGCCGGATTCCAGGGCGGTGTCGACCAGGGACTCGGCCGCCACGTCGGGGGTGGTGTCGGCGGCGAGGATGTCCTTGATCTCGGCGATGCCGAGGCGTTTGTGGACGCCGTCGGTGCTCAGCAGCAGGCGGCCGGAGCTCGTTCCGGTGGCGGCGTACCCGATCTCGGCCGCGCGGGCCGTGCGGGCGGTGGTGTAGACGAGGTGGTTCGCGCGCGCGGCCGGCTCCACGCCGCGATTGCGCAGATATTCGGCGACGGTGTGGTCGGTCGTGATCTGGTGCAGGACGCGGCCGTTCCAGCGGTAGGCGCGGCAGTCGCCGACCCAGGCGACCTCGCAGATCGCGTCGGAGTGGTCGCCCGGCAGCACGACGACGACCAGGACGGAGTCGGCGCTCGGCTCGGGGAATTCGCGCAGCAGCTCGCGCTGCGCCGCCAGGATGCCGGACTGTGGTCCGTGGGCGGCGGCCTCGCGGGCCGCCACCGCGGCGGCCGTGCGCGCCGCGCGGGCGGCCAGCAGGTGGTCCGCCCACACCGTCGGCCACCACGAAGGCCGAGCGGCCGGTCCCCGGATCCGTGTACCCCGCCACCGCGTCCGCGTTGATCGACCGCGACCCACGCCTGCTCACCGATTGTCCCGTGATCCCGGTGAGCCGGATGAGCTCGCGACGGGTGATGGCGGTGGTGAGTGCAGTGTCCACGGCCTGGCCTCCTCGGACTGGCCTGCGTGTGCTGCCGGTCAGCACAAGACGAGTAAACCCCGGCAATCCAAGAGTCAACCGTGTGCGCCCTGTGAAAGGGGCCACGAGTTGATCACGATTCGGTAGCGGGTGGAACGGGCCGGCGCGACGGCCGACAGGGTTGGAAGTCGCCCCGGACCAGCCCGTTCCGATGTCGCGGGCATACGGAGATGCCCGGACCCGGCAGCGTCGAACAGCACCGGCACGGCAACCGGCGCTGGCACCCACGACGAATACCGGCCTACGGCGCCGGGCATTTGCCTCTCCCGGAGCCTGCGATCACGCTAGGTCGCCGCCCGCGTCGGCGCGACCCGACTGGGACAACTCACCATCCGCGGACACGCCCGTTGCGGCGAGGCCCAGCCGCCGGACCAATCCGGCCGCCGCGGCGGCTCCGACTCCCCTGTGTCCCCCCGTCGAAAGGACGAGCGACCATACGTCGACACTCCTGACCGGTACTCTCCACACCGGCCGCGTCACCACCGAATCCGACCCGCTCGGACCCGTGAAGCCGCCGAGACATACGGGCGATCGCGGCGTGCGTACCGCATCGGATCGAATATTTTTCTGTCCGGAACCAATCCGGCGGCCCTTCGGCTACGACTCGCTTCTGTGAGGTCGTACGCATTGGCCACCGGTCTGGAAGGACACTGAATGGTCTCCCGCGCCCGAGGTTCGACGGGTGGCGTCGCTGCCGACGACGTGGCAGACATGGACGCGATACTGCACGCGCTCATCGAACGGGTCGCCGTGGGTGACGAACAGGCCTTCGCCGAACTCTACGATCTCGTCTCCGGCCCGGTGCTGGGCGTCGTCACCCGAATCCTGCGCGACCGCTCCCGCTCCGAGGAGGTCACCCAGGAGGTCATGCTGGAGATCTGGCTGAAGGCGCCGAAGTACTGCCGGCAGCCCGGAAACGTGATGGCGTGGGCCGTCACCATGGCACACCGGCGGGCGATCGACCGGGTGCGGCACGAACAGGCCAGCGCCGACCGCGAGGATCGTATCGAACAGCTCGACGTGCGCCGCCCGGTCGACGAGGTCGTCGAGACGGCGCTCGCGCGATTGGATACCGAGCTGGTGCGCACCGCCCTGGACCGGCTCACCGAGCTGCAGCGGCAGTCCATCGTGCTCGCCTACTATGGCGGGTACACCTACCGCGAGGTCTCTCAGGTTCTCGACACCCCGGTCGGAACGGTCAAGACCCGGATGCGCGACGGCCTCATCCGCCTGCGCGAATATTTGGGAGCACATCAGTGATTTGCCCGGCCGAGATGAACGATCTCACCGCGCCGTATGTTCTGAACTCACTGCCCGACGACGAGCGTGACGCATTCGAACTCCACCTCCGCTCGTGCCCGGACTGCCGTCACGACGTCGACGAGCTGGGCGCGGCCCTGGGCCGGCTCGCCGAGGAATGGGCCCGCACCCCGCCCCCCGCCCTGCGCGAGCGGGTGCTCGGGGCACTGCCGCACACGCCGCAGCAGCCGGCCGAACCCGATCCGCCCGGCCCCCCGCCGGGCGGATCGGGACGACGCCGATCAGTCCTCGATTCCCGTCAGGATCCGCGCGCGCAGGCCCGGATCGGGCTGACACGCCAGATACTCCGCGAGCCGGACGACGACCTCACGCAGTTCGACGACCTCCAGGGCGCATGCCACGCACAGCTCCAGATGCCGTTCGAATTCTTCCCGTTCCTCATCGATCAGCGCATCGAGAACGTATGCGCCACTGAGACCGTTCCACTCCGGGCACGTCGTCACGAGGCGACGACCGTGATAGCGACTGCATTTCCGAGCACCTTTCCCCGACCTCCCGATAGACGCAGCTCCTGTCCTGGACATGCCGAACTCCCCGGCCGGGCCGCTAGGGCGCCGGCCCGGCCGGGGACCTTTAGCCATGTATCTCGGTGAAATGCTCCCGCAGCGCCGCGCCGATCTCGGTCAGCGCCTCGGGAGAGGTCATCGCACCGTGCGAACATCCGACGAGATATTCGCGCAGTGCACCTCGTACCAGCGGATGCCACTGTGCCGCACCCGGATTCGGACCGCGTTCGGCGGCCGGTCCGTCCACGAGGGTCGCGGTGAACAGCAGCATGTCGCCGTCGTACCCGCCCGGCCGATACCGAGAACCCATACGGCTGCCCGCCAGATAGGCGGCGTACAGGCGCTCGACGTGGCGGGCGGTCAGTGCGCCGAACGGACCCGGCCGCTCACCGAGCAGCCGCGCCGCCTCCTCCGCGGTGACGTCCGACTCGCGCAGGTCGTCGTCGCCGAGCAGGGCGCCCAGCAGTTCCCCCGTGGTCGGCTCGGCCGCTTCCGGCTCGTCCGCGAGGATCCGGCTGTCCAGCACCGCCAGCTGCGCAACCCGCTCGCCGGACGCCGTCAGCCGCACGGCCATCTCGTAGGCGATCAGGCCGCCGAGCGACCAGCCGAGCAGGTGGTACGGGCCGGTGGGCTGGATCTTCCGCAGCTCCTCGACGTAGCGGTCGGCCAGTTCCTCGACGGTCTCGGGCCCGGTGCCGTCGCCGGTGAGGTGCGGCATCTGCAGCCCGTACACCGGCCGTTCGGCGCCGATGTGCGGCAGCAGCCCGGCGTAGCTCCAGGACACGCCGCTCACCGAGTGCACGCAGAACAGCGGGGCCTGGTCGCCGCCCGGACGGATCGGAAGAACCGTCTCGAACGCCGCGTCGGCCATCGCCGCCTCGCCCGCGTCCGGCGATCCGATCCGCGCGGCGATACCCGCGGGGGTCGGGTCGAGGAATACCGCCTGCACGGGCACCTCGAGCGCGTACCGCTCCCGCACGACCGCCGCCAGCCGCGCGGCCAGCAGGGAGTTGCCGCCGAGTTCGAAGAAGCTGTGCTCGCAGCCGACCCGGTCGATGCCGAGGACCTCCTCGAACGCGGCGCACAGCGCCGACTCCGCGGCCGTGACCGGAGCGCGGTATTCCGCGCCGGCGGTGAATTCCGGCGCCGGCAGCGCGGCCCGGTCGAGTTTGCCCGCGACCGTCACCGGCAGCGCGTCGAGCAGCGTGATCGCCTGCGGCACCATGTAATTCGGTACCCGCTCCACCAGATGGGCCCGCAGCTGGAGCTCCGTGCAGCCCGAGCCGGGCACCGGCTGCACGTAGGCGGCCAGGGCCTGCCCGCCGGCGGGCAGGTCGCAGGCGGTCGTGACCGCCCGCTCCACGGCGGCGTGGCTCACCAGGGCGGCGTCGATCTCGCCGAGTTCGATGCGGAAGCCCCGGATCTTGACCTGATCGTCCGTGCGGCCGAGGTATTCGATCTCGCGGTCCGCGGTGTGCTGCGCCCAGCGGACCAGATCGCCGGTGCGGTACATGCGCTCGCCCGCCGCGCCGTAGGGGTTCGCGACGAACCGCTCGGCGGTCAGGCCGGACCTGCCGTGGTATCCGCGCGCCAGGCCGGCACCTGCCAGATACAGCTCACCGGGAACGCCGACAGGCACCGGGCGCAGCCGTCCGTCGAGCACCATCAGGCCGAAGCCGCGGATCGGGCCGCCGAGCGTCACCGGTGTTCCGGGCCGCAGCGGCATGCTCAGCGCCGCCGCGACCGTGGCCTCGGACGGGCCGTAGGCGTTGTACATCCGCCGCGACCGCGCGCCCGGCCCGAACGGCACGGCCCACCGCTCGACCAGTTCCGGTCCGGTCCGGTCGCCGCCCACCATGACCACCTCGAGGTCGTCGAGGCCGTCGGGATCGACGGTCGCCAGCGCGGCCGGGGTGACGAAGGCGTGCGTGATCCGCTGGCCCCACAGCAGGTTTCGCAGTTCCCCGCCGCCGTAGATGCCCGCCGGCGCGATGACCAGGGTGGCCGCGCCGCCGAGAGCGAACATCAGATCCAGCACCGCGGCGTCGAAACTCGGGGACGCGAAGTGCAGCACCCGCGCGCCCGGATGCACCGCGCAGCGCTCGGCCAGCTCCCGGGTGAAGTTGGCCAGGCCGCCGTGGGTGACGACGACGCCCTTGGGAATTCCGGTCGATCCCGAGGTGTAGATGAGGTACGCCGGATGCTCGAGCCGCGGCGCGACGCCCAGTTCACCCGCCCGGATGGGCGAATCCGCCAGCGCGTCCAGCCGGTCGGTGACCCACGGATCGTCGAGCACCAGCCAGTCCGGCCGGTCGGGCAGATCCGCGCGGCACTCTCGCACGGTCACGCCCAGCCGCGCACCCGAATCGGCGAGCATGTGCTCCTTGCGCGACCGCGGATACGCCGGATCGACCGGCAGGAACGCCGCCCCGGCCTTCACCACCGCGAGGACGGCCAGCACCGAGCGGATCGATCGCGGCACGCCGACCGCGACCACCGTCTCCGGGCCGGCGCCCGCGGCCAGCAGCATGCGGGCCAGCCGGTTGGTGGCCCGGTCGACCTGGTCGTAGGTCATCTCCTCGGCGCCGTACCGCAACGCCACCGCGCCCGGGTCCACGGCCGCGGCGCGGGTGAACAGATCCGCGAAACTCGTTGTCTCGCAGAGCCCGAGCCCGCGTACCGGGGACAGCGCGCGCTGTTCGGCGGGCGCCAGCACGGCGAGATCACCGACGGCGCGGCCCGGATCGGCGATCGCGGATTCGAGGACCCGGACGAACCGCTCGGCGAGCCGGTTGGCGGTCCGGGCGTCGAACAGGTCGGTCGCGTAGGTGACGCTGAGTTCGATCCCGTCGGGTTCGCCTGCCGCACCGAAGGTTTCGACCATCGTGAACTGCAGATCGAACTTCGCGGTGTCGATCTCGATCTCCTCGGCGTCGACCGTGACGCCGGGCAGCCGCAGCCCGGCCGGCGTCGCGCCGTGCACCGACAGCATCACCTGGAACAGCGGGTGATACGCGGTGGAGCGCATCGGCTCGAGGACCTCGACCAGCCGCTCGAACGGGACGTCCGCGTGCGCGAACGCCTCCAGGTCGCGGTCGCGGGCGGCCGCGAGCAGATCGCCGAAGGGACGGCCGGAGTCCACCTCGGTGCGCAGGACCAGGGTGCCGACGAACATGCCGATCAGTCCGTCGAGCTGGATGTCCTCGCGCCCGGCGATGGGCGTGCCGATGGCGATGTCGCCGGTGCCGCCCAGACGCGACAGCAGCGCGGCCAGCGCGGCGTGCAGCACCATGAACACCGACGCGTCGTGCCGGCGCGCGAGTTCGTGCACGGCCCGGTGCGCGGCGGCGTCGACGGCCGTGACGACCGTGGCGCCCCGATGGCTCGGGAGCGGCGGGCGCGGGCGATCGGACGGCAGTTGCAGGCAGTCCGGCAGGCCGTCGAGCGTGCGCCGCCAGTAGTCCAGCTGGGCCGCGGCGGCGCTGCCCGGGTCGTCGTCGCTGCCGAGCAGTTCGTGCTGCCACAGGCTGAAGTCGGCATACTGCACCGGCAGTGGCGCCCATCCGGGCGTGGCGTGGTCGATCCGCGCCCGGTAGGCGGCCGCCAGGTCGGCGGCCAGCGGGCCCACGGAACCGCCGTCGGCGGCGATGTGGTGGATGACGACGGCGAGCACGTGCTCCTCGGCCGACACCCGCAGCAGGAGCATCCGCACCGGGGTCTCGGTGGTCAGGTCGAATCCCGCTGCGGCGAAACGGCGTACGCGCCCGGCGACGGCGTCCGCGCCGACCTCGACGGTCTCCGAGCGGACCCGCGCCGGCACGATCACCTGGCTCGGGCCGTCCACCGAATCCGGGAACAGGGTGCGCAGGCTCTCGTGCCGTTCGACGACGTCGTGCAGCGCGCCCCACAGCGCGATGGTGTCGAGCGCGCCGCGCAGGCGCAGCACCACCGGGAGGTTGTAGGCGCCGGACGACACGTCGGCCCGGTTGAGGAACCACAGCCGCTGCTGCGCGGGCGACAGCGGGATGCGTTCCGGCCGTTCGCGCTTCGCGAGGAGCGGCCGGTCGGCGGCGGGGCCGGAGGCGTCCAGCAGAGCCGCGAGCCCGGCCGGCGTGGGATGGTCGAAGACCGCCCGCACCCCGAGCCGCTGCCCGCTCGCCGCCGCGATCCGCGCGACCAATTGCGTTGCCGACAGCGAGTTTCCGCCCAGATCGAAGAAGTTCTGGTCGGCGCCCACCTCGCGCCGGCCGACGGTGTCGGCCATGGCGGCCGCGACCAGTTCCTCGGTGGGTGTGGCCAGTGCGCGGCCGCCCTCGGACACGCCGAACACCGGGTCCGGCAACGCTTTCCGATCCAGCTTCCCGGTCGGGGCGAGCGGCACCGAGTCGAGGGCGACGACCGCCTCCGGCACCATGTGTGACGGCAGCCGCCGGGCCGCGTGGGCCCGCACCGCGTCCGTCGTCGCGCCGTCGCACACCACGTAGGCCACGATCCGGGCGTTCCCGGCCGGGTCGGGGCGGATCTCGGTGTGCGCGAACCGGATTCCGGGGCAGGCGGAGACGACCGCGGTGATCTCACCCGGTTCGATCCGGAAGCCGCGGACCTTGACCTGGTCGTCGCCGCGGCCGACGAAGACCAGCTCGCCGTCGCGGGTCCACCGCACCAGGTCGCCGGTCCGGTACATCCGCTCCCCGGCGTCGCCGAACGGATTCGCGACGAACCGGCCCGCCGTCTGTCCCGGGCGGCGGTGGTAGCCCTGGGCGAGTCCGGCGCCGCCGAGGTACAGCTCGCCCACGGCGCCGGGCGCGACCGGGCGCATCCGGGTGTCCAGCACCACCGCGGTGACGCCGCGCAGCGGACGGCCGAGGGTGATCGGGCCGCCGGGGCGCATCGGTTCGGACAGTGTGCCGGCGATGGTCGCCTCGGACGGCCCGTACCCGTTGATCACCTGCCGTCCGGTCAGCCACGGGGTGACGAGGTCCGAGTCGAACGCCTCGCCGCCCAGGTTCAGGGTGCGCAGCCGGGGCAGCGGCCAGCGCGCCGGGTCGATGGTGGCCAGGACCGCCGGGGTGATCGCGACGTGGGTGACCTCGTGCGTGTCGAGCAGGGCGGCGAGTTCGTCGCCGCCGTAGACGTCGGCCGGTGTGATCACCAGCGTGGCGCCCGCGCTCCAGGCCATGAGCAGTTCCAGCACCGCGACGTCGAAGCTCGGCGACGCCAGATGCAGTGTGCGCGACCGGGAGTCGATGCCGAACCGCCGCCGGTGCTCCTCGGCGCAGTTGCGCAGCCCGCGGTGGGTGACCGCCACGCCCTTGGGCCGTCCGGTCGACCCCGAGGTGTAGATGAGGTACGCGACGTCGTCCTCGTGCAGCCGCCGGGTGCGGACCGCGTCGAGTACGGCGTGCGAGACCGCGTGCGGCGTCTCCAGATCCTCCGGTGTCAGCCAATCGATATCGGCAGGCAGCGCGGCGCGGTCCTCCGGCCGGGTCAGCCCGATCCGCACGCCCGAATCCGAGAGCATGTGCCGGATGCGTTCGGCCGGATGCCGGACGTCGACGGGCAGGAACGCCGCCCCGGTCTTGGTGATCGCGAGGGTTCCGACCACCGATTCGACCGAGCGGGACATGCCCAGCGCGACCACGTCGCCGGGGCCGAGGCCGCGGGCGATGAGCGCGCGCGCCAGGCGATTGGCCCGGCGGTCGAGGTCGCGGTAGGTCAGCTGGACCGAGCCGCAGTGCACCGCGACACGATCGGCGTTCGCGGCGGCGGAGGCGAACAGCGACGGCAGGGTCCGCGGCGCGGCCGCCGGGGCGGTGCGCGCGGGGACCAGGGCGTCCCGCTCCTCGGCCGTCAGCAGATCGATATCGCCGACGGCCGTGTCCGGCGTCCGGCTCACCGCGGCGAGGATGCGGGTGAATCGCTGGGCGAGAGCGTCCGCGGTGTCGGCCTCGTAGAGGTCGGTGGCGTAGGTGAGGCAGACGTCGACGGCGCCGGGTTCGCGGTCGTCGCCCCAGGATTGGGTGACGGTGAACTGGAGATCCATCTTGGCGATGCCCGGATCGACGTCCTCGCTGACGATGTCCAGACCCGGCAGGCGCAGTGGCGCGGAGGCCAGGTTGTTCAGCGACAGGCCGACCTGGAACAGCGGGTGGTGCGCGGTGGAACGGCCCGGATTCAGCACCTCCACCAGACGCTCGAACGGCACGTCCGCATGCGCGAACGCATCGAGATCACTCTCCCGCACCGACTCCAGCAACTCCGCGAACGACCGCCCGCCGTCCACCTCCGACCGCAACACCAGCGTCCCCACGAACATGCCGACCAGGCGGTCGAGCTGAGGGTCGGTGCGGCCCGCGACCACGGTGCCGACGGAGATGTCGCCGCTGTCGCCGAGGCGGGCGAGCAGGACGGCCAGCGCGGCGTGCAGCACCATGAAGACGCTCGCGTCGTATCGCCGGGCCAGCTCCACGAGTCCGGCGTGGACGTCGGGTTCCACCCGTGCCGTCACCGAGGCGCCGCGGTGTGACGAGACGGCGGGGCGGGGCCGGTCGGTGGGCAGCTCGAGGCATTCGGGCAATCCGGCGAGCCGATTCGCCCAGTACTGAATCTGTTGGGAGAGAACGCTGTCCGCGTCTTCTTCGGCTCCGAGCACGTCGCGCTGCCACAGGCTGAAGTCGGCGTACTGCACGGGTAACGGCGACCAGTCGGGAGCGTGGCCGGACCGCCGCGCCTCGTAGGCCGTCGTCACGTCCGCGGCGAGCGGGGCCAGCGACCAGCCGTCCGCCGCGATGTGATGCAGCACCAGGACCAGGACGTGCTCGCCGGGTGCGAGGCGGAACAGCGTGGCGCGCAGCGGCGGGTCCACCGTGAGGTCGAATCCGGCGGCGGCGCGGTCCGCGATCGCTGCCTCGAGGTCGTCCGACGCGCAGTCGATCAGCGGCAGGTCCGGCCGATGCTCCGGCACGATCACCTGCCTCGGGCCGTGCTGGTCCTCGGGGTAGACGGTGCGCAGCACCTCGTGCCGATCGGCCAGGTCCGCGATCGCCTCCCGCAACGCCCGGGCGTCGAGATCGCCGCGCATGCGCAGCACGGCCGGGATGTTGTACGCGCCGGAGGCAGGGTCGAAGCGGTTGAGGAACCACAGCCGCTGCTGCGCGGGTGACAGCGGGATCCGGCCGGGCCGTTCCCGGGCCGCCAGTTCCGGCCGGGTCACGCCCGAGCCGGTGGCGTCGAGGACCATGGCGAGCGCGGCGGGTGTCGGATGTTCGAAGACCGACCGCACCGCGAGCTGACATCCGGTGGCCGCCGCGATGCGGGCCACCAATTGTGTTGCCGACAGCGAGTTTCCGCCCAGATCGAAGAAGCTGTGGTCGGCGCGGACCTCGTCGCGGCCGATCAC
Organism: Nocardia transvalensis NBRC 15921; assembly: GCF_000308875.1. Taxonomy (GTDB): domain Bacteria; phylum Actinomycetota; class Actinomycetes; order Mycobacteriales; family Mycobacteriaceae; genus Nocardia; species Nocardia transvalensis. The sequence continues at coordinate 38,313 of NZ_BAGL01000080.1, forward strand.
CTCCGCCATGGCCGCGGCGATCAGTTTCTCGGTGGGCGTGCGCGGTTCGCGGCCCTCCGCGACGGCGAACACCGGTTCGGGGAGGGCCTTGCGGTCGAGCTTGCCGGTGGCGGTGAGCGGCACCGAGTCCAGCACCACGATCGCCGACGGCACCATGTGCGCGGGCAGGCGGCGGGCGGCGCGGGCACGCAGGTCCTCCGGGTCGAGGCCGGCGCCGGCGGTCGGCACGACGTAGGTGACGATGCGCCGTTCACCGGTCTCGTCGTCGCGAACCTCGGTGTGCGCCAGTTGAACTCCCGGTTCGGCCGAGAGGACGGCGGTGATCTCGCCGAGTTCGATGCGGAATCCCCGCACCTTCACCTGATCGTCCGACCGCCCCACGAACACCAGTCCGCCGCGCGACCACCGCACCACATCACCGGTGCGGTACATACGTTCGCCCGCCCCGCCGAACGGATAGGCCACGAAACGCGATGCGGTCAAAGCGGTCCGGCCGACGTACCCCCGGGCCACACCACAACCCACCACGTACAACTCCCCCGCCACACCGACCGGCACGGGACGCAACCGGCCGTCCAGCACCACCACGCCCACGCCGCGGATCGGGCCGCCCAGCGCCAGCGCGTCGCCGGGCGACAGCGGTTCGGACATCAGCATGACGATGGTGGTCTCGGTGGGGCCGTACACGTTCCGGAACATGCGGCCGGGCGACCAGCGCTCCATCAGGTCGGCGCCGTAGGACTCGCCGCCGACCGCCAGGCATCGCAGATCCGGCAGGGGGTGGCGGCGGGTGTCGATGCTCGCGAGTGCGGCGGGCGTGATGAACGCGTGCGAGACCCGTTCGCGCTCCAGCAGAGTCGCGAGTTCGTCGCCGCCGTACACGTCGGTCGGCGCGATCACCATCGTCGCGCCCGCGCACCACGCCAGCAGCGCCTCCAGGACCGAGGCGTCGAAGATGGGCGAGGCGAAATGCAGTGTGCGCGACTCGGCGTCGATCAGATAGCGGTCGCGCTGGGCCGCGGCGAAGTTCGCCAGTCCGCGATGGGTGACGGCGACGCCCTTGGGCAGCCCCGTCGACCCGGACGTGTAGATCACGTACGCCACGTCGTCGACCGACAGCGGGCGGACCCGATCGGCATCCCGCACCGGCGACGCGTCGCCGGTCACGTCCGAGGGAACCACCCACGTCACATCCCCCGGCAGTGCCGCGGCGTCGTCCGCCGCGGCCAGCCCGAGCCGGACGCCGGAGTCCGACAGCATGTGCCGGATCCGCTCGGCGGGATGGCGGGGATCGATCGGGAGGTAGGCCGCACCGGTCTTGGTCACCGCCAGCGCCGCGAGGACCGACTCCGCGGAGCGCCGCAGGGCCAGCGCCACCACATCGCCGGGTCCCGCGCCGAGCCCGATCAGCGTGCGCGCCACGCGGTTCGCCGCCTCGTCCAGTTCGCGGTAGGTCAGCTCCGCCGACTCCGACCGCAGCGCAACATGATTCGGTCCGGCGGCGACTGCGGCGGCGAAGCACTCCGACAGCGGCGCGGCCGGGACCGCCGGGCCGCCGTGCGCCGGGACGAGGGCCTTTCGCTCGGCCGCGTGCAGCAGGTCGATATCGCCCACCGCGAGCCGCGCGTCGGCCGCGACGGCGGTCAGTACTCGAATCAGGCGCTCCGCCAGCGATTCCGCGGTCGCCGGGTCGAACAGGTCCGACGCGTAGGTCAGGTGCACCTCGACGCCGCCGGGCGCGTGATCGGCCGTCCACGACTGCGTGAAGGTGAATTGCAGGTCGAATTTGGCGGTGCCGGAGTCGAGGGGTTCGGCGGTGACGTCGAGTCCGGGCAACCGGACGGTGCCCGGTGCGTCGTCGTGCACCGAGAGCATCACCTGGAACAGCGGATGGTGTGCGGTGGACCGGGCGGGGTCGACCGCCTCCACCACGCGTTCGAACGGCACGTCCGCGTGGGCGAACGCGTCCAGGTCGCCGTCCCGCACCGCCGCCAGGACCTCGGCGAACGAGTGTCCGGTGTCGACCCGGGCGCGCAGGACCACGGTGGCGACGAACATGCCGACGAGACGGTCCAGCTGCGATTCGGAACGGCCGGCCATGGCGGTGCCGACCGCGATGTCGCCGGTGCCGCAGAGGCGGGCGAGCAGGACGGCGAGCGCCGCGTGCAGCACCATGAACACGCTGGCGTCGTGCTTCCGTGCCAGCGCGACCAGGTCCGCGTGTGCGGTCGCGTCGAGGCCCGCCGTCACGGATCCGCCGCGATAGGAGGGCACGGCGGGGCGTGGGCGATCCGACGGCAGTTCGAGGCATTCGGGCTGTCCGGCCAGCGCCTGCCGCCAGTACGCGAGCTGCGTGGCGGCCAGGCTGTCCGGATCGTCCTCGTCGCCGAGCAGGTCGTCCTGCCACAGGCTGAAGTCGGCGTACTGGACGGCCAGCGGCTCCCAGTCCGGCGCGTGACCGGCGCGGCGGGCGTCGTAGGCGGCGGCCACATCGGCGGCGAGCGGTGCGAGGGACCATCCGTCGGCCGCGATGTGGTGCAGCACCAGGACCAGGATGTGCTCGTCGTCCCGCTCGCGGAACAGCCCGGCACGCACCGGCGGCTCTGCCGTCAGATCGAAACCGGTGGAAGCGAATTCGGCGACCGCGGACGCCTCCGGGCGTACCGCGCCGAGTGGTGTGCCGTCCGGCCACAGCGCCGCGGCGTCACGCACGGACTGCACCGGGCCGTCCGCGTCCGGGAAGACGGTGCGCAGCACCTCGTGCCGGTCCGCGATATCGCCCAGCGCCGCCCGCAGCGCCTCGATATCGAGGTCGCCGCGTAGCCGCAGCGCCAGTGGGATGTTGTACAGGCCCGAGCCGGTGTCGAAGCGGTTGAGGAACCACAGGCGGCGCTGGGCGGCGGACAGCGGAATGCGATCGGGGCGCTCGCGCGGCGTGAGTGCCGGCCGCGTGCTGTCGCCGGGTTCGGCGGCGTCCAGGATCCGGGCGAGGTCGGCGGGCGCGGGATGTTCGAAGACCGTGCGCACCGCGAATCGGTGGCCGGTCGCGGTCGCGATCCGCGCGACCAGGCGGGTGGCCAGCAGCGAGTTGCCGCCGATGTCGAAGAAACTGTGGTCGGCGCAGACGGTTTCGCGACCGGCCACCTCGGCCATCGCCGCGGCGACCAGGATCTCGTTCGGCGTCGCCGGCTCCCGGCCCGAGACAGCGCCGAATACGGGTTCCGGCAGGGCGGCGCGGTCGAGCTTCCCGGCGGGCGTCCGCGGAATCTCCGCCAGCACGACCACGGCGGCGGGGACCATGTGCGCGGGCATCCGGTCGGCGGCCTCCCGGCGCACCGATTCCGGGGTCACCGATCCGGTGGCGTCGGCCGGGACCACGTAGGACACGATCCTGGCCTCGCCCCGCTCGTCGGTCCGCACCTCGGTGTGCGCGAAACCCACACCGGCACAGACGGATACGACGCTGGTGACCTCGCCGAGTTCGATGCGGAATCCCCGCACCTTCACCTGGTCGTCCGACCGCCCCACGAATACCAGGTCGCCGCCGGGCGTCCACCGCACCACGTCTCCCGTGCGGTACATCCGCTCTCCCCCGCCGAACGCGGACGCCACGAACCGCGACGCGGTCAATCCCGTGCGGCCCACGTATCCCCGGGCCACACCGCACCCGAGCACGTACAGCTCTCCCGCCACGCCGACCGGCACCGGGCGCAACCGGTCGTCCAGCACCACGACGCCCGCACCGCGAATCGGACCGCCCAGCGCCACGGGTTCGCCGGGGCGCAGCGCGTCCGAGAGCAGCGGCGCGACAGTGGCTTCCGAGGGCCCGTAGGCATTGAACATCCCACGGTCGACGGCCCAGCGCCGGACGAGGTCCGCGCCGACGGCCTCACCGCCGACCACGAGCGACCGCAGCCGCGGCAGCGACCGTCCGGGATCGATGCTGGCCAGAGCGGCCGGGGTGAGGAAGGCGTGCGAAACCTGTTCGCGCTCCAGCAGATCCGCGAGTTCGTCGCCGCCGTACACATCGGCCGGCGCGATCACCATCGTCGCGCCCGCGCACCACGCCAGCAGCATCTCCAGGACCGAGGCGTCGAAGCTCGGCGACGCGAAATGCAAGGTGCGAGAACGGGATTGCACGCCGTACCGGTCGCGCTGCTCGGCCGCGAAGTTGGCGAGGCCGCGGTGGGTCACCGCGACGCCCTTCGGCACGCCGGTCGACCCGGACGTGTAGATCACGTACGCCACATCGTCGACCGAGACCGGCCGCACGCGGTCGCCGTCGCGCACCGGGGCGGCGTCGCGGGTCTCCGCGTCGGCGGCGGTCAGCCAGTCGACGTCCGCGGGCAGGCTGTCCGCGTCGGCGGCGGTGGTGACACCGAGCCGGGCGCCGGAGTCGGCGAGCATGTGCCGGATCCGTTCACCCGGATACCGCACGTCCACCGGCAGATACGCCGCACCCGTCTTCGCGACCGCGACCACGGCGACCACCGATTCCACCGACCGCGCCAACGCCAGCGCCACGATGTCGCCCGGTCCGGCGCCGCGTCCGATCAGCGCGCGCGCCAAGCGGTTCGAGCGCTCGTCCAGTTCCCGGTAGGTCAGGCCCCGCCCGTCGTATCGCAGCGCGACCCGATCGGGAACGGCCGCCTCGGTGACGAGGTCGGCCAACGTCACCGCGGGCAACGAGGCCGCGCCCGCGGCCGGGACCAGGGCCGTGCGCTCCCAGTCGTCCAGGACGTCGATATCGCCGACCGCCCGAGCGGGCGTCGAGGCCACCGCGTCGAGGATCGCGAGGTACCGGCAGACCAGTCCGTCCGCGGTCGCCGGTTCGAACAGGTCCGCGGCATAGTCCAGCCGCACCTCGATGCCATCGGGCAGATGCGCGCCGGTATGGGCCTCGGTCAGGGTGAACTGCAGGTCGAACCGCGCCACGTCGGCGTCGATCCGCTCGCCGTGAATGTCCAGCTCCGGCAGCGTGATTCGCACGGGCTGCGAGTTCTGCACCGACAGCATCACCTGGAACAGCGGGTGGTGCGCGGTGGAACGGCCCGGATTCAGCACCTCCACCAGACGCTCGAACGGCACGTCCGCATGCGCGAACGCATCGAGATCGCTCTCCCGCACCGACTCCAGCAACTCCGCGAACGACCGGCCCCCGTCCACCTCCGACCGCAACACCAGCGTCCCCACGAACATGCCCACGAGGCGGTCCAGCCGCTCGTCGGAGCGGCCCGCGATCGGCGTGCCGATCGCGATGTCGCGGGTGCCGGACATGCGGGCCAGCAGGATCGCGAGCGCCGCGTGCAGCACCATGAACAGGCTCGCGCCGCGCGCGCGGGCCAGGTCGGCCAGCCGCTCGTGCAGGGCCGCGCCGACACGGGCCGTGGCGGTCGCGCCGCGGTGCGAGGCGATCGCCGGGCGGGGGTGGTCGATCGGCAGTTCCAGGCATTCGGGCAGTCCGGCCAGCCGTTCGGTCCAGTAGCCGACCTGCCGCGACAGGACGCTGTCCGCGTCGTTCTCGTCGCCCAGGACCTCGCGCTGCCACAGGCTGAAGTCCGCGTACTGCACCGGCAGCCGCTCCCACCCCGGAGCATTCCCGGAGCGCCGCGCCTCGTACGCCGCCGTCACGTCCGCGGCCAGCGGTTCGAGGGACCAGCCGTCCGCCGCGATGTGGTGAACGATCAAGGCCAGCAGATGGTTTCGGTCGTCGGCGCGGATCAGTTCGGCCCGCAGCGGCGGCTCGGCGGTGAGATCGAACCCGCGCGCGGCCAGCTCCCGGGCCCGCCGCGGCGCCTCATCCGCCGGGGCGTCGGTGACCGGCAGGGCCGGATCGGCCGCGCCGGGCGCGAGCACGAGCTGACTCGGCCCGTCGTCGGAGTCGGGGAACAGCGTGCGCAGGCTCTCGTGGCGTCCGACGACATCGCACAGCGCCTGCCGCAGCGCCTCGATATCGAGCGGACCGCGCAGCCACAGCCCGATCGCGATGTTGTAGGCGCTGGAGGCGGTGTCGAACTGGTTCAGGAACCACAGCCGCTGCTGTGCGGTCGACAGCGGGATGCGGTGCGGCCGTTCGGCACGGGTCAGGGCGGGGAGCGCGGCGTGGCCGTCCCGGCCGGCGGCGTCCAGCAGCGCGGCCAGTCCGGCGGTGGTCGGGTGTTCGAAGACCGACCGCACGCCCAGCCGGTGACCGGAGCGGGCCGCGATCCGCGCCACCAGCCGTGTCGCCGACAGCGAGTTGCCGCCCAGATCGAAGAAGCCGTGGTCGGCGCATACCTCCGGCACGCCGATCACCTCGGCCATGGCGGCCGCGACCAGGATCTCGGTGGGGGTCGCCGCCGGTCGGCCCGGACGGACGGCCGCGGTGAGGTCCGGTTCCGGCAGCGCCCGGCGGTCCAGCTTGCCGGTCGCGGTGCGGGGAATCACGGACAGCGGTACGAGGGCAGCCGGAATCATATGCGCGGGAAGCCGATTCGCGACGTGCTCCCGGATCTCCTCCGGGTCGGGGCCCGCACCGTCGGTGGCAACCAGGTAGGTCACGAGGCGCGGTTCGCCCGCATGGTCGTGCCGGACCTCGGTGTGCGCGAACCGCACCGCCGGGTGCGCGGCGACGGCCGCGGTGATCTCCCCGAGTTCGATGCGGAAGCCGCGAATCTTGACCTGGTCGTCGGCGCGTCCGATGAGGGCCAGGGTCCCCGAAGCGGTCCAGCGCGCGAGATCGCCCGTCCGGTAGAGCCGTTCACCGGCCCCGTCGAAGGGATTCGCGACGAATCGGTCCGCGGTGGCGCCGGGCCTGCGGTGGTATCCGCGGGCCAGACCGTCACCCGCGAGGTACAGCTCGCCCACCACGCCCGTCGGTACCGGGCGCAGCCGCGCGTCCAGCACCACCGCGCTCGTACCGCGCAGGGGACGTCCGAGTTCGATGGGCCCGCCGGGTTCCAGCGCACCGATGGTGACGGCGACGGTCGCCTCGGTCGGGCCGTAGGCGTTGAACATGTGGCGGCCGGGCGCCCACCGGCGCACCAGTTCGCCGTCGCAGGCGTCGCCGCCGACGATCACGCACGACAGCCAGTCCAGCCGATGCCGGTCCGGCTCGACGGTCGCCAGCGCGGCGGGCGTGACGAACGCGTGGGTGACCTGGTGCCGGGCGAGCAGATCGCCCAGATCGTCGCCGCCGTAGACATCGGACGGCGCGAGGACCAGCGATGCCCCGGCGCCGAAGGCCAGCAGCAGTTCCAGGATCGACGCGTCGAAGCTGGGCGAGGCGAAATGCAGGACACGGGAATCGGATTCGACGCCGTACCGCTCACGCTGCTCGGCGGCGAAACCGGCCAGCCCGCGGTGGGTGACCGCGACGCCCTTGGGATGTCCGGTCGATCCGGAGGTGTAGATCAGGTAGGCGACATCGTCGATCCGGACCGGGTGCCTCCGGTCGGCGTCGGTGATCGGGGCGGCGGACGCCGTGGCGACGGGCATCAGCCAGCGCACCTCGGCGGGCAGCAGGCCCGCGTCGTCCGGTGCGGCGAGTCCGATGCGCACCTGAGCGTCGGACAGCACGTACCGGATGCGATCCGCCGGATTCCCCGGATCGATCGGCAGGAAGCCGGCGCCGGTGCGGGCGATCGCGAGCGCGCCCACGACCGAATCCACCGAGCGCGGGAATGCCAGCGCGACCACGTCACCCGCGCCGACACCCTGCCCGATCAGCATGCGCGCCAGGCGATTCGAGCGCGCGAACAGTTCCCCGTAGGTGATCCGCGTGGCACCGGCCCGCAGTGCCTCCCGGTCCGGATCGGCGTCCGCGATCCGGTCGAACAGGGCGGTGAACGTGCGCGGCGTCTCCCCGGCCGCGCCGCGCGCGGGGACGAGCGCCGCCCGCTCGGGCGCGTCCAGCAGGTCGGCGTCGCCGACGGCTGCCGCCGGGTCCTCGGTGACCGACGACAGCAGGCCGACGAAGCGTTCCGCGATGCGCTCGGCCGATTCCGGATCGAACAGATCGGTGGCATAGGTGAGGCGCAGCTCGATGCCGTCCGGTGCGCGGTCACCGGTGTAGCGCTCGGTGAGGGTGAATTCCAGGTCCCACATGGAGATTCCGGTCTCGACCGCCTGCGCGACGGCCTCGAGCCCGGGCAGCGGCAGGACCTCCGGCACCGAATCGTGCACCGACAGCACGACCTGGAACAGCGGATGATGCGCGGTCGAGCGGACCGGGTTGAGCAGTTCGACGACGCGCTCGAAGGGAATGTCGTTGTGCGCGAACGCGTCCAGATCGGATTCGCGCACGGCGGCCAGCAGGTCGGTGAACCGTGCGGCGCCGTCCACCCGCGTGCGCAGCGCCAGTGTCCCGGCGAACATGCCGACCAGCGGATCCAGCTGCGCGTCGGTGCGCCCGGCGATGGGCGTGCCGACACACACGTCCCCGGTCCCGCCGAGCCGGGCCAGCAGGGCCGCGAGCGCCGCGTGCGCCACCATGAACACGCTGGTCTCGGTGCGCCGCGCCAGCCCCACCAGTGCGGCGTGCAGTGCGGCGTCCACCCGCAGCGCGACCGACGCGCCCCGCTGCGAGGCCACCGCGGGCCGTGGCCGGTCGGCCGGAAGGTCCAGGCGGTCGGGCAGATCGGCGAGCCGGTCCAGCCAGTAGCCGGCCTGGACGGCGGCGACGCTCCGCGGATCGTCCTCGTCGCCCAGCACCTCGCGCTGCCACATGCTGTAGTCCGCGTACTGCACCGGCAGCGGCTGCCAGGAAGGCGTCACACCGTCGCGGCGGGCCGCGTAGGCGGCGGCGACGTCGGCGGCCAGCGGCGACAGCGACCGGCCGTCGGCGGCGATGTGGTGCACCACCACGCCGAGCACGTACTCGTCGGGACCGGTGAGCAGCAGTTCCGCCCGCAGGGGCGGCTCGGCGGTGACGTCGAAGCCCGCGCCGGCGAGTTCCCGCAGCCGGAACTCGGCCGCCTCCGGGCTCACGGTCGTGATCGGAAGATCGAGCGCCACTTCGGAATTCAGGAGGATCACCTGGTGCGGGCCGTCCGGCCCGTCGGGGAAGACGGTGCGCAGCGATTCGTGCCGCTCGACCACATCGCGGAGCGCGCCCGCCAGCGCCGCCACGTCGAGGTCGCCGCGCAGCCGCAGCGCGACGGCGATGTTGTAGGCCCCCGAATGCGGATCGAACCTATTGAGGAACCACAGTCGCTGCTGGGCCGGGGAGAGCGGGATCCGCTCCGGCCGTTCCCCGGCGGTCAGCACCGGCCGGACGCCGGTACCGGACTGCCGTTCGACGTGCGCGGCCAGCGCCTCGACGGTCGGGGCCTCGAACAGAGCGCGCACGCCGATCGAGGTGCGCGCGGCGGCGCTCAGGCGCGCGGTGACGCGGGTGGCGGCGAGCGAATTGCCGCCGAGGGCGAAGAAGTCGTCGTCCAGGCCGACCTGCGGCAGGCCGAGCACCTCGGCGTAGGCCGCCGCGACGAGGCATTCGGCCGGTGCGTGCGGCGCCCGGAACTCGGCGATCTCGAAGACGGGTTCGGGCAGCGCCCTGCGGTCCAGTTTGCCGTTGGCGTTCAGCGGTAACGCGTCGAGGACGAGGAACGCCGAGGGCACCATGTACGACGGCAGCACCCCGCTCAGCCGCGCGCTCACCGCCGCGGTGTCGATCGGCGCGCCGTTCGCGGCCACCAGATAGGCGACCAGGCGGTCGCCCGCGCTGTCGCTGTGCGCGATCACCGCGGCCGCGGTGATCTCCTCGAGGGCCAGCAGGGCCGCCTCGACCTCGCCCAGTTCGATCCGGAAGCCACGGACCTTCACCTGGAAGTCGGTGCGCCCCAGGTATTCCAGTTCGCCGGTGGGTTTCCATGCCACGAGATCGCCGGTGCGATAGAGGATCTCACCCGGGCGATTCGCATAGGGGTGCGCGAGGAAACGTTCCGCGGTCAGCCCCGGCGCCGCGAAGTATCCGTGCGACAGCTGCGCCCCGGCGAGGTACAGCTCACCGGCCACGCCCATCGGGACCGGCCGCAGCCGCGAATCCAGCACGTACACCTGGCTGTTCCATTCGGGAACGCCGATCGGCACGGTGCCGGAGTGCGTTTCGTCGACCCGGCGCGCGGTGATGGACACCGCGGCCTCGGTGGGCCCGTACAGGTTCCACAGCTCGACGCCCGGATTGCTCTCCCGGAAACGCTGCGCCGCCGGTCCCGGCAGCGCCTCGCCGATCACCAGCACCGCGCGCAGCGAGGCGGGCAGGGACGCGCCGGTGGTGAGCAGCGCGTCGAGGGTCGAGGGCACCAGGTGCAGCACCGAGACGCGATGCGTCTCGACGGCCTTGGCCAGATACACCGGGTCGCGATGCCCGCCCGGCGCCGCCACCACGAGACGGCCGCCGCAGACCGGCGCGCACCAGAACTCCCACACCGACAGATCGAAGGTGGCCGCCGTCTTCAGCAGCACGGTGTCGTCCGGTCCGAGCGCGAATGTCGCACGCTTCCACGCCAATTGGTTGACGATGGCGCGGTGCGGGACGGCGACGCCCTTCGGCCGGCCCGTCGAGCCGGAGGTGAAGATGAGATAGGCGGTGTGCTGCGGGCGCAGCGGCGCGAGCCGGTCGCGGTCGGTCACCGGCGCGGGCGACACCGACGACAGATCGAGGGTGTCGATCTCGATCGCCGGGGCGTCCGCCGTCCCGCGCACCCCGTCGCGGCGCGTGGTCAGCACGCAGCGCGGCGCGGCGACGTCGAGCACGTACCCCAGCCGGTCGGCCGGCTGGTCGGGATCCAGCGGCACGTACACACCGCCCGCGACCGACACCGCGTACATGCCGACCACCAGGTCCACCGACCGCCGCATGCCGAGCGCCACCCGGGTCTCGGGTCCGACGCCCTGCGCGATCAGGTGGCGCGCCAGGCGATTCACGCGATCGGCGAACTGGCCGAAGGTCAGCGACCAGGTCGGTTCCCGGTCGTATCCGTCGGACACCACCGCCACGGCCTCGGGAGTCCGCGCGACCTGCTCGGCGAACAGGGACGCGAGCGTGGCGGCCGGGATCGGGTGCCGGGTCCGGTTCCACTCGTACAGCATCGCGGCGCGTTCGTCGGCGGCCAGCACCTCGATATCCCCCACCGGATGCCGCGGCGCGGCGACGACGGCACGCACCACGCGCCCGAAACGCGCGGCGATCGACGCCGCGGTCGCCTCGTCGAAGAGATCCGACGCGTAGGCCAGGTGCCCGGTGATGCCGGCCGGGGCGCCGGAGTCGTCGTACTGGTCGGTCACCACCAGTTGCAGGTCGAATTGCGCTATCCCCGTGTCGATTTCGGCGGCCATGACGGTCAGGCCCGGAATCCTCATATCGACCTGCTCCAGGTTCTGGAACGAGAATCCGACCTGGACCAGCGGGTGGCGCGCGGTGGAGCGCACCGGGTTCAGTTCCTCGACCAGCCGCTCGAACGGGATCTCCGCGTGCGCGAAGGCGCCGAGATCGACCTCGCGCTGCCGGGCGAGCAGGGTGGTGAACGATTCCCCGGCCTCGACGCGGGCCCGGAATACGAGCGTATTGACGAACATGCCGATCACGCCGTCGAGTTCGCGCTCGCCGCGGCCCGCGATCGGGGTGCCCACCGCGATATCGCCCATCCCCGACAGCCGGGCGAGCAGGACGGCGAAGGCCGCGTGCGCCGCCATGAACAGCGTCGCGTTACCGCCGCGGGCCAGATCGACCAGACCGGCGTGCAGTTCGGCATCGATCGCGATCGGCACGCGGCCGCCCTCGAACGACTGGGTGGCGCCGCGCGGGCGGTCGTAGGGCAGGCTCAGCTCGTCCGGGAGATCCGCCAGCTGTTCGGTCCAGTAGGCCAGCTGGATGGCCGCGCGGCTGCCGGGCACCGCCTCGTCACCGAGCGAATCCCGTTGCCAGACACTGTAGTCCGCGTACTGCACGGGCAGCGGCGGCCACTCGGGGGCGTGGCCGGCGTGCCGGGCGCGGTAGGCCGCGGACAGGTCGTCCGACAGCGGGCTCAGCGACCAGCCGTCGGCGGCGATGTGATGGATCACCAGCGCCAGCACGTGCTCGTCCGGCCCGACGCGGAACACCTTGGCGCGCAGCGGGGTATCGGCGGTCAGGTCGAATCCGGCGCGCGCGAAATCCCGCAGCCGGTCGACGACCTCCGCCGGGTCGGTGTCCACGACCGGCAGCGTCACCTCGAGCTCGGCGGACGGCAGGATCACCTGCCGGGGGCCGTCGGCGCCGTCCGGGAAGAGGGTGCGCAGGGTCTCGTGGCGCTCGACCAGGTCGGCGAGCGCCGCCCGCAGGGCCTCGATGTCGAGTTCGCCGCTCATGCGCAGGGTGAACGGGATGTTGTAGGTGCCGGCCGTGGGATCGAACCGGTTGATGAACCACAGCCGCTGCTGGGCAGGCGAGAGCGGAATCCGCTCGGGCCGCGGCCGCGCGGTCAGCGGCGCCGGTCCGCCACCGCTGCCGACGTGCCGTTCCACCTGCGCGGACAGCTCCGCCACGGTCGCTTCCTCGAGGAACAGCCGCACGGGCAGCCGGGCGCCGACGTGTTCGCCGAGACGCGCGGCGGCCTGGGTCGCCGACAGCGAGTTGCCGCCGAGGGCGAAGAACCCGTCGTCCAGGCCCACGCGCTCGACGCCGAGCACCTCGCCGAGGGTGCGCGCGGTCGCGTACTCGATGGGCGTGCGCGGGGCGCGGTAGGCCCGTACCTCGGCCCGCGGCGCGGGGAGCGCTCGCCGGTCGAGTTTTCCGTTGGTGGTCAACGGAATCGCGTCGAGGACCACGAAGGACGCCGGAATCATGTAGTCCGGCAGGACGGCCGCCACGCCGGTGGCCACCGCGCCGGTGTCCGGCGCGATCCCGTCCTCCCCGGTGAGGTAGGCGACGATGCGCCGGTCGCCGGGGATGTCCTCGCGCACGATGACCGCGGCCGTCCGCACGCCGTCCTGGGCCAGCACCGCGGCCTCGATCTCGCCGAGTTCGATGCGGAAGCCGCGAATCTTGACCTGGTCGTCGGCGCGGCCGAGGTAGTCCATATCCCGTCCGGCGGTGGACTTTCCGAGGTCGCCGGAGCGGTACAGCCGCGATCCCGGGGCGCCGAACGGATTCGCGACGAAGCGGGCGGCGGTCAGCCCCGGCTTGCCGAGGTAGCCGCGGGCCAGCTGTTCGCCCGACACGTAGATCTCCCCCGGCACGCCCGCCGGGACCGGCCGTAACCTGTTGTCCAGCAGCACCGTTCGCAGGCTGTCGATGGCCGCGCCGATACCTCCGGCGTTCGGCCGCGTCACGTCCGCGGCGTCCAGCGCGCGGTGGGTGACGTGCACGGTGGTCTCGGTGATGCCGTACATGTTGACCAGCCGCGGCGCGCGGTCGCCGTGCCTTCCGAACCAGCCGCCCAGTCTCCGCAGTTCGAGGGCCTCGCCGCCGAACACGATGTGCCGCAACGCCAACGGCCGCGCGTCCGGGTCGGTCACGGCCGCGTCCGCGGCGTCGAGCTGATAGAACGCCGAGGGCGTCTGGTCGAGCACGGTGACCCGTTCGCGGCGCAGCAGCTCCAGCAGCTGCTCCGGCGACCGGGAGGTGAGGTAGTCGACCACGACCAGCGTGCCGCCGTGCAGCAGCGGGCCCCACAGTTCCCATACGGAGAAGTCGAAGGCGTGCGAGTGGAACATCGTCCACACGTCGGTCTCGTCGAAGCCGAATCGTTCCCGGGTGCCCGCGAACAGCGTCGCGACATTGCGGTGCGGGATCTGCACGCCCTTGGGCCGGCCCGTCGATCCCGACGTGTAGATGACGTAGGCGATGTGCTCCGGGCGCAGCGGCGCGCGCCGCTCGGCGTCGGTCACCGGCGAGCCGTCGCCCGCGTCCAGGTCGATGCCGTCCAGATCCAGCACCACCGGGCCGGGCGGCAACGCGTCCGGGCCTCCCGTCGAGGAGGTGACGGCGCAGACCGGGCGCGCGTCGGCCAGCATGTACTCGATGCGGTCGGCCGGATACGCCGGATCGATCGGCAGGTATCCGGCCCCGGTCTGCACCACCGCCAGCAGCGCCACGATCAGGTCCGCCGAGCGGGGCAGCGCGACCGCGACCAGCGTCTCGGGCCCGGCTCCGCACTCGATCAGCGTGCGCGCCAAGCGGTTCGCCCGCGCGTTCAGGTCGCGGTAGGTCAGGCTGTCGTCACCGCAGCGCACGGCCACGGCGTCGGCGCGCGCCCGCGCCGCCGCGCCGAACAGGGCGGGCAACGTCGCGTCCTCGTAGACCGGCGGGATCGCCGCCGCGGATTCGGCGGCGAGCCGGTGGTGTTCTGCCGCGCTCGCCAGGGGCAGGTCGGCGACCACGGCCTGCGGCCCCGCCGCGAGGAAGCGGCCGAGGTAGTCGAGGAAGCGCCGGTGGTGTGCGCGCAGTTCCCGGGCCTCGTACCGCTCGGGATTGCCGACGAAGTCGAGGCGCAGCCCGGCGTCCCCGCCGCCGTTGTAGATGTTGATCGACAGGTCTTCGACGGGCCCGGTCGACACCAAGTGGACGCTCGCGTCGGCGTCGCCGAACCGAATCCGGTTGTGGTACAGCATCAGATTGACCACGGGGCCGAAGAAGCCGCGGCGGTTGTTCGCGTTCCCGAGGTCGCGCCGCAGGTCCTCGTGCCGGTAGCACTGGTGCCGCAGCGCCTCGGCCAGCCGGTCCGCGGCCGTGCGGACCAGATGGTCGACGGTCGCGTCCGAATCGACCGGAATGTGCAGGGGCACGACGTTCGACACATATCCGGCCGACGACCGCAGCAGCGGGCTGGTGCGCGCCGTCACCGGCAGGCTCAGCACCACATCGGAATTGCCGGTCACCGCCGCGAAGTAGCCCGCGAGCGCCGCGGCGAACAGCGCGGGCCGCGAGACGCCGAATCGCTCACGCGCCGAGCCGAACAGTTCCGTCGCCGCCGCGTCCACGGCGCCGGTCTCCGTGCGCCGCCCCGCCCCGGCGGGCGCGGGACGGTCGCTGAGTTCGAAGTAGTCCGGCACGCCGGTCAGGCGGTCCAGCCAGTACCGCCGGTCCTCCACGAACGCCGCCGAATCCCGGTAGTCCAGCTCCGCCGTGTAGACCTGGTAGAGATCACCGGCCGCCGATTCGCTCGGCTCGGCGCCCGCCCGCGCCGCGTTGTAGTGCTCGACGATGCGGGCCATCAGCAGCATCGCGCCGTAGCCGTCGATCGCGATGTGGTGCATCTTCGCGTACCAGAGGTATTCGGCCTCGCCGACGCGCAGCACGACGGACCGGAACAGCGGTCCGTCCATGGGCATCGGCGCGCTCGCGTCCCGGTCCATCCACCGCCGCGCCGCCGCGTCGTCCTCGCCGCGCAGATCGACGACCTCCGACGCCAGCGGCGTCCGCGGATCCACGACCTGCGACGGCGTGCCCTCCACCTCGACCACCCGCAACCACAGGCTCTGCAGATCCGCCGCCGCGCCGGCGATCGCCGCGTCCAGCCCCTCGATGTCGAGCCCGCCTCGGATCTCGACGTACTGCGCGACCGTGAGCGGGACGTCCGGGGCGATGTGCTGGGCGTTCCAGATTCCGGTCTGCGCGGCCGAGAGCGGGAATCCGCGGTGCGCGTCCAGCGCGGTGCGGCCGGCGGATTCGGGTGCCAACGAGGTCATGCAATCGCTCCGTTCACGGTCGAGACAACGAGGTGACGCAACTGCAGGGGCAAGCCGGGACTGGCAGCACGAGAAGGGCTCCCCCGGGGAAAGTCGGAACACGCGGCCGAACGGATTGGTCGGTCTTATTCGCGATTCGGCGACCCGCGAAAATCACCGCGGTCACGTCCGGAACGGGAGAAAAAACGGTATCCACACCGAGCGTCGGCTGGCGGTATCCGATCACATCGAGTATGGGCGAATCACGGTAGCTGGCAACACAGTAACGATCGAGTATCAGCCTCCGGTGCGGAGAAGTGCCGAGCATGTGCCCAGGCGAGAAGCCCCACTCACCGCCCGGAGTGCAAGCGATGCGGACCCGCGCGTCGGTCGCGCGGATGTTGCTGGACGTGGTCTACACTCCGATGCGATCACGCGCCCGTGCAATCCCGGCGATTTCCTCTGCCGTACAGCCGGATTCGAGTTGCCATTTCTTCGGAACGGCTTCTCGAAATTCACACGACGGCTCGTCTCGCCCGTCTGCGCGTCCGGCCGTGTCGCTCTTTCCGGTCATTCGGAAGTGACGGAGTGCGCGTATACCCGCATCCACGGCGTTCACTCGGTGATCGCCCCTTTCGCTCCCCGCATTTTTCCGCTGCGGGTGCGGTCGTTTATCGGCGCGGTGGGCGGGTACCGGCGGAAATATCCGAGCGGTTCGACGCATCCGAACAGGAGACCACGGTATGACCGAGGATTACGCAGGACGACGGGGACACGGCGGCGAAACCCATCAGCAGGCCTCCGGCGACGATGTCCGGCTCACGACACAGCAGGGCGTCGTGGTCGGCGACGACCAGAACACGCTGCGCGCGGGCGAGCGTGGTCCGGCACTGCTGGAGGATTTCCACTTCCGCGAGAAGATCTTCCATTTCGACCACGAGCGGATCCCGGAGCGCGTGGTGCACGCACGCGGATTCGGGGCACACGGCTACTTCGAGAACTACGCGGCGCTCGACGACCTGACCAGGGCAGATCCGTTCCAGGAGGCCGGCAGGCGCACCGAGGCGTTCGTGCGGTTCTCCACGGTGGCGGGCAACAAGGGATCGTTCGACCTGGCCCGGGACGTCCGCGGCTTCGCCGTGAAAATGTATACCCGCGAAGGTAATTGGGATCTGGTCGGGAACAACATTCCGGTCTTCTTCATCCAGGACCCCATCAAATTCCCGGATATGGTCCACGCGGCCAAACAGGAACCCGACCGGGGTTTCCCGCAGGCCCAGACCGCACACGACAACTTCTGGGATTTCGTCTCGCTGACGCCGGAGTCGACCCACATGCTGATGTGGATCATGTCCGACCGCGCCATCCCGCGCTCGTTCCGGTTCATGGAGGGGTTCGGGGTCCACACCTTCCGGCTGGTGAACTCCGAGGGCCGGTCGACCTTCGTCAAGTTCCACTGGAAGCCCAAGCAGGGCATCCAGTCCGTGGTGTGGAACGAGGCGGTGAAGATCAACGGCGCCGACCCCGACTTCCACCGCCGGGACCTGTGGGACGCGATCCAGGCGGGCGACTTCCCCGAGTGGGAACTCGGCATGCAGCTGTTCGACGAGGACTTCGCCGACCGGTTCGAGTTCGACATCCTCGATCCGACGAAGATCATTCCGGAGGAGCAGGTTCCGGTGCGCCGGGTCGGCCGGCTGGTGCTCGACCGGGTCGTCGACAACTTCTTCGCCGAGACCGAGCAGGTCGCGTTCTGCACGCAGAACATCATCCCGGGCATCGACTTCACCGACGACCCGCTGCTGCAGGGCAGGAACTTCTCCTACCTCGACACCCAGCTGAAACGCCTCGGCAGCCCGAACTTCACGCAGCTGCCGGTGAACGCGCCGAAGTGCCCGTTCGCGACGTTCCAGCAGGACGGCCACATGGCGACCGCGAATCCGGCGAATCGGGCGAACTACGAACCGAATTCGTGGTCCGGTGAGACCAAGGGCCCGCGCGAGGACCCCGCGCGCGGGTTCGTGAGCTACCCCGAGACCGTCTCCGGTCCCAAACGCCGGCTGCGCCCGGAGAGTTTCGCCGACCACTACAGCCAGGCCCGCCAGTTCTACGCCAGCCAGACGGCCGTCGAACAGCAGCACATCATCGACGGTTTCGTCTTCGAGCTGAGCAAATGCGACCGCGTCGACATCCGCGTCCGGGTGGTCGCGGCGCTGCGCAATGTCGACGGGGGCCTCGCCGAGGCGGTCGCCGACGGGCTCGGGCTGCCGGAACTCCCGGATCCCGCCGTCGCCGCGCGCGAACCGGTCACGGGCCTGGCCGAATCGCCCGCGCTGAGCATCCTGCGCAACGGTCCCGAGACCTTCGCGGGCCGCAAATTCGGCGTCCTCGTCACCGACGGCGTCGACGCGAACGCGCTGGCCGGCCTCCGGGACGCGATCCGGGCGGAGGGCGCGATGCTGGAGATCGTCGCCGCGAAGGTCGGCGGTGTCGTCGCGGACGACGGTGAGCACATCGCGGCCGACCAGAAGATCGACGGCGCCCCCTCGGTCCTCTACGACGCCGTCGCGGTACTCGCCACCGACAAGGCGGCCGCCGGTCTCGCCGACCTGGCGCCCGCGCGCGATTTCGTCAGCGACGCCTACGCCCACGGCAAATTCATCGCCCACCGCGAGGCCGTCGCCCTGTTCGCCGCCGCGGGCCTCGACGGCCGGCTCGACGCGGGCGTCGTCGATCTCGCGGCGTCCGGCGCGTCGGCCGCCGACTTCGTCGCCGCCTGCCGCGACGTCCGTTTCTGGTCGAGGCTCGCCTGACGCGAGGTGTCAACGGCCCGGTGACGGGTAGGCGGGCGATAGCTGCCCGCGATCCGGTCGCCGGGCACACGACCACACAGGAGGTACGTCATGCCCAAGGCATGGACCGATAAACAGGAGAGGCAGTACCGGCACATCCGGGATTCGGCCGAGGAGCGGGGAGTGAGCCCCGACCGGGCCGAGGAGATCGGCGCGCGCACGGTCAACAAGAATCGCGCGCAGTCCGGCCAGTCCCGCACGGCCAGCCGCACCTCCGTGCAGGACAAGTCACCGCAGCAGCGCGGCGGTCAGCGCTCGCACTCCGGCGCCCAGGGACCCACCCGCGACCAGCTGTACAACGAGGCGCGGCAGCGCAATGTGAAGGGCCGCTCCAAGATGACCAAGTCGCAGCTCGCGCACGCGCTCGGCCGCGACTGAGCCGCCCGTACAGGTCCCGGCCCGCCGCCTGACCGTCCGGACCGCCGTCAGGCGGCGTGGGCGATGTGATCGGCCGAGCCGCCGATGACGGCGCTGTCCGTACCGGTCAGGGTGCGGATGAACGCCAGCTGGGCAGCGCGTCCCTCGGCCGCCGCGCGCACGAACCGGCCGGGCACGACCCGGTCCCGGACCGAGCGGGCGAGGTTGACCGGCATGCGCAGCAACGGATACCACGGCACGGTCGCGGGCAGGCCGAGGGTCCGCATCGCGTCCGATCCCAGGAACAGGGTGGCGATCGACAGGTGCTGCGAGCGGGCCAGGCGGCGGCGCAGCCCGGGCATGCGGGAGTAGTGCCAGCCCAGCGGTTCGTCCAGCATCGGCAGCGCGAGCTGCACCGATGTCTCGTCGGGATTGGTGATCGCCGTCATCGTGTGGAAGAGGATGCGGACGCTGTCGCGAAAGCCGGTGGGCAGGAAGCGTTCCTCGACACCCATCACCCAGCCGACGTACCGCGTGAAATGCGCCGCGGCGTCGGCGTCGCGCGGGGTCACCAACCGTCCCATGCCGATGCCGCCGACCATGGGCGCGATCAGCGCGCCGACCAGGGTCGCGGCCATATCGGTCTGGTTGATCGGCAGGCCCCACTCCTCGCCCCGCCAGTCGTCCATCGCCGCGACGTGGCGGCGGACCATGGAGTGAATCATCCGGACCCGCAGGGTCGAGCGGTATCCCAGGCCCCGCGGCCGCATCCCGCCGGCGGAACTGACGTCCATCGCCCACTGCGTCGTCTCCGCGAACCGCTTGGCCGGGCCCTTCTCCAGAGCGCCCGTGCGCAGCAGGGTCTTGTTGAATCCCGAGGCGAGGTATCCGCCCAGGAACGACATGTCCCGCGCGACGTACACGCCGTCCCGGCCGCCGAGCCCGAAGACGAGTTCGGCGTGGCGGATCTTGTCCCAGTCCACCCACTCGGGCACGGCCTCGACGTAATCGAAGAACTCCCGCAGCGGTTCGGGCGCCTGCGGCATCGCGGCGATTCCGTCCCGCAGCGCCTGTTCGAACAGCGGGCGCGTCTCCGCCATCCCCGTGCGGTACATCCAGTCCACCAGCTCGTCCATCGGCGCGTCGCCGATGGTCAGCGCCGCACCCAGTTCCCGGAACTCGGCCGGGGTCGGCGCACGCAGCCCGAGCATCCGCGCGAACGGCCCCAGCCCGGGCCCCGGAACAGCCTGCGGCCCGGCCGGATGCCGGCTCGGGATCATCGAATCCACGGTCACACTCTCCTTCGAGCACTCGCCGGACCGGAGCGGCCCGCTCATACCGTTCTGGCAAGAGTCTCTACCAGACGAGAGTGTTTGGCAAGGTGCGTTGCCAAATATCGCGCGGAGACGTCAGCTGCCGCCGCCTCCACTCATCAGCAGCCGGCGGCGACGGCGGGCGCTGCGGACCGCGCCCTCGCCCGCCTGCACGGCGTCCTCCTCCGACGCGCCGGATTCGACGGCCTGCCGATACGCCTCGTCCCTGATCCGGGCGTCCCGCTCCGCCCGGCGCCCGCCGATCCCTCCGAACAGCCCCACGGCCTCATCCTTCCTCGCTGACGATTCGATGCCCTCATTCTGGTGCGCGCCCCGGACCGAGGACATCGGCCTGAGGTCTTCGAATCGCGAGCAGGTATCCGCTTCGAGGCTGAATCGGCATCAGCCGCAAGGACGACGGGCCGCGGTGTCAGGCGGGCTTTTCGAGCGCTTCCGCCTGCCCCGCGACGACGCCGGTCAGGATGGCGCGGGCCACGGCCAGAAGTTGGGCGACCTCGGGCGTGGTGATGGTGTAGGTGACCGACAGCCCTTCGCGGCGGGCGGTGACCAGGCCGGCGCGTCGCAGGATCGACAGCTGCTGTGAGAGATTCGCCGCCTCGACATCGATTTCGGCGAGCATCTCGGCCACGGTGTGCTCGCGCCGGCTCAGCAGTTCCAGCACCCGGATGCGCACGGGGTGGCCGAGCGTCTTGAAGAAGTCCGCTTTCATCCGGTAGAGCGGCCTCGGCAATCCAGGCATGTGCGCCACTCCCTCTCCGCGCGCGGCCGGCTGCGGTCGCCGAACCGTTGTGGGCCGATTTTAGTGAACGGGACGCTTCCGCGTGGGCGTCGATGGGCCTTCACGAACGACCCGGCGCGCCGGTCACCGCGGCGGCCGGAGTGTCGTCACGCGACATGCGCAAAGCCTGCCTGATTGCAGAATTTGCCAATTACGTACCTTGCGGAATTCTTCAGCAACCGCCGGACATCCCCACGGCTCGCCAGTAGCGTCTCGGCGCGCGAACACCCCGCAGGGAGAGGAGTAACCATGTCGGACATGGACGTTGCCTTGAAGGACATGATGCTGCTGGACGGCGTCGTCGGCGCCGCCGTCGTCGATTTCGGCAGCGGTATGCCGCTGGGAATGCGCAGCAATTCCAAGGCCTTCGATATCGAGACCGCCGCAGCGGGCAATACGGAGGTGATCCGCGCCAAGATGCGCACGATGGACCAGCTCGGACTCGACCAGGAGATCGAGGACGTGCTCGTCACGCTCGGCCGGCAGTATCATCTCATCCGGCCGACTCACGGGCGCAGGAACAAAGGGCTGTTCCTCTACATCGTCCTCGACCGCGACCGCGGCAATCTCGCGCTCGCGCGCCACCGCCTCAAGCACATCGAGGAACAGCTCGAGATCTGACCCGGGCCACGACGTCATTCGCCGGGCGGCCGGGCCGTCTCGGCAAGAGCGTGCGCGAGCAGGGCTTGCGCTGTGCCACACAGTGTTTCGGCGGCCTCGGCGCGCTCGAGCCCGGCCACGTCGCCGAGCCAGACGAACGATTCGATCCCGGTGGCCGAGCGGATGACGACGGCGAGCCGGTGGATATCGATGTCGGGGCGCGTCTCGCGCAGCGGCGTCAGCGCCTGTTCGATCCAGCCGATCGCACGCCCGCGGCGCAGCAGTGACGGATCACCCGCGGCGGGTTCGAGCGAAAGACGCAGGGACGTACGCAATTCCGGCTCCCACTCCCGGGTGATCCGCACGCATTCGCGCATGACCAGTTCGAGCCGGGCGCGCGGATCCGCGGGGGCCGGGTCGGGCAGCAGGCTGTCCTGTTCGATCTCCGGGCGCACCGCCGCCAGCAGGGCGCGCTGGCTGGCGAAATACCCGCCCGCCCGTCCCCCGCAACCCTCGGCCCGACCTCACCCGCGCCGGGTGATGTTCCCGGGCGGTGAGGGGCGGCGGGGCGGGTCAGACCTCCTCTTCCGGGCGCCAGGTGGCGACGGCCCAGATGACGACGACGTCCAGCGCGATGACCAGCACCGACCACCACGGGTAGTAGGGCAGCCACAGGAAGTTGCCGAGGATCGACAGGGCCGCCAGGCCGATGGCCACGATCCGGGCCCACATCGCTCCCGTCATCAACCCGATCGCGCTGATGATGAGCAGAATGCCGAGCACGATGTGAATCCAGCCCCACGTGGTGATGTCGAACTTGTAGACGTAGTCCACGCCCACCACGAACAGCTCGTCCTTCGCGACCGCCGAGATGCCCTGGAACAGTGACAGCACGCCGACGGTGAGCAACAGGATCGCGGCGCCGATCGAGGTGCCCGCCGCCACCCCCTGCCGCACCGGATGGGTGTCCGGAGAGGTTGACATATCCGACTCCTTCCCTGCACAGACTGTGCGACGACGGTCTCGCAGTCGGACCGGAAATTCCTCACCCGCTCGGGGTGAGCGCGGACGCGCGATTCCGCACCGACGGAACTCATCCCGGGTGGATGAGGCGGCGCGGGGACCCCGGCGCGAAACTGGGCTCGACAGCACCACTCGGGTCGAAATTGTCTCCACCCACGAGAAGGTGAAACGTCCATGGCGACTGCCGTTCGCTACCGGTTCGTCATCGAGGGCGAACTGTCCGAGCGCGCGCAGGCCGCCTTCCCCGAACTGGTCCGCAGCGACCACTCCATCGCCGGGACGACGACCCTGTACGGGACGGTCCCCGACAGCACCGCGATCCGCGGCGTGCTGGCGCGTATCGATGCCCTCGGCCTCACCCTGCTCGAGATGTCACGGCTGCCCGACTGAATCCTCGGGCACCTTGTCGGCGATCAGCGCGCTCGCCCAGCGGGTGGTCGGGTCGATATCGAGCAGCAGCGCCTTCACCAGCAGCGTCAGCGGGACGGCCAGCAGCGCGCCGAGCGGGCCGAGGACCCAGGACCAGAACACCAGCGACAGGAAGGTGACGGTCACGCTGAGGCCCACCGAATCGCCGACGTACTTCGGCTGGATCACCGACTGGATGACGAAGTTGATCACGCAGTAGACCACGATCACCCAGATCATCAGGGCGGGCCCGCTGTCGAGCAGCGCGAGCAGCGCCGGCGGCACCAGCCCGATCAGGAATCCGATATTCGGAATGTAGTTGGTGATGAACGACAGCACCGCCCACAGAATGGGCAGCGGAACGCCCATCAGCCACAGCGCCGTACCGTCGAGCACGGCCACGATCAGACCGAATACCGTCGACACGAGCAGATACTTCCGGGTCCCGAGTGCGAATGTCTCCAGGGCGTACGCAATTTCGGGACGTTCCGCCGTGACGACCGTCATCTTCCGGCCGATCGCCATTCCGTCGATCGCCATGAACAACAGCAGCGCCAGCACGAAGAACAAATTCGAGAAGACCCCGATCAGATCGCGCAGCACGGACTCCAGCACGCCGACGACATCGGTCACGTTCAGGCCGCTGAGCATGGCCTGGATCTGCTCCGCATTCACCCCCGCGTCCGCCAGTGCGCCACGCACCCCCGACAACAGATCGTTCACCCGATCGGTGTAGTTCGGCAGTTCGGTCGCCAATTGGGCCGCCGACAGCACCAGGGCGCCGACCAGCAGAATCAGGATCAGCCAGACCGCCAGCAGGGCGATCACCATGCCGATCCACGGTCGCAGGCCGCGCCGCCGC
Organism: Nocardia transvalensis NBRC 15921; assembly: GCF_000308875.1. Classification (GTDB taxonomy): domain Bacteria; phylum Actinomycetota; class Actinomycetes; order Mycobacteriales; family Mycobacteriaceae; genus Nocardia; species Nocardia transvalensis. The sequence continues at coordinate 62,154 of NZ_BAGL01000080.1, forward strand.
GCCCAGCGCTGCAACGGCTGCGCGACCACCGTCAGCATGACGGCGAGGAAGACCGGGCCGAGTACGCCGGAAAAGGCCTTGATGCCGCTGATGGCCACCACGGCCGCGGCAACGACGAGCAACACGATCAGCCCGCGCGGAATGGCCCATGCGGCCGCCGTCGCGGCCGGCGGCGCCGTCCGGGGCGAGGTCGTGCCGTTTCGCCGCATAATCACCGCGGTTGCTCCTCGCGCTCGGGTCAGCGGCCGGTTGCACAAGCCGACGGTGAGCGTATTCGAGGAGTGTGGCCACGCTCCTCACCCTCACGAGATGAATTCGATCCGGTCAAGAGAACAGTTATCACTCTCGTATTCCTCATATTCCTGGTATAGGTTCGGATTCAGACAGATCAGACGCTCGACAACGGCTAGCCGAACGGACAAGCTCACGGAGGCGTTATGGTCGCACCACACCTATCGGCGGCACAGACGCGCGACGACAACCGGTACCGATCCCCCGGTCCGGCCGATGACGCGCATACCCCGCCCATCCTGTCCTTCACCCCGCTGCGCATGGCCGGGGCGCAGGGCGCGATGGACCGGGCCAGGCGGGCGCCGAACGGGCAGACCATCCTGGTGTGCGCGCCCGCGGGCACCGGCAAGACCGTTCTCGCGGCCGATTGGGTGCGCCGGCAGCCGGCCGCCACGGTCCGGTGGGTCGGCCTGGCGGATCTCAGCGACACCCGGCTGTGGTCGGCCGTGGGCGCGGCGCTGGACGTCCCGCTGTATTCGCGGACCGGCCCGATTCCGGATACCCCGGTGGACGAGGCCGCCGCGATCGTCTCCGCCCTCGCCGCCACGGGCGCGCCGACCGTCCTGGTCCTCGACGACGCCCACCTGATCGCCGATCCGCTGGCCCTGTCGGGGCTCGAATACTTCGTCGAGCACGCGCCGCCCTCGCTGACCACCGTCGTCCTCGGCCGGTACGACCCGCCCGTGCGCTGGCACGCGCTGCAGATGACGGCGCGGCTGACCCGGATCGGCGCGCGCGACCTGCGATTCGACGCCGAGCACACCGCCGCGCTGCTGGAACAGCACGACTGCCGGCTGGCCGACGCCGAACTGGCCAGCTTCCACGAACTCACCCGCGGCTGGGCGGGCCTGGCGCGGATCGGCGCGATCCACCTCGCCGCGCACACCGGCGACCGGGCGACGGCGATCGCCGCGCTGGAACACGGACCCCACGCGGTGGCCGACTTCCTGGTCGGCGAGTTGCTGTCGGGGCTCGCGCCCGAGGTCCTCGACTTCCTGCTCGCCACCGCCGTCCCGGCGTCGTTCTCGGTCGACCTGGCCGAGCGGCTGGCCGGCCCGGGCGCCCCGCGCGCGCTGGAATCGTTGCTGCGCAGCAATTTTCCCCTCGAGGCCGCGGCCCGGGGCGGCGACCTCTGGTACACCTACCACCCGATGCTGCGCGCCTACCTGCTCGCGGAGATCGCGCGGGCCGATCCCGATCGCGTCCCCGCGCTGCACGACGCGTGCGCCCGCTGGTTCGTCACCGCCGGGATGCTGCCCGAGGCGCTGCGCCACGTGCTCGCCGACCCGGACCGCGCCGTACTGCCGGAGTTCGTCCGCGAGCACGGGCCCCGCATGGTGTTCGAGGGCAACGGCGGCGAGCTGTTCCGCCGGCTCGACTGCCTCGGCGCGGCGGACGACGCCTTCGTCCTGCTGCTGCGCACCGCCGACGCCATCGAGCGGGGCGATATCGTCCAGGCCGTCGCGCTCGGCGAACTCGTGCGCGAACGCCCCCGGCACGAATCCGCGTTCATCACCCCGGATCTGCTGGGGGCCTTGACCGATTCCGTGCTGTCCGACGTCGACATCGCGACCGGTCGCGTCGTCGAGACGCCGCCGCGCGAGCTGCCCGCGCCGACGGGACATCCGGAGATCGACTGCTACATCGCCCTGCAGGCCGCCACCACGCACCTGTTCACGCCGGATCCGCGGCGCTGGGGCGAACCGGAGCTGCGCAACGCCCTGGCGCTGGCGGAACGCGCCGCGCTGAACCGCCTGACGCTGCACGCGCTCACTCGGCTGGCCGTCGCGGCGGGCCTGAACGGATCGCTCACCCTGATGCGCGAACGCTCGCTCCAGGCCGTCGCGTTCGCCGACAGCCATCACCTGGAGGGCACCTCGGCGCTGGCGCAGGCCCGGATCATGGTCGCGCTCATGGCCTATCTGCAAGCCGACGACGACGCGCTACTGACCGTGGACATCGCGCCGCCGGGCGACGGCACGGTGGCCCCGGCACCCGGCTGGCATGCCCGGATCCTCGCGCTGCTGTTCGGCGCCGACTCCGCAGCCGACCGCCACACCGTCGCCGACGCCCTGCGCACCGATATGCACACCGTGCTGCACGAGGCGCCGCTGGCGGCGACGACGGCCGGTCTGCTGGTCCAGGTCACGTGGGCGCTGTTGCGGGTGCGCTGGCTCGAGCCCGCCCACCGGCTGCACTCCCAGGCGGTCGCGGTCCTGGGCCGGACCCCCGAGACGATCCTCGCCGAGGCCGCCATCGCCGAGGACAAGCACAGCTCGGCGACCACGGTGGAGCTGGTGGAACCGCTGCTCGACCAGGACGATCGCCTGCATCCGATCTCCTCGATCCAGGCGTGGCTGCTGTACGCCTCCGCGTGCCACCGGCTCGACCGGCCGGTCGCGGTGTACGACGCGCTGCACCGCGCGGCGACGCTCGCCTACACCGACCGGCTGATCCGCCCGTTCCTCGACGTGCCCGGCACGGTCGGCCTGCTCGATCAGTACACCGGCCGGTTCGGTTACCTCGACGACTTCGTCGACACCATCCGCCTGCGCGGGCGGGCCGTCGCGGGCCCGCGCGACCCGCACCTCACCGCCGCCGAGATCGCGGTGCTGCGCCAGCTGCCCTCCGGGATGACCACCCACCACATCGCGGCCGATCTGGGTGTCTCGATCAACACCGTGAAGACCCACCTCCGCGGCATCTACCACAAACTGGGGGTCCGCACCCGCGCCGACGCCATCACCCGCGCCCGCACCCTGGGAACCATCTGACACCGAGCCGGAACCCCTTACGGCTCAATGGTATTCGCGCACCGCGCACCGCTCCTGATTCGGCACGATCAGGCGCTGGTCACGCCGCGCCCGCGCGCCCGGCAGCGGGCGGGCGGCCAGGAAGACAGTGGTCTCGCGGCGGGTGGTGACGACCCCCGCGGCGTCGAGGGTGACACCGGCGAGGTCACGCGCGAGCGCGAGATCGTCGGCGGGAAAGGCGAACAGGGAGACCGAGACCGCGCGCCGCCGATCGGGCACCCCGGCGGGGACGGTCACGACGGCCGTGCACCCGGACAGCAGCATGATCGCGGCGGCGAATTCGGTCAGCGGGGTCCCGGGGATCTCCGCGCCCGCCACGGCCGCCGCGACCGCGCTGCGCAGGGTCGGATGCCCGGGCGGCGTGTACGGCAGCCGGACGCGATTCCATTGCCGCAGCAGCGGACCGGCGTCGAATTCGGTGCGACCCAGCCAGCGCCGGCGACCGGACGCGAGCAGGCAGCCGACCCGGGCCTGCCAGTGCGCGGGGTCGTCGATGCGGGCCAGCAGCCGCACGTTGTCGCAGGCGACGCCCCCGGGGTCGCCGGTCGGGGGCGCGGTCGGATGAGCCAGCGTCATGGCGACCTCCGGTGATTCGCGCGACGACCGCCGCCCGTCGCGCCGACCCGCGCGGGTTCGGGCAGCCGGGCCTGCCGCCACGCGGCGAGGAACGCGACCAGGGCCGCGACGACGAGCACCACGCACGTCGCGACGGTCCCCGCCAGCAGCGCGGAACTCGCCACGGCCTCGGCGTTGCGGTGGCGGATCAGCAGTGCCGCGCTCACCGGCCCGACGGACGCCAGCGCCGGAATCAGCAGAACCAGACCGACCGTCACCGGAAATTCGGGAGTGTAGGACCGCCGCTCCCGTACATCGTGATCAGCATTCGCCTTCATCCGACACTCCAGACATGCGGTCGGGTCTCGGCCGGTCGAACCCGGCGGTTTCGGAGGACGAGTGTGCCCGCACCGGCACGGGCCCGGCCTCACCCCGTCGGGATGATCTCGACCCGATACACGCCGGTCGGACGGCCCGCACGGTGCGGTTTTCACCCGGCGCGGGTGAGGCATCGCAGGCGTGGACCTGCGATCGTCGCTGCTCGACACTGCCAGCGGCGCGGGAGCGATAGGGGTGCGTGCGATGACCGGTCAGATGGACCTCGAGACGAACGAGCGGGCAAGGACCGAGGACGACGATTTCGCCGACGCCCGGCGGGGTTTCGTCGCCGCGCTGCGACCGGGGGTGGTCCGGGACGCGGCCGGGAACACGGTCTGGGACGGCGATACGTACGCCTTCCTCGACGAGGACTGCCCCGACACCGTGAATCCCAGCCTGTGGCGTCAGTCGCGGCTGTGCGCGATCCAGGGGCTGTTCGAGGTGGCCGAGGGCATCTATCAGATCCGCGGGCTCGATCTGTCGAATATGACGCTGATCGAGGGCGAGACGGGCGTGATCGTGATCGATCCGCTCATCTCCGCGGAGACCGCGGCCGCCGGGCTCGGGCTCTACCGCGAGCACCGCGGCGACCGCCCGGTCACCGGGGTGATCTTCTCGCACTCGCACATCGACCACTTCGGCGGCGTCAAGGGCGTCACCACCCCGGAGGACGTGGCCGCCGGACGCTGCCCGGTCCTCGCGCCGGCCGGATTCGTCGAACACGCCGTCGAGGAGAACGTCTACGCCGGGACCGCGATGTCGCGGCGGGCCGCCTACATGTACGGCGCGGTCCTGCCCCGCGGTCCGCGCGGCGCGGTGGGCGCGGGGCTCGGCCAGACCACCTCGACCGGCACGCCGACGCTCATCGCCCCCACGGTCGACATCTCCCGGACCGGGCAGACGGAAACCGTCGACGGCGTCCGCATCGAGTTCCAGCTCACCCCCGGCACCGAGGCGCCCTCGGAGATGAACTTCTACTTCCCCGACCGCCGCGCCCTGTGCATGGCCGAGAACGCCACCCACACGCTGCACAACCTGCTGACCCTGCGCGGCGCGCTCGTCCGCGACCCGCACGTGTGGTCGAAGTATCTGACCGAATCGATCAACCGGTACGCCGCCCGTTCGGATGTCCTGTTCGCGTCCCACCACTGGCCGACCTGGGGCACCGAACGCCTCACCGAGTTCCTGGCGGTGCAGCGCGACCTCTACGGATATCTGCACGACCAGACCCTGCGGGCGCTCAACAAGGGCGCGACGGGAATCGAGATCGCCGAGGACATCGAACTCCCCCCGGCCATCTCCCGGGCCTGGCACACCCACGGCTACTACGGTTCGGTCAGCCACAACGTCAAGGCCATCTACCAGCGTTATATGGGCTGGTTCGACGGCAATCCGGCCACCCTGTGGCAGCATCCCCCGGTCGAATCGGCGAAGCGGCACCTCGACTTCATGGGCGGCGCCGGTGAGGTGGTGCGCAAGGCGCGTGAATCCTATGCCGCCGGCGACTTCCGCTGGGCGGCACAGGTTCTCAACTACGTGCTGTTCGCCGAACCGGGCCACGACGAGGCAAGGGCGCTGCAGGCCGACACCCTCGAACAGCTCGGCTTCGGCGCGGAGAACGGCACGTGGCGCAATTTCTTCCTGATGGGCGCCTACGAGCTGCGCCACGGTTCGGTCGGCACGCCCACCGTCGCCGACGCGCCCGACATCGCCGCCGCGCTCACCGTCGAGCAGCTTTTCGACGCCATCGCGCTGCGCGTCGACGGACCGAAGGCGTGGTCCGCGGCCCTCACGATCGATTGGCACGTCTCGGATCGGAATCTCGTGCACCGCACGCAATTACGCAACGGGCTGCTGGTGCACTTCGACGTCGACGGCGATATGCCCGCACCCGATGCCGCGTTCACGCTCACCGACGCCGATCTGCACGCCGCGCTGCTCGGCGCGCGGGATCTCACCGAGATGATCACCGACGGCACCATCACCGTCGAGGGCGATCCCGCCACACTCGCCGAACTGGTCAGTTACCTGGACACCCCGGATCCGGATTTCGCCATCGTCACCCCGTGACGCGGATGGGGTGAACCACCATCACCGGGCAATACGCGTGCTGGACAAGGGAATTGGCGGTCGACCCGAGGAGCGCGCCCGCGAGGGCGCCGCGGCCGCGGCTGCCGATCACCACCAGCTGCGCGCGTTTCGACCAGTCCCGCAGGTGCGCGGCGGGCGAGGCCAGGTAGATCTTCCGCGTCACCAGGACGTCCGGGTACTTCTCCTGCCAGCCCGCCAGGCGCTCGGCCAGCACGGCCCGCTCGGCCTCCTCGAGCGCGGCGTCCGGCACCATGGACTCCCCGTCGGCGGCGAAACGCTTGTAGTCCCAGTCGCTCCAGGCGTGCACCGCGACCAGTTCGGCGCCGCGGTCGGCCGCCTCGCCGAAGGCCGTCACGATCGCGGCCTCCGAGACCGGGCTGCCGTCCACGCCGACCACGACCGGGCCCGCATCGTGGATCATGCCGTCCGCGTCGCGATCCGTGCGCACCACGACCACCGTGCCCTGTGCCCGGGCGGTGACCGCGAGCAGCGTGGACCCGAAGTGCGCGAGCGTGCCCGCGGTGCCGGTCGCGCCGAGCACCACCGCGTACGCGTCGACGCTGTGCTCGATGAGCAGGTGCTTTCCGCTGTCCGCGGTGACGACCGTGGAGATCGGCACCCCCGGCGCCATCTCCCTCGCGAGCTTCTCGGCGCGCGCGACCACCGCACGGCCGTGTGCCCGGACGCTGTCGACGACGGGCGGGGCCATCACCGCGTAGACGCCGAGGACGCCGTTCGCCGTCACGAGATCCATGCCGTGCACGATCCGCAACGGCCGGGCGCGCCGCACGGCCGTCTCCGCCGCCCACCGCACCGCCGCCTCCGCACCCGGCGATCCATCGACCCCCACCACGACAGGGGCCGCCGTCGCTCGGCGTCGATCGTCGTTGTCCCGCATACTCATCGCCGCCTCCGAGCCGGTCCGCCGCCGCATGCCCGATGGGCACCCACCCACCGTAGGAATCGCCCGATACCCGCGATGCGGTCGATCGGCTCCACTGCGAAGGCCGAAAGACCATCACGGAGCAGGGCTCTCGGCGTCCCCTACCCGGTTTCGCCGAAGGTGCGGCGGTAGGCGCCGGGTGTGGTGCCGAGATGGTCGCGGAAGCGGCGGCGCAGGTTGACCGCCGACACGAGGCCGACGCGGGCGGCGACGGCCTCGACGGGCAGGTCCGTCTGTTCGAGCAGCGCGCGGGCCGCGTTGAGGCGCTGGGCGAGCAGCCACTGCCCCGGGCTGGTGCCGAGTTGTTCGCCGAACCGGCGGGCGAGCGTCCGGCTCGACAGCCCGGCGTGACCGGCGAGCCCGCCGACGGTCAGCGGTTCGCCGAGCCGGGCGGTGGCCCACTCCAGCAGCGGCGCCAGCGATTCGTCCGTCCGGACCGGGAGGGGCTCGGTCGCGTACTGCCGCTGGCTGCCCTCGCGGTGCGGCGGGAGGACCATGGTGCGCGCGATCCGGGCGGCGTGGGCCGCGCCGTGGTCGCGGCGGACGAGGTGCAGGCACAGGTCGATGCCCGCACCGGTTCCGGCACTGGTCGCCACGTCGCCGTGGTCGATGTAGAGGACGTCCCGGTCCACCCGCACCGCGGGATGGGCGGCGGCGAGGGCGGCGGCGTGGCGCCAGTGGGTGGTCGCGCTGCGGCCGTCCAGCAGCCCGGCCTGGGCGAGGACGAATGCTCCCGTGCAGATGGCGGCGATCCGTGCCCCGCGCCGGTGGGCCGCGCGGAGGGCGTCGATCACGGCGGCCGGCGCGGCGGCTTCGGGCGGCTGCCAGCCCGGGATGACGACGGTGTCCGCCTCCTCCAGGGCTTCCAGGCCGGCCTCCACGAGCATGGCGTAGCCGGCGGTCGTCGGCAGCGGGCCGGGGCGTTCGGCGCAGACGAGGAAATCGTAGTGCGACGTCACACCCGGCCGGGATGTGCCGAAAACCTCTGCGGCGCAGCCGAGTTCGAAAGGACTCTGCGGCGGTCCGAGCAGGGCCGCCACCCGGTGACGGTTCATGGCACGAATATACCCAAGGATGTCTTTTCGGACTCTGGGTTCGCGGCGGGACCCCGGCCACAGTGGGTCCATGAGTGAAACGGCAACGAGTGTCGTGCGGACCACGGTCCGGGTCGACGGCGACACGATCAGCTATCTGACCGTGGAGCGAGAGGGCCCGGTCGTCCTGCTCCTGCACGGGACGTTCTGGAGTCGCGTGTGGCTGCCGGTGCTGGACGGCCTCGCTGCGGCGGGGGTGCGTCCGGTGGCGGTCGACTTTCCCGGCTTCGGCCGGTCGGGCGGCGAACTCACCCCGGCGACGGCCACGGTTCCCGCGCTGGCCGACTGGGTGGTGCGATGCGTTGCCGCACTGGGGATTTCGGAGCCGGTGGCCGTCGCGGGCCACGATATCGGGGGCGCGGTCGGCCAGGATCTGGTGGTCCGCGGCCGGCTGGAGGTCTCCCGGTTGGCGCTGGTCAATTCGGTCGCCTACGACTCCTGGCCCGCGCCGCACGTGGCCCGCTTCCAGGACCCGGCGGCCGCCGCGGCGGTCACCGGCGACGACCTGCTCGCCGCCCGCCGGCACGCCCTCGTCGACAATCTGGCCGGCGCCGCCACCGCGGACCGGATCGCCGACTATCTGGATCCGTGGACCGATCCGCGGGTCCGGCGTTCGTGGCTGGCGATGGTGGCCGCCGCCGACAACCGCTACACCCGCGATCTCGTCCCCGCGCTGCGCCGATCCGCGACGCCCACACTGCTGGTCTGGGGCGAGGACGATCCCTTCGAAAGGGTCGAGTACGCCGAGCGGTTCGTCTCGGAGATCCCGCACGCCACACTCGTGCGAATCCCGGGAGCGGCGCATATTCCCACGGAGAACGCACCGGACCGCATCGCTCGCGCACTCGGTGAGTTCTGCACGGCGTAGCGATGCCACCGCTCGGCGGGGATCGGCCTACCATCCGAACAGAGAGGTGATCAGGGTGTGTCGGTCCGGAACCGCCAGCAGGGAGGCATTGTGGACATTACCGAGCTGATCCTCGACGACCACCACGAACAGCGGCGGCTGTTCGCGATTCTGGAGCAGGTCGACCGGTCCCGGACCGCCGAGCTCTCCGCCATCTGGGACAGGCTCGCGAGCTTCCTGGAACTGCACGCGCAGGCCGAGGAGGAGATCTTCTATCCCGAACTGCTGCAGATCGGCGTCGCGGCCCAGCGCAGATCCGGCGTCGAGGAGGAGACGCTGGACGCCATCCACGACCACAACGAGATCCGGGACGCGGTCGCCGAGGTCGCGCGCCACCAGGTCGGCACGGACGACTGGTACGCGGCCGTGGCGGCGGCCAATCTCGCCAACAGTGATCACATGGCCGAGGAGGAACGCGAGGGCCTCACCGATTTCCGCCGCCTCGCCGGTCTGTCCCGCCGCCATCAGCTGGCCGTGGCCTTCGCCGCCTACGAGGCCAGGAACTACGCCGGCGTCCAGCCGGTCGACAAGGATCCCGCCGGATACGTCCACCGCGCGGAGGAAGGCGTCCGCCCTGTCCCGAGCGGGTCGCTGAGTATCGGTCGTATGAAACAGAATTGACGCGCGGCCTTGGTTCAGGACGCCGCACCGGTGAACATGCCGATCAGAGCGTGCGGGGTGGCGGCCCCGAACATCGTCTCGAGCAATTCGGCGCCGTCGGTCGCGGACGCCGCGGCGCGGGGGAACAGGGGCCGCTCGTAGGCGGTGAGGGCCGCCTCGATATCGCCCCGATTGGCGGCCAGCGCCTGGCCGAGTTCGGCGCCGTCCTGCATGGCGAGGTTGGCGCCCTCGCCGTTCGGGGGCGCGAGATGGGCGGCGTCGCCGATCAGGGTGACGCCCGGGACGCGGTCCCAGCGATGGCCGATGGGTAACGTGTGGAGGGGGCGCAGGACCGGGGCGGTGTCGCTGTCGGTGATCAGTGCGGTGAGTTCCGGCGCCCAGCCGTCGAATTCGCCCGCGGTCCGGGCGGCGGCCGCGGCGGGATCGGTGAAGTCGATCTCCTCGAACCACTCCCGCGGCTTCTCCAGCGCCACGTACGTGTGGAGGGTGCCGCCGGTCTCGCGGTGCGCCTGGATTCCCCTGCCCGGCTCGAGCGCCCAGAACGAGCCGCCGCCGACGGCCCGGGCGCTGGCCGGATGCCGGGTGTCGCCGTCGTACAGGTAGGTCTCGACGAAGGACATGCCGATGTACTCGGGCGTCGCGCCGGACAGCAGCGGCCGGACCCGCGACCACGCGCCGTCGGCGCCGACCAGCAGACTCGTCTCGACCGTGCCGCCACCGGCGAAGGTGACCTCGTGCCGCCCGCCGCCGAGGGCCCGGACGCCGGTGACCTTGTGTCCCCACCGGACGGTGCCGGGCGGGAGCGATTCGAGCAGGATGCGGCGCAGCTCGCCGCGTTGCACCTCGGGGCGGGCGCCCGTGCCCTCGTCGGGCAGGTCGAGCAGGACGGTGCCCTCGCGGTCGACGATGCGGTACGCCTCGCGGCCCGCGAGGACGAGAGCGCGGAATTCGCCGGTCAGGCCCGCCGCAGCGAGGGCAGGCTGGCCGGTGTGCGCGTGGATGTCGAGCATGCCGCCCTGGGAGCGGGCCGTCGGCCCGGCCTCCGCCTCGTAGACCGTGGCCGGGATGCCGTTGACGTGCAGGACGCGGGCGAGCACGAGCCCGCCGAGCCCGGCGCCGATGATCGTGACCTGGGTATTCATGGTGGCTCCTTCGGGTCGGGCGCCGGCGGATCCGGCCGCTTTTGGAATGTCGTTCCATTCTGGTACGCCGTTCCAATGTTGGAACAACGTTCCAGATATGTCAAGATGGCGGCATGGCAACGCGTACGCGCCGGGCGGACCGGCGTGCGGAGAGGCTGTCGCGCGAGCGCATCGTCGAGACGGCCGTCGAACTGCTCGACGCGGACGGCGAGGGCGGGCTGACCTTCCGCGCCCTCACCGAGCGCCTGGCCACCGGGCCCGGGGCGATCTACTGGCACGTGGCGAACAAGCACGAGCTGCTGCGCGCCGCCACGGAGGACGTCGTGGCCGCCGCACTCACCGCCGGGGCCGCAGCCGCCGCGGGGTCACCGCGGGAGGAGATTCGCGCCGTCGCCCTCGGCCTGTTCGAGGCGATCGACGACCACCCTTGGCTCGCAACGCAACTCGCGGCCCAATTCGCGCGCAGCCCGCAGGGGCGGGTGGCGCCGCTGATCTTCGACAGCTTCGGCCGGCGGGTCCAGGCGCTGGGCGTGCCGGAAGACGGGTGGTTCACGGCGACTTCGGCGCTGGTGCACTACGTTCTGGGGGCCGCGAGCCAGAACGCCGCGAACGGCGCGAGCGCCCGCGGCCTCCCACCCGGGGCCGACCGCGTCGAATTCCTCGACACCGTCTCGGCCACGTGGGAAGAACTCGACCCCGACGAGTACCCCTTCGCGCGGGCCGTCGCGAAACAGTTACGCGACCACGACGACCGCGAACAGTTCCTCGCCGGAATCGATGTCGTCCTCACCGGCATCACGCACTCGTCCCGCGAGTAGGCACACAACTCTCCGTCACCGCGCCGTGAGCGCTACTCCCCCGCCCCACCCGGCAGCAAGTCCTGGGACAGGTGTTCCTGAGCCAGACGCCGCAGGGCCGAGAGCAGGGTGTCGCCGAGAAGTGTTCCGACGATGGCGGTTTCGGTCATACGCTCGAGGGTGGACTCTCCGCGGACGAGGCCGATATCGGTGGCCGCGATCGATTCCGAGGCGGCGGCGTAGTCGTCCATCGCCGAGACGACGTCCGCGTGCCCGAGCGACCGGAGCGCGGCGCACACATCGATCAGAGTGCGGCGCGCCGGGCTCTCCCCGTGGATCCGCCAGCCGCGGCGGGCCAGCAGGGCTTCGACATCCGCTTCGGCGGCCTCCTGCTCGTCCCGGCCCACCGGGGAGCGTCGCCCGCCCAGCGCGTACAGCACCTCGCCGACCGATTCGCGCGGGGTCAGGGTGCCGGTGTCGAGCAGGGCCAGCAGTTCCTTCGACGCCTCGACCGACAGGCCGCCGATATCGATCAGCGCCCGGATCAGGCGCAGCCGGTTCACGTGCGCCTCGGCGTAGTCGACCTGGTTGTGGTGCGTGCGAACCCCGGCGTGCAGCAGACCCTCGCGCACGTAGTACTTGATCGTCGCGGCGGGGACTCCGCTGACGCGGCTGAGTTCGGCGATCCGCATGGCGCTCCTGACCTCGGGTTCTGCTCGGGGCCCGATATTGACAGCTGGAAGTTCCACTATCCATAATCTTAGTCGATAGTGTAGCTATCGATAGTTATCGTTCTTTAGAGTGTCGGACCGCTCACCGCTCACGGAGGTATGACATGGAAACCCTGATCTTTCTCGTGGTCGTCCTGGCGGCGCTGCGCCTGGCGGGCGCGCTGGGCACGGACCGGTTCGCGCGGTGGCCCGTCTGCGCGGCGTACGCGCTGGCGGCCATGCTGGTGATGACCGGCACCACGCATTTCCTGCCCGACAGCCTGGCGAGCGGGCCGGTTCCCACCCACGGCGACCTGGTCCCGATGGTGCCGCCCGCCGTTCCCTTTCCCGATTTCCAGGTGTATCTGACCGGTGTGCTGGAACTCCTCGGCGCGGCCGGCCTCGTCCTCCCACGGACCCGCCGTCCCGCCGGGATCGCCCTGACGGCACTGTTCGTGGCGCTGCTGCCCGCGAATGTCTACGCCGCCGTCTCCGACATCCCGTTCCACGGCGCACCCACGAGTCCCCTCTGGATCCGCGTCCCCGAGCAGATCCTCTACATCGCGGTCGCGCTCTGCGCCGCCGGGCTGCTCCGGACCGCCGCCCGCGCGAAAGATGTTCGCGCCGAAGCGGTTACCGGCTGAAGCCCGCCTCGGCCGCTCCGGATACGAGCGCGTCCAGGCCGAACGCGTCGACCGGACCCAGGGCGCCCGTCGCGCGCAGGCCGCCGTCCAGGGCGGTCTGCGCGCCCCACGCGAGGATCGCGCCGGTGAAGTCGTACGGATCTCCCCCGGTGAGCGTGACCGACGACAGGACGCGCCCGGCCGCGTCCGAGACGTCGGCGACCGCCCACGACCGGGTGCGGGCCCGCGACTCGGGTCCCGGACCGCCCCTCGACCCGGTCACGACGCGGGCGAGCCCCGCCTCGGCCAGCCGCTTCACCGGTTCCACCCGCGCGACGGCATCGGACAGCAGCGCGGTGACCTGGAGGCCGCGCGCCGCCACCGCTGCGGGCGCACCGACGTAGACGCCCGCGTCGCGCAGGCCGGGGTAGGTCCGGGTGAGCGCGAGATGTTCCGATCCGGGCACCGACGCCCCGGTCCGCGACCGGCCGCCGACCTCGAAGGTGCGAATCCGCGCGCCCAGCCGTTCGGATACGACGCGTCCGCCGCGCAGCGCGAAGCCGCGTTCGAACAGCATGCCGATTACCGATGCCCGGGTGCCGCCGCTGATGCCGGGGCTCGCGACGAAGTATCCGATATCGGCCCGGACGGCGCCGGGCGCCTCCTGTAGCGCGAGGGCGGCCGCCAGATTGCCGGGCACGTAATCGAATCCGAACGCGGTCAGCAGGCCCGCGCCCGCCCGCCGCGCCTCGTCGTCGCGGTCGAAGACGTCGCGGATGAACGGCCCCTCGCCGGTGGAGTCGAAGTAGTGCGCTCCCGCCTCGAGCGCCGCCGCGAGGGCGGGTCCGCCGTAGCGCAGGAACGGCCCGACCGTCGTCACCAGCACATCCCCGCGGCTCAGCAGGGCGCGCACCGAGGCGGGATCGGCGACGTCGGCCACCGCGGTCTCCGCGCCGCCGATGTCGGTGGCGAGTTTCCCGAGGGCGGCGGCATTGCGCCCCGCAAGGACGGGGACGACGCCGCGGGCGACGAGGTCCTCGGCGACGAGGCGCCCGGTGTACCCGGTGGCGCCGAACAACACGATCTTCGGCATGGTCCTACCTGTCGTTCCGTGCGGTTGGCCGTGCGTGGTCCGGGAGCTTCCCGGCGAGCAGTTCGGCCAGGTGAGCGCCGCGCAGGTGGGCGAGGTGCTCGATCTGTGTGCGGCAGGAGAACCCGTCCGCCAGGATCACCGTATCGTCCGCCGCCGCGCGCAGGGCGGGCAGGAGCTGGGTTTCGGCCACGGCGACCGAGACGTCGTAGTGGCCGCGTTCGGCGCCGAAATTGCCTGCCAGCCCGCAACATCCGCCGACCGCCGTGACCTCGGCGCCGGCGCGTTCCAGCAGGCGGCGGTCGGCGTCCCAGCCGAGCACCGCGTGGTGGTGGCAGTGCGGCTGGGCCAGCACCCGCACCTCGGACAGGTCGGGGAGCCGGTAATCCTCGTCGGCGCTCAGCAGTTCCGACAGGGTGCGCACGGCCGCCGAAACCGCCCGCGCCTCTTCGGATTCCACTAGCTCGGTGAGATCGGAGCGGAGGACGGCGGTACAGGACGGCTCGATCCCCAGCACCGTCATGCCCTGTGCGACATAGGGATGCAGTGCCGCGACGGTCTGTTCGAGCCGCCGGCGCGCGCCGTCGAGCTGGCCGGTGGAGATCCAGGTCAGCCCGCAGCAGACGCCGCGCGGCGGAACGTGCACGCGATAACCGGCCGACCGGAGCACCTCCAGCAGCGCGGTCGCGACCGCGGGTGTGAAGCTGTCGGTGAAGGTGTCGACGAACAGCACGACGTCCTTGGTCGCGGCGCCGGTCATCGTCGCCCGCTGTGCGGCGCGCCACGCCGACCGGTCGGCGGCGGCGCCGATCTCCGGAATCGCGCGGCGCGCATCGATACCCGCGATCCAGGCGACCATCGGATGGGTGGCGCGAATCCCGCCGAGCCGGTTGGCGACGCGAGGCATGCGGCGGGCCAGGCGCAGCCACAGCGGCAGCCGCCCCAGCGAATAGTGCGAGCGCGGCCGCACCTTCCCCTTGTACCGCTGGTGCAGGACCTCGGCCTTGTAGGTGGCCATGTCGACGCCGGTCGGGCAGTCGGACTTACAGCCCTTACAGCTCAGGCACAGATCCAGTGCCTCGTGCACCTCGGGCGCCGACAGGCCCGCGGGGCCGAGGTGCCCGGCCACGGCGTCCTGCAGGATCCGGGCGCGGCCGCGGGTCGAATCCTTCTCCTCACCGGTGGCCTGAAACGACGGGCAGATGACGGTCGCCGACGGGTTGGGAGCGACGCACCGCCCCACCCCCGTGCACCGGTGCACGGCCCCGAACAGGCCGTCGGCGTCGTGCGGGTAGGCGAACTCCAGGGGCTGCCGCACCGCGGGCGTGTAGCGGATATCGGCGGAGGCGGGCAGCGGGTCCACGATAACGCCCGGATTCAGCAGGTTCGCGGGATCGAAGTGCTGCTTCACCCGGCCGAACAACGACAGCGCCGCGGGCGAATACATATGCGACAGCAGCGCGCTGCGGGCCCGCCCGTCGCCGTGCTCTCCCGACATCGACCCGCCGTAGCTGCCGACCAGTTTCGCGGCATCGTCGAGGAACTCCTCGAACCGGCCGCGGCCGCGCGCGTCGTCGAGGTCGAAGTCGATCCGCACGTGCACGCAGCCGTCCCCGAAATGCCCGTACGGCACGCCCGTCAGGCCGTAGCCGCCCAGCAGATCGTCGAACTGCGCGAGGTAGGCGGCCAGGTGTTCCGGCGGCACGGCCGCGTCCTCCCAGCCGGCGTGCGCGGGCCGCCCGCTGGGCGTGCGGGCGACCAGTCCCGAGCCGTCCTCGCGGATCTTCCACAGTGCGGCAGCCTCTTTCGCGGAACCGACCAGGCGGGAATCCAGCGCGCCGCTCGCCTCGGTGACCGCGGCGACCATGGCCTCGAGTTCGGCCCGGTCCTCCCCCGCGAACTCGACGAACAGCCATCCGGCGCCGCGCGGCATCTCGGGCACGGCGCCCGGCCGCAGCGCGCGCACGACGTCGGTGATCCGGCTGTCGAGACCCTCGCACGCGATGGGCGAGAACGGGAGGATCGCCGGGACGGCCGCCGCGGCGGCGACCATGGTCTCGAAACCGAGCACGCCCATCACGCGGTGCGTCGCGTCGGCCACCAGCCGGACATCGGCCTCCAGCACGACGCCGAGGGTGCCCTCGGATCCGACGAGCAGCTTGGTGACGTCGAACCCGTTCTCCGGCAGCAGCGGGTCGAGGGCGTAGCCGGAGACCTGCCGTCCGAAGCGCCCGAATTCGGTTCGAATGGTGCCCAGCGATTCCCCGACCGTGGCCCGCAGCGAATCGAGCACCGCCGAGGGCCCCTCGTCCCGCCCGGCGAGGCTGCCGAGGCGCAGGTGCTCGCCCGCCACGGTGAGCACGTGCAGCCCGCGGACGTTGTCGCTGGTCCGCCCGTACCCGAGCGCGCGCGATCCGCAGGCGTTGTTGCCGATCATGCCGCCGATCGTGCACCGGCTGTGCGAGGAGGGGTCCGGGCCGAAGCGCAGGCCGTGCGGTGCGGCGGCGCGCTGGAGCGAGGCGTGCGCGATCCCCGGACGCACTCGCGCCGAACGGGTTTCGGGGTCGATGGCCAGCACCGTATCCAGGTACCGGCTGTGGTCGATGACGACGCCGGTCCCGATCGCGTTGCCCGCGATGGACGTTCCCGCGCCGCGGCTGGTGATCGGCACGCCGTTCGTCACGCACGCCGCGACCACCGACTCGACCTCCTCCGCCCGGCGGGGGAACACGACCGCGCCGGGCGGGATCCGGTACACCGACGCGTCCGAGGCGTACAGGGCGCGGGTGAGCGCGCTGTCGTCGGTATCGATGCCGTGGTTTCTCAGCTCGGCCACGACGGCGGCGAGAGCGGCGGTACTCGGGCGGGACGCGGTGGAGTGCACGCCTACACCTGTACCAGCCCCGGCACTCCGCCCGCACAGGCACGCGGGTGAAGGCCCCGGATCACCCCTTGCGGGCGACCGCGCCGTAGAGGGAGACCTGCTTGTCGTGGCTGGCCGGGTGGTCGATGCCGCCGTTGTTCCAGCGGTGGATGACCTCGACGCCCGGGTCCACCATGGTCAGGCCCTCGAAGAAGCGGGCGACCTCGGCACGGGTGCGCGGCTGCACGGGTATGCCGCGGTCCACGTAGACCTGCAGCAGCCGGGCCATGCCGTCGGGATCGTCCTCGCCGTCGTCGAAATCCGTCGTCACGTGCGACATCGCCAGATACGAGCCCGGCGCCAGCGGCTCCATCAGGGTGCGCACGATCTCGTAGACGTCGCCGGGCACGAAGTGCAGCAGCGCCATCAGCGAGACGGCCACCGGCTGCGAGAGGTCCAGGGTCTCGCGCAGTTCCGGGGCGGACAGGATCGCCGCCGGATCCGCGGCGTCGGCCTGCACGTAGGCCGTGCGGCCCTCCGGCGTACTCACCAGCAGCGCCCGCGCGTGCGAGAGGACGATCGGATCGTTGTCGACGTACACCACCCGGGATTCCGGCGCCAGCTCCTGCGCGACCTGATGCAGATTCGGCTCCGTGGGAATGCCCGTGCCGATGTCCAGGAACTGCCGGATGCCGCGCTCGGCGAGATAACGCGTGACGTGCCGCATGAATTCGCGATTGGTCCGCGCGGTGACCCGGACGGCCGGAAATTCCTGGAGCGCTTTCTCGGCCGCGTCGCGGTCCGCCTCGTAGTTGTCCTTGCCGCCGAGGAAATAGTCGTACATCCGTGCCGAATGCGGCACGTCGGTGTGCAGGTCGATCGGACCGGACACGGCAAAGTCTCCTTGTGCGTTGACAACTGGAAGATCCCTACCCGGAGGTATACCTCATCCGGGCAATCCACCCGAGAGTATCCGTACATTCGTCCAGACCCCCGGGCCGCTACCGCTCGCGAGTCAGCGCGGACGCAGATCGGTGAAATGCGCGGCCATCGCCAGCAACCGCTCGGCCAATACCGTCGGGTCCGGTTCGCGTTCGGTCTCCAGCAGCCAGTCGTCGATGACCGCCATGACACCGCCGACGAGGAAGGTTCCCGCAGCGGCCGTATGCGGGCGCATATTCTCCAGGACCGGGACCGGATTGCGGCGGTGCAGATCCTCGAAGGAGCGGATCGCCGCCGTCCGGAGCGCGAACCCGCACGATCCCGTGACCAGCGCCCGGTAGAAGCGATGGTGGCCGGCCAGATGCCGTGCGGCCGAATGGATCCGGTGCCGCAGCGTGTCCTCGCCCAGGTCCGGGAGCAGCGGGTACAGCTCGCGCTCGGTGAGATCCATCGCGGCCGCCGCCAGTAGCGATTCCCGGTCGCCGAACTGCAGGTACACCACCTGGCGGCTCACGCCCGCGGCGTCGGCGAGTTCGGTCACCGCGATCGAGGTCGTGCCGCGCTCGGACACCAGCCGCACCGCCGCCTCGAACAGGGCCGCGCGCGTACGGCGCACCCGGCGGTCTCCCCCGGCCATGACCTGCGACGAATGCTGCGACATAGCCTCAAAATAGACATCTGTATGAAAATTGACAAGTGTATATTTGAGTATTAGATTCTCGCTCACGCGAAATGGCATAATCACATGGTGGTGGCCGGCTCCGCTACGCCGGGACGAGTTCCCGGCCGCAGGCGCCGGGAAGGGAACCGTAGGCATCGTGGCCGACGACTTGTCCTGCAACAGCGAGCCGACCGTGGCCGGACCGGCGAATACGCGCCCGGCGCTCACCGCACGCCGCGTGCGGCCGGCCGCCCGCTACCCTCTCCGACGCGCTGTCAAGCCCGGTAGAACACGCCGCACTCGCGCTCTTCATTCGTCCTCCGTTGCGCGAGCACGGATTTCCGCATGCCGCGGAACACCGGCCGCGGGCGAGGACTCGGTGACACCGCACCACCATCGAACGGAGTTCCCATGGACGATTTCCGATCCGGCCGCGCCGATCTGCGCAGTACGCCGGCCGTGCAGCCGGGACATCGGCCGCGGCCGGCGAGGTACCGGCTCGACGTGGTCGCCACGGATATCGTCGACGTCATCGAGCACGCCGGCGGCTGGCTGTTCGACCGGGCGGCGGCCGGGTGGGAGGTCACCGTGCTGGTCGCCGACGGCGTCGACGCGCGGCCGTTACGCATCCTCGGCGCCGAGATGCTGGCCCTCGGGCCGATTCTCGACGCCCGCGGCGGCGGCCGCTTCCCGCGGGCGCTGGCGGTCGCCACCGATGTCTGCGGGCGGGACCGGCGCGCCCGGCGCGGCCTGCTCAACGCGCTGGCCCACCGGGGGACGGA
>NZ_BAGL01000079.1 GCF_000308875.1 Nocardia transvalensis NBRC 15921
TGGAATTCGTTCACCATGCTGACGGGGGCGGGCGGCACGCTGTTCGGCGTCGAACCCAACGGCGACCTCCGTTGGTACACCTACACCGGCGACGGGCAGCAGGATCCGTCCGGCGGCACCGGCTGGCATCCCAACTCGCGCAACATCATCGGGAACGGCTGGAACCGCTTCGTCCGCCTCGTCGGCACCGCGGACGATCGGGGCGGCTTCGGCATCACCCTGTTCGCGGTCGAACCGAACGGAAACCTGTTCTGGTACAAGTACATCGGCTCGGGCGCGCACGACCCCTCCGGCGCCACGGGATGGCATCCGAACTCCGGAGCGCAGATAGGCCGCGGCTGGTAGAGGACGCCTACCGCCGGCGCGGTCACGATCCGCCGGGACGTCCGCTGATGCCGTACAGCAGGAGGTCTTCCAGGGAGCGGGCGAAACCGTCCAGGTCGTCGATGTCGCGAATGCACATGGCGAACAGGGCCGCGCCGGCGATGGTGTCCAGCAACGTATTCGGGTCCAGCCCGGGGGTGCGAGGGGACGAGAGGTAGGCGCCCAGCTCCTCGCGGGTGGGGGTGTTCAGCCGCGCCGACAGTTTCTCGTAGAGGCTCGGATCCGCGCGCATATCCGCCATCAGGCCGGGCATGGCGGCGCGGGCGGCGGCGGAGCCGAAGAGCTGGATCGTCCCGCCGATCACCTTGCGCACCTCGGCGGCCAGATCCGGGGCGGTCTCGTCCGTGCCGACATCGGGGAATACGGCCTGGGCGATCAGATGCGCCTTGGACGGCCAGCGCCGGTAGATCGCCGGGCGGCTCACGCCCGCGCGGGTGGCGATCGCATCGATGGACGTCGCGGCGTACCCCCGCTCGACCAGCAGATCGCGGGCGGCCTCGAGCACCGCCCGGTCCACATTCGGGTCGCGGTGCGGGCCCAGACGATGGCGTGTGGTCACGAAATCGGTCCTTGTCCACGGCAGCAGGAGTCGTTACAGTCTGTCACAGCAAAGCCGTTACATTCTGTAACCGCTGGGGATCCGAGGAGGAGATGTGCCCGCTGACCCCGCCCGAGCCGGCCTATCGGCCCGTGCCGCTGCTGGAGGACAAGGTCGTCGTCGTGTCCGGCGTCGGTCCCGGGCTGGGCACCGCGCTCGCCACCGAGGCCGCCGCGATGGGCGCGACCCTCGTACTGGTCAGCCGCACGGAGCGCCGAATCGAGAAGCTGGCCGACGAGATCCGGGGGCGGGGCCGCGCGGCGCTGGCCGTCCCGGCGGACATCACCGACGAGCAGCAGCGCGCCGGAGTGGTCGAGCGTGTGCTGGCCGAATTCGGGCGGGCCGACTGCCTGATCAACAACGCCTTCGCCATCCCGCCCATGGACCCCATCACGCAGATCGACGTCGCCGCGCTGCGCACCGCCAACGAGACCAACGTCTTCGCGCCGCTGCGACTCTCGGCGCTGTTCGCGGACGCGCTCGCGGCGTCGCGGGGGTCGATCATCATGGTGAACTCGTGCGTCTCCTACAGTTCGCAGCCCGAGTTCTCGGGGTACAAGCTGTCCAAAGGAGCTCTCGCACATCTGGCTTCATCGCTCGCGACCGAACTGGGCCCGCGCGGCATACGGGTCAACAGCGTCGCGCCGTCCTATGTGTACGAGGACATCAACAAGGCCTATTTCGACTGGCTGGCCTCGCAGGCCGGAGTCACCCACGCCGACATCTACCAGGAGAAGGCCGGGCCCACCGATCTGCAACGGCTCGCCGGGCCCGAGGAGGTCGCGCGCGCGACGCTGTTCCTGGCCAGCGATCTGGCCTCGGCGGTCACCGGGCAGATGCTGACCGTCGACTGCGGTGAGTTCCACCGCTGATCCGGCAAGGAGTATCCGTGGCATTCCAGAAGAAGCGAATCGTGGTGTGGGGCACGGGGACCGTCGGGTCGATGGTGCTGGCCGAGATCCTGCGCCATCCGCTGTTCGAGCTGGCCGGGGTCGGCGTCAGCGATCCGAAGAAGGTCGGGCGCGACGCCGGTGAGTTGTGCGGCGGCGCGGAAACCGGTGTGCGAGCGACGGATTCGATCGACGAGCTGATCGCGCTGCGGCCCGGCGCGGTGGTGCACTACGGGCCGACGGCCCAGTTCGCCGATGAGAACATCCGGGTCATCGGGGCGTTCCTGCGCGCCGGGATCGACGTGTGCTCCACGGCCATGACGCCCTGGGTCTGGCCGGGCATGGACAAGATTCCCGACGTCTGGCGCGATCCGATCACCGAGGCGTGCGCGGCCGGGCAGGCGTCGTGCTTCACCACCGGCATCGATCCCGGGTTCGCGAACGACCTGTTCCCGATGACGCTGATGGGCCTGTGCGGCGAGGTCCGGTCGGTGCGCGCGTCCGAACTGCTGGACTACACCGACTACGAGGGCGACTACGAATTCGAGATGGGCATCGGGCAGCCGCCGGAATACACCGCGCTGCTGGAACATCCCGATCTGCTGATCATGGCGTGGGGGCCGACCGTGCCCATGATCGCCGAGGCGGCGGGGATCACGCTGGACCGCATCACCACGACGTGGGACAAGTGGGTCACGCCGACCGACCGGCCCTCGGCGAAGGGTACGGTCCGCGCGGGCACCGTCGCGGCGATCCGCTTCACCGTCAACGGGATCTACCGCGACCGCGAGGTGATCTCGCTCGAACACGTCAACCGCATCGGGCTCGACGCCGCCCCGGACTGGCCGTCCGGCACCCGCGACGACGTCTACCGCGTCGACATCCTCGGCACCCCGTCCATCTCGCAGGAGACGTCGTTCCGCTTCACCGACGGATCCGGCCGCACCCCCGCCATCGCCGGCTGCCTCGCCACCGGCATGCGCGCCCTCAACGCCGTCCCGGCCGTCAACGACCTCCCACCCGGCTGGGTCACCGCACTCGACCTCCCCCTGATAGCAGGCATCGGCACGATCCGCTGAGTCAGCGGTAGGTGGTCGCGGCCAGTTGGACAAAACTGCGGACCATCGGGGTGCGGCGGGCGTTCGGCCAGGCCACGACTATGTCGGTCGGCGGCCGGTCGGTCAGCGGGACGACGGTCAGCCCGGCCGGGAGCGGCTGGTCGACCGGGGCGAGCGCCGAGATCCCGTTCCACAGAACGGCTTGCAGGCATTCCTGAACGGTCCGCAGTGCGGGGGCGGAATCGTCGTGCGGGCCACCGGTCCAGTAGGCCGTCCATTCCGGATCGCCGTCCGGCAGCCGGACCCAGCGGCGGTCACCCAGGTCGGCCACGGACACCGAGCGACGGCCGGCCAGGGCATCGTCGTCGCGTACCACCACCCCGACCCGCACCGAGCGCAGCGACCGCATACCGAACCCGTTGGCGTCGAACGGGGTTCGGGTCAGCGCCACATCGACGAGCCCGGTGCGCAGGCCCGCGGTGGGATCGCCGAGATCGGTCTCGTGGAGGTGGACGTCGATGTGCGGGTGGCGGGCGCGGAACAGCGGGACCAGCCGCCCGCCCACGTGTTCGGCCGCGTCGGCGAGCGTCCCGATGACCAGGTGCGCTGCTCCCGCCGCGGCGGCGACACGACCGCGGATCCGGTCGGCCTGCCCCAGCAGCGCGACCGCCTCCTCGTACAGCGCCGTCCCGGCGGCGGTGGGCGCCACCCCCGCCGGGGTGCGGTCGAAGAGGGCGACGCCGAGTTCGTCCTCGAGTTGCCGGATGGCGCGGCTGAGCGGCGGCTGCGTCATGTGCAGGCGATGTGCCGCCCGGCCGACGTGACGTGCCTCGGCCACCGTCACGAAGTACCGGAGCGCGCGGAGGTCCACAGCGGCACGATACCGGTGGGGTATCGAGTCCACCGAAACGGTCTTGGACGCCGGAGTTCGCCCGGAGCAGCGTGGAACCCATGACCACTACCGCGCTCACCATCGGCTGCTACCGATACGACACCACCCGAGCCCTGTTCGACTCGGCCGGTACCGGCGAAAACCTCGACGGCACAATGAAAACCGCCGATACCCTGCCCGAGATCTTCGAACGCCTCCTCCGCGGCGGCGAATTCGACGTCGCGGAACTCGGCCTCACGTTCTACCTGCGACTGCTGGAGTCCGAGTCGCCGTTCGTGGCGTTGCCGATCTTCCCGAACCGGGTGTTCCGGCACTCCTGCGTCTTCGTCAACACCCGCTCGGGGATCACCGGGCCCGACGATCTCGTCGGCCGGACCATCGGCGAATTCGGCACCTACGGCCAGGATTCGAATGTCTGGTCCAAGGGAATTCTCATGGACGAGTACGGGTTTCGACCCGAACGCAACCGCTGGGTGATCGGCGGTCTCGAACGGCCCTCCGCGCCTTTCGATTTCACCACCCACCCGCACCCCGACACCGTCGAGGTGATCGAGGCGCCCGAGGGCGCGACGCTGAACGGGATGCTCGAGAAGGGCGAGATCGACGCCCTGTTCTCCGCGAACGTCCCGCAGTGCGTGCTCGACGGATCACCGGATGTCGCACGGCTTTTCCCCGATTTCGAACCGCTGGAACGCGACTACCACCGGCGCACCGGGATCTTCCCGATCATGCACACGATCGTCGCGCGGCGCGACCTCCTGCGGCGGCATCCCGACCTCGCCCGCGAGATCTATCGCGTCTTCCACGCGGCCAAGGACGCCGCCGCCGACAGCTACCGCCGCGACCGCAGGCTCTACCAGGTGCGGACCATGATTCCGTGGGCGAATGCCCTGGTGGACCGCACTGTCGAACAGTTCCCGGAGGACTGGTGGCCCTACGGCATCGCGGCCAACCGGCACACGCTGGAGACCTACCTGCGCTACCACTACGAGCAGGGCCTGTCCTCGCGGCTGTGGACGGTCGAGGAGATCTTCACGCCGGACCTGCTCGACACCTGACCTCAGCCGGCGGTCAGGGCGCGACTCAGGAGCGGGAGCAGACGATCCCAATGACGTTGCAGCCCCTCGGGACTGAACGCGGCGGTGTCGGACATGGTGAACCCGTGCACGGTTCCGGGGTAGATCTCACAGGTGTGTTCGACACCGGCGGCGTCCAGGGCCCGTTCGAGTTCGCCGACGGCCTCGGGCGTCATATCGTTCTCCGCGATACCGAGGTGAACCCGGGCGGCAAGGCCGGAGGCGAGCCGGTGCGGGCTGTCGGGCGCGTCCGTCACCAGAGCGCCGGGATGGAATCCGGCGACGGCCCCCACCTTGTCCGGATGCGCCGCCGCGGTCCGCAGCGCGAGCACGGCCCCCATGCAATAGCCGATCGCGGCGACGGGTCCGTCACTGACTTCGGGCCGCCCGGCGAGGAATTCGAGGTAGGCGTCCGCGTCGCGGCGGGCCCGCTCCTCGGTGTGCGCCTGATACAGAGGCATCACCCGGCCCGCGACCTCCTGCCGGTTGTCCGCCCCGATGAACTCGGGAATGTCGACCACCGGCGAGTTGCCGTGCCGATAGAAGACATTGGGCACGAGCACGTAGTACCCGTGCCCGGCCAACTCCCGCGCCCGCTCCTCCAGCACCCGCCGAACCCCGAAGATGTCCATGTACAGCAGCACTCCCGGATGCCGCTCACCCTCATCGGGAAAAGCCACGAACGCATCGGCCACCCCATCCGCCGTGGAAATACGCACAGTTTCGGAAATCATGAATTCTCCTGTCGTGATTGATGTTTCGAACACTCGATCAACACGACAAAGGAGGCGCACGAGCCAGCGGGCCCCCGGCCCGCACGGCACTCAGAACAGCACCGGGTAACCGATCCGTGTGTGGCGCAAGGCCGTCCCGGTAGTCATCCCCGCAACCCTAACCCAACCCGCGTCCCCACAACTACCCGAGGCCCGTCAGGCGCATTTGGCCGGTGGGGTGGGGAGGACTCGGGTGGTGAAGGCGGCTATGTCGTCCAAGGCGGCTCGGCTTTCGGGGAGGAGGTCGGCCAGGACGGGGAAGGCGTGGACCTGGCCCTGCCAGATCTGGAGGGTGTTCTCGATGCCGGCGGCGCTGAGGCGGTCGGCCATCAGTTCGGCGTCGCAGCGCAGGACCTCGTCCTCGGCGCATTGGATGAGGACCGGCGGGAGGACGCCGGGGTCGAGGTTGACCGGGGAGCGGAGGGGGTCGATGGCGGCGCTGTGCTCGCTGCCGGTGAGAAGTGCGGCGACCCGGTCCAGGCGCGTCGCGGGGATGAACACGTCGCGGCGGGCATTGTCGTGGGCGGATTTCGCGGCGTTGTCGAAATCCAGCCACGGCGACATCGCCACCACGCCCGCGGGCCGGCCCGCTCCGGTGCGGGCGGCGTGGAAGGCCAGCGCGAATGCCAGGTGGCCGCCCGCGGAATCACCGATACACACGATCGACTCGGCGGGAACGCCCCGCGCGACCAGCCAGCCGAAGGCGTCGGTGGCGTCGGCGATCGAGACGTCGAGGCGCTGTTTGGGCAGGTGGCGGTACGCGACCGACAGCACGGGCAGCCCGGTGCGCAGCGCCAGCCGTTCCACGATCCGCCGATGCGATGCCAGCCCGCAGAACAGGAACGCGCCGCCGTGCAGGTAGAGAATCGCGCCGCCGCCGGTCGCGGCATCGCACGGACGCACCAGCTCACCGCGCCAGCCCGCGCCGCGCACCGGCTCGTACTCCGTCCCGGCCAACCGCGGCACCGGCCGGAACACCACGTCCACCAGCGGCATCAGCCGCGCCAACGGCCCGCGAAGCGGCCACCACCGCAACGTCGGCAGCACGAAGATCCGGCACAACCCCCGGATCACCGCCGCCCGCACACCCCGGCCACCCGGCCGATACTCGTACATACCCGTCTCCCACGACCGACCCCGGACCACCAGTGAACGCTTGTTCACCGACATGGACGGTATGAGGACCGCCCCGCACGGGTCAAGATCACGGATCGCCCGCTGTGAGCGCGCCCAACAATCGCACCCCGGATCCGAACGGCCGCACAGAGCGGGAGGTCAGGCCGGACGCGTGGCGGCGTCCATTTCGGTTTCGGCCCAGGCGGTGATCATGCGGGCGGTCATCTCGATCGCCTCCTTCCGCTGCGCACTTCCGGCGTCGAGTTCGGAGGCGCGCAGCAGGGTGGCGAATCCGGTATTGATCAACACGAAGGTCATCACGTCGTACTTGTGATCGTCACCGGGCCCGAGCATCTGGATGACCAGCACCTTGACCAGCAGACGCAGGCGCGGCTCGAGTTCGGGCAGCCCGCTGCTGTAGAAATGCACCCCGCTCGACAGTGCCCGGATCAGCGGCGCGTTGTCGACCAGCTCCTCGTCGATGGCCTCCAGGATGCCGGTGACCAGCTCCTTGACCGAGCCGCCGGACCGGCCGAACAGCCGTTGCGTGAACCGCTCCTCGACGCGCCGCACCAACCGATCGATCAGTTCCTCGATGATGACCGACCGGTCGGAGAAGTACCGGTACACCGTGCCGACGCTGACCCCGGCCGTCGCCGCGATCCGGTTGGTCGAGGTCTCCTCGATCCCCCGCTCGCCGAACAGCCGCGCGGCGGTGTCGAGGATGTGTTCCCGGGTCGCCCTGGCGCGATCCTGTGTCGGCCGGCGCCGCTGTCCCCCTGCTTTCGACGGCATCCGTACCTCCTGCCCGCTGACCTGCCGACGATCACCGTCGGCCCACAGTAACCCGGCCCTTCTCGCTCCCGGCCGGATCCGCCGGTGGACTGGAGGCTTCGCAAGCGATCCCCCGCGCGCGCCGTATGCCGTCACAGCGGGACTACTCGACCACCTCGACGTCGACCACGCGGGTGGCGGCGGGAGCGGACTCCCACGGCCGGCGCAGCACGAATTCGAGGCGGTAGCGCCCCGGCGCGGTGGCGCGCAGTGAGAAATGCTGTGCGCCACCGTCTCCCGGTTGCCCGCCGGGCGCGGGGGTGAAGACCGCGCCCGTCAGTTCGAGGCCGGCGGGCAGCGCCGGGCTGTACCACCGGTAGCCGGTGGTGGGCGTCGAGGCCAGGTCGACGTCGACGGTGTGGCCCACTTCCGTGGTGATCATCGGATCGGTTCTCCCTTCCGTCGCCGGTTCATCCGAACCACTTGTGGAACATGACCGAATCGGTCCCCCCGGCGAAGCAGTCCAGCCGGCCGGGCGCCCAGGACGCGACGCCGACCCCCGAGCCGAGCTGCCCGCCCAGACTCTCCTCGCCCTGCCAGGTCGAACCGTCCCACCACCGGTGCGACATGCGGAAGTCCACGCCCGGATAGAAGAGGTCGATGCGGTCGGGCCCCCAGGAGACCGCCCCCGGATCGCCCGCCGCGTAGCCACCGAGATTCTCCCACTCGCTCCACGTCGACCCGTTCCACCACGTGCGATGGAGGCGGCTGTCGGCGCCCTTGACGAAGACGTCGAGACGGTCGGAGGACCAGGACGTCACCGCCGGCGCGGAGTCGAGGACGCCGCCGAGACTCTCCCACCCGGCCCAGTGGCCGCCGTCCCACCACAGATGCCACAGCGCCGAATCCATACCGCGCGCGAAGACGTCGATCCGGTCGGGGCCCCGGCTGACCGCCGCGGGATCGGAGGACAGCACCCCGCCCAGCGCCGCCCAGCCGCTCCAACCGCCCTGGTACCACTTGTGATACAGCTGACGGTCGTACCCCGCGGCGAAGACGTCGAGCCGCCCCGAACCCCACGAGCAGATCGCCGGGCCGCCCTGCAGGCCGCCGCCCAGCGACTCCCACCCGCCCCACCGCGCACCGTCCCACCAGCGATGGTGCGCCGCCGAATCCGTGCCGCGCGCAACGACATCGATGCGGTCGGGCCCCCAGGAGACGGCGCTCGGCTTGGCGGTCAGCACGCCGCCGAGGGTCTCCCAGCCGTTCCAGCCGGCGGCGGGCAGCCGCACATCGCTCGCGGTGGCGAAGGAGTAGGCGTCGAAGTTGCAGTCGCCGTAGGCGATCTTGAAGTAACCGGCCATCCCCCAGCCCGCGCCCCAGGAGTTCTTCGCTATCCAGCACTGCTCGGCGTCCGAGTACCCGATCACCTCGACGCAGTGCCCGCCCAGCCGCTTCCCGCTGACGTGGTGGTACACCCCGGTCGAGTAGAAGTAGAAGTCGTCGTAGACGTCGAAGGACGCCGCGCACGGGCCGACCTGCGACAGGTAGCGCTTGCGGGCCGCGATATCGGTGATCAGCCCGTGCTTCCCGATGGACACCTGGGTCGCGACGCGGTCGGGAGTCGGCCGTGCATACGGCCGCCAGAGGTTGGTCGCCGGGTCGATCTGCGGCGGCGTGTCGAAGGCGGCGGCGTAGCGCAGCGCGGCGTCCCCGACCACGCCGCGCAGGCGGATCTGCTCCAGGCAGGCGTCGGCGTTCCAGCCGCCGCAACTGGCGCCGTGACTGGAGTTGAAATGCGAATCCGCCTCCGACAGGTCCAGCAGCTGGCCGTGTTCGATGGAGGCCATCGACTCGACCACCGCCGTACAGGCGAACGAGACGCAGGACCCGCAGTGCTGCTGGTCCTTGACCGAGGTGACGTGGTTGCCGCCGCGATCGCGCCAGTCCACCGCGGGCGCGAAATCCGTTGCGGCGACCGCGGACACGGACGCCGACGGCGGCGCCGCGGCCAGCGCCCGGTCCTCCGCGGTGAGCAGGACGCCGAGCAACGCCATCTTCGCGGCGTCGTTCAGCAGCGACTGCGGAGTTTCGCGGGCCACCCACCGAGCCGACGAATCTCGCAGATCCGAATTCAGCTGGTCCGTATCGACTATGGCCATGAGAGCTTCCCCGGAAAGCAACCGTTCCCGATCCGCGGCCCAGTATCCGCCCGGCGCTCGGCCGCGTATAGAGACCGACGACCCTTGTGACCTGCTGGATACGTCGAGAGTTCGGCCCGGCAGCCGAAATCAGGCGTCGGCGGATTCCGGGTCGGGGATTTCCTCGGGGCGGTAGTCGGGGAGGCGACCGGCGGGAATTATGGCGGTGGCGCTGACCGCGGCGAGAATGAGGAGACCGAATTTGAGGGTGTCGAGGCGGGCGTCCTCGTTCACGGAGACGGCGGCGTCGATCTCGGTGGGGGTGGCGCCCTTGCCCTCCAGGGTTTCGCGCAGCTGGTCGTTGGCGACGAAGTCGGCGTTGTCGAGACCGGCGCGGTCGATGATCGATTGCGGCACGTCGTCGTGGGCGGCGAGCGCATTGCCCAGTGTGAAGCTGAGAATGGTGACCAGCAGCGCGCCCGCGACCGCGGTGCCGACGGCCGAGGCCAGGTTCTGCGTCGTGCCGCGCACGGAACCGACATCGCCCGCAAGGGTTTTCGGGACGGCGGTGACGAGCACGTTGAAGACGAGGGTGACCAGCGCGCCCTGGCCGATGCCGAAGGCGATCAGCCCGGCGATGGTGGGCAGCGTCTCCCAGTTGTTGCTGACGACATAGGACAGCCACACCAGCGCGGCGGTGGTGAGCCCGAAGGCGGCCATCCCGAGCGCCCGGGGACTGAAGCGCCCGTAGAGGCGGACGACGAGGGTCGCGGTGACGAACACCGTCAGGTTGAACGGCATCATCGCCAGCGAGGTGTCGAAAGGCGTGCGCCCCTGCACGATCTGGATGTAGAGCGGGACCGTGAAGTTCAGCGCGGCCTCGAGCGCGACGACGATGAACATCGCGTAGACCGCCGCCCGCTCACTGGACCGGCCCAGCACCGACAGGTCGACCAGCGGCACCCGGCCCGTCCGGACGCGGCGCCGGGTCCAGAGGAAGAACGCCTGCCCCAGTACGACTCCGGCCACGATCAGCACCGGCGCGGGCGAGACGCCCACCACCTCGAACGGCGCCGAATCGTCGGCGAAGAACACGCCCCAGGAGTTGAGGTTGTTGAAGCCGAGCGTCAGCACCACGACGGCGGCGCCGATCAGCACCGCACCCACCAGGTCGATCGCGATCCCGGCGTCGCCGCGGTCGGAGCGCAGGGTGAAGCTGAAGGCGAAGACGATCACCGCGAGGACGACGACGATCGCGAAGACCGGGCGCCAGCCCACCAGCGTGCCGAGCGCACCGCCGATGAGGAAGGCGCTCACCCCCGACAGCGCCCGCGCCGAACCCAGCGATCCGATGGCCGTCGCCTGCTGGGCGCCGTGGTAGTTCTCGGCGATGAGCGCGACCAGCGACGGGACGATGATGGCGGCCGACGCGCCGGTGACCGCCTGGGCGGTGATGGCCCAGCCGATGGACGGCGACATCGCCATCAGCGCGGCCGCGGCCCCGAAGGTGGCGACCACGAAGCGGAAGATCAGCACCCAGCCGATCCGCTGACCCAGTTTGGCGCCGACCATGACCAGGGCCGCGACGGCGAGCCCGTAGACCACGATGGTCGAACTCACCACCGTGGGCGCGACGCCGAAGTCGTCGACCATGCCGCCGAGCGAGACCGGCAGCGCGGCGACGTTGAACGACATCAGCACCTGTCCGAGAAACAATCCCACCATCGGCAGCCAGGACCGGCGCTCGTCCGCCGCCGGTCCCGTGGTGACCCCTGTCGTCACGCGGCACCGCTCCCCTGCGTAGTCGGGTGTACCTCGGAGGCGAAGACGTTCAGGCCGAGCGTGCGGGACAGATAGGCGACGGCCCGCTGGCCGCGCACGCTGTTGCCGGCGGAATCCAGTGGCGGCGAGAAGGTTCCGATCGCCCCCTTACCGGGCGCGACGGCGACGATGCCGCCGGAGACCCCCGATTTCGCGGGCAGGCCGATTTCGAACAGCCATTCCCCGGAGCGCTCGTACATTCCGGTCGCGGCCAGCACCGACAGCGTGTCCCGGCACACCGCGGGGGTGACGACCTGCGCACCAGTCACCGGGTTGACGCCGCCGTCGGCGAGCGTGGCGCCCATGACGGCGAGGTCGCGCGCGCTGACCCGTAGCGAGCACTGCCGGGTGTAGACGTCGACGACCTCGATCGGATCGATATCGATGCGGCCGTAACTCGCCAGCAATTCGGCCAGAGCGCGGTTGCGCCGGTTGGTCTCGCTCTCGGAGCGGAAGACGGCGAGGTCGAGTTCGAGCGGGCGGCCGGCGAAGCGGGACAGTCCCGTCCGGATCCGCTCCCACCGCTCGTCCGCGGATCCGGCGGGCATGAGGGCGGTCGTCGCCAGGGCGCCGGCGTTGACCATCGGGTTCATCGGGTGGCCGTCGTTGAGTTCGACCGCGATCACCGAGTCGAAGGCGAGCCCGGTGTTGTTGACGCCCACGCGATCTCGCACGACCTCGTGCCCGAGTTCGTCGCAGACCAGCGCGTATACGAAAGCCTTCGAGATGGATTGGACCGTGAACTCGGCCTCGGCCGCACCGGCGAGGTGCATATCGCCGGCCACCTCGGTGACCGCGATCCCGAACCCTCCGGGATCGGCCGCGGCCAGGACGGGAATGTAGTCGGCGACCACGCCGGCGGACTGGTCGCGGTAGCGCTCGTAGGCGGCGCGGACCAGCGATTCGACACGACCCCAGGCGGGCAGGCGGCCGGTCGACACGGCCTGCTCGATACCCGCCACATCGGTGTCCACTCGGTCCTCCCGGCTCCGCCGCTGTCACCTTCGACCCCTGTAGCAAACGCTAGGTTATCAAGGATCGAACTATTCCTGCCGCTTGCGTTGCTCCGCGAGCGCCCAGCGTGCCCAGTCCCGCACGGACTCGTAGGAGAAGACCCCGAATTTGGCGGCGTAGGCGCCCGCCGGGGAGTCCTCGCCGTCGGCGGTGAGGCTCTCGTAGGTTTCGGTGAGTTCGGCGAGCATATCGACGGCATGTTTCTCGACCCCCTCGAGCGCGCGCGTCGCATCGGCGGGATCGAGCCGGCCGACCAGGAACATCCACAGCAGCACGGGATTTCGCACCGTTCCGGGCTCCGGGCCGCGCAACAGCCACCCGCGCAGTTCGGTATGCCCGGGGCCGGTCAGGGCGTACACCCGTTTACCGCGCGAGCCCTCCTCGACGACCTCGATCAACCCCTCGTCGGTCAGTTTGCGCAGCTCCGGATAGATCTGACTGTGCTTGGCACTCCACGCGTACCGGCCGATGCCCTCGGCGAAACGCTGCGTGAGGTCGTATCCGGTGGCCGGACGGTCCCGCAGCAGCCCGAGCAGCGCGTAGCGAATCGACATGACCGAAGCCTATCAGTCATCATTGACATGTCAGTTTCGACATGTCACCTTTTACTCATGACAAGTGCGGAAACCACCTACCACCTGGCGCCGGTGCCGGACGAGACGGAGGCGTTCGGCCTCGATGTCACCGGCGCCCTCCCGGCCGAACTGCACGGGCGCTACCTCCGCAACGGCCCGAATCCGCTCCCCGGCGAGCCCGCGAGTCACCTGTTCACCGGGCACGGGATGCTGCACGGCATCCGGCTGCGCGACGGGCGGGCCGAGTGGTACCGCAACCGCTGGGTCCGGACGGCGAAACTCACCGGCGAGCCGCCGGGCGGAGACGGGCGCGACCTCACGCGACACTCGGCGAACACCCACGTCATCGAGCACGGCGGCCACCTGCTCGCACTGTGCGAGGCGGGATTCCCGTACCGGATGAGCGGCGAGCTGGACACCCTCGGCCCCTACAACTTCCACGGCCGGCTCACCACGGCGATGACGGCACACCCGAAGACCGATCCGGTCACCGGCGAGTTGCTGTTCTACGGCTACTCCACGACCGAGCCGTACGTGACCTTCCATATCGCCGATGCCGCGGGCGATCTCGTGCACAGCGAGCCGCTCGAGGTGCCGGGGCCGACGATGATGCACGATTTCGCCATCACCGAGCACTACGTGCTGTGGCTCGATCTCCCGGCGGTCTTCCGCGCCGGCAGCGCGGGTATGCCGTACGGGTGGGACGACAACTACGGCGCGCGGATCGGCGTACTGCCGCGCTCCGGCGGGCCGGTCCGGTGGATCGAGATCGACCCGTGCTACGTCTTCCACGTCGGCAATGCCCGCGAGGACGCGAGCGGCGCGATCGTGCTGGACGCGGTGCGCTACACCCCCGCCGCCTTCATCGGCGCGTGGCACGCCCCCGGCGGGGACGACCGCCTGCGCACCCGGGTACACCACGCCACCACGAGCGAACGGGGTGTGCTGCATCGCTGGACCATCGACCCGCGCGCGGGCACCGTGCGCGAACAGCGACTCGACGACCGCGCCGTCGAATTCCCCACCGTCCGTGACGAAGTCGTCGGCAGGCCCAACCGGTACCTCTACACGATGGGCGGCGCAGGCCTCGTCAAGTACGACACCGAACGCGGGGCAGCGGCCGAATACGTCGCGGGCGCGGGCGACCATCTCGGCGAGGCGGTATTCGTCCCGGCGGCCGGGGCGTCCGCCGAGGACGACGGCTGGCTGCTGACCATCGCCACGCCCGGCGACGGGTCCGCGTCCCGGCTGCTGGTGCTGGACGCCACCGACCTGCACGACGTCGCCGCGGTCCGGCTGCCGCGGCGGGTACCGCGGGGATTCCACGGCTCATGGATCGAGGACGCGAAATGACGACCACCACCGCACCGCACTCCGCCACGCCCCGCATCCTGAGCATCCTGTGGGGCATATTCCTCGACGCGGGTCTGGCGCTGGCCGTCTACTACGGGCTGCGCCTGGCCGGGCTCGCACCGTACTGGGCGCTGCTCGGCGGCGCGCTCGTGGCGGGCCTGCGCCTGGGCTACGGGTTGCTGCGCGCCCGGCGGATCGAGGGTTTCGCGGCGTTCATGTGCGCCGGATTCCTGATCGGCACCGCCCTGGCGCTGATCACGGGGAGCGAGCGGTTCCTATTGCTCAAGGACTCCCTCAGCACCGCGATCCTGGGACTGCTGTTTTTCGGCAGCTGCTTCGTCGGCAAACCGTTCATCTTCCACGCCTCCAAGCGGTTTCGGGCGGCGGGCGGTATGGAGGACGCGGAGTGGGAGCGGAAATGGCGGGACCTGCCCGGCTTCCGCGCCGTATTCCGCACGATGACGCTGGTCTGGGCGGTCGCCTTCGTCGTCGAGGCGATCGTGCGAGTGCCGATCGTGGTTCTGCTGCCGATCGACCAGGCCGCCGCGCTCTCCGGCCTGCTCATGCCCGTCATGCTCGTCGGCCTGCTGTCCTGGACGCTCCGCCGCGGTCGCCGCTCCGAACAGCGCCTCGCCGCCGTGCCGGGGGATCCGCAACTCACTTAGGTAATGATTGCCTCGGATGCTGATGCGCGAGGTCCCGGTTCGCGCCACTCTGAGAATCCGCCGCCCGGTGCGTCCCCACCCGGCCGCGGCGACTGGCATCAGAGGTAAGTGAGGAACCGGGTATGCACCGAATCGCGAAGCGTGTGATCACCGCACGACCGCTCAGCCTTGTCGACATCGTCTCCGAGCACGGCACCTCCGCGGTGCTGGACCGGATCTCCGAACTCCGTTCCGCCGGAATGGTTCACGCGGCCCGCGCGGTGGAGAACGAACTCGCCACCCTGAGCCCGCCGGTCCTACAGGAACGTTCCGCCTGAGTGCGTGACGGCCCTGCCTCACCGCACGGTCACCACGCGGCTGTGCCAGCCGGTGGCGCCGTCGGGGTAGGGCGGGACGCGCTGTTCGGACTGGAGCCGTCCGGTGGCGTCGGTGGCGCGGACCCGGAGGGTGTGGGTGCCGGGCGTGGCGGTCCAGTCCCAGGTCCACTGCCGCCAGGTGTCGGACGAATACTCCGGGGCGAGAGTGGCCGGTTGCCAGGGCTGGTCGTCGACCCGCACCTCGACCGTGGCGATGCCGCGGCGCTGGGCCCAGGCCACGCCGGCGACGGTGGTCCGGCCCGCCGGGACGGCGGCGAAGGCGGCGGGGACGTCGATGCGGGACGCCGTCTTCACGGGTGCGCGGTCGGACCAGCCACGATCGGTCCAGTACGCGCTCGCCCGGTCGAAGCGCGTCACCTCGAGGTCCACCACCCACTTCGTGGCCGATACGTAGCCGTAGAGTCCCGGGACGATCAGGCGGGCGGGATAGCCGTGTTCGATCGGCAGCGGCTCGCCGTTCATGCCCACGGCGAGCAGGGCGTCGCGGCCGTCCGTGAGCGCGGACAGCGGTGTGCCCGCGGTGAATCCGTCGACACTGCGGGACAGCGCCATATCCGCGTCCGGGTGCGGGCCCGCCTCGGCGAGCAGTTCGGCGAGGGGGTAGCCGATCCAGCGGGCGGTTCCGGCGAGCGATCCGCCGACCTCGTTGGACACGCAGGTCATCGTGAGAATCCGCTCGACGGCCGCGTGCCCGCGCAGCCTGTCGAAATCGAATTCGACTGCGCGGTCGACCATTCCGTGAATCCGCAGCCGCCAGTCCGCACTCGTGAGCGCGGGCAGCTGCAATGCCGTATCGACGCGATAGAACTCCGAGTTCGGCGTGAGGAACGGGGTGATGCCGGTCGCTGCCCATGGGGCGGGAGGGGGCGCGGGACGCGGTCGCGGCAGCGGAAAGCGCGCCCGGTCGGCGACCACATCCCGCAGCCGCGCCGCGATCAGGCGTCCCGCGGCCGCGGCGCCCACGGCCAAGGTGGCGACCGCCGCCGCGGAGATCAGGAATCTCCGGCGAGACATGCCCTCGTCGGTCGGCCGCGGGCTCGTGCCCACGACGAGTATCCGCAACGCGAGCATTCCGGCGGCGACACCGGCGACGGCGGGCACCGCGAACCATGGTGTGGCCGTAGGCCGTTGCACCG
Organism: Nocardia transvalensis NBRC 15921; assembly: GCF_000308875.1. Classification (GTDB taxonomy): domain Bacteria; phylum Actinomycetota; class Actinomycetes; order Mycobacteriales; family Mycobacteriaceae; genus Nocardia; species Nocardia transvalensis. The sequence continues at coordinate 16,644 of NZ_BAGL01000079.1, forward strand.
CGGCGAGTACGGCCACGACGCCGAATGCCGCCAGCAGCACACTGCCCAGCCGCCGCACGCGTTCGAGCAGCCCGACACACACCGCGCCGAGGACCATCACGGCCGCCATCGCGACGAACAGCGCCTGTTTGTCGCGGCTGCCGAAGCGGCGGATCGCGGCGTCCTTCAGCTCGTGCGGAGTGTGATCGATCATGGCGGCGCCCAGTGCGTAGAACGGCGACGCCGCCGGGTCGACGGCCTGCGCGACCAGGTGACCGACCCCCAGAACCGTTGCCGCCGCGAGGATTCCGGCGAGGGCGGCCGGTGTCGGCCCGATCCGGCGCGGTGCCGCGACGGCGCGGTACGGCGGGGTACTCACAGCGATTCGCTTTCGGCGGGACTGCCGCGACTGGATCAGTTCGGGGGCATGAGGACGGAATCGATCAGGTAGACCGTCGCATTCGCGGTCTTCACGCCGCCGCAGACGACCGCGGCATCGCCGACCTCGAGGGCACTGCCGTCACGGGTGACGGTCACCTGGTCGCCCTCCACGGTCTTGTGCGCACCGGCGATCTTGTCGGGGGCGATCTGTCCCGGCACCACGTGATAGGTGAGGATCTTGGTGAGCGTGGCCGAATCGGTCTTCAGCGAGTCGAGCGTGGCCGGCGGGACCTTCGCGAAGGCCGAATCCACCGGCGCGAAGACCGTGAACTGGCCGCCGTTGAGCGTATCGACCAGGTTGACCTGGGGATTCAGCTTGCCGGACACCGCCGCGGTCAGCGTCGTCAGCAGCGGGTTGTGCGAGGCCGCCACGGTGACCGGATCCTGGGCCATTCCGCTGACCGACCCGGCGCCCGTGGGCACCTGCGCCGCGTAGTCCTTGCAGCCGGGGCCGACGAGATCGGCAGCCGGATCCGCGACCGGTGCGGCGGAGGTGGCCGCCGTGGACGTGGTGGTCGCACTGCCGGAATCGGAATTGTCGTCCGAGCAACCCGCCACGCCGAGCGCGGCCGCCGCCACGGCGATCGCGAGGACGGCCGAACGCTGGATGAGTTTCATGATGTGCTCGTTTCTCTGGTGTGCGATCCACTGTGATCGCAGGCACGCGAATGACAGGAATGTCGAAATTCCGGCCGGCCGAATTCATCGAGGCAGGCGCGGACGCCGTTCGTGCTCAACCCATTTCGGATGTGCACAACAGGGGTTCGCGTAGCGTCGCACTGCGGTTTGGTCGAATTCCGAATTCGTTTCCGCGGCCCGAGATCAGTCGAGTGGCACCGCGACGATCGGGTCGGTGGTGGGCGCCGGGGAGCCACCCGCGGGCTCGACCGACAGCGCCAGCGTCGACGCGAGATCGAGCCGCACCACCAGCGGCGCCCGCCCGGCCGGCAGTGTCTCGAGGACCCCGGCCGAATGTGGTTGCCCGCCAGGGGGAATCAGCCACATCTGGTAGGTCCGGCCCGTCGGGGCCGCGGGGACCGCGTCGAAGGACACCGCCGCGGCGTCCAGCTGGCGCGAGATACCGACGGTGACGCTGCCGCCTCCGGTGACCGGGACGGTGTCGGTCCGGGTGTCGGCGTGGTCGAGCACCTGTTGCGCCGTCGTCTCGCTCGGATCGCCGGTCTGGTTCTGGTAGACGGTGATTCCGATGGCCGCGGCGATCGCCGCGACCAGTACGGCGGCCGCGGCGAGCAGGATGCGCGGCCGGGCGCGGCGCAGCGGGGTGACGGATGCCGTGGCCGAGCGGGCGTCCAGGGCCCGCTGCAACGCGGCCTCGACTTCGGCCGGCGCGGGGACGGCGTCGACGGCGGTCATGGTCGCGAGGGTTTCGCGCACCTCGCGGACGGTCGCCCGGAACTCGGCGGCCGTCTCCTCGTCGGCCCGCGCGAGCAGTCGTTCCACCTGGTCGCGCTGGGCGTCGGTCAGGGCGTCGAGCGCGTACGGGTACGCGAGGTCCGGCAGGTCGTCGTGCGGGTCGAGATCAGACATCGGTCACCGATCCTGCCAAGCAGTGCCGCAGCCGCGTGAGGCCGTCGCGAATGCGGGTCTTGACGGTGGACAGCGGGATGCCGAGGAAGTCCGCGACCTGGGTGTAGGTGCGCCCGCCGTAGTAGGCCAGCGCCACCGTCTCGCGCTGCGTCTCGGTCAGGGTGGACAGACAGTCGACGACCGCGCGCTCCTCGGAGCGCTGGTCCACGGTCTCGGCGACGATATCGTGATCGCGGCCGAGGTGCCGCTGGCCGTAGGCGAGATCCCTGGTGACGGCCGAGCTTTCGATGCGGACGCGGTCGACGGCCCGCCGGTGGGTGAGCATCATCAGCCAGCCGATCGGGCTGGACAGGCGCGCGTCGTACTGCCCGGCAGCGCTCCAGACATGGAGGTAGATCTCCTGGGTGATCTCCTCCGCCGCCGCCGGGCGGCGCAGGATGCGCAGCGCCAGGCCGAAGACGCGGTCGTGGGTGGCGCGATAGAAGCCGGTGAAGGCCTCGCGGTCACCCGTGGCGACCTCGCCGAGCAGCGCCACGAGCCGCCGCGTCGTCTCGGCCTCCGGAGTCGGCCGGTGCACCGAGCAGGCCTCCGGTGCGTCGATATCTCTATCCGCCATCGCGGTCGGTCTCCGTAGGTGTGAGTGGCTCGGCCGCGATCCTGGCGCCATCGCGGCGGTTCGAGGGACGTACTCGTAGCTGAGGGGACTCGATTGCCGTAGCGACACTACTGGTGTCCGCATACTTCGAGTTCGACACGCCCCACCCGGCGGTTTGGCCGGTCACGAGGATATCCGCCGTCACCGCATCGTTCTGTCCTCGGGACGAGTCACCGCACCCTCCTTTCCTCGAGGCGTTTGCGGAGGATCGGGCCGATGGTGGCGAGTGGTTCGGGGTTGCACATCTCGACGTGGGAGCAGTCGATGAGGTGCTCGTCCACCTCGCCGAGGACGAACGATCGCCAGCTGTCGGCGCCGCCGCTGGACTCCATCCAGTCGTCCTCGCCCACCGGGACCGCGTCCGCCAGCGCGGTGAAGTACATCAGGTCGCCGTCGTAGCGGGTGGGGACGAACCGGTGGCCCATGTGGGTGCCGGCCAGGTAGGCGTCGTACACGCGCTGCACCTGCGGGCCGGTCAGCGATTCGAACGGGCCGCCGTGGCGGCGCAGCAACTCCGCCGCCTCCTCGGCCGAGATGTCCCGGCCGCCCAGCTCGGCGTCGCCGACCAGCGCGCCGAGCAGTTCCCCGGCGGTCGGATCCTCCGGCTCGGGCTCCCCGGCCAGGATGCGGGTGTCCATCATGGCCAGCAGCGCGACCTCCTCGCCGGCCTGCCGCAGCTGCCCGGCGATCTCGTAGGCGATGAGCCCGCCCAGCGACCAGCCGAGCAGCTGATACGGCCCGTGCGGCTGCACCTTCCGGATCTCCTCGGCGTAACGCGCGCCGACGGATTCGACCGTCTCCAGCCCCTCGCCGTCGCCGGTGAGATGCGGCATCTGCAACCCGTAGACCGGCTGATCGGGATCCAGATGCGGCAGCAGGCCCGAGTAGGTCCAGGCCACGCCGGTGACGGAGTGCACGCAGAACAGCGGCGTCCCGGACCCCGCCCGCAGCGGCAGCATCGTGCCGAAGGCCGAATCGACCACCGCCTCCAGGGAATTCGCCCCGGCGTCCACGCGCGCGGCGATCCCGGCCGGGGTCGGCTCGAGGAATATCGCCTGCATCGGCACGTCGAGGCCGTGGCGTTCGCGCACGATGGCGACCACCTGCGTGGCGAGCAGGGAGTTGCCGCCCAGCTCGAAGAAATTGTCGTCCGCGCCCACGGTGTCCGCGCCCAGGGCGATCTCGAACGCCGCGCACAGGGCCGACTCGGCCGGGGTGGCCGGGGCCCGGTAGCTCGCGCTCGCGGTCAGCTCGGGTTCCGGCAGCGCGGCGCGATCGATCTTCCCCGCCGCGGTCACCGGCAGCGCGTCCACGATCGTGATCGCCTGCGGCACCATATATCCCGGCACCCGCTCCGACAGATGCCGGATCAGCTCGGCCGCGGTACACGCCGCGCCTTGCTCGAGGGCGACATAAGAGGCCAATATCGTTGTCCCGCTGCCCGTCTCGTGTCCGAGGGTGAGCGCGTGGCGCACCTCGGGACGCTCTACGAGCACGGCGTCGATCTCGCCGAATTCGATACGGAACCCGCGGATCTTGACCTGATCGTCGGTGCGGCCGAGGTATTCGATCTCCGGTCCGCCGTCGCACGGCGTCCACCGCACCAGATCCCCGGTCCGGTACATCCGGTCGCCGGGGACGCCGAACGGGTCGGCCACGAACCGCTCCGCCGTCAGCCCGCGCCGCCCGTGGTATCCGCGAGCCAGGCCGGGCCCGGACAGGTACAGCTCACCGGCGACGCCCACGGGCACCGGATGCAGCCGCGAATCCAGAACGAGCAGGCCGAATCCGCGGACCGGGCCGCCGACGGTGACGGTGTCGCCGGGCCGCATCGGCTCGGTGAGGGTCGCGGCGACAGTCGCCTCGGACGGTCCGTAGGCGTTGAACATCCGCTTCCCGCTGTCCCCCGCCCAGCGCCGCACCAGTTCCGGGCCGCACCGGTCGCCGCCGACCATGACGGCCTCGAGCTGGTCCAGGCCACCCGGATCCACGGTGCCCAGCGCCGCCGGGGTGACGAACGCGTGCGTGACCTCCTCCCGGTCGAGCAGATCGCGCAGCGGCGCACCGCCGTACACATCGGCCGGCGCGACGATCAGGGTCGCCGCCCCGCCCAGGGCCAGCAGCAGTTCCAGCACCGCCGCGTCGAAACTCGGCGACGCGAAGTGCAGCACCCGCGACCCCGGCACGACCGAGCAGCGGTCGTTCATCTCGGCGGCGAAATTCGCCAGGCCCGCGTGAGTCACCGTGACGCCCTTGGGAATTCCGGTGGATCCCGAGGTGTAGATGAGATACGCGGGCTGGTCCGTCCGGATCCGGGCCGTGCGCTCGTCGTCGGTGATCGGCGCGTCGGAGACGGTCCGGAGGGTCTCGGCGAACGCCGGATCGTCCAGCGGCAGCCAATCGACGCCGCCGGGCAGATCGTCGCGGGAGCCGAGCACGCTCAGCCCGATCGAGGCCCCCGAATCGGTCAGCATGTGCTGTTTGCGCTGCCGCGGATAGGCGGGGTCGACGGGCAGGAACGCCGCACCGGTCTTGGCGACGGCGAGCACCGCCAGCACGGAGTGGATCGACCGCGGAATCCCCACCGCGACAACCCGTTCCGGGCCGATGCCCCGGGCAATCAGCGTCCTGGCGAGCTGGTTGGTGATCCGGTCCGCCTCCGTGTACCCGAGCTGCTCGGTCCGGTAGCGCACCGCCGGACCGGCCGGGTGCAGCGCCACCGCCGCCGCGAACAGGCCGGCCAGCGTCGCCGGTGTCGTATCCGACGGGCGGCGTACGGGGGCCAGCGCCACCGTCTCGTCGTCCGACAGCACCGCGAGGTCGCCGATCGCCTCGGCGGGACCGGCGACGGCGGCGTCGAGGAGCCGGGTGAACCGCGCGGCCAGCCGGTCCGCGGTTGCCGCGTCGAACAGGTCCGTCGCGTAGGTGACGGTCAGGTCGATGCCGTCCGGGCGACCCTCGGCGGTGAACGCCTCGGCCGCGGTGAACTGCAGATCGAACTTCGCGATGCCGAAATCGGGCTGCTCCGCGTCGATCTCGACGCCGGGCAGGCGCAGCTGGGTGGGGGCCGAGCTGTGCACCGAGAGCATGACCTGGAACAGCGGGTTGTGCGCGGTCGACCGCACCGGGGCGAGCACCTCGACCAGCCGCTCGAACGGCACCTCGGCATTGGCGAAGGCGTCGAGGTCACCGGCGCGCACCGCGCGCAGCGTGTCCTCGAACGACCGGTCCGCCGCCAGCGGCGTCCGCAGCACCAGCGTGCCGACGAACATGCCGATCAGCCGCTCGAGCTGTTCCTCCGTGCGGCCCGAGATCGGGGTGCCGACGGCGATATCGCCCACGCCCGACATCCGGTACAGCAGCACCGCGAGCGTCGCGTGCAGCACCATGAACGCGCTCGCATCGTGGCGGCGCGCCAGCTCGTGCAGCGCGGCATGGGTTTCCGCGGTGACCTCCGCCCGGACGGACGCGCCCGCGTAGCTCGGGGTGACCGGCCGCGGCCGATCGGTCGGCAATTCCAGGCATTCCGGCAGCCCGGCGAGCACGTCGCGCCAGTAGTTCAGCTGCGCGGTCACCCGACTCGCGGGATCGTCCTCGGTGCCGAGGAGGTCGCGCTGCCAGAGGCTGAAGTCCGCGTACTGCACCGGGAGTGGCGCCCACGCGGGTGCGGTTCCGGCGTGCCGGGCCTCGTAGGCGGTCATCAGATCGGCAGCCAGCGGGGCGACCGAACCACCGTCGGCGGCGATGTGATGGATGACGAGGACCAGCAGATGCTCGTCCTCGGCCACGCGCACGAGGGTGGCCCGCAGCGGCGGTTCGACACGCACATCGAACCCGGCCGCGGCGAGTTCGCGGACGTGCCCTAAGGCCGCGTCGGCATCGGATGCGATGTGCCGCAACGCGATACCGGCGTCGTCCACGTCCAGCACGACCTGACTGGGACCGTCGCCGGAGTCCGGGAACACCGTGCGCAGCGCCTCGTGGCGGGCGACGATATCGCCGATCGCCCGATCCAGCGCCGCGGTGTCGAGGCTGCTGCGCAGGCGCAGCACGGTCGGGATGTTGTAGACCCCCGACGCCGTATCGAACCGGTTGAGCAGCCACAGCCGCTGCTGGGCCACCGACAGCGGGATGCGCACGGGCCGGTCCCGGCGGGCGAGCACCGGCAGCGCCGGACGGTCGGCGGTGGCATCCAGCAGCGCGGCAAGTGCCGCGGGCGTGGGGTTCTCGAATACCGCGCGCACGCCGAGTTGACGGCCGGAGAGGGTGGCGATGCGCGCCGACAACTGCGTCGCCGACAGCGAGTTGCCGCCGAGATCGAAGAAGCTGTGGTCCGCGCCGACCTCCGACCGGCCCACGATATCGGCCATCGCCGCGGCCACCAGGATCTCGTTCGGCGACTCCGGGACGCGGCTCGACAGCGTCTCGGCCCCGAAATCGGGCTGCGGCAACGCCTTCCGGTCCAGCTTCCCGGTCGGAGTCAGGGGAATCGACTCCAGCGTCACCAGCGCCGGAACCATATGCGCCGGCAGGCGTTCGGCCACCCGCTGCGGCAGCGCCCGGACCGTCTCCTCGGTCGCGACCACATAGGTCACGATCCGGGCCTGCCCGGCCTCGTCGCGATGCAGTTCGGTGTGCGCGAAACGCACACCGGGACACCCGGATACGACCGCATTGACCTCGCCCAGCTCGATGCGGAAGCCGCGCACCTTCACCTGGTCGTCGGAGCGGCCCACGAAGGTCAGCTCGCCCTCGCGGGTCCAGTACACCAGGTCGCCGGTGCGGTACATGCGGTCGCCGACGACGCCGTACGGGTCCGCGACGAACCGCGCCGCGGTCAGGGCCGGGCGGCGGTGGTAGCCGCGCGCCAGGCCGACGCCGCCGACGTAGAGATCGCCGATGACACCGGTGGGGACCGGCCGCAGGACGGAGTCGAGCACCACGGCCGTCACGCCGCGCATGGGCCGGCCCAGCGCGATCGGTCGATCCGGTTGCAGCGGTTGGGAGAACGTGGTCGCGATGGTCGCCTCGGACGGGCCGTAGCCGTTGATCACGTCGCGGCCCACCGCCCACCGCTCGACCAGGTCCTGGTCGAATGCCTCGCCGCCGATGATCAGCGTGCTCAGCTCGGGCAGCGGCCACCGGTGGGTATCGATGGTGGCCAGCGCGGCGGGGGTGACCACCGCGTGGGTGACGCGCTCGTGGTCGAGGACCGTCGCCAGTTCGTCGCCGCCGTAGGTGTCGGCCGAGACGATCACCATGGTCGCGCCCGCGCACCAGGCCATCAGCAGTTCCAGGATCGCCACGTCGAAGCTCGGCGAGGCGAGATGCAGTGTGCGCGAACGGCTGTCGATCTCGAACCGGGTGCGGACCACCTCGGCGCAGTTGAACAGGCCGCGGTGGGTGACGGCGACGCCCTTGGGCCGCCCGGTCGATCCGGAGGTGTAGATGACGTAGGCGACGTCGGCGGCGCGCGTCGAGCGCCGGAGTTCCTCGGGCGCCAGCGTCCCCGTCGGCACCGCCGGATCGTCCAGGTCGCCGAACGACAGCCACTCCACACTGCCGGGCAGCGTCGCGAGCTGGTCGTCGGTCGTGAGCCCGATGCGGGCCTCCGCATCGGCCAGCATATTGGCGATCCGCTCGGCCGGATGCCGGATGTCGACGGGCAGGAACGCGGCGCCGGTCTTCGCGATCGCCAGCGACGCGACCACCGAATCCAGGGACCGGGCCATGGCCAGCGCGATCACATCGCCCGCGCCGAAGCCGCGCCCGGCGAGGATCCGCGCCAGCCGGTTGGTGCGCTGGTCGAGCCCGCGGTAGCTCAGCTCGGCCATGCCCTCCCGCAGCGCGACCCGGTCCGGATCGGACGCGGCGGCCGCGAACAGGCCGGGCAGCGTGCGGGTCTCGGCCGCGGGTTCACCGCGGGCCGGGACCAGGGTGTCGCGCTCCTTGTCGTCGAGCAGGTCGATCTCGCCCACCGCGACTCGCGGGTTCGCCGCGATATCGGTCAGGATGCGGACATACTGGGCGGTAAACCGGTCGGCGGTCTCGGCGTCGAACAGGTCGGCGGCGTAGCGCACGACCACCTCGATCGCGCCGTGGGTGTCGTCGCCGTCCGGCGCGGATTCGGTGAGCCCGAAGTGCAGATCCCACTGGGCGACATTCGCGTCGACGTCCTCGGGGACGATCTCCACGCCGGGCAGCCGCAGCCGCGCGGGCGCCTGGTTGTTCAGGGCCAGACCGACCTGTACCAGCGGATGGTAGGCGGTGCTGCGGATCGGGTTCAGCAGCTCGACCAGCCGCTCGAACGGCAGGTCGGCGTGGGCGAACGCGTCGATATCGTTCTCGCGCACCACAGTCAGCAGGTCGTCGAACGACTGCGTGGCCCGCAGCCGGGTGCGCAGCACCAGCGTGCCGACGAACATGCCGACCAGGTCGGTCAGCTGGTGGTCGGTGCGCCCGGCGACCGCGGTGCCGACGGCGACGTCGTCGCGGCCGCTCAGCCGCGACAGCAGCACCGCGAGCGCGGCGTGCAGCACCATGAACACGCTGGCCTCGTGCCGCCGGGCGAGTTCCGACAGCCCTCGGTGCACGGCCGGTTCGATACGGGCCGCGGTCTTGCCGCCTCGATAGGTGGGTGTCGGCGGCCGCCGCCGGTCGGCGGGGAGTTCGAGGCATTCCGGCAGGTCGGCCAATGTTCGCCGCCAGTAGGCGGCCTGCTGGGCGGCGACGCTCTCGGGGTCGTCCTCGCTGCCGAGCAGTTCGCGCTGCCACATGCTGTAGTCGGCGTACTGCACCGGCAGCGGCGTCCAGTCCGGCTCGGCGCCCGCGCGGCGCGAGGTGTAGGCCGTGGCGATATCGCGCGCCAGCGGCGCCAGCGACGCGCCGTCCGCGGCGATGTGGTGCATCACCAGCACCAGGACGTGCTCGTCGGCGGCGATCCGGAACAGCGCCGCCCGCATCGGGACCTCGGTGGTCAGGTCGAACCCCGCCGCGCCGAATTCCCGTGCGGCCGAGAGCCACTGCCCGTCGACCACATCGATGATGGACAGCCCGATCTCGTCCCCCGTGGTGACGACCTGTGCGGGCCCGTCCGCCCCGTCCGGGAAGACGGTGCGCAGCACCTCGTGCCGATCAGCGACGTCGCGAATGGCCCGCTCCAGGATCGTGGCGTCGATCGCGCCGCGCAGCCGCAGCGCGGCCGGGATGTTGTAGGCGCCCGATCCGGTCTCGAAGCGGTTGAGGAACCACAGCCGCTGCTGCGCCGGGGACAGCGGGACGTGCTCCGGCCGCGACCGGACCGTCAGCGCCGGACGCGTGGAAACGCCCTGTGCCGCAACACTGTCCAGCACCGCCCCCAGTGCGGCCGGGGTCGGGTTCTCGAAGACCGACCGGACCGGCAGGTGCTGCCCGGATTCGGCGGCGATGCGGGCCACCAGCTGCGTCGCGGACAGCGAGTTGCCGCCCAGCTCGAAGAAGCTGTGGTCCGCGCGGATCTCGTTGTGCCCGACCACCGCCGACATCGCCGCGGCGACCAGGATCTCGCTCGGCGTCACCGGCGCGCGACCGGCGGTCGCCACGTCGAGTTCGGGGTCCGGCAGCGCGGCGCGGTCCAGTTTTCCGTTGGGGGTCAACGGGATCGAGTCGAGGACGACGATCGCCGCGGGCACCATGTGCGAGGGCAGCCGGTCGGCGAGATACCGGCGGACCGGCTCGGCCACCGCTCCGGCGGTCTCGTCCGCCGCGACCACATAGGCGACCAGGAGCGGATTTCCGGCCGCGTCGGAACGAACCTCGGTGTGCGCGAACCGGATATCGGGGCAGCGCGCGGCGACCGCGGTGATCTCGCCGAGTTCGATGCGGAACCCGCGGATCTTCACCTGGTCGTCGGAGCGGCCCACGAAGACGAGGTCACCGGCCGCCGTCCATCGCACCACATCGCCCGTGCGGTACATCCGCTCGCCCGGCCGCCCGTACGGATCGGCGACGAAGCGTCCGGCGGTCAGCGCCGACCGGCCCAGATAGCCTTGCGCCAGACCGCATCCCGAGACGTACAGTTCACCCGCGACGCCGGTCGGCACCGGGCGCAGCCGGGCGTCGAGCACCACGGCCGTGGTTCCCCGGATCGGGCGGCCCATCACGACGGGGCCGTCGACGGGCAGCGGATCGGAGATGACGGTCATGATCGTCGTCTCGGTCGGACCGTACCCGTCGAACATGTTCCGGTCGCCGGCCCAGCGTCGTACCAGGTCCGGGCCGACGTTCTCGCCGCCGACCACCAGGTAGCGCAGCGCCGGCAGCGGCCACCGCTCGGCGTCGATGGTGGCCAGCGCGGCGGGCGTGATGAAGGCGTGGGTGACCTGTTCGCGCTCCAGCAGCGCGGCCAGTTCGTCGCCGCCGTACACGTCGGTCGGGGCGATCACCATCGTCGCGCCGACACCCCACGCCAGCAGCATCTCCAGCACAGAGGCGTCGAAACTGGGCGAGGCGAAGTGCAGAGCGCGCGCGTCCGGGTCGATCCGGTACCGATCGCGTTGCTCGGCAGCGAAATTCGCCAGGCCGCGGTGGGTGACCGCGACGCCCTTCGGCAGGCCCGTCGATCCCGAGGTGTAGATCACGTAGGCGACATCGTCCACGTGCGGCGGGCGGATCCGCTCGGCGTCGGTGACGGGAGCCGCGTCGTGTTCGGGCGTCTCCGGCGTGACGAGCCAGAACAGGTCCGCGGGCAGGGCGGGCGCGTCGGCGGCGGAGGTGATGCCGACCCGCGCCCCCGAATCGCCGAGCATGTGGCGGATGCGCTCCTCGGGATGGCGCACATCGATGGGCAGGTACGCCGCACCGGTTTTCGCGACCGCGACCGAAGCGACGATCGACGCGGCCGAGCGCGGCAACCCGATGGCGACCACATCGCCCGGCCCGACCCGGCGCGCGAGCAGCGACCGCGCGAGGGCGTTGGAGCGTTCGTCCAGGTCGCGATAGGTCAGCGTCTCCGCGCCGAAGCGAATCGCGCTGCGTTCGGGATCGCGGGCCGCCGCGGCGGCGACGATATCCGGCAGCACCGCGGGCGCGCCGGCCGCCGCGCCGCGCGCGGGAACCAGGGCGGCGTGTTCGGCGTCGTCGAGCAGATCGACATCGCCCACGGCGCGGTACGCGTCGTCCACCACCGCGGCCAGGAGCCGGCGGAAGCGCTGCTCGAACCGTTCGGCGGTGGACCGGTCGAACAGGTCGGTGGCGTAGGTCAGCGACAGCTCGAGTCCGGCCGGTTCCTGATCGGCGCCGAAGGTCTCGGTGAGGGTGACCTGCAGATCCCATTTGGCGACATCGGAATTCAGTTCCTCGGCGGCCACCTCGAGGCCGGGCAGCCGCAGTGCGCCGGGCGCGGCGTCGTGCACGGACAGCAGCACCTGGAACAGGGGGTGATGGGCCGTGGAGCGGGCCGGGTTCAGTTCCTCGACCAGCCGCTCGAACGGGAGGTCGGCGTGCGCGTAGGCGTCGAGATCGCTCGCGCGCACCTCGTCCAGCAGTTCGACGAACGAGCGCCGCCCCTCGATCTCGGTCCGCAGCACCAGGGTGCCGACGAACATGCCGATCAGCTGATCGAGCCGCTGGTCGGTGCGGCCCGCGATCGCCGTGCCGACGGCGATGTCGGAGGTCGCCGACGACCGCGCCAGCAGGACCGCCAGCGCCGCGTGCAGCACCATGAACAGGCTCGCGTCGTGCGCGCGGGCCAGCCCGAGCAGCCCCTCGTGAGTTTCGGCGGGCACCGTGGCGGTCACGACGTCGCCGCGGTAGCTCGCGACCGTCGGGCGCGGGCGGTCGGCCGGCAGTTCCAGGCATTCGGGCAGTCCGGCGAGCCGGGTGCGCCAGTAGTCCAGCTGGCGGGCGGCGACGCTGTCCGGATCGTCGTCCTCGCCGAGTACCGCCCGCTGCCACAGGCTGTAGTCGGCGTACTGCACCGGCAGCGGCTCCCACCGCGGTGACGTTCCCGCGCGGCGGGCGTCGTAGGCCGTCGCGATATCGGCGGCCAGCGGCGTCATCGACCAGCCGTCCGCGGCGATGTGGTGCAGCACCAGCACCAGCACGTGCTCGTCGTCGGCCACCCGCGAGAGTCCCACGCGCAGTGGCGGATCGGTGGTCAGGTCGAATCCGGCGGCGGCGAATTCCGGCAGTGCGTCCGGGCCGGGCGCGAGGCGTGTCCAGTCGAGGTCGATCGCCTCGGCGATCACCTGGCTGGGTCCCTCGGGCGAATCGGGGAAGACCGTCCGCAGGATCTCGTGCCGCGCGACGACATCGGCGACCGCGCGCTCCAGGGCCTCGAGGTCGAGGTCACCGCGCAGCCGCAGGGCGATCGGGATGTTGTAGGCGCCCGACTCCGGTTCGAGGCGGTTGAGGAACCACAGCCGCCGCTGCGCCGAGGACAGCGGAATCCGTTGCGGGCGTTCGGCGGCCACCAGCTCCGGGTGCCCGGTGAGTGCGTCCGGATCCATGGCGTCCAGCAGTGCCGCCAGGTCGGCGGGCGTCGGGGCCTCGAAGACCGTCCGCACGGCCAGGCGGGCGCCGGTCCGGGCCGCGATCATCGCGACCACCCGGGTCGCGGACAGCGAGTTGCCGCCGATATCGAAGAAGTTCTGCTCGGCGCCGATCGACGGCAGGCCCGCGACCTCCGCCATCACGGCGGCCACCAGTTCCTCGGCGGGGGTGGCGGGTTCCCGGCCCGGAGCATCGGCCCCGAAGACCGGTTCCGGCAGCGCCTTCCGGTCCAGTTTGCCCGAGGGCGTCAGCGGGATCTCGGGCAGCAGCATCACCGCGGCGGGCACCATGTGCCCGGGCAGTGCCGTCGCGGCGTGCGCGCGCACGGCCGCCGCGTCGACCGCGTCCCCGGCCACCACGTAGCTGACGATGCGGGCCGTGCCGTCGGCGGAGTGCACCTCGGTGTGCGCGAAGCGGATTCCCGGATGCGCGGCGATCACCTCGGTGATCTCGCCGAGTTCGATCCGGAAGCCGCGGATCTTCACCTGGTCGTCCGCGCGCCCGACGAACAGCAGCTCGCCAGTCCCGGTCCAGCGCACCAGGTCGCCGGTGCGATAGAGACGAGTTCCGGTGCCGCCGTACGGGTTCGCGACGAACCGCCCGGCGGTCAGGCCCGGACGCCGGAGGTAGCCGCGGGCCAGGCCCGCCCCGCCGACGTACAGCTCCCCCACCACGCCCCTGGGCACCGGCCGCAGCCGCGCGTCCAGGACGATGAGGTCGACGCCGCGAATCGGGCCGCCCAGGACGATCGGCCCGCCCGGCCGCAGCGCGTGCGAAAGGGCCGGTGCGACAGTCGCTTCCGATGGTCCATAGGCGTTGAACATCGCGTGTTCGGTCGCCCACGCCGCCACCAGCTCCGGCCCGAACGCCTCGCCGCCCACCACCAGCGTCCGCAGCTGCGGCAGCGGCCAGCGGGTGGCATCGATACTGGCCAGCGCGGCCGGGGTGATGAAGGCGTGCGTGATCCGCTCGCGCTCGAGCAGTCCGGCCAGGTCGTCACCGCCGTAGATATCGGTCGCCGCCACCGTCATGGTCGCGCCCGCGCACAGCGCCATGAGCAGCTCCAGCACCGAGGCATCGAAGCTGGGCGAGGCGAAATGCAGTGTGCGCGACACGGGTTCGACGCCGTAGCGGTCGCGCTGCTCGGCGGCGAAGTTGGCCAGCCCGCGGTGGGTGACGGCCACGCCCTTGGGCACACCGGTCGATCCGGAGGTGTAGATGACATAGGCCAGATCGTCGGCCGTCAGCGGGCGCACCCGCTCGGCGTCGGTGATCGGGGCCGCGCAGGAGGCGAACAGATCCGCGACGCTCAGCCATTCGACGCCCTCGGGGAGGCTGCCGGCCTCGGCGTCGGTGGTGAGTCCGATCCGGGCCCCGGAGTCGGACACCATGTGCCGGATGCGGTCCTGCGGATAGTTCGGGTCGACCGGCAGGTAGGCCGCGCCCGCCTTGGCCACGCCGATGGTCGCGACGATCGAGTCGACCGAGCGGGTCATGCCGAGCGCGACCAAGTCGCCGGGGCCGATCCCACGCCCGATCAGCATGCGCGCCAGCCGGTTCGAGCGGGCGTCGAGTTCGCGGTAGCTCATCTCGGCGAGGTCGGACCGCACCGCGATGCGGTCGGTATCGGCCGCCGCCGCGGCGAACAGGTCGGGCAGCGTCGAGACCGTGACCGGTCCGCGCCCGCGGGCCGGGACGACCGCCGCGTACTCCTCGTCGAGCAGCACTCCGGCGGCGGCGACGCTCGCCGCGGGGTCGCTCACCACCGCGTCCAGGGCGAGCAGGTACCGGCGGACGATCTGCTGCGCGGTGCGCTGGTCGAACAGGTCGGTCGCGTAGTCGAGGCGCACCTCGATGCCGTCCGGCCGCCGGTCCGCGGTCTGGGTCTCGGTGAGTTCGAATTGGAGGTCGAACTTCGCGATGCCCGAATCGGCCTGCTCCAGTTCGATATCCATATTCGGCAGCCGCAACTGCACGGGCCCGGCGTTGTGCACCGACAGCATGACCTGGAACAGCGGGTGGTGGGCCGTGGAGCGGGTGGGGTTGAGCAGTTCCACCAGCCGTTCGAACGGGATGTCGGCGTGCGCGTACGCGTTCAGGTCGACCTCGCGCACCGCCTCCAGGAATTCGGCGAACGAGCGGTCCTCGTCCACCTCGGTGCGTAGCACCAGTGTGCCGACGAACATGCCGACCAGCCGTTCCAGCTGCTCGTCGGCGCGGCCGGCGATGGGCGTGCCGATCGGGACGTCGGCGCCGCCGGTGAGCCGGGCGAGCAGTATCGCCAGGGCCGCGTGCAGCACCATGAACACGCTCGCGTCGTGGGCGCGGGCCAGGTCGGCGAGGCGGGCGTGGGTCTCGGCGCCGATGCGGGAGATCACCGTGGCCCCGGCGTGCGACGCCACCGCCGGCCGCGGCCGATCGGTCGGCAGGTCGAGGCATTCGGGCAGCCCGGCCAGCGCGCCGCGCCAGTACTCCAGCTGGGTCGCCGCGACACTGCCGGAATCGGTCTCGTCGCCGAGCATCTCGTGCTGCCACAGCGTGTAGTCGGCGTACTGCACGATCAGCGGCGGCCACTCCGGCGGCCGTCCGGCGTGGCGCGCCTGGTAGGCCGCCGCGACGTCGGTGGCCAGCGGCGTCATCGACCAGCCGTCGGCGGCGATGTGGTGCACGACCAGGACCAGCACGAATTCGTGGTCGCCGGTGCGCAGCAGTTCACCGCGCAGCGGGATATCGGTCGTGAGGTCGAATCCGCGCCGCGCCAGCGCCCGGACCCGGGACTCCACCCGGTCGGCGGGCACGAACAGCACGGGCGGCGTGATCGCGGCGGACTCGGCCGCGACGACCACCTGGGCCGGACCGTCCCCGGAGTCGGGGAAGATCGTGCGCAGCGACTCGTGCCGCTCGACCACGTCGCGCAGCGCGTGCCGCAGCGCCACCACATCCAGATCGCCGCGCAGGCGCAGCGCGATCGGGATGTTGTACGCGCCCGAGGACGTATCGAACCGGTTGAGGAACCACAGCCGCTGCTGGGCCATCGACAGTGGCACCCGCGCGGGCCGCTCCCGCCGCCCGAGCACCGGTCCGCCGCGGTCGGCGCTGTCGAGCACCGCGGCCAGTCCGGCCGGTGTCGGATGCTCGAATACCGCCCGCACGGGCAGCTTCCGGTGGGTTGCGGCCCCGACACGCGAGACGAGCTGCGTCGCGGACAGCGAGTTGCCGCCCAGTTCGAAGAAGTTGTGATCGGCGAATACCGGTGTGTGCCCGACGATATCGGCCATCACCGCCGCCACCAGGATCTCGGTGGGCGTCGCGGGTTCCCGGCCGGCGGGCACAGACAGCCCGAAGTCAGGCTCCGGCAACGCTTTTCGATCCAGCTTGCCGGCCGGGGTGACCGGGATCGACGGCAGTTCCACGAAGGCCGAGGGCATCATGTGCGCGGGCAGCCGGTCGGCGGCCCGGCCGCGGATCGCTTCCACGTCCAGCTCGGTTCCGTCGACGACCGCCACATAGGTGACGATCCGAGGGGTGCCCGACGGGTCGCGACGGACCTCGCTGTGCGCGAATCGCACGTCGCGGCAGGCGGAGACGACGGCGTTGATCTCGCTCAGCTCGATGCGGAAGCCACGGATCTTCACCTGGTCGTCGGCGCGGCCGACCAGCGTGAGCTGTCCGGCCGCGGTCCAGCGCGCCAGGTCGCCGGTGCGGTAGAGCCGCGCGCCGCCTCCACCGAACGGATTCGCGACGAACCGCTGCGCAGTCAGGCCGGGCCGGTGCTGGTAGCCGCGAGCCAGGCCCGCGCCCGCCAGATACAGCTCACCCGTCACGCCGGGCGGGACCGGATGCATCCGGTGGTCCAAGACCGCCAGGCCCGCACCGCGAATCGGGCCGTCGCCGAGGACGACCGGATCCCCGGGCCGCATCGGCTCGGAGATGATCGCGGCGACCGTGGCCTCGGTGGGTCCGTAGGCGTTGAGCATGGTGCGGCCGGGGGCCCATGCCTCGACCAGTTCCGCGCCGCACGCCTCGCCGCCCACGACCAGGCAGCGCAGCCGCGGCAGCGGCCAGCGCGCCGCCTCGATACTGGCCAGCGCCGCCGGGGTCACGAAGGCGTGCGTGATGTGCTCGCGGTCGAGCAGTTCCGCCAGTTCGTCGCCGCCGTAGACGTCGGTCGGCGCGATCACCATGGTCGCCGGGCCGCAGAGCGCCATCAGTATCTCGAGGATCGAGGCGTCGAAGCTCGGCGACGCGAAATGCAGTGTGCGCGACTGCTCGTCGACGCGGTACCGCCGCTGCTGCTCGGTGGCGAAGCTGTGCAGGCCGCGGTGGGTCACCGCGACGCCCTTCGGCAGGCCGGTCGTGCCGGATGTGTAGATGACGTAGGCGACATCGTCGATTCCGGTGGGCCGCAGCCGGTCCCGATCGGTGATCGGCCGCGAGCCCGTGCCGGTGAACTCGGGCATCGGCAGCCACGTCGTGGCATCGGGCAGGGCCGCCGGATCCCCGGAGGTGATACCGAGGCGGGCCCGCGAATCGGACACCATGTGCAGGATGCGGTCCTGCGGGTAGCGGCGGTCGATCGGCAGGAACGCCGCGCCCGTCTTGGTGACGGCGATCGAGGCGACCACCGATTCGACCGAGCGGTCCAGGGCGAGCGCCACGATGTCGCCGGGACCGGTGCCGTGTGAGATGAGTTCTCGCGCAAGCTGATCCGACCAGTCGTCGACGCGGCGGTAGCTCAGGCTCCGCGAGCCCGCGCGCACGGCGTCACCGTCGGGGCGACGGCGGACGGCCGCGCGGAAGTAGTCGGCGAGCGTGACCGGCGCGGTGGCGGGTTCGCCGGCCGCGGGCGCCAGGGCGGTCCGCTCGCGATCGTCGAGGAGGTCGATATCGCCGACGACGATCTGCGGATCGCGGACGACCGCGGACAGGACGGCGAGGAAGCGCCGGGTCAGATGGTCGGCGGTCGCGTCGTCGAACAGATCGGTGGCGTAGCCGAGGCGCAGCGCGATGCCGTCGGCCCGCCGCTCCCCCGTGTACGACTCGACGAGGGTGAATTGCAGATCCCAGGACGCCGCCCCGGGTTCGATGGCGTCGGCGGTGACGTCGAGGCCGGGCAGCCGCACGCCGTC